>NZ_CP040786.1:1200000-2400000 GCF_021922925.1 Clavibacter phaseoli
CGCACCCGGGGCCGACGGCCACCGTGACGGTGCTGGCCGCGGGCCTCGCGGTCGCGCTCGGCTACGGGGTCGGGCGCGTCGTCGCCGTGGCGCTGGCCGTGCTCCTCGGGCAGCTGTCCATCGGGCTCTCCAACGACTGGATCGACGCCGAGCGCGACCGCAGCGTCGCGCGGGCCGACAAGCCCGTCGCGCGCGGGGAGATCACGGTCGGCCAGGTGCGGGCGGCCGCCCTCGCGACGGCGGCGGCCTGCCTCGTCGCGTCCGCCGCGCTCGGGCCCGCCTTCCTGCTGGCGCACGTCGTGCTCGTGGGCGCCGGCTGGGCATACAACGCCGGGCTGAAGCGCACCGCGGCGAGCGTGGTGCCCTTCGTCGTGGCCTTCGGGATCCTGCCGACGGTCGTCGCGCTCGGCGCCGAGGATCCCGCGCTCGCCGCCGCGTGGGCCGTCGCGACGGGCGCGGTGCTCGGCGTCTCCATCCACTTCACCAACGTGCTGCCCGACCTCGAGGACGACGCGCGCACGGGCGTCCGCGGCCTGCCGCACCGCCTGGGGCGCGTGCCGTCCGGGCTGGTGGCGTTCGGGGCGCTCGCGCTGGGTGCGGTCATCGTCGCCGTGGGCCCGGTGCTCGCGGATCCGGCGCACGCGATCACGCCGCTCGCGGTCGCGGGGCTCGTCGTCACGCTGGGCATCGCCGCGTGGGGTGCCGTGCGCGTCGTCACCCGGCCGCCGGGGCGCCTGCTGTTCCAGCTGATCATGGCGGCGTCGCTGCTGCTCGTCGCCCAGATCGCGCTGAACGCCACCCGCCTCACCTGACGCGCGCGCCCGCGTCCCGCCCCATGGCGTAGACGGAGGCCAGACCGGCCGCGGCGGGCGAGGCGAGCACCGCGCGCAGCCCCGCATCGCGCACGATCCGGGTGAGCCCGCGGACGGGACGCCCGAGCGCCGTGTTGATCTCCGACTGGACGGCGGCGCGGCGCGCGCTGGCGAGCCGGTCGCGCTCCCAGCGGGCGAGGCGCGTGGCATCCGGCACGCCCCCGCGCCCGCGGACGGCGTCCACGAGGATCGGCGCGAGGGCGTCCGCGTCGAGCCAGCCCAGGTTCATGCCCTGCCCGCCGATGGGGCTGATCTCGTGGGCCGCGTCGCCGATGAGGACGCCGCGTCCGGCGACCATGCGGCGCGCGAGGCGCCGACGCACGCCGAAGCCGCTGACGGGATCCAGCTCCGAGGCCGACACGTCGTGCCCGGTGCGCTCCCCCACCGCGCGAGCGAGCACGTTGGCGGGATCCCCGTCGCGCTCCCCGTCGCGGAGGCCCACGACGAAGCGGCGCAGACCGCCCGGCAGCGGGAAGGACTCGACGACGCCGTCCGGGTGCAGCGTGACGACCGCGTCGTCGCCGCCGTTGGTGCGGTCGGGCGCGTCGCCCATGAGGAAGCGGTCGGGCAGGGGGCGCTCGTCGACGCCGATCCCGAGGAGCCCGCGGACCGCGCCGCGCGGGCCGTCCGCGCCGATGACGAGGGACGCGGTGACCTCGACGGACGCTCCGTCGGCGTCCTCGCCCGTCGCGCGGACGACGCCGCCCGGCAGCCCGACGGGATCCGCGTCGAGCGCCGTGAGCGTCACCCCGCGCCGCAGCGCGTCCCGCGCGAGGGCGGCCAGTCGCGCGGCGAGGATCGCCTCGGTGCGCCACTGCGGCAGCGCCGCGACGTACGGGTGCGTGGTCGAGACCCCGGCGAACGAGACGCGCCCGAGCTCCCCGCGGGGGCCCATCGCGATGCCCGTCCGGACGAGGACCGCCTGGGCGACCATCTCGTCCGCGACGCCGAGCCGGTCGAACGCGTCGAGCGACGGCGCGTGGATCCCGATGGCCCGCGACAGCAGGGCCGGCGCCGTCCGCGCCTCCCACACCCGCACGTCGAGCCCGGCCTGCGCGAGGAGCGCGGCGAGGTGGATCCCGACGGGCCCGCCGCCCACGACCAGCGCGTCGACGCGCGTCATCGGCCCGGGCGCCCGACGGGGCCGGCGCGGCCCGCCGACGGGTCGCGGACGACGAGCACGCGGAACGGCACGGCCCCCTCGACGCGCCAGCCGGCGGGCACGCGGAGGGCGAGCTCGACGGGCGTCCAGCTGCGCCGGATCGACCGGAGCCCGTCGACGTGCACGAAGGAGCCGCGCGCGACGAGCCGGGAGGCGGGGCCGTAGAGCGCGTAGGCGATGCGGCCGCGCGCGATGTCGCCGTGGATCGCGCGCGGGGCGAGCGCGGCGGAGTCGGCCAGCAGCGCGTCGAACGCGGCCTCGTCGAGGTGGTGGAGCACGTGGTTGCTCGTCACGAGGTCGAACCGGCGGCCCGCGGCGACGAGGTCCCCGCTCGACGCGGCGACGAACTCGACGTCGGGGTCGCGCGGCCGGGCGCCCGCGAAGGCGGCGGCGCGCGGATCCGGGTCGGTGCCCGTCACGCGCAGCCGCAGCCCGTCGCGCCGGGCCCACCGCGCGAGGGCGAGCGGCACGTCGCCGCCGCCGGAGCCGATGTCGAGGAGCGTCGTCTCCCGCTCCGCGGACAGGAGCGGGCGGATCCGCGACCGGTAGACCCCGCGCCATCCGGCGACCACGCGGTTGACGATGCCGAACCGCGCGTAGGTGCGGTCGAGTGCGACGGGATCGCAGTCCGGGTCGTCCATGAGCTCGGTGAGCCCGGCGTCGCGCCGCGAGAGGTCCATCAGGCGGTCCGGCGGGTCATGAGCGCGGTCTCGACCGTGAGGCCGGGCCCGAACGCCATGGCGCACACGCGTCCCGCGCCGGGCCCGGTCGCCGGGGCGGGTGCGGACTCCGCGACGTCCGGCCGGCCGGGCACGTCGGCGGGCGGCGTCCGGTGCAGGATCCGCCGGAGCACGAACAGCACCGTCGCGCTCGACATGTTGCCGACCTCCGCGAGCGTCGACCGCGAGGCGGCGAGCTGCGCGGGCGCGAGGTCCAGCCGGTCCTCCACGCGGTCGAGGATGCTGCGGCCGCCCGGGTGGATGGCCCAGTCCTCGATCGCGCCGGGCGCGACGCCCGCGAGCGCGGGCACCTGGGCCCACAGCGGCACGAGGGCGCCCGTGATGTGCTCGTCGATGATCTTCGGCACGTAGCTCGACAGGATCATGTCGAAGCCCTGGTCGCCGATGGTCCACGCCATGTCGTCCTCGCCCACGGGCGTCAGGACGGTCTCGAACGCGTCGAGGTCGAGGACGGTGGATCCGGCGGGCGCGGGCCGCGCGGTGACGACGGCGGCCGCGGCCCCGTCCCCGAAGACGGAGGAGGCGACGATCGTGTCGGCGTCGCCCGAGGAGTGCAGGTGCAGCGAGCAGAGCTCCACGCAGACCACGAGGACGACGGCGTCGGGGTCGGCCGCGCAGAACTGGGCGGCCATGCGGAGCGCGGGGAACGCGCCGTAGCAGCCCATGAAGCCGAGGTGGAAGCGCTGGGTGGCGGCGCCGAGCCCGAGTCCGCGCACGACGGCGTAGTCGGGGCCGGGCGCGTAGAAGCCCGTGCAGGAGACGGTGACGACGTGCGTGACGTCCGCCGCCTCGACGCCGTCGGCCTCGTCGAGCGCCTGCCGCGCCGCGCCGAGCAGCAGGGCGGGGGCCTCGCGGATGTACGCGTCGTTGCGGGCGCCGGTCCCCGGCGTGAGGATCCGCCCGCTCGCCCGGTCGTAGAAGACGGGCTCGCCGTCGTCCGCGTCGACCGGCGCGTCGGCTCCCGCCATCCCCGGCGCCGTGCCGAGCTCGCGGAGCACCGTGTGGCGCGTGCGGATGCCGGACGCGCCGAAGGCCGCCGACACGAGCCGCGTGCCGAGGCGCCCGAGCTCCGGCTGGCTGCCGAAGAGGTCGCGTACGCCGTCCTGGGCGAGGACGGTCGGCGGCACCGCCGTGGCGATGGAGCGGATCGAGGGGATCAGCGTCGGCCGCCGGAGACGACCGCGGCGCCGATCGCGATGACGACGGCGACCGCGCCCGCGCCGATCGACGCGGCCACGGCCGGGTCCTCCTTCGTGAACGCGCGCGTGCGGCGCGCGACGTCCCGGCCGGTCGTGCGGACGCGCGTGGTGACGTCGTCGCGGAGGGCGCGGGCGCGGGCAGAGGCGTCGGCCTTGAGCTCGGACGCGCGGGCCGGCACGTCGAGCGCCGTCTCGAGCTCGCGGACGGTGCGCGCGAGCTCGTCGCGCCCGGCGCGGATGTCGCGCTTCAGCTCCTCGGGGCTGCGCTTGGGGGCGGGCGGGATGTTCGCGCCCTGGCCGTGCGGCGCCGACTCGGCGACCGTCTTGTGCTTGCGGACCTCGCGGGCGACCGTGGTCACGGCGCCGAGGACGCTGACCTCTCCGGTCGGGGACTTCTTCTTGGCCATGCGCGGGCTCCTGCCGTCGGGAAAGGTCGTGTGCGGTCGATCCATCATGCTCCGTCGTGCCCGGGCCGGGCACCGACGGCGCGAGGGGCCGGCGCTCGCGCGTCGACCCCTCGCGGGTGCCGGGCGTCTCCGCCCGGTCGGCGCCTCTAGAAGAGGGCCTTCTCCTTCAGCCAGTCGGCGGCGATCGCGGCCGGCTCGGCCTTCTCGTCGCCCTGGTTGCGGCGGTTCATCTCGGTGAGGTCCTCGGTGGTCAGCGCGGCCGACACCTTGTCGAGGATCGCGGTGACGTCCGGGTTCATCTTCGCCGTGTTGACGAGCGGCACGACGTTCTGCGCCTTGATGAGGTTCTCGGGGTCCTCCAGCGTCACGAAGCCGTTGTCGAGGATCGACGGCGTGGTCGAGTAGATGTTCGCCATGTCGACCTGGCCGTCGAGGAGCGCCTTGACGGTGTTGGGGCCGCCCTGGTCCTCGATGGTGACGAGGCTCGCGTCGATGCCGTAGGTGCCCGTGAGGCCGGGGATCCCGTACTCGCGCTCGCCCAGCACCGCGCCGCCGCCGACGCGGACGCCCTTGCCCTTCAGGTCGGAGAGGCTCGTGACGCCGTTCGTCTCCGAGTACTCCTTCGTGACGTTGTAGGAGTCCTTGTCCTCGGCGGGCGACTCGTCGAGCACCTCGAAGCCGTCCGGCAGGGCGTCGCCGAGCGCGGCGTACACGTCGTCGCTCGAGGTCGCGGTGGACTCCGTGTCGTACGCCGAGAGCAGGTTGCCCGTGTACTCGGGGATGAGGTCGATGGACCCCTCCTCGAGCGCCTTGAGGTAGACCTCGCGCTCGCCGATCTGCAGGTTGCGCGTGACCTTCACGTCGTTGGCCTCGAGGGCCTGCGCGTAGACCTCGGCGAGGATGACGTTCTCGCCGAAGGCGGCGGAGCCGACGGAGATCGTGTCGGTGGGCGCGGCCGAGGCCGAGCCGCCCGAGGTGTCGAGGGGATCGCCGGACGAGCAGCCGGCGAGGGCCATCGCGGTGCCCAGCGCGACGGTGCCGACGAGGAGCCGGCGGGTGATGCTGTGGGTCATGTGCTGTGTTCCTTTCAGGGAGTGGTGCTGACCGCGGGCCTCGACGAGGCCCGCGGTGAGTCGGGGGTGCGTCCCGACGCGGCGACGACGCCGCGGGGGACGACGGCGCGCTGGACGATCGCGAAGACCGCGTCGACGACGAGCGCCAGCGCGGTCACGAGGATCGCGCCGGTGAGCATGAGCGGGAAGTTCCGCGTCGTGAGTCCGGTGAAGATGTACGGACCGAGGCCGGTGAGCCCGAGGTAGGCCCCGAGCGTGACGGTGCTGATCACCTGGAGCGTCGACGCGCGGAACCCGCTGATGATGAGCGGCAGCGCGAGCGGGATCTCGACGCGGCCGAGGATCTGCCACTCCGTCAGCCCGACGGCGCGCGCCGCGTCGATGGTCGCGCGGTCGACGGCCTGGACGCCCGCGTACACGCCGGCGAGCAGAGGCGGGATGCCGAGGATCGCGAAGGTCACGATCGGGCCGGTCAGCCCGATGCCGAAGTACAGGCCGAGGAGCACCAGCACGCCGAGCGTGGGCAGGGCACGCAGGCCTCCGGAGAACCCGACGGCGAGGTTGCGCCCCTTGCCGGTGTGGCCGATGTACAGGCCGGCGGGCACGGCGACGATCGAGGCGAGCGCGATCGACAGGAACGTGTACCAGAGGTGGTCGCGCAGGGCGACGGCGAAGCCACCGGTCCCGGTCCACCGGGACGGATCGAGGATGATCGCGAACGCGTCGACGAAGAAGCTCACGAGGCGCCTCCCTCGGTGGCGAGCAGGGCGCGGCGCGTGCGACGCCGCGTCGGGGTGGACGTCGCCGAGGCCCACGGCATGAGGAGGCGGCCGGCGAGCAGGAGGATGAGGTCGAAGGCGAGCGCCAGCAGGAGGATGCCGACCACGCCCGTGAGGATCTCCGTGTAGAAGGAGCGCCGGTACCCGCTGAGGATCATCGTGCCGAGGCTCTGGATCCCGGTCAGCGCGCCGACGGTGACCATGCTCACCGTGCTGACGGAGATGACGCGGAGACCGGCGAGAAGCACGGGTCCCGCGAGCGGCAGCTCGACGCGCCAGAAGCGCGCCCAGCCGGAGTAGCCCATCGCCGTCGCCGACTGCTTCACGTCCGCGGGGACGGCGGCCAGGGCATCGGAGGTGATGCGCACGAGCAGCGCGAACGCGTAGATCGTGAGCGCGACGACCACGTTCGCCGGGTCGATGATCGTGGTGCCGATGATGACGGGGATCGCGATCAGCAGGGGCAGCGACGGGATCGTGTAGAGGATCCCGCCGAGCGTCAGCAGGGGTCCGCGGACCGGCCGGTAGCGGTTGGCCAGCCAGCCGAACGGGAGCGAGAGCAGGAGGCCCACGATGATGGGCGGCGCGGCCAGGGAGATGTGCGTCACGGCGAGGTCGAGCACCGTGCCGAAGTTGGCGATGACCCAGTTCACGCGGGTCCCGCACCCTGCGCCGGGGCACCGGGGGCGTGCGCGGCCCCCGCCTCGGTCGGAGCGGATGCGGATCGGGCGGCGGCGCGCCCCTCGTCGTCGAGCACGCCCACCAGCCGGCCGTCGCGGTCGACGAGCACCTGTCCCGTGCCGGTGTCCTCGACGTGCAGCGCGCGCTTGCCCTTGTCGGCGCCCACGAAGTCGCGGACGAAGTCGTTCGCCGGATTGGAGAGGATCTCCTGCGGGGTGCCCTGCTGGGCGATGCGGCCGCCCTTCTCGAGGATCACGACCTGGTCGCCGAGCAGGAACGCCTCGTCGATGTCGTGCGTCACGAAGACGACGGTCTTGTCGAGCTCGGTGCGCAGGCGGATGAGCTCCTTCTGCAGGTCGTCCCGCACGAGCGGGTCGACGGCGCCGAACGGCTCGTCCATGAGCAGGATGTTCGGGTCGACGGCGAGGCCGCGGGCGACGCCGACGCGCTGCTGCTGGCCGCCGGAGAGCTGGGACGGGTAGCGGTCGGCCATCGAGCGGTCGAGGCCCACGGTGTCCATGAGCTTGAGGGCGCCCTCGCGCGCCGTCCGCTTGTCGACACCGGTGAGCCGCGGCACGGTCGCGATGTTGTCGACGACCTTGCGGTGCGGCAGGAGGCCGGAGTTCTGCATCACGTAGCCGATGCTGCGGCGGAGCTTCACGGCGTCCTGCGACGCGATGTCGGTGCCGTCGATCTCGATGCGACCCGAGGTGGGCTCGACCATCCGGTTGATCATCCGCATGAGGGTCGTCTTGCCGCAGCCCGAGGATCCGACGAGGACCGTGGTGGTCTGCGAGGGGACGACGAGGCTGAAGTCCTCGATCGCGAGCGTGCCGTCCGGGTACTGCTTGCGGACGTGGTGGAACTCGATCATGGTGGCTCATTCCTCGTATGCGCTACGAATCGACACTTGCCAGGTCCTCCAGCGAACCACGCCGGCGCCGGAACGGTCGCACCGGGTCGTCCGCTGTCGCCACTTCGTAACAAATGGGGCTTCCGCGGACAGTCCCCGGATGGCTCGCTGGCGTCGGTCGGCGTCGGACGCGTCCGCCAGGATGGAGGGCATGACGCGCATCCTCGCCCGGGCCACGACCGCCGACGACCTGGTCGGGCTGCTCGACGTGGATCACGCGGGCGACGCCGTCCCCGCGCCCTCCTGGCGCATCGTCCCCGGCGGGCGCGTCGCGGTCGTCGTCGACACGCTGCCGCGCCGGGCCGAGGGCGACACCGAGGACCAGGTGCCCGTGCGGCGCCTCGAGTCCGCGCGGTGGGGGCTCGTGCCCGCGGGATCCCCGGGGCCTGACCAGGGCCCGCCCCTCGCCGAGGTCCCCGCCGAGCAGCTCGCCTCCCGGCCGGAGCTCCTGCAGGCGCTCGTGTCCCGGCGCGCGGCGATCCCCGTCACGGGCTACTACGAGCACCACGAGACCGACGACGGCCTGCGCACCCCCTACCTCGTCGGCGCGGGCGAGGGCACGGTCCTCCTCGCCGCGCTGTACGAGTGGTGGCGGGATCCCGCGCGCGCCGCCGACGACCCGGCCCGCTGGGTGCTCAGCTGCGCGGTGCTCACCCGGCCGGCGGCCGGCACGGTGGAGGCGCTCGCGGAGCGCATGCCCGTCGTGCTCTCCCCGGACGTCGTCGAGGAGTGGCTCGATCCCACGGCCGAGGGCTCCCCCGACCTGGTGCGGGCCGTCGCCGCGCAGGCGGAGGACGTGATCGAGGAGCTCGCGATGGACGAGGTCGGCCCCGGGATCGACCAGGGCGCGCCGGACACGGCGGAGCTCGCGCGGCCCGTGTGACGACGGGCCGGCTCCCCGCGTCTGGTTGACTGGGCGCGTGGCCCCCTCCTCGAAGAAGAAGAAGCACGCGACCCGCACGCTCCTCGAGTCACCGGCCGCCGCACCCGTGCTGCACCGGGCGGCGCGCATCGAGGACCGCATCCACGAGATCCGCGAGGGCCGTGCCCGCAAGCGCGGGCTGAAGGCGACGGTCATCCCCTACGCCGGCTACGGATCCGTCCGCTGGGTCCGCGTCCTCTGCCGCGTCCTCCTCACCGACCCGAAGAGCAAGCGCGCGCTGGCCGGCGACAAGGTCGTCCGCGGCTGGCGGAGCTTCACGAGCGTGCCGCTCACCGACGTCGACGTCGTCGTCGAGATCGACGGGACCGAGCACCACGTGCGGGCCGACCGCGGCGGCGTCGTCGACCAGGTCGTCGAGGCCACCCTGCCGAGCGGCTGGCACACGATCCGCATCCGGTCCGAGGGGTCCGAGACCGTCGAGGCGCCCGTGTTCATCGTCGGCGACGACGTGCGCACGGGGATCCTCAGCGACGTCGACGACACCGTCATGGTGACCGCGCTCCCCCGGCCGTTCCTCGCCGCCTGGAACACGTTCGTGCTCGACGAGCACGCCCGCACGCCCACGCCGGGCATGGCGGTGCTCTACGAGCGGCTGCGCGTCCGGCACGCCGGCGCGCCCGTCCTCTACCTCTCGACCGGCGCGTGGAACGTGGCGCCGACGCTCACGCGGTTCCTGTCGCGGAACCTGTACCCGCCGGGCCCGATCCTCCTCACCGACTGGGGCCCCACGGTCGACCGCTGGTTCCGCAGCGGCATGGAGCACAAGCGGCTCAACCTGAAGCGGCTGGCCGAGGAGTTCCCGCGCGTGAAGTGGATCCTCGCGGGCGACGACGGCCAGCACGACGAGCTCCTCTACGGCGAGTTCGCGGAGCAGCACCCCGACAACGTGAAGGTCGTGCTCATCCGGCAGCTCAGCGCGGGCGAGGCCGTGCTCGCGGGCGGTCGGGCCAAGGCCGAGAAGCGCGCGCTCGACAGCTCCGTGCCGTGGGTCTACGCGCCCGACGGCGCGAGCCTCCTCGCCCAGCTCGACGACCTCGGGCTCGCGGACGACTCGGGCACCCGCATCGGGTCCTAGCCCGCGGCCGACGCACGAGGGCGCCACGCACGAGGGCCCCGCAGGAGCGATCCTGCGGGGCCCTCCTGCGTGCGGGTGGATCAGACGGCGTCGGTGAGCGCCTGGAACTCGTCGTCGGTGAGCTCGATGCCCGCCGCGGCGATGTTGTCCTCGACGTGCCCGACCGACTTGGTGCCGGGGATCGGCAGCATGACGGGCGAGCGGCGCAGGAGCCACGCGAGCGCGAGCTGCGAGGCGCGCGCGTCGTGCTGCTTCGCGAGGTCGTCGAGCGGGCCGCCGTCCTTCGCGAGCTCGCCGGTCGCGAGCGGGAACCACGGGATGAAGGCGAGGCCCTCGGCCTCGGCGTAGTCGAGCAGCGGCTCGGCGTCGCGCTTGGCGAGGTTGAAGAGGTTCTGCACGGAGACGATCTCGGCGATCTCGCGCGCGGCCTTCACGTCGTCGACCTGCACCTCGGAGAGCCCGATGTGGCGGATCTTGCCCTCGGACTGCAGGTCCTTGAGCACGCCGATCTGGTCGGCGAGCGGCACGGCCGGGTCGATGCGGTGCAGCTGGTAGAGGTCGATGCGCTCGAGGCCGAGGTGGCGCAGGCTCAGCTCGGCCTGCTGGCGCAGGTACTCGGGGCGGCCGACGGGCTGCCAGTCGCCGGGGCCGGGGCGCGTGAGCCCGCCCTTGGTCGCGATGACGACGTCGTCGGCGTACGGGTGGAGCGCCTCCTTGAGGAGCTCCTCGGCCACGAACGGGCCGTAGGAGTCGGCGGTGTCGAAGAACGTGACGCCGAGCTCGGCGGCGCGCCGGATGACGCGGACGGCCTCCTGCGGGTCCTCGGGGGCGCCCCAGACGCCCTCGCCGGTCAGCTGCATGGTGCCGTAGCCGAGCCGGACGACGGGCAGGTCGCCGCCGATGGTGAAGGTGCCGGAGGCGCCGGCGGGGCGGGTGGTGGTGTCGGTCATGTGGACCCTCCTCGGGTGTCGATGACGAGGGGGCGTCTGCCGCCCTCGGGACCCTGGTGCCAACGCGGCGACCCGCCGATCCATGCCCGATGCGCGCGATCCGGACACGACCCTCAGCCTCCGGTCGAGGGTGAGGTGGATCCGCCCGCTCCCCTCGTGGATGTCGGCGGGCGTTCCTACACTCGGATCAGACGTTCGAACATCCGTTCGAATGCAGGAGCGCGGCCGGCGCGGGCGAGAGGAGCGGCACCATGCGGATCGACGAGGACGTGGAGGTCGAGCTCTCGGGCGACGGATCGCCGCTGCGGTTCACCTGGCGGGGCGTGGTCTACGGGGTGGTGAGCTCGCCCGAGCGGTGGATCGCGCGGGTCGACTGGTGGCAGCGCACGGGCCGCGCGCCCCGCGGCGCGAGCGCCCACCTGCTGGAGCTGCGGATGTGGCGCGTCGAGGCCGTGCCGCTCACCACGGGCGCACGCCGGGTCGACGGCTCGTTCGACCTGAGCGTCGACGCGCGCGGCCGCTGGTCGCTCGTCACCGCGTCGGACGAGGAGCTCGACGTGCGCCTGTTCGCCTGAGGCCGCCCCCTCGCCGGGTGCCGGGCGGCCCGGGGAATAGCCGGGGGCGCCCGCGCCTTCACCCCATCGGCGCCGCGCACGGCGCCCGCACGCAGGTCACCCGGACCGCGGCGCACGGAGGGATCCCGCATGGCGGCACTCGAGTGGCTGTTCGACGCGCAGCTCCGCATCGGCGACCAGACCATCCTCTGGCGCGAGATCGTCGGCAACCTCTTCGGCCTCGCCAGCGCGCTCGGCGGCATGCGCCGCAAGGTGTGGGCGTGGCCCGTCGGCATCGTCGGCAACGTGCTCCTGTTCACCGTCTTCCTCGGCGCCGTCTTCGGCACGCCGAACCCCGTGAACCTCCTCGGCCAGGCCGGCCGCCAGGTCATGTTCATCGCCGTGTCGGTCTACGGCTGGTACCGCTGGCAGCAGGCCAGGCACGGCGGCGCGCCCGTCGTCCCGCAGTGGGCGTCCGGTCGCGAGCGGATCCTGCTCGTGGTCGCGCTCGTCGGCGGCACCGCGATCCTCACGCCCGTCTTCCGCGCGCTCGGCTCCTACGAGCCCGTGTGGGCCGACGCCTGGATCTTCGTCGGCTCGCTCCTCGCCACCTACGGCATGGCCAAGGGCTGGGTCGAGTTCTGGCTCGTGTGGGTGGCCGTCGACCTCGTCGGCGTGCCGCTGCTCGTGAGCGCCGGCTACTACGCGTCCGCCTTCATGTACGTCTTCTACGGCGCCTTCACGCTCGCGGGCTTCTTCGTCTGGATGCGCGCCCGCGGCACCGACGCGCCAGCGGTCGAGACGGCCTTCCCGGACCCGCGGATCGTCGAGGCGCCCGCCGAGCGCTGACGAAGACGCGTCAGTCGCGCTCGGCCCCGGGCCCGTCGCCGAGGTCGTGCCGCATGAACACGCTGGCCCGCGCGTAGGGCATGTGCCCGACCTCCGCGGGCGGCACGTGCCGGAACCCCACGCTCTCGTAGAGGTGGACGGCCGCCGGCAGGTCGACGCTGCTGCCGAGCACCACGGCGCCCGCTCCCCGTCGTCGCGCCTCGTCGAGCGCGGCGAGGAGCAGCTTCCGCCCGGTCCCCCGCCCGCGGACGGACGCGTCGACCGCCATCTTCGCGAGCTCCCACAGGCCGTCGCCCTCGGGGATCAGGGCGACGCATCCCACGACGCGGTCCCCGTCGCGGGCGAGGAGCACCGCGCCGCCGCGGTCGACGACCTGGCCGCGCGGGTCGGCCAGCACGCGCTCGTCGTCGGGCTCGAGCGCGAACAGCGTCGTGATCCAGGCCTCGTTCAACGCGCGGAAGGCGCGGGCGTCGGCGTCGTCGACGAGCGGCGAGATCTCGATCGGGGCGGATGCAGGTGCGGACGGGCTCTCGGCGTGCGTGCTCATGGATCCAGCATCTCCGCCGCCGCGGGCCGAGTCCAATATGGAAGACGTCGCTCCGATAGCGTTCGTGAATGGATCTCGACCTCCGCCTCGTCCGCTCCTTCCTCGCCGTCGCCGACGAGCGGCACTTCGGCCGGGCCGCGGAGCAGCTCGGCATCGCCCAGCCGGTGCTCTCCCAGCAGGTGCAGCGCCTCGAGCGCCGGCTCGGCGTGGCGCTGCTCGTGCGCACCTCCCGGAGCGTCGCCGTCACGCCGGCCGGCGCCGCGCTGCGGGATCGCGGGCGCGCGCTGCTCCGGCAGGCCGAGGCCGGGCTCGACGAGGTGGCGCGCATCGCCCGCGGGGACGCGGGGCGGCTCGACCTCGGCATGGTCCACTCGACCGTCGCGATCCCGGCGGAGCGGACCGGGCCCGTGGAGAGCATCCGGCGGTTCCGCGCGCATCACCCGGACGTCGAGGTGCGGGTGCGCGAGGGCTTCACGGTCGACCTGATGGAGGCGCTGATCCGGGGCGAGCTCGACGTCGCGATCGTGCGGGACCCGGATCCGGCGGACGGCGTCGACCTCGCGGAGCTCCTCACCGAGCCGTTCGCGGCGGTCGTGCCGGCCGCGCATCCGCTGGCCGCCCTGCCCGCGGTGGACGCCGCCCTCCTCGCCGACGAGCCCTTCGTGTTCCCGCCGCGACGCGCGAGCGACGACGCCTACGCGCGGAACCTCGAGCCCGTCACCGAACGGGGCCGGATCGTGCGGGTCGTCCAGGAGGGGTCGACGTGGACCATGATCATCCACCTCGTGGGGGCGGGGCTCGGCGTGACGATCGCCCCGCGGAGCGCGACGGTCGGCGCGCCGGACACGGTCCGCGTCGTCCCGCTCCGGGACTCGCGCGCGACCTCGACGGTGCACGTCGCGACGCGCGCCGACGATCCGAACCCCGTCGTGCGGGCGTTCCTCGCGGCGCGCGCGACGGAGGCCGCCCCGGATCCGGCCTCGCGAGGACGGTCGGCGCGCTGACGGCGGCGCCGGATCAGCCCTGCCCGTTGGAGCAGGTGCTCTGCGCGGCGGTCTGGCCGGTGATGCTCGGGTCGAGCACCTCGGCCGTCGCGGTGGGCGGCGTCGTCGACCCGCCGGTCGGCGGCGCGGTCGTGGCGGGCGGGGTCGTGGCCCCGTCGGCGGGCACGCTGCCGGACTCGTCGGACGTCGCCGCCTGGCCGAGCGAGAAGTCCGCGTCGGACGCGAGGAGGCCCACGAGCTGCGCGGCGGCCGCCTCGTCCGGCTGGACCCGCCCGTTGGCGAGCACCGTGCCCGGGTACTGCAGGAACACGACGTCGTCGAGCGGGATGTCCTTGAAGGTGAGCGCGACCGAGACGAGCGTGTCGAGGTCGGCGAGCGACGTGGACAGCTGCATGTTGTCGACCACCGCGCGCGCGATGCCGTAGAGCTTGGCGGGGTTGGTGAGGGTGTCGGTGCTCTTGATGGTGCGCACGAGAGCGCTCAGGAACACCTGCTGGTTGCCGATGCGCGAGATGTCGCTGCCGTCGCCGACGCCGTAGCGGGTGCGGAGGAACTGCACGGCGTCCTTGCCCTGGAGCGTGTGGAGGCCGGGATCCAGCGACAGGTCGGTCTTCTTGTCGTAGATGCCGTTGGCCACGCAGACCTCGACGCCGCCGACGGCGTTGGACATCTCGACCACGCCGTTGAACTGCACGACGCCGCCGTAGGGGATGTCGAGCCCGGTGAGGCCCTCGACCATCCGCACGGTGCACTCGAAGCCGCCGCGCGACAGCGACTCGTTGAGCTGGGCGCGCGAGCTGGCGGCGTACTTCGTGCCGTCGGGGCCCTCGCACTCGGGGATGGGCACGAGCATGTCGCGCGGGAAGGAGATGACCGTCGCGCGGCTGCTGTCCTCGCTGATGTGGAGCAGCATCGTGACGTCGTTGAGGGTGGCCGTGCCCACGTCCTTCGCGGCGCCGTATCCGTCGCCCTGGCCGGCGCGGCTGTCGCTGCCGACGATGAGGATGTTCGCGCCGCCGTCGATGCCGCCGAGCGACGGCGGCATGGTCTGGCCGCCCGAGATGTCGACCGTGTTGTCGGCGACGGTGCGGGAGAGGTCCCAGGCGGCGATGCCCACGACCGAGAGCGTGCTCACGAGGGCGACCGCCACGGTCGCGGCGATGCCCTTCATCACGGTGCGTCCGGCGCTCGGGGTGCGGAGCCGGCCGTGCCGTGCGATGCCGCGGACGCGGGCCCGGTCGGAGCGGGTCCTCTGGGGGGCGTGCTGCATGGGGGATCTCTCGTCGCCGGGCGGGGAGCGCCGGGCGCGGGCACCCGGATCCTCCACAGGGTAGCCGAGGGCGGTGGAGAGTCCGCTCGGCGCGCGGGCCCGTGCGCTAGGCGCCCGTCCGCTCCTCGCCGCGCAGGTGGGCGTCGAGAAAGGCGTCGATCCGCCGCCACGCGTCCGCCGCCGACGCGGGCTCCGGGCCCATGCCGACCGCGCGCAGCACCGGGCGGAGCGGCCGGGGACCCATCTCGGCCTCGTTGAGGAAGGAGTGCCCGGCGGCTGCGTACTCGCGCACGTCGTGGTCGATGCCGTGCGCCACGAGGGCGGCCTCGAGGCGGTCGGCGGACCCCGCGAGCTGCCGGTCGCGGCCGCCGTAGCTCGCGACGATCGGGCACGCGCCGTCGAGCACGCCGTCGAGGTCCTCGGGCAGCATCCCGTAGTTGACGCTCGACGCGTCGAAGCCCCGGGAGGCCGCGGCCAGGGCGAACCCGCCGCCCATGCAGAACCCGATGACGCCGACGCGCCCGGTGCAGTCGGCGCGGGCGAGGAGGGCGCGGCGGGCGGACTCGACGTCGACGAACGCGCGGCCCTCCCCCGCTGCCAGCGTCCGGAATGTCGCGACCAGGCAGCGGCGCGCGCCGCCCGCGGAGAAGAGGTCGGGCATGAGCGCGAGGAAGCCGGCCTCGGCGAGGCGCTCGGCCTGGCGGCGCATGACGTCGGTGACGCCGAAGGCCTCGTGCACCACCACGACGGCGGGCCAGGGGCCCTCCCCGTCCGGCACCGCCAGCACGCCGTGGAGGCCGGGCGACGCCCCGGGCGCGGCGGCGGGCAGGGGGATCTCGGTGAGGGTCACGGGCATGCCCTCACGCTAGGACGCGACGAGGGCGCCGCCGCCGGGAGGCGACGACGCCCAGGGAGCCGTCATGCGGGAGGTCGACGTGGGGCGGTCAGCGCCAGGCGGTCGGCCCCGCGGATCCCGCGCGGTACTCGGCCATGGGCACGCGGTCGCCCTTCCAGGCGCGCATGACGGGCGCGACGATGCGCCAGCACCGCTCGGCCACGTCGCCGCGGACCGAGAGGCGCGGATCACCCGCGAGGATCCCGTCGAGCACCTCGCCGTACGGGGTGAGCTCGGGCTGGGCGAACTCCGCGCGGAACGTGGATTGCGTGAGCGTGAAGGGCTCGCCCGTGCCGTCCATCGTGACCTCGAGCGAGATGCCGTCGGGCTTGAGGTCGATGATGAGCCGGTCCGGTCGGGCGGAGCCGTGGAGGCCCCGCGGCAGGTGCGCCACCGGCTTGAAGGTGACGACGATGCGCTTGGACGCCTCCTTGAGGGCCTTGCCCGAGCGCAGGCGGAACGGCACTCCCGCCCAGCGCGCGTTCGCGACGCCGAACGTGACCTCGGCGAGCGTCTCCGTCTCGTTGGCCGGATCCACCCCCTCCTCCTTGGCGTACGCGGGGATGCGCGTGCCGTCGACCGTCGCGCCCGTGTACCGGGCCCGGCGGCTGTGCGCGACGGGGTCGTTGTCCCACACCTCGGTGGCGCGGAGGACCGAGGCGATGTTCGAGCGCAGGTCGTCCGGGTCGATGCTCGCGGGCGGCTCCATCGCGAAGACCGCGAGCACCTGCAGCAGGTGGCTCTGGATCATGTCGACGAGCGCGCCCGACTTGTCGTAGTAGGCGGCGCGGCCCTCGAGCGCGAGCGTCTCGTCGTAGAGGATCTCGACCTTCTCGATGTCCCGGGCGCTCCACACCGACTCGAAGAAGCGGTTGGCGAAGCGCAGCGACACGAGGTTGAGCACCGTGGAGAGGCCGAGGAAGTGGTCGGTGCGGTGGATGCGGTCCTCCGGCACGAGCTTCAGCAGCTGGCGGTTGAGCTGCGCGGCGCTGCGGCTGTTCGAGCCGAACGGCTTCTCGAGCGCCAGCGTGGTGCCCTCCGGCAGGTCGAGCTTCTCCAGCTGCTCGCACACCGCGATGGAGATGGCCGGCGGCAGCGCGAAGTAGAGGGCCGGCGCGCCCTCGCACGCCTCGAGGATGCGCTTCAGGTCGTCGAGGTCGGTGGGGTCGGCCTGGATGTACTTGGTGGACGAGACGATGCCCGCTGCCCGGCGTCCCGTGGCGTCGACCGAGTCGAACGCGGTCTTGACCGTCTTCGTCCACTCCTGCGGGCTGCGTTCGCTCCGTCCGGTGCCGATGAGCTGGATCCTGCGCCCCCGATCGCTCGCCACGAGGCTGCCGAGACCCGGCAGGAGGAGGCGTTCCGTGAGGTCGCCGCTGGCGCCGAGGATGACGAGGGTGGAGGGTTCGCTGGTCATCCTCCGAGACTACGGGTCGCGGCTGCCGGGCAGCCGACCTACACTGGGCGAGTCGAACATCCGTTCGAACATCGCGCCCGGGGAGGGCGCGGGCGGACATCGAGGGAGGCGCGCGTGAGCTTCACCCACCTGCACGTCGCGTCCGCCTTCTCCGCCCACTTCGGCACCTCGGCGCCCGAGGCGCTCGTCGACCGGGTCGCGTCCGAGGGCGCGCCGGCCGCGGCGATCACCGACCGCGACGGGCTGTACGGCGCCGTCCGCCACATCCGCCGCTCCATCGCCCAGGGGGTCTCCCCCGTCGTCGGCGCGGAGCTCGGGCTCACGGGCGAGCACCCGGGACGGATCACGGTGCTCGCGCACGGCGGCACGCGCGGGCAGGGCTGGGCGGCGCTCAGCCGGCTCATCAGCGCGAGCCACGGGCGCGGCACGGCGAGGAGCACCGCCCGGAGCGCCCAGGCCGGCATCGCGCGCTCCCGGCCGCCCGCGTTCCTGCTCGGCGAGGAGGGGCCGGTCGGCACCGTCATGCTCGGGCCCGACTCGGACGTCGGCCGCGCCGTCGCGGCGGGCGACCACGCGCTCGCGTCCCGCCACCTAGCCGAGTGGGCCCGGCTCCTGCCCGGCGCGGTCGTGGTCGAGGTGGTCTGCCACTTCACCGAGCCCGGCGAGTCCGCGAGCCTCCGGCACGCCGCCCGCATGCTCGAGCTCGCCGACGCCCACCGCGTCCCCGCGGTGCTCACCAACGCCGTGCGCTACCTCGAGCCCGACGACGCGCTCACGGGCGACGTGCTCGACGCCGCCGGCACGCTCCGGCCGCTCGGGTCGTTCCGCCCGCAGCCCAACGGGCAGGCGTGGCTGAAGACCCCGGCCGAGATGCAGGAGATCGCCCGGGAGATCGCGGGCACGTCGGCGCTCGACCGTCGGGCCGGCGAGGCGCTGCTGCGCGCCACCGAGGAGCTCGCCGACCGCTGCCGGCTGGATCCCGACGCCGACCTCGCCTGGCGGAAGCCGAAGCTGCCGGAGAAGTCGGTCATCGGGGTGACGGGCGACCCGGACGAGGCGCTCTGGCGGAAGGCCGAGGCCGGCGTCACCGAGCGGTTCGGGCACGTGGACGAGTCGATGCGGCAGCGCGTGCTCGCCCGCATGCGCACCGAGCTCCAGACCATCACGGGCTTCGGCTTCGCCACCTACTTCCTCACGGTCGCCGACGTCTGCGCGCTCATGCGCGACATGGGCGTGCGCAACCAGGCGCGGGGATCCGGCGCGGGCAGCCTCGTCAACTACCTGCTGCGCATCTCCAACGTCGACCCGCTCGAGCACGACCTGCTCTTCGAGCGCTTCCTCGGCAAGGTCCGCTCGACGCTGCCGGACATCGACATCGACGTGGAGTCCGCGCGCCGGCACGAGGTCTACCACCGCGTGTTCGAGAAGTACGGCAGCAACCGGGTCACCCTGCTGTCGATGCAGAACACGTACCGGGCCCGCGGCGCCGCGCGCGACGCCGGGCTCGCGCTCGACCTCGACGAGCAGCAGATCGACTTCATCGCCAAGAACATCTGGCGGTTCAACGCGCGCGAGTTCCGGGCGGTGCTCGAGACGAAGCCCGAGCTCAAGCCCATCGCCGACCTCGTGCGCGACGACCCCAGCATCGACCTGCTGGTCGACCTCACCGAGCGGCTCGACCGGCTCCCTCGGCACATCTCCATGCACCCGTGCGGCGTGATCCTCGGCGACTCCGACCTGCTCAGCACGAGCCCCGTGCAGCCGAGCGGCATGGGCCTGCCGATGAGCCAGTTCGACAAGGACGACATCGACGACATGGGGCTCCTGAAGCTCGACATCCTCGGCGTGCGGATGCAGAGCACCATGGCGTACGCGCTGGAGGAGATCCACCGCATCCACGGCACGCGCTCGGCGGTCGCGGGCGGCGTCCCGGTCGACGCGCGCTACGTGCACCGCGACGGGCGCATCGAGCTCGACGAGATCCCGCACGACGACGAGGAGACCTTCGCGGCCATCCGCACCACGCACACGCTCGGCATGTTCCAGATCGAGTCGC
Source organism: Clavibacter phaseoli (assembly GCF_021922925.1). NCBI lineage: Bacteria > Bacillati > Actinomycetota > Actinomycetes > Micrococcales > Microbacteriaceae > Clavibacter > Clavibacter phaseoli. Next base: position 1,219,387 of record NZ_CP040786.1, read on the forward strand.
CCGGGCAGCGCGAGCTCATCGGCAAGATGCAGCCGGACGTGTACGAGGACCTCATCGCCGACATCTCGCTGTTCCGGCCGGGCCCCATGAAGGGCAACATGGTCGCGCCGTTCCTCGACACGAAGCACGGCATCACCCGGCCCGACTACCTGCACCCGCGCTTCGCGCCGTTCCTCGCGCCCACGTTCGGCGTCGTCATCTACCACGAGCAGGTCATCCGGATCTTCGCCGACTGCATGCAGGTCTCCCTCGCGGAGGCCGACGAGCTGCGCCGCAACATGGAGCGCATGGACACCGTGGTCGAGGCCGCGTTCCGGGAGCGCACCGCCCTGCACGTCGACGGGCGCACGGGCCGGCGCCCCTTCTCGGACGCCGACGTCGAGCGCATCTGGAAGGCGCTCAAGGGCTTCGGCTCGTTCGGGTTCTGCAAGGCGCACGGCGCCGCGTTCGCGCTGCCCACGTGGCAGAGCGCGTGGCTGAAGACGCACTACCCGGCGGAGTTCCTCGCGGGGATCCTCACGCACGACCCCGGCATGTACCCCAAGCGCCTGCTCCTCACCGAGGCGCGTCGCATGGGCGTGCCCGTGCTGCCGCTCGACGTCAACCGGTCGACCGGCGTCTACCGCGTGGAGCGCGTCGAGGGCGAGGGGACGACGGGGCGCACGCGCATCGGCGAGCTGGGGATCCGGCTGTCGCTGCAGGACGTGCACGGGATGAGCCAGGCGGAGCTGGAGCGGATCGAGCGGGGCCAGCCCTACGACTCCATCAGCGACTTCTACGCGAAGGCGCAGCCGTCGCGCGCGCTGCTCGAGCGGCTGGCCGCCGTGGGCGCGCTCGACTCGCTCGCGACGGACGAGGCCGACCGGGCGGCGCGCGGGGCCGCGTCGCGCGGCGACGTGATGGCGTTCGCGCGCCGGCTCACGGCGCGGGCGGCCCGTCCCGCGGATCCGGCCGGCCAGCTGCCGCTCTTCGTCGACGACCGCGACCTCATCCCGCGCGGCTCGCCCGACCCCGACGGCCGCGCGCGCGTCGCCGCCGAGCTCGACATCCTGCAGATGGAGGTCACCGAGCACGTGCTGGAGAGCTACCGGCCCATGCTCGACGAGCTCGGGGTCATCCCGGCGAGCCAGCTGCTCGAGGTGCGCAGCGGCTCCGAGGTGGTGGTCGCGGGGATCCGCATCGCCACGCAGACGCCGCCCATGCGCAGCGGCAAGCGCGTGGTCTTCATCAGCCTCGACGACGGCACGGGCTGCTCCGACTCCACCTTCTTCGACGAGGCGCAGCAGAAGGCCGGGCCCATGCTCTTCGGCACGAGGCTGCTCGTCATCCGCGGGCGCACCCGGCGCACGGGCGAGCGCGGCGTCTCCATCCAGGCGGAGGACGCGTGGGACCTCAAGGAGATGTGGGCGCGCTGGCAGGACGCGAGGCGGCAGGGCGGCGGCGGGGCCGACGGGATGGACGACGCGGCCCAGGTCGCCTGAGGCCCCGGTCGCCCGGTGTCCTCCGCCCGCGGGATGATGGATCCACCCGAGACCGCCGCCGGAGGCCGCACGTGCGCATCACCACGACCGTCCGCACCACCACGCGCATCCCGTTCGTCCAGGTGGTCAAGACCTCGGTCGCCGCGATCATCGCCTGGTTCGTCTGCATCGCCCTGCTGCCCGCGCAGCTGCCCATCTTCGCGACCATCGCGGCGCTGCTCGTGGTGCAGCCGAGCATCAACCAGACCTTCGGGAAGGCGGTCGAGCGCAGCCTCGGCGTGATCACGGGCGTGCTGCTCGCGCTCCTCCTCGGGCTGGCGCTCGGCACGTCGAGCTGGGTGGTGCTCCTCGCGGTCGTCGTCGCCGTGCTGGTGGGCTGGGTGTTCCGGCTGACGCCCGGGTCGAGCACGCAGATCCCCATCAGCGCGATGCTCGTGCTCGCCATCGGCCAGCTCTCGCCCGTCTACGCGGTCGACCGCATCGTGGAGACGATCCTCGGCGCGGCCATCGGCGTGGTCGTCAACATCGCGATCGCCCCGCCCGTGCTGCACGAGGCGAGCCGGCGCGCCGTGGTCGGCCTCGCGGGCGACTGCGCCGCGGCCCTCGATCGGCTGGCGGGGGCGCTGTCCGAGCCGGTCGACCGCGACGAGCTCGACCGCATGCTCGCCCGCGCCCGCGAGCTGCGGCCGCTCCACACGAAGGCCGTCGCCGAGGTCGACCGGGGGCTCGAGAGCCTCACCCTCAACCCGCTCCGGCGGCGGCACCGCGCGCTGCTCGAGGCCGACCGGGAGCTCCTCGCGACGCTCACCGTGCTCGTCAACCGCGTGGTCGGCATGACGCGCGCCGTGCACGACCGCTACGACCCGTCGCTCGCCGAGGAGCCCGTCGTCCGCGGCATCGCGACGGAGCTGACGCGCGCGGCCCACGACGTGCGGCTCCTCGCCGAGCACGCGCTGCCGGGCGACGGCCGCGCGGGCGGCGCCGACGGGCGAGAGGAGCCCGCGCTCACGGCCCCGCTCGTGGTGCTGCAGCCGAGCGAGGAGCACTGGATCCTCATCGGGTCGCTGCTGGAGGACATCCGCCGCATCCGCTCGGAGATCATCGGCGGCGCCGAGTGACGGGGCCCCTGCCCGGATACAGCCCGCTCGAGCTGGACGCGGATCCCGCCGCCTCCGGCCTCGCGCGCGGCAGCACCCCCACCGGCCTCGGCGTCGTGCGGCACCACCACGCCGCGGTCCGCGGATCCGACACGGCGACGGTGATGCTGCACGGCGCCGCCGGATCCTGGACCACCTGGACGCCGCTGATCCGCACCGCCCGCGAGGCGGGCGTCCCGTTCGCCGACGTGGTCGCGATCGACCTGCCGGGGTGGGGCGGCTCCCCGCTCGACGCGACCGACGACCAGGCGACGGTCGACGCCATCGCCGACGCCGTCCGCGCGGTCGTCGACGGCCTCGGCTACGCGCGCTGGCGGCTCGTCGGCCACTCGATGGGCGGCTTCATCGCGCTGCACCTGGCCGCGCGCGACCCCGACCGCGCCGTCTCCGTGGAGCTCGTCTCGCCCACCACGTACTCGGTCATCGCGAGCGTCGCGCATCCCGTGCGGGAGTTCCGCCTCATCCCGGGCTTCACCATGATGCTCGGCGTGATGCGCACCATGCGCCGGCTCGGCCGCCCCGGCACGGCGCTCATCCGCGGCGTCGGCCGCATCCGGCTGATGCGCGCGATCGCGCTGCCGCTCTTCGCGCACGGCTGGAGGGTGCGCCGGTCGATCGTCGACGCCATCGCGACCGAGGCGCGTCCGCGCGCGTTCTCGCTCGCCGCGGAGGTCACGCGCGGGTACGACGCGGACGGCCTGTGGTCGCGCATCGCCTGCCCGGTCGTCGCCGTGCGGGGCGACGACGACGTGTTCGTGTCCCCGGACGACCTCGACCTGCTCGCGCGCGCGGTGCCCGCGCTCCGGTCCGCCGTGATCCGCGACGCCGGCCACTTCGCGCACGTCGAGCGCCCCGTCGAGACGCTGCGGGCGCTCGGCCGCGTCGCCTGAGGCGCGATCCGGGGACGACGACGCCCCCGGTCCCTCGGAGGGGAACGGGGGCGTCGGATCCGCCTGACGCGGAGGCGACCGGACGGATGCCCGGCCGGTGCGCGCTAGGCCGCGGGGGTCGCGAGGACCGCCTGGATGTCGAGCGTGATGGTGACCTTGTCGCCGAGCAGCACGCCGCCGGTCTCGAGGGCCGCGTTGTAGGTGAGGCCGAAGTCCTCGCGGTTGATGACCGTGGTGGCCGTCGCGCCGAACTTGGTCTGGCCGTAGGGGTCGCCGCCGAAGCCGCCGAACTCGACGTCGAACGTGACGGGCTTGGTGACGCCGCGGACGGTGAGCTCGCCGTCGACCTTCGCGTCGCCGTCCTTCTCGACGCGCACGGCGGTCGAGACGAAGTCGATGGTGGGGTTGTTCTCGGCGTCGAAGAAGTCGTTCGTGCGGAGGTGCTGGTCGCGGTTCGGCTCGTTCGTGTCGATCGAGGCGATGGTCGCGTGCGCCTTGACGGAGCTCTGCTCGGGGGTGGCGCCCGTGACGATCTCGGCGTCGAAGTCCTTGAACGTGCCCTTGACCTTGCTGATCATGATGTGGCGGATGCTGAAGCCGACCGAGCTGTGGGTCTTGTCGATGGTCCAGGTGCCGGCGATGTAGCCGGGGACGGTGCTGGTGTCGCTCATGTGCGTGCCTTTCGTACAGGGGTCATGGGTGCGGGCCGACGGCCTCGAAGGTATGCAAGCGCATGGATACCGCTTCCATTCCCATTTTTCTTTGCGAGTTCATGTACTTCTGGGGTCGGCCGGATGCGGGGTGCGGCGGGCGTACCGTGGCGGGATGCGCGCGATCACCTTCCCCTCCCCCGGCTCCCCCGACGTCCTCTCCCTCACCGACCTCCCGGATCCCGTCGCGGGTGACGGCGAGGTGCTGATCCGCGTGGCCGCCGCCGGCGTCAACCGCGCCGACCTCAGCCAGCGCGAGGGCGCCTACCCGCCGCCCGCGGGGGCGCCGACGCACCTGGGGCTCGAGGTGTCCGGCACGATCGAGGCGGTCGGCGCGGGCGCGACGCGCTGGAGCGTGGGCGACCGGGTGTGCGCCCTGCTCGCCGGCGGCGGATACGCGGAGCTCGTCGCGGTCGACGAGCGCCACGTCCTGCCGGTGCCCGACGGTCTCGACCTCGTCGAGGCGGCCGGGCTGCCCGAGGTGGTCGCGACCGTGTGGTCGAACGTCGTGCTCGACGCGGGCCTCGCGCCGGGCGAGACCCTGCTCGTGCACGGCGGGTCGAGCGGCATCGGCACCATGGCGATCCAGCTGGCCGCGCGGCTCGGCGCGCGCGTGGCCGTCACCGCCGGCAGCCCCGCGAAGCTCGACGCGTGCCGGGCGCTCGGCGCCGAGATCCTCATCGACTACCGCGAGCAGGACTTCGTCGAGGCGCTCCTCGAGGCGACCGACGGCCACGGCGCCGACGTCGTGCTCGACGCGATCGGCGGCGACTACATCGACCGGGACATCCGCGCCCTCGCGCGCGACGGCCGGATCATGGTGATCGGCGCGCAGAGCGGCGCCCCCACGAGCATCGCGCTCGGCCAGCTGATGGCGCGCCGCGGCCGCATCTGGGGCACGACGCTCCGCGCCCGCGACGCCGACGACAAGGCGCGCATCGTCGCGGCCGTCCGCGCGGACGTGTGGCCGGCGGTGGCCGACGGATCCGTGCGCCCGGTCGTCGACCGCGTCTTCCCGCTCGCCGAGGCGGCCGCCGCGCACGCCCACGTGGCGTCGTCGCAGCACGTGGGCAAGGTGCTGCTGGCCGTCTAGCGGCCGCCGCGGCGGGAGCGGATCCCGACCAGGGACACCAGCCCGCCCGCGACCAGCAGCGCCGCGGTCACGAGCACCACGCGGTGGAACGCCGCGACGTCGAGGTCGGGCCCGGCGACCAGCCCGATCGCGGCGATCGCGACGAGCCCCGCGACGCGCGAGACGGCGTTGTTGACGGCCGAGGCGATTCCCGCCTGCGCGGACGGCACGGCCTCGAGGATCGTCGCGGTCAGCGGCGCGACCGTCATCGAGAGGCCCAGGCCGAAGACGAGGATGCCCGGCAGGAGCTGACCCCAGTAGTCCACGGGCTCGGCGACGCGCAGCAGGAGCAGATAGCCGCCGCCCGCGACGATGGGCCCCGCTCCCATGAGGAGCCGCGGCCCGATCCGCCCCGCGAGGGCCCCGAAGCGCGTCGACAGCAGCAGCATGATCACGGTGGTCGGCACGAGCGCGAGTCCCGCGGCCGTCGCGGAGAGGCCGCCGGTCTGCTGCAGGAAGACCGCGATCACGAAGCCGCCGAGCGAGAGCGCGCCGTAGATGCCGACGGTCGCGATGTTGCCGACGAGGAAGTCCCGCTCGCGGAAGAGCGAGAGCGGCAGCATCGGGTGCGGCGTGCGGCGCTCGCGCACCACGAAGAGCGCGAGGCACGCGACGCCGACGACGAGGCTGGCGACCACGAGCGGGTGGCCGATGCCGAGCCGCGACTGCTCGATGAGCGCGAAGACGGGGCCGCCGATCCCGAGGGCGCCGAGCACGGCGCCCGGCACGTCGACGCGCGTGCCGTCCGCGACGGGCGCGTCGTGCGGCAGCCGGGCGAGGAGCACGAGGGTCACGGCGATGGGGAGCACGTTGATCCCGAACACGAGCCGCCAGTCGAGCGCGTCCACGAGGACGCCGCCGAGGACGGGGCCGACGAGCATCGCAGTGCCGGTCCAGGCCGTCCACGAGCCGATGGCCTTCGCCTGCGCGGGACCGCGGAAGGCCTGCGCGATGAGGGCCAGCGAGCTCGGCACGAGCAGCGCCCCGGCCGCGCCCTGGGCGGCGCGCGCGGCGATGAGGATCCCGGCGGTCGGCGCGATCGCGCACACGAGCGACGTGACGCCGAAGCCGACGAGCCCCCAGCGCAGCACGCGCACCCGGCCGAAGGCGTCGGAGAGGGAGCCGGCCAGGAGGATCAGCGCGCCGAGGGTGATGAGGTACGCGTCCACGACCCACTGCTGCACGACGAGGCCGCCGCCGAGGTCCGCCCCGATGGCGGGCAGCGCGACGTTGACGACCGTGCCGTCGAGGAACGCGACGAAGGAGGCGAGGATCGCGACGACGAGCACCGTGCGTCCGCGGCCGTTCGCCGTGCCGCCCGGGTGGCCGTCCCCAGGGGTCGCGGCGGCGGGATCGGGCATGTGCCCAGTATGCGCCGCGCGCCGGAGCGGGATCAGGCGGGCGGACCCGCCGCGGTCCCCGCCCGGTCGATCGCGGCCTCCACCCGGCGCAGCACGTCCTCGTCGCCCATGATGCGGAAGTGGCCCGACGCCCGGACCCGCTCGTCCGTCGCGCCGTCGAGCGAGCTCCCGCCCGGGATGTGGGGGTCGAAGCGCGCGAACACGCTCGTGATCCGCGCGTTGACCTCGCGCGACCGGCCGAGCTCCACGAGCGCGGCGTTCCGCGGCGAGAAGTCGCGGATGCTGCGGACGGGGATGAGGCGCGCGTACGAGGATCCGCCGAAGGGCGCGTTGACGGCGACCATGGCGCGGATCCGCCGGTCCGGGTCGCCGAACGCCATGAGGTGCTTGCCGATGAGGCCGCCCTTGCTGTGTGCCACGATGACGACGTCGCGCAGGTCCTCGGCCTCGAGGTACGCGCGAGCCCGGCGCGACATCTCGGCGACGCGACCCACGTTCGCGCCGAGCGCGCCGACCACGTGCACGCCGTGGCCGCGCGCGTGCAGGCGCCGGATGATCGGCAGCATGAACTGCCAGCGCTCGTAGACGCCGGGCAGCACGAGGATCGTCGGCCGGTCGTCGCGCCCGTCCTCGAACGACCGGGCGTCGTCGCGGGAGAGCGTGGCGGCGAGCTGCCAGCGCAGCACGTAGGCGTAGTCGAGCGCCCAGTCGAGCGCCTTCCGCAGGAGTGGGAGCGGCGGCAGGGTCTCGGATCCGGCGGCGCTCACCCGTCCATCCTGCCCGGGCGCGGGGCGCGCGAACGCCGGCATGTGCGACGAGGGCTCGCGCGCCCGGTCAGCGGGCTCGGGCATGCTCCAGGATGGCGCGCGCCACGCCGAGCGGATCCGTGTACATCACGACGTGGGGTCCGCGGGCGACCCGGTGGACGCCGCGCGGGATCCGGGCGGCGAGGTCGCGCGCGAACGGGCGGTCGACCACGGCGTCCCGGTCCCCCACGATGACGAGCGTGCACGCGCGGATGCGCGGCGCCCGCTCCTCGATCGCGTCGTCGATGAGGTGCGGCAGCTGCCGGAGGTAGTACGGGATCCCGCAGCGCAGGAAGTAGTCGCCCAGCACCACGGCGTTCGCGAGCAGCGGCTCGCGGAGGGTGTCGACCGCGAGCGCGAGGGCCGCCCGCACGAGCCCGCGCGTCCGCGGCGGGAGCGTGGGCGCGATGAGCACGATGCGGTCGGCGACCTCGGGGTGGTCGACGGCGAGCCGGGTCACGATCTGCGTCCCCATCGAGTGGCCGACGACGACCGGGTCGACGAGCCCGTGCATCCGGATCACCTCGGCCACGACGTCGGCGTGGTCGTCGAGCGTCACGTCCCGCCGGACCCGCGGGGACTCCCCGTAGCCCGGCAGGTCGACCGCGTACACCGTCCCGTGCTCGGCGAGGAACGCGGCCACGGGGTGGAAGTAGCGCGAGGAGACGCCGATCCCGTGCACGAGCACGAACGACGGCCGCGCGGCCGCGGGAGCGGCGGAGGGCGTGCGGCCCGCGTTCGCGCCGGGCGACCGGAACACCTTGATCGCGATGCGGAAGCCGAGGACGGTGCGGCGCTCGAGGTCGTGCTCGACGGGGATCGCGCGGGATCCGTAGCGGCGGGAGAGCAGGAGCCAGCGCGGCGGCGCGGACTCGGTGCGGTGCACGTCCCCGGGTCGCCGGACGCGGGTGAGCCGGGCGAGGGGGGAGCGCATCCGTCGACCCTAGCCGCCCGGCGTCGCGCGTCCGCCGCCCCGGGCGATGGGAGGATGGACGCCCGACGAACCCCGAGGAGACCCATGAGCCCCGACTGGTCCGAGACCACCCTCGCCGACCTGCCCCTCCGTGACGGGATCCGCGGCGAGGAGCCGTACGGCGCTCCGCAGCTCGACGTGCCGGTGCTCCTCAACGTCAACGAGAACCCCTACCCGCTGCCCGAGGAGGTCGCGGTCGCCGTGAGCGAGGCCGTGCTCGAGGCCGCCCGCGGGCTCAACCGCTACCCGGACCGCGAGTTCCTCGAGCTCCGCACCGAGCTCGCCGACTACCTCACGGCCGACAGCGGGCTCGCGCTCGGGCCGGAGAACGTCTGGGCGGCGAACGGGTCCAACGAGGTGCTGCAGCAGGTGCTCCAGGCCTTCGGCGGCAGCGACCGCGTCGCGCTCTCGTTCGCGCCGCACTACGCGATGTACCCCGAGTACGCGCGCAACACGCTCACCACGTGGGTCTCGGGCCGCCGCCAGGAGGACTTCACGCTCGACCTCGCGAACGTCACGGCGCTCGTCGAGCAGCACCAGCCGAGCGTCGTGTTCCTCACCTCGCCGAACAACCCCACCGGCACCGCGCTCACGACCCGCGAGATCGAGCACGTGCTCTCCGTCGCGCCGGGCGTCGTGGTGATCGACGAGGCGTACGCCGAGTTCCGCCGCGAGGGCGTCCCGACGGCCATCTCGCTGCTGCCGGACCACCCGCGGCTGATCGTGTCGCGCACCATGAGCAAGGCGTTCGCGTTCGCGGGCGGCCGGCTCGGGTACCTCGCGGCCTCCCCCGCGGTCGTCGACGCGCTCCGCATCGTGCGCCTGCCGTACCACCTGTCCCGGATCACCCAGGTCAGCGCGACCGCCGCGCTCCGGCACAGCGGGGTGCTGCTCGCGCAGGTCGCGTCGCTGCGGGAGGAGCGCGACGGGCTCGTCGAGTGGCTGCGCGGCCGCGGCTTCGAGGTCGCGCCGTCGGACGCGAACTTCGTGCTGTTCGGGCGCTTCCCCGACCGGCACGCCGTGTGGCAGGGGCTGCTGGACCACGGCGTCCTCATCCGCGAGACCGGTCCCGAGGGCTGGCTGCGCGTGTCCGTCGGCACCCTCGAGGAGACGGCCGCGTTCCGCGACGCGCTCGACGACGTGCTCGGGACGCCGCGGGGCTGATCCCGGCATCCGGCCTCGCGGCGTCGGAGGGCGGCCTCCGTCAGGGCCGGAAGCGGATCCCCGTCGCGTCCTCGGCGGCCGACCACAGCTGCTCGGCGACGGCGCGCGACCGCGCGTGCTCCGCGACGAACGCGGGAGCCGGCGCGCCCTTCAGCTCGAGCGGTCCTCCAGGTCCCCAGGAGGCGCCGCCCGTGACGCCGTCGGCAGCGGCCGCGTGCGCCACCGGCCAGGCGCCGGCGTCCTTGCCCTGCACGAGGACGCGTCCCGCGCCGGCGAGCCGGCGGCGCGCGGCGGCGATCCCGTGCGGGCGGCGGGCGGGATCCTGCGGCGGCGTCAGCGCGTCGACCGCGTAGCCGGGGTGCGCGGAGAGGGCGACGCGGTCGGATCCCGCGGCCCGGTACCTGCGGTCGAGCTCGGCGGCGATCGTCATGCACGCCGTCTTCGACCGGCCGTAGCGCACGAGCGGCGGCATGCGCCGCTCCCCCGCGAGGTCGCCGAGGTCGAGGGGCGAGAAGCGGTGCGCGAGGGATCCCAGCATCACGACGCGGCCGCCGGCCCGGAGCCGCGGCGCGAGCCCCGCCACGAGCGCGAAGTGCCCGAGCGCGTTGGTGCCCATCATCTCCTCGAACCCGTCGACGGTCGTCCGGCGGTGGCGTGCGCGACCGCCCGCGGGGGTCACCCCCGCGTTCGCGACGATCGCGTCGATGTCCTCCCGGACGGCGGCGACGCACGCGTCGACGCTCGCGAGGCTCGCCAGGTCGAGGGGCACGACGTCGACGTCGGCTCCCGGCACGCGCGCCCCGATCGCGCGGGCGGCCGCGTCCCCGCGCTCCGCCGAGCGGCAGGCCAGCAGCACCCGGGCGCCCGCGGCGGCGAGCTGCGCGGAGGTCCAGAAGCCGATGCCGCCGTTCGCGCCGGTGACGAGGATCGTCCGCCCGGCGAGGTCGGGAAGGCGCGGCGCCGGGGTCACGAGAGGGTGCCCACGCGGGTCACGCGCACGACGGCCTCGCCGACCTCGTTCGACGCGTCGAGGTCGACGGTCGCCTCGATTCCCCAGTCGTGGTCGCCCTCGGGATCGTGCAGCGCCTGCCGCACGGTCCACGCGGTCGGCCCCTCCTCGATCGTCACGAGCGCCTGGCTGCGGGCGTCGCCGTCGGTGAGGATCCGGTCGTACTCGCCGAAGTAGCCGTCGAGCGCGTCGCCCCAGGCGTCGGCGTCGAACCCGGCGGCGGCGTCGAGCTCGCCGAGGGCCTGCAGGTCCTCGCGGGCCGCGAGCTGCACGCGGCGGAACAGCTCGTTGCGCACGAGGATCCGGAACGCGCGCGTGTTCGACGTGAGCAGCTTGGGCGCCGGCGGCAGCACGGGAGCGTCGCCGGGAGCCGCCGTCGGGTGCGACAGCTCCTCCCACTCGTCGAGGAGGCTCGAGTCGACCTGGCGCACGAGCTCGCCGAGCCACTCGATCACGTCGAGCAGCTCCTCGGTCTTGGCCTCGTCGGGGATGGTCTGGCGCAGCGCCCGGAACGCGTCGGAGAGGTAGCGGAGCACGAGTCCCTCGGAGCGCATGAGGCCGTAGAAGGAGATCAGCTCGCTGAAGGACATCGCCCGCTCGTACATGTCGCGGACGACCGACTTCGGGCTGAGCGCGAAGTCGCCGATCCACGGCTGGCTCGCGCTGTAGGTCGCGAACGACTGGTCGAGCAGCTCCTCGAGCGGCTTCGGGTGGGTGACGGCCTCGAGCAGCTCCATGCGCTGGTCGTACTCGATTCCCTCCGCCTTCATGGCCTGCACGGCCTCGCCGCGGGCCTTGAACTGCTGCTGGGAGAGGATCGGCCGCGGGTCGTCGAGGGTCGCCTCGACCACGCTCACCATGTCGAGCGCGTACGTCGGCGACTCCCGGTCGAGGATCTCGAACACGGCCACGGCGAACGGCGACAGCGGCTGGTTGAGCGCGAAGTCGGCCTGCAGGTCGACCGTCAGCGTGATCCGCGTGGGCCCGCCGTCGGGGTCGTCCACCTGCTCGACGATGCCCGCCGTCCGCAGGGTGCGGTAGATGGCGAGGGCGCGGCGGGCGAGCGCGAGCTGACGGGTGCGCGGCTCGTGGTTGTCCTCGACGAGCGCGCGCATGTTCCCGAACACGTCGCCGCCGCGCGCGATGACGTTGAGCATCATCGCGTGGCTCACCTGCATGCTCGACGTCAGCCGCTCGGGCTCCGCGTCGATGAGCTTGCGGAAGCTCGGCTCGCCCCACGAGACGAAGCCCTCGGGCGCCTTCTTGCGCACGAGCTTCCGCCGCTTCTTCACGTCGTCGCCCGCGCGCTCGAGCATCTTGATGTTCTCGGTCTCGTGCTCGGGCGCCTGCGCGACCACGGTCCCGGCGGTGTCGTACCCGGCGCGGCCGGCGCGCCCCGCGATCTGGTGGAACTCGCGCGCGTTGAGCTGGCGCATCCGGGTGCCGTCGTACTTGGTGAGGCCCGTGAAGAGCACGGTGCGGATGGGGACGTTGATGCCGACGCCGAGCGTGTCGGTGCCGCAGATCACCCGGAGGAGCCCCTGCTGCGCGAGCTGCTCGACGAGGCGCCGGTACTTCGGCAGCATGCCCGCATGGTGCACGCCGATCCCCGCGCGCACGAGCCGCGACAGCGTCTTGCCGAACGCGGTGCTGAAGCGGAAGCCGCCGATGATCTCCGCGATCTCGTCCCGCTGCTCGCGCGTCACGATCTTGATGCTCGAGAGCGCCTGCGCCCGCTCGAGGGCCGCGGCCTGCGCGAAGTGCACGATGTAGACGGGCGCCTGCTTCGTGTCGAGCAGCTCCTCGACGGTCTCCTGCACCGGCGTCACCGCGTAGTGGAAGAAGAGCGGCACCGGGCGCTCGATGCCCGTGATGCGCGCCGTCGGCCGGCCGGTGCGGCGGGTGAGGTCGTCCGCGAGGTCCGTCACGTCGCCGAGGGTCGCCGACATGAGCACGAACTGCGCGTGCGGCAGGAGCAGGAGCGGCACCTGCCAGGCCCAGCCGCGCTGCGGATCCGCGTAGAAGTGGAACTCGTCCATCACGACCTGGTCGACGGGCGTGTCCGCGCCGCCGCGGAGCGACCGGTTGGCGAGGATCTCGGCGGTGCAGCAGATGATCGGCGCGTCCGGGTTCACCGAGGAGTCGCCCGTGACCATCCCCACCTGCGCGGCGCCGAACAGCTCGACGAGCGCGAAGAACTTCTCGGACACGAGGGCCTTGATCGGCGCGGTGTAGTACGAGCGGCGTCCGCGGGCGAGGGCCGCGAAGTGCGCCGCGACGGCGACGAGCGACTTCCCCGTGCCGGTCGGCGTCGAGAGGATGAGGTTCGCGCCCGACGCGATCTCCAGCGCCGCCTCGTCCTGCGCCGGGTACAGCTCGATCCCCCGCCCGATCGCCCACTCGGCGAAGGCGTCGTAGATGGCCTCGTCGGTCGCCCCGTCCACGGCCAGGCGGGCCGCCTCCTCGGTGAGCGTGGGGGCGAGCGCGGTGTCCGACATGATGCGTCCATCCTCCCCCACGCACCCCGCCGCCGAGTTCTCCACAGGCAGCAGGGTCCGCCGGGCGCCAGCGCGTACGGTCGCCGGATGCCGTCCCTCCCGCTCCACCCGCGTCCCGATCGCACCCCGCTCGACCCCGCCTCGGGGCGGCCCGTCGAGGCGCACGCGGAGTCGACGCGCACGGACGGGCTGACCGCCGGGAGCCGGGCCCCGTGGTCCGTCCCGGCAGGACCCGAGGCCGAGCGGGCGCGCTGGCGCGACCGCCGCACCGGGCTCGTCGCCCTCGTCGTCGTGAGCATCGCCCTCTGGGCGGTCATCGCCGCCGCGGTCGGCTTCGCCACCACGATGTAGCGCGCGGCCGTCGACCTCCCGCCGCGGGCTGCGGCGACGGCGGCGGGTATCATCTCCTGTGCCCTCCGACGCCCTGCCCGACGACCCCGCGCGCCCCGCGGATCCCGTCACCCCCTCGCCCTCCGCCGCCGTGCCCGGATCGGCCATCGACCCGGACGACCTCGCCACCGCGCTCCGCGTGCTCGGCTCGCTCGCCGACATCGACGAGGAGCACCCCGACTTCGTCGCCGTCCGCCGCGCCACCGCCTCCATGTTCAAGCAGGTGAAGAAGGCCCGGCGGCTCGAGAAGCGCGAGGCCGTCGCCAGCGCCGACCGCGCCGTCGTCGCGGCCACCGCCACGGGCGCGCCCGACCGCATCGACGACGAGACCCGCGGGATCCCGCTGGCCATCACGACCGCGAAGCCCACCGCCGGCACGCTCCTCCGCTCGCGCCCCTGCTACATCTGCAAGCAGCACTACACGCAGGTCGACGCGTTCTACCACCAGCTCTGCCCCGACTGCGCGCTCCTCAACCACGCGAAGCGCGAGGCCCGCACCGACCTCACGGGCATGCGGGCCCTCCTCACGGGCGGGCGCGCGAAGATCGGCATGCACATCGCGCTGCGGCTCCTCCGCGACGGCGCGCACACCACCATCACCACGCGCTTCCCGCGCGACGCGGTGCGCCGCTTCGCCGGGCTGCCGGACGCGCACGAGTGGGTGCACCGCCTCCGCATCGTGGGCCTCGACCTCCGCGACCCGGCGCAGGTCATCGGGCTCACGGACGCGGTGGCCGCCGCGGGTCCGCTCGACATCCTCATCAACAACGCCGCCCAGACCGTGCGCCGCTCCCCCGGCTCGTACGCGCCGCTGTCGGAGGCCGAGGCCGCGCCGCTGCCCGACGGCGACCTGCCGGAGCTCCTGACCTTCGGCCACACGGCCGACGCCCACCCGGCGGCCCTCGCCGCGTCCGTCGCGGCGCACCCGATCCTCTCGACCGCGACCGGGATCACGGCCGCCGAGGTCACCGAGCTCGCGATGACGGCGGGCTCCTCCTCGCTCGCGCGGCTCGCCGCCGGCACCGCGATCGACGCGGGCGGCCTCGTGCCCGACCTGCACGACGCGAACAGCTGGACCCAGGTGGTGCACGAGGTGGATCCGCTCGAGATGCTCGAGGTGCAGCTCGCCAACGTCACGGCGCCGTTCCTGCTCGTCAGCCGGCTGCGCCCCGCGATGGCCGCGTCCGCCGCGCGGCGCAAGTACGTCGTCAACGTCAGCGCCATGGAGGGCCAGTTCGCCCGGGCCTACAAGGGCCCGGGCCACCCGCACACGAACATGGCGAAGGCCGCGCTCAACATGATGACCCGCACGTCGGCGCGCGAGATGCGCGAGACCGACGGCATCCTCATGACGAGCGTCGACACCGGCTGGATCACCGACGAGCGCCCGCACCCCACCAAGGTGCGGCTCGCGGAGGAGGGCTTCCACGCCCCGCTCGACCTCGTCGACGGCGCGGCGCGCGTCTACGACCCCATCGTCATGGGCCAGGCCGGCGAGGACATCTCGGGCGTCTTCCTCAAGGACTACCGCGTCGCCGAGTGGTGACGCCGCCCGACGCCTGACACGCCGAGAGGCCCGGACCCGCATCGCGGTGTCCGGGCCTCTCGTCGTGTCGGGGCTACTCGACGGCGTCGAGGTCGCTCTCGAGCAGCGCGGCCAGCTCGTCGAGCGCGGCGTCCGCGCCGTCGCCCTCGGCCGTGAGCACGACCTGGTCGCCGTTGGCGGCGCCGAGGCTCATGAGCGACAGGATGCTCGTCGCGTCGAGCGGGGTGCCGCCCGGCTTGCTGATCTTCACGGGCACGCCCGTGCGGCGCACGGCCTCGATGAAGAGGGATGCGGGTCGGGCGTGCAGGCCCACGCGGCTGCCGATGGTGGCGGTGCGCTCGGTCATGGACGTTCTCCTTCTAGTGGGGGGATGGGTCGGGCGGGATCGGGCTACGACAGATCAGGCCGCGACGGGGACGCCCTGGTCGACGGGCGCGACGGCGGCGGCCTCGGGGCGCTTCGTCGTGAAGCGCTTGAGCAGCACGACGAGGAACGCCGTCACGACCGTGCCGACGGCGACGGAGGCGAGGAACCCGAGGAACGTGCCGTTCATGGCGAAGAGCACGAACACGCCGCCATGGGGCGCCTGGGAGACGACCTGCAGGCCCATGATCATGGCGCCCGTGACGCCGCCGCCGACGATGCTGGCGGGGATCACGCGCAGCGGGTCGACCGCGGCGAACGGGATGGCGCCCTCGGAGATGAACGCGGCGCCGAGCAGCCACGCGGCCTTGCCGTTCTCGCGCTCCGCCGGGCTGAACAGGCGGCGGTCGATGACGGTGGAGGCGAGCGCGAGGGCGAGCGGTGGCACCATGCCGGCGGCCATGACCGCGGCCATGATCTCCCACGGCGTCTGGTCGGTGATGGATCCGGCGCCGAGTCCGGCGACCGCGAACGAGTAGGCGACCTTGTTGATGGGACCGCCGAGGTCGATGCACATCATGACGCCGAGGATGACGCCGAGCAGGATCGCGGACGCGCCGGTGAGGCCGGACAGGAAGTCGTTGAGGCCGCGCGTGAGCGCCGCGATGGGTCCGCCGAGCACCATGATCATGAGGCCCGAGGCGACGATCGAGGCGAGCAGCGGGATGATCACGACGGGCATGAGGCCCCGCAGCCAGCGCGGCACGTCGATGCGGCCGATCGCGTAGGCGATGCCGCCCGCGAGCAGGCCTCCCACCAGGCCGCCGAGGAAGCCGGCGCCCATGATGACGGAGATGGATCCCGCGACGAATCCGGGCGCGATGCCCGGCCGGTCGGCGATGGCGTAGGCGATGTAGCCGGCCAGCGCGGGCACGAGGAACGCCATCGACGCGTTGCCGATCACGAACGCGACGGCGCCGAGGTACTGGCCGAGGCCGCCCGCGGGCAGGTTCGCGAGCGAGTTCTGCAGCACCACGTCGGACGCCGTCTCGGTGATCCGGTATCCGCCGAGGAGGAAGCCGAGCGCGATGAGGAGACCGCCGCCCGCGACGAACGGGATCATGTAGCTGACGCCCGTGAGCAGCCAGCGCTTGAGGCGCGCGCCCACCGACTGCGACGCCTGCGGGGAGGCCTGCTCGGATCCGGCCGAGGACGACGCGCCGCCCGGCACGCGCGGGGCGGAGGGGTCCTTCGCGGCCGCGACGGCCTCGGCGACCATCTGGTCGGGCTGGTCGATGCCGCGCTTGACGGGCGACTGGATGACCGGCTTGCCGGCGAAGCGCGCGCGGTCGCGCACGTCCACGTCGACCGCGAAGATGACGGCCGTGGCCCGCGCGATGATCGCGGGGTCCACGGGCGTGACCGAGGAGGATCCCTGGGTCTCGACGTGCAGCTCGACGCCCGCGCGCTGGGCCGCGGCGACGAGCGAGTCGGCCGCCATGTAGGTGTGCGCGATGCCGGTGGGGCACGCGGTGACGGCGATGAGGACGGGCGCGTCGGCGGGAGCGGACGCCGTCGCCGCGGGGGCGGCGGCCGGGGCCCCCGTCGAGGAGGCGGGCTCGTCCACGAGCGCGCCCTCCACGAGCGAGACGACCTGGTCCTCGTCGGTCGCCGTGCGCAGCGCCTCGACGAACTCCGGCTTGATGAGCGACCGGGCGAGCCGCGACAGCAGCACGAGGTGCTCCTGGTCGGCGCCGTCGGGCGCGGCGATGAAGAACACGAGGTCGGCGGGGCCGTCCGGCGCGCCGAAGTCGACGGCGGGCTCCGGCCGCGCCATGACGAGCGTGGCCTCGGTGACCGCGGCGGAGCGGCAGTGCGGGATGGCGAGGCCGCCGCCCATGCCGGTGTCGGTCTTCGACTCGCGCTCCCACGCGTCGGCGAAGAGGGCGTCGGCGTCGGTGGCGCGGCCCTCGGCGACGACGCGCTCGGCCAGCGTGCGGACGGCGTGCTCGCGGTCGGCGCCGAGGTCGGCGTCGAGGAGCACGAGGCGGTTCGTGATGAGCGATGGCATGTTCTTCTCCAGGTGGGACGGGTCAGCGATCGGCGGCGATCGGGAGGAGCGGCCGGACGGTGACGCTGTCCGGCCGGGTCTGGTCGGGGGACGGCATGGTGCTGCCGGGCAGGGACGCGGCGGCGGATCCGTGGGCGACGGCCTGCGCCAGCCGCCCCTCGGGTCCGGCTCCGCGGTGGTCGGCGAGCAGGTAGCCCGCGAGCGACGAGTCGCCCGCGCCCACGGTGCTCACCGGCACGATCGGGGGCATGGTGGCGAGCCACCCGCCCTCGGCCGTGGTGAGGACGGCCCCCCGAGCGCCGAGGGTCGCGAGGACCGCCCGGCAGCCGCGGGAGACGAGGGAGCGGGATGCGTCGTGGGCCAGCCGGGGGTCGGCCTCGAGCGCATCCGGGTCGGGGAGGCCGACGAGCTCCGCGAGCTCCTCGGCGTTGGGCTTGACGAGGTCGACGACCGCGCCGGACGCGACGAGCGCGGCCATGGGCGCGCCCGACGAGTCGACGGCGATCCGCGGCGCGGCGTCGCCGAGCTCGGCGCGCACGGCCTGCACCACGCGGGCGTGGAAGTCGTCGTCGAGGCCGGGCGGCAGGGATCCCGCCAGGACGAGCCAGCTCGCCCGACGCGCGTGGCGGATCACGAGCGCGACGAGCGCGTCCGCCTCCGTGGGCGACAGCGCGGGGCCGGGCTCGTTGACCTTGGTGGTCGTGCCGTCCGGCTCGGTGAGCGTGACGTTCTGGCGCACGCGGCCGGAGATGTCGAGCTGGTCGAGCGGGATCCGCTCGGCGGCCAGCGCCACCAGCATCGGGTCGTCGAGGCGGCCGGGCAGCAGCGCGACCGTGTCGAGGCCGGAGGCGATCAGCGCGCGCGAGACGTTGACGCCCTTGCCGCCCGGCTGCTCGGCGACGCCGCGGGCCCGCTGGACGGCGCCGCGCGCGAGGGCCCCGGCGAGGTCGATGGTGCGGTCGAGGCTCGGGTTGGCGGTGAGGGTCAGGATCACGCGACCATCACCTCCACCTCGGCGGCCGCCAGCGCCGCGGCCAGCGGGCCGTCGGGCGCGGCGTCGGTCACGAGCGCGTCGAGGTCGTCGAGGGCCGCGAAGCCGACGAGCGCCTCCTCCCCCGCCTTCGACGCGTCGACGAGCGCCACGGCGCGTCGGGATCCTCGGGTCAACGCGGTCTTCACGGCCGCCTCCTCTTCGTCGGGGGTGCTGAGGCCGAACTCCGCGTGGATCCCGTTGGCGCCGATGAAGGCGATGTCGGGTCGCAGCCGCGCGAGCTGGCCGAGGGTGGCGGGGCCGACGGCCGCGCTCGTGATGCCGCGGACGCGTCCGCCGAGCAGCTGCACCTCGACGGCGGGGTTGCGGGTGACGGTCTGGGCGATCGACATGGAGTGCGTGACCACGACGAGCGTGCGGCCGGGCACGTCGGGCCGCCAGGCGGCGACGCGCTCCGCGACCAGTCCGGTGGTGGTGCCGGCGTCGATCGCGATGGATCCCGCGAAGCTCGCGGGCAGGAACCCCATGGCCGCGTCGGCGATGCGCGCCTTGGCCGCCGTGTTGCGGGAGCCCCGGGTGTCGAGGCTCTCCTCGGCGCGCGTCGAGCGGTCGGCCCGGACGGCCCCGCCGTGCACCCGGCGGAGGACGCCGCGGCCCTCGAGCTGGGCGAGGTCGCGGCGGACCGTCTCCGTCGTCACGTCGAAGCCGCGGGCCAGGTCGACGACCGCCACGCGGCCGGTGCGCTCGAGGAGGGCGACCACCCTGTCCTGGCGCTCTTCCGCGTACATGGGCGGTCTCCTTCGACTCCGTGGGGCACGTGCGCCTCGCGTCCTCGCACTGTAACCCGCATCCGCAGGAGAAGCAACACGAAACCACACGAACCCACATCGACCTCGGCGGTCCGGTCACGGAGCGACGCGGATCAGCGCCCGAGCGCCGCCGCCTCCTCGCGCAGCACACCCGCCAGGGCGCCCGCCTCCCAGGCGAGACCGGTCGCGTTGGGGTGGAGGGGTACGGATCCCTGGCTGCCACCGAGCCCCGCCACGTACGGATCCCCGGCGTCGCCCGCGCAGGAGCCATGCGCCGCGGTCGGGGTCTCCTGGTCCACGAACCGGGCACCGGCGTCCGCCGCCGCCCGGGCGATCGCGCCGTCGAGCTCGCGCTGGATCCCCGCGAGCCACGCCGCGTCCCGGTCGGTGAGGAGCACCTGGCCGTTCGCCGTCGACGTCGCCGTCGCCCGCAGGCAGCCCTCCGCGGGGAGCGCGTCGGGATCGCCGAGCACGGTCAGGTAGCCGAGCGCGACGATGCGCGCGTCGGGTGCCGCGGCGCGGATCCGCGCGAACGCCTCGCCGAGACGCGTCGCCACCTCCCCGTCGATGCGCGCCCGGACGCCGTCGGTGCCGCCGGCGGGCGCGAGCGCGTCCACGCAGGTCGCGGGCCCGGCCGCGACGGGTCCGTCCGGATCCCGGGCGAGGCATCCGCCGACGAGCGCCGGGAAGCCGAGGTCGTTGCCCCCGAGGCGCACGAGGACGACGTCGGCGCCGTCCGCCAGCGCGTCGAGCTGCGCGGGCACGGTCTGGCCGCCGCGCTCCCGCGGGGCGATGAGGTCGGCCGTGCTGGCGCCGTCGCAGGCCGCGTCCACGAGCTCCGCGCCGACCTCCGCCGCCGCGACCCGCACCGAGGAGGCGACGGTGCGGCCGCACACACCCGGGTCCCCCGGGAGCGGCTCGGCGGGTCCGGTGCCCGTGGAGTACGAGTCGCCGAGGGAGACCACCCTGAGCGGGGCCGCCGGGGCCGTCGGCATGACGACGTCGGGGGACGCGCAGCCGGACGCCAGGATGAGGAGGGCGGTCGTGGACGCCGCGAGGGCGGCCCCGCGGATCCGGGAGGCGGCGCGGGCGACGGGGCGTGCGGGACGGCGGTGCATCGCCTCGACCCTACGCGCGGGCGCGTCCCCGGTCGGCCGGGTCAGTCCTCGATGCGGCGCTGGCGCGCGTACACGACGACGGCGACGATCAGACCGACGACGAGCCCCGCTGCCAGCGGGAAGAGGAACCCGCCCGGGCCGATCTGCGTCACGACGCTGCCGTGGTCGATGCGGGTGTCGACCACGCCGGGCACGTCGAGTCCCGGGTAGCCCTCGGTGCCCTGGGCGAACGAGGTGATGAGGAGCGTCACGATCACGGCCGCGCCCACCACGAACGCCGCGAGGAAGCCCAGCACCGCGGAGCCGACGACCGACGTGCGGTGCGGGTCGGTGGTGCGGGTCCGGTGCAGGGTGGCGTGCGACATTGTGGAGCTCCAGGGGTCGATGACCTGAGCCACGGTACCCGCGTCCTCCAAGTGGAGGACAGTCCCCCGATCGGGGAGCGATCCCGCATCGAGGACGAGGAGAGCGGAGACGAGAAGAGCCCCGTCCCTCCGTGAGGAGGAGCGGGGCTCGAGGGTGGATCTGAGGGGATTCGAACCCCTGACCCCCTGCATGCCATGCAGGTGCGCTACCAACTGCGCCACAGACCCGTGATCCGCTTCCCTGCGGAAGCGACTCGTCTACATTACTACACATTCCGACCACCCCATGACCAGGGCATCCTCGTCGCCGGACGGCGGATGGTCCGACGGCGACGAGGGGTCAGTCGAAGAGCTCGCTGAGCCAGCTCTCCTTCTTGCGGCGCTTCCCGCCGTGCCCGTCGCCGTAGCCGTGGCCGCCCGCGGCGGGGTACGCCGACTCGCCGCGGACCCCGTACGCGTCGCCCCGCGATCCGGGGTCGCGGTAGCGGTCGTCGTCCCGGCGACGGTCATCCCCGCGACGGTCGTCATCCCCGCGGCGGTCGTCGTCACGGCGACGGTCGTCGCGGCGCGGATCCGGGTAGCCGCCGAGCGGGGCGGCCGGAGCCGACGGCGACGCGGCCGCCGGAGCGGCGCGCATCTCCTGCTCGGCGCGGTCGAGGATCTTGTCGAGCTCGCCGCGGTCGAGCCAAACCCCGCGGCAGTCCGGGCAGTAGTCGATCTCGACGCCGGCGCGCTCGCTCATCACGAGGGTCGCGGAGTCGTTGGGGCACTTCATGCGGGGAGCTCCTCGCGGGTGCCGGGCGTCGCTGCCCGGGGGGATGGGGTCAGGATGCGGAGGCCGTCGGCTCGATCTCGAGGGCGACGACGGGGCAGTCCTTCCAGAGGCGCTCCAGCGAGTAGTACATGCGGTCCTCCTCGGTGAAGACGTGGGCGACGACGTCGCCGAAGTCGAGAAGGATCCAGCGGCCCTCGCTCTTCCCCTCGCGGCGCAGCGGCTTGGCGCCGGCCTCGATCATCTTGTCCTCGATCTCGTCGGCGACCGCCTGCGCGTTCCGCTCGTTGCGAGCCGAGGCGATGAGGAAGACGTCGGTGAGGGGCAGGGGCCCGGAGACGTCGAGCGCGACCAGGTCGATGGCCTGCTTGGAGTCGGCAGCGGATGCGGCGACCTTGAGCAGGTCGAGGGCGCGGGGAGAAGCGGTCACAGAGTCCTTCCGGGACGGGTGGGATGGTGCGTCAGACGATCAGAATACATTCGTCATGAACGCGACGATGACGAGGCCCGCGCCGATGACGGCGACTCCCCCGGCCGTGACGGCCGCGACCACGGGCGCGGTGAAGCGCTTGCGGGGCGGCGGCTGCACGACGGCGCGCGTCGAGGTGTGGGTGCTGACGGCCCGGCTGGCGCGCACGGGCTCGGAGTCGGATCCGGCGGGGGCGTGGTCGTGGTCGTCGCCCTGCTCGAGGATGCGGTCCATGTCGGCCGTGTCGAACCGGTCCGGGTGCGTGCCCATCGAGCCGAGGCTGCGGGGCAGGTCGATGGAGCCCGTGATGATGATCTCGCCCGTGCTGTTGAGCGCCTGCTGCATGTCGTTGGCGTGCGGCACGGACGGGAGGATGAAGTGGTTGCCGGTGTGCGGCTGGTCCTCGTCGACCTGGTCCTGCACCGACCAGTGGCCGGTCGGCGGGGTGAACGGGGTGCGGGCGTCGGGCGCCTCGATCGTGACGCCCGGCGCCTCGACGACGACGCGGTCCTCGGCCTCGACGCGATCGACCGCGTCCACGTCCTCGACCTCGACGCCCTCGGTGGCCGCGGACGCCCGGGTGCCGAACGCCGGCTCGATCACGTGCGCGGCGGATCCGGTGACCCACGGGGCGGGCTCGAGGGACGGCGCGGGACGCGGATCCTCGTCGCGGCTCGGCACGTGCGAGGCCAGCGGCGGCACGGTCGGCTGCTCGCCGGAGTCGTCCACGTCGCGGTCGGCGGCGTCGTCGGACGGGACGATGGGCGCGAAGGGCCATGCGGACGGCGTCTCGGAGGAGCGGTCCGCGAGGGCGTCGGCGGCCGTCGAGGACGTCTCGGGTGTCGTGGTCGTGGTCTCCGAGGTGGCGACCACGCCCTCCTCGGACGCGACCGCGTCAGGGGTCTCGGCGGGAGCGGACCGGCGGTAGGCGCTGCCGTAGGGGGCGCGCGGACGGGGCGTCGCCCGGGATCCGCGGCCGTAGCGCGCGTACGGCGGGACGGACGGCTCGGTGGCCGGCGTGGGAGGGGCGTCGTCGACGGGAGCGGCGGTCGATCCCGTCGTGGCGGCGGGCTCCGGAGGGGCGGGGCGGTCGGACCCGTCGGCGTCCTCGCCGTGGTCGGAGCCGCGCTGCTGCCGGGCTGCCTCCTCGGCCTCGCGGATCGCGCGGAGCTGCCGGCGCGTCAGCACGCCGCCGGACAGCAGGATCGCGGAGGTCTCGGGTCCCACGCCGGGCGCGCTCAGGGGCTCGGGTGCGGACGACGACGCCTCGGCGGGTCGGTCGTCATCCGCGGCCGCGGCGGGCGCGGTCTCCGACTCGGCCGGAGCCGCGGGGGCCTCCTCGACCGCGGCGGAGGCGTCCTCCGCCGGCGCGTCGTCGGCCTCGTCGATGCCGAGCTCACGCGCGCGGGCGCGCTCGGCGGCGCGCATCTCGCGGCGGCTCAGCCCGAGGGTCGCGGGAGCGGGACCGTCGTCGAACGAGGTCGGCCCGGGGTCGGGCGCATCGTGGGAGGGGGTCATTGCGGGCTCCGATACAGGTGGTGCTTGGAGATGTACTGGACGACTCCGTCGGGGACGAGGTACCACACGGGGAAGCCCCGTCCGACACGGGCCCGGCAGTCGGTCGAGGAGATCGCCAGCGCCGGGACCTCCAGCAATCTTACGTCGGCGTGCGGGAGGCCGCTCTCGGTCAGGTCGTGGCCGGGACGGGTGACGGCGACGAAGTGCGCCAGGTCCCACAGCTCGGCGACGTCCTTCCAGCCGAGGATCTGCTGGATCGCGTCCGCGCCCGTGATGAAGAAGAGCTCCGCGTCCGGGTGCGTGCGCCGGATGTCGCGGAGCGTGTCGATCGTGTACGTGGTGCCCGCGCGGTCGATGTCGACGCGGCTCACGGTGAAGCGCGGGTTGGCCGCGGTCGCGATCACGGTCATCAGGTAGCGGTGCTCGCCGTCCGTGACCGTCTGCTTCTGCCACGGCTGCCCGGTGGGGACGAAGATCACCTCGTCGAGCTGGAGGTGCTGCTGCACCTCGCTCGCCGCGACGAGGTGGCCGTTGTGGATGGGGTCGAACGTGCCGCCCATGACCCCGATGCGGAGGCGCGGGGTCGCGGGTGTCGTCATCTGGCGGGTGCTCGCGCTCAGTGCGTCGAGTCGGCGGTGCCGTGGCCCTGCTCGGCGACGGGGGGCTTGCCCCACTTCTCCGAGTGGCGGTTGCTCACGTCGCGGAAGCTGAACATGACCACCCCGAGCGCGACGAACACGACGGCCGCGACGGCCGGGAACACCCACAGCGGAGCGGCGAGCTCCATGGCGTGCTCGGTCTCGGCGAGGATGGTGGTGGTCAGCGCGTGCATGGGATCTCCGTTCGTGGCACGCCCCGTCGAGCGGAGGCGGCGCCTGCCATCCTACCGGCGGGCCCCCGCACGGGGCGCACCCGCGGCCGGGCGCGCCGTCAGCCGCGGACCTGGCCGCTCCCCCGCACGACCCACTTGGTGCTGGTGAGCTCCTGGAGTCCCATCGGACCGCGTGCGTGCAGCTTCTGCGTGGAGATGCCGACCTCCGCGCCGAACCCGAACTCGGATCCGTCGGTGAAGCGCGTGGACGCGTTGACCATGACGACGGCCGAGTCCACGGCGGCGAGGAAGCGCTCGGCCACGGCGAGGTCGGCCGTGACGATGGACTCGGTGTGGTGCGTCGACCATCGGGCGATGTGGGCGACGGCGTCCTTCACGGAGTCGACGACGCGCACGGCCAGGTCGAGCGAGAGGTACTCGGCGGCCCAGTCGTCGTCGGTGGCGGGGACCGCGTCGGGCCACAGCGCGCGCACCGCGGCGTCGCCGTGCACGGTCACGCCGCGGTCGCGGAGGGCGTCGAGCACGGCGGGCAGGATCCGGGCCGCGGCGTCGCGGTGGACGAGGAGCGTCTCCATCGCGTTGCACACGCTCGGGCGGCTGACCTTGGCGTCGACCGCGATGTCGACGGCCATGCGCGCGTCGGCCGACGCGTCGAGGTAGACGTGGACGACGCCCGCCCCGGTCTCGATGACGGGCACGGTGGACTCCTCCACGACGGTGCGGATGAGCTCGGCGGACCCCCGTGGCACGAGCACGTCCACGAGGCCGCGCGCCCGCATGAGCCGGGCGGCGCCCGCGCGGCCGTGCGCGTCGACCGTCTGCACCGAGTCCGCGGGGAGGCCGGCGCGCTCGAGGGCGCCGCGCATCACGTCGACGAGGACGGCGTTGGTGCGGAGCGCGGCGGATCCCCCGCGCAGCACGACGGCGTTCCCGCTCTTGAGGGCGAGGGCCGCGATGTCGACCGTGACGTTGGGTCGCGCCTCGTAGATCGCGCCGACGACGCCGAAGGGCACGCGCACCTGCGAGAGCAGCAGGCCGTTCGGGAGCGTGCGGCCGCGGACGACGTGGCCGAGCGGGTCGTCGAGCGCGCGGATCCCGGAGACGGCGTCGGCGAGCGACGCCACGCGCCGCGCGTCGAGCGTCAGCCGGTCGAGGAGGCCGGTCGCCAGCCCGGATGCACGGCCCGCGGCGAGGTCGGCGGCGTTCGCGGCGACGATGCGGTCGGACGCGTCGACGAGGGCGACCGCGACGGCGTCGAGCGCCGCGTCGCGCCGGACCGACGTGCTGGCGGCGAGGGCCGTGGACGCCGCCCGGCCGGCCACGAGGATCCGCTCGAGGTCGTCAGCGGGGTGGGAGTCCTCCGGGATGACGTCGGCGGGTAGGACGGCGGAGGCGCCGGGGGCGTTCGAGGGCATGCACGGCAGCCTAGCCAGGCGCGCCGGCCCGGGAGCGTCGACGGGCGGCTCAGCCGCGGGGCGCGAACCAGGTGCCGACGGGGGCGCCGTCGAGGGCCTCCGCCACCTGCGCGGTCGACGTGAGCAGGACCCCGGTGCCGGCCTCGGCGGCGAGGCGCGCGGCGGCGACCTTCGTCACCGCTCCCCCGGTGCCCACGCCCGTGCCCGTGCTGCCGATCTCGACGCCCTCGAGCTCGTCGCCGAACGCTACGTGCTCGATGCGTCGGGCACCGGGCTCCTGGGGCGGCCGCGTGTAGAGCGCGTCCACGTCCGAGAGGAGGAGCAGCAGGTCGGCGTCGACCAGCCGGGCGACGAGCGCGGCGAGCCGGTCGTTGTCGCCGAAGCGGATCTCGTGCGTGGCCACGGTGTCGTTCTCGTTGACGATCGGCAGCAGCCGGAGCCCCAGCAGGCGCTCCATGGCGCGCTGCGCGTTCTCGCGGTGGTCGGGCGCCGCGAGGTCGCCGGCCGTGAGGAGCACCTGGCCCGCGACGATGCCGTAGCGGTCGAGGCTCTCCTGGTAGCGGAAGATCAGCACGCTCTGGCCGACCGCGGCGGCGGCCTGCTGCGTGGCGAGGTCGGCCGGGCGGTCGTCCAGCCGGAGGAAGGGCATCCCCGTCGCGATGGCGCCGGAGGAGACGAGGACGATCTCGGCTCCCCGTGCGTGCGCCGACGCGATCGCGTCCACGAGGGGCGCGATCTGGCCGGCGTTCTCCCCGCTGATGGAGGACGAGCCGACCTTCACGACGATGCGCCGCGCGGACGCGACGCCCGCGCGCGTGGCCGTGCCCACCCGCTACGCCCTGTCGTCCGTGGGCGCGTCCTCGTCGGTCGCGTCGTCGTCCGCCCAGAGGCCCGCCTCGCCCTCGCGCACGAGCTGCGCGCGGGCCTCGGCCTTGGCGTCCATGCGGGCGAAGTAGTCCTCGCGACGCGCCTGGTTGGTGCGGCGGCTGATCGGGTCGACGCGGGCGTCGGCGCCGCGGGGGCTCGTGATGAGCTCCGCCGTCGACGTGAGGGTGGGCTCCCAGTCGAAGACGATGCCGTCGCCCTCGCCGATGACGACGCTGGATCCGGCCACGGCGCCCGCCTTGAACAGCCCGTCCTCGACGCCGAGCTTGGCCAGGCGGTCAGCGAGGTAGCCGACGGCCTCGTCGTTGGTGAAGTCGGTCTGCTGCACCCAGCGCTCGGGCTTGGTGCCGATGACGCGGTAGATGTCGCCGTAGCTGCCGCCGTCGACGCGGATGGTGAACGGCTTCTCGTTGACGGCGCGGGGACGCAGCACGATCCGCGGGGCCTCGGGCTCCTCGGCGGCCTTCCTCCTGGCGTCCTCGACGAGCTCGGCGAGGGCGAAGGACAGCTGGCGCAGGCCGTCGTGGCTGACCGTGGAGATGTCGAAGACGCGGTAGCCGCGGGCCTCGAGCTCGGGACGGACGAGCTCGGCGAGCTCCTGGGCCTCGGGCACGTCGATCTTGTTGAGCGCGATGAGCTGCGGACGCTCGAGCAGCGGCACCTGGCCGGCGGGCACCGGGTAGGCGGCGAGCTCGGTGAGGATGATGTCGAGGTCCGAGATGGGGTCGCGGCCGGGATCCAGCGTCGCGCAGTCGAGCACGTGCAGGAGGGCGGAGCAGCGCTCGACGTGGCGGAGGAACTCGAGGCCGAGGCCCTTGCCCTCGCTCGCGCCCTCGATGAGGCCGGGCACGTCCGCGACGGTGTAGCGCGAGTCCGCGACCTCGACGACGCCGAGGTTCGGGTGCAGCGTGGTGAAGGGGTAGTCGGCGATCTTCGGCTTCGCGGCCGAGATGGCGGCGACCAGGCTCGACTTGCCCGCGGACGGGTAGCCCACGAGCGCCACGTCGGCGACGACCTTCAGCTCGAGGACGACGTCGCCCTCGTAGCCGCGCGTGCCGAGCAGAGCGAAGCCCGGCGCCTTGCGCTTGGTGGTGGCGAGCGACGCGTTGCCGAGCCCGCCCTGGCCGGCCTCCGCCGCGATGAAGCGCATGCCGGGCGTGGCCATGTCGGCGAGCTCGTTGCCGTCCACGTCCTTCACGACGGTGCCCACGGGCACCGGGAGCTCGAGCATCTCGCCGAGCGTGCCGTGGCGGTGGTCGCCCATGCCGGGACCGCCGTTGCGGGACGAGCGGTGCGGACCGCGGTGGTAGGCCAGCAGCGTCGTGACCTGTGGGTCGGCGACGAGGACGATGTCCCCGCCGTTGCCGCCGTTGCCGCCGTCGGGTCCCGCGAGGGGCTTGAACTTCTCGCGGCGGACCGAGACGCAGCCGTTGCCGCCGTTTCCCGCCCGCAGGTGGAGGGTCACGGTGTCGACGAATGTCGCCATGGCTGTCGCTCGTTTCTTCTAGAGGTGTTCCCCGCGAAACGCACGCAAGGGCGGGCCGAGGAGGCCCGCCCTTGAGGTGCTGCGCGGCAGTGCCGCTGCAGGGTCCGTGCTGTCGGCCTGCGCTAGGCCGGGACGACGATGTTGACGACCTTGCGGCCGCCCTTGACGCCGAACTCCACCGAGCCGGCGGAGAGGGCGAACAGCGTGTCGTCGCCGCCACGCCCGACGTTGACGCCGGGGTGGAAGTGCGTGCCGCGCTGGCGGACGATGATCTCGCCGGCGCCGACGACCTGGCCGCCGAAGCGCTTCACGCCGAGGCGCTGGGCGTTCGAGTCACGGCCGTTGCGGGTAGAGCTCGCGCCCTTCTTGTGTGCCATCTGCTTCTCCCTGCGTTCTCAGTGCTAGTTGATCTCGGTGACCTGGACGCGCGTGAGGTCCTGGCGGTGCCCCTGGCGCTTCTTGTACCCGGTCTTGTTCTTGAACTTCTGGATGACGATCTTGGGACCGCGGAGGTCGTTCAGGATCTCGGCGCTGACGGTGACGTCGGCGAGCTTCGCGGCGTCCGTGGTGATGGTGTCGCCGTCGACGAGCAGGACCGCGGGGAGCACGACCTTGCCGCTCTGCTGGTTCTTGACCCGGTCCATCGTGACGATGGTCCCGACCTCGACCTTCTCCTGCCGACCGCCGGCGCGCACAACTGCGTAAACCACTTTTCCGTACCTGTTTTCTCTCGCGGGCTTGACTCACTGGGGACTTGACGCCCTGTGGCCCGAATCATTGGAGGAAGTCTGCCGCAGGCGCACGATCTCTGGGGATCGGCGCATGCCAGCGACTCACGTTACCGGAACGCCGGACAGGGGTCAAACTCCAGGCCCCCGGCGTCCTCGGTCGATCATACGCGAGCCGGCGCCCGTCCCGCCGCATGCGCGCCGGGCGCGTCGCGCGTGTCCCGTCCGCTCCCCCGGACCGCCGACGCGGCGCCGCCTGCCTAAGCTCGCAGCATGAGCGTGCTCCTCGACCGACCGGCCTGGCCCGCGCACGGCCGGCTCTGGGCACACCTCGTGAGCGACGCGTCGCTCGAGGAGCTGCACGCCTTCGCCCGCGCCGCCGGGATCCCGGAGCGCGCCTTCGACCGCGACCACTACGACGTGCCCGAGGAGCGGCACGCGGAGCTGGTGGCGCGCGGCGCCGAGCCGGTCTCCAACCGCGACCTCGTGCGCCGGCTGCAGGCGAGCGGCCTGCGGGTCACCCAGCGGGAGCGGCGCGCGCCCGGCTCCTGACCGCGCGTGGTCGACGACGACCGAGGGCCCGGAGCGGATGCTCCGGGCCCTCGGTCGTGCGGCCGCCGAGCGGGCGGCCGACGCGTCAGCTCGCGTCGTCGGCCGGGGCCGGCGTCGTGAGCGTCTGCGTGGAGACCCGGCGGCTGCGCGAACGCCCCTGGCCGGGCTCCTTGGGCTGCGGCAGCGCGTCGAGCACGGAGCCGAGCAGCTGCTCCGCGTCGGCCGAGCTCACGCGGCGCGGGGCCGTGCGGGTGCTCGCGACCGGGATGTCGAGGATCTGCACGGGCTCCAGGCGGATGGCCTCGCGCGGCTCCAGCGTCGACAGGGCGGGCTCCTCCACGGGAGCGTCGGCGGGCGTCGGGTCCTCGGCGGGCGCGGACGGCGCCTCGACGGTGGGCGCCTGCGTCTCCGAGCGCTCGGGCGCCTCGGCGGTCGCGGACGACGCGCGTCCCCGGCCCCCGCGGCTGCGACGCGGGCGGTCGCCGCGCGGCTGCTCCTCGACGGGAGCGGCGTCGGCCTGCGACGGGGCCTCGGCTGTCCCGTCCGGCGTGCGCACGACGTCCTCGACCCGGTCGATGGCCTCGGTCACCGTCTGGATGGTGCTCGTGGCGATCTTCGCCAGGGCGCTGCGCGCGTCGTCGGTGATGCTGTGGGTGCTGGCCGCGGGCGGGCGCTGCTGCTGCTGCTGCGCCTGGCCGCCCCCGCTTCCGCGACCGCCGCCGCCGTTGCCGCCGCCGGTGCCGTGGTCCTGCTGGCCCTTGCCGCCGCGACGACGACCCTGGCCCTGCACGGGCTCCTGGGGCGTCTGCTTGTGGGCCATGAGCGGGTCGTGGTGGATGATGATCCCCCGCCCGGCGCACGTCTCGCAGTTCTCGGAGAACGACTCGAGCAGCCCGAGGCCGAGCTTCTTGCGGGTCATCTGCACGAGGCCGAGCGAGGTCACCTCGGCGACCTGGTGCTTGGTCCGGTCGCGGCTGAGGCACTCCACCAGGCGGCGGAGGACGAGGTCGCGGTTGGTCTCGAGGACCATGTCGATGAAGTCGACGACGATGATCCCGCCGATGTCCCGCAGGCGCATCTGGCGGACGATCTCCTCCGCGGCCTCGAGGTTGTTCTTGGTGACGGTCTCCTCGAGGTTGCCGCCGGATCCGACGAACTTGCCCGTGTTGACGTCGACCACGGTCATGGCCTCGGTGCGGTCGATGACGAGCGAGCCGCCGGAGGGCAGCCAGACCTTGCGGTCGAGCGCCTTCTCGATCTGCTCGCTGACGCGGTAGTGGTCGAACGAGTCCTTCTCGCCCGAGTACGTCTGCACCCGGTCGATGAGGTCGGGCGCCACGCCGCGCAGGTAGCCCTCGATGATCTCCTGGGCGTCGCCGCCGTCGATCACGAGCTCGCGGAAGTCCTCGTTGAAGACGTCGCGGATGATCTTCAGCAGCAGGTCGGGCTCCGAGTGCAGGAGCGCGGGCGCCTGCGCCTTCTCGACCTGGCGGCTGATCTCGGCCCACTGCGACGTGAGGCGCTCGACGTCGAGCTTCAGCTGCTCCTCGGTCGCGCCCTCGGCGGCGGTGCGGACGATGACGCCCACGTTCTCGGGCAGCACCTCCTTGAGCGTCTTCTTGAGGCGCGCGCGCTCGGTGTCGGGGAGCTTGCGGCTGATGCCGTTCATGGACCCGTTGGGCACGTACACGAGGTAGCGGCCGGGGAGGCTCACCTGGCTCGTGAGGCGGGCGCCCTTGTGGCCGACCGGGTCCTTGGTGACCTGGACGAGCACGCGGTCGCCGGGCTTCAGCGCCACCTCGATGCGACGCGCGTGGTTGCCCGGCCCCTTGTCGGCGTTGGCGGCCTCCCAGTCGACCTCGCCGGAGTAGAGCACGGCGTTGCGGCCGCGGCCGATGTCGATGAAGGCGGCCTCCATGCTGGGCAGCACGTTCTGGACGCGGCCGAGGTAGACGTTGCCGATGAGGGACGCCTCGTCGGCGCGGGCGACGTAGTGCTCCACGAGCACCTGGTCCTCGAGGACGCCGATCTGGATCTTGCCGTCGCGCGAGCGCACGATCATGCTGCGGTCGACGGACTCGCGGCGCGCCAGGTACTCCGACTCGGTGAGGACGGGGCGGCGGCGGCCGGCGTCGCGCCCGTCGCGGCGGCGCTGCTTCTTGGCCTCGAGGCGCGTGGATCCCTTGATCCGCTGCGGCTCGGTGATGAGCTCGGGCTCGCGCGGCGTGCGGACCTTGACGACCGTGCCGGGCGCGTCGTCGCCGTCGCGGCCCTCCTCGCCGGAGCGGCGGCGCGCGCGGCGGCGGACCGACGGCGAGTCGTCCTCGTCGTCGTGGTCGTCGTCGCGGGGGTCGCGGCCGCGGCCGTCGCGGCTGACGCCGCGGTCCTGTCCGCGGCCACCGCGACGCGAGGAGCGCGAGGGGCGGTCGTCGCGGTCGAGGTCGTCGTCCTCGTCGCGGGCGTCGTCCCGGCGGTCGTCCCGGCGGTCGTCCCGCTCGCGGCGGGGAGGCAGCGGCGCGATGTCCGGGGCCTGGAAGAAGACGGAGAGGGACGGCACGGCGCGTGCCGGAGCCGCGGGGGCCTCGGCGGCGGGCTCGTCGACCGGCTCGGCCGCGGCGGGCTCGTCGACGGTCGCCTCCGTGTCGGCGACGCCGCCGACGGGCTCCTCCTGCTCGGCCGGGACGGCGGCCTTGCGGGGGGCGCGCTTCCGGGGCGCCCGGGCGGCGGGCGCGGCGGGCTGCTCGGCGGCCGGAGCGTCCTCGGAGGCCGCGGGAGCGGAGGCCGAGGCCGAGGCGGACGCGTCGACGCTGGCGTCGTCCGGCTGGGCGACCGCGGGCGCGGATGCGGGCGTGCTCGCGCGGCGGGAGCGTCGGACGACCGGCGCCTCCGTCTCGTCGGGCGTGGATCGGGTGTCGTCGTTCTCGTTCAGGGTGTGGCCCTTCGCTTCGGAGGCGGCGGGCGTGCCGCTCGCCTCGGGGGTCGCGGACGCGGGGATGGCGGGCGTGCCGCCGGTCCCCGTCGCCGCGGTCGTCTCGGCGCGACGGCCCGTGAGCCGCTCGAAGAGGCTGGGTCGCCTCCTGCCGGTGTTCTCGTCTCTCTCCACCATCTCTGGTGCACTCCTCAACCGGTCGGTACGGCCGCGCCGTGCCCCGGTAGCTCTCCGAGTGGATCCCCGCGTACGCGGTTCTCCGTCGATCCTGGTCTGCGACGTCCGGCCCGAGGCTTCGGTCGTGCGCACTGGTGCGGAACTGGCTGTCCGCCGCCGGACGTGCCGGGCGGTCCGGGTCTGCCCCGGGAAAGACTCTTCATGGCGGTCGTCCCGCGCGGCGGGTCGACCTGCCTGCCAGTATCGCACGCCGACGCCCACCCGGCCGTCAGGGTCGGCGCTCCCCCGTCTGCCATGATCGCCGCATGACCGCCACCCGGGCCCCCGCGCACCCCCGCTCGCTGGCCGTCCTGCTCGTCGTCACGGGCGTCGTCGGCTGGATCGGCGCGTTCGTCCTCGTGCTCGACCGGCTGCACCTCCTGGAGAACCCGGGCGCGTCGCTCTCGTGCGACGTCAACCCGTTCATCTCGTGCGCCACCGTCATCCAGTCGCCGCAGGGATCGCTGTTCGGCTTCCCGAACCCGCTCATCGGCGTGGCGGCGTTCGTGGTGCCCGTCGTGATCGGCATGGCCCTGTTCGCGGGCGCCCGGTTCGCGCGCTGGTTCTGGACGCTGTTCGCGCTCGGCACGCTCGGCGGCTGGGTGTTCGTGACGTGGCTCTTCACGCAGAGCGTCTTCGTCATCGGCGCGCTCTGCCCGTACTGCCTCCTGGTGTGGAGCGCGATGATCCCGCTGTGGTGGGGCACGCTCTCCGCCACCGCCCGCGCGGGGCTCCTGCCGCTGCCCGCGGGCGTCCGCCGGGCCGCCGACGCCGTGGCGCCGTACACGTGGGCGGTCGTGGTGCTCAACTACGCGATCATCGTGGTCGCGATCATCGCGACGTTCCCGGCGCTCATCCCGACGCTGTTCGGCTGAGGCGCCCGGACGACGAGAGGGGCCGACCGGATCGCCGGTCGGCCCCTCTCGTCTCGCGGGTCCTAGAACCAGAGCGCGAGCTCGCGCGCGGCCGACTCCGGGGAGTCGCTGCCGTGCACGAGGTTCTGCGCCACGGCGAGGCCCCAGTCGCGGCCGAGGTCGCCGCGGATCGTGCCGGGGGCGGCGCCCGTCGGGTCGGTCGTGCCGGCGAGCGAGCGGAAGCCCTCGATGACGCGGTTCCCGGCGACGCGCACCGCGACGATCGGGCCCGACTCCATGAACTCCACGAGCGGCTCGTAGAACGGCTTGCCCTGGTGCTCCTCGTAGTGCTGCTCGAGCAGTGCGCGCTCGGCCTGGACCATGCGGAGGTCGACGATCTGGTAGCCCTTGGCCTCGATGCGGCGGAGGATCTCGCCGGTGAGGCCGCGGGCGACGCCGTCGGGCTTGACGAGGACGAGGGTCTCCTGGACGGGAGCGGACATGGGTGCCTCCTACGGGGTGGGAGCCGGCGGCTCGGTGGTCGGTCGGTGGTCGGTGGGGCGCTCGTCGCCCGGCGCGGGCGCGTTGCCCGCCGCGGCCTGCTCGTCGAGCATGGCCTGCTCCCACGCGCCGCGCGCGGCCGCCTTCTCGCGGTCGATGCGGGCGCCCTGCACCATGGCGTAGATCCAGAGCAGCAGGAAGAAGCCGCCGACCGCGAACATCGCGGGCAGCACGAAGCCGGTGAGGACGACGAGCACCTGCACGACCCAGCCGGCGCGGATGCCCAGCGGAGTGCGGAGCGCGCCGACGACGGCGAGCATGGCCAGCACGAGGAGGGCGCCGCCGCCGAGCGCGGGGAGCGCCGGTAGCGCCTCGAGGCCGAAGGCGACGAGGCTCGCGAGGAACACCACGATGACCTGGAAGCCCATGACGATGGATCCGAGGATCTCGACCGTCGTGCGCGGCGGGCGCGGCCGTCGTGTGCGGGCCGGGCGGCCGTCGGTGCTCACGCGGTCTTCCAGCCCTCGTCGGCGGCGTGGGCGATGGCCTCGCCGACGAGGAGGATCGAGCCGGTGACGAGCGCCGCGCCCTTCTCGGTCTCACCCGCGGAGTCGCGCGCGTCCTCGAGGGCGGTGCGGAGGTCGGGTTCGACCGTGACCCGGTCGCGGCCGACGACGCCGACGACGATGCGGGCCAGCTCGTCGGGATCCACCGAGCGCTCCGACGTGGACCGCGTGACGATGAAGTGGTCGACGACGGGCGCGAGCTCGCGCACGATGCCCTCCGCGTCCTTGTCCGCGAGCACGCCGATGACGGCCGTGACGCGGTCGAACGTGAAGTAGACGGGCAGCGCGGCCGCGAGCGACGCGGCGCCCGCGGGGTTGTGGGCGGCGTCGACGAGCACGGTCGGCTCGGTGCCCACGACCTGCAGGCGGCCGGGGCTCGTCGCGGTGGCGAGGCCCTCCGCGAGCACGTCGTCGTGGATGGCGTGGTCGCCGCCGCCGAGGAACGACTCGACCGCGGCGATCGCGACCGCGGCGTTCTGCGCCTGGTGCGCGCCGAAGAGCGGCAGGAACACGTCGCGGTAGGTGCCCGCGAGGCCCTGCACGCTGATGATTTGGCCGCCGACCGCGAGGGTCGTGTCGAGGAGGCGGAACCGCTCCCCCTCCATCGACCACGTCGACTCCGTCAGCTCGGCCGCGCGCATGAGCTCGGCCACGACCTCGGGGTCCTGCGCGCTCGACACCACGTCCGCGGCGGGCTTGACGATGCCGGACTTGGTGCGCGCGATCTCCGCGACGGTGGATCCGAGGCGCTGTGTGTGGTCGAGCGAGACGGGCGTGAACACGGCGACCTGGCCGTCGCCGACGTTGGTGCTGTCCCACTCGCCGCCCATGCCGACCTCGATCACGGCGACGTCCACGGGCGCGTCCGCGAAGGACGCGAACGCGAGCACGGTGAGCGCCTCGAAGAAGGTGACGGGCTCCTCGCCCGCGGCGACGAGCTCCTGGTCGACCAGGTCGATGAAGGGCTCGACGTCGGCCCAGTTGCGGCTGAGCGCCTCGTCGGTGATCGGCAGGCCGTCGACGACGATGCGCTCGTTGAAGCGCACGAGGTGCGGGCTCGTGAAGAGGCCCGTGCGGAGGCCGGTGGCGCGCAGGATGCTCTCGGTGATCCGGCTCGTCGACGTCTTCCCGTTGGTGCCGGTGACGTGCACGATCGCGTACGCGCGCTGCGGGTCGCCGAGCAGCTCGACCACGCGGCGGGTGGCCGACAGGCGCGGCTGCGGCGCCTGCTCCCCCATCCGGGCGAGCAGCGCCTGGTAGACGGCGTCGCCCTCGCGCTCGAAGTAGTTCTCGTCGTCGACCTCGCGGCCGGCCACGATGGACTGCTCGGCCTCGCGGCGGAGCTCGGCGGCGTCGTCGGCGAAGAGCTGGTCGTCGCTCAGGCCGTCGACGTCGGGGTCGAGCGCGCGCGCCGCGGCGTCGACGCCCTCGTCCGTCTCGGGCTCGAAGTCGTCGTCCCGGCGGACGTCGTCCGCGTCGTCGTCGAAGGGGCGTCCGCCCCGCTGGTCGTTCATGCTCGCTCCACCTCGATGTCCAGGGGCGATCCGCCGCCGACGGTGATGCCGGCCTCCGTCGCCTCCGCGTCCGCGTCGATCCGCAGGGCCACCGCCAGGGTCTCACGGGCGATGAGGTCGCGGAACCGCTCCGCCTGCTCGGCGCCCGCGGCGTCCAGCCGGATCACGAGGGAGATGCGGTCGCTCACGTCGAGCCCCGCGCCCTTCCGCGCGTCCTGCACGTTGCGCACGACGTCGCGCGCCAGGCCCTCGGCCTCGAGCTCCGGCGTGAGCGCGGTGTCGAGCAGCAGGAAGCCGCCGCCCGGCAGGAGCGCGAGCGCCTGGTCGGCGCGGTCGCCCGCGACCTCCAGGACGAGCTCGTACTCGCCGGCCACGAGCGGCACGCCGCCCGCGACGACCTGGCCGTCGGCCTCCGTCCAGTCGCCCTGGCGGGCGGCCTGGATCACCTGCTGCACGCCCTTGCCGAGGCGCGGCCCGGCGACGCGCGCGTTGACGGTGAGGCGGCGCGTGATCCCCGCGTCGGCCGCGCTCGTCGGGGTCAGCTCCTCGACGGACACCGACTTGACGTTGAGCTCGTCGCGCAGGATGTCCTCGAACCGGGCGAGCCCGTCGGCGTCGTCGCTCACGACCGTGAGGCGCGCGAGCGGCTGGCGCACGCGGAGGCCGGACTGCTTGCGGAGCGAGAGCGCGGTCGAGGCGACCTGGCGGACCCGGTCCATCACCTCGACGAGGCGGTCGTCCGCGGGCAGGTCGTCGGGCTCCGGCCAGTCCTCCAGGTGGACGCTGCGCCCCCCGGTGAGGTCCTTCCAGATGCGCTCGGACACGAGCGGGAGCAGCGGCGCCGCGACGCGCGTCACGGTCTCCAGGACCGTGTGCAGCGTGTCGAACGCGCGCGTGTCGCCCTGCTCCGTGCCCGCCCAGAAGCGGTCGCGGCTGCGGCGCACGTACCAGTTGGTGAGCACGTCGGCGAAGTCGCGGAGGGAGGCGGCGGCCAGCGTCGAGTCGAGCGCGGTCATGTGCTCGGTGACCTCGATGACGAGGCGGCGCGTGCGGGCCAGGATGTAGCGGTCCAGCACGTCGTCGCTCGTCGTGTCGCGCGTCGCCTCGTAGCCGCCGGGCTGCGCGGAGTTGGCGTAGAGCGAGAAGAAGTACCAGGTGCTCCAGAGCGGGAGCAGCACCTGGCGGACGCCCTCGCGGATCCCCTCCTCGGTGACGACGAGGTTGCCGCCGCGGAGCACGGGGCTCGCGAGCAGGAACCAGCGCATGGCGTCGGATCCGTCGCGGTCGAACACCTCGTTCACGTCCGGGTAGTTGCGGAGCGACTTCGACATCTTCTGGCCGTCGTTGCCGAGCACGATGCCGTGGCTGACGACGCTCGAGAACGCGGGCCGGTCGAAGAGGGCGGTCGACAGCGCGTGCAGCGTGTAGAACCAGCCGCGGGTCTGCCCGATGTACTCGACGATGAAGTCGGCCGGGCTGTGCTGGTCGAACCACTCGCGGTTCTCGAACGGGTAGTGCACCTGCGCGAACGGCATGGATCCGGAGTCGAACCAGACGTCGAGCACGTCCTCGATCCGGCGCATGGTGCTCTTCCCCGTCGGGTCGTCGGGGTTCGGCCGCGTGAGACGGTCGATGAAGGGGCGGTGCAGATCCGTCGGGCGCACGCCGAAGTCGGCCTCGAGCTCGTCGAGGCTGCCGTACACGTCGATGCGCGGGTAGGCCGGGTCGTCGCTCTTCCACACCGGGATGGGGCTGCCCCAGAACCGGTTGCGGCTGATCGACCAGTCGCGGGCGTTGCCGATCCACTTGCCGAACTGGCCGTCCTTGACGTTCTCGGGCGTCCACGCGATGTCCTGGTTGAGGCGCACCATGTCGTCGCGGAAGTCGGTGACGCGCACGAACCAGCTGGAGACCGCCTTGTAGATGAGCGGGTTCTTGCAGCGCCAGCAGTGCGGGTAGGAGTGCTCGTAGCTGGCCTGGCGGACGAGGCGGCCCTGCGCCTTGAGCATGCGCGTGAGCGTCTTGCCGGCGTCCGACCACAGCTCGCCCGCGACCTCGGGGACGGTGTCGACGAAGCGGCCGCCCTCGTCGAGCGAGAGGATCACGGGGATCCCGGCCGCGGCGCAGACCTGCTGGTCCTCCTCGCCGTAGGCCGGGGCCTGGTGGACGATGCCGGTGCCGTCCGTGGTCGTGACGTAGTCGGCGACGAGCACCTGCCACGCGTTCTCGGTGCCGAACGCCTCCGTGTCGGCGTAGAAGTCCCAGAGGCGGTCGTACGCGACGCCCTCGAGCTGGCGGCCGAGGACGGTGCGGGAGACGGCGGCGCGGGCCTCGTCGGCGGACGCGTAGCCGAGGTCCTTGGCGTAGTTCCCCACGAGGTCCTGGGCGATGAGGTACTCGGATCCGAGCACCTCGGCCGCGAGCTGCACGGACGACTCCCGGGGCAGGGCGTCGGGCGCCTCGGCGTCCGGCGTGCCCGCGGGGCCGGCGGGCACCACGGCGTAGGTGATGTCCGGCCCGACCGCGAGCGCCATGTTGGTCGGCAGGGTCCAGGGCGTCGTCGTCCAGGCGAGCGCGCGCACGGCCGTGAGGCCGAGCGACTCCGCCTTCGCCCCGACGAGCGGGAAGGTGACGGTGACCGACTGGTCCTGGCGCATGCGGTAGACGTCGTCGTCCATCCGCAGCTCGTGGTTGCTCAGCGGCGTCTGGTCGTGCCAGCAGTACGGCAGCACGCGGAAGCCCTCGTAGGCGAGGCCCTTGGCGTGCAGCTCCTTGAACGCCCAGATGACCGACTCCATGAAGTCGAGGTCGAGCGTCTTGTAGTCGTCCTCGAAGTCGACCCAGCGGGCCGACCGGGTGACGTAGTCCTCCCACTCGCCCGTGTACTCGAGCACGGAGCGGCGGGCGACGGCGTTGAACTCCTCGACGCCCATCTCCTCGATCTCGCTCTTCTCGGTGATCCCGAGCTGGCGCATCGCCTCGAGCTCCGCGGGCAGGCCGTGCGTGTCCCAGCCGAAGCGGCGGTGGACCTGCTTGCCGCGCATGGTCTGGAAGCGCGGGAACGCGTCCTTGGCGTAGCCCGTGAGGAGGTGCCCGTAGTGCGGGAGGCCGTTGGCGAAGGGCGGGCCGTCGTAGAAGACCCACTCGTCGCATCCCTCGCGCCGCTCGACGGAGGCGCGGAAGGTGTCGTCGCGCTTCCAGAAGGCGAGGATGCCCTTCTCGACGTCCGGGAAGCGCGGGCTCGCGGCGACCTGGTCGGGGGCGCTCGGGTCGTCGGGGACGGGACGGGGGTAGGTCATGGCATCTCCTCGGGCGTCGGCTCCGCGAGGACGCCCGGATCCCTCGTGCGGATCCCCGAGCGCGGTACCACCCCGCTTGCCACGCGACGCGCGGCCACTCTCCTGAAGGCGATGACGGGCCCGACCCGTTCGGTTCTACTGACCGCGTCCTCCGCGGCTTTCTTCCGAAGGCTCCCCGGTGATGGCCGGATCGGCGCCTGTGCGGTCGATCCTAGCGCGCCGTCGCGGCGGGACGGGGCGCGCCTAGCCGCCGAGCTGGGCGCGGTACGCGTCGACGCGGTACGGCAGGTCGAGCGCGTCGCGGCCCGCGGTGTCCGGGTGGCCGGCGAGGAGCGTCCGGATGTCGTCGAGCACCCGGGCGCGCGCGGCATCGGGCAGCGTGCTGATCCGGCTGATGGATCCGGCGAGGGCCACCACGTCCTCGGGTGCCACGCGGTGCACGTGGGCGAACGACGCGTGCTCGACCGGGCCGAAGCCGGGGAACGGGCCGGGCTCCGTCGCGCGGCCCGCGGCCCGGGCGCCCGGCTGGAGCAGGGCGTCGAGCTCGCGGACCCAGTCGACCTCGGTGTCCATCACGTTCCAGACGATGCCGAGGCGCCCGCCCGGACGCAGGACGCGCGCGGCCTCGCGCGCTGCGGCGCCCGCGTCCATCCAGTGCCAAGCCTGCGCGACGAGGACGGCGTCCTCCTCGCCGTCGCCGACGGGGATCGCCTCGCCGCTGCCCGCCTGGACGTCGACCTCCGGCGAGGACGCCGCGAGCACCTGGCGCATCCGGTCGTCGGGCTCGACCGCGGTGACGGCGAGGCCGCGCGCGGCGAGGAGGCGGGTGAGCTTCCCGGTCCCCGCGCCGAGGTCGACCACGCGGCGAGCGCCGGCCGGGAGCATCCAGTCGACGGCGTCGTCGGGGTAGCCCGGGCGGACGCGGTCGTACTGGTCGGCCACGGCCCCGAACGAGGAGGCGAGGACGGAGCGGTCGGGCTGCGGGGCGGCGTCGGCGGTCATGGGCCCATCATCGCCCGTCTTGACAGGTGGACGGGGCGCGCGCCGCACGTCACCCGAGGGTCGCGTCGAGGGCCGGGCGGAGCGGATCCAGCGCGCGGCGGACCGCGTCCTCGAGCGGCCCGCGGCCCACGCCGTCCCCGGCCCACGCGACGACCGCGGCGGCCGTCGCGGCGGCGATCACGGCGGCCGCGACGCGCACGGGCGCCGCGGAGGCCCGGCGGCCGGACGCGCGCGCGATGGCCTGCGCGACGGGATCCACGAGCGGCGCCGCGCGGGCCACGCCCTCGCCCGCGACGTCGGCGCCGAGCCCCATGACCTCGTGCTGCGTGAGAGCGAGCGGCAGCCAGCCCTCGCCCCGGGAGCGGGCGGCGCCGATCACCGCGTCGACGACGCCGTCGACGACCGAGCCGCCGGCGTCCGCTGACGCGAGGGCGTCGCCGCACGCGCGCAGGGTGTCGTCGAGCCCCGCCCACAGCAGGTCGGCCTTGGAGGCGAAGTAGTTGAAGAACGTGGCGCGGCTGACGCCGGCGCGCTGGGCGATCTGCTCGACGGTCGTCGCGGCGTACGTGTTCTCGAGGAACAGCTCCGCCGCGGCCTCCTCGAGCGTCGCGCGCGACGAGCGGCGCGGACGGCCGGCGGGACGGGCGGAGGTCATGCGCCCATCCTGGCGCACCGGAGCGGCTGCTTCCGCGTATTGTTGGACTCGGTACAGAAACACCCGCACCAGCGCCCGCAGCGGCGCGCACATCGGAAGCCCCCATGATCCCCACCTCGCGCACCCGCGCCCTCGCGGGCCTCGGCGTCATCGCCGCGACCGCCCTCGCCCTCACCGGCTGCACCTCGGCCGAACCCGAGGCGTCGACCACCCCCGTCTCCGGCGGCACGCTCGTCTACGCGTCCGGCGACGCCGAGCCCGAGTGCCTCGACCCCCACGTCGGCGGCAACTACCCGCAGGCGCTCGTCTCCTCCCAGTTCCTCGAGCCGCTCGTCTCCCTCGACGGGAAGGGCGGGATCACGCCGTGGCTCGCCGACAGCTGGACCTGGAGCGACGACGGGCTCGGCCTCACGCTGGAGCTGCGCCAGGGGGTCTCGTTCACCGACGGCACGCCGTTCGACGCGGACGCCGTCGTCGCGAACATCCGCCACGTGCAGGATCCCGCGACGCTCTCCTCTACGGGCTACCTCGCGCTGCAGGCGATCGCCGACGCGACCGCGGTCGACGCCGACACCGTGCAGCTCACCCTCTCGACCCCGGACAGCGCGCTGCTCGAGTCCCTGTCGCAGCCCTGGCTCGCCATGGAGTCGCCCGCCGGGATCGCCCGCGGCACCGACGCGAACTGCGCGCAGCCCATCGGCACCGGCCCGTTCAGCGTCGAGCGCTGGGACCGCCAGCAGTCCATCTCGCTCGTGCGCAACGACGCCTACTCGTCGCCGCCCGCCGACGCGGCGCACACCGGCCCCGCGTACCTCGAGCGCATCGACTGGCGCTTCCTGCCGGACGCGGCCTCCCGCTACGCGGCGCTGCAGAGCGGCGAGGTCGACGTGATCGACAACGCGCAGCCCGACGCGATCGCCTCGGCCACGGCGGGCGGCGCGCTCGGCGAGCTGGACGCGCCGCGGCCCGGCGCCTCGAACCGCATCGAGCTGAACTCGGGCCAGGCGCCCTTCGACGACGAGCGCGTGCGCGAGGCCTTCATCCGCTCGGCCGACGTCGACGCGGGGATCACCGCGCTCTTCCAGGGCACCGCCGAGCGCTCGTACTCGCCGCTCGCGAGCACGGAGCCGGCCGCCGTCTCCGACCCCGACCTCTTCGGCATCGACGCCGACCGCGCGGCGGCGCTCCTCGACGAGGCCGGCTGGTCCGCGAAGGACGCCGACGGGATCCGCACGAAGGACGGCACGCGCCTCACGCTCCGCTTCCCCGTGAGCACCAACCAGTCGATCCCCGCCGAGCAGTCGCTGTTCGAGCAGATCCAGGCCACCACCAAGCAGGTCGGCTTCGACGTGCAGCTCGAGCCCATGGACCTCGGCTCCTGGTACGAGGCGCTCGGCGACGACGCGTACGAGCTCGTCAGCGCGCCGTACACGAAGGCCGGACCCGACGTCCTGCGGATCCTCTACGACACCTCCGGCATCACGCCCGCGCCGAGCGGCTACTTCGCCAACCACGCCAAGGTGTCGGTGCCCGAGATCGACCAGGCGCTCGCCGAGGCGCGCGCCACGACCGACCTCGACCGGCGGAACGCGCTCTACGCCGACGTGCAGCAGCGCGTGATGGCCGGGTACTGGATCCTGCCGCTCTACGACCAGCAGAACCACTTCCTGCACGGCACCGCCGTCCAGGGCCTCCGGGCCCTGCCGTCGGTCTCCACGCCGACGCTGTACGACACCTGGCTCGCCCGGTGAGGCGCGGCCGCGCTGTCCGCGCGTCCGGCTCCCGTCGATCCGCGCCGCTGCGCGCCGTCGGGGCCCGGATCGGCGGCGCGGTCCTCGTCCTCTGGGCGGTCGCGACCGTCACGTTCCTCGCGGTGCGGCTGATCCCGGGAGATCCCGCGCAGGCGATCCTCGGCGGCCCCGGGTCGCAGGCGCCGCCCGAGGCGGTCGCCGCGGTGCGCGCCGAGTACGGGCTCGACCAGCCGCTCCTCGTGCAGTACCTCGCGCAGCTCGGCCGCCTGGCGCAGGGCGACCTCGGCCGGTCGTACGCGCTGCGCGAGGACGTCGTCGCGGTGCTCGCGCGGCAGCTGCCGGACACGCTATTACTGGCCGTGCTCGCGCTCGCGGTCGCGTGGATCCTCGCGCTCGGCCTCGCGCTCGTCTCCTCGGGCGCGGGGCGCATCGCCGGGGCGCTGGGCGCCGGCGTCGAGATCGTCGCGGCGTCGCTCCCGCACTTCTGGATCGGCGTGGTGCTGATCCTCGTCTTCTCCACCGGGCTCGGCTGGTTGCCGGCCGTGAGCGGATCGTCGCCCGCGGGCCTCGTCCTCCCCGTCCTCACGCTCGCGATCCCGCTGGCCGGCTTCCTCGGGCAGATCATGCGCGAGGCGCTGCTGGACGCGCTCGACTCCCCGTTCGCGCTCGCGGCACGGGCGCGCGGCGAGTCCGAGGCGGGCGTGCGGCTGCGGCACGCCCTGCGGCACGCGGCCGCCCCCGGGATCGCGCTGTCCGGCTGGGCGTTCGGCTTCCTCATCTCGGGCGCCGTGGTCGTCGAGCAGATCTTCGCCCGCCCCGGCCTCGGCCGCACCGCGCTCTCGGCCGTGACCAGCCGGGACGTGCCCGTCATCGTGGGCGTGGTGCTCGTGGTGGCGGTCGTCTACATCGTGCTCACGGCCGTGACGGACCTCCTCGCGCGCATCGTCGACCCGCGGCTCGTCGACGCGCGCACCGGGCCCGTGCCCGCGGCCGCTCCGGTCCCCGCGGGCGTCGCGCCCGTGGCCGACCCCGCGGCAGCGGCCGA
Organism: Clavibacter phaseoli; assembly: GCF_021922925.1. Taxonomy (NCBI): domain Bacteria; kingdom Bacillati; phylum Actinomycetota; class Actinomycetes; order Micrococcales; family Microbacteriaceae; genus Clavibacter; species Clavibacter phaseoli. The sequence goes on from NZ_CP040786.1 coordinate 1,263,210, forward strand.
CGCGCCGGCGGCCGCCCGATGAGCGACCCCCGCGCCGCGACGCTCCTCGCCGCCGCGCCGTCGCGCCCCCCGGTCCGGATCCTGGCCGTGGCCGGCACCGCGGGCGCCGCGATCGTCGTGCTCGCGCTCCTCGTCTCCGCCCTCGCCCCCGGGCTCGTCGCGCCGGGCGACCCGCTCGCCATCGCGCCCGCCGAGGCGTTCCGTCCTCCCGGCGCCGGTCACCTGCTCGGCACCGACGAGTCCGGTCGCGACGTGCTCACGCGCGTCGTGCACGGCGCGGGCCCCAGCCTCGTGATCGGCGTGAGCGCCACGGCCATCGGCCTGGGCCTCGGCGCGGTCCTCGGGCTCGCCGCCGCGCTCCTGGGTCGCGTCGCCGACTTCGCCGTCAACCGCGTGATCGAGGTCGTCTTCGCGTTCCCGGGCCTCCTGCTCGCCCTCTTCCTCATCGTGATCCTCGGCCCCGGCATCGGCAGCGCCACCCTCGCCGTCGGGATCTCGGCCGCGCCCGGCTACGCGCGCATCATCCGCGGCCGGGTCATGTCCGTGCGCCGCTCCGCGTACGTGGAGGCGGCGACCGTGCTCGGCCGCCCGCCGCTCGTGGTGCTCGCGCGGCACATCCTGCCGAACACGGCCGCGCCCCTCTTCGTGCTCGGGACGCTCGGCGTCGGCCAGGCCATCGTGTGGGCCTCGTCGCTCAGCTACCTCGGGTTGGGGACGGTGCCGCCGGATCCCGAGTGGGGCGCGATGCTCGCGGCCGGCCGCACCTACATCGGCTCCGCGCCTTGGCTGACGGTGGTGCCCGGGCTCATGATCGTGCTGACCGCGACGGCGTCGACCGTGCTCGGCCGGGCGCTCGAGCGACGGGTGCGCGCGTCGTGAGCGGCGGATCCGTGCCCGGCGCGACCCCGACGCCGCCCGCCCTGCGCGTCGAGGACCTCCGCGTGTCCTTCGACGGCGTCCCCGTGGTGCACGGCGTCTCCCTGCGGATCGCGCCCGCCGAGTGCCTCGCGCTCGTCGGCACGTCCGGCTCCGGCAAGAGCGTCACCGCGAGGAGCCTCCTCGGCCTCGCGGGCGCCGGTGCCGACGTCCGGGCCGACGTGCTGGAGATCGGCGGCCGCGACCTGCGCGCCGCCGGTCCCCGCGCGTGGCGGCGCGTCCGAGGATCCGGCGTCGGCCTCGTGCTGCAGGACGCGCTCTCCTCGCTCGACCCGCTCCGCCCCATCGGCCGCGAGATCGGCGACGCCCTCCGGATCCACGGGATGCGGGACCCCCGCGCGCGTCGGGCGCGCGTCCTCGAGCTGCTCGAGCGCGTGGGCATGCCGGACCCCGCGACGCGCGTGCACCAGCGCTCCGGCGAGCTCTCGGGCGGGCTCCGGCAGCGGGCGCTGCTCGCGGCCGCCCTCGCGATGGATCCGCCGCTGCTCGTCGCCGACGAGCCGACGACCGCGCTCGACGCGACCGTGCAGGCGCGCATCATCGACCTGCTCGCCGACCTGCGCACGCGCGGCCAGGCCACCCTGCTCGTCAGCCACGACCTCGCCGTCGTCGCCCGCCTCGCCGACCGCGTCGCCGTGATGCACGACGGCCGCGTCGTCGAGGAGGGCCCGACCGCGGACGTCCTCCGCGCGCCGGCCCACCGCCGGACGCGCGCGCTCGTGGCCGCGGTGCCGACGGGCGTCCCGCGCGGCGTCGCGCTGTCGGAGGCCCGCATCGACGCGGCCGCAGCGGCCCCCGCCGCGAGCGCCGCGCCGCACGCCGACGACCGGGTCGTCCTCCGCGCCACGGGCGTCACCCGCTCCTTTCGCGGTCCCGCCGGATCCGCGCGCACGGCCGTCGACGACGTCTCCCTCGAGGTGCGCCGCGGCCGCACGCTCGGCCTCGTCGGCGGATCCGGGTCGGGCAAGACCACGGTCGCCCGCCTCCTGCTCGCGCTCGAGGAGCCGGACGCGGGCGTCGTCACGCTCGACGACGCGCCGTGGAGCGGCATCCCGGAGCGCGAGCGCCGCGGCCGCCGCGCGCGCGTCGGCGCCGTCTACCAGGACCCGCTCGCGTCCTTCGACCCGCGCTGGACCGTCGACCGCGTCCTCCAGGACGCCCTCGCCGTCGCGGGCCTCCGCGGCGCCCGCGCGTTCGACTCCCCCGCCACGCTCCTCGCGCAGGTGGGCCTCGAGCCGGCGCTCCTCCGCCGACGTCCTGCGCGGCTGTCGGGCGGCCAGCGGCAGCGCGTCGCCATCGCGCGCGCCCTCGCGGCCCGCCCCGACGTGCTGATCTGCGACGAGCCCGTCTCCGCCCTCGACATCGCCGTGCAGGCGCAGGTGCTCGACCTCCTCGACGAGCTGCAGCGGCGCCTCGGCCTCGGCCTCCTCCTCATCTCGCACGACCTCGGCGTCGTGGCGCACATGAGCGACGAGGTCGCCGTCATGTCCGACGGCCGGATCGTGGAGCGCGGTTCCGCCGACGACGTGCTCACGCGCCCGACGCACCCCGTCACCCGGGCGCTGCTCGCCGCCGTCCCGCGGCTGGATCCGGACGCCGCGCCGCGCTGACCGGCCCGGCGCCCGGCGTCATTCCCCGGCGTGCCGGTCGAGGAACGCGTACAGCTCCCGGTCGTCCACCCCGGGGAACGCGCCGCGCGGCAGCGGCGCGAGGATGTGCGCGTGCAGCCGGGCGCTCGGCCAGGCCCGGTCGCGCCACCGGCCGGCGTCCTCGGGATCCGCGCGCCGGCAGCACGACTCGTCCGGGCACCGCGACACGCTGCGCGCCGTCGTCTCGCGTCCCCGGAACCACTTCGCGTGCCCGAACGGCACGCCGAAGGAGATGGAGTACTCGCCCTCGGAGGTGGATCCCGTCTGCGTCGAGCACCAGAACGTCCCCGCGGGCGTGTCCGTGTACTGGTGGAACTCGGTCGTGCGGTTCGTGCGGTCGAACGCGCCGCGCGCCGCCCACTCGCGGCACACCGGCTGCCCCTCGACCGCGCCGGTCACGTCGACGGGCAGCGGCAGGCCGTCGTTCTCGTACGCCTTGTAGACCGCGCCGTCGCCGCCCACGCGCAGGAAGTGCACGCGGAGGTCGAGGTGCGTGGTGCTGATGTTCGTGAGCCGGAGCGCGGCCGCCTCGTGCGTCACGCCGAACGCGTCGCGGAAGTCCTCCACCGCGAGGTCGCGCCGGGCCTTGGCCTCGGAGAGGAACGCGACCGACTGCGTCAACGGCATGAGGCACGCCGCCGCGAAGTAGTTGATCTCCAGCCGCTGCCGCAGGAAGTCCGCGTAGCTCGCGGGCTCCTCGTGCCCGAGCACGCGGTGCGCCATCGCCTGCAGGGCCATCGAGCGGAGGCCGTGGCCGCCGGGGATGGACGCGGGCGGCAGGTAGATCCGCCCCTCCCCGAGGTCGGTGACCGAGCGCGTCGATCGCGGCAGGTCGTCCACGTAGATGAGCTCGAACCCGAGCCCCTCGGCCATGCGGCTGACGCTGCGGTGCGACAGGGCGCCGCTCCGGTGGCCGACGTCCGCGAGCATCCGCTCGGCCAGCTCCTCGATGGCGGGGATGTGGTTGTCCTGCTGCCGCATCATGAGCCGCTGCTCGGTGTTCGCCCGCCTGGCCTCCTCGGGCGTCGCGATCGACTCGCGTGCGCGCCGCGCCAGCTCGCGGTGGAGACCCACGAGCGCCTCCAGCGTCTCCTGCGGGAGCGCGCGGCTCGCGGGCACGGCCGGCAGCCCGAGCGCGCCGTAGAGCGACGAGCGCTGCGCCCGGTCGAGCTCGATCTCGAGGGCCGAGCGCGCGTCCGGCGCGTCCGCCGCGAGCAGGTGTATGACGTCCACGCCGAGCGCGCCCGCGATCCGCCCGAGCGTCGACAGCCGCGTCTCGCGCCGGCCGTTCTCGATCATGCTCAGCTGGCTCGGCAGGATCCCCGCCCGCTCCCCCAGCGCCTGCAGCGTGAGCCCGGCGCCCTTCCGCGCGTGCCGGATGCGCCGGCCGATGACGAGCTGGTCCATTCCTTCACCTCTCCGTGAACATCCGCGGATCTTCACGCAGACGGATCCCCGAACCCCATCCTGACGGGTCGCACGCTGGAACGACAGACCGATCGAAGGGGACGGATCCATGACCACCATCCAGGCCGCACCACCCGCCACCGCCGCCGGCCGCGCACGCGCCGCCGCCGCCTCGCCCGCACCCCGGGCCGCCGGGCCCGACGCCGTCCCGCTCCCGCCCGGCGCTACCGCCCCCGCGCTTTGCCGCGACCCGCGCATCGCGGAGTGGGTGGCCGACGTCGCCCGGCTCACCCGCCCCGACCGCGTCGTCTGGTGCACGGGCAGCGTCGCCGAGTACGACCGCATCACGCGCGAGATGGTCGACGCCGGAACCCTCATCCGGCTGAACCCCGAGTGGCGCCCGCACAGCTTCCTCGCGCGGAGCGACCCGGCCGACGTCGCGCGCGTCGAGGACCGCACCTTCATCTGCTCCGCGGATCCCGCCGACGCCGGCCCCACGAACAACTGGCGCGACCCCGCGCGGACGCGCGCCGAGCTGGACGCGCTGCTCGCCGGATCCATGCGGGGCCGCACCCTGTACGTCGTCCCCTTCTCCATGGGCCCGCTCGGCGGCGCCATCTCGCAGCTCGGCGTGCAGATCACCGACAGCCCCTACGTCGTGGCGAGCATGGCGCTCATGACCCGGATGGGCGACGATGCGCTGCGCCTCATCGGACCCGACACCGCGTGGGTCCGCGCGCTGCACGGCCTCGGCGCGCCGCTCGTGGACGACCGCGGCCGCCGCACGGCCGACGTGCCGTGGCCGCACAACGCCGACAAGCGCATCTGCCACTTCCCCGAGGCCCGCGAGATCATCTCGTTCGGCTCGGGCTACGGCGGCAACGCGCTGCTCGGCAAGAAGTGCTTCTCGCTCCGGATCGCCTCGGTGATGGCGCGCGACGAGGGGTGGCTCGCGGAGCACATGCTCCTCATCCGGATCACGAGCCCCGAGGGCCGCCGCTTCCACGTCGCGGCCGCGTTCCCGTCGGCGTGCGGCAAGACCAACCTCGCGATGCTCACCCCGACGATCCCCGGGTGGACGGTCGAGACGCTGGGCGACGACATCGCCTGGCTCCGCCCGGACGCGCAGGGCCGCCTCCGCGCCGTGAACCCCGAGCGCGGGCTCTTCGGGGTGGCGCCCGGCACGGGCGAGTCCACGAACCCCGTCGCCATGGCGACCGTGTGGGGCAACGCGATCTTCACGAACGTCGCCATCCGCCCCGACGGCGACGTGTGGTGGGAGGGCATGACGCCGAGGCCGCCCGCCGGTCTCGTCGACTGGCGGGGGCAGCCCTGGTCGCCCGCCTCCGGCGCACCCGCCGCCCACCCGAACGCGCGCTTCACCGTGGGCCTGGAGCAGTGCCCGTCGCTCGCCGACGACTGGGACGACCCCGACGGCGTCGTGGTCGACGCGATCCTCTTCGGCGGGCGCCGCGCCACGAACGTCCCGCTCGTCGCGGAGGCGGACGACTGGGAGCACGGCGTCTTCGTCGGGGCGACCATGGCGTCCGAGCGGACGGCCGCCGCCGAGGGCCGGGTCGGCGAGCTCCGCCACGACCCCTTCGCGATGCAGCCGTTCTGCGGCTACGACATGGCGGACCACTGGCGGCACTGGCTCGAGGTGGGGCGAGGCCTCGGCGCGGGCGCGCCCCGCGTCTTCCAGGTCAACTGGTTCCGGAAGGGCGAGGACGGTACCTTCCTCTGGCCCGGCTTCGGCGAGAACGCGCGCGTGCTGGAGTGGATCGTGCGGCGGCTGGACGGCCGCGTGCCCGTCCGCCCGTCGCCCGTCGGCGGCCTGCCCCGGGCGGAGGACATCGACGTGGCCGGTCTCGAGCTCGCGGCGGGAGCGCTCGACGAGCTGCTGTCGCTGGATCCCGAGCTCTGGCTCGAGGAGCTCGACGCCGTGGACGCCCACTTCGCCCGCTTCGGCGGCCGCGTTCCCGCGGAGCTGACGGACCGCGTGCACGCCATGCGCCGCCGCTTCCGCGAGGCCGCCGCGACCGCCTCCGACTGAGACCGGCGGCCTCACGCGGGGGCGCCTCCGCCCCCGCATCCGGCCGCCGCGCCCCCATCCGGTAGCCTGGATCCCGCACAGAAGGCACCTCACCATCGACACGGTGCCGTCCACATCGAGGGAACCGGAGCACGCATGGCTGACGAACGACGTCCGGACACCGCGCAGGAGACGACCGGACAGGTCGCCCGGGTCCCCGACAAGCCCGCCCTCGAGGGCCTCGAGGCCAAGTGGGGCGAGCGCTGGCAGGCCGACGGCACGTACGACTTCCGCCGCGACGAGGCCGCCACCGGCACCGTCTTCTCGATCGACACCCCGCCGCCCACGGCGAGCGGGTCCCTGCACATCGGCCACGTCTTCAGCTACACGCACACCGACGTCATCGCCCGCTACCGCCGCATGCGCGGTGAGAGCGTCTTCTACCCGCTCGGCTGGGACGACAACGGGCTCCCCACCGAGCGCCGCGTCCAGAACTTCTACGGCGTCCGCTGCGACCCGACGCTCCCCTACGACCCGGCGTACCAGCCGGCCGAGACCGGCGGCACGTCGAAGCCGGGCGACCAGCAGCCCATCTCCCGCCGCAACTTCATCGAGCTCTGCGAGCGCCTCACCGAGGAGGACGAGAAGCAGTTCGAGGACCTCTTCCGCGCGCTCGGCCTGAGCGTCGACTGGCGCCAGAGCTACCGGACCATCGGCGCCGAGGCGCAGGTCGCCTCGCAGCGCGCGTTCCTCCGCAACCTCGCCCGCGGCGAGGCCTACCAGGCCGACGCGCCCACCCTGTGGGACGTCACCTTCCGCACCGCGGTCGCGCAGGCCGAGCTCGAGGACCGCGAGCAGCCGAGCGCCTACCACCGCCTCGCGTTCCACCGCCCGGACGGCGACGACGTGATCATCGACACCACGCGCCCCGAGCTCCTCGCCGCGTGCGTCGCCCTCGTCGCGCACCCGGATGACGAGCGCTACCAGGGCCTGTTCGGCACCACCGTCACCACTCCGGTCTTCAGCGTCGAGGTGCCCGTGCTCGCGCACCATCTCGCGCAGCCCGACAAGGGATCCGGCATCGCCATGGTCTGCACCTTCGGCGACCTCAACGACGTCGTCTGGTGGCGCGAGCTGCAGCTGGAGAACCGCGCGATCGTGGGCTTCGACGGCCGCATCGTCTCCGAGGCGCCCGCCGCGATCACGTCGGAGGCCGGCCGCGAGGCGTACGCCATGCTCGCCGGCAAGACCGTCTTCTCCGCGAAGGCCGCCGTGGTCGAGCTCCTCACGGCCTCCGGCGAGCTCATCGGCGATCCGCGCAAGATCACCCACCCCGTGAAGTTCTACGAGAAGGGCGACAAGCCCCTCGAGATCGTCTCCACCCGCCAGTGGTACATCCGCAACGGCGGCCGGGACGAGGAGCTGCGCGCGGGCCTCCTTTCCCGCGGCCGCGAGATCGCGTTCGTGCCCGACTTCATGCGCGTGCGCTACGAGAACTGGGTCGGCGGCCTCAACGGCGACTGGCTCGTCTCCCGCCAGCGCTTCTTCGGCGTGCCGCTGCCCGTCTGGTACCCGCTCGACGCCGACGGCAACCCGGAGTTCGAGAGGGCCATCACGCCCACCGAGGACCAGCTGCCCGTCGACCCGTCGTCGGATCCCGCCCCCGGCTACTCCGAGGACCAGCGCGGCGTCCCCGGCGGCTTCCAGGGCGAGCTCGACGTCATGGACACCTGGGCCACCTCCTCCCTCACCCCGCAGCTCGCGGGCGGGTGGGAGCGCGACCCGGAGCTGTTCGACCTCGTCTTCCCGTTCTCGATGCGCCCGCAGGGCCAGGACATCATCCGCACGTGGCTCTTCTCCACCGTCCTCCGGGCCGAGCTGGAGCACGGAGCGGCGCCCTGGACGACCGCCGCGATCTCCGGCTGGATCCTCGACCCCGACCGCAAGAAGATGTCGAAGTCCAAGGGCAACGTCGTCACCCCCGCGGCCACGCTCGAGCAGTTCGGCTCCGACGCGGTGCGCTACTGGGCCGCGTCCGCGCGCCTCGGCGTCGACGCCGCGATGGACCCGCAGAACCCGACGCAGATCAAGATCGGCCGCCGGCTCGCGATCAAGGTCCTCAACGCCGCGAAGTTCATCCTCTCCTTCGAGGCCCCGGAGGGCGCCCGCGCCACCCACGCCATCGACGTCGGGATGCTCGCGGCCCTCGCCGAGGTCGTCGAGACCGCCACCACGGCGCTCGAGGAGTACGACCACGCCCGCGCGCTCGAGGTCACGGAGAGCTTCTTCTGGACGTTCTGCGACGACTACCTCGAGCTCGTCAAGGACCGCGCCTACTCGGCGGACGCCGATCCGGCCGACCGGGGATCCGCGGTCGCCGCGCTCCGCGAGGCCCTCGACGTGCTCCTGCGCCTGTTCGCGCCCTTCGTGCCGTTCGCGGCGGAGGAGGCGTGGAGCTGGTCGCACGACGGCTCGATCCACACCGCCGCCTGGCCCACCGCGCCGAACCCGGACGCCCCGGCGACCGGCGGCGCGGCCGACCCGCGGCTGCTCGCCCTCGCGGGTCGCGCGCTCGTGGGGATCCGCCGCGCCAAGACCGACGCCAAGGCCTCGCAGAAGACGCCCGTCGCCGAGGCCGTCGTCTCCGCGTCGCCCGAGGACATCCGCTCGCTCGAGCTCGTGGCGCGGGACCTCCGCGCCGTGGGCCGCATCACCGACCTGACCTTCACCGAGGGGGACGGCCCCGCCGTCACCCGCATCACGCTCGCGACCGCCGAGCAGCACGAGGAGACCGACGCATGACCATCTCGATCCGCCCCGTCCGCGACGGCGACTTCTTCCCCTGGTTCGACCTGTTCGCGGGCTACGCGGAGTTCTACGGCACCGAGCTGACCGACGAGAACGCTGTCCTCGCGTGGAGCCACCTCATCGACGAGCGGCACGCGAGCTCCGCGCTCGTCGCGGTCGACGACGCCCACGAGGGCGCCCTCGTCGGCCTCGCGCACTTCCACCGCTTCTCGCGCCTCGCGCGCGGCACCGACGGCCTGCTGGTCGACGACCTGTACGTGCGCGAGATCTCGCGCCGCCAGGGCGTCGGCGAGAAGCTGCTCGGCGCGGTCGCCGAGGTCGCGCGCCGCGACGGCGCCGGCATGCTCCGGTGGATCACCGCCGAGGACAACGCCGACGCGCAGCGCCTCTACGATCGGGTCGCCCGCCGCACCACGTGGGTCACCTACGAGCAGGACGTCTGATGCAGCTCGGCACCCGCTGGCCCGTCGGCGGCATCGCCCCGGCTGACCTGCCCGAGGTCGTGCTGCTCGCCGTGAAGACGGTCGAGCAGGACGTCGTCGCGCTCGCGACCGACACCTCGCAGTGGCGCTGGACGCTCACCTGGCTCGAGCGGAAGCCCGTCGTCGAGCTCGACGACGGCACCGTGATCCGCTACGACCCCGTGGAGGACGCGGCGACCATCACGATCCCCGGCGAGTCCACGGACGACCCCTTCGACGACTGACCCCCGACCCGGGCGACCTCCGCGCGACAGAGCCCGCGCCCGTCCCGCGTCCGTCGAGCGCCCGCCCGGCCCCGGTGGGCGGTCTCGACGTGCGCTGGCCGGACAGCGGCCACCCATCGCCCATGACAGGGGACCACATGCACATCGACGCCCTCGGCGCCCATCCCGTCTCGTCCCCTGACAGCGCGGGCGAGTCCACCGGACGACCCGGGGACGACGAGCTCCGCATCCTGGCCGACGCCGTGATGTCCCTGTCCGACGACATGCACGAGGCGCTCCTCCCCGTCTGGGAGCCGCTGACCGGGCTCCAGGTGCTCTTCCTGCGCATCATCGCCCGATACGACCGGGTGACCCGCCAGGACCTCATGAGCAGGTGCCGGACCTCCCGCGCCGCCGTCACGCCCGGGCTCGCCAGCATGGTCCACCGGGGATACGTCGTCGAGACGCCGGACGGCGCGGAGACCGTCCTCACCCTCGGCCCCGAGGGCAGCGCGATGCTCGCGGCGATGGAGCGCGCCCGCGTCGCCTTCGTGCGCCACGCCCTGGAGGCGCACGACGGCCGGCTCGACGGCGACGTCGACCGGACCTCGACCGTCATCCGGAGCCTCCGCGAGGCGACCACGACCGCGTGAGCGCAGCGGCCGCGACCGCTCCCGGTCAGCGCCGGGCGAGGATCTCCCCGTGCGGCATCGCCAGGAAGCCGTCGTCGTCCGCGGCCCAGTCCTGCCAGCCGGCGCGGATCGCCTGCAGGTCGTCGTCCGTCGCGAAGCCGCCGTCGCGCGCCTGGCCCGCGAACGCGGACGCCACCGCGCGGTCGGCCCACGCGCCGCCCCACCAGGCCCGCTCGTCGTCGGAGGAGAAGCACCACACCGACGCGCTCGACGCGATCTCGGTGAAGCCCGCCTCCCGCGCCCAGGCCTTGAGACGGGATCCCGCGTCGGGCTCGCCGCCGTTCGCCCGGTGCACGGGCAGGTACACGTCGGCCCAGAGCCGCAGCCCGTCCGACTCGGGGAACAGCGCGACCTTCGAGTAGATGACGTCGCGCGCCGCCACCAGGCCGCCGGGACGGGTCACGCGGCGCATCTCCGCCAGCGCGCGGACGGGGTCGCCGACGTGCTGCAGCACCTGGTGCGCGTGCACGACGTCGAAGGACGCGTCCGCGTACGGCAGCTCGTACACGGATCCCGTGACGAACTCGACGTTGGCCGTCCCGCGCGCGGCGGCGAGCTCCGACGCCTGCCGCACGACGTCCTCCGACATGTCGAGGCCCACGACGCGCCCCGGCGCGACGAGGTCGGCGAGCTCGACCGTGATGGTCCCGGGTCCGCTCCCCACGTCCAGCACGTCCAGGCCCGGACGCAGGTGCGGCTCCAGGTAGGCGGCGGAGTTCCGGACGGTCCGCGCGCTGTGCACGCGGAGGACGCTCTCGTGGTGGCCGTGGGTGTATCGCTCGATCTTCACCCCCCCGAGCCTAGGTCGCCGCCCGGCCTAGGCTCGGAACATGACGACGCCCCCGAACCCCTTCCTCGAGCCGAGCACCCTCCCCTACGGCATGCCCCCCTTCGCCGATATCCGGGAGGAGCACTTCCGTCCCGCCTTCGAGGCCGGCATCGCCGAGCACCTCGCGGAGGTGCGCGCCATCGCGGGGTCGACGGAGCCGCCGTCCTTCGAGAACACGCTCGTCGCGCTCGAGCGGTCCGGCCGGATCCTCGACCGCGTCGGCCACGTCTTCTTCACCCTCACCTCGTCGGACAGCTCCCCCTTCACGCGCGAGCTCGAGTCGGAGATCGCGCCCGAGCTCGCCGCGCACGAGGACGCGATCCGCCTCGACTCCGCGCTCTACGCCCGCATCCGCGCCGTCCACGACGCGCGCCACGACTCCGGCCTCCACGCGGAGTCCGTCTACCTCGTCGAGCGCTACCTGGCCGAGTTCACGATCGCCGGCGCCGGGCTCGACGACGACGCCAAGGGCCTGCTCCGCGACCTCAACCGCCGCCTGTCCGTCCTCACGACGCGCTTCGAGTCGAACCTGCTCGAGGACACCAACGACCTCGCCGTCGTGGTCGACGACGTGGCGGAGCTCGACGGCCTGGGCGACGGCGCCATCGCGGCCGCCGCGCAGGCCGCCGCCGACCGCGGGCTGGAGGGCAAGCACCTCATCACGCTCGTGCTGCCCACCGGGCACCCCTACCTGTCGCAGCTGACGGACCGCGGGCTGCGCCAGCGGATCATGGAGGCGTCGCTCGCCCGCGGATCCCGCGGGAACGACCACGACAACCGCCCGCTCGTGCTCGAGATCACCCGGCTCCGCGCCGAGCGCGCCGCGCTCCTCGGCTTCCCGAGCCACGCCGCCGCCGTCACCGCCGACCAGACGGCCCGCACGCCCGAGGCCGTCGCCGACATGCTCGGCCGCCTCGCCCCGGCCGCGGCCCGCAACGCCCGCGCCGAGGCCGTCGAGCTGCAGCGCGTGATCGACCGCACGCAGGAGGAGCGCGGTGAGCCGTCGTTCGAGCTCGCCGCCTGGGACTGGGCCTTCTACAGCGAGAAGGTGCGCACCGAGCGCTACGACGTCGACACCGAGCGGATGCGCCCGTACCTCGAGGCCGACCGCGTGCTGCGCGACGGGGTCTTCCGGGCGGCCACGGAGCTCTACGGCGTCACCTTCACGGAGCGCGACGACATCGTCGCCTACCACCGCGACGCGCGCGTCTTCGAGGTGCGCGACGAGGACGGATCCCCCGTGGGCCTCTACGTGCTCGACCTGCACACGCGCGACTCGAAGCGCGGCGGCGCGTGGATGAACCCGCTCATCTCGCAGAGCGCACTGCTCGACACGCCCACGGTCGTGCTCAACAACCTCAACGTGCCGAAGCCGCCCGCCGGCCAGCCCACGCTCCTCAGCTACGACGAGACGAACACCCTGTTCCACGAGTTCGGCCACGCGCTGCACGGGCTCTTCGCGCGCGTGACCTACCCGCGGTTCGCCGGCACGAACGTCTTCCGCGACTTCGTCGAGTTCCCCAGCCAGGTGAACGAGATGTGGATGCTGTGGCCCGAGATCCTCGGCTCCTACGCCGTGCACCACGAGACGGGCGAGCCGATGCCCGCCGAGCTCGTCGCCGCGGTCCAGGCGTCCAGCGCGTTCAACGAGGGCTTCCTCACGAGCGAGTATCTGGGCGCCGCGCTCCTCGACCAGGCCTGGCACCGGATCGGCGTCGACGACCGCGTCGAGGACGTCGACGCGTTCCAAGCGGACGCGCTCGCCGCCGTCGGCCTCGACGTGCCGGCCGTCCTCCCCCGCTACGCGTCGAGCTACTTCCAGCACACCTTCGCGGGCGGCTACGACGCCGGCTACTACTCCTACATCTGGAGCGAGGTGCTGGACGCCGACACCGTCGAGTGGTTCCACGAGAACGGCGGCCTCACGCGGGCGAACGGCGACCGGTTCCGCGCGCGGCTCCTCGGCGTCGGCGGATCGAAGGACCCGCTGGAGGCGTACCGCGACTTCCGCGGCCGCGACGCCGTGATCGAGCCGCTCCTCGAGCGCCGGGGCCTCGCCGACTGATCCCACGCCGCGGATGACGAGAGCGCCGCGCCCCTCAGGGGGTGCGGCGCTCTCGTCGTGCGGCGGCCGGTCGGCGGGCCGGCCGGATCAGGCGGACTTCTCCGCGCGCAGCATCGAGGCGCGCGGCACGATGGTCGGCGCGGCATTCTGCACGACCGACTCGCGCGTGATGACCACGCGACCCACCTCGTCGTCCGAGGGGATGTCGAACATGATCGGCCCGAGCACCTCCTCGAGGATGGCCCGGAGGCCGCGTGCGCCCGTCTGGCGCAGGACGGCGAGGTCGGCGATGGACTCCAGGGCGCCCTGCTCGAACTCCAGCTCCACGCCGTCGAGCTCGAACATGCGCTGGTACTGGCGCACGAGCGCGTTGCGCGGCTTGGTGAGGATCTCCATGAGCGCGCGCTGGTCGAGCTGCGTCACCGTGGTGACGACGGGGAGGCGCCCGATGAACTCCGGGATGAGGCCGAACTTGTGCAGGTCCTCCGGCAGCACCTCGCCGAACACGTCGGCGTTGACGTCCTTGCGGTGGAGCGGGGCGCCAAAGCCGATGCCCTTCTTGCCCGCGCGCTGGCTGATGATGTCCTCGAGCCCGGCGAAGGCGCCCGCGACGATGAAGAGCACGTTGGTCGTGTCGACCTGGATGAACTCCTGGTGCGGGTGCTTGCGGCCGCCCTGCGGCGGGACCGAGGCGACCGTGCCCTCGAGGATCTTCAGCAGCGCCTGCTGCACGCCCTCGCCCGACACGTCGCGCGTGATGCTCGGGTTCTCCGCCTTGCGCGCGATCTTGTCGACCTCGTCGATGTAGATGATCCCGGTCTCGGCGCGCTTCACGTCGTAGTCCGCGGCCTGGATGAGCTTCAGGAGGATGTTCTCGACGTCCTCGCCCACGTAGCCCGCCTCGGTGAGGGCGGTCGCGTCCGCGACCGCGAAAGGCACGTTCAGGCGCTTCGCCAGCGTCTGCGCGAGGTACGTCTTGCCGCAGCCGGTGGGGCCGATGAGGAGGATGTTGCTCTTGGCGATCTCGATCTCGTCGCCCACGGTCTCGGCCGGCCCGATGGTGCCGACGGCGCGGACGCGCTTGTAGTGGTTGTAGACCGCGACGGACAGGGCGCGCTTGGCGGCCTCCTGGCCGATGACGTACTCGTCGAGGAAGCCGAAGATCTCCTTCGGCTTGGGGAGGTCGAACTCGCCCGTGGTCTCCTCGCTGGCCTCGGCCAGGCGCTCCTCGATGATCTCGTTGCAGAGCTCCACGCACTCGTCGCAGATGTAGACGCCCGGTCCCGCGATCAGCTGCTGGACCTGCTTCTGGCTCTTCCCGCAGAAGGAGCACTTGAGCAGATCCGCGCTCTCGCCGATGCGTGCCATGGAAGCCTCCCCGGAAGTCGTGCGGTGTTCCACGAGCCTAACCCGTGCATGAGACATCCCCCGGACCCCTGGGAGCACGGCCCGTCGCGTGCCATGATCCGCGCGGTGGCCGTCACACGGCGCAACACAGGGGGTGCGCCCCAGGGCACGCCCCCACCATGTCCGCATGACCGAGAACACCGCCACCGCATCCCCCGACGCGCTGTCCTTCGCCTACTGGGTCCCCAACGTCTCGGGCGGCCTCGTGACGAGCGACATCGAGCAGCGCACCCACTTCGACTTCGACTTCAACGTCCGCGTCGCGCAGCTCGCCGAGAGGCGTGGCTTCGACTACGCGCTGAGCCAGGTGCGGTACGCCGCGTCCTACGGCGCCGACCAGCAGCACGAGTCCACGTCGTTCTCGCTCGGCCTCCTGCTCGCGACGGAGAGGCTCAAGGTGATCGCCGCCGTGCACCCGGGGCTCTGGCACCCGGGCGTGCTCGCCAAGTGGATCATCACGGCCGACCACATGTCGCACGGCCGCGCCGCCGTCAACGTCGTCTCCGGCTGGCTGAAGGACGAGTTCGTCGGCTTCGGCGAGCCGTGGCTCGAGCACGGGGAGCGCTACCGCCGCACCGAGGAGTTCATCCGGGTGCTCCGCGGCCTCTGGACGGAGCGGGAGTTCACGCACCTGGGCGACTTCTACCGGATCCACGACTTCACGCTGAAGCCGCCGCCCGTCGCCGTGCCCGGCCGCGCGCACCCGGAGATCTTCATGGGCGGCAACAGCACGGACGCGCGCGAGATGGGCGGCCGCGTCACGGACTGGTACTTCTCGAACGGCAAGGACTACGCCGGCTTCGAGGAGCAGCGCGCCGACGTGCTCGCCTCGGCCCGCGCCGCCGGTCGCACTCAGCGGGTCAAGTTCGGCCTCAACGGCTTCGTCATCGCGCGCGACACCGAGCGGGAGGCGCAAGACGTGCTCGAGGAGATCATCGCCAAGGCGAACCCCGACGCCGTCGAGGGCTTCCGTCAGGCCGTGAAGCAGGCCGGGGCGTCCACCGGCGACGGCAAGGGCATGTGGTCGGACTCGACCTTCCGCGACCTCGTGCAGTACAACGACGGCTTCCGCACGGGCCTCATCGGCACGCCGGAGCAGATCGCGCGCCGCATGGTCGAGTACCGGAAGCGCGGGGTCGACCTGCTGCTGCTCGGCTTCCTGCACTACCTCGAGGACATCGAGGTGTTCGGCACGCGGGTGCTGCCCATCGTGCGCGAGCTCGAGCGGGAGGCGATCGAGCGCGGCGAGCTGGAGGAGCCCGCCGCCTGATCCTCCGTGGACACGGCGAAGGGGCGGTCGGCTGATGCCGACCGCCCCTTCCGTCCGTGCGGGCCTAGCGGGCGGGGATCGCCGCCGTCAGGTTCTTGCGCGAGGTGAGCACCTGGTCGATGAGGCCGTACTCCAGGGCCTCGTCGGCGCCCAGGATCTTGTCGCGCTCGATGTCGCGGTTGATCTGGTCGCGGTCGCGGTTGGTGTGCTTCGCGAGCGTGTCCTCGAGCCAGGAGCGCATGCGCATGATCTCCGCGGCCTGGATCTCGATGTCGGACGCCTGTCCGCCGCTCGACTCGCCCGTGGCCGGCTGGTGGATGAGCACGCGCGCGTTGGGGAGCGCCAGGCGCTTGCCGGGCGCGCCGCCCGCGAGCAGCACGGCCGCGGCCGAGGCCGCCTGGCCGAGGCAGACCGTCTGGATCTGCGGCGAGACGTACTGCATCGTGTCGTAGATCGCCGTCATGGCCGTGAACGAGCCGCCGGGCGAGTTGATGTACATGACGATGTCGCGGTCGGGGTCCATCGACTCGAGCACGAGGAGCTGGGCCATGACGTCATCCGCGGACGCGTCGTCGACCTGCACGCCGAGGAAGATGATGCGGTCCTCGAAGAGCTTCGCGTACGGGTCCTGGCGCTTGTACCCGTAGGCCGTGCGCTCCTCGAAGCTGGGGAGGATGTACCGCGACGACGGGCTCGTGGCGGTGGAGCCGGCGCCGCGGGCGCCGCCGAAGGTGGGGAGTTCCATGTTCTTCTTCTCTGCCTGTCTCTTCTGTCTGTCGCTCAGGAGGTCTCGGTGCCGCCGCCGCCGACGACGTCGGTCGCGGACTCGCGGATGTGGTCGACGAAGCCGTACTCGAGGGCCTCCTGGGCGGTGAACCAGCGGTCGCGGTCGCCGTCCTCGTTGATCTGCTCGGCCGTCTTGCCGGTCTGGCCCGCGGTGATCTCGGCGAGGCGCTGCTTCATCGAGAGGATGAGCTGGGCCTGCGTCTGGATGTCGCTCGACGTGCCGCCGAATCCGCCGTGGGGCTGGTGGAGCAGCACGCGCGCGTTCGGCGTGATGTAGCGCTTGCCCTTGGTGCCGCTCGTGAGCAGCAGCTGGCCCATGGACGCGGCCATGCCGATGCCGACGGTGACGATGTCGTTGGGGACGAACTGCATGGTGTCGTAGATGGCCATTCCCGCGGTGATGGAACCGCCGGGCGAGTTGATGTACAGGAAGATGTCCTTCTCGGAATCCTCCGCCGCCAGCAGCAGGATCTTCGCGCAGATCTCGTTCGCGTTGTCGTCGCGGACCTCGGATCCGAGCCAGATGATGCGGTCCTTCAGCAGTCGGTCAAAAACACCGGGTACCAGTGTCGGTTCGGCCATTGTTCGAGCTCCCATTCATTCGTCGCTTCGAGTCATGAATCTATCGGAGCGCATCCGCCCCGACGCCCGTGTTCGCCGCGGGCGGAGCGCGGCCGCCGGACGCACGAGGGCCCGGGGAGCATGCGCTCCCCGGGCCCTCGTCGCTCCGCCGGTCGGGACCGGCGGATGAGGTGACTACTCGGAGTCGGCGGCCTTCTCGGCGGCCTTCTTCTTCGCGGGCGCCTTCTTCTTCGGCTTCTCGGCGGGAGCCTCGTCGCCGACGGGCGCCTCCTCGGCCTCCTCGGCGGGAGCGTCGGCCACGACGGCCTCGGCGTCCGCGTCGGCGGCGGGCTCCGCAGACACGGCGTCCGCGTCGCGCACGACGGGCTGCGTGAACTCGGTCACGTCGACGACCTTGCCGTCGGCGTCCACGACCTTCGCCTTGTCGAGCACGACCGCGAGGGCCTTGTTGCGCGCGACCTCGCCGACCATGGCGGGGATCTGGTTGTTCTGCTGCAGCACCTGGACGAACTCGTTCGGCTCCATGTTGTACTGCTGCGCGCCCTGGATGAGGTACTGGGTCAGCTCGTCCTGGCTGACCTTCAGCTCCTCCTTCTCGGCGATGACGTCGAGGAGCAGCTGCTGGCGGAAGGCCTTCTCGCTGGACTCCTTGACCTCGGCGCGGTGCACGTCGTCCTCGAGGCGGTTCTCGTTCTCGAGGTGGCGGTGCACCTCGTCCTCGACGAGCTTCTCGGGCACGGGGATCTCGACGCCCTCGAGGAGCTTGTCGACGATCTGGTCGCGGGCCTGGGTGACCTGGCCGAAGACCTTGGACTTGCCGACCTGGACCTTGAGGTCCGCGCGCAGCTCCTCGATGGTGTCGAACTCGCTGGCGATCTGCGCGAAGTCGTCGTCGGCCTCGGGCAGCTCGCGCTCCTTGACGGACTGGACGGTGACGGCGATCTCGGCCGTCTCGCCCTCGTTGTCGCCGCCGAGCAGCTTCGACTCGAAGGTGGTGCTCTCGCCGGCGGTGAGGGACTCGAGGGCCTCGTCGATGCCGTCGATGAGGTCGCCGGAGCCGAGCTCGTAGGAGATGCCGCTCGCGGTGTCGACGGCGTTGCCGGCGATCGTGGCGGTGAGGTCGATCTGGACGAAGTCGCCCGTCTTCGCGGGGCGGTCGACCGTGATCAGCGTGCCGAAGCGGCTGCGCAGGCTGTCCAGCTCGGTGCCGACCTCGTCGTCGGTGACCTCGACGGAGTCCACGGTGAGCTCGAGGCCCTCGTACGCGGGAAGGTCGAACTCGGGGCGGACGTCGACCTCGATCTCGAGGAGGAGGTCGCCGGTGAGGTCCTTGCCGGGCCACTCCTTGACGTCGGCCTCGGGGCGGCCGAGGGGACGGATGTCCGTCTCCTTGACGGCAGCCTGGTAGAAGCCGTCCATGCCGTCGTTGACGGCATGCTCCAGCACGGCCTCGCGGCCGACGCGCTGGTCGATGATGGGCGGCGGCACCTTGCCCTTGCGGAAGCCGGGGATGGCGACCTGCTCGGCGATGTGGCCGTATGCGTGGTCGATGTGCGGCTTCAGGTCTTCGGGGGTGGCAGAGATCGCGAGCTTGACGCGCGTGGGGCTCAGCTTTTCGACCGTGGTCTTCACGTGTGGAGTTCTCCTGTAATCGCGGTACGCGCCTCGGCTGAGACGGCATTTCGTCGTCGGGGATGTGGTCGGGGCGACAGGACTCGAACCTGCGGTCTTCCGCTCCCAAAGCGGACGCGCTAGCCACTACGCTACGCCCCGGCTGCCACGCATTCCCTCGGTCGCAGCGGGCGCCGTGCCCCTCTTCGTGCAGGCGCGCGGAAGCCGATCCGACCGTGGCACAGCCTATCCGACTCGTGCCCGCCGCTGGTCACCGGCGACGGGAGCCTGCGCTACGCTGGATCCCGCGCATCCGGAGCACGGCCCCTCGAGGGCGGCGGTCCGGGCATCGCGGGGATGTAGCTCAATGGTAGAGCCTCAGTCTTCCAAACTGATCACGCGGGTTCGATTCCCGTCATCCCCTCCACATCCTCCTCATCAGCTCGCGTGTCCGGCATGGATCGTCCTCCCCAGCCCGGTCACGGCGCCGCCCCTCCCCCGTTCGGGGCGAGCCGACGAGTCCCGCCCGTCGGCCGGATAGCGTCCTGCTCCGTGGATAGCCTGGGAGCTTCCGCAACGGGCGAGCTCGGGGGGCTGCATGGGCGAGGACGACGCACGGGGATCACGGATCGGGGCGCCGCCCTGGGCCGCACGACCCGACGACCTCCTTCGCACCGACCTGTGCCCCGCCTGCCTCGCGCCGCTGGGCGCGCTCGTCTGCGCCCGCTGCGGGCTCGACGTCCGGGCGCCCCAGGCAGCGGACGTGCTCGAGGCGTCGCATCGCGTCGTCGACGCGATCGCGGAGCGGGAGGGCCTGCTCGACGCGATGCGGCTCTGGAGCGCGGAGGCGGGACGCACCCGCGCGGCCGAGATCGCCGCGTCCTCCCCGGCCATCGCTCCGGAGCCCTCGGCCCGGGAGCGCTCCGCCCCGGCGCTCGTGGACGCGCCGCGGACGGAGGCCCCCGTCGCCGAGGCGCCCGCGCCGCCGGCACCGTCCATGGCCGTGCCCGGCGGCGCCGACGTGCCGCGGCCGCCGCAGGACCGGGTCGACCTCCGACCCCCCGCTCCCGCCGAGCCCCGGCGCCGCATCAGCGTCCCGGCCGTGCTGCTCGCCATCGGCGTCGTGCTGCTGTCGGTCGCCGCGGTCTTCTACGTCGTCTACGCCTTCGTCACCTACGGGCTCGTCGTCCGGGCGGCGATCACCGCCGCCGTCACCGTGGCCGCGCTGGCCGCGGCGGCGGTCCTCTCCCGGCGCCGGCTGCCCGGCACCGCCGAGGCCGTCGGCGTGGTGGGCATCGTCCTGATGCACCTCGACGTGTGGGCCGTGCGGTCCTACGACCTGGCGGGAGCCGCCTCGAACGACCCGTTCGTCCACTTCGGCGTGGGGACGCTCGTCGTCTCATCGGCGCTCCTCGCCCTCCGACCCCTGCTCCGGATCCGCGCGGCGGGCATCGCCGGCTGGGCGGGGCTGACGGTCGCGGCCGGCCTCCTCGTCGGCGCCGTCCCGTCGTCGGACGCCGGCACACGCACGGCGCTCGCCCTCGCGGCAGCCTCGGCCGTGGCTCTCGTCCACTCAGCACCCCGGTCGCGCCCGGTCGCCCTGCCGGACGCGCTCGAGCGCCGGATCCTCCGGGTGGTGGGCGTCGCAGCCGCCACCGCCGCGGTCGTCGCGGGCGCCGCCAGCGCGGTCGACCCCGACGCGGTCCCGGCGCTCCCCCTCCTCGTCGCGGCCCTCGCCAGCGCCGCGCACGCCTGGGCCCTCGCGCGGCCCGCGTCGCACGACGAGCCGCACCTCGCCCGTGCGGGGAACGCCACCGCCGTGTCGGAGGGCGATGTCGACGCGCTCGTCAGCGCGATCGACGTCGTCGGCGGCACGGACGAGTCGAACGACGCAGCCCCGTCGGCGCTCGGATCGGCGTCGGCGTCGGCGTCCACGACGTCACCGACGGATCCGTTGCGCGTCCTCGCGGCCGTGGTCGCCGGCGTAGGTGCCGCGGCCGCCGTGCCCGTCACGGCGCTCACGGGCGGGCCGGCGCTCCTCACGTTCTGCGCGCAGGTCGTCGCAGCGGCGTTCGCGGCTGCCGTCCTCGACGTGGCAGCCCACCGCCTGCCCGACCGCGCCGTGGCCGGCACCACGCGCATCGCCGCGAACGCCGCCCTGGTCGTCGCCGTCATCGCGGGGATCCCCGCGGCGATCGCCGGGCTCGGCGGCATCACGGCCACCATGGTCGTCGGCCTCCCCGCCTGGGGGCAGGGGCCGCTCGACGACCCGGTGATCGTCCTCAGCCGGACGAGCGACGTCGCCGACCTGCCGGGTGACGTCCGCGCGGCGGCGCTCGGACTGCTCCTGGTCTGGATCGTCGCCGCCCTCGCCGCCCTCCTGGGCCGTCGTCTCCCGGCGCGCCGGACCCTGCTCGCGTGGTCGGCGGCGGCCGCGGTGGTCGTCGCGATCCCCGCCCTCGGCCCCGTCGCCGTGGTGGTCGCCGCGTACCTCGTCGTGTCCGCGGGTGCCCTCGCGTGGCGGCTCGCCTCGCGTCGGAGGCCACGCCTCGCCGTCGTGCCCGATGCGCCGCTCGCGGCGCTCTCCGTCGCAGCGGGAGGGCTCGCCGGGGCCGGATCCTGGGCGAGCACCGGGACGTGGTGGGCGGTCACGCCCGTCGTGGTCCTGCTCCTCGTCGTCGGTTCCCGCACCGCGCGCGGCGACGACACCGCGCGCCTCGCCACGGCAGGGGCCGCGCTCGTCGGCCTCGTCGCCGTGGGAGGCCTCGCGCCGTCGTTGACCGCGGCGCGCGTGATCGGTGCCGTGCCCGTCACGAGCGCGCTCGACGACGCCGCGGATCCCCTCGTGCTCCTGCTGCTGGCATCCGGGCTCGTCGTCCTCGTCACCGGGGCGCTCCGGGGACGCCCGGGCGTGCGGCGACGCGCGCTGCTCGCGACGGTCCTCCTCCCGGCGTGCCTCACGGCCCTGCCGGTCGCGATCGTCGGAGCGGATCGGGTCGGCGGTGCGTTGACCGCCTCGCCCGTCTGGTCCATCGCGGCGCAGGTGGTCCTCGTCGCCGGGCTCGTGGCCTGGACCCTCGGCGGCGCACGACGCGTCGAGCTCCCCGCGCGGGCGCCGCGCGGGGACGAGGAGGCCGCCGCATCGCGGACTCCGGGGACCACGGCGCTGCGTCGCTGGCGGCTCACGACGGCCGCCCTCGTGGCGCCGACGCTGCTGCTCGCGGTCCTGACCGCCGGCGCCCTGGCCGACCGCGGCGCCACGCCGCACGGCGTCGTCCCCGCCGCCGTCGCCCTCGTCGTGGCCGTCGCCGCCCTCCTCGCGTATCAGAACGCGTCGCGGGCGCTGCGCGTCGCCCTCGACGTGGGCACGGTCGGCGTCTCTGCCGGGGCCCTGCTCGTCGCCGTCTCCTTCGATCCGACGCGCGGGGGGCGCGAGCTCCTCTGGATCCCGCTGCTCCTGCTCGCCGCCACGGCGCTCGCCCTCTCCGTCGCGCACGACGGGCTGCTCCTGTCCCGGAGCGCACGCCGGGTCTGGGCGTGGACGGCGCTCGCCACGGGGATCGCGGCGCTGTGGTCGCGGCTGCTGGCGGGCGGCACGACGTCGGCGGAGGCCTACTGGCTGCCCGTCGCGGGCGCGCTGCTCCTCGTCGCCGCGCTGATGCACCGTGGCGCGGTGCGCGTCGACGGAGACGGGATCGCGTCGCCGGTCGGTCCCCGGGTCCGCCGCGGCGTCAGCGCGCTGACCCTCGCGGGGATCCTCATCGCGGTCCTGCCCCTGGCCGCCGTGGGCCGCCCCGACGACGTGCTCCGGCCCTCCCTCCTCACCGGGATCTGCGCGGCCCTCGCCCTGGGCGGCGCCGCGGCGCTGCGTCGCGCCCCCTCCCCCGTCCGTCCGCTCGTGCGCGCCGTGGTGATCGGCGGCGGCATCGGCGTCCTGGTCGTCGGCGGGACGCACGCCCTCCGCCTCTCCATCGGATCCGTCTCCCGCGAGCCGGCCGTCGACGCGCAGCTGGCGATCACGGCCGCGCTGCTCGTCGGGGTCGGCGCGCTCGTCCTGCGCGGCGCGCGCAGCCCCGCGGACGCGCGGCTCGCCGGGGCCGCCTGGGCCGGCACGACCGCGCTCGTCGCCGCCGTGATGTCCGCGTCCGTCGGGTCGGGAGAGGGCGTCGTCCGTCCCCTCGTCGCCAGCGTCGCGCTGGTGGCGGGAGCCGGGGTGCTGCTCGTGATCCGGTCCGTGCATCGGCGCGTTCTCGCCGCGTCTGCGGCCATCGCCCTGCTCGGGGCCGTGCTCGTTGCGTTCCTCTCCTGGCGCGGCGGGTACGTCTCCGTGGACGCCGCCGCGCTGGCCGTGCCGGCGATCGTGGCCATCCTGGTCGCGGCCGTCGGCGCCGCCGACCGTCTCAGGAACCCCGTTCCCGCATCCATCCCCGCACGCGCGTCCGGACCGGTCGACGACGTGCTGCGGCACGCCGCCGACGCGGCCACGGGCGTGCTCGTCGCCGGCACCGTCGCGGTCGGCACGGCCGTCGACGGCGCCGGCCTTCCCGTCGCCCTGCTCCTCTCGGCGGTCGCCGTGCTCGTCGCCTCCTCCGGATCGGGGTCCCGCCTACGGCGCCACGTCGGCTGGATCGCCCTCGCCCTGGGCTCCGCCGCCCTGTGGCTCGCGCTCGGCCGCAGCGGCGTGGACGTCGTCGAGCCCTACGTCCTGCCCCCGGCCGGCGTGATGCTCGTGGTGGCGGCGCTCATCCACCGCGGGATCCCCGGCCGCCTCCGCCACGAGGCGTCACCGCTCCCTGTCCGGGCGACCGGCGCGGCGCCCGTCCTGCTCGGTGCCCTCCTGCTCGCCGCCCTCCCCACGTCCGTCGCGTCGTGGACGGGGACGCCCGTGCGGGCGCTCGTGCTCGGATCCGCGGCCGGCGTCGTCCTCCTCCTCGCGGCGGCCGCCCTGCGACAGGCTGACGTCGCGTCGGCGACGCGGCCCCTCCTCCTCGCCACCGCGGCGGCGGCCGGGCTCGCCGTCCCGCTCGTCGGATTCGGGAGGACCATCGGCCAGCTGGACGCGTACGAGCCCGCGACCTTCGGACGAGCGGACCTGTGGACGCTCGCGGCCGCCGTGGTCCTCGTGCTCGCCGTCGGCCTCCTCCCCGCACGGGAGACGCGACTCCCCGCCGATCGCGTGGGAGCTCCTCCCGCGGCCATCGTCGCCGAGGACGGCTCGTCCGGTCCCGGCGCGCACACGGCCGGAGCGGTGGACGCGACCCTCGC
Organism: Clavibacter phaseoli; assembly: GCF_021922925.1. Taxonomy (NCBI): domain Bacteria; kingdom Bacillati; phylum Actinomycetota; class Actinomycetes; order Micrococcales; family Microbacteriaceae; genus Clavibacter; species Clavibacter phaseoli. Next base: position 1,287,234 of record NZ_CP040786.1, read on the forward strand.
AGCGGGCGTCCCCGTCGACGCCGTGCTCCGCCTCGTGCCCCGCGCCGCCGTGCTGGTCGCGCTGATCGGCGCCGGGGCGGTGGGGGCCACCGGGATCCTGCGCGCCCACGCCGAGGGGATGCACGACGTCGGCCCGCGCTCCGCGCTCCTGGTCGCCCTGATCGCGGCGATCCACGTCGCCTGCTCCCCCGCGCGGCAGGTCACGACGGCAGCCGACACCTCGGGGAGCCCCCTCGTCGCTCCCCCGCTGCACGACCGCGTGCTCGCGCCCGCGGCGCTCGTCGTCGGCGGGGTCGTCGCGGCGGTCCTGTTCGTCACGGGCGCCGCCGATCCCGTGGAGACCGTGACCGTGCCGATCGCCGCGGCGCTCCTCGTGGTCGGCGCGCGACGCCTCATCCGCGACGCGACGTCGGGCAGCATGCGGCACCTGGCTCCCGGGCTCCTCGTCCTGCTCGTCCCCCCGCTGCTCGCGGACCTCGGCCCGAGCCCCGCCTGGCGCATCGTGGGCCTCGGGATACTCGCGCTCGCGACGCTGCTCGCGGGAGCGCGCCTCAAGCTCCGCGCGCCCTTCCTCGTCGGTGCCGTCGTCCTGCTCGTGCACGCGCTCGCCCAGCTCTGGCCCTGGATCCGCGTCGCCTCCACGACCGTGCCCTGGTGGGCGTGGGCGGGCATCGGCGGCGTCGTCCTGATCGCGGTCGCGGCTCGCTACGAGCGGCGCATCCGGGACGTGAAGGAGGTGGCGGCACGCGTGTCCGCGCTGCGCTGACGCGGCTCGGATCCGCGTCCTGAGCCGGGCCGCGACCCGGTAAGCCATGCCTCAGCTTGCTTGCGGGCGGCGGCGGGATGCGCGAGATTGACGGCATCGTCCGCAGCCCGCAGACCCGTCCCGCCGCTCGAGGAGAGAACCCATGACCGACACCGTCCACGTCCCCACCAGCTCCGCATCGGCCGACGTCGCCGCCGGCGTCGCGCAGTTCCTCAGCCCCGTCGCCGTCAACCTCCAGGCGCTGGCCGTCAACGGCAAGCAGGCGCACTGGCACGTCCGCGGCGCCAACTTCATCGGCGTGCACGAGTTCCTCGACGTCCTCGTCTCCCACGCGCAGGACTGGGCTGACACCGCCGCCGAGCGCGTCGTCGCCCTCGGCCTGCCGATCGACGCGCGCATCGAGACCGTCGCCGCGTCCACCACCACCGCGCCGCTCACGCCGGGCTTCCGCCCGTCGAGCGCCACCATCGCCGAGGTCATCGCGCAGATCGACGCGACGATGGAGCTCGTCAACCGCGCCGTCCAGGAGCTGGGCGACATCGACGTCAACAGCCAGGACGTCGCCATCGAGATCGCCCGCGGGCTCGAGAAGGACCGCTGGTTCCTCTTCGCCCACATCAGCGAGTAGCGCCGCCCGCAGCACCCGCCGCGACGGTCGAGGGGCCCGGATCCGATCGGATCCGGGCCCCTTCGTCGTGCATGCGCCGGGTCAGCCCCAGGAGCGCGTCACGCCTGGCAGTACGGGCACCAGTACAGCTTCCGGCCGGCGGCCTCCTCCATGACGATGTTCGTGCCGCACACCCGGCACGGCAGCCCCTCGCGGTGGTAGACCCAGTGCCGGTCCGCGCGGTTGCGGAGCGCGGCCTCGAGCCTCTTGCCGCGCAGGCCGTCCATGGTCATCATCTGGCCGACCTCGACGCCCTTGCGCAGGAGCTTGGACCAGTCCCGCCAGAGCCCGCGGACGACGTCCTCGGGCACGTCGCGTCCCGGCGTGTGCGGGTTCTGCCGGGCGCGGAACAGCAGCTCCGCGCGGTAGACGTTGCCGATCCCGCTGACCACGGCCTGGTCCATGAGCAGCAGGCCGATGGCCGTCGGCTTCCTGCGCACCGTCGCCGTGAAGCGGTCCTCCGAGCGCTTGCCGCCGTCGACGAGCGGATCCGGTCCCAGCTTGTCGATGGCCTGCCGCACCTCCTCGGGGCTCGCGACGACGCACGCGGTGGGCCCACGCAGATCCGCCACGGCGTGCTCGGTGAGGAGCCGCACGCGCACCTGGCCCACGGGCTCCGGCGGCCACGCGTCGGCCGAGAACGGATCGTGCACCTTCTCCTGCTCGGCCATGCGGAGGCGCGCCCGACGCGGCGCCCCGATGCTGGCGAGCGAGTCCTCGGCGTCGGAGTCGACCGGCGCGTCGTCGACGCGATCGTCGACGGGCACGTCCCCGCGCATGCCGTTCTGCCCCATCCGGTTGAGCGTCGAGACCTCGCCCGCGAAGTCCCACGCGCCGTAGAGGCCGAGGTGCACCCGCAGCCAGACGTCGCCGTCGAACTCGAGGAACATCTGCTTGCCCACCGCCTTCGCGGCGAGGAGCCGGCGGCCGTCGAGCACGGCGGCGCCCTCCGCGAACCGGCCCTGCGGCGACGACGCCTGCACGACTTCGCCCACGAAGTGCGCCTCGAACTGCTTCGCGATCCGATGGATCGAATGCCCCTCGGGCACGGCGGCCTAGTCGGTGACGGGGTGACCGGCGATGGCCCCCGTCGTCTCGTACTCGGCGAGCTGCGCGATGCGGCGCGCGTGCCGCTCCTCCGCGGAGAACGGCTCCGCGATGAAGACGTCGATGAAGGCGGTGGCCTCCTCGACGGTGTGCTGGCGGGCGCCGATGGAGATCACGTTGGCGTCGTTGTGCTGGCGCGCGAGCACGGCGGTCGAGAGGTTCCAGACGAGCGCAGCGCGCACGCCCTCGACCTTGTTCGCGGCGATCTGCTCGCCGTTGCCGGATCCGCCGAAGACCACGCCGAGCGCGGTGGTGCCGTCGCGCTGGTCGGCGACGACGGCCCGGGCCGCGCGGATGCAGAACGACGGGTAGTCGTCGAGGGGGTCGTACGAGGTGGGCCCGTGGTCCACGACGTCGTGCCCGGCCTCGGTCAGGTGCTCGGTGAGGAACCTCGAGAAGTCGAGGCCCGCGTGGTCGGTCGCGATGTGGATGCGCATCGTGCACTCCTCCTGCCGCGCAGGCGGCGTCGTGCCCGCGGCGCGGGCGGTGCCGGGCGCGCGACGGCCGGGCATCCGCGGACGCCCGGCCGCCGCGCGCGCGACGGGAAAGGGTCAGTCGAAGATCGGGCCCACGGTGCGCGAGCGCTTGATCTCGAAGAAGCCCGGGTAGCCGGCGACGGCGACGACGCCGTCCCACAGCTTGACGGCCTCCTCGCCCTTCGGAGCGGGCGAGATGACGGGACCGAAGAAGGCGACGCCGTCCACCGCGATGACGGGCGTGCCGACGTCCTGGCCGACGCGCTCGATGCCGTCGAAGTGGCTGGCGCGCATCGGCTCGTCGTAGCGGTCGGTGCGGCTCGTCTCGGCGAGCCCAGCGGGGAGGCCGAGCTCGGCGAGCACCTCGGGGATCACGACGTCGGCGTCCTTCTGGTCGCGGAGGTGGATCCGCGTGCCGAGGGCGTCATACAGCGGCTTGACGTGCTCGGCGCCGTGCTCGGCCTCGACCGCGGCGACGAGGCGCGTGAACCGGAGCGCGCGCGGGAGGAAGGCGGCGAAGTTCGGGTCGTCGGCCTTGTCCTCGTTGAGGACGGCGAGGCTCATGACCCGCCAGGTGATGTCGAGGTCGCGGTGGCGGGCGACCTCGTCGACCCAGCGGGAGGTCATCCACGCCCAGGGGCAGGACGGGTCGAACCAGAACTCGACGGCGGTGGTGCGGGCAGTGCTCTGAACGTCGGACATCCCCCAAGCCTAGGTCAGCGGACGCAATAGGATCGGCTCCGAAAGCGGCGCCGCTCCGCCTGCGCACCCGCGGTCCTCGACCGCCCGGTGCGCCGCCACGCGAGGCGCGTCCGCCGCACGGCCCACCCACCTCACGGACGAGCAGGAGCACCATGCCAGGAGAGAACCTCACCCGCGTCGAGGCCGAGGAGCGCGCCGCGCTGCTGGCCGTCTCCGAGTACGACGTCGCGCTCGACCTCACGCGGGGCGCGGAGGTGTTCGGATCCACCACGACCGTGCGCTTCACCGCCACGGCGGGCGCGTCCACGTTCATCGACGCGATCACCCGCACGGTGCACGCGGTCACGCTGAACGGCCGCGAGCTCGACCCGGCCGACGTGAGCGACGGCGTGCGCATCCGCCTCGACGACCTCGCGCAGGAGAACGAGCTGACGGTCGTCGCCGACGCCATGTACACGAACACGGGCGAGGGGCTGCACCGCTTCGTGGATCCCGTCGACGACGAGGTCTACCTCTATTCCCAGTTCGAGGTGCCGGACTCCCGCCGCATGTTCGCGGTGTTCGAGCAGCCCGACCTCAAGGCGGTCTTCCGCTTCACGGTCACCGCGCCGTCGCACTGGGAGGTCGTCTCCAACTCCCCCACGCCCGAGCCCACGGCCGCCGCCGACGGCGCCTCCACGTGGACCTTCGAGCCGACGCTCCGCATGTCGAGCTACATCACGGCGCTCATCGCGGGCCCCTACGGCGTCGTCCGCAGCGAGCTCACCTCGAGCGACGGTCGCACGATCCCGCTCGGCGTCTTCGCCCGCAAGTCGCTGATGGACCACCTCGACGCCGACTACGTGTTCGAGAAGACCCGCGAGGGCTTCGCGTTCTACGAGGAGCGCTTCGCGTACCCGTACCCGTTCCCGAAGTACGACCAGCTCTTCGTCCCGGAGTTCAACGCCGGCGCGATGGAGAACGCGGGCGCCGTCACGTTCGTGGAGAGCTACGTCTTCCGCTCCAAGGTCACCGACGCGGTGAAGGAGCGCCGGGTCACGACGATCCTGCACGAGCTCGCGCACATGTGGTTCGGCGACCTGGTCACCATGAAGTGGTGGGACGACCTGTGGCTCAACGAGTCCTTCGCGACCTACATCTCGACCCTGGCCACGGCCGAGGGCACCGAGTGGACGGGCGCCTGGACCACGTTCAACGCCGGTGAGAAGTCCTGGGCCTACAACCAGGACCAGCTGCCGAGCACGCACCCCGTCTACGCGACCATCAATGACCTGGAGGACGTGCAGGTCAACTTCGACGGCATCACGTACGCCAAGGGCGCGTCGGTCCTCCGCCAGCTCGTCGCCTACGTCGGCCAGGACGAGTTCCTCGCGGGCGTGGCCGCGTACTTCCAGCGCCACGCGTTCGGCAACTCGACGCTCCGCGACTTCACCACGGAGCTCGAGGGCACGAGCGGCCGCGACCTCGAGCGCTGGACCGACCTGTGGCTGAAGACCTCGGGCGTCAACACGCTGCGTCCCGAGATCGCGACCGACGAGGACGGCGTCATCACGTCGTTCGCCGTGCTGCAGGAGGCCGCCGAGGACTACCCGACGCTCCGCCCGCACCGCCTGGCGATCGGCTTCTACGAGCTGCGCGACGCGCACCTCGTCCGCACCGACCGGTTCGAGCTCGACGTCGACGGCGACCGCACCGAGGTCGCCGAGCTCGTCGGCCGCCAGCGCCCCGCGCTCGTGCTGCTGAACGACGACGACCTCACCTACTCGAAGGTCCGCCTGGATGCCGCGTCGCTCGAGGTCGCGATGCGCCACCTCGCCGCGTTCGAGGACTCGCTCGCCCGCTCGCTCGTCTTCGCCTCGGTGTGGGACGCCACGCGCGACGGCGAGATCCGCGCCCGCGACTACGCGCGCCTCGTGCTCGACAACGTGGCGACCGAGGACGAGTCGACGGCCCTCCGCTACGCGCTCGCGCAGCTGACCGTCGCCGCCACCACGTACTCGGCGCCCGACCACCGCGACGAGCTGCTCGCGACGGTCGCGTCGGAGCTGTGGGCGCTCACGGCGCAGGCGGCGCCCGGATCCGACAACCAGTTCCAGTTCCTGCGCACCTTCGCGCAGGTCGCCCAGGAGGCGGCCCAGCTGGATCACGTGCAGGCGCTGCTCGACGGCACCGAGACGCTCGAGGGCGTCGAGATCGACGCGGACCTCCGCTGGGAGCTCCTGACCGCGCTCGTCGCGGGCGGTCGCGCCGGCACCGCCGAGATCGACCAGGCCCTCGCGGCCGACCGCACGGCGACGGGCGCGCAGTCCGCGGCCCAGGCCCGCGCGGCGCTCCCCACGGCGGAGGGCAAGCAGGCGGCATGGGCGTCCGTGTGGGAGGCCGACACCGAGCCGAACACGATCGTGCGCACCACGGGCCTCGGCTTCCGGCGCGCGGCGGACACCGAGCTGCTGCGTCCCTACGTGGGCGCGTACTTCGACGCCCTGCAGGGCGTGTGGGAGTCGCGAAGCTACGCAATCGCCGCCGCGCTCATCGGCGGCTTCTACCCGTCGCCGCTCGCCGACGCGGCGCTGCGCGACGCGACCGTCGCCTGGCTCGACGCGAACCCCGAGCCGCCGGCGCTCCGCCGCCTCGTCAGCGAGCTGCTGTCGGGCGTGGAGCGGGCGCTCCGGGCGCAGGCGAAGGACGCCGAGTAGGCACCACGGCTCCACCCGAGGGGGACGGTCGCGCACGCGGCCGTCCCCCTCGTCGTCCCCGCCGTCGCTCATGCGCACGGACCCAGGGGCGGCCGGGGAGGCCGCCGGTACACTCGTCCGGATGACCTCCCCTCTCCTCACCCCCGTCGGAAGCGCGTCGCGATGGACCTGAGCATGGTGTGCTGCGGCGACGGCTCGTTCTTCTCCACGTGGAGCGTCCTCATCCAGGTCGTCTCGTTCGTCCTCGGCGGCGTGATCGTCCGGTGGATCCTCCTGGTGGTGATCCGCAACACCGTCGACCAGATCGTCAACGGCGTGAAGAAGCGGCAGAACGTCGACGACACGCAGTCCATCCAGGCATCGCCGCTCACCGCCGTGCGCGTGGTCCAGCGGACCCGCACCCTGGGCAGCGTCCTCAGCAACATCACCACCGTCGTGATCGTCGTCATCGTCATAGCGAGCGTGCTCTCCGTGGTGGCGCCGAACGTGACGAGCTCCCTCGCCCTCCTCACCGCCGCCCTCGGCGCCGGCCTCGGCTTCGGCGCCCAGAACATCGTCAAGGACATCCTCAACGGCCTATTCATGGTCGTGGAGGACCAGCTCGGCGTCGGCGACGTCGTCGACGTGGGGCCTGCGACGGGAGTCGTCGAGACCGTCGGCATCCGCATCACGACCCTCCGCGACGTCAACGGCACGCTCTGGTTCGTGCGCAACGGCGAGATCCTCCGCGTCGGCAACATGTCGCAGGGCTGGGCGCGCGTCGTCATCGACCTCGCCGTCCCCTACGACACCGACGTGCAGGCCGTGCAGGAGCGCATGCTCGCGACCGCCGTCGAGCTCGCGTCCACCCCGAAGTGGCGCTCGCGCATCGTCGAGAAGCCCGAGCTGTGGGGCATCGAGTCGATCTCGGAGTCGGCCGTCGTGATCCGCGTGGTCGTCAAGACGCGCAGCAACGCCCGCGACGACGTCTCCCGCGAGCTCCGGGCCCGGCTCAAGGCGAGCCTCGACGCGATGGGCGTCACCCTGCCGTCGCTCACCGCCGTCGTGCTCACCGGCTTCGACAGCGCGGCCAGCGTGGGCGGCGCGCACCCGCCGCGCACCGCGTCGACGCCCGTGCAGCAGCCGGAGCAGCCGGCTCCCCGCACGCGCGCCGCCCGGAAGGTCGCCCAGCGGCAGCCCGGATCCCCGGCAGCCGGATCCGCCTCCCCCGTCGTCCGCGGCGCCGCCGGCTCCCGCCCGGACCCGCGCGCGACGCAGGTGATCCCCGCGCAGGACCCGTCGCCCGCCCGGGACGCCGAACCGGACGAGGACGAGGTCACCGCGACCTGGACCGTCCTCCCGGAGGACCCCGCGGCCGCGCCGTCCGACGACGCGACGACCGGGACGGACGCCGGATCCGCGGACGCCGCTCCCCCGAAGCCGCCGCGCGCGCCGCGTCAGCCGAGGAAGCCCGCCACCCCGCCCGAGGAGTCCTGATGGCCGACCTGCTCGCCAACTCGTTCTACGACGACGTCGGCGGCCGCCCGACATTCGAGAGGCTGGTCCGGGAGTTCTACCGCGGCGTCGCGGAGGACCCCGTCCTCGTCGCGATGTACCCGGAGGAGGACCTCGAGGGCGCGATCCAGCGCCTCACCGGGTTCCTCGAGCAGTACTGGGGCGGTCCCACCACGTACAGCGACGAGCGCGGCCACCCGCGCCTGCGGATGCGGCACATGCCGTTCCGCGTGAACCCCGACGCACGCGACCGCTGGCTCGCGCACATGCGCGTGGCCGTCGACTCGCTCGACCTCTCGCCCCTGCACGAGGCGCAGCTCTGGGACTACCTGGAGCGCGCCGCCCACGCGATGGTCAACACCTTCGACGAGTCCTGAGGGCGTCCGCCGACGCCGATCGTCGCGCTAGAGGCGCCGCACGAGCACGTGCCCGCGCGCCGTGGTGAGGCGCGTCCACGGGCCGACGCGGAACACCGCGACGGGCGCCTCCTCGTCGTCCTGCTCCGCGTCGGGCGCGGGGTCCGGGCCCAGGAACCCGAGGCTGTAGGCGGCGAACGCCCCGCCGGCGACGACGTCGGGCGCACCATCCACGGGGCGGCCCCACACCTCGCCGCGCACGCGCGACACGATCTGCTCGCCGATGCCCGACGGCACGGCGGCGGCGACCTCGTCGATCCCGGCGCGCGCCGCCGCGCGGAGGGCGGGTGCCGCGACGTCCGCTACGCGCTCCCATCCGGCGCGCGGGGGCGAGATCCCCGCCCACGGCGCGGTGGCGGTGTCCGGCGGCACGAGCACGCCGACGGGCTCGCCCGGGGATCCGGTCGCCGGTCCCTCGAGGCGCGCGAGGCGGTCGAGGAGCGCGCGGATCGGGACCACGCTGTCGACGTCCGCCTGCGTCTCGGCCGCGAACGTGCGGAGGCCGAGCACCGTGGGCGACCGGTCGAGGAGGCCGGCGGGCTGGAGCACCGAGGTGTAGGCGGCGAGCACCCCGCCGGATCCGATGAGGCGCACGGCCCCGTCGTCGACGCGGGCGGAGCGCCCGAGGAAGGTCTGCAGATCGCCGAGGGCGAGGGCGTCCCGGAGGGCGAAGGAGGGCGTCATGGCGTGTCTAAGCTACTGGATGCGCCCGTGCGATCCGCCGGGCGCCCGGCCGCCCGAAGCCGGACCCGCCAGGCGGAGGACCAATGACCGACCACGCATCCGACATCCCGGACGACGGCCCGCTCGCCGGCCTGCTCACCGCGCTCGACCTCACCGACACGGGCGCGCGCACGAGCGAGGACATCTCCACGGGCCCGTCGCAGTGGATGCCGATGGGCCGCGTCTTCGGCGGCCAGGTGCTCGCGCAGTCCCTCGTCGCGGCCATGCGCACCACGGACGCCGACCGCCGCCCGCACAGCATGCACGGCTACTTCCTCCGGCCCGGCGACGTCACGAAGCCCATCACCTTCTCGGTCGACCGGATCCACGACGGCCGCTCGTTCTCGACCCGCCGCACGCAGGCCTACCAGGACGGCCGCCCGATCCTCTCGATGATCGCCTCGTTCCAGGACGCGGACGAGGGACTCGAGCACCAGGCGCCCATGCCCGAGGGGATCCCCGAGCCGGAGTCGCTGCCGAGCGCGCGCGACGTGCTCTCCCGCATCGACCACCCCGTCGCCGCGCACTGGGCGAACGACCGCCCCTTCGACATGCGCCACGTCGAGCAGCCCGTCTACTTCGGCGCCGCGCCCGACCGCGTCGCGCACCAGGCCGTGTGGATCCGCGCCATCGGCCGCCTCCCCGACGACCCCGCCGTCCACCTCGCGTCCCTCGCCTACGCGAGCGACTACTCGATCCTCGAGTCCATCTACCGCCGGCATGGCCTCTCCTGGGCGACGCCCGGCATCAAGGCCGCGAGCCTCGACCACGCGATGTGGTTCCACCGCTTCGGCCGCGCCGACGAGTGGATGCTCTACGTGCAGGAGTCGACGAGCGCCCAGGGCGGCCGCGGCCTCTCGCTCGGCCGCATCTACTCCCGCGACGGCGTGCTGCTCGCGAGCGTGGCGCAGGAGGGCATGGTCCGCGTCCCGGCCGAGGCACGGGGCTGACGGCCCGGCTCAGCCGCGTCGGCTGAAGGCGACGGGCTCCTCGACGTACTCCGCCCAGGCGGCGCGCTCGTCGCCGGTGATCCGGCGGGGCCTCCCCGTCGCGGCGTCGACCAGCACGATGGTCGAGGTCGCCCGCGCGTACAGCGCCGACGGCTCGACACCCACGGGCGTCCGCACCTCGTAGCAGGCCTCGAGGCTGGACCCGCCGAGCCGTCCCAGCCACACCTGCACGTCGAGCGGCCGCCGCCCGTAGGAGATGGGCAGCAGGTACTCGATCTCCTGCCGCGCGATCATCGTCATCGTGGCGGCGCCGGCCGTCGCGTCGATGAGCGCCATCCCCGGGTCCACGCCGTCCCCGTCGTCGTCGCCCCGCCAGAACGCGCGGACGCGCGCCTCCTCCAGGAGCCGCAGGACCTCCACGTTGTTCACGTGGTCGTAGGCGTCGAGGTCGGCCCACCTGAGGTGGACCGGGACGTGGACCCGGGTCACGGGATCAGTCGCGCGTGAGCTTGCGGTACGCGGAGCGGTGCGGCTTCGCGGCGTCCGCGCCCAGGCGCTCGATCTTGTTCTGCTCGTACGACTCGAAGTTGCCCTCGAACCAGTACCAGTTCGCCGGATCCTCCTCCGTGCCCTCGTAGGACAGGATGTGGGTCGCGATCCGGTCGAGGAACCACCGGTCGTGCGTGATGACCACGGCGCACCCGGGGAACTCGAGCAGCGCGTTCTCCAGGCTGCCGAGCGTCTCGACGTCCAGGTCGTTGGTGGGCTCGTCGAGCAGCAGCAGGTTGCCGCCCTGCTTGAGCGTGAGCGCGAGGTTCAGGCGGTTGCGCTCGCCGCCGGAGAGGATGCCGGCCTTCTTCTGCTGGTCGGGGCCCTTGAAGCCGAACGTGGAGACGTAGGCGCGCGCGGGCACCTCCTGCTTGCCGACCTGGATGTAGTCCTGGCCGTCGGAGACGACCTCGAAGAGCGACTTCTCGGGGTCGATGCCGCCGCGGCTCTGGTCGACGTAGGAGATGTCGACGGTGTCGCCGACCTTGAGCTCGCCGGCGTCCAGCGGCTCGAAGCCGACGATGGTCTTGAACAGCGTGGTCTTGCCGACGCCGTTCGGGCCGATGACGCCGACGATGCCGTTGCGGGGCAGCGTGAAGGAGAGGTCGTCGATGAGGACCCGCTCGCCGAACTGCTTGTGCAGCTTCTTCGCGTCGATGACCTGCGAGCCGAGGCGCGGGCCGACGGGGATCTGGATCTCCTCGAAGTCCAGCTTCCTCGTGCGCTCCGCCTCGGTCACCATCTCCTCGTAGCGCGCGAGGCGCGCCTTCGACTTCGCCTGGCGGCCCTTCGCGTTGCTGCGCACCCAGTCGAGCTCCTCGGCGAGGCGCTTGGAGAGCTTGGCGTCCTTCTTGCCCTGGACGCTGAGGCGCTCCTGCTTCTTCTCGAGGTAGGTCGAGTAGTTGCCCTCGTAGGGGTAGAGGCGTCCGCGGTCGACCTCGGCGATCCACTCCGCGACGTGGTCGAGGAAGTACCGGTCGTGGGTCACGGCGAGGACGGCGCCGGGGTACTTGGAGAGGTGCTGCTCGAGCCAGAGCACGCTCTCGGCGTCGAGGTGGTTGGTGGGCTCGTCGAGGAGCAGCAGGTCGGGCTTCTGGAGCAGCAGCTTGCAGAGCGCGACGCGGCGCTTCTCGCCGCCGGAGAGGTTCGCGACCGAGGCGTCGCCCGGCGGGGTGCGCAGCGCGTCCATCGCCTGCTCGAGCTGCGAGTCGAGCTCCCAGCCGTCGGCGGCGTCGATGGCCTCCTGCAGCGTGCCCATCTCGGCGAGGAGGGTGTCGAAGTCGGCGTCGGGCTCGGCCATGGCCGCGGCGATCTCGTTGTAGTGGTCGACCTGGGCCTTCAGCGGGCCCACGCCCTCCTGGACGTTCTCCAGCACGGTCTTCGACTCGTCGAGCTCGGGCTCCTGCATGAGGATGCCGACCGAGTAGCCGGGCGAGAGCTTGGCCTCGCCGTTGCTGGGCGTGTCGAGGCCCGCCATGATCTTCAGGATCGTCGACTTGCCCGCGCCGTTCGGCCCGACGACGCCGATCTTCGCGCCGGGGATGAACGACATGGTGACGTCGTCGAGGATCAGCTTGTCGCCGACCGACTTCCGGGCGCGGACCATCGAGTAGATGTATTCAGCCATGGCACGAGTCTATTCAGTGCCGCGCGCCCCGGACGCCGCGCTGGGACGCGTCAGCGCCGCCGTCACCAGTCGATCGCGCGCGTCTGGCCGACCAGGCAGCGACCCGAGGAGAGCGCCGGCTCGACGTGGGCGCTGAACCCGTCCTGGGCGCGCTGCCCGATGAGGCACGCGTCCGGCATGTGCACGGAGACGAGGATCGAGTCGACCGAGTTGCCGAGGGGCGTCGCGTCCGCGGTGACCTCCATGCGGTCCTTCGGGAAGCCGGCGGCCACGAGCGCGTCCACGAGGGCCCGACCCTGCGCGTTGGGATCCGCGGCGACCACGCCGCCCGCCGTCGCCTCGAACGCGGGGAGGTTGCCCTCCGCCGTGCCGTCCGGGTCGACGGGCGCGATGGTCGGCGTGGTGGGCGCGGCACCGGGATCGCCGCTCTCCACGACGGCGGTCGGGGTCGGCTCCGGCGCGGGAGCCGACTGCGTGCAGGCCGAGAGGAGCAGGGCGCCGAGGAGCGCCGGCGCCAGGAGGGCGCGGCCGGCGCGGATCACGCGGCGGACTCGTCGGCGCAGGCCGGGTCGGCGTCGCGGTCGGGTGCCGGGGGGATGGCGAGGTCGTCGCCGCGGGCGCTCCCCCGGCCGTCGTCGAGGGAGGATGCGCTCATGCTGGCGAGGATATCCCGCGCGATGGCCTCGAGCTGCGCGGTCTGCTCGGCGGTCAGCGGGTCGAACACCGTGCGGAGCACCTCCTCCGCGTGCCCGGGTGCCGCCGCCTCGAGGGTCGCGCGACCCTCGTCGGTGAGCTCGGCGAGCAGGCTCCGGCCGTCGTGGGGCGACCGCGAGCGGCGCACCCAGCCCAGCTGCTCCAGGCGGGTGACGGCGTGCGAGGTGCGGCTCGCCGAGGCCTGCAGCGCGCGGGCCAGGACGCTCATGGGGAGGGCGCCGCCCTCGGCCTCCGACAGGCGGACGAGGATCATGTAGTAGGCGTGCGGCATGCCCGCGTCGCGGAGGAGCTCCCGCTCGATGCGCTCGCTGACGTTGTTCAGCGCGACGATGACGGTCCGCCAGGCGCGCTGCTGATCCGGCTCGAGCCACCGGGGGGATCCGCTCATGGTGCGATCCTAGGCTCCGCCGCCGTGGTGCCGACGGCCCCGATGCCGCGTCGCGCGAGCACGGCGTGCCCCACGAGCTCCACGGCGTCGTGCTCCGGCCGGGCTGCCCGACGGGGGACGAGCTCGCCCAGGACGATCACCTCCTCGCCGACGGCGAGACCCGCCACGACCCCGGAGATGCAGGCGCCGGCGCACACGACGAGGATCGCGCCGCCGTCCGGGCCGCCCGGTCCGTCCGCGGCGCCACCCGGATGCCTCACGCACCGGGGTCCGACGAGGAGGCTCGCGACCTCCCATCCCTCGACCGTGCGGATGCATCGCGGCCGCCGCGCGACCGTGCCGCGCACCGCGACGTGCGTCCCGCTCCCCCGCGCCTCGTGGCCCGGTCCCCGGCTTCCCGCGCTCATCGCCCCTCCTCCCGCGCCCCGACGGCCGCGACCGAGGATGCGTCAGAGCAGGGGCTCCACGGGGTCGCCGAGGGCATCCCGCGCACGGCACGACGCGCGCGTGCATGGGGAGGGGACGTCCGGGCTCAGTGCTCGGAGAAGCGGAGGCCGTCGTGGCCCGCGCGGAGCGCCGCCTTCGCGATCTCCAGGGTGGGGTAGGTGCCGGCCACGACGCCGCGGTGCAGCGACCGCACCTCGTAGCCGTCGTCGTGCGAGTGGATGGAGGCGAGCGCCCCCGTGGCCCCGAAGGCCACCCAGGTCTTGCCCGCCGTGCGCGGGAGTCCGGTCGTGCTCGTGCTGGTGGTCATCGACATCGTCGTCGCCTCTCCTGGCCGGGCCTCGTCGCCCGGACGTGCCGATGGTACGCCGACGCCCCGCGGCCGTACAGGCCGCGGGGCGTCGAGGGGAGGTGGATCAGGCCGCGCGCACGTACTGCGCGAACGACTTCCGCACCTTGTTCACCTTGGGCACGGCGACCGCGTTGCAGTAGCCCTGTCCCGGGTTCTTGGCGAAGAAGTCCTGGTGGTAGTCCTCCGCGTCGTACCAGGTGCCGACCGGCTCGATCGTGGTGACGGGCGTGCCGTCCCACAGCTCGCCGGCGCGGGCGATCGCGTCCCGGAACAGCTGCTCCTGCTCCGCGTCCGCGGGGAACATCGCCGAGCGGTACTGGGTGCCGACGTCGGCGCCCTGGCGGTTGAGCTGACGCGGGTCGTGCAGCGTGAAGAACACGTCGAGGATGACGTCGGCGGGGATGACCTCCTCGTCGAAGACCACCTTCACCGCCTCGGCGTGCCCGGTCGCGCCCGTGCACACGGCGTCGTAGGAGGGGTGGGCGGTGTGACCGCCGATGTACCCGGAGATGACGTCCTGGACGCCGTCGAGGGTGCGGTAGACCGCATCGAGGCACCAGAAGCAGCCGCCGGCGAGGATGAATGTCTGCATGAGAGATGAACCTACTTCCCGTCGACGCGCGCGAGGTCCGCGGTGGTCGACATGGGAGGGAACCGTCATCGGGCGCCGCCCATTCCTGCCGGTCGGGATGTCGGTGGTCCCCCGTAGCTTCGGGGACATCGAGACACCGCCGGGCCGGCGGCACGCGGACGGAGGACACCATGCCCAGCATCACCTACACCCCCCTGTCGCGCTCGGCCGCGCAGGTGCGCGAGCTGCACGACGGGCTCCTGCGGGTCACCCGGCCGGACGGCGCGGTGCTCGGCTACGTCGAGCGCATGCACGAGCCGCAGGGCGAGCGCTTCCGCGCCAAGCGGCTGCGCCGGGACGCGCAGGGGTTCGTCCCGCTGGGCGACTTCTGGTCGCTGCAGGACGCGGTGGACTGCCTGCGCTTCTGACGGCCGGCCGCCCGGTGGCGGTCGGCGCGACGCGCCCGCGCGGCCTCCCGGACGGCGCCCGGGGCCCGGGGTACGGTCGCCGCATGCAGTGGTGGAATGATCTCCTCGATGCCCTCGCGTCCGAGCGGGGCACGCAGCTCCTCTCCGGCGTCGTCGTCCCCTTCGTCGCCATCGTGGTTGCCGGCGTGCTCGCCGCCGTAATCGCGCGCAGCGCCACGCAGCGGATCCTCACCCGGCACGACCGCGAGGTGAAGGCCGCCGCCATCGGCGTGCTGATCGACGCGGCGCGCCAGGCGTCCGCGTGGGACGGCCTCACAGCGCAGGAGCGCGTGCTCGCCGACCGCGCCGCGGGCGAGGCCGACATCCGCATCCGACTCCTGCCGGTCAAGGGCGCGGCGACCGCCGCGACCTGGGCCGCGCACGAGATCACCGAGTTCAAGCGCGGCAGCGGCAGCTTCGGCTTCCAGTTCGACGCGCAGCTCGCCGAGTTCCGCGACCGCATGGTCGAGTGGCAGCACCACCCCGGCCGCGCCCGCAAGATCTTCCAGGGCGACATCTCCCGCTGGCAGTTCGAGGACGACCAGCCGGCCACCGACACGGGCGCCGCGAGCCGGCCGCAGGCGCGCCCCGCCGAGCCGACCGCCGTCGCTCCCGTGCCGGTGCCGTGGCGCAGCGGTGCCGACGACCAGCCGGCCGCCGAGCGCCGGGTCGAGTCGCCGGACGAGCAGTACAGCCCGCCCGTGCCCTCGTCGGCTGCCGCCAACTCGCGCGCCGCGGAGGCCGAGCGGCGCTGACCGTCCCCGCCGGCACATGACGACGCCCCGCACCTCGGATGAGGTGCGGGGCGTCGTCGCGTGGGGTCAGACGGGGATCACTTCCACCAGTCGTCGAACATGCTCGCGGGGACCCGACGCTTGTGCTCGGTGCTCTGGTAGCGGGCCTCGATGGCCTCGGCCACCTCGTCGTCGACGTCGCGGCCCTCGAGGAAGTCGTCGATGTCGGCGTACGTGAGGCCGAGGTTGGCCTCGTCGGTCTGGCCGGGGGTGTCGTCGAGGAGGTCCGCGGTGGGCGCCTTGAGGTAGAGCCGCTCCGGCGCGCCGAGGTGCTCGAGGAGGGCCCGGCCCTGGCGCTTGGTGAGGCCCGTGAGCGGGAGCACGTCCGCCCCGCCGTCGCCGTACTTCGTGAAGAAGCCCGTGACCGCTTCCGCGGCGTGGTCCGTGCCGATCACCAGCAGGCGGGCCTGCCCGGCCAGGGCATACTGGGCGACCATGCGCGAGCGCGCCTTGACGTTGCCCTTGGTGAAGTCCGTCATCGCGTGACCGGCCGCGTCGGCGTACTCGGCCTGGAAGCCGTCGACGGCGCGCTTGATGTCGAAGACCACGCTCGACTTCGGCTGGATGAAGGAGAGCGCGAGCTGCGCGTCCTCCTCGTCCGCCTGCACGCCGTACGGCAGGCGCACGGCGACGAACTCGGCGAGGAGCCCCTCGGCGGCGAGCTCCTCGACGGCGAGCTGGGCGATGCGCCCGGCCAGGGAGGAGTCCTGCCCGCCGCTGACGCCGAGGACGAAGCCCTCGGCACCGGTGGATCGGAGGTAGGCCTTGAGGAAGTCGACGCGCTTGCGGACCTCGTCGGCGGGATCGATGGTCGGGCGCACCTCGAGGGCGGCGATGATCTGTGACTGGATGTCGCGCATGCGTCGAATCTACGTCCGATCCGGCGCTTCCGACAGTCGGTCCCCCCGGCGCGACTCGAACGCGCAACCGTCGGATTAGAAGGCCGATGCTCTATCCATTGAGCTACAGGGGGTCGTGACGAGGGTACTACGCGGGATCCGGGCGCCCCGGGGCGCTGCCGGGAGCGGCGGCGGCCGTCCCGTCCATGGCCCGCACGACCGCCTGCAGCACCTGGGGCGCGGTCGGCACGCCCTCCGCGCGAAACACCTCGCGGTCCCCCGCGCGCACGAGGATCGTGGGCGTCGACCGGATGCGCTCCGCCTCGGCCAGGTCCGCGTGCGCCGCGACGTCGAGCTCCTCGACCGGGAGCCAGGGCAGCAGCCGCTGGACCTCCTGGAGCGAGCGCCGGGTCGCCTGGCACGGAACGCAGAAGAGGGAGGAGAACATGATCACCCGCACGCCCTCGGATCCCGCGGGCACCGCGTCGGGCCTGGGCGCGCCCCCTCCGGGGGTCAGGACGCGAAGGCCGCGACGGCGGCGACGATCGAGACGAGGGCGAGGAGCAGGGACACCGACACCAGCACGAGGTGGACGGTGAAGAAGGCGGTGCGCGACCCGTCGGCGGCGCGGGCTCGGGGATCCTTCGCGACGCGCTTGAGGAACTGCGGCCACACGACGACGTTCCAGACGCCGTTGACGATGAGCAGGACGGCGAGGAGGGTGATCACTCCCCCATGGTAGGCGGCGCATCAGGGCGGCCCGGGCCCGCCGATAGGATCGGGGGATGGGCAACAACTCTGACCGGCTGGTGTGGATCGACTGCGAGATGACGGGGCTCGACCTCGCGATCGACGAGCTGGTGGAGGTCGCCGTCGTCGTCACCGACTTCGACCTCGTCCCCGTCGACGCCGGCTTCACGATCGTGATCAACCCCGACCCCGCCGCGCTCGCGAACATGGGCGAGTTCGTCACCGACATGCACCGGTCCTCGGGGCTGCTAGACGAGATCCCCGCGGGCGTCAGCCTCGCCGACGCCGAGTTCGCGGTGCTCGAGTACCTGCTGCAGCACGTGCCGAACGGCGGCAAGGCGCCCATCGCGGGCAACACCATCGGCACCGACCGCGCGTTCCTCGCGAAGTACATGCCCCGCGTGGACGCGCACCTCCACTACCGCAGCGTCGACGTCTCCTCCATCAAGGTGCTGGCGAAGGAGTGGTTCCCCCGGATCTACTTCAACTCCCCGGCGAAGAACGGCGGCCACCGCGCCCTCGCGGACATCCTGGAGTCGATCCGGGAGCTCGAGTACTACCGCCGCGCGGCCTTCGTGCCGGCGCCCGGACCGGCCACCGAGGACGTGCAGGCCATCTCCGCGGACGTGACGTCCGCGTGGGCCCCGCGGCTGTAGTATCCTCTTCCATGGCCGTCCGCGAGAGCGGGATCGGCCGCATGGTGGGCGTAGCTCAGTTGGCAGAGCGCTGGCTTGTGGAGCCGGAAGTCGCGGGTTCGAGCCCCGTCGTCCACCCCACCGGGAAGGGCCGGGATCCGAGAGGGTCCCGGCCCTTCCGTCGTCTCCCCCGTGGTCGCCGACCGTCACGCGGCCGACCATCGCATCGGCCGGGCTCCCGCGCATGCGCGTATGGGAGGGTGGGCGGATGCTGCGCTGCGATCCCGACGACTTCGAGCGACTGGTGGTCGACGAGCTCGACGAGCTGCCGGACGAGATGGTGGACGGGCTCGACAACGTCGTGTTCGTGGTCGAGGACCGGCCCGAGGACGGGTCGCTCGACCTGCTGGGCCTCTACGACGGCGTGGCCATGACCGAGCGCGGGCAATACGGGTTCGGCGAGATGCCGGACCGCATCGTCGTCTACCGCGAGCCGCACCTGCACGAGGCCGAGGACATGGACGCGCTGCGGGATCTCGTCCACGTCACGCTCGTGCACGAGATCGCGCACTTCCACGGCATCGACGACGACCGGCTCCACGAGCTCGGCTGGGCCTGAGACTCACCGCGGACGCACCGGCCCACGGTCCGCGCATCGTGCGGCCCGGACGCATGACGACCCCGGCAGCCGCAGGGCGGGCCGGGGTCGTCGGCGGGCGCTCAGGCGCCGGATGTGCCGGGGATCAGAGCTCGAGGGACTCGTCGTCGCCCTCGCCGAGGACGTCGTCGCTGCCGTCGGCCACGAACGTGTAGGTCACGCGCTGCTCGCCCGCGACCTCGGACACCTGGCCGGCGCGGTACTGGAAGAGAGACTCCTTGCCCTCCACGGCCGACATGGTGCTGATGGTCTCGTCGTGCTGGCCGTCGACGAGGACGCGGGTCTCGGTGGTGCCCTCGAGGGGGCCGTCGGCGTAGACGGCGAGGTAGCGGACGTCGGACGGTGCGGAATCGGTCATGGCCTCAGGCTACCCGGCCGCCGCCACGGCGTCCGTGCGGACGACGGCGTCGGCCAGGGCGCGCGGATCCTCCCGGTCGACGTGCGCGCGCCACTGCGCGTCCCAGCGCTCCCACTCCCGCGCGAAGGCCTCGCCGTCGCGGGCGATGGCGCGGGCCCGTCGCACGGCGTCATCCGCCTCCACCCAGATGCGGTGCGTGGCGAGGCGCGCGGCGGCCCGGGTCAGGGATCCGCAGCCCTCGACCACGAGCGGGCGCCCCGGGTCCAGGTCGTGCCACTCCGCGGGCGCGTCGGCGGACCAGTCCCAGCGTCGCCAGCGGGGGCGGCCGCCCGGGCGCATCTCCGACAGGACCTCGCGCTCGAGGTGCCGGGACGCCGCCTCGAGGCCGTCCCAGCCGGGGTAGACGTCGTCGAGCCGGAGGAGCTGAGCGCCGGGCGGGAGCCCCGCGTCCGGGTCGCCGTCGCGGACGAGGGCGTCCGCCAGGGTCGACTTGCCGGAGCCGGACGGGCCGTCGACGAGGACCAGCGCCGGGCGTCGCTCCCCCGCCTCAGGCCGCACCGGAGCCCCACGTCCCGGCCGCGACGGCGGCCGCCACCGCGCAGGCGGCCACGAGCACGGCGACCGCCACGACCAGCGCCTCGCGACGGCCGATGACGCTGGGCCGGGCCCACGTGCGGGCGGTGCCGCCGCCGAAGCCGCGGGCCTCCATGGCGGTCGCCAGCTTGCTGCCGCGCCGGATGGAGAGCACGAGGAGCGCGAAGGCCTGCCCGGCGAAGCGTCGGATCCGGCCGCGGTCGGCGACGCCGCGTGCACGACGGGCCAGCTCGAGCGAGCGCCAGTCGTCGAGGAGGAGGCCCACCAGCCGGACGCCCGCGAGCGCCCCGAGGACGAAGCGGGACGGCAGGCGCGCGACCTGGGCGAGGCCGTCGGCGAGGTCCGTGGGATCCACGTCCGTGAACAGGGCGAGAGAGGCGACGCCGATGGCCAGCACGCGCAGCGTCGTGGCGACCGCCAGCAGGACGGACCCCTCGCTGACGACGACGAGCAGGAACTGGGCGTACACGTCGCCGGACGTGCGGCCGTAGAGCAGGATCGTCAGACCGGCGCCGGGCGCCGCGATCCAGATCGGGATGCCCCGGACGAGGAACGCGCGCGGACGGATCCCCGCGGCGGGCAGGAGCAGCAGCTCGAGCGCGAGCGCCACGCCCGCGGAGACCACGTCGAGGCTCAGCACGAGGACGAGCGTCAGGACGAGGGCCGCCGCGAGCCGGGCGACGGGGTTGACGGCGGCGAGGCCGGTCGCACGGGCGGCGGGCACGACCGAGGTCGGGGCGGCGCTCACCGCACGACCTCCAGGCGGGCGGCGGAGCCCGGGACGGCGTCGAGGCGGAGGACGTCGTCCGCGAGCGCGCGGACGAGGTCCGCGTCGTGGGTGACGGCCAGGACGCCGACGCCCGCGCGGTCGACGAGGTCGGCCAGGAGCGCGACGAGCTCGGCCCAGGTGCGGGCGTCCTGCCCGAACGTCGGCTCGTCGAGCACGAGGAGGCGCGGCGCGGTCGCGAGGGCCGTCGCCACGGAGAGGCGCCGCTTCTCGCCGCCCGACAGCGTGAAGGGGTTGGCCTGCGCGAGGCCGTCGAGGCGCAGGCGCGTGAGCAGCTCGTCGACGCGGCGGGCGGCGTCCGCGGGATCCATGCCCACGGCGCGCGGGCCGACCTCGAGCTCCGCGCGCACGGTGCCGGCGAGGAGCTGGTGCTCCGGGTCCTGGAAGACGGTGCCGATGCGGGCGGCCAGCTCGCGCGAGCGCCAGGCGACGGGATCCGCGCCGAGGCCGTCGGCGAGGGCCGCCTCCGCGACGACCCGGCCGGACAGCGCGGGCAGGAGGCCGCCGAGCGTCAGCGCGAGCGTGCTCTTGCCGCCGCCGTTCGGTCCGGTGAGGGCGGTGACGCGGCCGGAACCGAGCGCGACGCCGACGCCGTCGGCCACCGCGGTGCCGCGGGCGCCGCCCCGCCCCACGGCGAGGCCGTCCGCGCGGAGGAGCGTCGCGGGCGCGGCCCGATCGCGGACGGGCGCGGCCGGCTCGCGGCCCGGCACCCAGACGCCCGCGGCGGCGAGGGACGCGCCCTGGTCGCGGAGGACGTCGTCGGGCGCCCCGTCGGCGAGGACCCCGCCGTCGGCCGCCAGCACGACGACCCGGTCGACGAGGTCCTGCCACACGGCCACGCGGTGCTCGATGACGACGAGGGTCGCGCCGGTCCGCTCGACCACCGACCCCACGGCGTGACGCACCTCCCCGACGCCCTCGGGATCGAGGTTCGCGGTCGGCTCGTCGAGCAGCAGGAGCCCCGGCCGCATGGCGAGGACCCCGGCGAGGGCGAGGCGCTGCTTCTGCCCGCCGGAGAGCGCGGTCGTGGAGCGGTCGAGGGCGACGTCGAGGCCCACCGCGTCGAGCGCGTCGCGCACGCGCGCCCAGATCTCGTCGCGCGGGACGCCGAGGTTCTCGCAGCCGAACGCGACGTCGTCGCCGACGCGGGAGAGGATCACCTGCGCATCCGGATCCTGCAGCACGAGCCCCGCGCGGCCGCGGCGGGCGGCCGGATCCTCCCCGTCGACGAGCAGGGTGCCGCGGGTCTCCCCCTCGTCGTCGCCGCCGAGGACGCCGGCGAGGGCGTGCATGAGCGTGGTCTTGCCCGCGCCGGACGCGCCGAGCAGCAGCACCCGCTCGCCCGGCTCGATGACGAGGTCCACGTCGCGGACCGCCCAGGCGCTCCGACCCGCGTGCCGCCAGCCCCAGCCCTCGGCCCGCACGGACGCCCCGCCCGCCGCGTCGGCCGTCGCCTCCGGCCCGGCGAGCGGGACGCGCGACGCGTCGATCGACGCCGTGCGACGGCCCGGCCGCCGCACGGTCAGACGCGGGCCGCGGTGTCGCGGCCCGAGGCGAAGCGCGAGAGCGCGCCGGTGCGGGCGAGCGCTCGGGCGACCAGCCACGAGAGGAGCCCCGCGACGATCGCACCCGAGACGAGCGCCGCCACCGTGTAGATCGTGGCGAACAGCGGCGTGGATCCCGGGTAGTACGTGATGAGGTCCGTGATCGCCATGCCGAGCCCGGCGCCCATGCCCGCGAGCACGGCGACGTAGGCGCGCCAGTTCGCGTAGAGGAAGACGAGGAGCACGAGCTCCGCGCCGAGGCCCTGCGTGAGGCCGGAGAGCAGCGTCCCGACCCCCCACACGTTGCCGACGAGCATGGAGACGAACGCCGCGAGGAGCTCGCCGTAGAGGGCGGCGCCGGGCTTGCGGATGACGATGCCGGTGAGCACGCCGGCGAACAGCCAGCCGCCGCCCGCGAGCGCCTGGAGGCCCGGCAGCAGCGGCTCGAAGAAGCCGCCGACCGGCACGGACGCCGTGTTCCAGATGACGAAGACGAGGCCGGACGCGACGCCCAGGACGCTCGCCACGACGATGTCGATGACCCGCCAGCGGGCGCGGAGGCCGGAGCGCGGGGTGCGGGCGCCGGAATCGGCGGGGACGGCGGACGCCGTGGAGGACGGTGATGCGGTCATTGGTCGTGCCCTTCGGATGCGATGGAAGAGGGCACGGGTGGAGAAAGGAAACCTCCCTGCGCTGGCATGATCCAGATCAGGTTCGACGGTCGAAGACTGGGGGTCTTCCTCTCAGCCCGGCTCACCGGACTCCCGTGTTCACGGTGAGCATAGCGCGCGTCCGACGCGCCCGGGGCGCACGTCCCCGAACGCACGGGAGCGCGGGCACCCGAGGGCACCCGCGCTCCGCGGTGGTCGTGCGACGTGCGCTACTTCAGCGTCTTGATGAGCTTGACGAGGACCTTGCCGGAGATCCAGATGACGGGGGTCGCCACCGCGAGCAGCGCGATGACGTTGGGCTGGAACCGCACCTCGCCGTCGGTGGCGATGTACGCGCCGATGGGCCACGTGGCGCCACCGCCCCCGCCGCCGCCCGCGACGTTGCCGTCGGAGTCGGGGAGGTCGCTGCCCCCGCCGAAGCCGTACCAGGCGAATGCGACGGGCACGATGGTCGAGCCGTCGATGTCGAGGGGGTCGCCGTAGACCGTCCCCACTCCGGCGTTCTTCACGTTCTCTGCGAGCTGTGCGACGAGGTTGGTCATGCGTCCCACCGTACCCCGCTGCACCCGTCGGATGCGGGCCGATCCGGGTCCTCACGGTACCCTCGCCCCTGGTGCGTCGCTGCGTCGCATCCGGCCTCCCTGCCGCTGCGGCCCCGCGGATGAACCGCCTGCCCCGCCCCCGACGGACACCGCGCACCCTCCCCGTGCGCGCCGTCTGCGGACGAGTCGACCCAACTGGAGGACCACTTGCACACCTGGCCCGGAAACCCCTACCCGCTCGGCGCGACCTTCGACGGGAGCGGCACGAACTTCGCGCTCTTCAGCGAGGTCGCCGAGCAGGTGCAGCTGTGCCTCATCGAGGAGGACGGCACCGAGACCCGCGTGGACGTGACGGAGGTCGACGCGCACGTCTGGCACTGCTACCTCCCGCACGTGCAGCCGGGGCAGCGCTACGGCTACCGCGTCGCCGGGCCGTACGAGCCCGAGGCCGGTCACCGGTCCAACCCCGCGAAGCTGCTGCTGGATCCCTACGCCAAGGCCACCTGCGGCGAGTTCGACTGGCACCCGTCGCTGTTCGCCTACGACTTCGGCGACCCGTCGAGCCGCAACGACGAGGACTCGGGCCCGCACATGATGCTCGGCGTCGTGGTCAACCCGTTCTTCGACTGGGACGGCGACCGCCTCCCCCGCACGCCCTACAGCGAGACCGTCGTCTACGAGGCGCACGTGAAGGGGCTCACGCAGCTGAACCCGCGGATCCCCGAGGAGCTGCGCGGCACGTACGCCGGCATCGCGCACCCCGCCGTCATCGACCACCTGCAGAAGCTCGGCGTGACGGCCATCGAGCTCATGCCGGTGCACCAGTTCGTGCAGGACAACACGCTGCTCGAGAAGGGCCTCCGCAACTACTGGGGCTACAACACCATCGGCTTCTTCGCGCCGCACAACGCCTACTCGTCCACGGGCGAGCTCGGCCAGCAGGTGCAGGAGTTCAAGTCCATGGTGCGGGCGCTGCACGCCGCCGGCATCGAGGTCATCCTCGACGTGGTCTACAACCACACGGCCGAGGGCAACCACCTCGGGCCGACGCTCTCGTTCAAGGGCATCGACAACCAGGCCTACTACCGGCTCATGGAGGACGACCCCACCTACTACATGGACTACACGGGCACGGGGAACTCGCTCAACGTGCGCCACCCGCACGCGCTGCAGCTGATCATGGACTCGCTGCGCTAGTGGGTCACCGAGATGCACGTCGACGGGTTCCGCTTCGACCTCGCCTCGGCGCTCGCCCGCGAGTTCTACGACGTCGACAAGCTCGCCACCTTCTTCGAGCTCGTGCAGCAGGACCCCGTGGTGTCGCAGGTCAAGCTCATCGCCGAGCCCTGGGACGTGGGCCCCGGCGGCTACCAGGTGGGCAACTTCCCGCCGCAGTGGACCGAGTGGAACGGCAAGTACCGCGACACCGTGCGCGACTTCTGGCGCGGCGAGGCCTCGTCGCTCGGCGAGTTCGCGGCGCGCATCACGGGGTCGGCCGACCTCTACGAGCACTCGGGGCGACGACCGGTCGCGTCGATCAACTTCATCACCGCGCACGACGGCTTCACGATCGCGGACCTGGTCTCGTACGACGAGAAGCACAACGAGGCGAACGGCGAGGACAACAAGGACGGCGAGAGCCACAACCGCTCCTGGAACATGGGCGTGGAGGGGCCGACGGACGACCCGGCGATCCTCACGCTGCGCGGCCGGCAGCAGCGCAACATGCTCGCGACCATGATCCTGTCGCAGGGCGTGCCGATGATCCTGCACGGCGACGAGCTCGGGCGCACGCAGCAGGGCAACAACAACACCTACGCGCAGGACAACGAGATCAGCTGGGTGCACTGGGACCAGGCCGACCAGCCGCTCGTCGAGTTCACCGCGTCCGTCGTGCGGCTCCGCAAGGAGCACCCGACGTTCCGCCGCGGGCGCTTCTTCGACGGGCGGCCCGTGCGCCGCGGCGAGGGCGAGCCGCTGCCCGACATCGTGTGGCTCGACGGCGACGCGACCCCGATGGTCGACGACGACTGGGAGTCCGGCCTCCGTGCCATCGGCATGTTCCTCAACGGCAACGGGATCCGCGGGCGCGACCGCCGCGGCGAGGACATCTACGACACGCACTTCCTCCTCTACTTCAACGCGCACGACGAGCCGGTGTCCTTCACCCTCCCGTCGGACGAGTACGCGGACGCGTGGGAGACCGTGATCGACACCGCGGGCGTCGGAGCCGACTCGACGGCCCTCCGCGCGAGTAGCGTCGTGGACGTGGCGGCCAAGGCGCTCGTGGTGCTGCGCGCCTACACCGAGCCCGAGGTGGAGCCCGACCACTCGGTCGCGGCGAGCCTCGCCGTCCTCACCCACGCGCAGGCCGACCGGCCGGCCGCAGAACCAAGGAGCGACATCAGTTGAGAACCCCCATCTCCACGTACCGGTTCCAGGTGCGGGAGTCATTCGACCTCGCCGCCGTGGCCGAGCAGCTGCAGTACGTGAAGGACCTCGGCGCGGACTGGGTGTACCTCAGCCCGATCCTCACGGCCGAGCCCGGGTCCGACCACGGCTACGACGTCGTCGACCACTCGCAGGTCGACCCGGCGCGCGGCGGCGCGGCGGGCATGAAGGCCGTCGCGGACCGCGCCCACGAGCTCGGCCTCGGCGTGCTGGTGGACATCGTCCCCAACCACGTCGGCGTCGCGACGCCCGTGGAGAGCCTCTGGTGGTGGGACCTGCTCCTGCACGGCACCGCGAGCCGCTACGCCGACGCGTTCGACGTCGACTGGGACTTCGGGCAGGGCAAGGTGCGGATCCCCGTGCTCGGCGACGGCGAGTCCGAGCTCGACGAGCTGAAGCTGGTGCGCGGCGACGACGGCACCGTCGAGCTCCGGTACTACGACACGCGCTACCCCGTCGCGCCCGGCACGGCCGAGGACGACGCGGACGCCCGCACGGTGCACGAGCGCCAGTCCTACGAGCTGATCAACTGGCGCCGCGCCGACGCCGAGCTCAACTACCGCCGCTTCTTCGCGGTCAACACGCTCGCGGGCATCCGCGTGGAGCTGCCGCGCGTCTTCGAGGAGTCGCACGCGGAGATCTCGCGCTGGTTCCGCGAGGGCCTCGCCGACGGGCTCCGCGTCGACCACCCGGACGGCCTGCTCGACCCGAAGGGGTACCTCGACGACCTCGCGCGCATCACGGGCGGCGCGTACGTGCTCGTCGAGAAGATCCTCGAGCCCGGCGAGACGCTGCCCACCGACTGGGCGACCGCCGGCACCACGGGCTACGACGCGCTCGCGGAGATCGACCGCGTGCTCGTCGACCCCGACGGCCAGGTCGAGCTCGACCACCTCGAGGCGTCGCTGCGCGGCCTGCCGCAGGGCGAGCTCACCAGCTGGGCCGACATGATCCGCGGCACCAAGCGCGGCATCGCCGACGGGATCCTCCGCAGCGAGGTCCTGCGCCTCGAGCGCCTCGTGGACGACGCGCCCGCGGACGCCGCCGACGCGCTCGCCGAGCTGCTGGCCACCTTCCCCGTCTACCGCAGCTACCTGCCCGGCGGGCTGGCGCACCTCGAGGAGGCCGCCGCGGCTGCGCGCGCGAGCCGCCCCGACCTCGAGGCCACGATCGACGCGCTCATGCCGCAGCTCTCCGACCCGTCCACGCTCGTCGCCCAGCGCTTCCAGCAGACGAGCGGCATGGTCATGGCCAAGGGCGTCGAGGACACCGCGTTCTACCGCTACTCGCGCCTCGTCTCGCTCAACGAGGTCGGCGCCGACCCGTCGATCTTCGCGATCGACGTCGACGACTTCCACGCGCGCCAGCAGGAGCGGCACCGCGTCGCCCCGCACGCGATGACGACGCTCTCCACGCACGACACCAAGCGCGGCGAGGACGTCCGCGCCCGCATCGACGTGCTCTCCGAGACGCCCGAGGCCTGGCGCGACGCGCTCGGCCAGCTCCGCGAGGTCGCGCCGACCGGCGACGGCCCGTTCGAGAACCTGCTCTGGCAGACGCTCGTCGGCACGTGGCCCGCGTCGCGCGAGCGCCTGCACGCGTACGCCGAGAAGGCGTCGCGCGAGGCCGGCGACTCCACCACGTGGACCGCGCCCGACGAGGCCTTCGAGGAGCGCATGCACGCGCTCGTCGACGCGGCCTTCGACGACCCGCGCGCCCGCACGATCGTCGCCGGGCTCTACGATCGGCTCTCCGGACCGGGCTGGTCGAACGCGCTGGCCGCCAAGGCCATCCAGCTCACAGCGCCCGGCATGCCGGACGTCTACCAGGGAAGCGAGCTGTGGGAGACGAGCCTCGTGGATCCCGACAACCGCCGCGAGGTCGACTTCGGCACCCGCCGCGCCGCCCTCGACGCCGTGCTCAAGGGCGCCGAGCCCGCCATCGACGAGACGGGGGCCGCCAAGCTCCTCGTCACGGCGCGCGCGCTCCGCCTCCGTCGCGAGCACCCGGAGCTGTTCACGGGCTACGAGCCCGTGCGCGCGACGGGCGACGCCGCCGCCCACGTGATCGCCTTCGACCGCGGCGGGGCGATCACCGTCGCGACCCGCCTGCCCGTCGGCCTCGAGACCGGCGGCGGATGGGGATCCACCACCATCGCGCTGCCCGAGGGCGAGCTCGTCGACCACGTGAGCGGCCGTCGTCTCGACGGCGGGCGCGTGTCCGTCGCGGCGCTCCTCGCCGACTACCCGGTCGCGATCCTCGCGCCCGCGTCCACCGCCGCCGATCTCACCCCCGGGAGCCGAGCATGACCGACGACCGCTTCGACATCTGGGCCCCGAAAGCCCGCACCCTGGCCCTCTCCGTGGGCGACGAGCGCCTGCCGCTCGCGCCCGTCGGCGACGGCTGGTGGACCCTCGACGCCGACCGCGCCGAGGCCCTGCCCTCCGGCGACCTCGACTACGGCTACCTCGTGGACGACTCCGACACCCCGCTGCCGGACCCGCGCTCGCGTCGCCAGCCCGAGGGCGTCCACGGCCGCTCGCGCACGTACGACCCGTCGTCCTTCGCGTGGACCGACCAGGCGTGGACCGGGCGCCAGCTCGCGGGGGCCGTCATCTACGAGATGCACATCGGGACGTTCACGCCCGACGGCACGCTCGACTCCGCCATCGACAGGCTCGACCACCTCGTGGCGCTCGGCGTGGACCTCGTGGAGGTGCTGCCGGTCAACGGCTTCAACGGCACCCACAACTGGGGCTACGACGGCGTCCTCTGGTACACGGTCCAGGAGACCTACGGCGGACCCGAGGCGTACCAGCGCTTCGTCGACGCGTGCCACGCGCGCGGCCTCGGCGTCGTGCAGGACGTCGTGTACAACCACCTCGGCCCCTCGGGCAACTACCTGCCGGAGTTCGGGCCGTACCTCCACGAGGCGTCGGCCAACACGTGGGGATCCAGCCTCAACCTCGACGGCGAGGACTCCGGTCCCGTGCGCGAGTACATCATCGACAACGCGCTCATGTGGCTCGGCGACTACCACGTCGACGCGCTGCGCCTCGATGCGGTGCACGCGCTCGTCGACGCGACCGCGACGCACCTCCTCGAGGAGCTCGCGGTGCAGGTGGACGTGCTGTCGGCCCACGTCGGCCGCCCGCTCACGCTCATCGCGGAGTCCGACCTCAACGACCCGAAGCTGATCACCTCCCGCGAGGCGCACGGCTACGGGCTCGACGCGCAGTGGAGCGACGACTTCCACCACGCCGTCCACGTCGCGCTCACGGGCGAGACGACCGGGTACTACGAGGACTTCGCGTCGCTCGGGGCGCTCGCCAAGGTCATCACGCGCGGCTTCTTCCACGACGGCACGTGGTCGTCGTTCCGCGGCCGCGTCCACGGCCGGCCGATCGACCGGGAGCGGATCCCCGCGCACCGCCTCGTGGTCGCGAACCAGAACCACGACCAGATCGGCAACCGCGCCACGGGCGACCGCCTCACGGCGACGCTCGACGAGGGCGGGCTCGCGCTGGCCGCGGTCCTCACGCTGACGTCGCCCTTCACGCCGATGCTCTTCATGGGCGAGGAGTGGGGCGCCACCACCCCGTGGCAGTTCTTCACGTCGCACCCGGAGCACGACCTCGGCGAGGCGACCGCGAAGGGCCGCATCGAGGAGTTCGCGAAGATGGGCTGGGACGAGTCGGTCGTGCCGAACCCGCAGGACCTCTCGACCTTCCAGGACTCCAAGCTCGACTGGTCGGAGCTGTACGGGACCGAGGCCGCCGACTCGCGGCACGCCCGCCTGTTCGGCCTGTACGGCGAGCTGATCCGCCTGCGTCGCGCCCACCCCGACCTCACCGACCCCCGCTTCGCCGAGGTCGAGGTCGAGGTGCACGAGGAGGCGCGCCTGCTCGTGATGGACCGCGGCGAGCTGTCCATCGTGGTCAACCTGTCCGACGAGGAGCGCCGCGTGCCCGTCGTGGGCGAGCGTCCCGCGCTGCTGCTCGCGACCGCGCCGGGCGTCGCGCTGGGCGCCGACGAGGTCGTGCTGCCCGCGCGCTCGGCCGCGATCCTCGGCCCGGTGGCGGACTCCGCGGAGGCGTTGCTGGCCTGATCCACCGCATCCGGGGGCGGGGTCCGACGCGGCGCGCGAGCGCACGTCGGGCCCCGCCCCTGGCACGTCACGGACCCGTGCTACGTTCGAACCGGCCGGGGCTGGGGGGCACGCCGAAGACGTTCCCGCATGCCAGCTCGCGGAGACCTCTCGACGAATGGACACCTGTGCGCATATCTGTCATCGGCTGCGGCTACCTCGGCACCGTCCACGCGGCCTGCATGAGCCGCCTCGGGCACGACGTCGTCGCGATCGACGTCGACCAGGCCAAGATCGCGTCGCTCCAGTCCGGCGTCGCCCCGTTCTTCGAGCCGGGCCTGCCGGAGCTCCTCACCGAGCAGCTCGCTACCGGCCGCCTCCGGTTCACCACCGACATCGCCGAGGCCGCCGGGGCGCGCGTGCACTTCATCGCGGTTGGCACCCCGCAGAAGCGCGGCGAGAACGCGGCCGACCTGACCTACGTCGACGCAGCGGTGGACGCCCTCATCCCCCACCTCGCCGACGGCGACCTCGTGGCGGGCAAGTCCACGGTGCCCGTCGGCACGGCCAGGCGCCTCGCCGAGCGCATCGAGGGGCGCGTCCCCGGCGCGACGCTCATGTGGAACCCGGAGTTCCTGCGCGAGGGCTTCGCCGTCGAGGACACGCTCACGCCCGACCGCTTCGTCTACGGCCTGCCCGCGGGCGACGCCGGCGAGGCCGCGCGGACGACGCTCGACGAGGTGTACGCGACGGCCCTCGGCACCGGCACCGCCCGGGTCACGACCGACTACGAGACGGCCGAGCTCGTGAAGGTGTCCGCCAACGCGTTCCTCGCGACCAAGATCTCCTTCATCAACGCCATGGCGGAGGTGTGCGAGGCCACCGGCGCCGACGTCACGCAGCTCGCGGACGCCATCGGCTACGACGACCGCATCGGCCGCCGGTTCCTCAACGCGGGGGTCGGCTTCGGCGGCGGCTGCCTCCCGAAGGACATCCGCGCGTTCATGGCGCGCGCGGGCGAGCTCGGCGCCGACCAGGCGCTCACCTTCCTCCGCGAGGTCGACTCCATCAACATGCGCCGTCGCGTGCGCGCGGTCGACGTGGCGCGCGAGGTGTGCGGCGGATCCCTGCTCGGCCGCAACGTCGCCGTGCTGGGCCTCGCCTTCAAGCCGGAGTCGGACGACGTGCGCGACTCCCCCGCGCTCAGCATCTCCGCGCAGCTGCAGCTGCAGGGCGCGCGCGTGCTCGCGACGGATCCGTACGCGAACGAGAACTCGCGCCGCCGCTTCCCCGAGCTCACCTACGTCGACACCTGGCAGGAGGCGGCGCGCGACGCCGACGTCGTCATGCTGCTCACCGAGTGGAAGCAGTACCGGGCCATCGACCCCGCGGAGCTCAAGGCCATCGTGTCGACTCCCGTGATCGTCGACGGCCGCAACTGCCTCGACCCCGTCGCGTGGCGCGCCGCCGGGTGGCGCTACCGCGGCATGGGCCGGCCCTAGCCGACCCGGCCGGATCGCGTCATGCCCTCGCGGCGCGCGATCCGGCCTCAGCGCGGGGCGGTCGCCGCGATGCCGAAGAGGGCCCCGCCCGCGACGAGGATCGAGAGCACGACCGCGACCGGGATGAGCAGCAGCAGGCCGTTGAGGATGAGGCCCGTGACGGCGAAGCCGCGGCCGGCGGGCTCCTTGCGGATGCCGACGATGCCGAACACGAGGCCGACGAGCGGGCAGAGGAACGTCCAGAAGAACAGGACCGAGACGAGGCCCAGGATCATCGAGGTGAGGCTGAGGCCCCTCGGCGGCGCGACCGCGTAGACCGGCTGGCCCCAGGCGACCGCTGCCGGGGAGGGCGGGACCGGCGCGGGCGCGAGGCCGTACGGGGCGGCGGCGGAGGCAGGCGCGTACGGCTCGGCAGGAGGTGCCGCGGCGG
The DNA here is from genome assembly GCF_021922925.1 of Clavibacter phaseoli. NCBI lineage: Bacteria > Bacillati > Actinomycetota > Actinomycetes > Micrococcales > Microbacteriaceae > Clavibacter > Clavibacter phaseoli. The sequence goes on from NZ_CP040786.1 coordinate 1,318,985, forward strand.
CAGGAGGTACCGGGGCGGCCGGCGCCGCGGAGCCCGGGATCCCCTCCGGGGCCGCTCCCCCCTCCGCGGCCGGGACGTGGTCGTCGGGGGCGGGCGCGGCGGGATCGGTCATGGGGGTCCTCGTCAGTCGGGCGGGTGTCCGGGGAGGGTACCGCGGGCGGCCGCCTCCGTGCGCGGATCCGACACCGTGGCCCGCTTCGCCCCCGGCTTCCGGAGCAGCGACGCCGGGCCGATGGCGCCGCGGCCGAAGCGCTCCGCCGCCTGGTCGACCGTGCGCTCGGCCTCGCGCCAGCCCTCGTCCGCGTCCCACAGGGCGACGGCGCGGTTGTCGGCGTCGTCGAGCTGCTCGGCGCGCACGCCCACGAGCCGGACCCGGTCGCCCGGACGCGCGACCTGCTCGTACACGTCGCGGATCTCGTCGTAGATGCGACGCGCGACGTCGGTGGGCTCCGACAGCGTGCGGGACCGCGTGATGGTGCGGAAGTCGGAGTAGCGGAGCTTGAGCGACACGGTGCGGGCGGTGAGGCCCGCGCGCCGCAGCCGCTCGGCGACGCGCGTGGCCTGGCCGAGGAGCTCGCGGCGCACGACGTCGGGATCGGTCACGTCGTCGTGGAACGTGTTCTCGTGCCCCATGCTCTTCTCCTCGCGGTGCGTGCTGACGCGCCGGGGATCCCGCCCCCAGGAGAGGTCGTGCAGGCGGGCGCCCGCGGACTCGCCGAGCATCGACTGCAGGGCGGGCAGCGGGGTGTCCGCGATGTCGGCGACCGTGCGGAGGCCGCGGCGGAGGAGCGACTCCTCTGTGGTCTTCCCGACGCCCCAGAGCGCGCCGACGGGCAGCGCATGGAGGAACGGCAGCGTCTCGGCCGCGGGGATGACGAGCAGGCCGTCGGGCTTGCAGCGCGTGCTGGCGAGCTTGGCGACGAACTTGGTGGAGGCCGCGCCGACCGAGCAGGTGAGGCCGGTCTCGGCGTGCACGCGGCGGCGGATCATCGCGCCGATCTCCGCGGGCGACCCGAAGAGCCCCCGGGCGCCGGCCACGTCGAGGAACGCCTCGTCGATGCTGAGCGGCTCGACGAGCGGCGTGACGTCGCGGAAGATGCCCATGACCACGCGCGACCAGTGCGCGTACTTCTCCATGTGGCCGCCGATGACCGTGGCCTGCGGGCAGAGGCGCAGCGCCTGCGCCATGGGCATGGCCGAGCGGACGCCGAAGCGCCTGGCCTCGTAGGTGGCGCTCGTGACCACGCCGCGGCCCGACGACCCGCCGACGATGACGGGGGTTCCGCGCAGCTCCGGCCGCTCGAGCAGCTCGACGGCGGCGAAGAACGCGTCCATGTCGATGTGGAGGATGGTGGCCTCGGAGTCGTCCGCGCTCGCGTCGGACGTGCGCCTGGTCGATCCGTCCTGCCTGCTCATCTCGTGTCCACGCTAGCCCGGGCCGCCGACATCGGCCGCTCGGGCGCCCGCCGACGGGACGGCGGCGTCGGGATCAGGCCGCGGGCTGGGCGCGGTGCCCGGCGTCGTCGCCGCGCCCGGGGCACGGCTCGGCGACGGCGTCGGCGTCGGACGGCGACGCGCTCGACCTGCCCTCCAGCCGCGCGATGCGCTTGAGCGCGGCCTCGTGGCTCGTCGACTGGTCGCCCATCACGCGTCCGGCGACCCCGAGCATCACGCGGGTCGAGGCGAGCGCCGGCAGCGGGAAGGGGCCGAACGACGCCCTGTCGAGCCCGAGGAGCTCTCGGTACCTGGGCTCGAGCGAGGCCACGGCCCCGGCGAAGAGCACGCGGTAGGCCGGGAGCATGGACGCGCGCAGGGGCGGCTCGCGGAGGAAGGAGATCGTCTCGCGGGTGCGCTCGTCGGCGCGGAGGAGGCCCTGGTCGTGGAACGCGTCGATCTGCGCGTGCAGCTCGGCGTGCGAGCGCGGCGGCGCCTCCACGCCCATGAGCTCGCCCGCCTTCGCCCACTCGGCCACGTACCGGTCGGGCCCTCCCGGGATCGGCGGCCCCCACTGCATGTGCGTGCTGAGGAACGCGTCGGTGAAGACGATGTGCACCCAGGAGAGCAGGTCGGGGTCGTTCGCGCTGTAGGGGCGCTCGACGCCGAGGCCGTCGACGAACGTGCCCTGCACCTTCCGGTGGTAGCCGCGCACGCGCCGGCTCACGTCGACGGCGGTGTCCCGGTCGCCGAACGAGGTGGTGATGACCCAGCGCACGGTGCCGGCGAGGCGGCCGAGCGGGTCCTCGCGGTAGCGCGACCAGTCGTGGACCCCGGCCATGGCGCCCGGGTGCAGCGTCTGCATGAGGAGGGCGCGGATCCCGGCCACGAGCGTCGGCATGCCGCCGTGCACGGCCCAGACGGCGGATCCGGGGCCGAACCAGCCGGCGTCCTCGCCGTCCTCCAGGTCCTGGATCCACTGCGGGCGCCCCTCGGAGTCCGCGGAGAAGGTCTCCAGGATGTGGGACTTCCAGCGGTCCGCGAATCTGCTCACGTGCACGAACCTATCCCCCTGCCCGCGCCCTGAGGAGGCCGCAGCGCCCCCGACCCGGAACGGGGGCGTGACGGCTGCCTGGACGCCACCCCCATGCGGGGGACGCGCCTCCGGGCGACGCGGTCACGCGTCGAGGAGCGCGACGAGGGCCGCCACGGTGCGGGCGTTCCTCGCCGTCACGGAGGCCCCGAGGCCACGCCAGAACGCCAGCGGCACGCGCGACGCCGACACGCCGTCGGGGTGCCAGGAGTAGACCGCGTCGCGCGCGACCTCGACGAGGTCGGGGGCGATCGCCGCGGCCTGCGGCGGGGCGGGCAGCGGATCCAGCGGCCGGTCGAGGAAGGAGACGAGGAGGCGGGCGGGGTCGTCGGCGACGTCGCCGAACGGGATGCCGGCCGCGATGCGGCGGAAGTCGGCCGCGGGGACGAGGTGCACGTCCGCCGTCACGCCTGTCGCGAGCCGCACCGCGTCCTCGATCGCCACCGCGGCGCCGCGGCCGCTCGGCCGCTCGTGGTCGACGACCGCGTTGCCGCTCCGCAGGTGGGTGCGGACGCGCAGGTAGCCGAGCCCCTCGAGCGCCGCGGCGAGATCCGCCATCGGCACCTGCTTCGCGCGTCCGACGTTGATCCCGCGCAGCAGCACGACCGATCGCTCCATGCGGCACCCGCTCCCCCGCGGCTCCGTCGCCGTCCGCCCCAGTGTGGCCCGGTGGGCCGTCGACGTCACTCCCCCGACGGGCCGAACTGCTCGATGCGGATCGCGTCGCGGCCGACCCCGGCGTCGAGGAGGAGGCGCGTCGCGCCGCCCGCGAACGCCGTGGATCCGCACACGAACGCCACCCCGGCGCCCGCCGCGAGCCCCGCGACCTCCTCGGCCCGCAGGCGCCCGAACCCGCGCGCGCCGTGCCGCTCACGCGTGGTCACGATGAGCGCGCCTGCGGCCTCGAGCTCCGCGCGGCACGGGACGTCGACCGCCGTGCGCGCCGAGACGGCCACGCGCACGAGGTGCGGGACGCCGAGGTGCCGCGCGTGGCGGACCATCGACACGAGCGGCACCGCGCCCGTGCCGCCGCCGAGCGCGACCGCCGGCGTCGCGCCGTCCCAGACGAAGAAGCCGCCGATGGGCAGGCGCATCTCGATCTCGTCGCCGACCCGCGCGACGTCGGCGAAGAACCCGCTCACCTCGCCGTCCTCGTAGCGCTCCATCAGCAGCTCGACGTCCTGCTCGTGCGGCGCCGAGAGGATGGAGTACGAGCGCTGGGCCGTGTACCCGTCCTCCGCGCGCAGCCGGACGACGCAGTGCTGGCCGGGCAGGTGCGGGATCCGGTCGGGCACGTCGAAGCGCAGCAGGACGGTCGTGGGCGTCGGGTGCTCGAGCGCGGTGATCCTCGCCGTCCGCCACTCGCCGCCGACGGAGGCCGGGACGGCGGGCTCGCGCGCGGACCCGGGCTCCGGCGCGCTCAGCGGTCGCCCTGGTAGCGCTGCTCGCGCCACGGGTCGCCGCGGTCGTGGTAGCCGTTGCGCTCCCAGAAGCCCTGCTGGTCGCGGTCGAGGAGCGTGAGGCGGGCGATCCACTTCGCGCTCTTCCAGAAGTAGAGGTGCGGCACGAGGAGGCGCGCGGGTCCGCCGTGGTCCGCCGTGAGCGGGCGGCCGTCCGCCTCCCACGCGATCCACGCCCGGCCGCCGCGGAGGTCCTCGAGCGGGAGGTTCGTCGTGTAGCCGGAGTGCGAGGTCGCGAGGACGAAGCGCGCCTCCGGGAGCGGGCCAGCGGCGTCCAGCAGCGTGTCGACGCTCACGCCCGCGAAGCGCGTGTCGAGCCGGGTCCACGTGGTGACGCAGTGGATGTCGCCCGCGTACTCGGAGCGCGGCAGCGCGTGCGCCTCGTCCCAGTCCCAGGTGGTCGGGCGCTCGACGAGGCCGTCGACGGCGATGGACCAGCGCGACTCCGGCAGGTTCGGGACGGCCTCGGCGGTGAGGACGGGCCAGCCGCCCTGGGTGTCGTACTGGCCGGGCGGGAGCCGGTCGGCCGGGCCCTTCCGCGGGCGGCCGACGAAGCCGCGGGTGATGCCGGTCATGGGCGCCTCCTCGAGGGGCGGGTGGTGGGCGGGGTCCCGTCCATCATGGCGCGCGGGATCAGCGCGCGGACGAGTCGGACGGATCCGGATCCACGGGAGCGGACAGCATGGCGACCGCGTGCAGCCCGTCCGGGTCGACGACCTCGGCGAGGCGGACGAAGCCGAGCCGGCCGTGGAAGGCGAGCGACCCGGGGTTCGGCGGGAGCGTGTTGACCTCGCACGTGACGGCCGCGCGCCCGCTGCGCCGGGCCTCGCCGAAGACGCGGGCGTAGAGGACCTGGCCGAGCCGGCTCCCGCGGTGGCCATCGGCGACCACGATCCGGTCGACGTAGAGGCCGTCGACCCCGCGCTCCGCGAACCAGCGGTAGTTCGGGCTGTCGTAGGCGCCGCCCGGCTGCATCGCGAGGAGCATGCCGACGGGCGTCGCGCCGGGCGCGTCCGCGTCGACGACGGCGATCGCGAGGTCGGCGTGGCCGAGCACCTCGCCGAGCGACGCGGCGTCCATGGGCGGGACCGCGGGCACGGCCGCGTTGTTGAGCGGCACCATCCAGGCGAGGTCGGCGGGCACGAGGTCGCGGGTGGCGGGGGTCACGCATCGAGGGTACGGGAGCCGGGCGACCGGACCGGCCGGCCCGGCGCCCGCGTACCGTTGCCCGGGTGACCGCATCGCTCGTGCTCCTCAGCGACACCCACCTCCCGAAGCGCGCGAAGGACCTGCCGCGGGCGCTGTGGCGGGCGATCGACGCCGCCGACGTCGTGGTGCACGCGGGCGACTGGGTCGACGAGCCCGCCCTCGACGCGATCGCGGCGCGCTCGGCCCGGCTCCTCGCATGCTGGGGCAACAACGACCCCGCGGGGCTGCGGGCGCGGCTGCCGGAGACGGCCCGGGCGGTGATCGAGGGGATCCGGTTCGCCGTCACGCACGAGACGGGCGCCTCCACGGGCCGCGAGCGCCGCATGGACGCCGCGTTCCCGGACGCCGACGTGCTCGTCTTCGGCCACAGCCACATCCCCTGGGACACCGTGACGCCCGCGGGCCTCCGCCTCCTCAACCCCGGCTCGCCCACCGACCGCCGCCGCCAGCCGGACTTCACCTGGATGACCGCGACGGCCGACGCGGGGCGGCTCGACGTGGAGCTGCACCGGTCGGCGACGCGCGACTAGGCGCCGGCGGTCCCGCAGAAGTCGAGGATCGCGCCCTCGAGCACGTCCGCGAGCCGGCGGATCGAGTCGACCTCGGCCCACTCCTCGTCCGCGTGCGCGCCGCCGCCGGTGACGCCCAGGAGGATGCACGGGATCCCGGCCTCGAGCACGAGCCCGGCGTCGGTCCAGAACGGCTCGCCGCGGTGCGGGACGGGCGATCCGGTGACGCGCGCCCCGCTGTCGAGCACGGCGCGCGCGAGCGGCCCGTCGACGTCCGCCTCGAAGGCCGCGCGGGCGACGAGCGCCTCGAGCTCCGCGACCATGCCCGGCGTGCGGGCGGCGACCGCGGTGAGCGCGGCGCGCAGCTCGGCCTCGACGTCGGCCGTGGACTGGCCGGGGAGGAAGCGCCGCTCGACCGTGAGCACGCAGGAGTCGGCGACCGTGGCCGCGTCCGAGCCGCCGTGGATCCGGGAGACGCGCACCGCGCCCGTCCCGAGCAGCGGGTGGCGGGGTCCCGCGGCGAGACGCTCGGCCAGCGCGTCGAGCTCGCGGAGCACGAGCCCGGCGTGCGCGATCGCGTCGACGCCCTGCTCGGGCATCGACCCGTGGGCCGCGCGCCCGGTGAGTCGGATCTCGTACCAGCCGAATCCGCGGTGGGCGACGATCGCCTCGGACTGGCTGGGCTCGGAGATCACGGCGCCGTCGATCCGCGTGCCGGCGGCGGCCAGCGCCCGGAGCGCCTCCTCGGTGCCGATGCTGCCGAACTCCTCGTCGGCGACGAGCGCCAGCACGACGTCGCCGCGCGTGCCGATCCGGCGGGCGCGGTCGGCGGCCACCATCATCGCGGCGAGGCCCGCCTTCATGTCGAACGCGCCGCGGCCGAGCAGACGGCCTTCTTCGATCAGGGGCGCCAGGCCGCCGCGCGCGGGGTCGCCGGGCGGCACGGTGTCGAGGTGCCCGTCGAGGAGGATCGTGCGGCCGCCGCCCGTGCCGCGCGCGGTGGCGAGGACCGTCGGGCGCCCGGGGACGTCCTCGAGCACGCGCACGTCGAAGCCGCGGGCGCGGAGCCAGGCGGCGACGTGGGCGGCGACCGCGGTCTCCCCCGCTGCGCCGGTCACGAGGTCGGGGTTGGTCGAGTCGATGCGGATCAGCTCGGCGGCGAGGTCGACGGGATCGACGAGTCCCGCGACGCCCGCGTCGGGTCCTGTGACGGCGCCGCTCACGCGCGCGGCGGGAGGTCGTCGGCGGGCAGCGCGGGGACCGTCTCGTCGACGTCGTCCACGAGTCGCAGGGCGCTCTGCGGCACGACGACCCGGCGACCGGCCGTGCCGTCGTCGTCGTCCGAGCCGAGCTCCACGACCCATGCGCGACCGCGCGCGGTCGGCACGGGGCTCACGCTGCGCAGGCCGTCGGAGGCGGAGGCGACCACGAGGCCGACGGGCTCGCCGTCGAGCGCGGGGTCGCCCGTGGCGGCGGCGCCGTCGAGGATCACGACGACGGCCCCGACCCCGATCGCGTGCGTCGCGTCGCTCCCCCGCTCGCCCTCGGATCCGTCCCGGCCGCGTCTCATCCACATGCCCCGATCCTCCCATCGGCGGCCTCCGACCGCCGCCCGGCGCGCGGCCCCGCGCCGCCCGCACGGGCGACGCCCGGCCGACGTCGCTAGCGTGGGGATCCCACCCGCAAGAGGAGTCCGCGTGCCCCGTCCCACCGACATCATCATCAGCCCGCTCGACGGGAAGCGCGCCGTCGTCACCGGCGGCAACAGCGGCCTCGGCCTCGAGACCGCGCGCCGGCTCGCCGCGGCCGGCGCCTCCGTCGTGCTCACCTCGCGCGACCCCGAGCGCGGCGAGGACGCGGCAGGATCCATCCGCGACCGCCACCCCGGCGTCCACGTGGAGGTCGGATCCCTCGACCTCGCCGACCTCGCCTCCGTGCGCGCCTTCGCCGACCGCGAGATCGAGCGCGGGCCGATCGACATCCTGGTCGACAACGCCGGCGTCATGGCCCCGCCGGACCGGCGCGAGACGGCCGACGGCTTCGAGATCCAGCTCGGAACCAACCACCTCGGACACTTCGCGCTGACCGGGCTGCTCCTGCCGGCGCTGCAGGCGGCCGACGCGCCCCGCGTGGTCGTCGTCTCGAGCCTCGCGCACTGGATGGGCCGCATCGCGTTCGGCGACCTCCAGTCCGAGCGCCGGTACAGCCCCTGGGCGGCGTACGGCCAGGCGAAGCTCGCGAACCTGCTCTTCATGCGCCGCCTGCAGGCGCTCTCCGAGGAGCGGGGCTGGGGCCTCACGGCCGTCGCCGCGCACCCGGGCGTCACGTCGACGAACCTCGCGAAGAACGGTCCGGGATCCGGGCCGCAGGGCGCGGTGAGCGACCTGGCCGCGAGGTTCGGGCCGGCCGCGATGGGCCAGGACGTGCGCGTGGGCGCCCTCCCGCAGATCCAGGCCGCGACCGGCCTCGGCGTGCACCCGGGCGACTACTACGGTCCCGCGGGCGCGGGCGGGATGAGCGGCATGCCGCACCTGGCCGCCTCGAGCCCGTGGTCGAAGGACCCCGAGCTCGCCCGCCGCCTCTGGGACGCGTCCGAGCAGCTGACCGGGGTCGTCTACCCCGCGTAGCCCGCGACCGATGCACGACGGATGCGCCCGGGTCCCGCCCGGGCGCATTCCCTATGGTGGGGACATGAGCATCGACGCCGACCGCCCCTGGGTACGCAGCTACGCGGACGGGGTGTCGGCCGACATCCCGCCGGTCATCGGATCCCTCGTCGACATGGTGGAGCGCTCCATCCAGCGGCACGCGAAGGCCGTCGCGCTCGAGTTCTTCGGCCGCGAGACGACCTACCGCGAGATGGGCGACCAGATCAGCCGCGCGGCCGAGGGCCTGCGCCGCCTCGGCGTCCGCAAGGGCGACCGCGTCGCGCTCGTGCTGCCGAACTGCCCGCAGCACGTCGTCGCCTTCTACGCGGTGCTGCGGCTCGGCGCGATCGTCGTCGAGCACAACCCGCTCTACACGCCGCGCGAGCTCCGGCACCAGTTCGAGGACCACGGCGCGCGCGTCGCCATCGCCTGGAACACGGTCGTCGGCACGATCCAGGACATGCCGCGCGACGTGCCCGTCGACACGATCATCTCGGTCGACCTGCCCGCCGCCATGCCGCTCGCCACGCGCCTCAAGCTGCGCCTGCCCGTGCCCGCCGCCCGACGCGCCCGCGCCGCGATCACGACGCCGGTGGAGGACACCGTCACGTGGGAGGAGCTCGTCGACCACCGCCGCATCGCCGCCTCCCGCCCGCGTCCCGAGCTCGACGACGTCGCGATCCTCCAGTACACGAGCGGCACGACCGCGAGCCCCAAGGGCGCGGTCCTCACCCACCGGAACCTGCACGCCAACGCCATGCAGGGCCGCGCCTGGGTGCCCGGCCTCGCCGACGGCGGCGAGACCGTCTACGGGGTGCTGCCGATGTTCCACGCCTACGGCCTCACGCTCTGCCTCACGTTCGCCATGGCCATCGGCGCGCGCCTCGTGCTCTTCCCGAAGTTCGACGTGGACCTCGTGCTCGCCGCCGCGCGCAAGCACCCGCCGACGTTCCTGCCCGCCGTGCCGCCCATCTACGAGCGGCTGGCGCGCGGCGCGAAGGCGAAGCGGGTCGACCTCACGGGGGTCCGGTTCGCGATCTCCGGCGCCATGAACCTGCCGGTGTCCACCGTCGAGCTGTGGGAGGGCCTCACGGGCGGGTACCTCGTCGAGGGCTACGGCCTCACCGAGACGTCGCCCGTGGCGCTCGGCAACCCCATCGGCCCGTCGCGGCGTCCCGGCACGGTCGGCGTGCCGTTCCCGAGCACCGAGGTGCGCGTCGTGGATCCCGAGGACCCGACCGTCGACCGCGCGGCCGGCGAGGAGGGCGAGCTGCTCATCCGCGGCCCGCAGGTGTTCCAGGGCTACTGGCGCCGCCCCGACGAGACGCGCGCCGCGCTCCTCGACGGCGGCTGGTTCCGCACGGGCGACATCGTGCGCGTCGACGCCGACGGCTTCACGACGATCGTCGACCGGATGAAGGAGCTCATCATCACGGGCGGCTTCAACGTCTCCCCCAGCGAGGTCGAGGACGTCGTGCGCGGCGCCCCGGGCGTGCAGGGCGTCGCCGTCGTCGGGCTGCCCTCGGCGGACGGCGGCGAGGACGTCACGGCGGCCGTCGTGCTGGATCCGGGCGCGACGCTCGACGAGGCCGCGATCCGCGCCTACTGCCGTGCCCACCTCACCGCGTACAAGGTCCCGCGCCGGGTGATGCAGGTCGATGCGCTGCCGACGTCGCTGATCGGCAAGGTCCTGCGCCGCCAGGTGCGCGAGGACCTGCAGCGCGAAGGCTGACCGCCGCCTGGCAGGACGGGCCGCGCGCCGGGTCGGCCGCCGCGACGGTCCTACGGTGGAGGAGCACGTTTCGTGCACCAACCATCGAAGGAGCGCCATGACTCGAGGCATCGCCGTCGTCACCGGAGGATCGGCCGGACTGGGCCGAGCGACCGTACGGGAGCTCGCGGACCGCGGCTGGGACGTCGCCGTCCTCGCTCGCGGCGAGGACGGGCTCGCGGGCGCCGTCGCCGACATCGAGGCGCGCGGGCGCCGCGGGCTCGGCATCTCCACCGACGTCGCCGACCGCCTGGCCGTGGAGGCCGCCGCGGACCGCGTCGAGGACGAGCTCGGCCCCATCGACCTGTGGGTCAACGACGCCATGGTCGGCGTCTTCGGCGAGTTCCTCACCACCGACCCGGCCGACTTCGAGCGCGCCACCGCCGTCAACTACTTCGGCTTCGTCAACGGCACGCGCGCCGCCCTCAGCCGCATGGTGCCGCGCGACAGCGGCCACGTGATCCAGGTCGGCTCGGCGCTCGCCCACCGCGGGATCCCGCTCCAGGCCGCGTACTGCGCCGCGAAGCACGCCGTGCAGGGGTTCACCGAGTCGGTGACGACCGAGCTGATCCACAACGAGAGCAAGGTGAGGATCTCCACGGTCGACATGCCCGCGCTCAACACGATCCAGTTCAACTGGGTCAAGTCGCAGCTGCCGCACCACCCGCAGCCCGTGCCGCCGATCTTCGAGCCCGAGGTGGGCGCGCAGGCCATCGCCGCGGTCGCGGAGAAGCCGAAGCGCCGGAACTGGGTGGGCGAGCCGACCGTCATGACCGTCCTCGGCAACCGCTTCGTCGCCAACTGGCTCGACGGCTACCTCGCGAAGACCGGCTACACCGGCCAGCAGGCGGAGGACAAGACGCAGCCCATGCTCACGACCAACCTCTACACGCCGACCGCGGGCGACCACGGCGCGCGCGGCATCTTCAGCGACCGCGCCCGCATGATGAGCCCGCAGGTGTGGATCGTCCGCAACCGCGCGAAGGCCGTCGCCATCGGCGCGGGCGCGCTCCTCTCCGGTCTGGCCGCCGGCACCGCGGCGCTCCGTCGCCGATAGCCTCGACGCATGGGTGACATCGACGCGATCGTGGTCGGATCCGGACCGAACGGGCTGGCCGCGGCCGTGACGATGGCCCGCGCGGGGCTCCGCGTGGAGGTGCACGAGCGGGCCGACACGATCGGCGGCGGGAGCCGCACGGCGGAGCTCACGCTCCCCGGCTTCCACCACGACATCTGCTCCGCCGTGCACCCGATGGCGCTCGCGTCCGGGTTCTTCCGGGCGTTCCAGCTCGACCGGCGCATCGACCTCGTCGTGCCCGAGATCTCCTACGGGCATCCGCTCGACGGCGGCGTCTCGGGCATCGCCTACCGCGACATCGAACGCACCGTCGACGCGCTCGGCGTCGACGGGCGCGCGTGGCGGCAGCTCATGGGACCGCTCGCCGCGTCCGCCGACCGGGTCGCCCAGTTCACGAACGGCCCGCTGCTCCAGGTGCCCCGGCACCCGCCCACCGCGATCCGGCTGGGCCTCCGCGCGCTCGAGCAGGGCTCGCCCGCGTGGAACGCGCGCTTCCGGGGGGACGTGGCCCCCGCCATGTTCACCGGGGTCGCCGCGCACGCGATCCAGACGATGCCGAGCGTGTCGACGGCCGCGGCCGCGCTGTCCCTCGGCGCGTACGCCCACGCGCGCGGCTGGCCGGTGCCGATCGGCGGCAGCCAGTCCATCGTCGACGCGATGGTCGACGACCTGCGGGCGCACGGCGGCGAGGTCGTCACGGGATCCGAGGTGCGGACGCTGCGCGAGCTGCCCGCCGCCCGCGCCGTGCTGCTCGACACCAGCGCCCGGGCGCTCTCGCGCATCGCGAGCGACCGCCTGCCCGCCCGCTACCTCCGCGCCCTCCGCCGCTTCCGCTACGGCAACGCGGCCTCCAAGGTCGACTTCGCGCTCTCCGGGCCCGTGCCGTGGACGGATCCCGAGCTCCGGAAGGCGGGCACGCTGCACGTCGGCGGCACCCGCGCCGAGATCCAGCGGGCCGAGCGCGACGTCGCCGCCGGGCGCCACAGCGACGACCCGTACGTGCTCGTCGCGCAGCCGTCGATCGACGACCCCGGCCGCGCACCCGAGGGCAAGCACGTGCTCTGGGCGTACACCCACGTGCCCGCGGGATCCACGGTCGACCAGACCGAGGCGATCACCCGCCAGATCGAGCGCTTCGCCCCCGGCTTCCGCGACCTGATCCTCGCCTCCTCCAGCATCGACGCCGTCGGGATGGAGGAGCACGACCCCAACTACATCGGCGGCGACATCGCCGCGGGCGCCGCGAGCGTGTGGCAGCTCCTCGCGCGTCCCGTGCTGTCGCCGGATCCGTGGCGGACGCCCGCCGCGGGCGTCTACCTCGCGTCGAGCTCGGCGACACCCGGCCCCGGCGTGCACGGGATGGCCGGGTACCAGGCCGCCCGGAGCGCGCTCCGGCACGAGTTCGGGATCGAGCGCGGACCGGACCTCTCCCTGTAGCAGGGCCGCCCGCGGGCGTCGAGCCCGACGAGCCGATTACCGCAGCCTGGACGCGCGCAGCAGACTGGACCCATGTCCGTCACCCGCCGCCGCATGAAGTGCTCCCCGTCCGACGTCGTCGAGGTGGTCGCCGACGGCTGGCTGTTCCCCGCCTGGGTCGTCGGCGCGTCCCGGATGCGGGCCGTCGACGACGCCTGGCCCGCGGTCGGATCCCAGCTGCACCACTCCTTCGGCTCGTGGCCTGCGCTCATCGACGACGCGACCACGATGCTCGAGTGGGATCCGCCGCGCCGCATGGTCATGCAGCCGAAGGGCTGGCCGCTCGGCGAGGCGCGCGTCACCGTCGAGGTGCGGACGCTGCCGGACGGGTGCGAGGTCCGCATGACCGAGGAGGCCGTGCGGGGCCCGGGGCGCCTCGTGCCCGCGCCGATCCTCGACCTGCTCCTGCACGCGCGCAACGTCGAGACGCTGCACCGGCTCGCGTACCTGGCCGAGGGGCGGCGCGCGGGGCGGGACTGACCCCGCGGGGCGCGCCCTCCGCGTCCCCGGCGCCGCGCGAGGCACGCGTCCCCGTGCCGTCGCCTCCGCGTCACCGGCCCGGGCACGCTCGCGGCCTAGGGTGGGAGGGGTGACCACCCCCACCGAGCGGGCCTGGCTGGCCAGCTACGCGCCCGACGTCCCGCACGAGATCGACCTGCCGCAGGGATCGCTCGTGGACATCGTCGACCAGTCCGTCCTCCGCTTCCCCGGTGGCACCGCGCTCGACTTCCTCGGGGCGGAGACCAGCTACCGCGAGCTCGGCGAGCGGATCGCGCGCGCCGCGCAGGGCCTGCACGACGCGGGCGTCCGCGCGGGCGACCCGGTCGCGATCGTGCTGCCCAACTGCCCCCAGCACGTCGTGGCGTTCTACGCCGTGCTGCGCCTCGGCGCCGTCGTGGTCGAGCACAACCCGCTCTACACGCCGCGCGAGCTGCAGCACCAGTTCGAGGACCACGGCGCCCGCACGGTGATCGCGTGGGACCGGTCGGTCGCGACGATCCAGGCGCTGCCCGACGGCGTGCGGCCCGAGCGCATCGTGTCCGTCGACGTGACGCGCGCCATGCCCCGGCGCACGCGCCTCCTCCTGCGCCTCCCCGTCCCGAAGGCCCGCGCGGCGCGCGCCGCCATCGCCGCGAAGGTCTCCGGCACGATCACCTGGGAGCGGATCTCCGCCGTCGCTCCCCTGCCGGTCGACCACCCGCGTCCGGCGGCGACCGACCTCGCGGTCATCCAGTACACGAGCGGCACGACGGGCGCGCCGAAGGGCGCCGAGCTCACGCACCTCAACCTCAGCGCGAACGCGGCCCAGTCCCGCGCGTGGGTGCCGACCGTCTCCCGCGGCACGAGCGTCGTCTACGCCGTGCTGCCCATGTTCCACGCCTACGGGCTGACCCTCTGCCTCACCTTCGCGATGAGCATGGGCTCGCGCCTGGTGCTGTTCCCGCGCTTCGAGCCGGACCTCGTGCTGCAGGCGATCCGCCGCCACCCGCCGACGTTCCTGCCCGCCGTGCCGCCCATCTACAAGCGCCTGCGCGAGGCCGCCGAGGCGGAGGGCGTCTCGCTCGCGGGCATCTCGATCTCCATCTCCGGCGCCATGGCGCTGCCCGAGTCGGTCGTCGTGCCGTGGGAGGGGCAGACCGGCGGCTGGCTCGTCGAGGGCTACGGCCTCTCGGAGTGCTCGCCCGTGCTGATGGCGAACCCCGTCGGCGACACGCGCCGCGCGGGCACGGTCGGCCTGCCGCTGCCCAACACCGAGGTGCGCGTCGTGGATCCCGAGGACCCGACCGTCGACCGGCCCGCGGGCGAGCCCGGCGAGCTGCTCGTGCGCGGGCCCCAGGTGTTCCGCGGCTACCACGGCCGCCCGGACGAGACGGCCGCCGTGCTCCTCGAGGGCGGCTGGTTCCGCACGGGCGACGTGGTGACGATCGACCAGGACGGCTTCGTGCGCATCGCCGACCGGATCAAGGAGCTCATCATCACGGGCGGGTTCAACGTCTCGCCGAGCGAGGTCGAGGACGCCGTGCGGCAGCTGCCGGGCGTGCGCGACGCCGCGGTGGTGGGGATCCCCCGCGACGGCGGCGACGAGGAGGTCGTGGCCGCCGTGGTGCTCGAGGAGGGGGCGACGCTCGACGAGCAGGCCGCGCGGACGACGCTGCGCGGCGAGCTGGCCGCCTACAAGGTGCCGCGCCGGATCGTGGTGCTCGACGAGCTGCCGACGTCGCTCCTCGGCAAGGTGCTGCGCCGGAAGGTGCGCGAGGGCATCGTCGACGCCGGCTAGGCGCCCGGGGACCTCCCCGGACGCCGCGGCACGGCCCGCCGTGCGCTAGAAGAAGTCGCCGCCGCCGAAGTCGCCGCCGCCCCCGAAGTCGCCGCCGCCGAAGTCGCCGCTGCCGAAGTCCCCGGCGCCCGCGTCGGCGCCGCCGGCGTCGGCAGCGCCGGCGTCCGTCGCGCCCGCGTCCGCTCCGCCGTCGGCCCCCGCGTCGGCGCCGCCGTCCGCGCCGTCCGCGCCCGCCTGGTCGTAGCCGACCGCGTCGGGGATGAGCGCCTGCGCGATGGCCGAGCCGACCACGACGCCCGCGATGGTGCCGAGCATGGATCCGGCGATCATGCCGCCCATGCCCATCCCGGCGCCGCCGCCGCCGGCGAGTCCGCCGCGCGGGCCGAGGGTGCGCTCGAGCGTGCCGGGCGCGCGCATCTCCGAGCGCGTGGCGGAGCGGGCGAGCGACTCGGGGCGGTCGTCCACGGGCGCGTCGCCCTCGGCGGCGTCCGAGCTCAGCTGGCGGAAGAGGATCTCGCGCTGCTCCGGGGTGAGCTTCTGGAAGGCCTCCAGGTGCACCTCCTCGATCCTCTCCGGCGGCGCGGTGCGGAGCAGGTAGCGGTAGCGCTCGACGGCGACCTCGTCGGCGCTGCGCTCGCGCGGGGCGCCGGCCTCGGCGCGGTCACGTCGTCCGTCGGGCTGCTCGTCGCGGCCCAGGAGCCTGTCCAGGAATCCCATGGTGGTGCCTCTCGCCGGGGCCGGATCGGCGCGGATCGCCGACCTCGTCGGCCTCCGGCCACCGTACGCGGCGGGCCCGGGAGCCCCGTGGGAGGCGGGTGCGCGTCGCCCGCGCCGGCGCGGGACCGCTCCGGGTCAGCTGTCGCGCTCGGCCCCGCGCCGCTGTGCCCGGCGGCGGAGGGCGCGGCCGACCAGCAGGAGCACGAGGATCCCGAGCACGGCGTAGACCGCGTAGTCGAGGTACTGCGCGTACGCGTCGATCAGCTCGTACTGGCTGCCGAGGGCCGCGCCCAACCCGATGAGGGCGCCGTTCCAGAGGCCGCTGCCGGCGATCGTGTAGAAGCTGAACGTGCCGAGGTGCATGCCCGCCGCGCCCGCCGGCAGGGAGATCAGGCTGCGGACGCCCGGCACGAGACGGCCGAAGAACACCGCCGACCTGCCGTGCCGGTGGAACCACGCGGCGGCCACCTCGAAGTCGTGGCGCTCCACGAGCGGCAGCCTCGAGAGCACGCGGATGGTCCGCTCCTCCCCCGCCTTCCGGCCGAGCCAGTACAGGAGCAGGGCGCCGAGGTAGGCGCCGAGCGTGCTGGCGACGATCACGAGCACCAGGTTCATGCGACCCGTCGCCGCGACGAAGCCGGCGAGCGGCAGCACGACCTCGCTCGGGATGGGCGGGAAGACGGTCTCGATGAACGTCATGGCGCCGACGCCCACCTCGCCGAGCGCCTCGATCACGCGGGCGGCGGCGCCCACGAGGCCGTCGAGGCCCTCGAGCGGATCCTCGGCGCCGGCGGCGGGGCGGGCGCCGGCGATCGTCGTCGTCGGCAGGAGGGTCGGCGGCAGGAGAGCGGTCACCCGACCACGCTACCGGGCGGCTCCCGGGAGGCCCGTGTCGACGACGGCCGGCGGACGTCGCCGTCCCGCGCCGGGCGTCGGCGCGTCGGCCCGCCCCCGCCGGGGGTCGCGTAGCGTGGTCGGGTGTCGTCCCCCCTCCGCCTCCCCCGATCCCTCCGCGCCTCCGCCGCCCTCCTCGCCGCCGTCGCCCTCGTCGCGGGCCTCGGCGCCTGCACCGCGGAGGAGCGGACGCCCGACGCGCTCCGCCCCGTGACGGCCGCGCCCGAGGCGCCGCTCACCGTCGTGGGCCAGGCCGACGACTCGGACGCGTCGATCGCCATGAGCGGGAGCCTCTTCCGCCAGGCGCCCGTCGCCGTGCTCGCGCCCGCGGGCGACGTCGCGGCGCAGGAGCTCGGCGCCGAGGCCGCGGTCGCGCTCGGCGCGCCGCTCATCGTCCAGGGGGCCGGCGCCGCGCCCGAGATCGCGCGCCTCGGATCCTCGGGGGTGCTCGCCGTCGGCGACCTCGGCGACGACGCCGCGTCGGCGCTGCCGGCGTCGACCACCGTGGTGCGCGCCGACCACGCCGCCGACGTGGCCCGGGTCACCGGGGCCGAGGTCGCCGACGCGCCCGACGCGGATCCGTCCGCCGCCGTGTCGCGCGTGGCCGCGCTCGCCGCGCCCGACGGCGACGCCTCCCCCACGACCCCGACCGCGGGATCCGGCGACGACGCCCTCCCCGCCACCGCGCCCGCCGCCGCCCTCACCGGCGCGCACGCGCTCGCCACCGACGCCGCGTCCTCCCTCGCCGCGGTCGCGACCGCGCGCGCGGCCGGCGTCGGCGTGACCGTCGTGCCCGAGGGGACCCCGGACCCGCGCGCCTCCGCCGACGCGATCGCCGCGCTGCACGACGCGGGCGCGACGAGCGCCATCGCGGTCGGCGCCGCCTTTGCGGACGACGCGTCGCTCGAGGGCCGCATCCGCACGGCGTCCACGGGCGACCAGCTCCCGGGCGGCGGCCAGCTCGTGCTCCCCGGCAAGCGCTACGTCGCGCTCTACGGCGCCGCCGGCACGGGCGCGCTCGGCGTGCTGGGCGAGCAGGGGCCCGCGGACGCCGTCGCGCGCGCGAAGGCGCAGGCGGCCGAGTACCAGCCCTACTCCGACGAGCCCGTGATCCCCATGTTCGAGCTCATCGCCACCGTCGCCGCGGGCTCGGCGGGACCCAACGGCGACTACTCGTCCGAGGTCCCCGTCGAGACGCTGCAGCCCTGGATCGACGCCGCGAGGGATGCGGGCGTCTACGTCGTCATCGACCTCCAGCCCGGCCGCACCGACTTCCTGACGCAGGCGAAGCGGTACGAGTCCGTGCTCGCGCAGCCGGGCGTCGGCCTCGCGCTCGACCCCGAGTGGCGGCTCGGCCCGGACCAGGTGCCGCTGAAGCAGATCGGCAGCGTGTCCGCGGCCGAGGTCGACGCCACGACCGACTGGCTCGCCGGCCTCGTCCGCGAGAGGGGCCTGCCGCAGAAGATGCTCGTGCTGCACCAGTTCCGGCTGAGCATGATCCAGGACCGCGCGTCGCTCGACATGGACCACCCCGAGCTCGCGATGCTCGTCCACGCGGACGGGCAGGGCGGCCAGCCCGACAAGCAGGCGACCTGGCGCGCCCTCCACGCCGACGCGCCGGCCGGGATGGCCTGGGGATGGAAGAACTTCATCGACGAGGACACGCCGATGCTGAGCCCCGAGCAGACGATGCGCGACGTCTCCCCCGTGCCGGACCTCGTCACCTACCAGTAGCGAGGACGGGCGCGGCTCAGGACTCGGTGACGACGCCCCGGTCCACGTGCCAGTGCCGGTCGAGGCGCACGGCGTCGAGCATCCGCCGGTCGTGCGTGACGAGCAGGAGCGTGCCGTCGTAGGAGTCGAGCGCCTGCTCGAGCTGCTCGATGGCGGGCAGGTCGAGGTGGTTGGTCGGCTCGTCGAGCACCAGCAGGTTGACCCCGCGGGCCTGCAGGAGCGCGAGGCCCGCTCGCGTGCGCTCGCCGGGAGAGAGGCCATCGACGGGACGCGTGACGTGGTCGGCGCGCAGGCCGAACTTGGCGAGCAGCGTGCGGACCTCGGCGGGCGAGAGATCCGGCACCTGCTCCGCGAACGACTCCGCGAGGGGCAGCTCGCTCCGCAGCGACTGGCGGGCCTGGTCGATCTCGCCCACCTGCACGCTGCGACCCGGTGACGCGTCGCCGGCGTCCGGGGCGATGCGGCCGAGGATCAGCCCGAGCAGCGTCGACTTGCCGGCGCCGTTCGGGCCGGTGATCCCGATGCGGTCGCCGCCGTCCACCTGGAGCGACACGGGACCGAGGGTGAAGCCGCCGCGCGTGACGGTCGCCGCGCGCAGCGTCGCGACCACGGCGCTCGACCGGGGCGCCTGCCCGATGGTGAAGGCGAGCTCCCACTCCTTGCGGGGCTCCTCGACCTCCTCGAGGCGCGCGATGCGGCTCTCCATCTGGCGGACCTTCTGGCCCTGCTTCTCGCTGGACTCGGCCGAGGCCTTGCGGCGGATCTTGTCGTTGTCGGGCGACTTCCGCATGGCGTTCCGGACGCCCTGGGACGACCACTCGCGCTGCGTGCGGGCGCGGGACACGAGGTCCGCCTTGGTGTCGGCGAACTGCTCGTACGCCTCGCGCGCGTGGCGGCGGGCGACCTGGCGCTCCTCGAGGAACGCGTCGTAGCCGCCCTCGTAGACGCGGACGCTGTCCTGCGCGAGGTCGAGCTCGACGACCGTGGTGACGCAGCGCGCGAGGAACTCGCGGTCGTGGGAGACGAGGACGACGCCGCCGCGGAGGCCGCGCACGAAGGACTCCAGGCGCGCGAGGCCGTCGAGGTCGAGGTCGTTGGTGGGCTCGTCGAGGAGCACGACGTCGAAGCGGCTGAGCAGGAGCGCGGCGAGGGCGACGCGCGCGGCCTGCCCGCCGGAGAGGCCCGCGGTGGGGAGCTCCGGGTCGAGGTCGAGCCCGAGCTCCGCGAGCGTCACGGGCAGGCGCTCGTCGAGGTCGGCGGCGCCGCTCGCCATCCAGCGGTCGAGCGCGGTGCCGTACGCGTCGTCGGCGCCGGGCAGGCCCTCGCCGAGGGCGACGGCCGTGCGGTCCAGCTCGGCCGAGGCCTCGGCGCAGCCGGTGCGGCGGGCGACGTAGCCCGCGACGGTCTCGCCCGGGATCCTCTCGTGCTCCTGCGGCAGCCAGCCGATGAACGCGTCGGCGGGCGAGAGCAGCACGCGGCCGTCCTGCGGCGCGTCGACGCCGGCGAGGAGCCGCAGCAGCGTGCTCTTCCCGGCGCCGTTCGCGCCGACGAGGCCGACGACGTCCCCGGGCGCGACCGTGAGGTCGAGCCCGGAGAACAGCGTGCGGTGCCCGTGTCCTCCGGCGAG
This sequence comes from Clavibacter phaseoli, assembly GCF_021922925.1. Lineage (NCBI taxonomy): Bacteria > Bacillati > Actinomycetota > Actinomycetes > Micrococcales > Microbacteriaceae > Clavibacter > Clavibacter phaseoli. The sequence goes on from NZ_CP040786.1 coordinate 1,338,913, forward strand.
GCCGCGGGCGACGAGGGTTGCGGTCACGAGGCCTGCGCGCGCTCCAGCACGAGCTCGCGGACGCGGGCCGCGTCCGCCTGGCCGCGCATGGCCTTCATCACGGCGCCGATGACGGCCCCGGCGGCCTGCACCTTGCCGTCGCGGATCTTCGCGAGGACGTCGGGCTGCGCCTGGAGCGCCTCGTCGATGGCGGCGATGAGCGGGCCGTCGTCGGACACGACCGCGAGGCCGCGGGCGTCCACGACCTCCTGCGCCGTGCCCTCGCCGTCGATGACGCCCTCGATCACGTCGCGCGCGAGGCGGTTCGTCAGCGTGCCGGCCTCGACCAGCTCGATGACGGACGCGACCTGCGCGGGGCTGATGAGCGTCGCCGCGTCCACGCCGCGCGCGTTGGCGATGCGGGCGATCTCGCCCGTCCACCACTTGCGCGCCGCCTGCGGGGCGGCCCCGGCCTCGACCGTGTCCACGAGCTCGGTGAGGAGCCCCGAGTTCACGACGTCCTGGAACTCGAGGTCGGTGAAGCCCCACTCGGCCTTGAGCCGGCGGCGGCGGATCGCGGGCGACTCGGGCAGCGCCGCGCGCAGCTCCTCGATCAGCTCGGCGCTCGGCTGCACGGGCAGCAGGTCGGGCTCCGGGAAGTAGCGGTAGTCGTCGGCGTCGCTCTTGGGGCGGCCGGCGGAGGTGCGGCCGGTGTCCTCGTGCCAGTGCCGCGTCTCCTGCGTGATCGTGCCGCCGGCGGCGAGGATGGCCGCCTGACGCTGGATCTCGTAGCGGATGGCGCGCTCGACGCTGCGGAGCGAGTTGACGTTCTTGGTCTCCGTGCGGGTGCCGAGCTTCCCGGATCCGCGCGGGCTCAGCGAGATGTTCGCGTCGCAGCGGAGGTTGCCGCGCTCCATCTTCGCGTCGGAGATGCCGAGCGCCACGACGATGTCGCGGATGGTCGACACGTACGCCTTCGCGAGCTCGGGCGCCTCGGCCTCTGCCCCGTAGATGATGTCGGTGACGATCTCCACGAGCGGCACGCCGGCGCGGTTGTAGTCGACGAGCGAGTGGTCGGCGCCCTGGATCCGGCCCGTCGCGCCGCCCACGTGCGTGAGCTTCCCGGCGTCCTCCTCCATGTGCGCGCGCTCGATCGGCACCGTGACGATGCGGCCGTCGGGCATCTCCACCTCGACCGAGCCGCGGAACGCGATGGGCTCGTCGAACTGGCTGATCTGGTAGTTCTTCGCGAGGTCCGGGTAGAAGTAGTTCTTCCGGGCAAAGCGGGAGCTGGGCGCGATCTCGCAGCCGAGCGCGAGGCCCAGGCTGATCGAGTACCGCACGGCCTGCTCGTTCACGACCGGCAGCGAGCCCGGGAGGCCCAGGTCCACGGGCGTGATGTTGGTGTTGGGCTCGCCGCCGAAGAAGTTCGGGGCGTCGGAGAACATCTTCGTGCGCGTGTTCAGCTCCACGTGCACCTCGAACCCGAGCACGGGCTCGAACATCTCGATGGCCTTGTCGTAGTCCATCAGCTCGGCCTTGGCCATCAGTGCGTGTCTCCGTCCGTGGTGCGTCGCGCGGCGCGCGCGAGCTCGGGTGCCTGGGCGAGCAGGGGCCCGCCCCACCGCCGCTCGAGGATCCCCTCGAGCGCGGCGCCGACCGTGTAGAGGCGCGCGTCCTCGCGGGCGGGCGCCATGAACTGGATCCCGACGGGCAGGCCGTCCTCGGGCGCGAGCCCGATGGGGAGGCCGATGCCGGGGACGCCCGCGAGGTTCGCGGGGATCGTCGTGAGGTCGTTGAGGTACATCGCCAGCGGGTCGTCGAGCTTCTCGCCGAGCTTGAACGCCGTCGTGGGCGCGGAAGGCGTGACCAGCACGTCGACCTGCTGGAACGCGGCGTCGAAGTCGCGCTGGATGAGCGTGCGGACCCTCTGCGCGCTGCCGTAGTAGGCGTCGTAGTAGCCGGCGCTCAGCGCGTAGGTGCCGAGGATGATGCGGCGCTTGACCTCGGGGCCGAAGCCGGCCTCGCGGGTCGCCGCCATGACGTCCTCGACGGTGCCGCCGCCGGGCGGGTTGACGCGGAGGCCGAAGCGCACCGAGTCGAACTTGGCGAGGTTGCTCGACGCCTCCGCGGGGAGGATCAGGTAGTACGCGGCGATGGCGTGCTCGAAGTTCGGGGCGGAGACCTCGACGATCTCCGCGCCCGCCTGCTCGAGGAGGTCGAGCGCCTCGCGGAAGCGCTGCGTGACGCCGGCCTGGAAGCCCTCGCCGTCGAGCTGCTTCACGACGCCGATGCGGAGGCCCTTCACGGATCCCTCGCGCTGCCCGGCGCGCGCGGCCTCAGCGAACGAGGGCCACGTGTCGGTGAGCGACGTGGAGTCGCGCGGGTCGTGCCCGCCGATGACGTCGTGGACGAGCGCCGAGTCGAGCACCGTGCGGGAGACCGGGCCGACCTGGTCGAGGCTCGAGGCGAGCGCGATGGCGCCGTACCGGCTCACGCCGCCGTAGGTGGGCTTGACGCCCACGGATCCGGTGACGGCGGCGGGCTGCCGGATGGAGCCGCCCGTGTCGGAGCCGAGCGCGACGGGCGCCTCGAACGCGGCGACCGCTGCCGCGGATCCGCCGCCCGAGCCGCCGGGGATGCGGTCGAGGTCCCACGGGTTGTGCGTGGCGCCGAAGGCCGAGTGCTCGGTGGAGGATCCCATCGCGAACTCGTCCATGTTGGTCTTGCCGAGCGGAACGAGGCCCGCGGCGCGGAGGCGCTGGACGACCGTGGCGTCGTAGGGCGGAGTCCAGCCCTCGAGCATGCGCGAGCCCGCGGTGGACGGCATGTCGATGGTGCAGAGCACGTCCTTGATGGCGATGGGCACGCCCGCGAGCGGACCGAGCGGGGCGCCGTCGGCGCGCTGCGCGTCGATCTCGGCGGCGCGCCCGAGGGCGCGTTCCCCGGAGACGTGGAGGAACGCGTGGACGTCGCCGTCGACGTGGTCGATGCGGTCGAGGTGCGCGCGCACGGCGTCGACGCTCGAGACGTCGCGGGACGCGAGGCGGTCGGCGAGGTCGGCGGCGCTGAGGCGCGTGAGGTCGTCGGTCATGGTGCTCCTACTGCTCTTCGCCGAGGATCGCCGACACCTTGAAGCGGGATCCGTCGTGCTCGGGTGCGCCCGCGAGCGCCTGGGCGGTGGTCAGCGTCTCGCCCGGCACGTCGGGCCGGTAGACGTTCACGAGCGGGATCGGGTGGCTCGTGGCGGGGACGTCCGGTCCCGCGACCGCGGTGACCTTCGCGACCGACTCCACGATGAGGCCGAGCTCGGTCGTGAGCTGGTCGATCTCCTCCGCGCTCAGGCGGATGCGCGCGAGGCCGGCGAGGTGCTCCACCTGCTCCCGGCTGATCTGCTCCGTGGGGGTCGGCGCCTGGGGGGTCTCGTCCCCGCTGGTCGCGTCGGCGGGCTCGGGCCGGGTGTCGGGCATGCGTCTCCAAAGGACTGTGTGCGGGGGTACCGGGAGATTCTATTAGCGTGACCCCCATGCCCACCGCAGCCCGGATCCCCGCCCGCCGCCGATCCGGACGACCCCGAGGGGCCGCGGTCGCCGCCGTCGCCGTCGCCGCGCTGGCTCTCGCGCCGCTCGCCGGATGCGCGCCCGTCAGCGACGTGCGCGGCAACTGGCACCTCGTGTCCGGATCCGACGCCGCGGGCGACCTGGACGTGGGTGACGCGCTCATCACGATGCGGGTCGGCGGCGGCGGGGTCAGCGGCCGTGGCCCCTGCAACGACTACTCCGGCACGATGGCCGGGAAGGGCGACGGGATGCTCGCCGGGGTCGTCCCCGGCCAGCTCGCGTGCGAGGACGGCGGCCTCGAGGCCCGCTACCTCCAGGACCTCTCCCGGGTGTCGTCGCTCGAGGTGGACGACGGCCACCTCGTCGCGACGGGCCCCGACGACGTGCGGCTGGAGTACGCCGAGCGCAGCCGCGGCTGACGCGCGGGCCCGCTACCTGCCGCTGGCGTCGGCGAGCACGTCGCGCGCGACCGGGCGGTCGATGCCGATGAGCGCGAGGTTCCGGAAGGACTCCGTGCCGCGGTCGAAGTAGCTGTTGTGCCCGACGACGCCCACGAGGGATCCGTCGGCCGAGACGCCCCCGGACGCGCCCGTCCCGGTGACCCCGAAGTGCGCGGCGCCGAACGACGCGCTGCCCGGGTCCGACCCGAAGTACGACGAGCCGACCACCGGATCCCACGGGGCCTCGCCCACGAACACCCGCCCGGCGGGGACGTCGAGCTGCCCGGCGTCGCGCACGGCGCCGCCCGGGGACCCGACGACGGCCAGCGCGTCGACGGACGCCCGCCCGCTCGACAGCGCGAGCAGCGCCGCGGTCGAGCCGTACGAGTGCGCGATGACCGTCACGTACGGCGGGTCGTCGCGGCGCAGGCCCTGGATCCCCTGGATCGCGCCCTCGAGGTACTGCGCGCCCTCGTGCGCCAGGTCGAGCGAGCCGATGCCGAGGAGGTCGGGCGTGCGGTAGCCGATCCAGGAGATGGTGGCGACGCCGCCCGCGCCCTGCGCCGCGCTCGCGCCGAGCAGGGTGGTCTGCTGCTGCTGGAGGCGCGCGGCGACGTCTGTCCAGTCGACCAGGCGGTCGGACACGGAGTAGAACATGCCGGGCACGACGATCCCGACGTACGCCGCGGTGTCGAGGTCCCCCATCACGATGCCGGCGCGTCCCGGCCACGTCGTGTCGAGCGTCAGGAGCGAGCGCGCGGGGCCGCCCACCGCGGGCTCCAGCGCCCGACGCACCTCGGCGAGCATGTCCAGGTCGCGCCCGACCGCCTGCTGCGCGCCGCGACCCGGCGTCGTCGCGGCCTCGGCGTGCAGCTCGCGCTCGCGCTCGGCGAGCAGGCGGCGGTTGGCGGCGTCGCGCTCGACCACCGGGATGCCCTCCAGGTTCCCGACGAGCTCGGGGATGCCCTGGGCGAGGTCGCGGCGCTCGGAGGGCGCGAGTCCCGACCACCACGCGGCGACGCCGGACACGGCGGGCGGGCGGCGGACGAGCTCCCGGATCGTCTCCGGGATCGCGCGCGCGAGCGTCCGGAGCTCCGGCGCGTCGAGCGCGGGCAGCGCCCCGAGGAGCGCGACGGGGGACGTGTCGCGGAGCGTGCGGTCGGAGGCCTCCGGGTCGCGGAGCTGCTGGATCACCCGCGCGGGGCTCGGCAGGTGCGCGCCGGTGGCGGGATCCGCGGCGTCCGGACCGGCGAGGACGGCGATCGGGCGGGTCGCCGCTCCGGCCGTGGTCGCGGGCGCGACGAGCGACCCGACCAGCCCGCACAGGATGGCCGAGGCGGCGAGCAGCACGCGGACGCGAGTCGTCACGGTTCGAGATCCCCCAGAGAGCCGGCGTGGGAGGGCCGGCGCCTGCGGATGGCGCGCCCGCGCCGACGCGTCCGCCCATGGTATCGGCGCGACGTGTCGGGCGGGAGGCCCGATCAGGGGGTGGTCGCGGGATCCCCCGGCTCGGTGTCGGCGTCCGTCGGGCTCGCGGGATCCGCCTCGGCCGCGGCCTTCCGCTTCCGGGCGCGCTTCGGCGCGGGCGGCTCGGTCTCCGCCGGCTCGCCGTCGGGCGCGGCGCCCGCCTCCTCCGGCGCGGGATCCGCGTCGGGCAGGGCGATGGCGTCGGGTCCCTGCTCCACCAGCAGGCGGAACTCGGCCGCGTCGATGATCCGCACGCCGAGCGCCTCCGCCTTGCCGAGCTTGGAGCCGGCGCCCGGACCGGCGGCGACGTAGTGGGTCTTCTTGCTGACGCTGGATCCGGCCTTGCCGCCCGCCGCCATGATCGCCTCGAGCGCGCCCTCGCGCGTGTAGCCGTCGAGCGAGCCGGTGGCCACGACGGTCAGCCCGGCGAGGACGCCGCCCGCGGCGGCCGCGGCGCCCGGACCGGGGTGGCCGGGGACGGCCGTGACCACGCCCGCCCTCTCCCAGCGGTCCACGATCTCGCGGTGCCAGTCGACCTCGAACCAGTCGAGCAGCGCGTCGGCGATGATGCCGCCCACGCCGTCCACCGCGGCCAGCTCCTCGCGGCTGGCGGAGCGGATGGCGTCGAGGGAGCCGAACCAGCCGGCCAGGGCGCGCGCCGCGACCGGGCCGACGTGGCGGATGCTGAGCGCCACGAGGATCCGCCAGAGGTCCTGCGTCTTCGCCTTCTCGAGGTTCTCGAGCAGCACCTCGGCGGACTTCGACGGGACGCTGTCCTCGTCGCCCCACGGCCGCTCGGGGTCGAACGCGCCGTCGCGCTTCGCGACGCGCTTGCGGCGGAACGGCGTGACGCGCTTCGCCTCGCCCGTCCGCTCGTCGACCTTCACCATGCCGGTCTCGGCGTCGCGCACGACGACCGTGATGGGCACGAGGTCGGCCATCGTCAGCTCGAACAGGCCCGCCTCGGTCTCGAGCGGCGGATCCTCGGGCTCGAGCGGCTGCGTGAGCGCGGCCGCCGCGACCTCGCCGAGGCCCTCGATGTCGAGCGCGCCGCGCGACGCCACGTGCTCGACGCGGCCGCGCACCTGCGCCGGGCAGCTGCGCGCGTTCGGGCAGCGGAGGTCGATGTCGCCCTCCTTCGCGGGGCGCAGCGGCGTCTGGCACTCGGGGCAGAGCGTGGGCATGACGAACTCGCGCTCCGTGCCGTCGCGCAGCTCGACGACCGGGCCGAGCACCTCGGGGATGACGTCGCCGGCCTTGCGCAGCACGACCGTGTCGCCGATGAGCACGCCCTTGGCCTTGACGACCTGCTGGTTGTGCAGCGTGGCCTGGCGCACCTCGGATCCGGCGACCTCGACCTTCTCCATCACGGCGAACGGCGTGGCCCGGCCCGTGCGGCCGACGCTCACGACGATGTCGAGGAGCGTCGTGTTGACCTCCTCGGGCGGGTACTTGTAGGCGGTCGCCCAGCGCGGCGCGCGGCTCGTGGCGCCGAGCTCCTCGTGCAGCCCCAGATCGTCGACCTTGATCACGATGCCGTCGATCTGGTGCTCGACCTCGGCGCGGTGCGCACCGTGGCGCCGGACGAACGCGGTGACGTCGGCGATGTCGTCGAACACGCGGAAGTGGGTGGAGATGGGCAGGCCCCAGCCGGCCAGCAGCCCGTAGACCTCGGACTGCGCGGACACGTGCGCGTCGCGCTCCAGCTCGCGGACGGGCCACGCGCCGATGCCGTGCACGAGCATGCGGAGGCGCCGGATGCGCGCGTGCATGAGCTCGAGGCGGGCGGCGGTCTTGCCCTCCTCCTTCTGGCGCAGGGATCCCGCGGCCGCGTTGCGCGGGTTCGCGAAGACGCGCTCCCCCACCTCCAGCTGCCGGGCGTTGAGCTCGTCGAACTCCGCGACGGGGAAGAAGATCTCGCCGCGCACCTCGACGAGCGGCGGGTGCCCGGTGCCGGACAGGCGCTCGGGGACCGTCCCCATGGTGAGGACGTTCTGCGTGACGTCCTCGCCGACGACGCCGTCGCCGCGCGTGGCCGCCGTGACGAGCACGCCGTGCTCGTAGCGGAGGTTGATGGCCAGCCCGTCGATCTTGAGCTCGCTGAGGTAGCGGACGCGGCCGCTGCCGGCGTCACGCTCGACCTTGGCGGCCCACTCGGCGAGCTCCTCCTCGCTGAAGACGTTGTCGAGGCTGAGCATGCGCTCGGCGTGCGTGACGGGCGCGAAGAGCGTGGTCTCGGCGCGGCCGCCGACCGTCTGCGTGGGGCTGTCCTGGCTGCGGAGGGTCGGGTGCGCCTCCTCGAGCGCCTCGAGCTCGTGCACGAGCGCGTCGTACTCGGCGTCGCTGAGGGTGCTCGCGTCCGCCCCGTAGTACTCGTCGCGGTGGCGCTCGATCTCGGTGCGGAGGGCGTCGACCCGGGCGGAGGCGGCCTCGAGGTCGGCGGGGGTGATGGCCGGGACGGCGTCGTCCGCGGCGGGCGATGCGGTGGCGGTGTCGCTCATGCGCGCGTCACTCCCCCGCGGCCGCGCCGACGAGGGCGGCGTCGCGCATCGGCGGCCGGGCGTCGTCCACGGCGCTCACGGTGCGGTCGATCGTGACCTGGCCGAGCACGCGCGTGCCGGCGTAGACGACGGCGGTCTGCCCGGGGGCGACGCCGATGAGGGGATCTCGCGGGGTGATCACGAGCTCGATGATGCCGTCGACCCCCGACAGCCGGGCGCGCGCGGGGACCGGGTCGGCGTGCGCGCGGATCTGCACGTCGCAGTCGAACGGCTGGTCGGGCCGCGTGGGCGGGGTGCCGGCCCAGGTGTACGAGGATCCGGCGATCTCGCGGATGGCGAGCGCCTCCTGCGGGCCGACGACCACGGTGTTGTCCTTCGGCCGGATCTCCAGCACGAAGCGCGGCCGCCCGTCGGGCGCGGGGGTGCCGATCGCGAGGCCCTTGCGCTGCCCGACCGTGAATGCCGCCGCGCCCCGGTGCGTGCCGATCGCGTTCCCCGCGCCGTCGAGGATGTCTCCCGGCTCCGCGCCCACGCGGTCGGCGAGCCAGCCGCGCGTGTCGCCGTCGGGGATGAAGCAGATGTCGTGGCTGTCGGGCTTCTGCGCCACCTGGATCCCGCGCGCCTGGGCCTCCGCGCGCACCTCGGCCTTGGAGGGCGTGGATCCGAGCGGGAAGTACGAGTGCGCGATCTGCTCGGCCGTGAGCACGCCCAGCACATACGACTGGTCCTTGGCCCACGCCGCCGCGCGGTGGAGCTCGGGCTGCCCGTCGGGCCCCGGGAGCACGTCGGCGTAGTGGCCCGTGCAGACGGCGTCGAAGCCGAGGTCGAGCGCCTTCTCGAGCAGCGCGGCGAACTTGATCCGCTCGTTGCAGCGCATGCACGGGTTGGGGGTGCGGCCGGCCTGGTACTCGGCGACGAAGTCGTCGACGACGTCGGCCGCGAAGCGCTCGGAGAAGTCCCACACGTAGAACGGGATGCCGAGGAGGTCGGCGGTGCGGCGGGCGTCCATCGAGTCCTCGATGGTGCAGCAGCCGCGGGATCCGGTGCGGAGCGTCCCCGGCATGCGGCTCAGTGCGAGGTGCACGCCCGTCACGTCGTGCCCGGCCTCCACGGCACGGGCGGCGGCCACGGCGGAGTCGACTCCGCCACTCATCGCTGCGAGGATCTTCACCCCGTGAGCCTACGCGCCGCGCGGCCCGCGAGACCCGCCCGGGAGGCCCGCGCGACGGCGTCGGGCAGCGCCGCGAGGAGCGCGTCGACGTCGTCGTCGGTCGTCGTGCGGCCGAGCGTGAACCGGAGCGCGCCGCGGGCCTCGTCCTCGGGGATGCCCATGCCGAGGAGCACGTGCGAGACCTCGGGCACGCCGGCCTGGCACGCGGATCCGGTGCTCACCGAGACGCCGGCCATGTCCAGCAGGAGCAGGAGCGAGTCGCCTTGGCAGCCCACGAAGGTGAGGTGCGCGTTGCCGGGGAGGCGGCCCGCGGGATCCGGGTCGCCGCGGAGGACGGCGCCCGGGACGTCGCGGAGCGCGCTCTCGACCAGGCGGTCGCGGAGGCGCGCGAGGCGCACCGCCTCGGCGTCGAGCTCCGCCACGGCGAGCGTCACGGCCGTCGCGAACGCCACCGCGGACGCGGCGTCCTGCGTGCCCGAGCGCACCTGCCGCTGCTGGCCGCCGCCGTGGATCTGCGGATCCACCGTCGCCTGCCGCGCGAGCACGAGCGCGCCGCTGCCGACGGGCCCGCCGACCTTGTGCGCCGAGACGCTGACCGCGTGCACCCCGGCGTCGCGCCAGCGCCGGAACGGGACCGGCATGTGCCCGAGGGCCGCGACCGCGTCGACGTGCACGGGCACGCCGTGCGCGCGGGCGAGGGCGGCGAGCTCCTCGACGGGCTGGATCGTGCCGACCTCGTTGCTCGCGGCGAGGAAGGTGAGCAGGGAGACGGATCCGGGGTCCGCGGCGAGCGCGGCGGCGACCTGATCGACCCGGATGCGCCCGACCGCGTCGATGGGGAGCCGCTCCACGACGGCCCCGCGCCGCTCGAGCCACTCGACCGTGTCGACCGTGGCGTGGTGCTCGCCGTCGGGCACGAGGATCCGCGTGCGCCGGGGATCCGCCGCGACGCGCGCGCCGTGCAGCCCCTTGATCCCGAGGTTCACCGACTCGGTGCCGCCGGAGGTGAGGATCACCTCGACCGGGTCCGCGCCGAGCGCCCGCGCGATGGCCTCGCGCGCCTCCTCCAGCACGCGCCGCGCCTCCTGGCCGTGCGAGTGGATGGAGGACGGGTTCCCCACCAGGGTCAGCGCCCCGGCGAGCGCCGCGATCGCCTCCGGCCGCATCGGGGTCGTGGCCGCGTGGTCCAGGTAGACCGTCATGCCCCTACCCTAGGTCGCATGCCGCGCCCCGGATCGCCCGTGCCCCTGGGGCTGACGCTCCACGACCAGGGCGGCACGCTGCGCGTCGTGAGCCACGGCGCGTCCGCCGTGGAGCTCACCGTCTCGGACGTCGACGATCCCCGCCGGGTGGTGGAGGTCGTGGCGATGGAGCGGGGCGACGAGGGCCTCTGGACGGGATCCAGCGCGCGGCTCGTCCCCGGCACCGCGTACTCCGTGCGCGTCGACGGCGACCCCGCCCCCGGCGACTCCTTCGACCCGACGCGGCACCTCCTGGATCCGTACGCCCGCGGCCTCGTGCAGGTGGGCCCCACCGCGTGGCGCTCGGTCGTCACGAGCGAGGTGCCCGCGGAGGAGCGGGCCGCCCGCCGCGCCTCCCGCCCCGTCGTGCCGCGCGACCGGCAGGTCGTCTACGAGCTGCACGTGCGCGGCTTCACGAAGACCGACGAGCGGCTGCCGGAGGAGCTCCGCGGCACGTACGCGGGCCTCGGGCACGCGACCACGGTGGAGCGCCTGGTCGACCTCGGGATCACGACGGTCGAGCTCCTGCCCGTGCACGCCTCCACGAGCGAGGAGCGGCTGCGCGCGCAGGGCCGGATCAACCACTGGGGCTACAACACGCTCGCCTACCTCGCGCCGCACGCGCCCTACGCCACGCGCCGGGCGCGGGACGCGGGGGCCGACGGGGTCGCGGCCGAGTTCCGGGCCATGGTCGACGCGCTGCACGCCGCGGGGATCCAGGTCGTGCTCGACGTCGTCTACAACCACACGGCGGAGGAGGGCGCCGACGGGCCGATCACGAGCCTCCGCGGCATCGACGGCTCGCGCTACTACCGGCACGCGCCGGACGGGACGCCCATCGACGTGACGGGCTGCGGCAACACGGTCGACCTGTCCCGGCCGGACGCGCAGCGCCTGGTGCTCGACTCGCTCGAGCACTGGTCCGACGTGATGGGCGTCGACGGCTTCCGCTTCGACCTCGCCGTCACGCTCGGCCGCGACGAGCGCGTGGACTTCGACCCCGCGCACCCGCTGCTGCGCGCCATCGTCGAGGACGAGGCGCTCGACGGCCTCCTGATGATCGCCGAGCCGTGGGACGTGGGCATGGGCGGCTGGCGCACGGGCGGGTTCGGATCCGGCTGGAGCGAGTGGAACGACGGCTACCGCGACCGCGTGCGCGACTTCTGGCTCGCCGACGTGGCCGAGGCCCGGCGCAGCGGCCGCGCGCCGAACGGGGTGGGCGCGCTGGCCTCCTGCCTCGCGGGATCCTCCGGCACCTTCGCCGCTGACCGCGGCCCGCTCGCCTCCGTCTCCTTCGTCACCGCGCACGACGGGTTCACGCTGGCGGACCTCACGTCCTACGACCGCAAGCACAACAGCGGCAACGGCGAGTCGAACCGCGACGGCACCGACGCGAACCGCTCGTGGAACCACGGCGTGGAGGGCCCGACGCGCGACGCCGCGATCCTCGCCGCCCGCAGGCGCACCTCGCGCAACCTGCTCGGAACGCTGCTCGTCTCCGCGGGGATCCCCATGATCACCATGGGCGACGAGCGCGGACGCACGCAGCGCGGCAACAACAACGGCTACTGCCTCGACAACGCGGCGACGTGGATGCGCTGGGACGAGGACGCGTGGCGGATGGACCTGGAGGCGACCACGCGCCACCTGCTCCGGATCCGGCGGGACAACCCGGCGCTCCGGCCGGTGCGCTACGCGGAGCCGGACGCGCGCGTGCCGAGCGCGTCGGTCCTCGCCTGGCGCGACGCGGACGGCGCGCCCATGACGGAGTCGGCCTGGCAGTCGCCGGGCACGCGCACGCTGCAGTGGATCACCACGTCGACCCCCGAGACCGAGGACCCGAGCTGCGTGCTCGTCGTCGTCCACGGGCAGGAGTCCCGGGCGACGGTGACGCTGCCGGAGCAGGACGGCGTGACCGCCTGGCGCCTCCTCTGGTCGAGCGAGTGGGAGCGGCCCGAGCTCGTGACGGCGTCCGACGCGCCCGGAGACCGCGTCGAGGTCGACGGCCCGGCCCTGCGGATCTACCGGGCCGGCTGACCGCGCCCCGACGGGGATGCGCCCGCCGCCCGACCCGGACGGGGGCCGCCGCGGGTTCGCGCGGCGCGGCGCTCGTGTGCTCTCCTGGAGGCGCCCGCACGATCCGCCGCGCACCGCCGCGCCCAGAACGACGAGGACGCCGCACATGACCGACGAGTCCCCCGCCCCGCCCGCGGACCGCCGCCGCACGCTCACCCGGCGCGCGCTCGTCGCCGGCGGCGGCCTCGCCGCGCTGTCCGCCGTCGCCGCCGTCGCGGGCTGCACCACGACGCCCCGCCCGGCCCCGCCCACCGCGGGCGCGACCGCCGCGCCGACGGCGGGCACCGGGGATCCCGCCGCGCCCGCCGTCACCGCGTCCGGCGGCCCGCCGATCGACCCCATGACCTACGCCCCCGACGACGCGCTCGCCGGCTTCTACGCCCTCCGGGACCAGGTCCGCGAGCGCCGCCTTGCGATCGGCGTGCTCGGCGACAGCATCACCGAGGGCCAGGGCGCGACCACGCTGCAGCACGCCTACCCCGCCCAGCTCCGCGACCGGCTGCGCGGCGCGTACCCGTCGGGCGCGCGCGGCGGCCTCGACTACGTCGCCTCGCGGCACCAGATCACCGTGCCCGCCGACCAGGGCTTCGCGTTCGCGGGGACGCCCGCCGCGGGCGGCCGGCACGGCTGGGGGCGCCGCGTGGTCGCGCTCACCGAGGCCGGGGGTCCCGGCACGTACGCCGCGCGCATGACCTCGGCGCGGGTGTGCTGGTGGGCGCCCGGCCTCGACGCGGCGATCACCGTGCAGGTCGACGACGGCGCGCCCGAGACGGTGCGCGCGGACGTCGGCGGATCCCTCACCTGGACGAGCCCGCCGCTCGAGTCCGCCGAGCACGCGATCACGGTCGCGTGGGCCGGCGGGAAGCCCGAGCTCGAGGGCGCCTGGCTCTTCGACGGCGACGAGGACCGCGGGATCCACGTCATCGAGGGCGGGAACTCCGGCTCGCAGCTCTGGCAGCTCTCGGAGCGGGCGCGTCCCGACGGCGTGAGCACGTGGATCCGCTCGGCCCCGCGCTTCGAGCTCGACCTCTGGATGCCCGAGCACCTCATCAACGACGTGGTCGTCCGCACGCCCGAGCAGGTGCGCTCCGACGCGGCCGTGCTCATCGAGCTGATCCGCACCACGAGCGAGGCGCCCATCCTCTTCACGCCGCCGTACGAGCGGACGACGCTCCCCATCCGCGGCACGACGTGGGCCGACTACATCAACGCGCTCCGGGATGCGGCGTCGGCGGATCCGCGGGCCGACGTCTTCGAGATCGGCGCGTACATCCCGCGCATGGTCGGCGAGGGCGCCTCCGACCCGTACGGCTGGATGGGGCCGGACAACCACCCGAACGACCGCGGCTATGCCCGCTTCGCCGAGGTGCTCGCCGCGAAGCTCCAGGCCACCCCGGCCTGATGCCGCGGGAGGCGCCCCGGGGGACGCCTCCCGCCCGCGTCAGACGGCGACCGCGACCAGCCCCGGCTCCGCGCTCGACGCCAGCAGCTCGTGCCGCGGCACCACGCGCACGGTGTAGCCGAACGGCCCCGCGCTCGCGAGCCGCACGGCGCCCGCGTACTCCTGCTGCCCGCCGGATCCGCCGACGGGCTCGAGCGCCTGCCGCACCACGTCCTGGAGCACGTCGCCCTCGCCCGTGCGCCCGTGCACGACCTCGACCGTCACGTCGTCCGCGCCGAGGCCGCCGAGCGCGACCCACGCGCGCACCCGCAGCTCGTCGCCGACCTGCGCCTGGTGCTCGACGCCCTCCGACTCGACGTGCGCGACCTGCACCGACGGCCACGCGGCGGCGACGCGTCCGCGCCACGCCGCCAGCTCGCGCGCCCGGGCGGATCCGTCCGCCGCGACGACGGCCTGCGCGCGGCCGGCCGGCACGTACAGCCGCTCGACGTACTGCCGCACCATCCGGTCGGCGCTCAGCTCGGGCGACAGCGTCCGGAGCGTGTGCCGGATGTCGCCGACCCATCCGACGGGCACGCCGTCCGCGTCGCGCTCGTAGAAGCGCGGCGCGATGCGGTTCTCGATGAGGTCGTACAGCGCCGTCGCCTCCATGGCGTCGCGCTCGGCGCCGTCGTGGGCGCGGTCGGCCGACGGGATCGCCCAGCCGTTGCCGCCGTCGTAGTACTCGTTCCACCAGCCGTCGAGGATCGACAGGTTGAGGGCGCCGTTGAGCGCCGCCTTCATGCCGGACGTGCCGCACGCCTCGAGCGGGCGCAGCGGGTTGTTGAGCCAGACGTCGGTGCCCGGGTAGAGCAGCTGCGCCATGCCGATGTCGTAGTCGGGCAGGAACACGAGCCGGCCGCGGATCCCCGGCTCGGCCGCGAACCGCACGAGCTCCTGGATGAGGCGCTTGCCCTCGTCGTCCGCCGGGTGCGACTTGCCCGCGACCACGATCTGCACGGGCCGGTCCGGGTCGGTGAGGATCCGGCGGAGGCGCTCCCGGTCGTGGAGCATGAGCGTGAGCCGCTTGTAGGTCGGCACGCGCCGGGCGAACCCGATCGTGAGCACCTCGGGGTCGAGCACGTCCTCGAGCCACGCGGGCTCCACCGCGCCCGGGTTCTGCTCGCGCCAGGCGCGCACGACGCGGCGGCGGGCGTCCTCGACGAGCTGGCGGCGCATCCGGCCGCGCACGTCCCAGAGGTCGCCGTCGCTCACGGCGGGCGACGACCAGTCGGCCGCCGTGGTGTCCCACGTGCCGAGGCGCTCGCGCGCGAGCGACATGAGCATCGGATCCGTCCACGTCGGCGCGTGGACGCCGTTCGTCACGCTCGTGATCGGCACCTCGTCGGTGTCGAACCCCGGCCAGAGACCGGCGAACATCCCGCGGCTGACCTCGCCGTGCAGCTGCGAGACGCCGTTGGCGCGCTGCGCGAGGCGGAGGCCCATGAGCGCCATGTTGAACACGTCGGGCGATCCGCCGTCGTGGGCCTCGGCGCCGAGCCCGAGCACGCGCTCCGGCGGGACGCCCGGCAGCAGCCGCTCCGTGACGTGCTGCCGCACGAGGTCGACGTCGAACCGGTCGATGCCCGCGGGCACGGGCGTGTGCGTCGTGAAGACCGTGCCGGCGCGCACCACCTGGAGCGCCTCGTCGAAGTCGAGGCCGTCGGCCATGAGGGTGGAGATCCGCTCGACGCCGAGGAAGCCGGCGTGGCCCTCGTTGGTGTGGAAGACGCGCGGGACGGGAGCGCCCGTGACGCGCGCATGCGCCGCGATGGCCCGCACCCCGCCGATCCCGAGCAGCAGCTCCTGGTGCAGGCGGTGCTCGCCGCCGCCGCCGTAGAGCCGGTCGGTGACGCGGCGGAGGTCCTCGTCGTTCTCGGTGACGTCGGTGTCGAGGAGGAGCAGCGGGATGCGGCCGACGCGGGCCTGCCAGATCCGCGCGTGCAGCGTGCGGTCGGCGGGCAGCTCGAGGGCGACGTGCACGGGCGCGCCGTCGGCGTCGCGCAGCACCTGCAGCGGGAGGCCGTCGGGGTCGAAGACGGGGTAGGTCTCCTGCTGCCAGCCGTCGGAGGAGATCCCCTGGCGGAAGTAGCCGGAGCGGTAGAAGAGGCCGACGCCCACGAGGGGGACGCCGAGGTCGGAGGCGCTCTTCAGGTGGTCGCCCGCGAGGATGCCGAGGCCGCCCGAGTACTGCGGGAGCGCGGCCGCGATGCCGAACTCCGGCGAGAAGTAGCCGATCGCCTCGGGCACGTCGTCGCCGAGCGACTGGTACCAGCGGGGCTCCCGGCAGTACGCGCGGAGGTCCTGCCGCTGCTCATCGGCCCACGCGACGAAGCCCTCGTCGGCCGCGAGCTCGCGGAGCCGGTCCTGGTCGACCGCGCCGAGCAGCGCGACCGGATCGTGGCCCGTCCCCTCCCAGAGCTCGGGGCTCACGTGCGCGAAAACGCGGCGGGTGGGCTCGTACCAGGACCATCGGAGGTTCCCGGCGAGCTCGTCCAGCGCGGACAGCTCCTCCGGGAGGACGGCACGGACGGTGAATCTGCGGATGGCCTTCACGGGACTCCCTCGGACCGGACGGCGGCGGGTGGACCCGCGCGGATGGCTCCCGAGCCTAGGGGCGCGGGGTGGCGGGCACCAGGGTCCTGCCCGCGCGTGGAGGTGCCGTGGCCGCGGGGCGCACGGGCGGTGACGCGCGGGCGTCGGGGATCCGCACGGCGTCCGACGCCGCCGCGGCGAGCGACAGCCGGACGGCGCACGGGCTACGGTCGAACAGTGACCACACCCCAGGACGGACCCGATCCCCTCCCCCGCCCGGTGCGCGGCCGTGCAGCCCGCAAGGCCGCCAAGGCCCAGAAGCTCCAGGACGCCCAGAAGCCGCCCGAGCCGCGGCCCCCGCTGATCCCCGAGGTGCCCGCGCCGACCCCTCCCGCTCCCGTCGCCGAGGCGCCCGAGCCGCAGCCGCCCGTCGCGACTCCGGCGCCCGTGGAGCCGACCGTGACCGAGGCGCCCGCAGCGCCCGTGGCCGCGGAGCCGACGCCCGAGCCGACCCCCGCCGCGTCGGCCACGGAGCCCGTCACCGCCGCGCCGTCCGCGCCCCGTCATGCGGCACCCGTCGCCGCGCCGGCGCCCGAGCCCGAGCGCCCCGTCGAGCCGACGCCGGCAGCCGAGCCGACGCCGGCAGCCGAGCCGACGCCGGCAGCCGAGTCGACGCCGGCCGCCGAGCCCGAGGACGACGACTACGTCCCCGTCATCGGCCGCATCCCGATCCTGTCGCTCACCCCGCAGATCGAGGACGACCTCTGGCCCGCCAAGAGCTTCGTCCACGACGTCGTGCCCTTCGGCGCGACGATCTTCCGCGAGGGCCACGACCTCATCGGCGCCGACGTCCTCCTCACCGACCCGACGGGCGCCGTCACCTCGCACCGCATGGCGCTCGACGCCACGAAGCCCGGCCTCGACCGCTGGATCGCCTCGGCCCAGCTCGAGACGCAGGGCGTCTGGACCTGGCGCGTGAGCGCGTGGTCCGACGACTTCGGCACGTGGCTGCACAACGCGGAGATCAAGGTCCCCGCGGGCCTCGACGTCGACGTGATGCTCGCCCTCGGCGCCGAGGCGCTCGAGCGCGCGGCCGCCGACGACGAGCGCGAGGACGCCGACCGCGAGCTGCTCCGCGCCGCGCTCGCGGGGATCGCCGACGCCGACGCGTCGCCCGCCGCGCGCCTCGCCGCCGCGACGACCCCCGAGGTCCTCGGCGCGATCGACCGCGTCCCCCTCCGCAGCCTGGTCACGCTCTCGCCGGAGCGCACGATCGTCGTCGAGCGCGAGCGCGCGGCCGTCGGATCCTGGTACGAGTTCTTCCCCCGCTCCGAGGGCGCGGTCGAGCACGAGGACGGCTCCTGGACGAGCGGCACGTTCGCCACCGCCGCCCGCCGCCTCCCCGCGATCCGCGACATGGGCTTCGACGTCGTCTACGTCCCGCCGGTGCACCCCATCGGCCGGACCAACCGCAAGGGCCCGAACAACACGCTCACCGCGGGGCCCCACGACCCGGGCTCGCCGTACGGCATCGGCTCGGCCGACGGCGGGCACGACAGCATCCACCCGGAGCTCGGCACGGTCGACGACTTCCGCGAGTTCGTGGCCGCGGTCGCCGACCACGGCATGGAGCTCGCCATCGACATCGCGCTCCAGGCCTCGCCCGACCACCCCTGGGTCACGACGCACCCGGAGCTGTTCACGACGCTGCCCGACGGCTCCATCGCCTACGCGGAGAACCCGCCGAAGAAGTACCAGGACATCTACCCGCTCAACTTCGACAACGACCCCGAAGGCTCGTACCGCGAGATGCTCCGGGTCATGCGCGTGTGGCTCGGCCTCGGCGTGAAGATCTTCCGCGTCGACAACCCGCACACCAAGCCGCTCGTGTTCTGGGAGCGCCTCATCCACCAGGTGATGCGCGACGAGCCCGACGCGATCTTCCTCAGCGAGGCGTTCACGCGCCCCGCGATGATGCGCACGCTCGCCAAGATCGGGTTCCAGCAGTCGTACACCTACTTCACCTGGCGGAACACGAAGAAGGAGCTCGAGGAGTACCTCACCGAGGTGAGCCACGAGACGAGCGACTACCTGCGCCCGAACTTCTTCGCGAACACGCACGACATCCTCACGCCGTACCTGCAGTTCGGCGGGCGGGCCGCGTACCGGATCCGCGCCGCGATCGCCGCGACCGCGTCGCCGTCGTGGGGCATCTACTCGGGCTACGAGCTGATCGAGAACGTCGCGCGCCCCGGCGCCGAGGAGAACATCGACAACGAGAAGTACGAGTACAAGCCGCGCGACTGGGCCCGCCAGGAGGAGCTCGGCGGATCCATCGCGCCGGAGATCACGCGCCTCAACGAGATCCGCCGTGAGCACCCCGCGCTCCGCCAGCTGCGGAACCTCGACGTGCACTGGAGCGACGACGACTCGATCCTCGTCTACTCCAAGCACCTCGCGGCCGAGCACACCGGCACGGGCGAGGCCGACACGATCCTCGTGGTCGCCAACGTCGACCCGCACTCGGCGCGCGAGACCCAGGTCTACCTCGACCCGACCCGCTTCGGCCTCGCCGAGGACGCCGTGTTCGACGTCGAGGACCTCCTCACGGGCGACGTCTACACGTGGTCGACCTCCAACTTCGTCCGGCTCGACGCGTTCACGCACCCCGTGCACGTGTTCCGGGTCCACCCGACCGCATCGAAGGGATGACGGACATGACCGACACCACCCCCGCGCACGACCCCCAGGACGAGCCGACCGGCGCCGACGTCGTCGTACCGCCGGCCGCCGACGCCGACCCCGAGCAGGGCGCCGACGTCGCCGTGCCCGCGGCCGACGACGTCCCCGCCGAGGAGGCGCCCGCCTCCGCCTCCGACCCCATCCGCCTCCCCGAGGTCGCCGACCACGACCTGCGCGCCGTCGCCGAGGGCGTCCACTCCGGACCGCACTCGGTCCTCGGCCAGCACCCGGTCGCGATCGACGGCGTCGGCGACGACCTCGTCGTCGTCCGGGCGCTGCGCCCGCTCGCCGAGGCCGTCTCGGTGGTCCTCTCCACGGGCGCCCGCGTCGCCCTCGCCCATGTGGGCCACGGCGTCTGGCAGGGCGCGCACGTGCTCGGCCTGCAGGACTACCAGGTCGAGGCGCGCTACTCCGACGGCGGCACCTGGACGAGCGACGACCCGTACCGCTTCCTCCCCACCGTCGGCGACCTCGACCTGTACCTCTTCGGCGAGGGCCGCCACGAGCGCCTCTGGGACGTCCTCGGCGCCCACCACCGCGAGCACTGGGGCGTCGCGCGGACGTACCAGGGCGTCTCCTTCGCCGTCTGGGCGCCGCACGCCCGCGCCGTCCGCGTCATCGGCGGCTTCAACGGGTGGGACGGCGTGCAGCACTCGATGCGCCGCCTCGACGGCAACGGCGTCTGGGAGCTCTTCGTCCCGGGCGTCGAGCCGGGCGTCTCGTACAAGTTCGAGATCCTCACGCAGGCCGGGCAGTGGATCGAGAAGGCGGACCCGATGGCCCGCATGACCGAGGTCCCGCCCGCCACCGCCTCGCGCGTCGAGACGAGCGACTACCAGTGGGACGACGCCGCGTGGCTCGAGCAGCGCGCCCAGCGCGACCCGCACGACTCCCCCATGAGCGTGTACGAGATGCACCTCGGATCCTGGCGCCCCGGCCTCGGCTACCGCGAGGTCGCCGGCGAGCTCGTCGCCTACCTCCAGGAGCTCTCCTACACGCACGTCGAGTTCCTGCCGCTCGCGGAGCACCCGTTCGGCGGATCCTGGGGCTACCAGGTCTCCGGCTACTACGCGCCCACCTCGCGGTTCGGCTCCCCCGACGACCTCAAGTTCCTCATCGACACCCTGCACCGCGCGGGCATCGGCGTCATCGTGGACTGGGTCCCGGCCCACTTCCCGAAGGACGCCTTCGCGCTCGCTCAGTTCGACGGCCAGCCGCTCTACGAGCACACCGACCCGCGACGCGGCGAGCAGCAGGACTGGGGCACCCTCGTCTTCGACTTCGGCCACTCGCAGGTCCGCAACTTCCTGGTCGCGAACGCGCTGTACTGGTTCGAGGAGTTCCACATCGACGGCCTGCGGGTCGACGCGGTGGCCTCGATGCTGTACCTCGACTACTCCCGCGAGGAGGGCCAGTGGCTGCCGAACGTGCACGGCGGCCGCGAGAACCTCGAGGCGATCTCGTTCCTGCAGGAGGTCAACGCCACGGCGTACCGCACCCACCCCGGCATCGTGATGATCGCGGAGGAGTCCACGAGCTTCCCCGGCGTCACCCGCCCCACGAGCGACGGCGGCCTCGGCTTCGGGCTCAAGTGGAACATGGGCTGGATGCACGACACGCTCGACTACACGGCGGTCGACCCGATGTACCGCGCGTACCACCACGGCCAGATCACGTTCTCGATGGTCTACGCGTACACGGAGAACTTCCTCCTCCCCATCAGCCACGACGAGGTCGTGCACGGGAAGGGCTCGCTCGTCGGCAAGATGCCGGGCGACCACTGGCAGAAGCTCGCCAACGTGCGCGCCTACCTCAGCTTCATGTGGTCGCACCCCGGCAAGCAGCTGCTCTTCATGGGCCAGGAGTTCGGGCAGCCGTCCGAGTGGAGCGAGGAGCGCGGCCTGGACTGGTGGATCCTCGACCAGCCCGTGCACCGCGCCCTGTTCGACCTCGTCGGGTCGCTCAACCGGACGTACATCGACACGCCCGCGCTGTGGGCGCTCGACAACGACCCCGCCGGCTTCGAGTGGATCGACGCGGGCGACGCCGGGCGCAACGTGCTCGCGTTCCTCCGTCGTGACCGCGAGGGCAACCAGGTCGCCGTCGTGCACAACTTCTCCGGCGCGCCCATCTCTGGCTACCGGCTGGGGCTGCCGCAGGCGGGCGTGTGGGAGGAGATCCTCAACACGGACGCCGAGCAGTTCGGCGGATCCGGCGTCGGCAACCTCGGCGCCGTCCACGCGGGCGACGAGGGCTGGCACGGCCGTCCCGCCTCGGCGGAGCTGACGCTGCCGCCGCTCGCCGGCCTCTGGCTGCGGCTGCGGCAGGACCCGGCGGACCTCCGTCCGGTCGAGGCGCCCGCGCACGCGGCGCCCGACGCGGACGAGTCCCGCGCCGACGGCACGCCGTTCGCCGAGGCGAGCGCGGCGCCCGTGCTCCCCCAGTCGCCCGACGCGCAGCCGCCCGTCGAGGGGCTGTCCGCGACGGACGACGCCCCCGGCTCGGACGACGGCACCCCGCGGGTGCCCACGGTCTGACCGCACCGCACCGCGCATGACGACGGCGCCGCACCCCGGGAGGGATGCGGCGCCGTCGTCGTCGTGGCGGGACGCGCGTCAGTAGAGCAGGCGCGTGAGGCGGCGTCGCGCGACCGCGACGCGCGGGTCCTCGAGCCCCACGACCTCGAAGTGCTCGAGCAGGCGCTGGCGCACGGCCTCACGGCCGTCGGCGTCGAGCGACGGGAACAGCGTGAGGAGCCGGTCGAAGGCGTCCTCGACGTGACCGCCGGAGAGGTCGAGGTCGGCGACGAGCAGCTGCGCGTCGACGTCCTCCGGGGCGGAGGCGGCGGCGCTGCGGACAGCGTCCGCCGCCGTGCCGGCGAGCCGGTGCAGCAGGCTCACCTGCGCGAGGCCGGCGACCGCGAGGGCGTCGCGCGGGTTCTGCGCGATGGCCGTGCGGTACTCGGCCGCGGCGGACGCGTAGTCGCCCTGCTCGATGAAGGCGTAGGCCTCCGCGTGGTGGGGCGGCAGGGGCTCCTCGACGGGCGCGGCGGGCTCGGCGGATCCGCCGGGGGCCACGGCCTGCCCGGTCACGCCGTTCTGCTGCGCGAGCTCCAGCACCTGCTGGATGACGTCGAGCACCTGGTCCTCGGGGATCACGCCCGCGAACAGGCCCACGGGACGACCGCCGATGAGCGCCGCGACCGTCGGGACGGTCTGCGCCTGGAACGCCTGGCCGAGCTGCGGGCTCTGGTCCACGTCGATGCGGACGAGCAGCACGCGGCCCGCCTGCGCGGTGACGACGCGCTCGAGCACGGGAGACAGCTCCCGGCTGGAGGCGAGGCCCGTCGAGACGAGCTCGACGATCACGGGCACCACGGACGAGATGTCGAGGAACTGCGTGAAGGACGCGTCGTCGGCCGCGAGCACGAGGCCCGGGACGTCGACCGTCTGCCGGGCGCCGGGCGCACCGGCCGCGGGGGCGACGCCCGGGGCGGCGGGCGCGCCGGCAGCGGCAGCCCCGCCCGCGGGCGCAACCGGCGCCTGGGCCCGGTTCACGAGCGAGGAGAGGTCGACGGCGCCGCGGAGGCTCGCGGCGGAGGGGGGCACGTTCGTCATGGGAGCTCCTTGGCCGAGGTGATGTGGGTGCTGGACGCGTAGAGGCGGATCTTCTCGCCCGAGTTCACGGGCGGGACGTACATGAGCATCTGCGCCGTGCGGACGGTGTCGAAGCCCTTCGCCGAGTCCGTGAGCCCGGTGATCGCCTGGACCTCCGGGTTCGCGTTGACCTTCGCGCCCTCGGCGGTGGGCTTCGCGACGATGCCGAGCTGGACCGTGACGCTCACGAGCGCCCCGGACTCCACGGTCGACATCGCCACGGGCGTCGCCGTGTCCGCCGTGGCCGCGAACTCCACCGAGCCGGTCTCGCCGATCGACGCCGGGAAGTCGACCTTGCGCTTGGCGTCCTGCGCGCGCACGCCGTCGTCGGTCGGGTCGAAGAGGTCGGCGTACTCGCTGTCGTCGCCCTTGTTGAGGACGTCGGCGTAGGCCGCGGAGAGCTGGTCCGGCTGGAGGGCCAGGAGCTTCACGTCCGCCGCGAGCCGCGCCGCGCCGATCGCGGCGGGGGCCACGTCCGGGAGCGCCGCCGTGGTGGAGATGGGCATGACGTACAGCACGCGGTAGTTGTCGCGCGGGCTGTCCTGCACGAGGGTGAGCGACAGCGTGGGCGCGTCGTCGGTGTCGGGGTCCTTCACGACCGCCGCGACGGTGCGCGGCCAGGCGAGCGTCGCCTGCGGCAGGGTCAGCTGGAGGTCGCCCGTGGGGATGGAGGGGACCGGCGTCGCATCCGGCTTCGCCTTGCGCACCTGGTAGTCGGACGTGCGCTCCTGCAGCGCCGGGCCGGCGAAGCGCGGCGTCAGCGTGGCCGCGTCGAGGGACTGGTCGGCCGCGGTCGCGACCTCGGAGACGCGGGACACGATGCGCGCGGCCTGGTCCTCGGTGACGACGGGCGGATCCGCGTCCTCGGCCTCGCGGGCGGCGTCGAGCGAGGAGGTGGGGGTGGGCGTGGCGGTGGAGGCCGCGCCCGCCGCGATGTCGGCCGGCGCGCCCTGGGCGGTGCAGCCGCTCAGCGCGAGGCCGGTGACGACGAGGACGGGCAGCGCGATCATGCCTCGACGACCGCGGCCCTTGGGCGCAGCGGGAGCGGCCCCGGTCCCGGCGGTGAGGGCCGCGCGCCGGGCGGCCGGGCCGATCCGCGGGATGCGCGGGCCGCCGCGCGGCGGGAGGTTGCGGCGCGGTCCGCGGCTGCGGCGCAGGTGGCGGAGCGCCAGGAGGTAGAGGACGAGCCCGAGGACGAGCAGCGCGATGCCGCCGACCACGAGCGGGACGACCCAGGGCGACTCGCCCTCGGACGGCCACGAGAGCGCGACGTCGGCCGGAGCGGCGGCCTGGCCGTCGGTCGCGAGGATGAGGCTGACGTCGGCCGGGAGCCGCGTGCTGAGCTCGACCTCGCCCTGGCCGGTCTGCTCGGACAGCCAGAGGTCGGATCCGCGGGGATCGGTCACCGTGGGCTCCGCCTCGGCGGTGGTCCCCGACGCGTCGGCCGTGGGGCTCGGCGTGGGGGTCGGCGTGGTCGCCTCCGGCTGCACGACCTGGCTCGTCAGCGCGCCCTGCTCGTCCATCGCGATCCGCGTGTAGGGGCTGCTGCCCACCCACGCCTCGACGTCGACGGTGGGGCCGTAGGCCGCGAAGACCTCGCCGTCGCCGCGGACGACCGTGTCCTGCAGGCCGGGGTGCGCGTTGAGCGTCTCCCCGTCGACGATCGTGTAGGCGGCGCCGCCGGCGGACGACGTGGCCGCCGTGATGCGGTCGGGTCCCGCCAGGAACGTGTGCTGGGCGATCCCCAGCCCGATCATGAGGGCCGCGACCACGAAGGTCGCGATCGCCAGGACGAATCGCACGGGTGTCTCCTCTCGTGTCGTCGCGGGCGGCGGCCGCATGCGCGGCGGTCGGGGTGCCGACCGCGACGGCCGACGAGCACGGGTGCTCTCGCGACGGATCCGCCGTGCTCCGGGCGGACCGGCGGCGGACGACGACATCGAAGGATACCGGACGACCCTGGGAGCGCCTCCTCCGCGGGCCGCCGGGACCGGGTCGCCCGCCGGGGCGCGGGGGCCCGACTCGGTAGGATCGCCTCCTGCCGCGCCCCGCCCGGCGTCCGCGAGCCGCCCGCGAAGGAGTCCCCCGTGCCCCACGACGACACGCCGTTCAGCCCCGCCATGCGCGGCTACAACCGCGACGAGGTCGATCGGGCCGTCGCCGACCTGCGCCGCGAGCTCATCCGCTCCAACCAGCAGGGCGCGGAGCTGCGGGCGGAGGCCGAGCGCCTCCGCCGCAGCGAGCAGGAGCTGCGCGACGAGCTGGACGAGGTCGGCAGCCCCACGTTCGCCGGGCTCGGCACCCGGCTCGAGGCCACCCTCCGCGTCGCCGAGGAGCAGTCCACCCGGCTGGTCGCCCAGGCGGACGCGGACGCCGCCCGGCTCCGCCGCGCCACGCAGGAGGAGACGGACGCCCAGCGCGCCGAGGCCGAGGCGACCGCTCGCCACCTCGTCGACTCCGCGCGGGCCCAGGCCGCCCACATCCTCGACGCCGCCCGCCGCGAGGCCGACGACCTGGGCGAGCGCGCCGACGACCGCGCCGAGGGCCTCCGCAGCGACGCCGAGCGCGAGGCCGCCGCCCTCCTCCTCCGCACGCGCACCGAGGTGGCCGACCTCCGCGCCACGGCCCTGCGCGACACCGACGCCCAGCGCGCCGAGGCGGCCCGCGAGGTCGCGGAGCTGCGCGCACGCGTCGACCGCGAGACCGACGAGGCCCGCCGCGACGCCGCGGACCTCGCCCGCGAGACCGTCCTCGCCCGGGGTGCGCTCGAGCGCGAGCTCGCCGACGCGCGCGCCCGCCACGACGAGTCCGTCGCCGAGGAGCGCGCCGACCTCGACCGCGACGTCCGGGAGACCGAGGACCGCCTCCGGCTCGACGAGGAGACCCGGCGGATCGCCCTCGCCCAGCTCGACGAGCAGACCCGTGCCGACCTCGACCGCGAGATCGAGCAGGCGCGCACCGACTGGGACCGGGACCTGCAGGCGTCGCGCGACGACTTCGACCGCCGGATCCTGGCGGAGCGCACCGCGTTCGACCGCGACGTGGAGGAGACCCGCGCGGCCCTCGAGCGCGAGATCGCCGAGACCCGCGAGGCGCTCGACCTCGAGGTGGCGTCCGCGCGCGCGGAATTCGCCCGCGACGTCGACGAGGCCCGCACCGACCTCGCCCGCGACATCGCGCAGGGAACCGAGCGCCTGGAGCGCGAGACCCGGACGACGCGCGCCCAGCTCGAGCTCGAGGCCGTGACAGCGCGAGCCGCCCTCGAGCGCGAGGTCGCCGAGGCCGAGGCGCTGGAGGCCGACCGCCGCGAGGCCGAGCGCCTGCGGCTCGAACGCGAGGCGGCCGAGACGCGCCGCGAGATCCGGGCCGAGGCCGACGAGGCGCGCCTGCTGCTCAGCCGGGAGATCGAGCAGGGCCACCTCGACCTCGACGCCGAGATCACGGCCCGCCGCGACCACGACGCGCGCGACGCCGCCGACCGCCAGCGCGATGCAGCCGATCGCACGGCCGCCTACCTCGGCGAGGCGGAGGCGCGGCTGCAGGAGGTCACGGCGCTCCTCGCCGCCACGCGCGAGGAGGCGGAGACCCTCGCCGTCGAGAGCCGCGATGCCGCGCGCCAGGTCCGCGAGGACGCCGACCACGACGCCCGCGCCGCCTTCGCCGACGCCGAGCGCCGATCCCGCGAGACCGTGGCCGACGCGGAGCGCCGCGCGCGCGAGACCGTCGCCGACGCGGAGGAGCGCCTGGACCGCATTAGGATCGAGCGCGAGGCGGTGGCCGCGTACCTCGAGAACGTCCGCGGCGTGCTGACCCAGGCGGACGACGCCTCCTCCGACGACGACTAAGACCGCACCGCGCGCTCCGCGCGTGCCCACTCGGAGGCCCACGACGTGAAGATCCAGAACCCCTACCGCCTCGGCCTCCTGGCCGGCCTCGGCGTGCTCACCGCGCTCGTCATCGGCGGCGCGCTCGTCTCGCTCGGCACGGTCCTCACGTACGTGGGCACGGCCATCTTCCTGGCGCTCGGCATCGACCCGCTCGTGACGTTCCTCGAGCGGAAGGGCGTGCCGCGCCCGGTCGCCATCCTCGTGATCTTCCTCGTGCTGCTCGGCTCGCTCGCGGGCGTGCTGCTGGCGGTCATCCCCGTCGTCGTGAACCAGGCGAGCGCCCTCGTCACGCAGATCGTGCAGTACGCGCAGAGCGTGAGCGGCGACCAGTTCATCGAGAACCTGCAGTCGTTCGTGCCGCGCGAGGTCTTCGACGTGCAGAGCGGCGCGGACCAGCTCATCCAGTACCTCTCCAACGCGTCGAACGTCGCCGCCATCACGGGGAACGTCATCACCGTCGCCTTCACCATCGGCAACTTCCTGTTCGGCCTGGTGATCGTCGTGATCCTCACCATGTACTTCACGGCCTCGCTCAACTCGTTCAAGAGCGGCCTCTACAAGCTCGTGCCGGCCACCCGCCGCGCGCGCTTCGCCGACATCGCCGAGCAGATCACGCAGTCGGTCGGCCGCTACGTGATGGGCCAGGTCGGCCTCGCGCTCTGCAACGGCGTCCTCAGCTTCGTCTACCTCAGCATCGTGGGCGCCGCGCTGCCGGCGGTCTGGGCGTTCATCGCGTTCCTGTTCTCGCTGCTGCCGCTCGTGGGCACGATCACCGGCTCGGCGCTCATCGTGCTCGGCCAGATCGTGCTGCTGCCCGAGTCGATGAACACGTGGATCGCCGTGGCCGTCTACTACCTCGTCTACATGCAGATCGAGGCGTACGTCCTCAGCCCGAACATCATGAACCGCGCCGTGAAGGTGCCCGGCGTCGTCGTGGTCATCGCGGCGCTCACGGGCGGCACCCTCCTCGGCGTGCTCGGCGCGCTCATCGCGGTGCCGGTCGCCGCCGCGGTGCTGCTGATCATCCGCCAGGTCGCCGTCCCGCTCCAGAACGAGCGCTGACCGCGCGTCGGATCAGCGCGCGGTCGGCCACTCGGTCGGCAGCGGCAGCGCCGCGGGATTCACCGTGCGCACGATCTCGGTGAGGACGCGCGAGACCTGCGACTCCCCCACCCAGAGGTGCTTGGCGCCGTCCACGGCGATCAGCTCCGCCTCCGGCACGGACGCGAACCGCTCGCGCGCCTCGGCCGGCTGCAGGAAGTCGTCGTGCTCGGGCACGAGGATCACGAGGCGGCGCGGGTCGCCGTGCCACGCGGCCACCTCGTCGGCGGTCGCGCGGTGCAGCGGCGGCGACAGCAGGATCGCGCCCTCGACGGGGTGCTGGCGACCGTGCTTGAGGGCGATCTCCGTGCCGAAGGACCAGCCGACGATCCAGGGAGCGGGGAGGCCGCGCGCCGCCACGAGGTCCATGGCGGCGGCGAGGTCGAGCCGCTCCGCGTCCCCGCCGTCGAAGGCGCCCTCGCTCGTGCCGCGGGCGGACGTCGTGCCGCGCGTGTTGAACCGCAGCACCGCGAGGCCGGCCATCGCGGGCAGGCGCAGCGCCGCCTTGCGGAGCACGTGCGAGTCCATGAAGCCGCCCGCCGTGGGCAGCGGGTGCAGTGTCACGAGCGTCGCCACCGGATCCCGGTCCGCGGGCAGCGCGAGCTCCCCCACGAGCCGCAGGCCGTCGGCGGTCGTGAGCTCGACGTCCTCGCGCCTGGCGGGCAGCTCGGTGGAGCTCGTGATGGGGCGGGGCGCGGCGTCCGTCATGAGACCTTCCAGCAGTGGGTGTGCCAGTGGCGGCGGGCGGCGAGGTCGCTCTGCTCGCCCATCATGCCGTCGGCGCGCCAGGCCACGACGTGCGCGTGGCCGGGCTCGATGTCGAGGGTGCAGCCGGGGCAGCGGTAGACCTTGAGGGCACGCGCCGCCGACACGGGCTGCACGTTCCAGACGCGGCCCCGCCGCGTCTCGGTGTGCTGCGAGCCGCTGAGGAGGCGCGTCAGCACGTCCTCGTCGTCCTCCTGGCGCGCGCGTCTCCCCCGGGGTCGATTGCTGCGCGGCATGTTCCGATCCTAGGCGGCGCGACGCACGCGTCCGGTCAGCCGGCGTCCGCCTGGCGGCCGAGGCGCGCCTCCTCCTGGTCCAGCATGCGCTGCGCGCGGGCGAGCACGCGCGACGGGTGCTCCCCCGTGCCGCGGGCCTCGAGCAGGGCCGCGCGCTCGGCGTCGAGGACGTGCCGCCGGAGCAGGAGGTACGCCGCCCGCGGGCTCAGCGGTGCGTCGTCGTCCGCCGCCATCGCGTCGGCGCGCTCGGTCACCCACTCGGCTTTCATCGCCGTGTCGCGGCGCACGCGCTCGACGACCTCGTCGTCCACGACCGTCCCCTCGGGCAGCTGCCGCACGCCCTCGTCGACCGCGCGGATCCCGGCGTCGGCCAGCTCCCGGACGAGCGCCGCGAGCTGCCGCTGGTCCTCCACCGCGTCGCTGCCGCGGATCCCGCTCAGCCGGATGACCGCGGGCAGCGTGCCGCCGTTGACGAGCAGGGACACGATCGCGACCGTGAACGCGATGAGCACGAGCTGCGCGCGGTACGGGGTCCCCGACGGCAGCGACTGCGCGGCCGCGAGCGTCACCACGCCGCGCATCCCCGCCCAGCCGAGCACGAGTCCGCCGCGCCACCCGAGCCCCTGCGAGCGGAGGGCCTGCAGGTCGGCGCGGCGACGTCGGAGGATCCGCGCGGCCGCCCGCTCCCGCCGCGAGGGCCGGTCGTCGCCGCGCTCCCGCCGGAGCCGCTCGAGCCCTCGCCTGACCCGGCGCGTGCGCGCCGCGACGTGCTCCTCGTGGCGCCGCAGCCCCAGCAGCAGCGGGACCAGGAAGCCGAAGCGGATCAGGGTCAGGACGACGAGCGTGAGCGCCCCGTACGCCACCGCGGTCCCCACGCCGAGGTCCGCCTCGTGCACCTCGTCGATGATGTCGCGGAGCTCCAGCCCCATCACCAGGAAGACGCCGTTCTCCAGCAGGAAGAGCACGGTGCGCCAGTTCAGCCGCTCGTTGATGCGCGACTGCGCCGACAGCGTCGACGCGCTCCGGTGCCCGGACCAGATGCCCGCGGCCACCACGGCGAGCACGCCCGACGCCCCGACCTCCTCCGCGGGGATGAAGGCCACGAACGGCACGGCGAAGGAGATCGCGGTGTCGAGGACGGGATCGTCGAGCCGTCGCCGCACCTCGGTGGTGACGATGCCGACGGCGATGCCGATGCCGAGGGCGCCCACCGCGGAGAGCACGAAGCCCCCGGCGGCCTGCCACAGGTCGACGGACGCGCCCACGGCCGCGATCGAGGTGCGCAGCAGCACGAGCGCCGTCGCGTCGTTGACGAGGCCCTCCCCTTCGAGGACGGTCACGAGGCGCGGCGGCAGGCCGAGCCGACGGGCGATGCTCGTGGCGGCCACGGCGTCGGGCGGGCTGACGACGGCGCCGAGCGCGAGGGCGCCGGCGTACGACAGGTGCGGGAAGAGCGCGTAGAGGAGCAGGCCGATCCCGAAGGCCGACACGAGCACCAGGACCACCGAGAGGCTGACGATCGTCCGGAGGTTCCGCCGGAGGTCCACGAGCGGGACGGTGACGGCGGCGCCGTACAGCAGGGGCGGGAGGACGCCCGCGAGGATCAGCTCGGGCGGCACCTCGACCGGGGGCACGCCGGGGAGGTACGAGATCGCGACTCCGACGAGGACCAGCACGAGCGGCGTGGCGACGCCGATGCGCCGCGCGAGGAGCGTGACGGACACCAGGGTCGCGATCCCGGCGACGCCGAGAGCCGCGTAGTCCATGCTCCGAGGCTAGCCCGGCGCGGAGGGCACCCCGCGCGGCGTCGCCGTCCGGCCGAGACCGGCGCGGGGGTCAGTACCAGTTCTTGAGGACGCTGTGCGCCTTCGCGCCGCACGGGGAGCCGTAGCGCGAGTCGATGTAGCCAAGGCCCCAGGTGATCTGCGTGGCCGGGTTGGTCTGCCAGTCGGCGCCCGCCGATGCCATCTTGCTGCCGGGCAGGGCCTGCGGGATGCCGTAGGCGCCGCTGGGGTTGTAGGCGTTCACCCGCCAGCCGGACTCCTTGGTCCAGAGGTAGTCGAGGCACGCGTACTGGTCGTCGCCCATGCCCTGCGAGGCGAGGATGCTGCGGGCGATGCCCTTGGCGCTGCCGGGATCCGGGATCGCGATGGCACCACCACCGCTGGAGCCGGACGACTTCGCGGAGGAGCCGGAGCCGGACCCGGTGGCCGGCGTGGACTCCACGACGGGCGGCGGGGGCGGCGGGGCCGCGACGGACTCGAAGCCGGGCTCGATCTCGACCGCGGTGTCGGCCGTGGCGACCGTGAGGGACTGGGCGTCGGCCCGGGCCAGCTGCGCGACGGTGGTCTGGTACTCCTGGTACTGCGGGTTCGCGACCGCGCCGGACGTGGGATCCACGACGTTGACGAGCATGAACGCGGCGGCGGCGCCGAACGCGATGGTGGGGGCGGCCACGCGCGAGAACGCGGAGCGCCGTCGCGGGACGGCCCTCGGAGCGGTCGTGAGCGGCTGGCGAGGAGCGAGTGCGTTCGTGTGTCTACCCATGGCTCCGGACGACTTTACCCAACCGTTACCCGGATGGCGACCCGCGACGCGGATCGGGGGCGTCCTGCCAGGCGGATCGCATGGGGAGGAGGGGCCGACGGATCAGCGGACGGCGTTCATCACGTCGATGACGGCGTCCAGCAGGAGGTCGACCTGGGCCTCGCGGTATCCGCCGCGGCGCGGGTGGAAGGCCACGGTGCGCACGTCGTCGACGCTCATGGGCTTGGTGCCGCGGAAGTACTTCGCCACGCGGTCCGCGAAGCGGTCCACCTCCCGGCGGTCGTACCCGGTGGTCAGGAACCCGGCGCGGTCGAAGCGCTCCCCCGCGGGCCGGCTGACCCGGTCGAGGATCTCCTGCGCGGCGCGCCTCGCCTCGGCGTTCCAGGCCTCGGCGCCGACGCGGGCCACCGTGCGGTCACGCTCCCGCACCGCGAACGCGTCCTCCAGGCGCTCGAGCACCCGGTCCACCGCGGCGGCCGAGTAGCCCCCGCGGCGCATGTCGAAGGACACCCGGCGGATCGTCTCGGAGGTCAGCGACCGGTCGGCCTCGTCGTCGTAGCAGCGACGCGCGTCGCGCAGGAAGGCGTCGACCTGGTCCGGGTCGTAGCCGCGCTCGCGGCGCCCGGCGCTCGGGAAGGTGGTGGTCATCCGGGACATCCTACGAGGAAGCGCCCGTGACGATGAGGAACAGCGCATAGGCCACCGCGGCCGACGGCAGCACCGAGTCGAGGCGGTCGAGGAACCCCCCGTGGCCCGGCAGCCAGGAGCTGATGTCCTTGACGCCGAGGTCGCGCTTGATCAGCGACTCGGCCAGGTCGCCGAGCGTCGCGGTCACGACGATCACGAGGCCGAGCACGATCCCGAACCACCACTCCTGCTGGATCATGAACAGCGAGAGCAGGATGCCGGCGAGCACCGCGGCGACTACCGCGCCGGCGAAGCCCTCCCACGTCTTCTTGGGGCTGATGGTGGGCGCCATGGGGTGCTTGCCGAAGTTGAGCCCGGCGACGTAGGCGCCCGTGTCGGAGCACACCACGAGGATGAGGAACGCGAGGGTCCACCACTCCCCGCCGTCGCCCGCGGTGAGCAGCACGGCGAACGATCCGAGGAGCCCGACGTAGGCGAGCAGGAAGACGCTCGAGCCGACGTCGCCGACGAGCGCGCGCACCGGGGTACGCCGGGCGGGCACGGCCTGCTCCACGACTCGCCAGAGCGCGACGAAGGCCATGGCACCGAGGAGCCCCAGCCACTGCCCGTCCGGCCGGCCGTAGTAGGTGATGGGCACGAGCGCGACGACGGCGATGACCGAGCCCACGCGCGGGACGCGGCGGCCCGCCTGGCGCAGCGCCGTCGCGAGCTCGTACGCCGTGAACGCCACCAGGGCGACGGCGATGAGCAGGAACAGCTGCTTGACGACGACGAGGCTGACGAGCACGACCCCGCCGAGCAGGAGTCCCACCGTGACGGCGAAGAGGAGGTTGCGTCCCGTCCGCGCGTTGATGCGGTCGTTCGTCGCCTCGAGCGATGCGCGCGTCGCCCGGACCTGCGCGGTCAGGTCGGCCCGGGTCGCCTGCACCTGCGCCTCGAACTCGGCGCGCGTCACGCGGCCGCGGTGCCGGCGGATCCGCGGAGCGCCGTCGGGGCCCGACGCGGGCGGCACGACGGGCGCCCGCTCGACGGGATCCTCGGGGCTGGCCACCTAGACCTCGAGGAGTTCGGTCTCTTTGCGCTTCAGCGCGTCGTCGACCTGGTCGGTGTGCGTCTTGGTGAGGGCCTCGAGCTCCTTCTCGCCGCGCGCCACCTCGTCGTCGCCGACCTCGCCCTTGAGCGCGTCCAGCTCGTCCTTGGAGCGACGGCGGATGTTGCGGACGCTGACGCGACCCTCCTCCGCCTTGCCGCGGACGATCTTGACGAACTCCTTGCGGCGGTCCTCCGTGAGCTCCGGGAGCGTGAGGCGGACCATCTCGCCGTCGTTGCCGACGGTGGCGCTCAGGTTCGGGACGTTGACGAGGGCCTTCTCGATCTCCTTGAGGGCCGTCTTGTCGTAGGGCGTCACGATGAGCGTGCGCGCCTCGGGGTTGTTCATGCTCGCGAGCTGGCCGAGCGGCGTGGGGCTGCCGTAGTACTCGACCATGACCTTCTGGAAGAGGGCGGGGTTCGCGCGGCCCGTGCGGACGCTCCCGAAGTCCTCCTTCACCGCCTCGACGGCCTTGCCCATCCGGTCTCGGGCATCTGCGAGGACTTCGGCGACGGTCACGGGATCTCCTTCGGTAGCGCGGGCGCGGTGGGCGCCCGGTCGATCTTAACGCGGATGGGGAGGCGCTCCTGCCGCGACGCGGCCCGTCGGGGGCCGGCGACGGAGCGCCCGTCGTCAGTTGGAGACGATGGTGCCGATGCGCTCGCCCCGGATGGCGCGGGTGACGTTGCCGCCCGGCTCCATGCCGAAGACGACCATCTTCATGTCGTTGTCCATGCAGAGGCTGAAGGCGGTCGAGTCGACGACCTTGAGGCCGCGCTGCAGGGCGTCCTGGTACGTGACGGTGTCGAGGAGCGTGGCCGACGGGTCCGTGCGGGGGTCGCCGGTGTAGACGCCGTCGACGCCGTTCTTGGCGACGAGCACCTCGGTGGCGGAGATCTCGAGGGCGCGCTGCGCGGCGACCGTGTCGGTCGAGAAGTAGGGCAGGCCGGCGCCGGCGCCGAAGATGACGATGCGGCCCTTCTCGAGGTGGCGCACGGCGCGGCGCGGGATGTACGGCTCGGCGACCTGCGTCATGGAGATGGCCGACTGTACGCGCGTGGCGGCGCCGGCCTGCTCGAGGAAGTCCTGCAGGGCGAGGGCGTTCATCACGGTGCCGAGCATGCCCATGTAGTCCGCGCGGCCGCGGTCCATGCCGCGCTGCGACAGCTGCGCGCCGCGGAAGAAGTTGCCGCCGCCGACCACGATCGCGACCTCGACGGTCTTCGCGGCCTCGGCGATCTCGCGGGCGAGGGCGCTGACGACGTCCGGGTCGACGCCCATCTGGCCGCCGCCGAAGGACTCCCCGGAGAGCTTGAGGAGGACGCGGCGGGTGGTGGTCTGATCGGTCATGGTGGTGTTCCCGTCCTCGCGTTCCGGTCGCCGGATCCGGCCCCGGTCCAATCTACTGTGACGCCCGGCGGGGGCGGCGGCGCCTCGCGGCCGCCCTCCCCGGACATGGAGAAGGGAGCCCGGGTCGCATGCGACCCGGGCTCCCCGTGGTGGTGCTAGGCGCCGACCTTGAAGCGGGCGAAGCCCGTGACCGTGAGGCCAGCGGCCTCGACGACCTTCTTGACGGACTGCTTGTTGTCCTTCGCGTAGTCCTGCTCGAGGAGCGCGACCTGCTTGAAGTAGCCGGTGAGGCGACCCTCGATGATCTTCGGCAGGGCGGCCTCGGGCTTGCCCTCGTTGCGCGAGATCTCGGTGACGATCGCGCGCTCGGCCTCGACCTTGTCCGCCGGGACGTCCTCGCGGGCAAGGTACTCCGGGTTGGCGAACGCGATGTGCTGGGCGATGCTGCGGGCCGTCTCCGCGTCCGTGCCGGTGTAGTCGACGACGACGCCGACCTGGGGCGGGAGGTCCTTCGACGTGCGGTGGAGGTAGATCTCCTGGTGCTCGCCCGAGAGGCGGGCGACGCGGCGCAGCGCGATCTTCTCGCCGAGGATCGCGGCCTGGTCGCTGATCAGCTGGTCGACGGTCTGCTCGCCGGCGGGGGCCTGGAGGGCCTCCTCGACGGTGGACGCGCCGGCCGCGACGACGGCGGCGAGGACGGACTCGGACAGCGCGATGAACTTGTCGTTCTTCGCGACGAAGTCGGTCTCGCACGCGAGCTCGATGAGGGTGGCGGCGCCGTCCTCCTCGGTCGCGGCGACGAGGCCCTCGGCGGTGGAGCGGTCGCCGCGCTTGGCGTTGCCCTTCTGGCCCTTGAGGCGCAGGATCTCGATGGCCTTCTCGATGTCGCCGTCGGCCTCGACCAGCGCGTTCTTGCTGTCCATCATGCCGGCGCCGAGGCGGTCGCGCAGCTCCTTGACGTCAGCGGCAGTGAAGTTCGCCATGCTCATGGACTCCTTCTGTAGGTGATGATCCGGGGGTCTCCCGGTGGTGAGTGCCCGACGGGCGGGCGCGGAACCCGCGCCCGCCCGTCGGGATGGTGCGTGTGGTCGGACTACTCGGAGACCGGAGCCTTCTCGGCGTCGGTCGCCTCGGCCTCGATCTTCGCCTCAGTGGCGTCGTCGGACTCGGGGGCGTGCACGGGCGCGGCGACCTCGTCATCGGACTTCGCCTCGTTCTTGGCGGAGACCTCGGCGTCGACGTCGTTCTCCTCGACGGGCAGCGCGGCCTTCGCGGCGTCGCCCTGCTCGAGCAGCTCGCGCTCCCAGTCGGCCAGCGGCTCGGCGGGGGCGGAGCCCTCGGCGTCGGGCTTCTGGTGGCGCTGGATGAGGCCCTCGGCGGCGGCGTCGGCGATGATGCGCGTCAGCAGCGCGACGGAGCGGATCGCGTCGTCGTTCCCGGGGATCGGGTACTGGACCTCGTCGGGGTCGCAGTTGGTGTCGAGGATGCCGATGACGGGGATGCCGAGCTTGCGCGCCTCGTCGATCGCGAGGTGCTCCTTCTTGGTGTCCACGACCCACATCGCCGACGGCGTCTTGGTGAGGTTGCGGATGCCGCCGAGGCTCTTCTCCAGCTTGTCGCGCTCGCGACGCTGGATGAGCAGCTCCTTCTTGGTGAAGCCGCGCGTCGTGTCGTCGAAGTCGACGAGGTCGAGCTCCTTGAGGCGGTTGAGGCGCTTGTGGACCGTCTGGAAGTTGGTCAGCAGACCACCCAGCCAGCGCTGGTTCACGTAGGGCTGGCCGACGCGCTGCGCCTGCTCGGCGATGGACTCCTGCGCCTGCTTCTTGGTGCCGACGAAGAGGATGGTGCCGCCGTGGGCGACCGTCTCCTTGACGAAGTCGTACGCCTTGTCGATGAGGGCCAGCGACTGCTGCAGGTCGATGATGTAGATGCCGGAGCGCTCGGTGAAGATGAAGCGCTTCATCTTCGGGTTCCAGCGCGTCTTCGGGTGACCGAAGTGGACGCCGCAGTCGAGCAGCTGGCGGATGGTGACGACGGCCATGGCCGTACTCCTGTTCCGGCGCGCGCTGTCGCGGCGCGCCTCGTCGGTTCGCTCGGCGGTCGGGACGACCGCTGATCCTGGTGCCCGGCGCGCATCCGCTCCTTCGGCGACAGGGATCATCGCCACGAGGAGACCGAGTGGATGCGGCGGCCTGATGGGCACGCGTAGTCACCCGACCTGGATCGGATGCTGCTCGATGGTACCACCCGCCGGACGACCGGCGGGGCGGCGCGGCGGATCAGGCGCGCGCGGCGTCCTTGCGCTTCTTGGGCTTGTCGACGAAGAGCGTCTCGGCCTCCTCGAGCGACATGCCGTTCGTCTCCGGGATCTTCGTGAGGACGAAGACGAAGGACAGCGCGGCGAAGGCGGCGTACATGCCGTAGGTGAAGGGCAGCGAGAAGGCGGACAGCGCCGGGAACGACACGGTGATGGCGAAGTTCGCGATCCACTGGGCCATGGCGGCGACGCCGAGGGCCTTGGCGCGGATCCGGTTC
This sequence comes from Clavibacter phaseoli, assembly GCF_021922925.1. Classification (NCBI taxonomy): domain Bacteria; kingdom Bacillati; phylum Actinomycetota; class Actinomycetes; order Micrococcales; family Microbacteriaceae; genus Clavibacter; species Clavibacter phaseoli. Next base: position 1,375,881 of record NZ_CP040786.1, read on the forward strand.
GGGAAGATCTCGCCGAGCAGCACCCAGACGAGCGGGCCCCACGACGCGCCGAAGCCGATGACGAAGACGTTGGCCGCGATGATCGCGATGACGCCGAAGGGCTGCGGCAGGGCGACCTCGCCGTCGACGGTCGAGGACTGGCTGAAGCAGATCGCCATCACGGCGAGGGAGACGGCCATGGCGAGCGAGCCGGACAGGAGGATCGGGCGCCGGCCGATGCGGTCGACGAGCGCGATGGCGATGAAGGTGACGGCGACGTTCGTGACCGCGGTGATGACCGAGGTGAGCAGCGACTGCGACTCGTCGAAGCCGACGGCCTGCCAGAGCGTCGTGGAGTAGTAGAAGATCACGTTGATGCCGACGAACTGCTGGAACACGGACAGGATGATGCCGATCCAGACGATGCCCTGGAGGCCGAACTTCCTCCCGCGGAGCGTGCCGGTGCGCTTGGCGACGCGGTCCTCCTCGATCTGGCGCTCGAGGTCGCGGCTCGCGCGGTCGATGTCCTCCTGCTTCCAGACGCTCGCGAGGATCTCCTGGGCCTCGTCCTTGCGGCCCTTCTCCACCAGGAAGCGCGGGGACTCGGGGAGGCGGTACGCGAGGAAGCCGTAGATCACGGCCGGGATCGCGCAGACGAGGAGCATCCAGCGCCAGGCCTCGAGCCCGAACCAGAACTCCTCCGACGCGCCGCCGGCGGCCCCGGCGAAGACGGCGTCCGAGAGGAGGGCGGTGAAGATGCCGAGCGTGATCGCGAGCTGCTGCAGCGACGCGAGGCGGCCGCGGAGGAGCTTCGGCGAGATCTCCGCGATGTACGCGGGGGCGACGACCGAGGCGATGCCGATCCCGAGACCGCCGATGACGCGCCAGATGGTGAGGTCCCAGACGCTGAAGGCGTAGCCCGAGCCGAAGGCGCTGATGAAGAAGAAGCCCGCGCCGATGATCATCGTCCAGCGACGGCCGATGCGGTCGGCGATGCGGCCCGCGAGGTAGGCGCCGAGCGCGCAGCCGAGCAGCGCGCTGGCGACCGCGAAGCCGATGAGCGTCTCGCTCAGCTCGAAGCGGCCCTGGATCGCGGAGACCGCGCCGTTGATGACCGAGGAGTCGAACCCGAAGAGGAAGCCCCCCACCGCGGCCGAGACGGCCAGGCCGATCGCGCGTCGCTGGAGCTTCTTGTCATCCCGGGGGGTCGTCGTCTCGTTCACAACGGACAACTCTGCCACTTCTCCGACGGGGCGGGCACCCGGCGGCGCTGCGACGCCGCAGGGGGCATGATGCGGCCGACCGGGGGCCGGGACGCGTCCGCCGGGGAGGGAGGGCGCATGCGCGGCGGGGACGGGCGAAGGAGGGCGGGCGCGGCGGCGCTCGCGGTGGCGCTGCTCGTCGGCGTGACGGCGTCGTCCATGCCGGGGCGGGCCGCGGCGGATGCGGTGCCCGCGGAGGATCGCCCTGCGGCGACGGCGCGGTGGCAATGGCCGGTCGACCCGCCCCACACGGTCACGCGGCCGTTCCAGGCTCCGACCACCGAGTACGGGCCCGGCCACCGCGGCATCGACATCGCGGTCGCGCCGGGCGCCGAGGTCCGCGCTCCCGCCGACGGGACCGTCTCCTTCGCCGGCGTGGTCGTCGACCGCCCGGTCGTGAGCATCCGGCGCGCGGACGGGCTCGTGTCGTCCGTCGAGCCGGTCGTGCCGCTGGTCGCCGCGGGCGACGCCGTCGTCGCCGGGCAGGTCGTCGGCACGCTCGCGGCGTCGCCACGCCACGAGCCCGAAGGCGGGCTGCACCTCGGGGCGCGCCTGCACGGCGAGTACGTGGATCCGGCGCTCCTGCTCGCCGCCCTGCAGCACGCGGTGCTGCTGCCGCTGGATCCGTGACACCGGGCGCGGCCATCGGCGCCGCGGGGACGGTCCTGCGCTCCCGCATCCTGGTCGGGCCGCTGCCGCGCCCGATGGACGCGGGTCAGGCGCGCGGGTGCGCGCCCTCGTAGCTGCGCCGCAGCCGCTCGATCGAGACGTGCGTGTAGATCTGCGTCGTCCCGAGGCTCGCGTGACCGAGCATCTCCTGCACGGTGCGGAGGTCGGCTCCCCCGTCGAGCAGGTGGGTCGCCGCCGTGTGCCGGAGGGCGTGCGGTCCCTGCGGCCCCGACCCCGGGATGTCCGCCAGCAGCGAGGCGACGAGGCCGTAGACCGCGCGGGATCCCAGCCGCCCTCCGCGCGCGCCCAGGAACAGCGCCGTCCCGGTCCGCGGGGTGACGAGAGCCGGACGGGCGCGGGAGACGTAGGAGTCGAGCGACTCGGCCGCGGGGACGCCGAACGGCACGACGCGCTCGCGGTCGCCCTTGCCGATCACGCGCACGGTGAGTCGGGACGCGTCGACGTCGCCGAGGTCGAGCCCCGTGAGCTCGGACACCCGGAGGGCGGAGGCGTAGAGCAGCTCGATGACGGCGAGGTCCCGGAGCGCCGCGGGGTCGTCCTGCGCCGCACGCGTCCCCAGGCCCGCGAGGAGGCCGGACATCTGCTCACGCGCCAGCACCCGAGGGAGATGCGATCCCGCCCGCGGCGCCTTCAGCCGCACGGCGGGATCGGCGTCGACACGACCCGTGCGCGCGAGCCACGCTCCGAACCCCCGCACGGCCGCCGATCGCCGCGCCAGCGTCGCGGGAGCGAGCCGGGCCTGCGACCCCCGCCAGAGCCAGTCGCGCAGCACCTCCAGGTCGAGGCCGGAGGACGTCGTGATGCCCTGTCGTGCGGCGTGCGCCGCGAGGTCGCGGAGGTCCGCGGAGTACGCCCGCACGGTGTGCGCTGAGCTCCCCCGCTCCCGATCCAGGGAGGTCCCGAAGGCGACGACGTCCACCTCGAGCCCGGTGGCACCCCGTGCGGCGCTCGGAGGCTGCGAGCGCCCGGCCCCGCGCTCGACGCGGCCATCGCCGACCCGCACCTCGTCCATCCCGGAAGGCTACGTGGACCCGCACCCGGTTCGCGCCGGCGCGCGGATGGGGATGGGACGGGACAGCGAAGGGAACGGCCGGGACAGGACGCGCGGGGCCGTCGGACTCGGACCGATGGACCGGGCCGGCTGCGCTCATCGGGCTGCGGCGCTGCATCCTCCGACGGCGCGCGCTCCCCCCGGCGGACCGAGACGGCATCTCCGCCGCCGAGGCGCGTCACCGGGATCCCGCTCGCCGCACCCAGCCGCCGTCCGGCCGGGCGACCTGCCCCTCGAGCTCGAGCATGCCCAGCACGGACGACGTCTCGGCGACGCCGAGGCCCGCTCGCGCCGCGATGTCGGCGGTGTCGCGGCCTCGCCGGACGGCGAGGGCGTCGAGCACGCGCACGACGCGCGGATCGGACCGCCCGGCAGCAGCCCGGTCGCCCACGCCAGCCGTGCCGGGACCGGCATCGCCCGGCCCCGCCCGGAGGGCCGCTTCCCGAGGATCCGTCTCCTGGACGCGCGATCGCGCTCCGACCCCGACCGGCAGGAGCTCCATCACGTCGTCAGCGGAGGTGATGCAGACCGCCTGGGACTCGCGGAGCAGACGGTGGCACCCCGACGACGACGCGCTCGTCACCGGACCCGGGACGGCGCCGAGCGGCCGCTCCAGCGCGAGCGCGTGGTTGGCCGTGTTCAGCGACCCGCTGCGCGCGCCGGCCTCGACCACGACGGTGGCCGCGCTGACCGCCGCGATGAGGCGGTTGCGCAGGAGGAACCGCCACCGGGTCGGGGACGCCCCGCAGGGTAGCTCCGACACCACGGCACCGTCACGACGCATCCGGGCGAAGAGGTCCGCGTGGCCGGACGGGTAGAGGCGGTCGACCCCGCCTGCGAGGAACGCGACCGTCCGCCCCGCGGATCCGATGGCCGCGCGATGCGCCGCCCCGTCGATGCCGTAGGCGCCGCCCGAGACCACCGTCACGCCGCGGTCGACGAGGCCCGCCGACAGCTCGGCCGTGACGTGCTCGCCGTAGCCCGTCGCGGCGCGTGCTCCGACGATGGCCACGGACCCCGTGAGCGCCGCGATCGCGTCCGGCGCTCCCGTGCACCACAGGACGAGCGGCGCATGCGGTCCCAGGTCGTCCGCGCCGACCGGCCACCGCGGATCCCCCGGCACCAGCACGTGCGCGCCCACCGCGCGAGCGGCGTGGAGCCGGGCCAGCGCCTCCGCCCGCACCACGCGAGGCCGCCAACGCTCGAGCGCGCCGTCGACCTCGCCGACGAGCGCGGCGCGGCCGTCCTCCTGCAGGTCGAGTCCCGCCTCGAGCATGGCCCCGACGACGGTCTCGGCCGAGCAGCCGTCGACCACGGCGGCCAGGGCAGCGCACGCACCCAGGACGCCGATGACCGCTCCCGCGACGCGATCGCCGGGCTCGGCGATGCCGGACCACGTGCAGCGCGCCGCGACCTCCTCCGTGTCCGCATCGACCGCCCCCTGACCCGACCATCCGGGATGGGGGCGGAGCGGGGCGACCATCTCGTCCAGTTCGCGCGCGGTCAATCCGAGGCGGGCGACGGAGCGCGCACGTGCCGAGTCCGGTCCTCAGACGAAGCTGCGACGGGCGTCAGCGGTTCGTGGACGGCGTCCGTCGGAGGACGGCGTGGTGCGCTCCGTGTCCTCGGGTGCGGCATTCGCGTCCTCGACCCCGCCTCCCTGCTCGGCGATCACGATGCGCCTCGCAGGAGAAGCGCCCGGCCCAGGTGGTCGGCGTCGGGGCTCGACGCGCCCTCCAGGTCCGCGAGCGTCCACCCGAGCCGCAGGACCCGGTCGTAGCCGCGCATGGTGAGCAGCCCGCGATCCAGCGCGCGGTCGAGGGAAGCCGTCGCTCCTCGCGCGATGCGCGCCTCGCGCCGGAGCCAGGTGCCGGAGACGTGGGCGTTGGTGCGCCACGGCGTCATCGCCCATCGCTCCGCCGCGGCCGCTCGAGCCGCCGCGACGCGCACCCGGGCCGTGGCCGTCGTGACGCGGGGTGCGTCTCCTGCGGCCAGGTGCACGGCCGTCGTGACCCGGCGGACGCCGAGCCGGATGTCCATGCGGTCCATGAGGGGTCCGGAGAGGCGCGCGAGGTAGCGCCGCCGCGCCTGGGGCGGGCACGAGCAGTCGGCTCCGACCACGCCGTACGACCCGCACGGGCAGGGGTTGGCCGCCATGACCAGCTGGAACCGTCCCGGGTAGTGGGCGACCCCGTTCGCCCGGTGGATGCTGATGACACCCGACTCGAGCGGTTGCCGCAGGCAGTCGAGCACCGCGCCGGCGAACTCCGGTGCCTCGTCGAGGAAGAGCACTCCCCCGCTGGCGCGCACGGCGGCCCCCGGACGGATGCGCCCGCTGCCGCCCCCGACGATGCCCGCGGCGCTCGCCGTGTGGTGCGGCGCCTCCAGGGGCGGCCGCACGGGCAGCTCGGGGCCCAGCCGCTCTCCGCACAGCGAGCGGATGCAGCCGACCTCCAGCGCGGCCTCCTCGTCGAGGTCCGGCAGGAGACCGGGCAGCCGCTGCGCGAGCATGGTCTTCCCCGCGCCGGGCGGACCGAGCAGGAACATGTGGTGCCCGCCCGCCGCGGCGACTACGAGCGCCTCCACGGCCTCCTCGTTGCCGACGACGTCGCCGAGGCAGGGCTCCGCCGCCTCCCGGCCGCCCAGGACCTGCGTCGAGGCCGACCCCGCCGCCGCGACAGGCCGAGCGTCGTCCTCCTCCGGCTCCGGCTCGAGCTCGGCGCCGTGGTGGATCGCCGCGTCCCGCAGCCCCGCCACGGCGATGACACGCACGTCGGGCACGAGGGAGGCCTCGTCCGCGTGGCAGCGCGGCACCATGACCCGGCGGACGCCCGCACGACGCGCGGCGAGCACCGCGGGCAGGATGCCGTGCGTCGGACGCAGCCGCCCGTCGAGTCCCAGCTCGCCGAGGTGGACCGTGCCGGCCACGGACTCGGCCGACACCGACCCGCCCGCCGCGAGGACCGCCAGGGCGATCGCGAGGTCGAAGCCGGAGCCGTGCTTCGGCAGCACGGCCGGCGATAGGTTGACGGTGACCCGGCGGACCGGGAACTCGCACCCCGCGTTGCCGGTCGCGGCGCGGACCCGCTCGCGGGCCTGGCTCAGCGCGGCGTCCGGCAGGCCGATGAGGACGAATCCGGGGAGCTGGCTCGTGATGTCCGCCTCCACGTCGACGAGGGCCCCGTCGAGGCCCGAGAGGGCGACGGCGAGCGTGCGACCGACGGCCATCAGCAGGCGCTCCGCACGACCTCGACGGACGGCCGCCCGCCCGGAGGCCAGACCACGCCCACGACGTCGATCCGCACGGGCCCGCGCCGCTCCGGATGCGCCTGGCACCAGAGGCCGGCGAGGACCCGCAGTCGCGCGGCCTTGGAGCGCGTGACCGCCTCCAGCGGATGCCCGTAGCCGAGCCCCGCGCGCGTCTTGACCTCCACGAGCACGGTCGTGCCCGCGTGGGTCATCACGAGGTCGATCTCACCCTCCCGGCACCGCCAGTTGCGCTCGACGAGCTCGTAGCCGCGCCCGATCAGATGCCGTGCCGCGAGATCCTCGCCGCGTCGTCCCAGGTCCTGCTCGCGTGTCATGCGCACCTCCGCGAGGAGCATGCGCGACGGCGGCGTCACGCGTCACCGCCCGCGGCCGTGCCGTGCGGTGGATGCCGCGCGGGCGCCTGGGGAGGGATCCCGTCGGAGCCCTACTCGTCGATGGCGAGCTCCTTGGGGAGCTCGAACTCCTTCGCCGACAGCTCCTCGACGTTCACGTCCTTGAAGGTGAGCACGCGGACGGACTTCACGAACCGGTCCGAGCGGTAGACGTCCCAGACCCACACGTCCGTCATGGTCAGCTCGAAGTAGAAGTCGTGCTCCGTGTCGCGCCGCACGAGATCGACCTCGTTGGCGAGGTAGAAGCGCCGCTCGGTCTCGACCACGTACTTGAACTGGGACACGATGTCCCGGTACTCCCGGTAGAGCGCGAGCTCCACCTCGCGGTCGTAGTCCTCGAACTCGTCGTCATCCATGGTCCGTCGATCCTAACCGCCCCCGCGACCGCCGCCGTCCGGCCGGGCATCCGCCGGGCCACCCGCGACCCGACGCGCACGCGGGATGCCGCGGTGGCGGGACGGGCGTCACGAGCCCGGCGTCTCCAGCACGCCGGTGAGCCAGCTGCGCCGGTGGATCCGGGACGCCCCGCTCGCCCGGATGGCGTCGAGGTGGGCCGGGCTGCCGTAGCCCTTGTTCCCGGCCCAGCCGTACTCGGGCGACTCCTCGTGCCAGGCCGCCATCAGGCGGTCGCGGTGCACCTTGGCGAGCACGGACGCCGCGGCGACCGACGCGCAGTCGCGGTCGGCCTTGACCCGGAGCCGGATCGGCACCGGATGGGCGAGCGCGGGCGTGAGCCAGTCGTGCGACCCGTCGAGGAGCACGACGCTGTCGAGGAGCGGCACGCCGAGGTGGTGGAGCTCGACGAGCGCGCGCCGCCCGGCGAGGCCGAGGCAGGCCGTGATCCCGAGCGCGTCCACCTCCTGGGCGGACGCCATGCCGATCGCGGAGTGCCGCACCCAGGCCGACACCTCGGGGTGCAGCGCCTCACGGCGCTTCTCGCTGAGCATCTTCGAGTCGCGAAGGCCCGCCGGGAACGCCCCGGCGTCGTGGCCGAGGGCCGCCATGCCCACCGCGACGGGCCCGGCGAGGGCGCCGCGCCCCACCTCGTCGCAGCCGATGACGAGCGCCGCGCCCGCGCCGAGGAGCTCCCGCTCCAGCTCCAGGGTCGGATCCGCGACCGGCATCAGCCGGCGGGGACCGCGTCGGGCACGTCGCCGAACGTCTCGGGGTGGTCGCTGAGGATCGACCAGCGGTCGATGGGCCAGGTGATGACGAACGCGCGGCCGACCACGTGGTCGATCGGCACGAAGCCGTGCGTGGGGCCGGTGACGTTGTACCGGGAGTCCGCGGAGTTGCCGCGGTTGTCGCCCATGACCCAGAGCGAGTCGGCGGGGACGGTGACGTCGAACGGGTCGTCGGAGGCGCGCGTGTCGCCGGGGACGAGCTTCAGGTACGGCTCGTCGAGCGGGACGTCGTTGACGCTCATCTGGCCGAGGGAGTTGCAGCAGACGACGTGGTCGCCCGGCAGCCCGATGAGCCGCTTGATGAGGTGGTCGTTGCTGTCCGACGCGGACAGCCCCACCGTGGTGAGGGCCCAGTCCACCGCCGCGGCGAGCGGCGGCTTGTCGACCTCGGGCGACGGCGTGAGCCAGCCGCCCGGATCGCGGAACACGACCACGTCCCCGCGCTCGAGCGGCATGAGCCGCGGCGTGAGCTGGTTCACCACGATGCGGTCGTTGATCTGCAGCGTGTCCTCCATGGAGGACGACGGGATGTAGAACGACCGGATCAGGAACGCCTTGATCAGGATGGAGACGAGGAGGGCCACCACGAAGATGACGAGGACGTCCCGCAGGAACGTCTTCCATCCGCGCGACCCGCCGCCGCTGTGCCTGCCCGAGGATCTCGTCTCCACGGGCGCCGTGCTGTCTGTCATTTAACCGCCTGAGCTCCCGGCAAGCATATGCGCCGGGAGCTCAGTGGGATGACAGGTGGGGAGGCTCTAGGAGCGCTTCTCCTTGATCTTCGCCTTCTTGCCGCGCAGGTCGCGCAGGAAGTACAGCTTGGCGCGGCGCACGTCGCCGCGCGTCACGACCTCGATGTGGTCGATGACCGGGGAGTGCACCGGGAACGTGCGCTCCACGCCGACCTGGAAGCTGACCTTGCGGACGCAGAACGTCTCGCGGACGCCCTCGCCCTGACGGCCGATGACGATGCCCTGGAACACCTGGATGCGCGAGCGGCTGCCCTCGACGATGTTGACGTGGACCTTGACCGTGTCGCCGGCGCGGAAGTCGGGGATGTCCGACCGCAGCGACGCCTTGTCGACGGAATCGAGGATGTGCATGGTGTACCGCTCTCTGCAACCGCCACGGGTCGACTGCGCATCAATGTCTGGAAGGGGAACGGCCCGCATGAGTGGCCGACTCCCCCGTGGCAGGGTCGACGGCAGGCACTATCGCCCATTCTGTCACCTCGGGCGCGTCGAGCGCAAAGCGCGGCGCCCGCGGGAGGTGGATCAGTCCAGCCGGATGGTGCGCCCGGCGTCGGGGCCCTCGGCGGCCTTCCACTCGGGCGGACGCGGCTGCGCGTCGCGCTCGATGACCGCGATGACCTCCTGCATGCGCTGCCGCGTCTCCGCGAGCAGCTGCCTGACGGCCAGCGCGATGAGCGCGACGGCGGCGAGGACCGCCACGACGGCGCACCAGGTGCTCACGACCGAGTACGTGCCCGCGCCGATGACGGCGAGGGTCAGGACGCCCATCGCCACCGCGTCCGTCGGCGAGACGGCCCGCGACGTGCGGACGGAGCGCCGGGCGAGCACGAGGCCGAGGGCGGCGAGCAGCGCGATCCCCAGGGCGCCGGCCGCGATCATCACGAGGAGGAGCTCCCACCCGCCGGACCCGAAGGCCGCCCAGCCCACGAGGATCCAGGCGGGGAGCACGACGACCGCGGCGAGCTGCCAGCGGTAGAGCGCGCGGCGGAGGCCGAGGAGCGGGGACTGCTGCATGGGGAGATGGTACGGGCGGATCCTGGGCGCCACAGGGGCGCCGCAGCCCGGCTCCCGTAGGATCCTCCGCGTGATGGAACTGCGAACGCCCGCCGAGATGGACCAGATGCGACCCGCCGGGGAGTTCGTGGCCTCCGTGCTGACAGCCCTCGCCGCGCAGGCCGACGTGGGCGTCAACCTGCTCGACCTCGACCGCCAGGCGCACCGCATGATCCGCGAGCGCGGCGCCGAGTCCTGCTACATCGACTACCACCCGTCGTTCGGCGCCATGCCCTTCGGCAAGGTGCTCTGCACGTCCGTCAACGACGGCGTGCTGCACGGGCTCCCCCACGACTACCGCCTGCAGGACGGCGACCTCCTGAGCCTCGACTTCGCCGCTTCGGTCGACGGCTGGGTCAGCGACTCCGCCGTCAGCGTCATCGTGGGCACGCCGCGCGAGGAGGACGTCCGCCTCATCGAGGTGACGACCGCCGCCCTCGAGGCCGGGATCCGCGCCGCGCAGCCCGGCGGGCGCACGGGCGACATCTCGGCCGCCATCGGCGCCGTCGCGACCGAGGCCGGCTACTCGGTCAACACCGACTTCGGCGGCCACGGCGTCGGCCGCACCATGCACGGCGACCCGCACATCGCGAACCAGGGCCGGCCGAACCGCGGCGTGCCGCTGCGTCCCGGCCTCGTCATCGCGATCGAGCCGTGGTTCCTGCAGAGCACCGACGAGATCTTCACGGACAGGGACGGCTGGACGCTCCGGAGCGCCGACGGCTCGCGCGGCGCGCACATGGAGCACACCGTCGCGATCACCGAGTCCGGCCCGCTGATCCTCACCGCCCGCGCCTGACCCCCGGCGCGGGCGCCGCGGAGCCGGCCTACTCGGGCAGCAGGTCGGGGCGGACGCGCCGCGTGCGCTCGAGCTGCTGCTCGCGACGCCACGCCGCGATGGCGCCGTGGTTGCCGCTGCGCAGCACGTCGGGCACGGCGAGCCCGCGCCACTCGGGCGGCTTCGTGTAGCTGGGGTGCTCGAGCAGCCCGTCGGAGTGGCTCTCCTCCACGAGGCTCGCGGGATTGCCGACGACGCCCGGCACGAGTCGGCCGATGGCCTCGATCATCGCCATGACGGCGACCTCGCCGCCGTTCAGCACGTAGTCGCCGAGGCTCACCAGGCGGACCCGCGCGCGCGCGGCGGTGTGGTCGACGACGCGCTGGTCGATGCCCTCGTAGCGGCCGCAGCCGAAGGCGAGATGCGGCTCGGCGGACAGCTCCTGGGCCATGGCCTGCGTGAAGACCTCGCCCGCGGGCGACGGGAAGATGACGACCGGATCCGTCTCGTCGGCGAGCACCTCGTCCATGGCCTCGCCCCACGGCTCCGGCCGCATCACCATGCCGGCGCCTCCGCCGTACGGGGTGTCGTCGACCGTGCGGTGCCGGTCGTGCGTGAAGGCGCGCAGGTCGTGCACGCGGAGGTCGATGAGGCCGGACTGGCGCGCGCGACCGAGAAGGGAGATGTCGAGCACCCCGAAGAACTCGGGGAAGATCGAGACGATGTCGATCCGCATGTCAGCGGGCGTCGTCGCCCTCGGGGGCGGACTCGGGCGTCGCGGCCGCGGAGGGTGCCGGCTGCTCATCCGGGACGTCCTCGAAGAGGCCGAGCGGCGGCGTGACGACGAGCGTGCCGGCCTCCACGTCGACCGACGGGACGATGGCCTGCACGAAGGGCACGAGCACGGTGCCGGAGGGCGTGTCGACGTGCAGCAGGTCCTGCGCCGGGAAGTGGTCGACGAGGGAGACGGTGCCCACCTCGACGCCGTCGCGGAGGACCTTCAGGCCGACGAGCTGGTGGTCGTACCAGGCGTCGGGCTCGGCGGCCTCGTCGGCCGGCGGCGTCATCCAGAGGATGGCCTTGGCGAGCGACTCGGCGGCCGTGCGGTCGGCGACGCCCTCGAAGAACCCGACGGGGTGGCTGTTGTACCAGCGGAGCTCGGTGAGCGTGAGGGAGCGTCCGTGCCAGGGCGACGACTCGGGGACCTGCAGCGAGAACTCGGCGCCCGGGACAAACCGCTTGTCGGGGTCGTCCGTGAACAGCTCGAGCTTCACGGCGCCCTTGAGCCCGTGCGCCTTGGTCAGCCGGCCCACGCGGAACGCCGCGGGGTCACGGACGATGTCCTCAGGAATCGGTGTCCACCACATCGACGCGGACGCGCTGGCCGTCGGCGAGAGCCGAGACGAGCGTCCGGAGGGCCTTCGCGGTGCGACCCGCGCGGCCGATGACCCGGCCGAGGTCCTCGGGGTGCACGCGCACCTCGAGGACCTCGCCGCGGGGGGATCCCTTGCTCGTCACGGAGACGTCGTCCGGGTGCTCGACGATGCCCTTGACCAGATGAGCGAGCGCGGGAGCGAGCATGGGCTAGGCCTGCTCCTCGGTCGACTCGGCCTCGGGCGCGGCGGCCTCGGGCGCGGGTGCGGCCTTCTCGGTCTTGGGCTTCAGGACCGGCTTCTTCTTCTCGTCCGCGACGTAGGCGGGCTTCGCCTCGCGGGTGCGGACGGTGGAGACGGCGTCCTTGTCGCCCTTGAAGCGACCCCAGTCGCCGGTGAGCTTGAGGAGGGCCTCGACCTGCTCGGTGGGCTGGGCGCCCACGGAGAGCCAGTACTGCGCCCGCTCCGACTGGACCTCGATGAACGAGGGCTCCTCGGTGGGGTGGTACTTGCCGATCTCCTCGATGACGCGGCCGTCGCGCTTGGTGCGCGAGTCGGCGACGACGATGCGGTAGTACGGCGCGCGGATCTTGCCCAGGCGCTTCAGACGGATCTTGACAGCCACAATTCTCCTGAATTTCTTTCGTGTGGGGTGAACTGACGGCCGTGAGCGTGGGGGCACACTCGGCATTGGTTCGATGGGGTCTCGCGGCGCCTGATTAGAGGGTCGGACGATCGCGGACTCGACAGATCATTATGGCAGACGCCGGGCCGGGCCGGGACCCCATTCCTCGGCGCGCCGCACGGCGTCATCGCCCGGCCGCCCGCCGGGGTGCGTGGCATGATCGGACGACACCCGGCGCATGCGCCCCGAGACCCCGTGGACGGCAGGACCCGCATGCAGATCGACTTCGCCCACCGGCCCCCGTCCCGCGTCGGGATCGAGTGGGAGCTCGCGTGCGTCGACCGCGGCTCGGGCGAGCTCGCCGGCGTCGCACCGGAGATCCTCCGCTCCTTCCCTAACGATGACGCGCACCCGCACGTGACCGGGGAGTTCCTCACCAACACGGTCGAGGTCGTCAGCGCGCCGCACGCCCGCGTCGGGCACGCCGTGGACGACCTGGCGCGGCTCATCGAGCGGGTCGTGGACGTCGCGGATCCGCTCGGCATCGACCTCATGTGCGCGGGCACGCACCCCTTCAGCGCATGGCCCGACCAGGACGTCACGCCGGACAACGAGCGCTACGCGACGCTGCTCGACCGCACCAGGTGGTGGGGGCGGCAGATGATGATCTGGGGCGTGCACGTGCACGTCGGGATCGACGACGCGTCCAAGGCGCTCCCCATCCTCAACGCGCTGCTGGTGCACCTCCCCCGGTTCCAGGCGCTCAGCGCCTCGAGCCCGTTCTGGTCCGGGCAGGAGACGGGCTACGCGTCCAACCGGGCGCTGATGTTCCAGCAGCTGCCCACGGCAGGTCTCCCGCCGGAGCTCACCACGTGGGCCGACTACGAGCGGCTCGTCGCGGACATGACGCACGTCGGCGTCATCGACCACCACAGCGAGCTGCGCTGGGACATCCGGCCGGCGCCGAAGTGGGGCACGCTCGAGACCCGCGTGTTCGACGGCGTCTCCACCCTCGCGGAGATCGCGTCGCTCGCCGCGCTCGTGCAGTGCCTCGTGCACGACATGTCGGCCGCGCTCGACCGCGGCGAGGAGCTGCCGCGGATGCAGCCGTGGTTCGTGCGCGAGAACAAGTGGCGCGCGGCCCGCTACGGGATGGACGCCATCATCATCCAGGACGCCGCGGGCGACGAGGCCCTCGTCGGCGACGACACCCGGGCGCTCGTCGAGCGCCTCTCCCCCACCGCGGACGCGCTCGGCTGCGAGGCGGAGCTGCGCGGGATCCTCGACATCGTCGACCGCGGCGCGAGCTACCAGCGGCAGCTGCGGGTCGCCGAGGAGAACGACGGCGCGCTCGCCCCCGTCGTCACGCACCTCGTCGAGGAGCTGCGCTCAGGATTGGGCCGGTGACGCGGGGCAGACTGTGCAGGTGAGCCCCGTCGTCGACATCGTCATCCTCGTCGTCGCGGTGCTCGCGGCCGTCGCCGGCTGGCGTCGCGGGGCCATCGTCACGGTCGCCGGGCTCGCCGGCATCGTGCTCGGCGTGCTGCTCGCGCTCTGGATCACGCCGGCCTTCCTGGCGCTCCTCGACCAGTTCGGCGTCGCGACCGGGATCACCCGCACCCTCGCGGCAGCGCTCCTCATGCTCGTCACCACCTCGCTCGTGAGCGGGATCCTCGCGCAGGTCGCCAGCGTCCTCACGCGCCTGCTCCGCCCGCGCGGCGCCGCGCGCGGGCTCGACCGCGGCATCGGCGCCGTCGCGGGGCTCGCGGCCTGGGCCGTCTCGGTCTGGTTCATCGGCGGCTTCCTCGGATCCAGCGGCGTGATCCCCGCGGTGCAGCTCGCCTCGTCGTCGCGCATCCTCGCGACGCTCGACCGGGTCAGCCCCATCTCGAGCGGCACCGCCCTCTCCGCGCTCGACGACGCGCTGCACGACGTCGGCTACCCGCGCGTCTTCGCCAACGGCGAGGGGGCCATCGCCGACACGGCCGAGCCCGACGCGGACGTGCCCGACGCCGTGCGCCGCTCCGCCGCGAGCGTCGTGAAGGTGCTCTCCTCGGCGCCCGCCTGCGGCACCTCCTCCTCCGGCAGCGGCTGGGTCGTGCAGGGCGACCGCGTCGTGACGAACGCGCACGTCGTGACCGGGTCCGACCAGGTCTACGTGCAGCAGGGCGGGACCGGCCAGCTGCTCGAGGCGGACCTCGTGGTGTTCGACCCCGCGCGCGACGTCGCGATCCTCGCCGTGCCCGGCCTCACCGCGGCGCCGCTCGCGCTCGGCGACGAGCTGCGGGCGTCCGACGCGGCCGTCGTCGCCGGCTACCCGGGCGGCGGGCCGTACCAGGCGACCGGCGCGCGGATCCGCGAGGTGGTCGAGGCGCTCGGCACCGACATCCAGCACGAGCAGCCCGTCACGCGGGAGGTGTACTCCGTGCGCGGCACCGTCCGGCCCGGTGACTCCGGCGGCGCGCTGTTCGACGCGCAGGGTCGGGTGGTCGGCCTCGTCTTCGCGACCTCGACGATCGACTCGCAGACGGGCTACGCGATGACGCTCGACGAGATCGCGCCCGTGCTGCAGCAGGCCGGCGCGACGACCCCGGTGGACTCCGGGCGCTGCTCCGTCTGACGCCCGGGCGTCACCCGGCGACGACGGACAGCACGTTGCCGGCGGGATCCCGGAACCACGCGATGTCGGGACCGTTGCCGCGCATGACGCCGCGCGCGTCCGTGGGCATCCCCGCGAAGATCGCCGTCTCGACGCCGCGCGCGTTCAGCGCGACGACCGCCTCGTCGACGTCGTCGACCTGGAGGTTGAGGACCGTGAAGGTCGCGGGCTCGTGGCCGGGCTTCGGGTAGACGAGGACGCGGGCGCCGGATCCGGGCAGCACGAGCCGGAGCATGCCCATCTCGGGCACCTCCTCGACCTCGAGGCCGAGCGTGTCCCGGTAGAACGCGAGCGCGGCGGGGACGTCGTCGACGCTGAATCCGCTGAAGGCGGTGACGGGTGCGAACACGGGGAGCTCCTGACGCCGGGACCGCGACGGGGCGCCGCGATGCGCGGACCCAGGCTCGCACGTCCCCGCCCGCGCGTCGAGGCATGCGCGGACGGCGCCCTCCCGGTGGGGAGGGCGCCGTCGTGGATCGCGCGGGTCGGTCGGGTCAGCGACCGAGGAACTTCTGCAGCGAGGCGAGCTCCTCCTCGCTCGGGGCGCCGTTCGCGCCGCCCGCGGCCTTGCCCGCCAGGCCGAAGCCCGAGCCGGCCGGCGCCGTGGGGCCGCCGATGCGCTGGCCCGACGCGAGCGCCGCGTTCTCCTGTGCGCGCTTGGCCGGGTTGCCCGACTTCGAGCCCTTCTTCTTCTGCTGCACGGGCTTGCGGCTCGAGTGCGCGCCGGGCATCGGGCCCATGCCGGGGATCTGCGGCATGCCGCCGCGCGCGACCGTGCGCATCATCTTCGACGCCTGCTCGAAGCGCTGCACGAGGCCGTTGACGTCGGTGACGGTCATGCCGGATCCGCGGGCGATGCGCAGGCGGCGCGAGCCGTTGAGCAGCTTCGGGTTCTGGCGCTCGGCCTTCGTCATCGACTGGATGATCGCCTCGGTGCGGACGATCTCCTTCTCGTCGAAGTTCTCCAGCTGCTCCTTCATGGCGCCCATGCCGGGGAGCATGCCCATCATCTTCTTGATCGAGCCCTTGCCGCGGAGCTGCTGCATCTGCTTGAGGAAGTCGTCGAGCGTGAAGGTGTCGCTCGCGAGCTTCTGGGCGACCTCCATCGCCTCCTCCTCGTCGAAGGCCTGCTGGGCCTGCTCGATGAGGGTGAGGATGTCGCCGAGGTCGAGGATGCGGCTCGCCATGCGGTCGGGGTGGAAGGGCTCGAAGTCGTCGAGGCCCTCGCCCGTGGAGGCGAACATGATCGGGCGGCCGGTGACGGAGGCGACCGACAGGGCCGCTCCTCCGCGCGCGTCGCCGTCGAGCTTGGAGAGCACGACGCCCGTGAAGTCGACGCCGTCCTGGAACGCCTTCGCGGTCGCGACCGCGTCCTGGCCGATCATGGCGTCGATGACGAAGAGGACC
The DNA here is from genome assembly GCF_021922925.1 of Clavibacter phaseoli. Lineage (NCBI taxonomy): Bacteria > Bacillati > Actinomycetota > Actinomycetes > Micrococcales > Microbacteriaceae > Clavibacter > Clavibacter phaseoli. The sequence continues at coordinate 1,392,356 of NZ_CP040786.1, forward strand.
TCGTCGGGGTCGGTGGCCTTGCGGATGTCCGCGGCCTGCTTCATCAGCTCCTGGTCGACGCCGAGGCGGCCGGCCGTGTCGATGATGACGACGCTGTACTGCTTGTCGACCGCGTGCTTCATCGCGTCCTTGGCGACGCGGACGGGGTTGCCCTTGCCGTTGCCGGGCTCGGGCGCGAAGACGGGGACGCCCGCCTGCTCGCCGACGACCTGCAGCTGCTGCACGGCGTTCGGGCGCTGGAGGTCGGCCGCGACGAGCATCGGCGTGTGGCCGTCCTTCGCGAGCCACTTGCCGAGCTTGCCCGCGAGGGTCGTCTTTCCCGCGCCCTGGAGGCCGGCGAGCATGATCACGGTCGGCGGCCTCTTGGCGAACTGGATGCGGCGCTGCTGGCCGCCGAGGATGCCGACGAGCTCCTCGTTGACGATCTGCACGACCTGCTGGGCGGGGTTCAGCGCCTGGCTGACCTCGCCGCCGAGCGCGCGCTCGCGGACGGACGCGGTGAACGCCTTGACGACGTCGAGCGCGACGTCGGCCTCGAGCAGCGCGCGGCGGATCTCGCGGACGGTGCCGTCGACGTCGGCGGCGCTGAGCTTGCCCTTGCCGCGCAGGTTCTTGAAGGTCTCGGCGAGGCGGTCCGAGAGTGTTCCGAAGGTAGCCATGGTGGATCCAGCTTAACCGGCGCGGGACGTCCCCCGAGCCGGCACCCGGGTCAGCCGACCAGGTTCTGCGCGAAGACGTGGGGCGTGAAGCCCGTGAGGTCGCCGATGCCCTCGCCCTGGCCGATGAGCTTGATGGGGATGCCCGTGCGCTCCTGCACGTTGAGGATGAAGCCGCCCTTGGCGGATCCGTCGAGCTTGGTGATGACCAGGCCCGTGACGCCGCCGTGCTCGATGAAGGCCTGCGCCTGCGCGAGCCCGTTCTGGCCGGTCGTCGCGTCGAGCACCAGCAGCACCTCGGCGATGGGCGACTGCTTCTCGACCACGCGGCGGATCTTCGACAGCTCGTCCATGAGGCCGCCCTTGGTGTGCAGGCGGCCGGCCGTGTCGATGATGACCATCTCCGTGCCCGTCCGCATGGCGTGCTCGACGGTCTGGAAGGCGACGCTCGCCGGATCCTGGCCGGGCTGCTGCGGGCGGACGATGTCGGCGCCGGCGCGGTCGGCCCACGTGGCGAGCTGGTCGACGGCGGCCGCGCGGAAGGTGTCCGCGGCGCCGACGACGACCGTGCGGCCGTAGTTGCGGAGGAACTTCGCGAACTTGCCGATGGTGGTGGTCTTGCCGACGCCGTTGACGCCGACCACGAGGATCACGGCGGGGCGGGCGCTGAGCTTCAGCGTCGGGTCGTGCTTGGCCAGGCGCTCCTCGATGCTCTCCCGGAGCATGCGCTGGAGGTCGCGCGGGTCGGTCGTGCGGTAGCGCTCGACCTTCTGGCGGAGGTCGTCGATGGTGGCCTCGGTGACGTCGGGGCCGAAGTCCGCGGTGATGAGCGCGGTCTCGAGGTCGTCCCACGTGGTCTCGTCGATCGTCGGCTTCGCGAACATCCCGCGGAGCGCGCCGGAGAGGGACCAGGGGGTGCGGGCTGCCATGTGCCCAGCGTAGCCGCGGGTCAGGAGGCGGCCTGCTCCTCGCGGGCGGGCTCGGGCGCGGGAGCGGCCACCGCGTCGGGTGCCGTCTCGGGGCGGGCGTCGCGGCTCACGCGCTGGCCGACGACCGCGCTCACGCCGTCCTGGCGCATCGAGACGCCGTAGAGCGCGTCGGCGATCTCCATCGTGCGCTTCTGGTGGGTGATCACGATGAGCTGCGACGTGTCGCGGAGCTGCTCGAGGATCGTGAGCAGGCGGCCGAGGTTGGCGTCGTCGAGGGCCGCCTCGACCTCGTCCATGATGTAGAACGGGCTCGGCCGGGCGGTGAAGATCGCGATGAGCAGGGCCACGGCCGCGAGCGAGCGCTCCCCGCCGGAGAGCAGCGACAGGCGCTCGATGCGCTTGCCCGCGGGGCGCACGCTGACCTCGATGCCCGTGGTGAGCAGCTGCTCGGGATCGGTGAGGTGGATGCTGCCCGTGCCGCCCGGGAAGAGGATCGGGAAGACGCGGTCGAACGCCGCCCGGGTGTCCTCGAACGCCGCCGCGAACACGCCCTGCATGGTGCGGTCGATGTCGTCGATGATCGTGAGCAGGTCCTTCCGGGTGGCCGTGAGGTCGGCGAGCTGCTCGGTGAGGAAGAGGTGGCGCTGCTCGAGCGCGGCGAACTCCTCGAGGGCGAGCGGGTTCACGCGGCCCAGCTGGGCGAGCTTCCGCTCGGCGACCTGCAGCCGGACACGCTGCTCCTCGCGGTCGAAGGGGCGGGTGGGGACGGGCGGGGCGTCCTCCGCGTCGTCGTCCCCGTCGGCGGGATCCGGGGCGGGGGCGTCGGAGGGCGCGTCGTCCTCGGGATCCGCGGCGGACCCGTCGGACTCCTCCTCCACGGCGGCGCGCGGGCGCTGCCGCGGCGGCAGCGCCGCCTCCTCGGGGACGGGCACGTCGGGTCCGTACTCGGCGACGAGCACCTCCTCCCCCAGGCCGAGCTCGCTCGCGGCGCGCGCGAGCAGCTGCGAGACCTGCAGGCGCTTCTCGTAGATCTGCAGCTCGAGGCCGTGCACGTCCTCGGTGATGCCGTGCAGGCGCGTGCGTAGCTCGGCCTCCTCGCGGCGGAGCGCCACCAGCTCGGCGTTGCGGCCGGCGCGGGCCTCCTCCGCGCGGGCGAGCACGAGACGCGCCTCCGCCGTGCTGCGGTCGGCGGCGCGCACGACGGCGGGGAGGGCGTCGGCGACCGACGCGGCGCGCGCGATCTGGCGGCGCCGGATCACCTGGCGGCGGGCGGCCTCCTCGGCGGCGGCGCGCTCCGCGGCGAGGCGGCGCTCGAGCGCGACCGTGCGCTCCTGCTCCGCGCGCACGCGCTCGCGGGCCGTCTCGACCTGGAGGCGCGCCTCGATCTCGGCCTCGCGCGCGGCCTCCCACTCGGCCACCAGCGCGTCCCGGCCGCTCGCGTCGAGCACGGGTCGGGGGCGGGAGCGCGCCTCGTCGAGGGCGCGGCGGGCGGCGTCGGAGGCGGCGACGGCCTCGTCGACGGAGGCGCTCGCGAGGTCGAGGCCGCGCTGCACGCGGGCGAGCTCGGCGGCGGCGGACTCGGCCTGGGCGCGCGAGCGGCTGAGGCGCTCGGCGTGCGCGGCGAGGCGCGCGTCGGCCTCGCGGAGGCCGCCGAGCGCGGCGGACGCGCGCTCGCGGGCGGCGCGGAGGCGCTCCCGGCCGGCCGCGAGGTCCACCTGGAGGTCGTCGATGCGGGCGCGGACGTCGGTCAGCGTGGTCGCGGCGGCCTCGCGCGCGGCGACGAGCTCGAGCTTGGAGCGGGTGGCGCCGGATCCGCCGCGCAGCACGTGCGCCGACACGACGTCGCCGCCGCGCGTGATCACGGTCGCCGGCGCGTCGGGTCCGGCCGCGAGCTCGACCGCCCGCGCGAGGTCGTCGACCACGACGACGCCCGCGAGGATCCGGCGCACGCCGTCGGGCGCGTCGACGACGGACGCGACGGGTACGGGTCCCGCGCCGTCGGTCGGCGAGGCCGCGGCCGGCGCGTCGGCGGATCCCGCGACGACCACCTCCACGCGCCCCAGGTCGTCGTCGACCGCGCGGCGGAGCGCGGCCACGGCGTCGTCGTGCGTCTCGGCGAGCACCGCGTCGGCCAGGGAGCCGAGGGCCGCGGCGACGGCGGCCTCGTAGCCGGGCTGCACGCGCACGTGCTCGGCGAGGAGGCCGCGGATGCCGGGAAGACCAGCGGCGACCAGGTCGCTGGATCCGTCGCGCTGGTCGAGCGCGCTCGCGAGGGCCTCGTCGCGCGCGGCCAGGGCGTCGCGCTCGCGCTCCTTGGCGTGCAGCTCCTCGCGCACGGCCTCGATCGCGGACTCCTCGCTCGCGACGTCGGCCTGCGCGTCCTCGTAGGCGCGGGTGAGCTCGGATCCGCCCTGCTCGTCGGCCTCGCCCTCCGCCTCGCCGCGCTCCCGCTCCGCCTCGGCCGCGGCCAGTCGGGCACGCGCCGCGTCGAGCGCGTTCTGCTGCCGGAGCACCTCGCCGCGCACGGCCGCGAGCCGGGATCCCGCGGTCTCCGCGCGCCCCGTCAGGCCCGCGATCTCGAGGTCGTACCGGGAGACGAGCGCGCTCTGGGCCTGGATCTCCTCGTCGAGCGCGTCGAGCGCCTGCCGGCCCGCCGCGGTCGCCTGGCGCGCGGCCGCCCAGCCCGCCTCGGCCTCGCCGATGAGCGTCACGAGGCGCGCGGCCTCGTCGCGGGACTCCTGCACCTGCGCCGGCGTGGTGCCGGTCGCGGCCTCGGGGGCGTCGTCGGCGGATCCGAGGAGCGCCAGCCGCTGCTGCGCGAGCGACAGGAGATTCCGCAGGCGCTCCTGCACCTGCTCCAGCGCGAACGCCGTGCGGCGGGCGCCGTCGACCTCGTCGCCCTCCTGCTCCTCGACGATGCGCTCGGAGCGGATGACCGCCCGGTCGAGCTTCTCCTGCAGCACCATCCGCTCGGTCGTACGCTCCTCCTCGGTGCGCGTGTGCTCCGCGAGCGCGCGCCGGAGGGTCACCACCTCGTCGGCGACGAGCCGCGCGCGGGCGTCGCGGACCACGGCCGCCACGGTCTGCGCCTGCCGCGCCACCTCCGCCTGCCGGCCGAGCGGCTTGAGCTGCCGGCGGATCTCCCCCGCCAGGTCGTTGAGGCGCGTCAGGTTCGCCTGCATCCCCTCGAGCTTGCGGAGGGTGCGCTCCTTGCGGCGCCGGTGCTTCAGGATGCCCGCGGCCTCCTCGATGAAGCCGCGCCGCTCCTCGGGCGTCGCGCGCAGGACGTTGTCGAGCCGGCCCTGCCCGACGATGACGTGCATCTCGCGGCCGAGCCCGGAGTCGCTCAGGAGCTCCTGCACGTCGAGGAGGCGGCAGGACGTGCCGTTGATCGCGTACTCGCTGCCGCCGTTGCGGAAGAGCGTGCGGCGGATCGCGACCTCGGTGTAGTCGATGGGCAGCGCGCCGTCGGCGTTGTCGATCGTGAGCGTGACCTCGGCGCGGCCGAGGGGCCCGCGCGTCGAGGTGCCGGCGAAGATGACGTCCTCCATCTTGCCGCCGCGGAGGGTCTTGGCGCCCTGCTCGCCCATCACCCAGGCGAGGGCGTCGACGACGTTCGACTTGCCGGATCCGTTGGGCCCGACGACGCAGGTCACCCCGGTCTCGAATTGGAACGTGGTCGGCTGCGCGAACGACTTGAACCCCTTGAGGGTCAGGCTCTTCAGGTGCACGCCCGCCGCCCTCCTCGCGTGATGGTCTCGATCACGGTACCGGACGCGCGGGCGGCCGCCGGGAGCCGCGCGCGGGAGGCCGGGCCCGTCGCGCGCCGATAGCGTGGTGGCGCGCCGGACCGCACCGCCCGCGCGCGCCGACGAGGGAGCCGACCATGCCGCACGCCGCCGACGCCCGCCCCTTCGCCGTCGAGGAGGTCCGCCCGCCGAGCGCACCCGGCGCGGCGGGCTGGGACGACTTCGTCGCCCTCACCGACGTCGTCAACCGCGCGCAGTCGCACGACCTCGGGCACGACGCGTTCGTGTGGCTGCCGCAGGAGCTGATCGCCGACTACGCCGACGTGGCGCACGTGCGGAAGCGGCTGTTCGCCGCGCACGTGGACGGCCGGATCGTCGGCCGCGGGCTCCTCACGACCTGGCTCGCCGACCCGACCACCTCCGACGTGGCGGTGTCCGTGCTGCCCGAGCACCGGCGGCGCGGCATCGGGCGCGCGCTGCGGGAGCGGGTCGAGCGCATCGCGCTCGACGAGGGCTGCCGGACGCTCACGGGCTTCACGAACCACCGCGCCGAGGCGAACGGCGCGCCCATCCCCTCCCCGACCGGGATCGGCGCGGTCGGCGCCGACGACCCGTCGTCCCGCTTCGCCGTCGACGCCGGCTACCGCCTCGGCCAGACCGCGCGGACGAGCGCGCTCGACACCGTCGCCGCGGCCCCGACGCTCGACGCCCACCTCGCCGACGCGCGCCGCGCCGCCGGCGACGACTACCGCGTCCTGTCCTGGGTGGATGCGACGCCCGCGCACCTGCTCGACGACCTCGCCGTGCTGCACACGCGCATGTCGACCGACGCGCCCCCCGGCGACCTCCCGCAGGTCGAGGACGCCTGGGACGCCGACCGGATCCGGGAGGCCGAGGCGCGCCGCGCCTCCGCGGGTCGCATGGGCCTCACGACCGCGGCGCAGCACGTGGCGACGGGACGCCTCGTCGGCTTCACGGAGATCGCCGTCTCCCCCAGCGGCCGGCGCTCCGACGGCCACGCGTACACCTACCAGCAGGACACGCTCGTGCTCGGCGAGCACCGGGGCCACCGCCTCGGCATGCTCCTCAAGGTCGAGAACTTGCGGCTCCTGGCGCGCGAGGCGCCCGAGGCGGACCGCGTCGTCACCTGGAACGCCGACGAGAACCGGCCGATGCTCGCGGTGAACGAGGCGCTCGGCTTCCGGCACGTCGGCACGAGCGGCAGCTGGCTGCGGGAGGTCGGGCCGGCGCGCTGAGGGCCGCGAGGGTCAGGCGGCCGCGGGATCCGGCAGCGGCTGGCAGCGCGGGCACAGGTGCGACCCGCGGTTCATGAAGGCCTCGCGCACGATCGGCGTGCCGCAGCGCGGGCACGGCTTCCCCTGCTGGCCGTACGCGTTGAGGGAGTGCGAGAAGTACCCGGACGCCCCGTTGACGTTCACGTACTGCGCGTCGAAGCTCGTGCCGCCCTCCGCCAGCGCCCGGGCGAGCACGTGCCGCACCTCGGCGACGAGCCGCAGCGCGCGCCCGCGGCCGAGCCGGTCCGTGGGGTGGGCGTAGTGGATCCGCGCCGCCCAGAGCGCCTCGTCCGCGTAGATGTTGCCGATGCCGCTCACGAGCGTCTGGTCGAGCAGCGCGCGCTTGATGCCGGTGCGGCGCTTCGCGATGCGCTCGAGGAGCAGCTCGTCGTCGAAGGCCGGGTCGAGCGGATCCCGCGCGATGTGGGCGACCTGCGTCGGCACGAGCGCGGCGTCGGATCCGCGCCCGCCCGCGTGCCCGTCGGGCGTCGCGACGAGACGGTCCACCGCCATCGACCCGAAGATCCGCTGGTCGACGAAGGCGACCACGAGCTCGCCGTGCGTCGGGTGCTCGATGCCCAGGCGGATCCGGAGCAGCCCGTCCGGGTCGGACCCGGGCTCGCGGAGGAGCACCTGCCCGCTCATGCCGAGGTGCGTGACCAGGGCGCGGGGTCCGGTGGCGTCGCGCCCGGCGTCGGACTCGAGCGGCAGCCACAGGAACTTGCCGCGGCGGACGGCGGACGTGATCACGCGGCCGACCAGCAGGTCGACGAACGCGCCCTCCAGCGGATCGTGCCGCTTGAGGGATCGCGCGTCGAGGATCTCGACGCCGGTGACGCGGGCGCCGGCGACCGCGGGCTCGAGGCCGGCGCGGACGACCTCGACCTCGGGGAGCTCGGGCACCGCGGGTCAGGCCGTGGTGCGCGCCTCGAGGCGGGTCCACGCCTCGAGCGCGGCCGTCATCTCGGCCTGCTTCTTGCTGGATCCCTCGCCCGTGGTGCGGACGGCGCCGCCCACCGTGACGACGGCGTGGAAGCGCTTGCTGTGGTCGGGTCCGCTGTCGCTCACGTCGTAGACGGGCGCGGGGAGGCCCTGGCGCGCGGCGCTCTCCTGGAGCGCGGTCTTCGGGTCCATGGCGGCGCCGAACCGCGCGGGGTCCTCGAGGAGGGGCGCGATGAGGCGCAGCACGAGGCCCGTCGCAGCCTCTCCCCCGGCGTCGAGGTAGCAGGCGCCGATGATGGCCTCGACCGTGTCGGCGAGGATCGACGACTTGGCGCGGCCGCCCGTGAGCTCCTCGCCCCGGCCGAGCAGCAGGTGCTCGCCGAGCCCGATGCGCGTGGCGACCTCCGCGAGGGCGACGCTCGAGACGAGGCTGGCGCGCCGCTTGGCGAGCTCGCCCTCGTCGAGGTCGGGGTTCTCGAGGTAGAGCATGACCGTGACGGCCTGCCCGAGGATGGAGTCGCCGAGGAACTCGAGGCGCTCGTTGTGCGGGATGCCGCCGTGCTCGTACGCGTACGAGCGGTGGGTGAGCGCGAGCTCGAGGAGCTCGGGGCTCACGTCCACGGCGAGGAGGCGCCGGAGCGCGTCGCGGTCGCCGTGGACGCGGGATCCCGTGGTGTCGGTCATGTCCGACGTACCGTGCGGGTCGCGACTAGACGTCGGCGACCTTGCGGCCCTTGTACTCCATGTACAGGGGGGTGCCGGCGGCGTCCTCGATCACACGCGCGCGGTGCGGCATGGAGTAGACGACCTTGCCGTTCTCGATGGTCTTGACGAGCGTGGGAGCCTCGGCCTTCCACTGCGAGCGACGCGCGCGCGTGTTGGATCGGGACATCTTCCTCTTGGGTACAGCCATGGCTAACTCTCATCTCTCTGCGTTTCGGTGTCGGCGTCTTCACGCGCCGCACCGCTGTCTTCGGAAGCTCGGAAGCCGGACAGGGCCGCCCAGCGCTGATCGATCACGGGCTCCGGGTCGGAGTCCGCCAGGACCAGGCTGATGCCGGGACCCAGATCGAGATCGAGGTCCTCGCCCGGCACTTCGGGCTGGAACGGCAGTGAAAGGACCACCGCATCCCGGATGACCGGCTCCAGGTCCACGTGCTCGTCCTGGACCTGGTAGTCGAAAGCTTCATCAAGAGAGTACGCGAACATCTCCGCGAAATCGACCTGGACACGCTCCTGCATGTCGGCGAGGGTGCGCGCGGACTGCCCGTCGGCCACCGTGTCGACCTCGCCGGTCGCCAGGATCCCGTCGTGCAGGGACTCCAGGCGCACGTGCACGCGCATCTCGCGACCCTCGGGGACGGCGATGAGGCCCTCCCCCATGCGCTCGGGGGTGACGATGGTCAGGTCGAGCTCGCGCATCTCCCCGGGGCGGTGCACGATGTCGTGGACGTGGACCGTGAATGGGGTCTTCTGGAACCTGGACACCCGTAGATCCTACGGGGCGTCAGCCGGCGCGCCGGACGGCCAGCGCCTCCCGGACGGCCTCCGGGACGTAGGGCGCGACGTCGCCGCCGAGCGCCTCGACCTGGCGCACGAGCGAGCTGGACACGTGGGCGTGCGCGGGATCCGGCAGCAGCAGCACGGTCTCGACGTCGGCGAGGTCGCGGTTGACGAGGGCCATGGGCGTCTCGTACGTCACGTCGAGCTGCGACCGGACGCCCTTGACGAGGACGGTCGCGCCGACCTGCCGGCAGTAGTCGACGAGGAGGCCGGCGCCCCACGAGTCGATGCGGACGGCGTCGGGGAGGCCGGCGTCGCGGATCACGCGCTCGAGGAGGGCCAGGCGCTCCTCGAGCGGGAGCATCGGCGTCTTGCCGGGGTTGTGCACGACCAGCACGACGAGCTCGTCGTAGAGGCGGGCGGCCCGACGGATCACGTCGAGGTGCCCGAGCGTGACGGGGTCGAACGATCCGGGGACGACGGCGATCCGCTGCATCCCGTCAGCCTACGGCGGGCGCTGCCCTAGTTCTTGTCGAGGAACGCGCGCTCCTCGTCGTCGAGCCGCCGGGCGAGCGCGCGGGCGAGCGCGGGATGGCCCTGGAGCTCCGGCGACGCCTCGAGCACGTCGTGGGCGTGCTCGCGCGCGGACTCGATGAGGTCGCCGTCCTGCGCGACCCGCAGCAGCCGGAGCGACGACCGACCGCCCGACTGGTTCGTGCCGAGGACGTTGCCCTCGCGGCGGAGCTCGAGGTCGACGCGCGCGAGCTCGAAGCCGTCGAGCGTCGCCGCGACGGCGTCCACCCGCTCGCGCGCCACGGTCTCCGGTTCGGCGTGCGTGACCATGAGGCAGAGCCCGGGCACGCCGCCGCGACCGACGCGGCCGCGCAGCTGGTGCAGCTGCGAGACGCCGAAGCGGTCGGCGTCGAGGATCACCATGGTCGAGGCGTTCGGCACGTCGACGCCCACCTCGATGACGGTGGTCGCCACGATGAGGTCGATGTCGCCCGCCGAGAAGGCGCGCATCACGCGGTCCTTCTCCTCCCCCGTCATGCGGCCGTGCAGCACGGCGCGGCGGACGGATCCGAGGCGGGGGTGCGCCGCGAGCAGCGCGTCGACCTCGGTGACGGTCGCCAGCGCCGGCCGGGTCGGCGCGTCGTCGGCGCCCTCCGCGGCGTCGGCGGCGTCCTCGTCCTCGGCGTCGGGATCCTGCGGGTCGATCGCCGGGCACACCACGAACGCCTGGCGGCCCTTCTGGATCTCCTCGGCCGTGCGCTCCCACACCCGCTCGATCCACCGCGGCTGCTCGTGCAGCGGGACCACGAAGGACTCGATGGGCTGGCGGCCGCTCGGCAGCTCGGCGATGGTGGAGACGTCGAGGTCGCCGAACACCGTCATCGCGACCGTGCGCGGGATCGGCGTGGCGGTGAGGACGAGCACATGGGGCGGCGTGCCGCCCTTCCGCCGGAGCGCCTCGCGCTGGTCGACGCCGAAGCGGTGCTGCTCGTCGACCACGACGAGGCCGAGGTCGAGGAACTCCACGCGGTCGCCGAGGAGCGCGTGCGTGCCCACGACGATGCGCGCCTGGCCGCTGACGATGCGCAGCAGCGCGCGCTTCCGCTCGGCGGTCGAGAGCTGGCCGGTGAGCAGGGTGGGCATGAGCTCCGCCGCGAGGTCGGGCCCGAGCGACGCCGTGAGCGAGCGGAGGTGCTGGCTCGCGAGCACCTCGGTGGGCGCGAGCAGCGCGGACTGGCCCCCGGAGTCGGCGACCGCGAGCATGGCGCGGAGCGCGACGAGCGTCTTGCCGGAGCCGACCTCGCCCTGCACGAGCCGGTTCATGGGCCAGGTGCGGGCCATGTCCGTCGCGATCTCCTCGCCGACGAGCCGCTGGTCGCCCGTGCGCGTGAAGGGCAGCTGGGCGTCGAGCCGATCGAGGCGCCCGCCGGGGGTCGGGATCCGCGGGGTCGCCGGCAGCGCGCGCGCCGCCTGCCGCCGCTGCAGGAGCGCGGTCTGCAGGACGAACGCCTCCTGGAAGCGGAGGGCGTCGCGGCCGCGCCGCCAGTCGACGTCCTTCTCGGGGCGGTGCACGCCCTCGAGCGCCTCGCGGTAAGGAAGGAGGCCGCGCTCGGCGCGCACGTCGGCGGGGACGGGATCCTCGAGGTCGTCGACCGCGTCGAGCGCCAGCTCCACCGACCTCGCGACCTGCCAGCTCGCCATCGAGGCGGTGGCCGGGTAGATGGGGATGGGCATCTCGGCCCAGCGGCGCGCGGCCGCGTCCGGCTCGCCGCCGGAGAGCTCCGGGCCCTCGTGCGCGTCGAAGAGCTCGTAGTCGGGGTGGGCCAGCTGGAGCGCGCCGCGGTAGTCGCTGACCTTGCCCGCGAAGATCCCGCGGACGCCGGGCACCAGGTCCTTGGCGCGCCACGCCTGGTTGAAGAAGGTGAGGGTGAGGAAGCCGCGGCCGTCGGTGATCCGCACCTCGAGGATGCTGCCGCGCCGGGCCCGCATGGGGCGCTCGCGCACCTCGCGCACCTCGGCGACGATGGTGGCCTGCTGGTCGACGGGCAGCTCGGCGAGGGCCGTGAGCTCGCCGCGGCGGGCGTAGCGGCGCGGGAGGTGCTCGAGGAGGTCGGCGACCGTGCGCAGGCCGAAGGCCTTCTGCAGCACGCCCGCGGTGCGGCCGCCCACGACGCCCGCGAGCGCGGCGTCGGATCCGGTCATCCCCCGAGTGTACGAGGGGCGTCCGACGCCGGCGGCGCGGACGGCGGTCCGCCCGCCGTCCCGTCGTCGGCTCCGTCGTCGGTGCGCGGGCGGCGGCGGACGAGCGACCGCGGGGCGACCGACGCGAGGATCCGGTCGGCCCGTCCCGCGCGGGCGCGGAGCGCGTCGCCCAGCGCGACGAGCGCGGCGGCCTGCGCGGCGCCGGCCCGGGCGTCCACCGGCACGCCGGCGCGGGCGAAGCGCTCCCGCTCGCGGGCGCCGACCAGGAGGGCCACCGGGTCGGCGAGCGACGGGTCGTCGCCCTGGAGGCGGCGCCCGAGCTCGCGCGGCGACTCGGTGTCGGGCACGCGGATCCCCAGGTCGACCGCCTGGTCCTCCGCCTCGCGCCACGCCGTGCCCGGGGGCGCGTCGCCGGCCTCGAGCGCGCGCAGCCGTCCGGAGCGGCGGGCCCGGCGCAGGAGGGCCGGAGCGGCGAGGAGGGCGAGCACGAGGAGCACGAGGGCCGCGGTGCCGAGCGCCGCCCACGGGATCCGGACGCCCGCGGCGCCGCTCGCGCCGGGCGCGGCCGAGGCGGTGGGGGCGGGCGTCGCGGACGGGGTGGCCTCGGTCGGCGCGCTCGGCGTCGCGGACGGCGTGGGCGCGGTGGTCGGCGCGGCGGAGGGCTGGGCGTACGGCGCGGCCTGGCCGCGGCCCGGCGTGGGCTCGAACGCGATCCAGCCGATGCCGGAGAAGTACAGCTCGGGCCAGGAGTGCAGGTCGTGGGATCCGACGCGGTAGGTGATGAGGTCGCCGTCGCGTCCGACCTGGTCGCCCGGCAGGTAGCCGACGGCCACGCGCGACGGGATGCCCGCCTCGCGCGCCATGATCGCCATGGCCGACGCGAAGTGCACGCAGTAGCCCGAGCGCACGCGGAGGAACTCCCCCACGACGTCGACGCCGCTGCCGTCGTAGCCCTGCTCGACGGGCGCGTCCTCCGAGTAGCGGAACTGCCCGCCCGTGAAGAACTCCTGGAGCGCGAGCGCCTGGTCGTACGGCGAGTCGATGCCGGCGAGGACCTCCGCCGTCGTCGAGGCGACGATGTCCGGGGTGCCGGAGGGGATCTGCAGGTACGGCTGGAGGTCGTCGTCGGTCGCGGGCGCGACGGCCTCCAGCTGCTCGCGCTCGGGGCGCGGCAGCTCGCTCCGCACGGTGTAGCTCTGGTCGCGGCTGTCGGAGTCGGACGAGCGGATCGCGAGGCCCTGCTCGGACCACCGCCACGACCCCTCGAGCCCGCTGACGCTGCGGGGCGCGTAGGGCGCGGGCAGCCAGGCGCTCGAGGAGCCCTCGACCTGCACGCGCGCCTCGACCTCCTCGGACGGCACGTCGGATCCGGATCCGAGGTCCGGCCCGATCGCGTCGACGGTGTTCCCGTCCGGCGGGCGCAGCGGCGACGGCGCCCACTCGTCGCCCTCGAAGCGCGAGAGCGTCGTCACCTTGAAGTAGAGGGGCGTGAGGGACGCCGTGGAGTAGCGGAGCGCCTCGACGTCGACGGGACGGCGGAGGTCGTCGCCGAGGTCGAGGATCGGGTTGACGACGCGCGAGCCGCCCTGCCCGGAGCCGGAGGCCGTCGGGAAGGTCGCCGACGTGAGGCCGGGGACGATCGCGGGCGCGACGAGGGAGAGGACGACCGCGCCGCCCGCGAGCGCGCCCGCGGAGGCGAGCGTCGTGCGCGCGGACCCCGCCGGACGACCGGACGAGGAGCGGCGCGGGGCGGGCGGGGGCGCGGGGCGGGATCCCCCGAGGAGGCCGGATCCGCGCCAGCCGCCCTCCCGGTCCGTCTCGCGCGCGTCGGCCGCGAGCACCGCGAACCAGGCGAGCGCCGTGACGGCGAAGGACCAGACGGAGAACTCGCCCACGAGCACCGCGCCGGGGACGGAGACGAGCACGAGGAGCGGGAGCCCGGTGACGGCGGGCAGGCGGAGCGCGTGCGCGAGCACGTCGAGCACGACCGCAAGGGCGCCGATCGAGGCCACGATCACGAAGACGATGGACGCGAGCGGAGGCACGGGCGCCGACCGCCGGTAGATCTCCTGGCCCGCCTGCTCGCCGACGGCGAGGAGCGTGCGCACGGTCTCCGGGGTGGGGATCACGCCGAGCACGGCGGTGCGCCCCGCGAACACGAGCGTGACGAGGAGCACGAGGAGCACCAGTCCGCCGAGCGAGGCGAGGAGCCGCGGCACGCCGAGCGAGCGCAGCAGGGCGGCGGATCCGAGCACGGCGGCGACGATCACGACGCAGAGCAGGAACCAGGCCCCCGGCTCGACGAGCAGGTGGAGGCTGGCGGCGCCGGCGAGGAGGGCGACGCCCAGCGCGGCGGTGAGCGGCCAGCGTGCGGCCGCGCGCCCGGATCCCGCCTGCCCGTCACGGCGGCCGGGGCCAGATCCGTCGCCGCGTCCGCCCGGTCCGCCCGCGCGCTCCCCCGGCAGCGGGCGCGGCTCGACGCTCCAGCGCTCGCGGCCGCCGAGGCCGACGGCGTCGAGGTCGGTCATCGCGCCATCTCCTCGGTGCGGGCGGCGCGCCAGGCGTCGGCCGGTCGGGTGTCGTCGTCGAGGACGACCGTGCGCCAGCCGGACTCGCGCAGGATCCGCAGGGCCTCGCGGTCGTCGCGGCCGTCGACGCGGCCCGGGAGCGCGAGGAACGCGACCGCGGGGCGGCAGGCGGCGCCGAAGCCCGCGAGCCGCCGGGCCTCGTCCTCGTCGAGGTGGCCGAGGACGGCGTGGATGGGGACGGCGCGGCGGCTGCGGCGCAGGTCGGCGAGGGCCTCCTGGACGCCGTCGTGGTCGGGGTCCACGGGCGCGGGCCGCACCTCGGCGAGGTGGAGGAGCAGGTCGCCCTCGGCCGCGGCGTCCCCGGGTCGGGCGGCGACGGCGGCCTGCCGGTCGGATCCCGCGGCCGTCTCGATCAGGTGGACCGCGTACCCGCCGCGCTGCAGGTGGACGCCCACGGACGCCGCGAACGCGACCGCGCGCTCGAAGGCCCGGTCCCCGTCCCCGTCGTCGTCGGCGTGCTGCGGGAAGCCGGCGGCGCGCGTGTCGAGGAGCACGAGCGAGCGCGGGCTCGACCGCTGCTCCTCCTGGCGCACCATGAGCTCGCCGTGCCGGGCGGTGGCGCGCCAGTGCACGCGGCGGAGCGGATCCCCCGCCCGGTACTCGCGCGTACCGAGGTCGTCCTCGCCGCCGTCGGCGCGGCGCTGCACGCGCTCGGACTCGCCCTCGGAGGAGACCTGCCCGCCGGGCTCGGCCTCGAGGTCCGTCAGGCGCGGGGTGACTACGAGGCGGGAGGTCCCGCCCGCGACGTGCCGCAGCCCCATCAGGCGGAAGGGGTCGTGCTCCTCGACGGCGAGCGGGCCCACCTCGTGGACGCCGCGGCGCTCGGGCGTGAGGTCGTAGCGGAGGACGGGACGGGCCGAGGAGCGCCGGGATCCGCGCGCGAGCCCGCGCATCGAGGGCAGCTCGGCGGGCGGCGTCGCGCCGTCGGATCCGGGCACCAGGTCGAGCACCCACGAGCGCGGCGTGGGCATGGTCCCCGCGTTGGCGACCGACACGGTGACGGTCGTCGGCGTGCCCGACTCGACGACCGCGGACGTGAAGGACCGCTCCACGTGCAGCCGCACCCGCGCGATCACGAGCCAGGCGGCCGCGAGCAGCGGGAGCGCGAGGAGGGCGACGCCGATGAAGACGAATTCGCGCCGCCCCGCGATGAACGCGCCCGCGAACGCGGCGACCCCCGCGGCGAGCAGGGCGATCCCGCGGAGGGTCGGGTGCGGGACGGCCTCGATGCCGATCCGGCGCATCAGGCGCGCGAGGGGCGGCACGGGGTCAGCGCGTCCGTCCGGCGGCGCTCAGCGGCACGGCGGTCGACGCGACGATGCGCTCGAGGATCTCCGCCACGGCCGCCTGGCCGCGGCCGCGCTGGCCGAGCGCCCGGCCGGTCGCGACGAGCCGGTGCGCGAGCACGGGCGCGGCGAGGGCGTCGATGTCGTCGGGCAGCACGAAGTCGCGCCCGTCGAGCGCGGCGCGGGTCTTGGCGGCGCGGATCAGCTGGAGCGTGGCGCGGGGGCTCGCGCCGAGGCGGATGTCCTCGTGGCCGCGCGTGGCCTGCACGATCGCGACGGTGTAGCGGGACACGGGGTCGGACACGTACACGCCGCGGGCCGCGTGCATCATGGCGTCGAGGTCCTCGGCGTCGACCACGGGCCGCAGCTCGTCCAGCGGGCTCACGGTGTCGCGGGAGCGGAGCATGGCGAGCTCCGCGGAGGCGTCGGGGTAGCCCATCGAGATGCGGGCCATGAAGCGGTCGCGCTGCGCCTCGGGGAGCGCGTACGTGCCCTCCATCTCGACGGGGTTCTGCGTGGCGACCACGGTGAAGGGCTGCTGCAGAGGATGCGTGACGCCGTCGACCGTGACCTGCCCCTCCTCCATGCACTCCAGGAGCGCCGACTGCGTCTTGGGGCTCGCGCGGTTGATCTCGTCGCCGATGACGATGTTCGCGAACACGGCGCCCGGCTGGAACTCGAAGCGGTGGTCGGCCTGGCTGTAGACGGAGACGCCCGTGACGTCCGAGGGCAGCAGGTCGGGCGTGAACTGGATCCGGTTCACGGTGCAGTCGACGCTGCGCGCGAGCGCCTTGGCGAGCATGGTCTTGCCGACGCCCGGGACGTCCTCGATGAGGAGGTGGCCGCCGGAGAGGAACACGGTCAGCGCCATGCGGGTGGCGTCCTGCTTGCCGGACATGACCGCGTCGATGTTCGCGAGGATCAGGTCGGCCAGCCGGCGCACCTCCTCCAGCGGCATGGAGGGCGCGCCGTGCGGGTCGTCGGCCCGACGCGCGGCGGCGCGGATGCGGGCGGGCGGCTGCGCCGACCCGGCATGCAGGGGGACGGACTCGGACTCGGGACTCGTCACGGAGTTCCTCCAGCGTCGTGGGCGTCATCGCAGCATACGTCAGGCACCCGGGAGCGTCCGGCCCGCCTCCGGGGGCGGACAGGCCGGTAGCGTGGTCGCCCGTGCACCCCGCTCCGAACGCCGCCGTCCCGCGCCCCGCCGGGCGTCCGTCGTGACCCGCATCGTGGCCGGGTTCGCCGGCTCCCTCGTGCTCCGCGTGCCGCGGACGGGCACGCGCCCCACGAGCGACCGGGTGCGCGAGGCCCTGTTCTCCGGGCTCGAGGCCCGGGACGCGCTCGACGGCGCGCGCGTCCTCGACCTGTACGCCGGCTCCGGGGCCCTCGGCCTCGAGGCCGCCAGCCGCGGCGCGCGCGAGGTCGTCCTCGTGGAGCGCGCGGTGCCGGCCGCGGCCGTCTGCCGGTCGAACGCGCGGATCATCGAGGGCGCGGCCCCGTCCGACTCCGTGCCGCGGATCCGGGTGGCCGCGCAGAGCGTGCGCGCGTTCCTCGCGGGCGACCGCGGGTCCTACGACGTCGCGTTCCTTGATCCGCCCTACGAGGTCGGCGACGCCGAGCTGGCGGAGGAGCTGGCCGCGCTCGTCCCGCGGCTCGTCGAGGGCGCCCTCGTCATGGTCGAGCGCAGCGCGCGCTCCGCCGAGCCGGCGTGGCCCGCGGGGATCGCGCTCGACCGCCGGAAGGCGTACGGCGACACGGTCGTGTGGTGGGCCGTCGCGGGATCCACCGGGGACGACGTGGCGGACGCACCCGCGTCCTAGCGCGCCCCGTCCCAGTCGGCGTACGGGTCCCAGCCGCCGAGCGCCGTGCGCGGGCCGGCGTAGGGCGCGCCGTCGACCGTCGCGGCAGGACCATCAGGTCCCGGGGCCGCGACCACGCCGATCGCGCGGAACGGGTCCGGGAGCGTCGCGCCCGCGGGGAACGCGGCGACGAGCGCGTGGTCCTCGCCCCCGGTGAGCACGAGGTCGAACGCGGCGGGCGGGAGCGACGGGTGCGCGGCGGCGACCCGGCGGGCGTCGTCGGCGAGGGCGGCGGATCCGAGGTCGACGGCCACGCCGCTCGCGCGGGCCAGACGGCCGAGGTCGAGGAGGAGGCCGTCGGAGACGTCGAGCATCGCGGTCGCGCCGGCGCGCGCCGCGGCGACGCCCGCCGTCAACGGCGCGACGGGCGCGAGCTGCGCCTCGACCGCGTCGGGGTGCGACGCCCGCAGCGCCCGGGCGAGCGCGGCGTCGGGGACGAGGGCGGCGTCGGGGCCGGGGCCCCGCGCGTGGTCGAACAGGAGGCGGACGCCCGCCGCGGCCATGCCGAGCGTGCCGGCCACTGCGATCACGTCGCCCGGTCGCGCGCCCGAGCGCAGCACGGGATCGCGCCCCTCCAGGTCGCCCGTGGCCGTGACCGTGATGACCAGCGCGTCCGACACGGACAGGTCGCCGCCCACGACGCCGCAGCCGGGCGCCTGGAGGAGGCAGCCCTCCCGCAGGCCGTCGGCGAGGGCCTCGAGGTCGGCGACGGGCGTGCCCGCGGGGGCCGCGATGGCGACGAGCAGCGCGGTCGGACGGGCGCCCATGGCGGCGACGTCGGCGAGGTTCGAGGTCGCCGCGCGGCGTCCGAGGTCGTGGGGGGTCGACCAGGCGAGGCGGAAGTCGGGGCCCTCGATCATCATGTCCGTCGTGATCACGAACCGGCCGTCGGGCGCCCGCACGACCGCGCAGTCGTCGCCCGGGCCCTCGTCGGCGGCGTCCGCGGCGGGCAGGTGCGGCAGGATCCGCGCGAGCGTCGCCAGCTCCCCCGCGCTGCCGAGGGTCGCCCCATCGTCGGCGCCCTCGTCGGTCGCATCCGCGGGCCCGACGGTGCCGCGCGGCCCCGCGCTCGCGTCGGTCGGATCCGCAGCGGAGGGCGTCCCAGGAGTCGTCACGACTGCCACGGTAGCCTGATCGCGATGACTCCCCGCCGCCCCGCCCGCGCCCTGCTGCGCCCCGTCGCCGCCGCGGTCGCCGCGTGCGGCATCGCCGTCGCCGTCGCCGGCTGCGCCCCCACGGTCTCGCTCGGGGCGGCCCCGGGCGCGACCGATCCCCTGTGCGCCGACGTGGTCGTCCACCTGCCCGCCGAGCTCGGCACCGCGCCGCTGCGCGAGACCGACGCGCAGGGCACGGGCGCGTGGGGCGACCCGCAGAGCACCGTGATCCTCCGCTGCGGCGTCGCGACGCCCGGCCCCACGACGGACGCGTGCATCAGCTACGACGACGTCGACTGGGTGGAGGACGACTCGCGCGCCCCCGACATCCGCTACACGACCTACGGCCGCACGCCCGCGGTCGAGGTCGTCATCGACTCCACGCAGGCCAGCTACACCGCGCTCACGGACCTCAGCGGCGTCGTCGCGGTGATCCCGCAGACGGCGAAGTGCGTCAGCGCGCAGGACCTGGGCGACGCGCCGCCTCCGGGGAGCTGACCGGCAGCGATCCCGTCGGCACGGATCCCGCGCCCACGGCCCGCTCCCGCCGGGCGCCCGCCACGCGCCGCGCGCGGCGCTCGTCGAGCACCCGCGCACCCGTCCGCCACCAGCGCAGCCACGGCAGCTCGTGCGGCCAGTGCACCGTCAGCGACGCCATGCCGCGGCTCATCCGGAGCGGCAGGGTCGACGGCCGGGTCAGGGGCCGCATGCTGATCCCCATGCCGAGGTGCGGGTCGAGCACGATGCGGCGCTCGGGGCCCAGGTGCACGGACAGGTCGATGTCGTCGTGCAGGTGCGTGCCCTCGCGGTGCACCTCGTCGCGCACGTCGAGCCACGCGTCGCGGCGGAGCGCGAAGTTGGATCCGAACAGCGGCGGGTGCCCGAGCGCGAGCGTCACGGACGCGAAGTAGGCGCCGAGGTACGCGACGGCGGCGATCCCGCGGAGCGCCCGGGGCCCGTCGAGGAACCGCGCGGCCCCGGTGACGGCGGCGACGTCGGGCCGGGCGGCGAGCACGTCGCCGAGCCGCTCGATCCAGTCGGCGGGCGGCACGCAGTCGGCGTCGAGCCGGGCGATGACCTCGTGCCGGGCGGCGTCGTAGCCGGCGGAGGCGGCCGCGGGGATCCCGACGACCCCCTCGTGGACGACGCGCGCGCCGGCCTCGCGCGCCACGTCGGCGCTGTCGTCGCGGGAGGCGTTGTCGACCACCACGACCTCGTCGGGCGGGACCGTCTGCCGCGCGAGGGCCTGCAGGCACGCGCGCAGGTGCCCCGCGTCGTCGCGCACGGGGATCACGACGGAGACGGTGGGCCGCCCGGGCCTCCCCGCCGGGAGGGCGGCGTCCGCGCCGGGAGCCGCGGGACGGGTCGTCGCCATCCCGCCGCGGGCGCGGTCCCCGAGCCGCGCGAGCGGTCCGGGTCGGGCGTCGGGATGGAGGCGGGGCCGGGCGACGGATCGTCCTACGAGCATGCGTCCGAGCCTAGGCTCATCGCCCGGGGACAACCGGCCTCAGGCGCGGGCGCCATCCGCCTCCCACGCGAGCGCCACGTCGAGCAGGCGCGAGATGAGCTCCGGGTAGGCGAGGCCCGAGGCCTCCCAGCACGCGGGGAACATCGAGATGGGCGTGAAGCCCGGCATCGTGTTGATCTCGTTGAGCACGAAGCCGTCGGCCGTGAGGAAGAAGTCCACGCGGGCGAGCCCCCGGCCGTCGACGGCGCGGAAGGCGCGGATCGACAGCTCCCGCAGCTCGGCGAGCTCGGCGTCGGTGACGTCGGCGGGACACACCAGGTCGATGCCGTCCGCACCGAGGTACTTCGCGTCGAAGTCGTAGAAGTCCCGGCCGGACACCACGATCTCGCCCGCGACCGATGCGCTGGGCTCGCGGCCCGGACCCTCGTCGAGGATCGCGCACTCGACCTCGCGGCCGACGAGCCCGGACTCGACGAGCACGCGGTCGTCCTCCAGGAAGGCGACCTCGAGGGCGGCGTCGAGCCCGTCGGCCTCGGCGACGCGGCTCACGCCCACGCTGGATCCGGCGCGGGCGGGCTTCACGAACGCCGGCACCCCGAGCGCGGCGGCCCGGTCCCGGACGCCCGCGGGGTCGGCGACCCACTCGTGGCGCGTGACCGTGATCCACGGCGCCACCCGGATGCCCGCAGCCTGCAGCACGGTCTTCGCGAAGTGCTTGTCCATGCCGAGCGCGGAGGCGAGCACGCCGGAACCGACGTACGGCAGGCCGGCGAGCTCGAGCATGCCCTGCACGGTCCCGTCCTCGCCCTGCGTGCCGTGCAGGATCGGGAAGACGAGGTCGACCCGGCCGAGCGAGCGCTCGGTGCCGTCGGCGTCGCGCACCGCGACCTCGCGGCTGCCCGCGTCCTCGGGCCAGCGCACGCGCGTGCCGTTGTCGACGACCTGGGGCAGCGCGTCGGCGTCGAGGGCGAGGGCCGATGCGTCGTCCTCCTGGAGCGTGAACGCCCCGCCCGGCGTGATGCCCACGGGGATCACCTCGAACCGCTCCCGGTCGATGGCGCCGAGCACGCCGCTCGCCGTCGCGCAGCTGATGGAGTGCTCGCTGGAGGTGCCGCCGAAGAGGAGCACCACCCGGATCCGTGCGGTCATGGTCACTCCCCCTGGGGCGTGTCGTCGTCGGTGGTGAGGTGGGGCGCGATGTCGCGCGGCGACAGCGTGCCCGCCAGCACCTGCGACACCTGCTCGACGATCGGCATGAGCACGCCACGCTGGCGGGCGAGCTCGAGCACGGGCGCGACGGAGGAGAGCCCCTCGGCCGTCTGCTGCATGCTCTTGACGACGTCGGTGAAGCTGTAGCCCTGGCCGAGCAGGCGGCCCGCGGTGTTGTTGCGGGACAGCGACGACTCGCACGTGGCGATGAGGTCGCCGAGGCCGGCGAGGCCCGCGAGCGTCTCCGCGCGGGCACCGTAGGCGACGGAGAACGCCGTCATCTCGGCGAGGCCGCGCGTGATGATCGAGGCCTTCGTGTTCTCGCCGTAGCCCACGCCGTCGACGATGCCGACCGCGACGGCGATGAGGTTCTTGAGCACGCCGCCGAACTCGGTGCCGATGACGTCGGTGTTCACGAACGAGCGGAAGTAGGAGCTGCGGGCGATCTTGGCCACGCGCTCGGCCGTCACCTGCTCCGCGGACGACACCACGACGGCCGTCGGCTGCTCCCGGGCGATCTCGAGCGCGAGGTTCGGGCCCGACGCCACGGCGATGCGCTCCGGCCCGATCCCCAGCACCTCGGCGATCACCTCGCTCATCCGGAGGCCGGTGCCCTTCTCCACGCCCTTCATCAGGCTGACGACGACCGCGTCGGACGGGATCAGCTCGCGCGCCGACTCGAGGTTGGCGCGCAGCGTCTGGCTGGGCACCGAGACGAAGACGTCGGTGGCGCCGGCGAGCACGCGCTCGAGCGACGGGTCGGCCGTGAGCCGCTGGGGCAGGTTGATCCCCGGCAGGTAGTCGCTGTTGCGCTTGGCCTCGGTGATCTCCCGGGCGAGCTCGGGGCGACGGGCCCACATGACGACGTCGTTCCCGCCGTCGGCCATCACCTTCGCGAAGGTGGTGCCCCAGCTGCCGGCGCCGAGGACGACGATGCGGCGCCGCTCCCCCGCGTCCGGTTCGGGCGCCGGTGCGGAGGCTGCGGGGGTCGGGCTCGCGGTCGCGTCACTCAAATCGGCCGGTCTCCTTCTGGTTCTTCGAGCGGGGATCCCACCGCTCGGTCGGGGCGGTCTCGCCGCGCAGCTCCTCCACGAGCTGCGTGATGGCGGCCATGACGACGGCGGTCGCCTCGGTGAGGGTCGCGGAGTCGAGGCTCCGGTCGCGGAAGCGGTCGAGGTCGACGGGCTCGCCGATGACCACGTGGATCGTCTTCCGCGGGAAGAGCCGCACGCGCTTCGAGTAGCGGCCCATGAGCTCCTGCGTGCCCCAGTGGGCGGCGGGGATCACGGGGATCCCGGCCTGCAGGGCGAGGCGGACGGCGCCGGTCTTGCCGCGCATGGGCCAGAGGTCGGGGTCGCGCGTGAGGGTGCCCTCGGGGTACACGACGACGATGCGGCCGTCGCGCGCGAGGTCCGTCGCGGCCTCGATGGCCTGGCCGCCGCGGACGCCGCCGTCGCGCTGCACGGGGATCTGCCCGGAGCGGCGGAGGAACCAGCCGACGACCGGCACGTCGAACAGCGAGGCCTTGGCGAGGAAGCGGGGCAGGCGCCCGAGCTTCCAGGCGACGGCGCCCATCACGACGGGGTCGATCTCGCTGTAGTGGTTCGGGGCGAGCACGTAGGAGCCCGTCCGGGGCAGGCGCTCGGGGTCCCGGATCTCGAACCGCACGGCGGCGTTCAGCACGGGCAGCACGAGCGCGGCCAGCACCCAGAAGATCGACGGTCGGGACTTCTCGTTCGCCATGGATCCTCCGGTCGGGTCGCGGTCGTCGTCGGTCGCCCGCCGGGATCAGCCCGGCGGCGGACCGGGCGCGTCCTGGTGGACGCGCCCGGTCGGCGTGGGCGGCGCGGGCGCCGCCGGCGAGGCTATCCCTCGTAGGAGAAGTCGGCGCCGAGCTGGCGCAGCTTCCCGATGAAGTCCTCGTAGCCGCGGGAGATGATCCCGACGTTGCTGACGGTGGACCGGCCCTCGGCCGTGAGCGCGGCGATGAGGTGGCTGAACCCGCCGCGGAGGTCGGGCACGGTGATGTCCGCGCCGTGCAGGTGCGTGGGTCCGGTGATGACCGCGGCCTGCTCGAAGTCGCGACGCGCCACGCGGCGCTCGTGGCCCTCGAGGCCCTCCTTGTGGACGACGATGTCGGCGCCCATCTCGTTGAGCGCGTCCGTGAAGCCGAAGCGGTTCTCGTACACGGTCTCGTGGATGATCGAGACGCCGGGCGCCTGCGTGAGCGCCACGACGAGCGGCTGCTGCCAGTCCGTCATGAAGCCGGGGTGCACGTCGGTCTCGATGACCACGGGCTTGAGGTCGCCGCCCGGGTGGTAGAACCGGATGCCGTCCTCCTCGATGTCGAACGCGCCGCCGACCTTCCGGAAGACGTTGAGGAAGGTCATCATCTCGGCCTGGCGCACGCCGCCGACGAAGATGTCGCCGTGCGTGGCGAGGGCGGCGGAGGCCCAGCTCGCGGCCTCGTTGCGGTCGAAGAGCGCGCGGTGCGTGTAGCCCTCGAGGCGGTCGACGCCCTCGATGAGGATCACGCGGTTCGGCTCGACGGAGATGATCGCGCCCATCTTCTGCAGGATCGCGATGAGGTCCATGATCTCGGGCTCGATGGCCGCGTTCTTCAGCTCCGTGATGCCCTTCGCGCGGACGCCCGTGAGCAGCACCTGCTCGGTCGCGCCGACGCTGGGGTAGGGCAGCTCGACGTTCGCGCCCTTCAGGCCGTTCGGGGCCGTGAGGCGGATCCCGCTCGGGAGCTTCTCGACGACGGCGCCGAAGGCGCGCAGCGCGTCGAGGTGGAAGTCGATGGGGCGGTCGCCGATGCGGCAGCCGCCGAGGTCGGGGATGAACGCCTCGCCGAGACGGTGCAGCAGCGGGCCGCAGAAGAGGATCGGGATGCGCGAGCTGCCCGCGTGCGCGTCGATGTCCGCCATGTGGGCGCTCTCGACGTCCTTCGGGTCGAGGATGAGGTCGCCCTCCTGCTCGCCCTTGCGGAGCGTGACGCCGTGCACCTCGAGGAGGCCCGAGACGACGCGGACGTCGCTGATGTCCGGCACCGAGCGCAGGAGGCTGGGGCTCTCGCCGAGGAGCGAGGCGACCATGGCCTTCGTGGCCAGGTTCTTGGCCCCGCGGACCGCGATGCGACCGCGCAGCGGGATGCCGCCGTTGATCACGATGGAGTCGGACAGGAGGCCCACCCGCTCCCCCGCCTTCTTGGCGTCGCTGACTAGTGAGTTCATTCAGTTCTCCAGAGCTGCCGGCCGGGCCGGCAAGGTGCGCGGGCGCCATGCGGCCCGTCGTGATTCGAAGGTGGTGATGGCGTCCTCGTCCCGGAGGGTGAGGGCGATGTCGTCGAGCCCCTCGAGGAGCCGCCACCGAGTGTATTCGTCGATCTCGAACGGGACCGTCAGGCCGGGTGCCGTGGCGACCCGCTCGACGAGGTCGACGGTGAGGTCGAGTCCGGGCTCCGCGTCCATCGCGGCCCACAGCCTCTCGACGTCGTCCTCCGTCACGAGACCCGTGAGGAGGCCCTGCTTCCCGGAGTTGCCCCGGAAGATGTCGCCGAACCTCGGGCTGAGCACGGCCCGGAAGCCGTAGTCGCGCAGCGCCCACACGGCGTGCTCGCGGGACGAGCCCGTGCCGAAGTCGGGACCGGCGACGAGGACGGTGGCGCCCTCGTAGACCGGCTGGTTGATGAAGAAGTCCGGATCCTGCCGCCACTGGAAGAACAGGGCGTCCTCGAAGCCGGTCTTGGTGACGCGCTTGAGGAACTGGGCGGGGATGATCTGGTCGGTGTCGACGTTCGACCGCTTGAGCGGGACGGCGGTGCCGGTGACGCGGCTGACGGGCTCCACGGCTCAGACCCCCTGTCCGACGGCGGCGGCCTGGCGGATCGACTCGGCGTCGACGACGCCGTCCTCCTGCAGGTCCCACGGGCTCGACAGCGTGCCGCGGATCGCGGTGGCCGCGGCCACGAGCGGCGACACGAGGTGCGTGCGCCCGCCCTTCCCCTGCCGGCCCTCGAAGTTGCGGTTGCTCGTGGAGGCGCAGCGCTCCCCCGGCGCGAGCTGGTCGGGGTTCATGCCGAGGCACATGGAGCAGCCGGCGAAGCGCCACTCGGCGCCGAAGTCGGTGAAGACCTTGTCGATGCCCTCGGCCTCGGCCTCGAGCCGCACGCGCGCGCTGCCCGGGACGACCATCACGCGGACGCCCTCGGCCTTGGTCCGGCCGCGCACGATCTCGGCGGCGGCGCGCAGGTCCTCCACGCGGCTGTTGGTGCAGGAGCCGATGAAGACGGTGTCGACCGCGATCTCCTTCATGGGCGTGCCGGGGGCGAGGTCCATGTAGGCGAGCGCGCGCTCGGCGGCGGCGCGCTTGTTCGGGTCGGCGACGGCGGCGGGATCCGGCACGGGCTCGCTGAGCGAGACGCCCTGGCCCGGGTTCGTGCCCCACGTGACGAAGGGCTCGAGGGTGTCCGCGTCGAGGAAGACCTCGGCGTCGAAGACCGCGTCGTCGTCGGTCGCGAGGGTGTCCCAGTAGGCCACGGCCTCGTCCCAGTCGGCGCCGGTCGGGGCGTGCGGGCGCCCCTTCAGGTAGTCGTACGTGGTCTGGTCGGGGGCGACCATGCCGGCGCGCGCGCCCGCCTCGATCGACATGTTGCAGATCGTCATGCGGCCCTCCATGGAGAGCGAGCGGATGGCGCTGCCGCGGTACTCGAGCACGTAGCCCTGCCCGCCGCCCGTGCCGATCTGCGCGATGACCGCGAGGATGATGTCCTTCGCCGTCACGCCGGGGCGCAGCGTGCCCTCGACCGTCACGGCCATGGTCTTGAACGGCTGGAGCGGCAGCGTCTGCGTGGCCATGACGTGCTCGACCTCGCTCGTGCCGATGCCGAACGCCATGGCGCCGAACGCGCCGTGGGTGGAGGTGTGCGAGTCGCCGCACACGACCGTGATGCCCGGCATGGTGAGGCCGAGCTGCGGACCCACGACGTGCACGATGCCCTGCTCGATGTCGCCGAGGGAGTGCAGGCGGATCCCGAACTCCTCGGCGTTCGCGCGGAGGGTGTGGATCTGGGTGCGGCTCGTCAGGTCGGCGATGGGCCGGTCGATGCCGACCGTCGGCGTGTTGTGGTCCTCGGTCGCGATGGTGAGGTCCGGTCGGCGCACGGGGCGGCCGGCGAGCCGGAGGCCGTCGAAGGCCTGGGGGCTGGTCACCTCGTGGACGAGGTGGAGGTCGATGTAGAGGAGGTCGGGAGTGCCGTCCTCCCCCTCGGCGACCAGGTGGTCGGCCCACACCTTCTCGGCCAGGGTCTTCGCAGGCTGCACGCGGCTCTCCTCATGGCAGGGGCGCGGGGGTGCCCTCGCGCATCATGGGAGTCTAACGCCGGGTGCCCGCGGCTATTCCTCAGGTGATGGGCGCGCCCGCGGACCCGGCGTCGAGCGGCTCGTCCTCGGCGCTCGCCTCGATCACCACGACCGTGACGTTGTCGCGGCCGCCGGAGGCCAGCGCCTGCGCGACGAGCGCGTCCGCCGCCCGGTCGACGCCACCGCCGTCCGCGCGCGCGAGCTGCAGCACGCCGGAGATCGCCTGGTCGTCGAGCTCCTTGGTGAGCCCGTCGGAGCAGATGAGGAACACCTGGTGGTCGACGACCGGCAGCAGCCACTCGTCGGCGGCGACCTCGTCGTGGGATCCGACGGCGCGCGTGATGAGGTTCCGCACCGGGCTCCGCTCGGCCTCCGCGCGCGTCATGCGGCCCTGGTCGACGAGCTCCTGCACGGCCGAGTGGTCGATCGTCACCTGCTCGAGGCGGCCGTCCGTCCAGGCGTAGACGCGCGAGTCCCCGACGTTGAAGACCATCCAGAGCGGGTCGCCGTCGTCCGAGCGCACGAGCGCGACGCCCGCGAGCGTCGTGCCGGCCACGGTGCCGGGCGGGTCGTCGCCCGTGATGAGGTCGCCGATCGCGTCGTTGGAGGCGTCGACCGCCTCGACGATGAGGTCGCGCGTGACGGGCGCGTCGCCCGACAGGCCGCCGAAGGTCTCCACGAGGGTGGCGCTCGCGCGGTCGCCGAACGCGTGCCCGCCCATGCCGTCGGCCACGAGCCAGACCGGCGGGTCGGCGAGGAGCCCGTCCTCGTTCACGGCGCGCACGCTGCCGACGTCGGTGCGGGCGGCCCAGGCGACGTGGATCCGGCGCCCGCCGAGCGCGATGGTGCGCGCCTCGGTCACCGGCCGGCCCGGTCGTCGTCGCCGCGCTCGACCGACGCGGCGTCGGCGTCGGGGCTCGTCACGGGGATCCCGTCGGCGCGCATCTTGATGAGGCTGGCCACGGTCGCGACCACCATCGACGCGAGGATCACCACGAGGCTCACGATGGTCGGGATCTCGGGCGCCCACTCGATGCCCTCGCCGCCGTTGACGAACGGCAGCGTGTTCTCGTGCATGGCGTGCAGCACGAGCTTCACGCCGATGAAGAAGAGGATGAACGCGATCCCGTACTTGAGGTACACGAGCCGGTCGAGCAGGCCGCCCAGCAGGAAGTAGAGCTGGCGGAGGCCCATGAGCGCGAAGATGTTCGCGGTGAAGACGATGAACGGCGACTCGGTGATGCCGAAGATCGCGGGGATGGAGTCGAGGGCGAAGATCAGGTCCGTGGTGCCGATCGAGACGAACACGATGACCATCGGCGTGAGCACCTTGCGGCCGTCGATGACGGTGCGGACCTTGGAGCCGTCGAAGTCCGGGGCGATCTTGAGGCGCCGGCGCAGGAACCGGATGAAGAGCGAGTCCTCGCTCTCCTCGTCCTCGTCGCCCACGGCCTGCTTGACCGCCGTGTAGAGCAGGAACGCGCCGAAGATGTAGAAGATCCAGCTGTAGCTCTCGATGAGCTCCGCGCCCAGAAGGATGAAGATGCCGCGCAGCACCAGCGCGATGATGATGCCCACCATGAGCACCTCCTGCTGGTACTTCCGGGGCACGCTGAACCGGCTCATGATGATGACGAACACGAACAGGTTGTCGATGCTGAGGCTGTACTCCGTCAGCCACCCGGCGAGGAACTGGCCCGCGTGCTCACCGCCCGCGACGAACAGCATGATGACCGCGAACACGAGCGCGAGCCCCACGTAGAACGCGACCCAGAGGGCCGACTCCTTCGTCGAGGGGACGTGCGGGCGCCGGTAGACGATCAGCAGGTCGGCGACGAGGACGAGGACGAGCACCGTCAGGGAGACGATCTCGAACGGGAGGGGGAGGACCAGGGGCACGCGGAGGCTTTCTGCAGCACGGGAGCGGCACGGACATGCCTCGACGAAACTACATGGCGGCCGACGGGTTGTTCACAATTCCCCCATCCGGGGCATCCGGCCATCGGCCCGCCATTACGTTGGTCGCTCATGACACGAGAGGGACGCCCCATGTCCGTAATGGCGAACGAGCTCGATGCACCCGACCACGGCGGGGAGGAAGCCGGACCCCGGCGCCGCGGCCCCCGCACCTCCGGCGACGCCCGCGCCAGCATCATCGACGCGGCCCGCATGCTCTTCATCGAGTCCGGCGCCGATCGCGTCAGCGCCCGCCGCATCGCCGCGGCGGCCGGGGTCGACCCGAGCCTCGTCCGCTACTACTTCGGCTCCCTCGAGGCCCTGCTCGAGGAGGCGCTGCGCCCCTCGGAGGACCTCCTCGCCCCCTACCTCGTGCTGCGCGAGCTCCCGATCGAGGAGCGCGGCGCCGCCCTCGTCGCCGCGGCCCTGCACACGTGGGAGCACCCCGTCGGGTCCACCATCATGCGCTGGGTCACCGTGTCGTCGGACCACGACAGCGCCGCCTATCGCCGGTTCGCCGAGGCGGCGCCGCAGCACTGGATGAGCGCCCTGCCGGAGGGGATCCCGCAGGACGAGGCCGACGTGCGCAACTCGCTCGTGGGCGCGGCCCTCGGCGGCATCGCCATCACGCGCTACATCTGGCGGAGCGAGCCCATCGCGAGCATGTCCCGCGAGATGGTCGTGGCCCTGCACGGGCCCGTGGTGCAGGGGTTCCTCACCGGTCCCCTGCCGGACGTGCCGGCCGACGCGCAGCTGCCCGCGGCCTGACGACGGCGCCGGCCGGCGGGATCAGCCGCGGTCGGTCAGCTCCTCGCGGACCGCGAGCGGCTTCCGCACGAGCTTGTGCGGGGCCGCCTGCGCGACGGGCTTGAGGGTCAGCAGGTCGACGTTCACGTGCGGCGGCAGCTCGACGGCGTGCACGATCGCCTCGGCCACGTCCTCCGCGGTCAGCGGCCCGGGCACGCCGTCGTAGACCGCGTCGGCCTTGGCCCGGTCGCCGCCGAAGCGCACGAGCGAGAACTCCTCCGTGCGCACCTGTCCCGGCGCGATCTCGATCACGCGGATGGGCTCGCCCGCGAGCTCCAGGCGCAGCACGCCGAGCATCGCGTGCGCCGCGGCCTTGGCCGCGTTGTACCCGCCGCCGCCCTCGTAGGGGACGTGCGCGGCGATCGAGCTGACGGTCACGACGTCGGCGCTGCCGCCCTCGGGCACGCCGGCGCGGAGCAGCGGCAGGAGGGCGCTCGTCACGCGCTGCACGGCGAGGACGTTGATCTCGTACATCCACGCCCAGTCCTCGGGCGAACCGCCCTCGACGGAGTCGGTGCCCACCGCTCCTCCGGCGTTGTTGACGAGCGCGTGCACGTCGCCCGTCTCGCGGAGGTGGTCGCGGAGCGCGTCGACGTCGGCCTGCACCGTGAGGTCGGCCACCGCGTAGGAGGCCCCGGTCTCCTCGGCGAGCGCCCGGAGGCGGTCCTCGCGGCGGGCGACGCCGACGACGTCCCACCCCCGGCTCCGGAAAAGACGGACGGTGGCGGCGCCGATCCCCGAGCTCGCACCCGTGACGACGACCCTCTTGCTGCTGGACATGACCCCAGCGTAGGGAACGCGCGGGCCCGCGGGTTACGCCCCGCGACGGGTCCGCGTTGACCCGCCGCGGAGCGCTTCCTACTGTCGGGGTGCGCCCGCACGGGCGGCACCGACGCACGAGGGAAGGCACGACGATGAGCGACCACGACGAGGACCGGGCAGCGGGCTGGCGCTTCGAGACGCAGCAGATCCACGCGGGGGCGGCGCCGGATCCGACCACCCACGCGCGCGCCACGCCGATCTACCAGACGACGTCGTACGTGTTCGACGACTCCCAGCACGCGCAGGACCTCTTCGCGCTGGCGCAGCCGGGCAACATCTACACGCGGATCATGAACCCGACGCAGGCCGTCGTCGAGGAGCGCATCGCGGCCCTCGAGGGCGGCACGGCCGCGCTCCTCGTCGCCTCCGGGCAGTCGGCGTCCACCTTCGCGGTGCTCAACATCGCGCAGGCGGGCGACCACATCGTCTCGAGCTCCTCGATCTACGGCGGCACGTACAACCTCTTCAAGTACACGCTCGCGAAGCTCGGGATCGAGACGACCTTCGTGGAGGACCAGGACGACCCCGCGGCCTGGGCGCGCGCCGTCCGGCCGAACACCAAGCTCTTCTTCGCGGAGACGATCGGCAACCCGCGCATCAACATCCTCGACATCCGCGCCGTCGCGGACGCGGCGCACGAGGCGGGCGTGCCGCTCATCGTCGACAACACGATCGCGACGCCGTACCTGATCCGCCCCTTCGAGCACGGGGCCGACGTCGTGGTGCACTCGGCCACCAAGTTCCTCGGCGGCCATGGCACCGTCATCGGCGGCCTCGTCGTGGACGGCGGCCGGTTCCCGTGGTCGCGGCACGGCGAGCGCTTCCCGGGCCTCACCACGCCCGACCCGTCGTACCACGGCGTCACGTTCACCGAGGCCCTCGGCGACGGCGTCGCGTACATCACCAAGGCGCGCGTGCAGCTGCTGCGCGACCTCGGCGCGTCCATCGCCCCGGCGAGCGCCTGGCAGCTCATCCAGGGCATCGAGACGCTGAGCCTCCGGATCGAGCGGCACGTGCAGAACGCGCAGGCGGTCGCGGAATGGCTCGACGCGCACGAGGACATCGCGGACGTCTACTACGCGGGCCTGCCGACGAGCCCCTCGTACGCGGCCGCGAACCGGTATGCGCCGCACGGCGTCGGCGCGGTGCTCTCCTTCGAGCTCAAGGGCGGGGTGGACGCGGGGCGCGCGCTCGTCGACTCGCTGCAGCTGTTCAGCCACCTGGCGAACATCGGCGACGTGCGGAGCCTCGTGATCCACCCGGCGTCGACGACCCACGCGCAGCTGACGCCCGAGCAGCAGCTGACGGCCGGCGTCACGCCCGGCCTCGTGCGCCTGTCGGTCGGCCTGGAGAGCATCGACGACATCATCGACGACCTCGCGGCCGGGCTCCGGGCCGCGCGCGCGGTGAAGGACGCCGCGATCGACAGGTCGCTGCAGGGCGCCGGGCCGACCGGGGCGTAACACTCGGGCGCGCGTCCGCCGCGGGTGCTTCACTGATCGGGATGGACTGGCAGACACCCGAGGACACCGTCCCGTCGAGCCTCGTGACGGACGCGCAGATCCGCTCCCTGATCGGCCGCCCGCCCGCGTCGGGCGCGTGGCGCGAGGGCGACCCCGTCGCCGACCGCCTCTTCGCCTCGGTCGGCGCGATCGACCTGGAGGCGGGCGGGCGGATCCCGTCGGTGCGCGTCGCGTACGAGACCTTCGGCGAGCGCGACCCGGACGGCGGCAACGCCGTGCTCGTGCTGCACGCGCTCACGGGCGACAGCCACCTCCGCGGACCCGCGGGCCCAGGCCAGCCGACGGGCGGCTGGTGGGCGGGCATCGTGGGGCCCGGACTCGCGATCGACACCGACCGCTGGTTCGTCGTCGCCCCGAACATGCTCGGCGGCTGCCAGGGGACGACCGGCCCCGCGTCCCTCGCGCCCGACGGCGCCGAGTGGGGCGACCGGTTCCCCTACATCACCATCCGCGACCAGGTGGCGGTGCAGGCCGCCCTCGCGGACGCGCTCGGCATCGACGTGTGGGCCGCGGTGGTGGGCGGGTCCATGGGCGGGATGCAGGCGCTCGAGTGGGGCGCGGGGTTCCCCGACCGGATGCGCCGGCTCGCGATCCTCGCGGCCCCCGCCATCGCGAGCGCCGACCAGATCGCGCTGAACTCCGTGCAGGCCGAGGCGATCCGCATGGACCCCGCCTACCGCGACGGCGACTACTTCGACGCGGCCGACGGCGACGGCCCGCACCGCGGCCTCGCGCTCGCGCGCCGCATGGCGCTCCTCAACTACCGGAGCCCGGACGAGCTCAACCAGCGCTTCGCGCGGTCCTGGCAGAGCGGCATCAGCCCCATGGGCGACGAGGGCAGGTACGCGGTGGAGTCGTACCTCGACTTCCACGGGAACAAGTTCACCCGGCGCTTCGACGCGACCAGCTACATCCGCCTCATCGACGCCATGAGCTCGCACGACGTGGGCCGCGACCGCGGCGGCGTGGAGACCGCGCTCGGGCGGGTGCGGGCGGCGACGCTCGTGGTCGGCATCGACAGCGACCGGCTCTTCCCGGTGCCGGACCAGCGGCTCATCGCGCGGGCCGTGCCCGGGTCGATCGACGGCGGCGAGGTCGTGGTGATCTCCTCCGACTACGGCCACGACGGGTTCCTCATCGAGAACGAGGCCGTGGGCCGGGAGCTCGCGCGCCTGCTCGACGCTGACGCCGACGCCGACGCGTAGGAGCGCCCCAGTCCGGGGGTGAGTTCCGCCCGCGGCATCGCCTCGCGACATCATGCGTTCCTATGCTTCCCCTGGGAGCACGCCGCCGCCTCCGGGCACCGGCGTACGAGGGGAGCACCGATGAGCCGACGTCCGCTGCACGCGACGGGCCAGGGCCAGCGGGTCCGCGTGGCGCTGGTCGACGACCACGTCCTGCTGCTGGACGGCCTGAGCGCCCGGCTCTCCCGGCCCCGCACCGGCGTCGAGGTCGTCGCGACCTCGCCCACGTGGAGCGGGCTCGTGCGCGACGAGCGCTTCCCGGACGCCTTCGACGTCGTCGTCCTCGACCTGGCGCTGCGCGACGAGGTCCCCGTGGCGCAGAAGATCCGCACGCTGACGGGCGCGGGCCTCACGTCCGTGCTGCTGAGCACGCACGCCGACCCGTCGACCATCCACGGCGCCATGCGCGCGGGCGCGTCCGCGGTGGTGCCCAAGGCGGAGTCGTCGGAGGAGCTGATCGCGAGCATCCACGCGGCCGCCGACGGCACGCCCCGGCAGTCCGCGCTCGTGCAGCAGGCGATGCAGGACTTCCACGCCGAGGAGGATCCGCGCCTCGGCCAGCAGGAGCAGCGCGCGCTCGTGCTCTACGCCGGCGGGCGGTCGATCCGCGACGTGGCGGAGGCGATGAGCACGACCGAGGAGACCGTCAAGTCGTACATCAAGCGCGGACGCCGCAAGTACCTGCACGCGGGGACGGACCTCGGGACGAAGCTCCTGCTGCGGCGTCACGCCATCCGGCACGGCTGGATCGCGCCGGAGTAGGGCGCGCCCCGCAGCCCGTCGGGTCGGACGGCGGGCGATCCTACGGCATGTGGACAATCGCCCCGCCGCATCACCTCGTCGTGACAGGGGCGTGACCGACGCGCCTAGGATCGGAGGCACACCGAGCGCACGCCACCGGCGTCGGCGCACTCCGAGCGGGGACCCGATGGATCGCATGAAGCGCGAGCGCGAGCGCCTGCTGCAGCGGACCGCACGCGTGTACGGCCTCAGCTTCACCGCGGTCGCGGTCGCCTGCATCCTGCTGCCCGGCGAGATCCCGGTGCCCGCGGCGGCCGGCAGCGTCGCCCTCCTCGCCGTCCTCGCCGTCGCCCAGTGGCGCATCGGGACGGACGCGCGCGTGAGGTGGATGCTCGTCGTGCTCGTCGCGGGGATCGCGGCGATGGTCGTCGCGCAGCTCGGCGGGCGCTCCGCGTCGTCCCTCACCGCGCTCACCCACATCTCCGCCGGCGCCATCGGGTCGCTCGCTCTCCTGGAGACCATCCGCCCGGGCCGGCTCCGCGTCGTCGCGGCCGCGTTCGCGCTCACCAGCGCCGTCGCCGTCGGCGTGTCCTGGGGCACCGCCGCCTTCCCCTACGTCGTGCTCGTGCACGTGTTCGGCTGGCTGCTCGCCGCGATCCTCGGCTACTGGCTGAGCGTGGCCGTGCGCCGTGTCGGCCGCCGCATCACCGACATCGGGCGCGCGCACCGCGCCGAGCGCATGGCGAGCGAGCTCGAGGCGCAGCGGCGCCAGGGCGCCCGGCTCCTGCACGACACCGTGCTGGCGACCCTCACGCTCCTCGCGCACTCCGGCGTCGGCGTCACGCCGCAGGCCATGCGCCAGCAGGCCGCCGACGACGCGCGCCTCCTCCGCCAGCTGCGCCTCGGCGCGAATCCCACCCCGCAGGCATCGGGCGGCTACACCCTGGAGCCCGTCGAGCAGTCCGTCCTCGGCAACACCCTGGAGTCGGTCAAGCAGCGCTTCGGCCGGATGGGCCTCGAGGTGAGCTGGCACGGGACCGGGCAGGTCCTGCTGCCGAGCGACATCCTCGACGCCTTCCTCCTCTCCCTCGCGGAGTGCCTGGAGAACGTGCGGCGGCACGCGGGCGTCACCGAGGCGCACGTGACGATCACCGACGACGACACCACCGTGCGCGCGATGGTCACGGACGCCGGCGTCGGCTTCGACCTCGCGCACGTGGACCAGGCGAAGCTCGGCTTCAAGGAGTCGGTCGTGGCGCGCCTCACCGACGTCGGCGGCAACGCCCGGCTGTTCTCCTCCCCCGGCTCCGGCACCACGGTCGTCCTCGAGGTGCCCAAGTGAGCGTCCGCGCGGAGGGCGCCGCGCCGCGCACGAGCCGTCGAATCCGGCTGCCCGCGGGCACGCCGGCGCAGCCGTCGATCGGCCTCGGCTACCTGGGCGCGGGATCCGCGGTCGTCTGCGCCATCGCCATGGGGTACGGCCTGGTCCGCTTCGCGCTCGACTACCGGATCATGCCGTCGCCCGGGCTCACCGCGACCGCGTGGATCCTCCTCGTCGCCCTCCTCGCCGCGGTCGTCGTGGCCATCCGCGCCCTCCGCGACCGTCTGCCGGGGCCGCTCATGGCCGTCTTCGTGACGGGGCTCGCGCTCGTGGTCGCGCTCGACCTGGCGGCGGTGTGGCCCCTCGGCGACGTGATGCAGCACGCCACGGCCGGCATCGCGGCGGGCGCGGCGCTCCTCACCACGGTCACGTACCGCCCGGCGCGCGAGGTGCTCGCGGTGGACGCGGCCCTCGGCATCGTGCTCCTCCTCGTCTTCCTGTTCTCGGATCCCGTGCTCCCCGGCGACCTCGCCCCCGAGATCTCGGCGATCGCCCGCGCGGTCGTGCCCGCGGCGTTCGGCGTGACGGTCGTCCGCGGGTTCCGGCGCGTGACGGAGATGGAGCTGGACCGCGTCCTGGTGCAGAGCACCGTGTCCGCGCCGCGCTACGCCGTCGGCATGATGGCCTCCGAGGAGCTCGCGCGCCTCGACCTGGCCGCGGAGCAGCTCCTCGACGACGTCGCGAACGGGCGCGAGCCCCTCCCCCTGTCGCCCCTCGCCGCCTCGACGGCCGCGTCGCTCGCCACCGAGCTGCGGCTGCACCTGATCGAGGGCCGGCGCGAGACGTGGCTGCACCACGCCATCACGGAGTCGGAGTTCCTCGGGCCCGACGTCACGCTCAGCGACCCGAACGCCCTCGCCGGCCTCCTCGACCGCCGCCAGCGCGACGGCCTGCTGTCCGCGGTGTGGCTCCTGCTCACCTCGACGGAGCGCCGGAACGGCGCGCCCGAGGTCTCGGTGCAGCTCGCGCTCGGACCGCTCCGGGGACGGCCGCCCGGCGCGCAGCCCGTGCCGCTGCGCCGCGCCGTCGTGCCCATCGTCGTCACGACGACGGGGCTCCCCCGCACCCGACTGGATCCCTCGACGTGGGATGCTATCGACAAAGTCGGCACGCACACCGAGAGCACCCGCGGTGCGAGCCTGCTGATCACCATCGACTGCGTAGTGGACAACCCCGCCGACCGGTGAGGGCCACGCACAAGGACCGGAGAGCACGTGTCAGCTGAGAACCGACCGATCACCCTCGCCATCGTGGACGACCACAGGATGCTGCTCGGGGCCCTGACCGAGTGGATCCGCAACGCCGCGTCCGACATCGAGATGGTCGCCGCCGTGTCCACCTGGCCCGAGCTGCTGACGCACCCGCGGTTCCCCGTCGACGTGGTCCTGCTCGACCTCGACCTCAAGGACAACCTCCCGATCTCGCTGAAGATCGCGACCCTCAAGACCACCGGCGTCAAGACCGTGCTCATGAGCACGTACTCGGAGCCGAACGTGGTGCGGGAGGCCCTCGCGTCCGGCGCCCTCGGCTACCTCGTGAAGAGCGAGGACGCCAGCATGATCGTCGACGCCATCCGCCTCGCGGCCGACGGCCAGTCGTACATCTCCGCGGAGCTCGACCTCGCCATCAACAGCACCGACGTCGGCGGCGTGCCGAAGCTCAGCGCGCAGGAGCGACGGGTCATGGCGCTCTACGGCGGCGGCGAGCCCGTCAAGTCGGTGGCCTACAGCCTCGGCATCTCCGAGGAGACGGCGAAGTCGTACCTCAAGCGGATCCGCGAGAAGTACCGCGTCGCGGGCTTCGACGTCGGCACCAAGGTGGCGCTGCGGAAGCGCGCTATCCAGGACGGCATCCTGCTCCAGGGCGAGTAGCCGGACGGGTCGCCGGCCGTGCGCCCGGCTCAGCCGCCGAGCGCGATCGGCTGCGTGGTGGGGCGGCCGCCGTCCGCCGCCCGGCGGGACGCGCGTCGGTGCCGGTCGAGCCCGAAGCTCGCCAGCGCGATGAGGAGGCCGGCGACGCTGAGCCCGACGCCCACGAGCGCGGGCGACGTGTAGCCGAGCCCCGCCGCGACCGTCACCCCGCCGAGCGCCGCGCCGACCGCGTTGCCCGTGTTGAGCGCCGAGTGGTTGAGCGCCGCGGCGATGGACTGCGAGTCGTGCGCCACGTCCATCAGCCGGATCTGGATCCCGGGCGACAGCGCCGCCGCGGACCCGCCGATGAGGAACAGGAACGCGAACAGGCCGACCGGGTTCGACGCGGTGAGCACGAGACCCACGAGCGACGCGATCAGCAGGCCGAAGAGGGAGAGCAGCGCGGTCCGCACGTCGCGGTCCGCCCACCAGCCGCCCGCGAGGTTGCCGACCGTCATGCCGAGTCCCACGACCACGAGCGCGAGCGGCACCGACCACTCGGGCAGCCCTGTCACCTCGGTCACCATGGGCGACACGAACGTGTAGACGGCGAAGAAGCCGCCGAAGCCGATCGCGCCGATGAGGAGCGCGAGCCAGACCTGCAGCCGCGTGAACGCGCGGAGCTCGCGCCGGAGCGTGGCCTCGGGGTTGCCGTCCTGCGCCGGCACGGCCAGGGACACGGCCACGAAGGTGGCGGCGAAGATCGCGGCGACGACGAGGTAGGCGACGCGCCAGCCGGCGTTCTGCCCGATCCACGTGACGATGGGCACGCCGATCACGTTCGCGATGGTGAGCCCGGCCAGGACGAACGCCACTCCTCGGGCGCGCTTGCCCTCCCCCATGAGCTGCGCGGCGACGAGCGAGGCGATGCCGAAGTAGGCGCCGTGCGGCAGGCCGGCGACGAAGCGCGCGACGACGACGAGGCCGAAGCTCGGGAGGATCGCGCTGAGCACCGTGCCGAGCGTGAAGGCCAGGAGCAGCCAGAGCAGCAGCTTCCGCCGCGGCGCCCGGGCGGACGCCGCCGCGATGGTCGGCGCGCCCACCACGACGCCGAGGGCGTAGGCGCTGATCAGGGTACCGGCCTGCGCGTTGGCGGCCTCCGTCGAGCGCGCGGCCACGTCGGGCAGCAGGTCGGCCGCGAGCTGCGGGAGGAGCCCCATCGCGACGAACTCCGTGGTGCCGATGGCGAACCCGCCCATCGCGAGGGCGAGCAGGGCGATGCGGACGCGGGCCGGCGACAGGGTCGCCCGCCCGGAGGAGGGGGGATTCACCCGACGAGCCTACCGGCGGTCGGGATCCGGCCCGGGCATCGTCCCCCGCGGTCAGGCGTCGGTGCCGCGCGCCTCGAGGGCCTGCTCCAGGCGGTCGAGCTTGCCCGTCAGCTCGCCCTCGTAGCCGGGGCGGATGTCCGCCTTCAGCACGAGCGAGACGCGCGTGCCGAAGGGCGCGACGCCCTCGGTGGCGCGGCGGACCACGTCGAAGACCTCGTCCCAGTCGCCCTCGATCGTGGTGAACATGGCGTCGGTGCGGTTCGGCAGGCCGGATGCGCGGACGACCGCGACCGCGGCGGCCACGGCGTCGTGGACGGAGGCGTCGGGCGCGTCGCCCCCGCTGGGTGCGACGGAGAAGGCGACGAGCATGGGGACCCCCGGTGGTCGACGGCGGCGGTGGTCCGGGCGGGCGCCCGGCCGGCGTCCGGCTGTGCGCCCAGGCTATTCGACGCGCCGACGTCACGGGAGGTCACACGGCGGGGCCGCGTCGTGCCGCGCGTCGCACGATCCGGCAGGCTGGCGGTCTGCCCGACCCTACCCCCGCGTGATCCAGGAGTGCCCGTGTCCCGACCCCGTCCCGCCCGCCTGCGCCAGGCCGCCGCCCTCGTCGCCTCGATCGCGGCGGCCATCGCCCTCGGCGGCTGCGCGGCCGGATCCGGGGAGGACGGCACGCCGGCCGCCGCCGGCTACGTCGCGGACGGGAAGCTCACCGTCGCGACGGGCGAGTTCGCGTACTCGCCGTGGGTCATCGACGACGACCCCGCGTCCGGGAAGGGCTTCGAGTCCGCCGTCGCCTACGCGGTCGCCGACCGGCTCGGCTTCGCGGCCGACGACGTGGAGTGGGTGCGCACGAGCTTCGACGCCGCCATCGCGCCCGGCCCCAAGGACTTCGACCTCAACCTGCAGCAGTTCAGCATCACCGACGACCGCCGCCAGGCCGTCGACTTCTCGACGCCGTACTACGAGACGACGCAGGCGGTGGTGACGGTCGAGGGCTCGCCCGCCGCCGACGCGGCGTCGCTCGCGGACCTCCGGGACCTCGTCGTCGGCGCCCAGACGGGGACCACGAGCTTCCAGGCGGCCGAGGCGCACATCCAGCCGACCTCCGGCGTGCAGGCGTTCACGTCCAACGACGACGCCAAGCTCGCGCTCCAGAACGGGCAGATCGACGCCCTGGTCGTGGACCTGCCCACCGCGTTCTACCTCACGAGCGCCGACCTCGAGGGCGGCGTGCTCGTGGGGCAGCTCCCCAGGGCGGAGGGCGAGGAGGGCGACGAGTTCGGCATCGTGCTGCCGCTCGGGTCGAGCCTGACCACCGACGTGAGCGGCGCGGTCGACTCCCTGCGGGCCGACGGCACGCTCGACGAGCTCGCGACCACCTGGCTCGCCTCCGACGACACCGCCCCCGTGCTCGGCTAGTGCCGGGCCCGCACGCGTCCCCGTCCGCGCACTCCCCCAGCCCGCTCGAGCTCGACCGACGCCGCTACCGCCGCCGTCAGGGCACGCGCAGCGTCCTCGTCAGCCTCGCGAGCACGCTGGCCCTCGCCGCCCTGGTGTGGGTCGTCGTCGTGGACACCCCGGGGTGGGCACGCGTCCAGCAGCAGTTCCTGGACCCGGGCGTGCTCGTCGACGCGTGGCCGCGCGTGTTCGCGGGGCTCCTCCTCAACCTGCGCGTGCTCGTCGCCGCGGCGATCGGGGTGCTGGTCCTCGGGCTCGCGCTCGCGATCCTCCGCACCCTCCGGGGTCCGGTCCTGTTCCCGCTGCGCGCGCTGGCGGCCGCGTACACCGACTTCTTCCGCGGCATCCCGCTCATCATCGTGCTGTACGTCGTCGGCTTCGGGATCCCCGGCCTGCAGCTCACGCCCCGGCTCCCCGCGGAGGTGTGGGGCACGATCGCGCTGGTGCTCGTCTACTCGGCCTACGTGTCCGAGGTGATCCGCGCGGGCATCGACGCCGTCCACCCGTCGCAGGTCATGTCGGCGCGCTCCCTCGGCCTCACGCGCGGGCAGGCGCTGCGCGTGGTGATCCTCCCCCAGGCCGTCCGCAAGGTCACGCCCGCCCTGATGAACGACTTCGTCGCGATGCAGAAGGACGTCGGCCTGGTCAGCGTCCTCGGAGCCGTCGACGCCGTGCGGGCGGCGCAGCTCGAGACCGCGGCCGCCTACAACTTCACGCCGTACGTGCTGGCCGGGCTGCTGTTCGTGCTGCTGGCCGTCCCGACCATCCGGCTCACCGACTGGTACGCCGCGCGCGTGCGCCGCCGCGAGCAGGGGGAGACGGCATGAGCGAGGTGCTGCGCCTGGAGGGCATCCGGAAGTCCTACGGCGGGACCGAGGTGCTGCGGGGCGTCGACCTCCGCGTCGACTCGCACGAGATCGTCGCGCTCATCGGCGCGAGCGGCTCCGGGAAGTCGACCCTGCTCCGCACGATCAACCTCCTCGAGCGCATCGACGACGGCAGGGTCCTGCTGGCGGGCGACGACATCAGCGATCCCCGCGTCGACGCCGACCGCGTGCGCGCCCGCATCGGCGTCGTCTTCCAGCACTTCAACCTGTTCCCGCACCTCACGGTGCTCGACAACGTGACGCTCGCGAGCCGCCGGGTCCTCCGCCGCGGGCGGGGCGAGAGCGAGGAGCGGGCCATGGCCCTCCTCGACCGCGTGGGCCTCGTCGACCGGGCCGGCTCCTACCCGGACCGTCTGTCGGGCGGGCAGCAGCAACGGGTCGCGATCGCCCGGGCCGTCGTGACCGAGCCGGAGCTGCTGCTGCTCGACGAGA
Organism: Clavibacter phaseoli; assembly: GCF_021922925.1. NCBI lineage: Bacteria > Bacillati > Actinomycetota > Actinomycetes > Micrococcales > Microbacteriaceae > Clavibacter > Clavibacter phaseoli. Next base: position 1,433,507 of record NZ_CP040786.1, read on the forward strand.
TCACGAGCGCCCTGGATCCCGAGCTCGTCGGCGAGGTCCTCGACCTCGTCCGCGTCATCGGCGCCACCGGCACCACCATCGTCATGGCGACCCACGAGATGGGCTTCGCCCGCCAGGTCGCCCACCGGGTGGTGTTCCTCGACGGCGGGGTGGTCGTCGAGGAGGGCACGCCCGCGGAGGTCTTCGACGCGCCGCGCGAGCCGCGCACGCGCGAGTTCCTCCGACGGCTCGCGGGCCCGGACGCCCCCTGAGTCGGCCTCGCCGGCCTGTGGACGACGCGTCGGGTCCGGCCCGCGTCTCCGTCAGACTCCCCCGGTAATTGAGTGTTCAAGCTCCGGAGGCCGCTCGTGCCGGCGTCCGGTCGACGGAGGGAAGCCACGAGCATGGACAAGAAGACGAAAATCACCATCGGGGTCGCGGGCGGCGTGGTCGTCCTCGTCGGCGCATTCGCGGCGTTCGGCGGACCGATCTACAAGCAGCTGGCGGGCACTCCCGACGCCGCCCCCACCCTCGCGTCGACGCCCGCGGCGGGCGGCGCGATCGGCGACCTCACCGGCGAATGGACCGTGGGCGGGTCGTCCTACGCCGGCTACCGCGTCGACGAGGTGCTCAACGGCACGCCGGTCACGGTCAACGGCCGGACAGACGCCGTCACGGGCGACATCACGATCGCCGGATCCCAGGTCACGGAGGGCACCATGACAGTCGACGTGACGAAGATCGCGACCGACCAGCCGCCGCGCGACGCGTACTTCCAGGACGAGGCCATGAAGACGGGCGACTTCCCGACCGCCACCTTCACGCTCACGCAGCCGATCGCCGCCGACGGGGTCGAGGCCGGCGTCCCGGCGACGTACGACGTGACCGGCGACCTGACCCTGCACGGCGTGACGAAGAGCGTGACCGCGCAGATGCAGGCGTCGTTCACGTCCGACGGCGGGCAGATCGTGGGCTCGATCCCCATCACGTTCCAGGACTTCGGCGTGCAGGCGCCGAGCCTCGGCTTCGTGACGGTCGAGGACCACGGCTCGGTCGAGTTCTCGCTCGACGTCGCGAAGGCCTAGGCGCCGGATCCCTCCAGCGCCTCGCGCACGGCCCTCGGCATCGCCTCGGCGACGTCGAGGGCCGTGATCGGTCCGCCGCCGGACGCGATGTCGCCGGCGCGACCGTGCAGCCACGCGGCGGCCGCGGCGACGTCGGCGAGGACCGCGAGGGGATCCGCCGCGTCGGGGATCCGCGCCGACGCCCCCGCGACCAGGGACCCGAGCACGCCGCCCAGGACGTCGCCCGAGCCCGCCGTCGCGAGCCACGGCGTCCCCGCGCGCACCGCGATGCGCGTCCCACCGCCGACCACGTACGTGGTCGCGCCCTTGAGGAGCACGCACACGCCGAGCTCCTGCGCCGCCCGCTCGGCCCAGCCCGGGGCGTCCGCGGCGATCTGCTCCGCCGACGCCTCGATGCCGGCGCCGTCGAGCAGCCGGGACAGCTCGCGGAAGTGCGGCGTGACGACGACGGGGCCGGTGGCGCGACCCACGAGGTCGAGGGCACCCGCGTCGACGACGGCCGGCAGCCCCTGCCGGAGCGCCGCCGTGATGGCGTCGGTCGCGGCGTCGTCGCGATGCGCCTGGTCCATGCCGGATCCGACGAGCCACGCCTGCACGCGCCCGTCGGCCGTGACGACCTCGGGGCGGCGGGCCAGCACCGAGGCGGACGCGCCCGCGGGGCCGAGGTAGCGGATCATGCCGACGCCCGTGCGCGCGGCGGCCTCGACGCCGAGGACCGCGGCGCCCGGGTAGCGGTCGGAGCCCGTGCGGACGCCCAGCACGCCGCGCGTGTACTTGTCGTCGTCGTCCCGCGGGAGGCGGATCGCCCGGCGCGTGCGCTCGGCGTCCTGCCGGATCCAGCCGTCGGGTGCGTGGTCGTCCTGCGCGTCGCTCATGCCCTCACGATAGGCGCGCGGGAATGCGGCGGCCGCGCCGGGCCTTGGGTCCATGAGGCCGACGACGCCCTCCGCCCGTCCCCGCGCGCCGCGCCTCCCGAGAGGAGCCGAGCGGCCGCCCGCCTGGAAGGATCCCCATGACCACGTCCCCGCTCTTCGAGCCGATCACCGTCCGCGGCGTCACCGCCCGCAACCGCATCTGGGTCGCGCCCATGTGCCAGTACAGCATCGACGCGCGCGACGGCGTCCCGGGCGCATGGCACCTCGCGCACCTCGGCTCGTTCGCCCGCGGCGGCGCGGGACTCGTGATGGCGGAGGCCACGGGCGTGAGCCCCGAGGCGCGCATCACGCCCGAGGACACCGGCATCTGGGACGACGTTCAGCGCGACGCGTGGGCGCCGATCGTCGACTTCATCCACTCGATGGGCGCGGTCGCCGCGATCCAGCTCGCGCACGCCGGCCGCAAGGCCTCCACCTACTCGTTCTCGGGCCGCGGCACGATGCCCGCCGAGGAGGGCGGCTGGGAGACCGTCGCCCCGTCGGCCGAGCCGTTCCCCGGGTATGGCACGCCCGTCGCGCTCGACGCCGACGGGATCCGCAAGGTCGTCGACGACTTCGCCGCGGCCGCCCGCCGCGCGGTCGACGCCGGCTTCGACGTGCTCGAGCTCCACGCCGCGCACGGCTACCTCCTGCACCAGTTCCTCTCGCCCCTCAGCAACCACCGCGACGACGAGTTCGGCGGCAGCCTGGAGAACCGGGCGCGCCTGCTGCTCCAGGTGATCGACGCCGTGCGCGCCGAGGTCCCCGACGCGCCGCTCCTGGTGCGCTTCTCCGCCACCGACTGGGCGGGCGACGCCGGCTGGGACGAGCAGCAGACCGCGACCGTCGCCGCATGGGCCGCCGAGCACGGCGCCGACTTCTTCGACATCTCCACGGGCGGCAACACCACGGGCGTCACGATCCCCGTCGCGCCCGGCTACCAGGTGCCCTTCGCCGAGTACGTGAAGGAGCACGCGAAGGTCGCGCTCAACGCCGTCGGCCTCATCACCGAGCCCGCGCAGGCGGAGGCGGTCGTCGCCGAGGGCCGCGCGGACGCCGTCATGCTCGGCCGCGAGATGCTCCGCGACCCGCACTTCGCGCTGCGGGCCGCGCACGCGCTGGGCGTCGAGATCGACTACTGGCCCAAGCAGTACGACCGCGCGCGCTGGGCGGCCTGACCCTCCACGCCACAGCACGACGGCCCGGCATCCCCCTGGGGTGCCGGGCCGTCGTGGTGCGCGGGCGGGTCAGACCCGTCGGGTCGCGTCCTGCACCTCGCCGACGAGCTCCTCGATGATGTCCTCGAGGAACAGCACGCCCGTGGTCTCGCCGGCCTCCGTGAAGGCGCGGGCGAGGTGGGCGCCGGAGCGGCGCATCATCGCCAGCGCGTCCTCGAGCTCGGTGCCCTCGAAGACCGACACGAGCTGGCGGATCCGCTTGGCCGGCACCGGGCGCACGAACTCGTCGGCCTCGTCGAGGTCGATGACGTCCTTGAGGTGCAGGTAGCCGGTCGGCTCCCCGGCCTCGTCGACGATCACGTACCGCGAGAAGCCGTGCCGGGCGACGGCGCGCTCGACCTCGGACGGCGACGCGGTCTCGGGCAGGCTGACCAGGGCGCCCAGCGGGATCGCGATGTCCTGCACCTTCTTCCCCGTGAACTCGAACGCCGCGGTGAGCGCGCCCGTCCGGTCCTCCAGCAGCCCCTCGCGGGTCGACTGGTCGACGATGCCCTGCACCTCGTCGAGCGTGAACGCGCTCGCGGCCTCGTCCTTCGGCTCGACCTTGGCCAGGCGGAGCACGGCGTTCGAGATCGCGTTGAGGGCCACGATGAGCGGCTTCACCACGCGCGCGATCCCCACGAGCGGCGGCGCGAGCAGCAGGGCCGCCCGGTCCGGCACCGAGAACGAGATGTTCTTCGGCACCATCTCGCCGAGCACCACGTGCAGGAACGACACGATGAGCAGCGCGATGACGAACGCGATCGTGGAGATCGCCTCCTCCGGCAGCCCGGTGGCCCCCAGCGGGATCTCCAGCAGGTGGTGGATCGCCGGCTCGGACACGTTGAGGATCAGCAGCGAGCACACGGTGATGCCGAGCTGCGTCGTCGCGAGCATGAGCGTCGCGTGCTCCATGGCGAAGAGCGTGATGCGCGCGGCGCGGCTGCCCTCCTCCGCCCGGGGCTCGATCTGCGACCGCTTCGCGGAGATGACCGCGAACTCGGCGCCGACGAAGAAGGCGTTGACGGCGAGCAGCACGACGAGCGCGATGATCCCCCCGGCGTACTCACCCACGGGACGGCTCCTTCCTCATGGCGGCGCGTTCCGCGTCCGCCTGTCGTCCGGCCTCGCGGTCGGCCTGGCGCTCGGCCTGGCGGTCCGCCTGGCGCTCGGCCCGCGTGGTGCCCACCGCGGTGGCGACGGGCTCGGGGACGGGCGTGAAGCGGATCCGGTCGATGCGCCGGCCGTCGAGCCGCTCGACCCGCAGCGTGCCGGTCTCGAGCTCCAGCTCGTCGCCGACCACGGGCAGGCGGCCGAGCTCGCTCATGACGAAGCCGGCCGCGGTCTCGTACGGGCCCTCGTCGGGGATCCGGAGACCCGTGCGCTCGAGGAGCTCGTCGGGACGGAGCATGCCGGGGAAGGTGAGCGAGTCGCGCGAGCGGACGACGCCGGCGCGCGTGCGGTCGTGCTCGTCGGCGAGCTCGCCGACCAGCTCCTCGACCAGGTCCTCGAGGGTCGCGACCCCGGCGGTGCCGCCGTACTCGTCGACGACGACCGCCATCTGGAACCCGCGGCCGCGCAGCTCGCCGAGCAGGTCGTCGAGCTTCATGGTCTCGGGCACGCGGATCGCCTCGGACTGCAGCGCGGTGACGGGCACCAGCGCGCGCTTCTCGCGCGGCACGGCCACGGCCTGCTTCACGTGCACGAGGCCGATGACGTCGTCGACGCCGTCGTCCGTCACGGGGAAGCGCGAGTAGCCCGTGGTCATGGCGAGCTCGATCACGGTCTGCGCGCTGTCGGTGCGCTCGACCGACTTCACGCGGAGCCGCGGCGTCATGACGTCGGACGCCGTGAGGTCGGCGAAGCGCAGCGTGCGGCTGAGGAGCATCGCCGTGTCGTCCTCGAGGAGGCCGGCGAGCGCGGAGCGGCGGACGAGCGAGGACAGCTCCTCGGCGCTCCGGGCGCCCGACAGCTCCTCCTTGGGCTCGATGCCGACGAGCCGGAGGATCCCGTTCGCGCTGTTGTTGAGCAGCAGCACGGCGGGCTTGAAGACCGTGGTGAACAGGGTCTGGAACGGGATCACGAGCTTGGCCGTCTCGCGCGGCAGGGCCAGCGCGAAGTTCTTCGGCACGAGCTCGCCGACGATCATCGACAGGAGCGTCGCGACGACGAGCGCCACGACGGTCGACACCGGGGAGACGAGGCCCTCGGCGAGCCCCGCGGACGTGAGAGGCCCGGTGAGCAGCAGGCTCAGCGCCGGTTCCATCGTGTAGCCGGTGAGCAGCGTCGTCAGCGTGATGCCGAGCTGGGCGCTGGAGAGGTGGGTCGAGGTGATGCGGAGGGCGCGGATGGGCGGGCCGAGCCGCTTCTCGCCGCGCTCCTGGCGCTTCTCGAGGTCGGAGCGGTCGAGGTTGACGAGCGCGAACTCGCTGGCCACGAAGAGGCCGGTGCCGAGGGTCAGGACGAGACCCGCGGCGAGGAGGAGCCATTCATTCACCGGGGCGGCTCCCGGGCGCCGGGCGCACGGCCGGCTTCAGTCGGAGGGGCGCGCGCGGCGGGGGTCTATGAGCAGGAGGGGGGTCGTCCATCGTCCGTCGAGCATACCGGGGCTCACCAGCCGACCGGCAGGGGCTTGCCCTCCTCGTAGCCCGCCGCGGACTGGATCCCGACGGCGGCGCGCTCCGCGAACTCCTCGCGCGTGCGCGCCCCGGCGTACGTGAACGCGCTCCGGACGCCGGAGGTGATCGTGTCGAGCAGGTCCTCGAGTCCGGGGCGGAGCGGGTCGATGCGGATCCGGCTCGTCGAGATCCCCTCCGCGAAGAGCGTGCGCCTGGCCAGCTCGAACGCCTCGCGCCGGCCGAACCGCTCCTGCACGGCGCGCGTGGACGCCATGCCCCAGCTCTCCTTGGCGAGCCCGCCGTCGTCGTCGACGAGGAGGCGCCCGGGCGACTCGACGGTGCCCGCGAACCAGGATCCGATCATCACGCTCGCGGCGCCCGCGGCGAGGGCGAGCGCCACGTCGCGCGGGTACCGCACTCCCCCGTCCGCCCAGACGAGCGCGCCGGCGGCGCGGGCCGCCTCGGCCGTGTCGAGCACGGCGGAGAACTGGGGCCGGCCGACCGCGGTCATCATGCGGGTGGTGCACATGGCGCCGGGGCCGACGCCGACCTTGACGATGTCGGCGCCCGCCTCGACGAGGTCGCGCGCGCCCTCGGCGGTCACGACGTTGCCGGCCACGAGGGGCACGCGCGGGTCGAGGGCGCGCACGTCGCGGATCGCGCGGAGCATCGCCTCCTGGTGCCCGTGCGCCGTGTCGAGCACGAGCACGTCGACCCCGGCAGCCAGCAGCGCGCGGGCGCGGCCGACGGGGTCGCCGTTGACGCCGACCGCGGCGCCGACCGCGAGGCGCCCGTGCCCGTCGAGCGCGGGCGCGTAGACGGTGGAGCGCAGCGCGCTGCGGCGGCTGAGGGTGCCGACCAGGCGGCCGTGGGCGAGCACGGGCGCGAAGTCGATGCCGGCGGCGTGCATCAGCTCGAACGCCGCGCGGCCCGTGGGCACGTCGTCGGCGTCGAGGGAGGCGAGCGCGCCGTGCGGGAGGTCGCCGAGCCGCGTGCCGTCGGGGACGCCGGCGAGCTGCGTGCCCTCGAGGCAGCCGACCATCTCCCCGTCCGCGTCGCGCAGCACGATGCCGTGGCCGGCGATGGGCGGAAGGAGCTCGCGCGCCTGCCCCGCGGTCGCGTCGGGCGGCAGCTCGAGCGGCGAGTCGTAGGCGACGGGCTGGTCCTTGACCCGGCGGATCGCGGCGTCCAGCTCCTGCGGGCGGAGGTCCTGCGGCAGGATGCCGATGCCCCCGCGCCGGGCGAGCACGGCGGCCAGCCGCGGGCCGGTGACCGAGCCCATGTTGCTCGCGACCACCGGGATGGTGCACGGCGTGCCGTCGCCGGGCGCGAGGTCGACGTCCATCCGGCTCGCGACGTCGGACCGGCCGGGGCTCAGGAACACGTCCGAGTACGTCAGGTCATGGGCGGGAGCCTCTCCGGTGAACCTCATGCCCCGACGGTAGCCCCGCCGTCCGGGCCCGCACCAGGCCGGTGGCCCGCGCGGCTTCCGACGCGCCGCTCCCGGCGGCCCGACCGGGGGAAGGTTTAGGCTGGGTGATCGTGGACGCGCGGCACGCGAACGGGCCGCGCGAGGCAGACGACCAACAGCAAGAGAGCGGGCGATCAACTGTGTCGAGCCAGGTGACTGGTACGGGGACCGATGACGGTTCCACGGGCGACTTCGGAGCCAACGAGTGGCTCGTCGACGAGATGTACGAGAGGTTCGTGGTCGACAAGGACTCCGTCGACCGCAGCTGGTGGCCGATCCTGGAGAACTACCACACCACCGTGATCGAGGGCCGCGAGGCGACGCCGGCCACCGGCGACCAGACCGCCGAGGCGCAGATCCCGGACGCGGCGAGCACCTCGGCCCCCGCGACGACCAACACGGGGGCCCCGGCATCGACGCCGTCCCCCGCGGCCGCCGGCCAGCCCGACGCGCAGGCGCAACAGCCCGCCACCGGATCCCAGCCCGCCGCGCGCACGACGAGCATCGCCCCCAAGCAGCAGCCCATCCCCGCCCAGGCGCCCGCGAAGGCACCGGCGAAGAAGGGCCAGGAGCCGACGCCGCCCGGCGAGGACGAGGTCTCGCCCCTCCGCGGCATGGCGAAGTCCCTCGCGACCAACATGGACGCGTCGCTCACCATCCCGACCGCGACCAGCGTCCGCACCATTCCCGCGAAGCTGATGATCGACAACCGCATCGTCATCAACAACCACCTGAAGCGCGCCCGCGGCGGCAAGGTCTCCTTCACGCACCTCATCGGCTGGGCGCTCATCCAGGCGCTCAAGGAGTTCCCGAGCCAGAACGTGCACTACGACGAGGTCGATGGCAAGCCCAGCGTCGTCTCCCCCGCGCACATCAACCTCGGCATCGCGATCGACATGCCGAAGCCCGACGGCACGCGCGCGCTCCTCGTCCCGAGCATCAAGGGCGCCGAGGCCATGACCTTCGGCGAGTTCCTGCAGGCGTACGAAGAGCTGGTGAAGAAGGCGCGCGGCAACAAGCTCGCCGCGGGCGACTTCGCCGGCACCACCATCTCGCTCACGAACCCCGGCGGCATCGGCACCGTCCACTCGGTCCCCCGCCTCATGAAGGGCCAGGGCGCCATCATCGGCGCCGGCGCGCTCGAGTACCCGGCCGAGTTCCAGGGCTCCTCCCCCAAGACGCTCGTGGAGCTCGGCATCGGCAAGACCATCACGCTCACGAGCACCTACGACCACCGCGTCATCCAGGGCGCGGGCTCCGGCGAGTTCCTCAAGATCGTGCACGAGCGCCTCATCGGCCAGCACGGCTTCTACGAGGACATCTTCGCGGCGCTCCGCATCCCGTACGACCCGATCCAGTGGGCCACCGACATCAACGTCGACCTCTCCGAGCGGGTCTCCAAGACCAGCCGCGTGCAGGAGCTCATCAACGCGTACCGCGTCCGCGGGCACCTCATGGCGGACATCGACCCGCTCGAGTACCAGCAGCGCACGCACCCGGACCTCGAGATCACGAACCACGGGCTCACGTTCTGGGACCTCGACCGCGAGTTCGTCACCGACGGCTTCGGCGGCCGGCGCCAGGCGCTCCTGCGCGACGTCCTCGGGATCCTGCGCGACTCCTACTGCCGCACCATCGGCATCGAGTACATGCACATCCAGCAGCCCGACGAGCGCCGCTGGATCCAGGGCAAGGTCGAGCAGCCCTACGCGAAGCCCACGCACGACGAGCAGATGCGCATCCTCTCGAAGCTCAACGAGTCCGAGGCGTTCGAGACGTTCCTGCAGACCAAGTACGTCGGCCAGAAGCGCTTCAGCCTCGAGGGCGGCGAGTCCACCATCTCCCTCCTGGACACGCTGCTCCAGGGCGCGGCGGACCACGGCCTCGACGAGGTCGCGATCGGCATGGCCCACCGCGGCCGCCTCAACGTCCTCACCAACATCGCGGGCAAGAGCTACGGCCAGATCTTCCGCGAGTTCGAGGGCACGCAGGACCCGCGCACCGTCCAGGGATCCGGCGACGTGAAGTACCACCTCGGGACCGAGGGCACGTTCCGCGGCGTCCACGGCGAGGAGATGCCGGTGTACCTCGCGGCGAACCCGTCGCACCTCGAGGCCGTCAACGGCGTGCTCGAGGGCATCGTCCGCGCCAAGCAGGACCGGAAGCCCATCGGCTCGTTCTCCGTCCTGCCGATCCTCGTCCACGGCGACGCCTCGATGGCCGGCCAGGGCGTGGTCTTCGAGACCCTGCAGCTCTCGCAGCTGCGCGCGTACCGCACGGGCGGCACGGTCCACATCGTCATCAACAACCAGGTCGGCTTCACCACGCCGCCGTCGGAGTCCCGCTCGTCGGTGTACTCGACCGACGTGGCCAAGAGCATCCAGGCGCCGATCTTCCACGTGAACGGCGACGACCCCGAGGCCGTGGCCCGCGTCGCGCACCTCGCCTTCGAGTTCCGCCAGGAGTTCAAGAAGGACGTCGTCATCGACCTCGTCTGCTACCGCCGTCGCGGCCACAACGAGGGCGACGACCCGTCGATGACGCAGCCCCTCATGTACAACCTCATCGAGGCCAAGCGCTCGGTGCGGAAGCTGTACACGGAGGCGCTCGTCGGTCGCGGCGACATCACGCAGGAGGAGTACGACGCGGCGCAGAAGGACTTCCAGGACCGCCTGGAGCGCGCCTTCGCCGAGACGCACGCGGCGCAGACCTCGTCCATCCCGATCCAGACCGACGACGCCGGCGCGGTCGCGGACCTCGAGCGCCCCGACTCCCAGCAGGACGACGGCCACGGCGAGCCCGAGACCACGGGCGTCTCCGAGTCCGTGATCCACGCTGTCGGCGATGCGCACGACAACCCGCCGCAGGGCTTCTCCGTTCACCCGAAGCTGCAGGCGCTCATGCGCAAGCGGCTCGAGATGAGCCGGAGCGGATCCATCGATTGGGCCTTCGGCGAGCTCCTCGCCATCGGCTCCCTGCTGCTGGAGAACACGCCCGTCCGCCTCGCCGGCCAGGACTCGCGCCGCGGCACGTTCGTCCAGCGCCACGCGGTGCTGCACGACCGCGACAACGGCCAGGAGTGGCTGCCCCTCGCGAACCTCAGCGACCGGCAGGCCCGGTTCTGGATCTACGACACGCTGCTCAGCGAGTACGCGGCGATGGGCTTCGAGTACGGCTACTCGGTCGAGCGGCCCGACGCGCTGGTCCTGTGGGAGGCGCAGTTCGGCGACTTCGCCAACGGCGCGCAGACGATCATCGACGAGTTCATCTCCTCGGCCGAGCAGAAGTGGGGCCAGCGCTCGAGCGTCGTGCTGCTGCTGCCGCACGGCTACGAGGGCCAGGGTCCCGACCACTCGTCCGCGCGCATCGAGCGGTTCCTGCAGCTGTGCGCCGAGCAGAACATGACGGTCGCGCGTCCGTCGACGCCCGCGTCGTACTTCCACCTGCTGCGCCGCCAGGCGTACTCCCGACCCCGCCGCCCGCTCGTGGTCTTCACGCCGAAGGCCATGCTGCGGCTGCGCGGTGCCACGAGCGACGTCGAGGCCTTCACCTCGGGTCGCTTCGAGCCGGTGATCGACGACGTCCGCATCCAAGACCGCGGTGCCGTGCGCCGCGTGCTGCTCCACTCCGGCAAGGTGCACTACGACCTGCTGGGCGAGCTGGAGAAGCGTCAGGACACGTCCATCGCGCTCGTGCGGCTCGAGCAGTTCTACCCGTTCCCCGAGGAGCAGGTGCGCCGCGTCGTCGAGTCGTACCCGGACGCCGAGGTTGTCTGGGTGCAGGACGAGCCCGAGAACCAGGGCGCATGGCCGTTCGTGCACGTCGAGCTCGGCCGGGCGATCCCCGACCGCCCGGTGCGCGTCGTCTCCCGCCCGGCCGCCGCGTCGCCGGCCGCCGGCTCGAGCAAGCGCCACGCGACCGAGCAGTCGGACCTGATCGCGCGGGCCACCGCGGAGTGATCCGCGCGGGCTCGCGCCCGGCATGACGAGAGGCCCGGTCCCCAGGGGATCGGGCCTCTCGTCATGCGGCGGCCGCGTCGCCGCGCGCGTCGGCCGGCCGTCAGCCGAGCTTCGAGTAGCGGATGCCGGACGCGTGGTAGCCGCGGCGGGCGTAGAAGCGCGTGACGTTGTCGCGCGCCGCCGCGGAGGTCGCGAGGAACCGCGTCGCGCCGTGCTCGCGCGCCCACGCCTCGTAGTGGCGGATGAGGTCGGAGCCGATGCCGCCGGCCTGTCGACCCTCGCGCACCACCAGGATGATCAGCTGCGCGATGGGCTCGTCGTCGGCGAGGCCCCACATCAGGTGCCCGCCCGCGAGCCCGGCGATCTCACCGGCGTCGTCGCGGACGACCCACGTCTCGTGGCCGGCCGCGGCGGTCATGCGCGAGAGCCGTGCCGCGACGCGCTCCTCGTCCACCTCGTAGTCGAGCAGCCGGAGCAGCTCGACGATGACGGTGAGGTCGGACGGGGAGGGCGTCCCGAGGGACTGGATCGCGTTGGTCACGTCCCGAGATTACCGGGAGACCATGGCCGCGTCGGTCAGTGCGTGGCCTGGATGGCCCGCAGCTTCTCCATCACCTGCGTGCGCAGGTCCTCCGGTGCCGCCTCGGTGCAGGCGCGGCGCACGGTGTCCCGCAGGACGACGCCGACGCGGTGCTCGCGCGCGCAGTCCGGGCAGTTCGCCATGTGCTCGCGGATGTCCGCGGCGTCCGCCTTGTCGAGCTCGTGGTGCAGGTACTCCTCGAGATCCTTCTTGGCCTTGTCGCAGCCGCAGTCGCTCATTTGGTCGCTCCAGTGAGGTGCGCGGTGGAGATGCCCCGCTCGCGCGCGTAGTCGGAAAGCAGGCTCCGCAGCATCCGGCGGCCGCGGTGCAGGCGGCTCATGACGGTGCCCACGGGGGTCTTCATGATGTCGGCGATCTCCTGGTAGGAGAAGCCCTCGACGTCGGCGAAGTAGACGGCCATGCGGAAGTCCTCCGGGATGGACTGCAGCGCGTCCTTGACGGTGCTGTCCGGGAGGTGGTCGATGGCCTCGGCCTCGGCGGAGCGCGTGGTGGTGGCCGTGGCGCTCGTCGCGCCGCCCAACTGCCAGTCCTCGAGCTCGTCGATGGTGCCGTTGTAGGGGTCCCGCTGCTTCTTGCGGTAGTTGTTGATGAAGGTGTTCGTGAGGATCCGGTACAGCCAGGCCTTGAGGTTCGTGCCCTGCTTGAACTGGTGGAAGGCCGTGTAGGCCTTCACGAACGTCTCCTGCACCAGGTCCTGCGCGTCGGCGGGGTTGCGCGTCATGCGCAGGCCCGCGGCGTACAGCTGGTCGATGAACGGGAGCGCCTGCTCCTCGAAGAGCTCGCGGTTGTCGCCGGGCTGGGCCTTGCGCGGCTCCTCGGCCTCGGCCCGCTCGGCCTCCTCGTGGTCCGCGGCCTCCTCGGTGGAGTGCACGACGGCCTCCACGAGCTCCGCGGGCGCGGCGGGTGCGGTGGGCGCGTCGCCCCCGGAGGTCTCGGCCGGCGCGTCGTGACTGGTGTTCCCTGAAGTGGCCATCAGGGCAGATTCTACGGCGCGCACGAGCTCGGCGGACGGGGCCGCCGGTGCTGTCCTCGTGATCACGGGTGATCCTTCCCGGCCCGGGATCCGGGCCTGCCGGACGTCTGCCCGGTACTCTGGTGAACCCATGGAGATCTTCAGGTATTCCGGTCCGACCTTCAGCCCGTACGACGACGACCGGACCCATGCGCCCGTGCCGACGGACGACGGGCCCTGGGCGGCGCCCGCGGCGGACGGGCCGCTCGACGCGACCGTGCCGCTCCCGGGATCCAAGAGCCTGACGAACCGCGAGCTGGTGCTGTCCGCCCTCGCCGACTCCCCCTCGACGCTCCGCGCGCCGCTGCGGTCGCGCGACACCCGCCTCATGGTGGAGGCGCTGCGGGCCCTCGGCACCGTGATCGAGGAGGTCGACGGCGACGGCGCGTTCGGGCCCGACCTGCGCATCACCCCGGCGGAGCTCGCGGGCGGGATCACCATCGAGTGCGGCCTCGCCGGCACCGTGATGCGCTTCCTGCCGCCCGTCGCCGCTCTCGCCCTCGGTCCCGTCTCCTTCGACGGCGACCCGAGCGCGCGCCGCCGCCCCATGTCCGGCACGATCGAGGCGCTCCGGGCCCTCGGGGTCGACGTCAACGACGACGGCCGCCGCGCGCTGCCCTTCAGCCTCTACGGGACCGGGGAGGTGCCGGGCGGCGAGATCGCCATCGACGCGTCCGCCTCCAGCCAGTTCGTCTCCGGCCTGCTGCTCGCCGCGCCCCGGTTCACCCAGGGGCTCCGGCTCCGGCACACGGGTCGGACGCTGCCGAGCATGCCGCACATCGAGATGACGATCCGCACGCTCGCCGATCGCGGCGTCGTGGTCGAGAGCCCGGAGCCCGGCCTCTGGATCGTGCCCTCCTCCCCCATCGCGGGCCGCGAGGTGCGCATCGAGCCCGACCTCTCCAACGCCGCGCCGTTCCTCGCCGCGGCGATCGTCGCCGGCGGCCGCGTGTCCATCCCCGGCTGGCCCGAGGAGACGACGCAGGTCGGCGCCGACCTCGAGCACCTGCTGCCGCGGTTCGGCGCCACCGTCACCCGCGAGGCGGGCGCGCTCGTGGTCGACGGCGGCCCGGGCCTCGCCGCGGGCGGACGCATCCCCGGCATCGACCTCGACCTCAGCACCGGCGGCGAGCTGGCGCCCGCGCTGGTCGCGCTCGCGGCCCTCGCCGACGGGCCCAGCCGCATCACGGGCATCGGGCACCTGCGCGGCCACGAGACGGACCGGCTGGCGGCGCTGGCGGCCGAGATCACCGGGCTCGGCGGATCCGTCACCGAGCTCGAGGACGGCCTCGCTATCGCGCCTGCCGCGCTGCACGGCGGCCCGTGGCGCGCCTACGAGGACCACCGCATGGCGACCGCGGGCGCGATCGTCGGCCTGGCCGCCCCGGGCGTCGAGATCGACGACATCGGCACGACCGCGAAGACGCTGCCCGAGTTCCCCGAGCTGTGGCTCGGCCCGCTCCTCGGCCGCGCGCCGCGCGCCGCCGTCGATCCCCTCGCGCTCGGCGGGATCACCGGGCCGGGCGCCGCGGGCGGCCTCGGCGGCCTCCTGTGAGCTGGCTCGCGGATCCCGAGCAGGACGACGGCGTCTGGGACGCCTACGACGAGTCCTCGGTGCGCGTGCGCCCCAACCCCAAGGGCAACAAGCCGCGCAGCAAGCAGCGCCCCGGCCACACCGACGCCGTCGAGGGCCGCGTGCTCACGGTCGACCGTGGCCGCTTCGGCGTGCTCGTGGGCGAGGACACGCCCGACGAGCACACGCTGACCGCCACGCGCGCGAGAGAGCTCGGCAAGAAGGCGGTGGTCACCAACGACCGCGTCGACATCGTGGGCGACACCTCGGGCGACGAGGGCAGCCTGTCGCGCATCGTCCGCATCGCCCCCCGGCGCACGCTGCTGCGCCGGAGCGCCGACGACTCCGACGCCGTCGAGCGCGTGATCGTGGCGAACGCCGACCAGATGCTCATCGTCGTCGCGGCCGCCGAGCCCGAGCCGCGCGCGCGCCTGGTGGACCGCTACCTGGTGGCGGCCTTCGACGCCGGGATCCAGCCGATCCTCTGCATCACCAAGTCGGACGTCGCCGACCCCGCGCCCTTCGCCGCGCACTTCCGCGTGCTCGACGTGCCCATCGTGCTGAGCCGTTCCGACGACGTCCCGCTCGACGAGCTGCGCGCGCTGCTGGCCGACCGCACGACCGTCGCCGTCGGCCACTCCGGCGTCGGCAAGTCCACGCTCGTGAACGCGCTCGTGCCGGACGCCAAGCGCGCCACGGGCGTCGTCAACCAGGTCACCGGGCGCGGCCGCCACACGTCGAGCTCCACCGTCTCCATGCGCGTCGAGACGGGCGACGGCGGCCACGGCTGGATCATCGACACCCCGGGCGTGCGCTCGTTCGGGCTCGGGCACGTGGATCCGGCGAACATCCTCCGCTCGTTCGCCAGCTACGCGCACCTGCCCGAGGGCGAGCCGCCGGGCGGCATCCCGCTCACGGAGGCGCACGACTGGGAGATCGTGGACCGGGTCGAGGCGGGCGAGCTCGGGGACGCCGGGCGCGAGCGGCTGCACTCGCTCCAGCACCTCGTCGCCAACCGGTCGGACGCGGCGAAGGGCGACCAGGCCGATCGCTAGGCTCGACCCCGTGGCCTCCGAACCCCTGCACTCCCTGTCGTCCGACCTGCGGCTCGCCCGGGAGCTCGCCGACATGGCCGACGCGATCTCGCTCGACCGCTTCCGCTCCGCCGACCTCGCCATCGAGACGAAGGCCGACTCCAGCTGGGTCACCGACGCCGACACGTCGGTCGAGCGCGCGATCCGCGCCGGCATCGCCGACAGCCGCCCGCACGACAGCGTGCTCGGCGAGGAGTACGGCACGTCCGGCTCGTCGTCCCGGCAGTGGATCGTGGACCCCATCGACGGCACCTCCAACTTCGCGCGCGGCGTGCCCGTCTGGGGCACGCTCATCGCGCTCGCGGTGGACGGCGTGCCCGTGGTCGGCGTCGTCAGCGCGCCCGCGCTCGGCCGCCGCTGGTGGGGCGCGACCGGCCTCGGCGCCTACGTCGACGACACGCTCGGGCAGGCCACCACCTCGCAGGAGCGCAGGATCCGGGTCTCGGACGTCGACCGGCTCGAGGACGCCTCGATGAGCGTCGCCGGCGTGCAGCGCTGGCGTGACGCCAACCGGCTCGACGAGCTCATCGACCTCTCGGGACGCGTGAAGCGCTCCCGCGACTTCGGCGACATGTGGGCCTACATGCTGCTCGCCGAGGGACTCCTCGACATCGCGGGCGAGCACGATCTGAAGCCCTACGACATGGCCGCGCTCATCCCCGTGATCGAGGAGGCGGGCGGCCGGTTCACGTCGATCGACGGCGAGGCGGGGCCGTGGCACGGATCCGCGCTCGCCACCAACGGGCGCCTCCACGACGCCGTGCTGGCGGTCGTCGCGCGCTGAGCCCGCCTCCGCCGCGCTCCGTGCCGCCCGCTCAGGCGGTCGCGGCGCGCTGCCGGCGACGACGGCGCTGGCCGAGGTCGACCAGCCCGAGCGTGAGGGCCACCGCCACCAGCGCGATCGTCACGAGGAAGCCGTTGCGGAACCCGTCGTGGTACACCGCGAGGCTCGCGTCGCCGCCGCCGGTGGCCTCGGCGTAGAGCGTGCTGAAGAAGGTGGCCGACGCGGCCGCGACGCCCACGGCCGTGCCGACGCGCTGGCCGACCTGCGCCATGGATCCGGCGACGCCGCCCTCGGTCACAGGGATCTCGGCGAGCGTGAGCGTCTGGTTCGGCGAGATCACGAAGCCCGCCCCGACGCCCGCGACGAGCATGGCCGCGGCCATCGCCCAGGGCGTCGCCTCCTGCGGCGTGAGCACCGCGGCGAGGAGCAGCAGCGTGATGCCGACCGCGACGATCGCGAGCCCGATCACGACCAGCTGGCGGCCGAGCCGCGAGACGAGGCGGCCCCCGATCCACGCGGTCACGGCCGACGACAGCGCGAACGGGATGCTGACCATGCCGGCGAACACCGGCGCGAGGCCGAGCCCCTGCTGGAGGTACAGCGTCGTGAGCAGGAACACCGCGGGGATCGCGGCGAAGTACGCGGTAGCGATGAGGATCCCGTTGCGGTACGAGGAGAGCTTGAAGAGCGCGAAGTGCACGACGGGTGACTTGCCCGACCGCTCGTAGCGTCGCTCCCAGGCGACGAAGAGCGCCGCGGCGACGACGGCGCCGGCGAGCCAGATCCACCGCAGCGGGTCGTCGTCGGGCCCGCCCGTCGTGAGCACGAACGGCAGCATGAGCGAGAACGTGGCGATCGCGAGGAGGACGACGCCGACGGGGTCGAGGCCCGTCTTCGCCTGGGGCCTCGCCTGCCGTCGCGGCAGCAGCTTGAGCGCGAACGCGATGGCGACGATGCCGAGCGGGATGTTCATCCAGAACAGCAGGCGCCAGCCGTCCTCGGGGCCGCCGAGCTGGATCAGCAGGCCGCCGAGCGTCGGCCCGAACGCGGTGGAGATGCCGACCACGGCGCCGAACAGGCCGAACGCGCGCGCCCGCTCCTCGCCCTGGAAGAGCTGCTGGATGAGGCCGAGCACCTGCGGCATCTGGATGCCGGCGGCCACGCCCTGCAGGATCCGCGCGACCACGAGGGTCTTCACGTCCGGCGCGATGGCGCACAGGAGGCTCGCGATGGTGAAGGAGCTGAGGCCGACCACGAACATGAGCCGGCGGCTGCGGATGTCGCCGAGGCGGCCGGCGGGCACGAGGGCCAGGCCGAACGCGAGGGCGTAGCCGGCGACGATGAGCTGCAGGTCGGTGGATCCGGCGCCGAGGGACTCCTCGATCGACGGGAGCCCGACGTTGACCTTCGAGAGGTCGAGGATCGTGAGCGCCGCGACGCCGACGCACACCCAGAAGGCCTGCCAGCGGGTGCGATCCTGGTCGTCGGTCGGGGTCGGGGTCGAGGTCGGGGTCGTGCCCGCGGTGGTGCGTCCGGTCATGAGGTATCGAATCCCATACACGGGCTATGTATTCCCGCTCCCGCGAGCGAGGGCACCGTGCCCTCGACCAGCTTGCTCCTCACCTGGGGGAATCGTCCCGATCGAGCGCCCGCCGGAGCCCGAGCAGACGCCGGCTGACGTGTCGCGCCGGCGGGCCGCGCCCGGCCGCGTCTCGGACCTCGGTGAGCGGGCGCCGGGTCCCCGCGGCAGACCGAAGGCCCCGTCCTGCTGGACGGGGCCTTCGGTCTGCCCGGACGGATCCGGACCCTCGACGAGCGTGGAGCATGCGACGCGATGGTGGAGATGCGGGGAATCGAACCCCGGTCCACTGCTGTAATCCTGCGCCTTCTACGGGTGTAGCCAGGAAAGACGTCCTACTCGGCCCCGACACTTGCTCCTGGCATCTGAGTCGACGGGCCCAGCCTCAGTTCGAGTCCCGCGCGGCCCTGAGGCACGACCGCGCAGCGAGCTCCCTGATCTGACGCCGACTTACCGGATAGAGAGCATCACCGGGTCGACGGTCCTGTTAGTGCGCTCGCTTAGGCAGCGAGAGCGAAGGACGACTGCTTGTTATTGGCAGTTGTATTTTGCAGAGAGCGTTTACGAGATAGCCCTGCATCCTCGACCCGCTTCTCGCAGTCATTCAGGCAATGTCGAAACCGATCATCCCCATGAACGGCAGAGCGCCTCGAGAGGCGCCCGAGCCGGGTCGCATGTTCCACGCTGTCGAGTTGTCAATCGCCGGCCGCCTCTTCCGCGCCCAGCCCTCCATGTTACCCGACCGATGCCGGGCGCACCACCGGGAGGGGCGGGCCTACTCGCCGAGGCGGCGGTGGGACGACATCGCCCGGTCCGCCTCGCGCTTGTCCTGGCGCTCGCGCAGCGTCTGGCGCTTGTCGTACTCCTTCTTGCCCTTCGCGATGGCGAGCTCGACCTTCGCGCGGCCGTCGACGAAGTAGAGCTGGAGCGGGACGACCGTGAAGCCGCCCTCCTTGACCTTGGAGTGGATCTTGAGGATCTGCTCCTTGTGCAGGAGGAGCTTGCGCTTGCGGCGCACCGGGTGGTTGTTCCAGGTGCCCTGGTTGTACTCCGGGATGTGCACCGCATCCAGCCACGCCTCGCCGCCGTCGACGAACGCGTAGCCGTCGACGAGCGAGGCGCGCCCCTGCCGGAGGGACTTGACCTCGGTGCCCGTGAGCACGAGGCCGGCCTCGTAGGTCGACTCGATGGTGTAGTCGTGGCGCGCCTTGCGGTTGGTCGCCACCACCTTCTCGCCACGTTCCCTGGGCACGGTGGTCTCCTCGATGGTTCAGGTGGATCCGCCCGGATCCGGGCAGCCCATCAGCCTACCCGAGGATCAGATCCGCAGGTACCGGCTGATCGCGAAGTTGGCGGAGACCGCCGCGAGCACCACGCCGACGCCGAGGAGGATCGGCACCACGAGCAGCGCGTCGTCCATGTTCACGAGCGATATCGATGTGAGCCGCGTGCTCAGGAACCCCTGGACGAAGAACCGCACGAGCGCCACCGTCGCCGCGCTGGCGAGCACCGATCCGATGAGGGCAGCGAACACGCCCTCGAGGATGAACGGGGTCTGGATGAAGCGGTTCGACGCCCCGACCAGCCTCATGATGCCCAGCTCCCGTCTCCGCGAGAACGCGGACAGGCGGATCGTGGTGGCGATCAGCAGGGCGGCCGCGACGAGCATGAGCCCGGCGATCCCGACGGCGGTGAGGCTGGCGGCGTTGAGGATCGAGAAGATCTGGTCGAGGTACTGCCGTTGGTCGGTCACGTTCTCGACGCCGGCGAGCCCGGAGAGGCTGTCGCTGAGGATGTCGGACTTCGACGGGTCCTTGAGGTTCACCCAGAACGCCTCGTTGAGGAACTCGGGCTGCACCAGCTCGGTGACCGGATCGCCCTTGAACTGCTCCTGGAAGTTCTTGTACGCCGTGTCCTGGTCCTCGAAGTAGTACTTGTCGATGAACGGGGCGAGCGTGTCGCTGTCGAGCTGCTGCTGGACCGCGTCGATCTGCTCCTGGGTGGCCTTGCCGTTGACGCAGGTCTCGCTCGGCACCGACGTGTCGGTGCAGAAGTCGATCGCGACCTGGGCGCGGTCGTACCAGTAGTTCTTCATCTGGCCGATCTGCATCTGCAGCAGGACGGCGGCGCCCACGAACGTGAGCGAGATGAAGGTGACGAGCACGACCGAGACGACCATGCTGACGTTCCGACGGAGGCCGTGGCCGACCTCGGAGAGGACGAGTCCGAGTCTCATCGCGTGGGCCCCACATCCTGTGCGCCGGTGTCGTCCGGCGACTCGCCGCGGGCGCGGAGGCCCAGCTTCTCGGCCAGGCCGAGCTCGGCGAGCTCGGCGTCGTCGCGTCCGTCGGCGGGCGCGGATCCGCCCTGGCCGTCGGACAGGTCGGGCAGGCGGATCACGCCGGTGCCCTCGGGGAGCCGTCGGATGGATCCGGTGCTCGGGGCCGCGGGGGCCGCTCCCCCGCCGTTGCGCCGGCTCGGCGGCGTGGGCGCGGCGGGCGGGCCGTCGTCGACGGGCGGCGCCTCGTCGCGGATGACGGGCACGGCGCGCGAGGGCGTCGGCTCGACGGATCGCTCGGGACGGACGGGCTCGGGCGCGGTCGGCTCGGGGCGCGCCGGGGCGGGCTCGCGGCGCTCCTCCGCGGCCGGGGCCGGGGCCGGACGCTCGCGCTCGACCTCGCGCTCGGGGACGGGATCCACGCGCGCCGCCTCGGCGAACGCCGACGGGGCGTAGGCCGGGGCGTCAGGACGGGATGCGCGGTCGGACCCGGCGTCGAGGGCGGGCTGCGCCGCAGGCGTGCGCTCGGCGACGCGATCGGGCGCGGAGGCCGGCACGATCGGGACGGCGTCGGCGGCCGGCGCGGGCGCGGCTGCGGGAGCGGCGGCCGCAACCACGGCGTCCTTCGCGGGCTTCTTCGGCGCCTTCTTGGCGGCCTTGGCGGCGGCGGCCTCGCGGGTCGCCTCCTCCTTGGCGCGCGCCTTCTCGTCGGCGCGGCGCTGCTTGTCGCGCTTGGCCTGCTCGCGACGCTCCGCGGCGTTCGCGGGCTCCGCCGGAGCGGCGGGACGCACGGGGGCCGGGAGCGGCGCGGCGGGCACAAACACGGGCGTCGGCGCGGCCACGGGCGGGTGCTCGGGGTTCACGCCGACCGGGTTCTCGGCCGTGCGCGGCAGGTCGATGGCGGAGGTCTGGTACTGGCCGCCGACCTCGTCGCGGACGACCTCGCCGCCGATCAGCTCGATGACGCGCTTCTGCATCTGGTCGACGATGCCGGAGTCGTGGGTGGCCATGATCACGGTGGTGCCGTTGGCGTTGATCCGCTCGAGCACCTGCATGATGCCCGCGCTGGTCAGCGGGTCCAGGTTGCCCGTGGGCTCGTCCGCGAGGAGCACGGCCGGCTTGTTGACCACGGCGCGGGCGATGGCCACGCGCTGCTGCTCGCCGCCGGAGAGCTCGTGCGGGAGGCGCTGCTCCTTGCCCTGGAGGCCCACCATGGCGAGCACGTCCGGGACGGCCTCCTGGATGAAGCCGCGCGACTTGCCGATCACCTGGAGCGTGAAGGCGACGTTGTCGAAGACCGACTTGTTCGGGAGCAGCCGGAAGTCCTGGAACACCACCCCCAGGCTGCGCCGGTAGTAAGGGACCTTGCGGCTCGACAGCTGGTTCAGCTGCTGGCCCAGGACGTGGATCGTCCCGTTCGTGGGCCGATCCTCCTTGAGCACGAGACGCAGGAAGCTGGACTTGCCGGACCCGGACGCGCCGACGAGGAAGACGAACTCCCCCCGGAGGATCTCGAGGTCGACGGAGCTCAGCGCCGGTCGGGGGTTGCCGGGATACACCTTGGATACGTGGTCGAACCTGATCATGTCGGTACGACCCTAGGCACGGGAGGTGCCTTTCGCCGCATCGACTCACCGCGGCGAGCGGTCCCCCGGACTCTCTCAGGCGCGGTCGGGCGACTTCCGCCAGCGGATCCCCGCGGAGATGAAGCCGTCGAGGTCGCCGTCGAACACGTTGGACGGGTTGTTCACCTCATGCTCCGTGCGGAGGTCCTTGACCATCTGGTACGGCGCGAGCACGTAGCTGCGCATCTGGTCGCCCCAGCTCGCGGTGATGTTGCCCGCGAGCTCCTTCTTGGTGGCCGCCTCCTGCTCGCGCTGGACGAGGAGCAGGCGCGACTGCAGCACCCGGAGGGCGGCGGCGCGGTTCTGGATCTGGCTCTTCTCGTTCTGGCAGGTGACGACGATGCCGGTGGGCAGGTGGGTGATCCGCACCGCCGAGTCGGTCGTGTTGACGGACTGGCCGCCGGGGCCGGACGAGCGGAAGACGTCCACCCGCATGTCGTTCTCGGGGATCTCGATCGACTCGGTCTGCTCGATGAGCGGCACGACCTCGACGGCGGCGAACGACGTCTGGCGCTTGCCGGCGGAGTTGAAGGGGCTCATGCGCACGAGGCGGTGCGTGCCGGCCTCGACGGAGAGCGTGCCGAACGCGTAGGGCGCGTCGATCTCGAAGGTCGCCGACTTGATGCCCGCCTCCTCCGCGTAGGACGTGTCGAGCACGGTCGCGGAGTAGTCGTGCTGCTCGGCCCAGCGCAGGTACATGCGCATGAGCATCTCGGCGAAGTCGGCCGCGTCGACGCCGCCGGCGCCCGCGCGGATCGTGACCACCGCGGGGCGAGGGTCGAACTCGCCGTTGAGGAGCGTCTGCACCTCGAGCTCGTCCATGATCTTGGTGATGCCCTCGAGCTCGACGACCGCCTCCTCGGCGGACTCCTCGTCGTCCTTGGCCATCTCGACGAGCACGTCGAGGTCGTCGAGGCGGCGCTGCAGCTCGTCGATGCGCTTGAGCTCGGACTGGCGGTGGCTCAGGTCGCTCGTGACCTTCTGCGCCTTCTCGGTGTCGTCCCAGAGGTCCGGCTCGCCCGCCTGGGCGCTCAGCTCCTCGACCTCCTGCTGCAGGCGCTCGACGCCGACGACCGAGCGGATGTTGGAGTAGGTGTCGCGCAATTCTGTGATCCGCGAAGAGAAGTCCTGGTCGATCATGGTGCCGCCCAGCCTACCGTCCGGCCCGCGGGCGACGTCCGGGGCGGGGGCCTGCCGCGCGTAGGCTCGGGGGCGATGTCGACCCCGGATGCTCCCTTCTCCCTCCGCGCGGTGGCGCTCCCGGCGCTGCTGCCCGCGCTCCTCTTCTCCATCGGCGAGGGGGCGATCATCCCCATCATCCCGATCGTCGCCGGCAGCCTCGGCGCCTCGCTGGCGATCGCCGCGTTCATCGGCGGCATGATCATGCTCGGCGAGCTGGTGGGCGACATCCCGAGCGGATCCGTGGTGAGCCGCATCGGCGAGCGGACCGCCATGATCGGCGCGGCCTTCGTCTCCATCGGCGGCCTGGTGCTGTGCCTCCTCGCGCCGAACCCGCTCGTGCTCGGCGTGGGGGTGTTCCTCATCGGCGTCTCGACGGCCGTGTTCGCGCTCGCCCGGCACGCGTTCATGACGAGCTTCGTGCCGCAGGCGTACCGCGCCCGCGCTCTGTCGACGCTCGGCGGCACGTTCCGCGCCGGCTACTTCGTGGGGCCGTTCCTGGCCGCCGGCGTGATCCACCTGACGGGCGCCTCGCAGTCGGCGTTCGTGATCCACATCGTCGCGTGCCTCGCGGCCGCCGTGACGCTCATCGTGCTGCCCGACCCGATGGACGTCGTGCGCCGGAACCGCGCGGCCGACCTGCAGAGCGCCGCGCCCGCGACGGCCGGCGAGCCGCAGGACGACGAGTCCGTGGCCGCGACCGCGGGCGCCGCTCCCCCGGCCCGCGAGTCGGCCGGCCTCGCGCGCACGCTGTGGCGGTTCAAGGGCGTGCTCGTGAAGCTCGGCTCCGGCGCGGCCCTCATCGGCGCGATGCGCGCGGGCCGCGGCGTGCTCCTCCCCCTGTGGGCCGTGAGCATCGGCATCTCCGACGCGAACACGGCGCTCATCATCGGCATCGCGGGCGGCGTGGACTTCGCCCTCTTCTACGCGAGCGGCCAGATCATGGACCGGTTCGGCCGCCTCTGGAGCGCCGTGCCGTCGATGGTCGGGCTCGGGATCGGCTACCTCGTGCTCGCGCTCACGCCGGACCTGCCGACGAGCGTGCAGTGGTTCATCGGCGTGGCCATGTTCATGTCGGTCGCGAACGGCGTGGGCTCGGGGATCCTCATGACCCTCGGCGCCGACCTCGCCCCCCGCGAGGACCCGGCCCCCTTCCTCGGCGCCTGGCGCTTCACGGGCGACGCCGGCAGCGCCGCCTCCCCGCTCCTCATCGCCGCCCTCACCTCCGCCGCGTCGCTCGCCGTCGCCAGCGGCGTGATGGGCGTGCTCGGGCTCATCGGCGCCGGGATCCTCGTGCGGTACGTGCCGAGGTACGTGCCGCGGAAGCCACGGCCGACGGCCTGACGCGCCACTCACCCGCCTCCGGCGGGTCCGACGGGCGCCGCGCCCGGCCCCACGAGCACGGTGCGGGCGGTGCTCGTGACGTCGATGCGCACGCCGTCGGGGGCGAACAGGGACGCGACGGGCGGGATCCACATGGCGGACAGCGTGACGCGCGCGCTGCGGCCGTCCGGCGTCGTGGCGCCGTCGACGTGCAGGTCGTGGATGCCTGCGGTCGGCTCGTCCGCGAGGAACGCCGCGACCGTGGAGGCGACGCCGTCGTCCGTGAGGGGCGGGAGCGCGACGCCGTCGTCGTCGACCGCGATCGGCGCAGGGCTGGCCCCGTCGACGTCGAAGGACTCCGCGCCGGCCAGCGCCGCAGCGTCCGCCAGCGAGAAGAGGCGCACGCGCTCGAGGTAGAGCGAGGACGCGGCCGAGACCATGAGGATCACGGCGAGACCGAGCGCGCACGAGGCGATGACGAGGGGAAGGATCGAGCCGTCGTCCCCGGCCACCGCGACTCCGGCGATGCATGCGCAGCCGCGACGAAGCCGCGACCGCCCGCCGCTCACCGCCCTCCTCGCGCGAAGACCGACACGCGCTCGTCGGCATCGCCGTGCACCGCGACCGATCCCGGCGCGTCCGGCCCCGCGACGGGCGGCGCGAGGGGGAGCTCGGCCGCGACGCGGACCGAGACGTGCACGAGCGACCTCGGCGCGTGGCAGCTCGTCGGATCCGGGGCGCACGTGATGTCGAGGGCGATCCCGTCGGGCGCGATGCCCTGGTCGGCGAGCGCGACCTCGACGGCCGACCGCGCCTCCCGCCGGCCCGACGCGTCGTCGTCCGCCCGCACGTACACGCGTGCCGCCTGCCGCGCCGCGCCCTCCGTGCCGAGCGCCGCGCCCTGGATCGTGGACAGCGCGACGACCAGGTAGACGAGCGGGACGAGGAGGAGGACGCCCGCCGTGATGAACTCCAGCGCCGCCGAACCGCGATCGTCAGCCCAGGCGCTCCACGGCCGCATGCCCCGTCACCTCCAGCCCGCGGTCGACGCCGAGGAGGCCGACGAGGGGGAGCGTCGTCCGCACCGTGACGCTCACGACCGCGTGACCGAGCACGGTGCCCGTGCCCGCGGTGACGTCCTCCGCATAGCGCGGCCCCACGGCCGTGGTGATCAGCTCGCGTGTGCGCTCGATGCCGTCGGCGCGGGTGGCCCCGGCGAGCGCGGCCGTGCGCGCCCCCTCGGCGGCCGCATCCAGCACGGTCGTCCGCACGTGCAGCGCCAGCGCGAGCTGCACCACCGACAGGGCGAGGACGACCAGGAGAGCCCCGACCATGACGAACTCGGCGGGTGCCGAGCCGCGGTCGTCGCGCATCAGAAGGACGTGACCCGGTCGATGGCCTGGGTGAACACGTTCTGCAGCAGGGGTCCCGCGACGCCCCACAGGATGATGACGAGACCCGCCGTCATCAGCGTGATGAGCACCCAGCCGGGCACGTCGCCGCGGTCGTCGTCCCACGGCGCCCCGGGCGTCGCGCCCGGGCCCAGTGCGCCTCGTTCGTCGGTCATGTCGTGCCTCTCGGTCGGTGTCGGATCGGGGTGGATGCTCGGCGGCCGGCCTACAGCCCGAGCTGCAGGACGAACACGCCGGGGAACAGGGCGAAGACGATGGTGAGCGGGAGGATCAGGAACACCAGCGGCACGAGCATCCCCACCTCCTTGCGGCCGGCGCTCTCGAGGAGCTCGCGCTTGGCGACCTCGCGCGCGTCCTGGGCCTGCGCGCGGAGGACCTCGGCGAGCGGGGTGCCGCGCTCCAGGGATCCGGCGAGCTGGTCGACGAGACGCGACACGGGCGGCATCGCCAGCCGCCTCGCGAGGTCGTCGAAGGCGCGGGTGACGGGGATCCCGGTGCCGACGTCGGCGACCACGCGGCCCAGCTCCCCCGCGAGCTCGCCGGAGCCCACGCGGGCGACGCGACGGAGGGCGTCGAGCAGGCCCTCCCCCGCGGCGAGGCTGAGCGCCAGGAACTCGAGCACGGTGGGCAGCTCGGCCGCGATGCGCGCGACCCGTCGCTTCGCGCGCCGCTCCAGCGCGGTGTCGCAGGCGACCAGACCGGCGACCGCCGCGACAACGGGCACGACGAGCAGCTGCGTCTGCGGCAGGCCGCCCGCCAGGAGGGCGGCGCCGCCCACCAGCGCGGCGACGACGATGCCCGCGGCGGTGCCGAGGACGACGCCCACGAGCTGGCGCGACCGGTGCCGCTCGACGTCCTCGGTCGAGCCGGACTGGCCGAGCAGCCGCTCGATGCGCTCGGCGCCGCCGAGCACGCGCGCGAGGCCGTGCCGCAGCGGGATGACCGCCGGGGCGCCGAGCGTCCCGAGCACGGGCAGCGGGTGGACGGCGGTGAGGGCGAGGTGCTGACGCGCGCCCTCGGAGACGTCGAGGACGTGCGGGGCGACGCGGTCCAGCAGGCGGGCGCGACGGAACCGCGGCACCGCGGCCATCATCGTCCAGAGGCCCACCCCCGCGACGAGGCCGAGGACGGCGCCCCAGGACTCGATCCCCGTCATGCGAACCACCTCCGGTCCTCCGGCAGCCTCCCGAGGGCGAGCATCACGCGGTAGGCGACGGCGGACACCACGAGCCCGACCACGATGACCACGGTGCCCGCGGGAGTGTCGTAGGCGGCGACCGCCTCCGAGCGGGTCGAGAGCAGCGCCAGGATGATCCACGGCGCCGCGACGCCGAGCTTGGCCGCGTTCACGACCCACGACTGCCGGGCCTCCGCCTCGCTCCGGATCGCGGCCTCCTCGCGGAGGAACCGGGCGAGCCCGCGGAGCACGTCCGGCAGCTGCGTGCCGCCCACCTCGCGCGCCATCCGCAGCGTCTCGAGGATGCGGTCGGCCGTGGGATCCGCGAGCCGGTCCTTGAGCTCGTCGAGCGCCACGGCGAAGCTGCCCGTGGTGCGGTGGACGGATGCGAACTCCTGGAACGCGGGTCGCAGCCCTGCGGGCCCCGCCACGGCGAGCGAGGCCACCGCATCCGGCAGGCCCATTCCCGCTCGCACCGCGCTCACGAGGTGGTCGACGACGTCGGGCCACACCTCGCGGTGCGCGCGGCGACGCGACGCGGAACGCGCGCCCACCACCGCCCACGGGAGCACCAGGCCCGTCGCCGCGGCGGCGAGCGCGGCGCCGTCCACGCGGAGGATCGCCTCCACCAGGACGCCGGCCGCGAGCCCGACCAGGGCGGAGACGGCGAGGAACGAGCTGACCGAGACCCGACCCAACCCTGCATGGGTGAGGCGGTCGTGCACGGACGCGGTCAGCCCGCGTGCGCGACCGGATCCGTCGGGAGAGGCCGGCCACAGGCGCGGCGAGATCAGGAGCAGCAGCCCCGCGCCGAACGCGAGGCCGAGGGCGACGCTCACGCCGCCCCCACCAGCACGCGCAGCGGATCGAGCCCGGCCGCGCGGAACTTGCCCAGGTGCGCGGGCTGCCCGCCGGTGGCCGTCAGGATCCCGTCCTCCAGGGCGAACACCGAGCTCGCCTCGATGACCATGCCCGAGTGCCGACCGCCGGGGGCGAGGATCTCGACCACCCGCCGCGCGCCTGACGGCAGCACCTCGAGGTGCACGACCAGGTCCACCGACGTCGCGACGGTCGGCACGACGAACGCCGAGTCGATGTTGCGGCCGGCCAGCAGCGGCAGCGTGCACAGCTTGACGAGCGCCTCGCGCGCGCTGTTCGCGTGGATGGAGCACATGCCGGGCACGCCCGAGTTGAGCGCGATGAGGAGGTCGAGGCACTCCGCCTCCCGCACCTCGCCGACCACGAGCCGGTCCGGCCGCATCCGCAGCGCCTCCTTGATGAGCCGCCGCAGCGTGATCTCGCCCGAACCCTCGAGGCTCGGCTGCCGGCACTGCATGGCCACGACGTCGCGACCCGCCGGATCCAGCTCGAACGTCTCCTCGACCGTGACGATGCGGTCCGAGGCGCGCGCCGCGGACAGGAGCGCGTCGATCATCGTGGTCTTGCCTGTGTGCGTCGCGCCGCTGACCACGATGGACAGGCCCGCCCGCACGCTCATGCGCAGGAACTCGGCAGCCTGCAGCGGCAGGCTGCCGAGGGCCACCAGGTGGTCGAGGTCGCGGATCCGCCGCGAGAACTTGCGGATGTTGACGGCCCAGTGCCGCCGCGTCACGTCCGGGATCACCACGTGCAGCCGCGACCCGTCGGGCAGGGACGCGTCCACGAAGGGCGTCGACAGGTCCACCCGACGACCGGAGGACTGCAGCATCCGCTCGACGAGGTCGCGCACCTCGGCATCGGTCAGGACGAGCGGGGTCAGCTCCGGGACGCCCGACCGCGCCACGAAGACGCGCGTGGGCGCGTTGATCCAGATCTCCTCGATCGAGTCGTCGTCGAGGAGCGGCTGGAGGGCACCGAAGCCCGTTATCCGCGCCAGCACCTGCCGCTCGGTCGCGGCCTCGTCGTCGAGGAGGCGGGAGTCGGATCCGAGCGCCTGCTCGGCGAACCGCCGGACCTCCTCGCGCACCACGGCCGCGGTGCCCGCTGGATCTGCGGTCGCGCCCTCGTCCCGCAGTCGCTCGCGAACGCGTCCGGCGATGGTGTCGAGGGGGGGCCGCGTCTGCACCCGGACAGGATGCTGATCAGGCGGCTATCCCGCCGAGCCCGTCCACAGGCAGGCGGGTCAGCGCCGGCGCGCGGTCGTCAGTACCCCAGCTCCGCCTTCGCCGCCGCGTACGCCTGGCGCACCGCGGGCACGCCCGGCGCGTCGAAGACCTCGTCGCCCGCGAGGGGCCACTCGGGGACGCTGCCCGTGAGGATCCACGCGGCCTGCTTCGCGGCGCCGTCGGCGACGAACTCGCCCGCGTCCGGCACGTGGATGGGGACGCCGAAGATCGTCGGCGCGATCTCGCGCACGGCGCGGCTCTTCGCCCCGCCGCCGATGAGGAGCACGCGCTCCACCTGCACGCCCTGGCGCGTGATCGCGTCGAGCCCGTCGGCCAGGCCGCACAGCATGCCCTCGACGTGCGCGCGGGCCATGGACGCGGGCGTGCTGTTGCGGAGGGTCATGCCGTGGAGGGACGCGGTCGCGTCGGGCAGGTTGGGGGTGCGCTCGCCCTCGAAGTAGGGCAGGAGCACGAGGCCGTCGGATCCCGCGGGCGCCTCGAGCGCGAGGTCGGACAGCCGCGCGTGGTCGACGCCGAGGAGCCGGGCGCCGCCGTCGAGCACGCGGGCGGCGTTGAGGGTCGCGATGAGCGGGAGGAAGTTGCCCGTGGCGTCCGCGAAGCCGGCGACCGTGCCGGAGGCGTCGGTGATGGGATCCGCCGTGACGGCGAACACCGTGCCGGACGTGCCGATCGACACGACCACGTCGCCCGGCACCGCGCCGAGGCCGAGCGCGGCGGCCGCGTTGTCGCCCGCGCCGGGGCCGACGGGGATGCCGGCAGGGACGCCGGGGATCCCGTCGCCCGTGACGCCGGCGGACTCGCCGGGCCCGAGGACCCGCGGCAGGCCGACCACGCGGCCGAGCGCGCGCTCCAGCAGGTCGAGGCGGTACTCCCCCGTGACGCTCGACCAGTACGCGGTGCCGCTCGCGTCGGAGCGGTCGGTGGCGAGGGCGGCGAGGTCCGGGGATCCGACGCCGTGGCCGAGCAGGCGCCAGGTCAGCCAGTCGTGCGGGAGGGCGATGGCGGCCACACGGGCGGCGTTCTCGGGCTCGGTGTCGCGGAGCCAGCGGAGCTTGGTGGCGGTGAAGGACGCGACCGGGACCACGCCCGTGGCGCTCGCCCAGGTCTCGGCGCCGAGCTCGTCGCGGAGGTCGGCGGCGGCCTGCGCGGAGCGCGTGTCGTTCCAGAGGAGCGCGTCGCGGACGACGGCGCCCCGTTCGTCGAGGCAGACCATGCCGTGCTGCTGGCCGCCGACGGAGATGGCGGCGACGTCGTCGAGGCCGCCGGCGTCGGCGATGGCGGAGAGGAGCGCGTCCCACCAGTGCGCGGGATCCACCTCCGTGCCGTCGGGGTGGGACGCGCGGCCGGAGCGCACGAGGGCGCCCGTGTCGAGGTCGCGGACGACCACCTTGCAGCTCTGCGTGGAGGAGTCGATGCCTGCTACGAGTGTCTTCGTTGTCACGATCAACATATTAGGGGGCGTCCTAAGCTGGTCGGGCACCCGCGGGAGTGGTGGAATCGGTAGACACGCAGGATTTAGGTTCCTGTGCTTTCGAGCGTGAGGGTTCAAGTCCCTTCTCCCGCACCAGCCGAGGAGCCCGCGAGGGCCACTCGCCGCCGCGGCGCTCCGACCCGCAGCGAGGAGCATCCCGTGGACGAACGCCTCCGCCTCTGGACCCAGGAGACCCCCGTGCACCCGGTCCCCCGCCTCGCGGAAGCGCTCGGCCTGCACCCCGAGCGGCTCCTGATGAAGCGCGACGACCTCATCGGCTGGGGCGGCGGCGGCAACAAGGCGAGGAAGCTCGAGCGCTCGCTCGGCCGGGCCGTCGCGCGCGGGGTCAGCACGGTGCTCACCACGGGCGCCGCGCAGAGCAACCACGCGCGCATGACCGCGGCGGCCGGCGCGGCGCTCGGCCTCGACGTCGTGCTGGTCCTCGAGGGCCAGGAGGTCGCGGCGCGCGGCAACGTGCTGCTCGACGGGCTGTACGGCGCGCGCATCGAGTGGTCGGGTGACGAGCCGACGGACTCGCGCGCCGCGTCCGTCGTCGCGGAGCTCGAGGCGGCCGGCACGCGCGTGCACCGGGTGGCGTTCGGCGGATCCGACGCGCACTCCGTGCAGGGCTTCGTCGACGCGGGCCACGAGCTCACCGGGCAGGTGGGCGAGGTCGACCACGTCGTCGCCGCCCTCGGCTCCGGCGGCACGATGGCCGGGCTCGTCGAGGCGCTGGGGCCCGAGCGCGTCCTCGGCGTCCACTGCGGGGCGGTCGCCGAGCCGCGCGCCGTGGTCGCGGGGTTCCTCGCGGAGCGCGGCACGGGGATCCGCGCGGACGCCCTGCGCATCGACGAGGGCCGCGTCGGCTCCGGCTACGGGCACCTCACGGACGAGGCGCGGGACGCGCTCGTGCTCGTGGCGCGCACGACGGGGATCCTCCTCGACCCCACCTACACGGCCCGCGCCGCGGCCGGGCTGGCGGCAGCCGTGAGCGAGGGATCCATCGGGCCGGACGACCTGGTCGTCCTCTGGCACTCGGGCGGCATCCCGGGGCTCTTCGGCCACGCCGACCTCGGCGCCTGACCCGCGCCACGGCCCTCGACCGGGGGTGGCCGGGACTCGGCGCGCGCGCGGCCTCGCCCGATATCCTGTGCTCTGCCGCAGGTCGCACCGCTCACGTCGCGACCCACCACGACTGGAGCCACCACGTGCATCCCCTGCTCTTCGACTTCCTCGACTCGACGACCCTCATCGAGTCGTTCGGGGGATTCGCCCTCATCGGGATCTGCCTGATCATCTTCGCCGAGACCGGCCTGCTGTTCGGGTTCCTGTTCCCCGGCGACACGCTCCTCGTCATCGCGGGCCTGACCCTCCCCGGGATCACCGGCATCGACATCTGGTGGGTCTGCCTGGCGATCGCCTTCTCGGCGTTCGCGGGCGGCGAGGTCGGCTACCTCATCGGCCACAAGGCGGGACCGCGGGTCTTCGAGCGCAAGGACTCCGGCATCTTCAGCCGGCAGAACGTCGTGCGCACCAACGCCTTCTTCGCGCGCTTCGGCGGGCTCGCCGTCATCGCGGCGCGCTTCGTGCCCATCGTCCGCACCTTCGCGCCCATCGCCGCCGGCGTCGGCCACATGGACTACCGCAAGTACTCCCTCTACAACGCGATCGGCGCCCTCATCTGGGGCGCGGGCCTCACCTTCCTGGGCCACCTGCTCAACGGCTTCCCGCCGATCCGCGACTTCGTCACGCACTACATCGACTACGTGCTCCTGGGGGCCGTGTTCGTCACGGTCGTGCCCGCGGCGATCCACTTCCTGCGGGCGCGCAAGCACGCGCGCGACGAGGAGGCGGCGGGCGTCACGCACGACGGCGAGGACCTCGCGCTCACCCGCGAGGAGTTCGACCAGGACCCCTCGAACGACCCGCGGCGCTGAGGCGGGCGCCCACGCGGCGCTGAGGCGGGCGTCCACGCGGCGCTGAGGCGGGCGTCCACGCGGCGCTGATGGTGGCAGCCACGCACCGCTGATCCGCCGATCCCGGCGACGCCCCGCATGCCGGTGACGCGCGGCATCGGTCGTGACCCGCTGCGTCCACCCGACGGGTCGTCCGCCGCGTCAGACGTGGTGGCGGTGCTCATGCCCGGCGTGCTCCTCGGGCTCCAGCTGGAAGGTGCTGTGCTCGACGTCGAAGTGGTCGTCGAGGCAGCCGGACAGCCGGTCGAGCAGCTCGCCCGTGCGGCCCTCGCGGAACACCTCCTGCTCTACCACGACGTGCGCGGTGAAGACAGGCGACCCGGACGTGATGGCCCAGACGTGCACGTCGTGGACCGCCGTGACGCCGGGGGTCTCGAGCAGGTGGGCGCGGATCCGCTCGGGCTCGGTGCCCACGGGCGTGGACTCGTTCAGCACGCGCACGACGTCGCGCAGCAGCACGACCGCCCGCGGCACGATGAGCGCGGCGATGACGAGCGAGGCGATGGCGTCCGCGCGCCCGAAGCCGGTGACCGCGATCACCACGCCCGCGATGATCGTGGCGACGGACCCGAAGGCGTCGCCGAGCACCTCGAGGTAGGCGCCGCGCATGTTGATCGAGCGCCCCGCTCCCCCGCGGAGCACCAGGAGCGCCCCGATGTTGGCGACCAGGCCGATGCAGGCCGCGAGCAGCATGATGCCCGGGTCGACCTCGGGGCCCTCCGGCGCGAGCAGCCGCTGGATGCCCTGCACCGCGACGTAGACGGCGACGCCCGAGAGGATCAGCCCGTTGACGAGGGCGCCGAGGACCTCGCCGCGCTGGAAGCCGAAGGTGTGCCGGTCGGTCGCGGGACGGGCGGCGACGATGGTGGCGACCAGGGCGATGCCGAGGCCCAGCAGGTCGCTCGTCATGTGGCCCGCGTCGGCGAGCAGCGCCAGCGACCCGGAGACGAGCGCGCCGACGACCTCGACCACGAGGACGGTGGCGGTGATCGCGATGGCGGCGACGAGGCGGCGACGGTCGGTCGTGGCCGCGCCGTGGTCGTGCGATCCGGAACCCATGCGTCCACCGTACGGGCCCGCGGTCATGCGGATCCAGCCGGGGGCGCAGTCGGGAACGAGTCCCGCTCTCAGGAGGGTCGGGAGGAGGCGTCAGCCCTCGCCGAGGAGCTCCCGCCGGACCACGGGCATGATCGCGTCGAACGCGAGCGCGCGGTGGCTGACGCGGTTCTTCTCGTCGGCGCTGAGGGCCGCCGCGCTCGCGCCGCCGGTGGCCGGCCGGAAGACCGGGTCGTAGCCGAAGCCGCCGCCGCCGGCGACCTCGCGGAGCACGGATCCCTCCCACACGCCGACCGCGGTGCGCTCGACGAGGCCGTCCGCGGTGGGGACGACGAGGGCCGCGGCGCACGTGAAGCGGGCGCCGCGGTGGGCGTCCGGCACGTCCCCCAGCTGCCAGAGGAGCAGCTCGAGGTTCTCGCGGCTGTCCCGCGCAGGCCCGGACCAGCGCGCGGAGAAGATGCCCGGCGATCCGCCCAGGACGTCGACGCCGATGCCGGAGTCGTCCGCCAGCGCCGCGTGCCCCGTGTGGAGCGCCGCCGCGCGCGCCTTGATGAGCGCGTTCTCCTCGAACGTCGTGCCGTCCTCGACGGGCTCGGGGCCGTCGTAGGCGACCAGGTCGATCCCGTCGAGGCGGGTGCCGAGGATCCGGCGCAGCTCCTCGACCTTGTGGGCGTTGTGCGTGGCGAGGACGAGCGCGATCACGGCCGTTCCCTCAGCGGCCGAGCGCCTGCGCCTGCAGCGCGGTGAGCGTGGTGCCGCCGCCGAGCGCGAGGTCGAGGAGGGCGTCGAGCTCGGCGCGGTCGAAGGGCGCGCCCTCCGCCGTGCCCTGGACCTCGACGAAGGATCCGCTGCCCGTCATCACGACGTTCATGTCGGTCTCGGCCCGGACGTCCTCGACGTACGCGAGGTCGAGCAGGGGCTTCCCGTCGACGATTCCCACGGAGACCGCGGCGACGCTGTCCTTGAGCGGCGTGGCGCGCTGCGCGATGAACTTCCGCTCGCGGCCCCACTCGAGCGCGTCGGCCAGCGCGACGTACGCGCCCGTGATGGCCGCCGTGCGCGTGCCGCCGTCGGCCTGCAGCACGTCGCAGTCGATGACGATCGTGTTCTCGCCGAGGGCCTTCATGTCGACGACGGCGCGGAGGCTGCGGCCGATGAGGCGGGAGATCTCGTGCGTGCGCCCGCCGACCTTGCCCTTGACGGCCTCGCGGTCCATGCGCTCGTTGGTGGCGCGCGGGAGCATCGCGTACTCGGCCGTGACCCAGCCCTGGCCGCTGCCGGCCTTCCAGCGCGGCACGCGGTTCGTGAAGGACGCGGTGCAGAGGACGCGGGTGCGCCCGAAGGAGATGAGGGCGGATCCCTCGGCCTGCTCGCTCC
This sequence comes from Clavibacter phaseoli, assembly GCF_021922925.1. Taxonomy (NCBI): domain Bacteria; kingdom Bacillati; phylum Actinomycetota; class Actinomycetes; order Micrococcales; family Microbacteriaceae; genus Clavibacter; species Clavibacter phaseoli. Next base: position 1,468,393 of record NZ_CP040786.1, read on the forward strand.
AGTTCCGCTCGATGGTGATCTCGCGCAGCTGGTCGGCGGCGCGGCCGTCGTGGCGGGGGGTGGGGTCGGTCATGTGCGGCCTCGGCTCGGGTCGGGGGTGGATGGGGTGACATCGGCGTTCGGCGCGTCGGACGCGTCGTCCCGCAGCCGGTGGGGCAGGGAGATCGCGCCCGTCTCGACGAGCTCGACGTGCGTGACGCCCGTCCCGAGCATGCGGCGCGCGAGGTCCTCGAAGTCGGACGCGCGCCCGCCGGTGGCCTCGTACCGGATCACGGGCGGCGCGTCGGAGCGGCGCTCGAGGCCCGCGGACACGAGCTCCCGGTACACGTCCTTGGCGGTCTCGGTGTCGCTCGAGACGAGCGTGACGTCGGGGCCCATGAGCAGCGAGATCGCGCCCTCGAGGAACGGGTAGTGCGTGCAGCCGAGGACGAGCGTGTCGACGTCGGCCGCGCGCAGCGGCGCGAGGTACTCCGCCGCGGCCGCCATCAGCTCGGGGCCCGACGTCTCGCCCCGCTCGACGAACTCGACGAAGCGCGGCGCCTCGGCCGAGGTGAGCGCCAGGTGCGGCGCGGCCGCGAAGGCGTCGTCGTAGGCGCGGCTCGTGACGGTGGCGTGGGTGGCGATGACACCCACGCGGTGGTTGCGTGTGACGCTCACGGCGGTGCGCACGGCCGGCTGGATCACCTCCACCACGGGGATGTCGTAGCGCTCGCGGGCGTCGCGCAGCATGGCCGCGGAGGCCGTGTTGCAGGCGATGACGAGCATCTTCACGCCGCGCTCGACGAGGTCGTCGAGGACCGCGAGCGCGTAGCGTCGGACGTCCGCGATGGGCTTGTCGCCGTAGGGCGTGTGCGCCGTGTCGCCGATGTAGATGATCGACTCGCGCGGGAGGAGCGTCGCGACGGCGCGGGCCACCGTGAGGCCGCCGACGCCGGAGTCGAAGATCCCGATCGGCGCGTCGCTCATCGTGCCAGCCTACCGGCGGCCCCGGGCGCGCCCGGAGCCGACCGCGGTCGCGCGCGCGTCACAGCGACCGCCGGGCGTCCTCCTGGGCGACGAGCTCCGGCAGGTCCTTCAGCCGGCGCAGCCCGGCGAGCGGCTGGGCCATGCGCGCGTTGCCGCGGAGACGCTCCTGGTTGCGGTCGAGGAACCACCAGTACCCGGCCGTGTACGGGCACGCCGTGGGGCCGACGCGGACCTTCGGGTCGAACGGGCAGCCGCCGCAGTGGTCCGACATCCGGTCGATATAGGCGCCGCCGCCCGCGTACGGCTTCGTCGCCATGCGACCGCCGTCGGCGTGCAGCGCCATGCCGACGACGTTCGCCGGCATGACCCACGGCGTGCCGTCGACGAAGGAGTCGATGAACCAGTCGTTCATGGCCTCGGGGTCGTAGCCGCGCTGGAGCGCCAGGTTGCCGAGGATCATCAGCCGCTCGATGTGGTGCGCCCACCCGTGCGCGCGCACCTTGTCGACGACGTGGGAGAGGCACGCGGCCTCGATGCCGGACGCGTCGAGCTCCTGCAGCGCGGTCGGCACGCCGCGGTGCGCGTCGAGCCGGTTCTGCGACGTGTAGTCGTCCTCGAAGGCCCAGTAGAGGTGCCACACGTAGTCGCGCCAGCCCATGATCTGCCGCACGATGCCCTCGACGCTCGCGATGGGCGCGCGCCCGGCCGCGTGCTCGGCGACGATGCGCTCGATGACGTCCGCCGGATCCAGCACCCCCATGTTCATGGTGGCGCTCATGAGCGAGTGCGCCATGGTCCAGTCCCCCTGGAGCGACGCGTCCTCGAAGGGGCCGAAGTCGTTGAGCCGGCTCGCCACGAAGTCGTCGAGCGCCAGGCGCCCCTCCTCGGGCGTGACCGCGAAGCGCCGCGGCCCGTCGTCGCCCACGAAGCGCACGAGACCCTTCCGCTCCCACTCGTCGAGGTCGGCGCGGACCTCCCGGTCGATGTCGTCCTCCTCCGGCCACCACGGCTCGGGCAGGCCGAGGGTGGCCGCGCCCTTCGGCGGCCTCTCGCGGTTGTCGTGGTCGTAGTTCCAGCGGCCGCCGACCGGGTCGTCGCCGTCCATGAGGATGCCCGTGCGGGCGCGCGACCACCGGTAGAAGTCCTCCATGACGAGCCGGTTCGAGGTGCGGCCCGCCATCCACTCGGCGAACTCCTGCTCGCTCGTGACGAAGCCGCGGCTCGGGAGCACCTCCGCGCCGATCTCCGCGACGAGGCGCCGGAGCCCGCGGGAGGTGGGGTCGATGACCTCGAGGTCGTCCCGGCCCTCGACGACCTCGCGGTAGTGGTCGACCTGGTGGAACTCCACCCGGTCGCCCAGCGCCCGCGCGCGGTGCCGGATGCCCGACAGGATGAGGTGCGCCTTGGCCCGGTGGTACGGCCGCCGGGCGAGCAGGCCCCGCGACTCGATGAGCAGCATCGGCCCGCCGTCGTCGAAGTGGTCGCCCAGCTGGTCGGCCAGGATCCATCGCGTGCGCTCCATGGCACGAACCTAGGCCGGACCCCCGTCATCGTCCCGACCCGTGCGCGATGCGGACGGGCCGCCCCCGACGGGCGCCGCCCTAGGCTGGGCGGGTGACCCAGGCGACCTCCCTCCTCACCGACCGGTACGAGCTGACGATGCTCGACGCAGCGCTGAAGGCGGGCACCCACGACCGCGAGTGCGTCTTCGAGTGCTTCGCCCGGCGCCTCCCGAGCGGCCGCCGCTTCGGCGTCGTCGCCGGCACCGGCCGGCTCCTCGAGCTGATCCGCGACTTCCGCTTCGGCGACGCCGAGCTCGAGTACCTGCGCTCCGAGCGCGTCGTGGGCGATGAGGCCCTGGCCTGGCTCGCCGACTACCGGTTCCGCGGCCGCATCACCGGCTACCGCGAGGGCGAGGTCTACTTCCCCGGATCGCCGCTCCTCACGGTCGAGGCGCCGTTCGCCGACGGGGTGATCCTCGAGACGCTCGTGCTCAGCGTCCTCAACTACGACTCCGCGGTCGCGAGCGCCGCCGCGCGCATGGTGCAGGTCGCCGGCGGCCGCCCGCTCGCGGAGATGGGATCCCGCCGCACGGGCGAGCGCTCCGCCGTCGCCGCCGCACGCGCGGCCTTCATCGCGGGCTTCGGCGCCACCTCGAACCTCGAGGCCGGCCGCACGTGGGGCGTGCCGACCATGGGCACCGCCGCCCACTCCTTCACGCTCCTGCACGACACCGAGGAGCAGGCGTTCCGGGCCCAGGTCGACGCGCTCGGCCCCGGCACGACCCTCCTCGTGGACACCTACGACGTGCGCCAGGGCGTGGAGACCGCGGTCCGCGTCGCCGGCCCCGGCCTCGGCGCCGTCCGGCTCGACTCCGGCGACCTGCCGGTGCTCGTCGGCGAGGTGCGCGCGCAGCTCGACGCGCTGGGCGCCACGGGCACGCGGATCACCGTCACCAACGACCTCGACGAGCACGGCATCGCCGGGCTCGCCGCCTCCCCCGTCGACTCCTACGGGGTCGGGACCTCGCTCGTCACCGGATCCGGCGCCCCGGCGGCCGGCATGGTCTTCAAGCTCGTCGCGCACCGCGACGCGGGCGGCGACGGCGAGTGGGTGGCCGTCGCGAAGCGGTCGACGGGCAAGCAGAGCCGCGGCGGCCTCAAGGGCGCGCTGCGGCGCCATGACGCCCAGGGCGTCGCGACGTCGGAGCTCGTCACCGTCGGCCCGCACCCGGCTCCGCTCCCCGGCGACCGCGACCTCGTCGTCACTCTGGCCGAGGGCGGCGAGCCGGATCCGCGCTGGCTCGGAAGCGCGGGCACCGCCGCGGCTCGCGCGCACCACGCCGTCGCCGTGCGCGCGCTGCCGGCGCAGGCCTTCCGGCTCCGGGCGGGCGACCCGGCGATCCCCACCGAGGAGGGCACGGCCGCCTGACGCGGATCGGGCGGACGCGTCTCGTGCGGTGGCGGGGCTCCTACTCGGGCTTCATGTTCTCGTAGATGCGCTTGCAGTCGGGGCAGACGGGGAACTTCTCCGGGTCGCGGCCGGGCAGCCACTTCTTGCCGCAGAGCGCCTTGACGGGCTTGCCGCTGATCGCGGACTCGAGGATCTTGTCCTTCTTCACGTAGTGCGAGAAGCGCTCGTGATCGCCGGGCTCGATCGTCTCCTGCTCGAGGAGCTCCTCGAGCTCGCGGTCGAGGGTGTCGGTCCCGCCGCCCTGCGTGGGGCTTCCGGGGGCCTGTTCGATGCTGAGGATGACCATGACGTCAGTCTACTTTTCCGGCGCGCGGGGACCGGTGGCGCGGATCCGCTAGTGGCGCTGCGCGAAGGCCAGGAGCTCGGGGCCGCGCCGCTCGAACACGCGACCCCCGCCGACCACGCCGGCCCCGAGCGTCACGATGCCGATGCCCAGCCCCACGACGAGCGACCACGCCGGGTACGCGCCGCCGTGGACGAGTCCCATCCAGCCGAGCCACACCGACGGCAGCGCCAGGGCGACGGTGGCGAGGAACGTGAGCGTGGGCACGGTGGATCCGCCGGCGCTCACGCTCTGCGGCGCGTGGAAGGGGCTGTCGCCGGGGCGCGACGCCGGGTACGGGAAGCGCGCCGAGAAGAGCGACGACAGGCCGACCCCGACGAGCAGGACCCCGCCGCTGACCCCGATGACGGAGGGCAGGACGGACGCGTCGCCGAAGCCGAGGGCGCTGAGCGGCGCGCCGATCGCGACGAGCGGGATGCCGATTGCGAGGACGGGCACGAGGCGGCCGACGCGGTCCGCGACGCCGCGGATCCCCGACACGACGTGCAGCCACACCGCGGTGTGGTCGTGCGCGGTGTCGTTGTGCACGCTCCAGCCGAGGAAGAGCGCCATCACCGGCAGCGGGACCAGGGCCAGCACGTGCGCGTCGACGTCCACGATCACGAGCGGGACGAGGAGCACGAGCGGGAGCACCGGGATCAGCACGAGCGTGGCGCGGTAGCGCGGGTCGCGGATCCAGTAGGTGACGCTCCGCGCGGCCACCGCACCCGCGGGCGAGGCGCCGAAGCGGCCAAACCAGCCGAGGCCGGTCTGGACGCGGCCGCCGCCGGCGCGGTCCGGCGCGGTGAGGGCCCACGGCACGAGGCGGACCCAGGCGAGCGCGAGCAGCGCCGCCGAGGCGACGGCCACCAGGAGCATGCCGGCGGCTCCCCCGACGTCGCCCGCGACCGCCGCGGCGGGAGCCGACCAGGCGGCGCCGAGCGGCGTCCAGGCGATGACGCCGAGCATGCCGCGCGCGGGACGGAGCCCGTCGTCGAGGAGGTCGGCCTGCGCGAGCGCGACGACCACGGGCACGAGCAGCACGGCCACGAGCCCGGCCGCGAGACCGGTCGCCTCGCGGGCCCGGCGCGTGCTGAGCAGGACGGAGGAGAGGACCGTGCTGATCCGCGCGACGAGCACGCACGTGGCGACGGCGGCGCAGGCCGCGACCACGGCGACGAGGGCGGTGAGCGGATCGCGGGCCCACGTGACCACGGTGGTCAGCGCCACGGCGACGAGGACCGCGCCCGGGACGCTGACGACGGCGGCCGCGGCGAGCGCGACGGCCAGGCGCCGGGGCTCGATGCCGTAGGGCGCGAAGCGGCGCGGGTCCATGGCGTCCTCGGATCCGAGCACGAGCGGCACGACGAGCGCGCCGAGCACCACGAGGGCGCCTCCGGCGACCACGACGTCCCGCGCCGAGGCGACGTCGGCGTCGCGGAGCCCGGCGAGGGCGCCGACGGCGAGCACGGTGACGAGGATCCCGTAGACGCCGGCCGCGACGAGCCCGAGGACCTGCCAGGGGCTGCGGCGGAGCGCGTTGGCGAGGAGGGCGAGCCTCAGTCGGAGAACGAGTGCAACCACGAGAACCCCTCCGCCGTGCGTCGACCGCCGGCCAGGGCGACGAAGCGCTCCTCCAGCGAGCGGCCCGCGCGGACCTCGTCCATGGTGCCCGCGGCGAGCACCCGGCCGTTGACGATGATCGCGACGTGGTCGCAGATGCGCTGGATGAAGTCCATGCCGTGGCTCGACAGCACCACCGTGCCGCCGTGGGCCACGTAGTCCTGCAGGATCTCGACGACGTTCGCGGACGACACGGGGTCGACCGACTCGAACGGCTCGTCGAGGACGAGCATGCGCGGCGAGTGGATCATGGCGCAGGCGAGCGCGACCTTCTTGGTCATGCCCGCCGAGTAGTCGGTGACGAGCCGGCCGACAGCGTCCTCGAGACCGAACGCGGCGACGAGGTCGGCCGAGCGGCTGCGGATCTCCGCGTCGTCGAGCCCTCGGAGGGCGCCCGAGTAGTGCAGGAGCTGCGCGCCGGTGAGGCGGTCGAAGAGGCGGAGTCGGTCCGGCAGCACGCCGATGCTCCGCTTCGCGACGAGCGGCTCGCGCCAGACGTCGATGCCGTTGACCGTCACGGCGCCGGCATCGGGCCGGAGGAGCCCCGTGACCATGGACATGGTCGTCGTCTTGCCTGCGCCGTTCGGGCCGACGATGCCGTAGAAGGACCCGGCGCGGACCGTGAGCGCGATGTCGTCGACCGCCACCTTCTCGTCGAAGCGCTTGGTGAGGCCGTCGATGACGAGGACGTCCTCCCCCAGCTCCGGAGCGGCGGCGCGGTCGCCGCGGACCGACGGCGTGAGCGCGGTCTCCGCCACCCCGGCGAGGCCGGGGCGCGTGGAGCGCGGCGCGGTGAGGCTGTCGGTGCGGACGGTGACGGAGCGGGCGGGCGCGGGATCCTCGTCCAATGCGGGAGCGTCCTCGTCCCCCTCGTGCGGGATCGCTGGCGCCGCGGGCGCGATCTCGGCGTCCTGCTCGGAGGCGACCGTGGTGTCGGTGTCGGCCTCCGCTTCGGGAGCCGGCACCGGATCCACCGCCCTCTCCCCGGCCGCGTCGGCCGGGGTGGGCTCGACGGCGTCCGTCGCGTCCTGCTCGGGCTCGGGTTCTTGACCCGCGTCGGCTTCTGGAACGGCGTCGGCGTCGGCGTCGGCGTCGGCGTCGGGCGCACCCTCTTCCGCGTCCGCGACCCCGCTGACGTCCTGCTCGACCTCGACCGAGGAGGCACGGGACCCGTCCGCCGTGGCGGCGTCATCGGTCGGCGCCACGTCCTGGTCCTCGGCGTCGGCGCCCACGGGCTGCGGGTCGTCATCCGCGAACATCCCGCGGAGCTCCGACAGGCCGTCCTGATCCGGCTGCGTCGCCGCGACGTCGTCCGGGGTCCCCGGTACGGGAGCGGACGTCGTGGGCGAGCCGACGACCGGCGTCTCGGCCGTCCGGTCCTCATCCGCCTCCGAGGGAGCGGCGCTCTGCGTGGCCGCCACCGGCTCGGCGCTCCCCGCCGCGCGCTGCACGCGCGTGCGCCGTCGGACCCGCGGCGGACGGGCTTCCGTCGCAGCCGACTCCCCCTCGCCGTCGGCTTTCCCGTCGGACGGCCGCGACGCGGGCGCCGCGACGGGGGTGGACTTCACACGCGGCGGCGTCGGCGCCACGACCACGGCGGGCGCGGTCCGCGGCGACGGCGCGGTGGCACGGCGGGGGACGCGCTGACCGGGGCGCGGAGGCCGGGGCACCGCGGCCACGACGGTCGCCGGCTCCGGCTCGGCCTCGGCGGCGACCGCGTCGGCGGCCGCCTCCCCCACGGGCGCGGACGGAGCGCGATCGGCGTGATCCCGGGGGCCCGCAGCGGGGTCGGACGTGGCGTCGGGGGAGGTCGTCTCGTCGGGGGCGTCGGTCACGGCCCCACGTTAGCAAGGCGGTCCTCCGTGCCCGATCCGCCGTCCTCGGCGGTCCCGCCACGGGCGCCCACGGCCGCGTCCGGAGGAGCCGACGTCCCCTCCGCGGAGGCCCGTCCAGATCACGAAAGGGACACGAGCCCTGCCCGCATCCCCCCTATTTCCCCGCCCGCGGCCTACGATGGAGGAGGCATGACGGAGTGTCGAACAGGAAACCCGCGGGTGAAGTCCGGGCGAACCCTCGACGTCCGGGGGTCCCGACCGCACTCGGCACCCGCATCGAACGGAGAACACATGACCACGCAGGTAGTCATCCTGGCGGCAGGCATGGGCAGCCGTCTCGGACGCAGCCTCCCCAAGCCCCTCACCGAGCTGAGCGACGGCCGCACCATCATGGGCCAGCAGTTCGACAACATCCGCTTCGGCCTCGGCGACGACGCCAAGGTCAGCATCGTCGTCGGCTACAAGCTCGACCACATCATCGACGCCTTCCCGGACGCCGACTACATCTACAACGAGCAGTACGACCAGACGAACACGTCGAAGAGCCTGCTCCGCGCCCTCCGTGCCTCGGGCCCCGGCGGCGTCCTCTGGATGAACGGCGACGTGGTCTTCGACCCGATGATCCTGCGCCGCGCCGCCGCGATGATCGCGCGCGACCAGTCGTTCGTCACGGTCAACACCTCCCGCGTCTCCGACGAGGAGGTCAAGTACACGACCAGCCCCGAGGGCTTCATCCGGGAGCTGTCGAAGACGGTGAAGGGCGGCCTCGGCGAGGCGGTCGGCATCAACTACGTCTCCAAGGCCGACAAGCCGGTCCTCATCCGCCAGCTCGCCCGGGTCGCCGACCAGGACTACTTCGAGCGTGGAATAGAGTTGGCGATCGAGCAGGACTCCCTGCTCGTCGAACCGGTAGACATCTCCGACCTGTACGCGGTCGAGGTCGACTTCGCGGAGGACCTCGAAAGGGCCAACCTCTTCGTCTAGACCGCCTCGGGGATGCTGACGCAGAGGATCCCCGCCGTGCCCGATGCCGCCATCCCCGGTCGCGCGTCCCGCACCCCCGCGGCCCGCTACCGACGCTCGCTCTGGCTCCTCACGACGCGCGACCTCAAGGTGCGCTACTCGACGAGCGCGCTCGGCTGGTTCTGGTCGATCCTCGATCCGCTCGTCATGTCGGGCATCTACTGGTTCGTCTTCACCGTCGTCTTCCAGCGCGACGTCGGCCAGGAGCCGTACATCGTGTTCCTGCTCGCGGCGCTCCTGCCGTGGATGTGGTTCACGGGGGCCACGAGCGACTTCACCAGGGCGTTCAGCTCGCAGGCGAAGCTCGTGCGCTCGACGCGGATCCCCCGGAGCATCTGGGTGCTGCGGCTCGTGCTCGCCAAGGGCTTCGAGTTCATCGCGAGCCTGCCGGTGCTCGCCGTCTTCGCGATCGTCGCGGGAGCCCGCCTCGACGTGGACGTGCTGCTCTTCCCGCTCGCCGTGCTCCTGCAGGCCACGCTGCTCCTGGGCATCGGGCTGATCATCTCGCCGCTCGTCGTCTTCTTCCGCGACCTCGAGCGCGCCGTGAAGCTCGTGCTGCGCTTCCTCTTCTACGCCTCCCCCATCGTCTACTCGTCGAGCGACCTGCCCGCTGACCTGCACCCCTGGGCCGCGCTGAACCCGCTCACCGGGATCTTCGGCCTGTACCGGGCCGCGTTCTTCCCCGCCGAGCTCGACTGGTACGCCGTCGGGGTGAGCGCGGCCATCTCGGCGGCGTTGGTCGCCGTCGGCGCCCTGGTCTTCCGCCGCTCGCTCCCGGCCGTCCTGAAGGAGATCTGATGGGCCCGTCGCACCCGTCGCCCGACGCGCGCACCGTCCTCGCGGTCGAGGACGCCGGCATCCGCTTCCGCCGCAACCGCAAGTCCCGCCGGAGCTTCAAGGACCTGTTCGCGGGATCCGCCCGACGCGCGCGGCCCGGCGAGTTCTGGGCGCTGCGCCACGTCTCCTTCGAGGTGCGCCAAGGCGAGGCGATCGGCGTGGTCGGCCGCAACGGCCAGGGCAAGTCGACGCTCCTCAAGCTCGTCGCCGAGGTGCTCATCGCGGACGAGGGGTCGATCGGCGTCCACGCGGGCGTCGCCCCGCTCATCGAGATCACGGGCGGCTTCGTCAACGACCTCACAGTCCGCGACAACATCTACCTCACGGCGGGGCTCCACGGCATGTCCAAGGCCGAGATCGACGCGCGGTTCGACGAGATCATCGCGTTCGCCGAGATCCCCGACTTCGTCGACACCCCCTACAAGCACCTCTCGAGCGGGATGAAGGTGCGCATCGCCTTCGCGGTGATCTCGCGGCTCGACGAGCCGGTGCTCCTCGTGGACGAGGTCCTCGCCGTGGGCGACCGGGCGTTCCGGGAGAAGTGCTACCACCGGATCGAGGAGATGCTCGCGGAGGGCCGCACGCTCTTCTTCGTCTCGCACAACGAGCGCGACCTCCGCCGCTTCTGCACGCGGGGCCTGTACCTCGACAAGGGCGCCCTCGTCCTCGACGGCCCCATCGACCAGGTGATGGACGCCTACAACGCCGACCACAACCCGCCGCCGGCCGCCGGCGCCTAGCCGGAGACCGTCCCCTCCTCCCCAGCAGCGCCGTTCCACAGGCCCGCGACACCGCACGTCGCACGCCGCCCCTACCGTGCACGCATGCTGCGATCGGTCCCGCCCCTGCCCGTCCGTCCCGACCCCGAGCCCGCGTACCGCGTGCCCTGGCACTTCGACCGCACGTCGGCGCGGCCGCGCTTCGCGCTGGTCAACGTCGGCGACGAGGTGCTGCACGCCATCTCGCTGCACCTGCTCGGGTCCGGCACGATGCTGTCGCGCGCGCCCGTCACCGTCCGTCCCGGGGAGCGCCTGTCCACCACCATCCGCGGCGACGACCTGGCGCTCGACACGATCCTCGTGGTGCGCTGGTTCCGGCCGGACGGGGGCGAGTACCTGTGGCGGGTCAGCTTCTGACGGGCGTGGTGCCGCGTCGGTCGCGCTCGCGCTCCAGGCGGATGAGCTCGGCGGGCGAGTCCCCGTCGTCCTTCGGCAGCATGTCGGCGGTGAGGCCGGTCACGAGCAGACCCGCATCGACGTCGAGCCCGCTCGCGATCTTGATGATGTTGCGCAGGCTCGGGTTGCGCTGCCCGCGCTCGATCTTGCCGAGCGCGGTCCAGTGGATGCCGGAGAGCTCCGCGAGCGTCTCCTGGCTGATGCCGATGCGCTGGCGCTGCTCGCGCACCCGGGAGCCGAACTCGGCGGCGGCGTCGGAGACGGTGGTGACCATGGCACATGCTTATCCGCCACATGGAGGAATGACCAGAGCGCGGGCGCCCCATGCGTCTGCGCCCGCGTCTCCGTGGATAGTCCGGACATCGATGCGTGCATCCGGTGGACGTCGAGGGCACGGTCGTGGAGGGTCGCCCCGCGTAGGCTCGGAGCATGAAGGACGCCTCCGAGCTCGACCCGACCGTCGCCACCGGGATAGATCGTCTCCTGTCCGTGCAGCGCCCCGTCGTGCTCGCCCACATCCGCTCGATCCGCGCCCGCCACCCGGAGGCCTCCCCGGACCGCATCATCGCGATCCTCGAGAAGCGCTTCCTCGCCGCCGTCACCGCGGGAGGCGCCGCCGTGGGAGCCAGCGCGGTGATCCCCGGCGTCGGCACCGGCGTGTCCCTCGCGCTCACGGGCGTGGAGACGGCCGGCTTCCTCGAGGCGAGCGCCCTCTTCGCGCAGTCCATCACCGAGGTGCACGGGATCTCCGTCGAGGATCCGGCCCGAGCACGCGCCCTCGTGATGACCATGATGCTCGGCGCCCCGGGTGCCCAGGTGATCCAGCAGTTCACGGGCCAGTTCTCCGGTCAGCCCGTCGACCGGAACGCGAACTGGGGCCGTGCCATCACGTCCGGCCTTCCCTCGTTCGCCATCGGCCCCATCGCCGACCGCATCAAGCGCGCCTTCATCAAGCGGTTCGTGGTCAACCAGAGCGCGAGCGCCATCGGCCGCGCCGTCCCGTTCGGCATCGGCGCCGTCATCGGCGGCGCCGGCAACCGGATGCTCGGCGGCAAGATCGTCGCGAGCTCCCGTCAGGCGTTCGGTCCCGCGCCCGCCGGCTTCCCCGACGAGCTCGCGGTGCCGGAGCGGAAGCCGCGCGTGATCCGCGTCGCCGAGAAGAGGGCCGCGAAGGGCTGAGCCCATCGCGGGAGGGCGGTGTCGCCCTCCGCGCGGGAGGCTCAGGCCTCCTCGTCCTCGTCGTCGACCTGGGCGTCGGCCGCCGGATCCGCGGCGTCGTCCCGGGCGTGCAGCGTCGCGTGGCGATCCCACTCCCCCATCAGGTGCTCGACGGCCGCGTGGAAGCGTGCGGTCGCCGCGCCGGGAGAGGTGTCGCCGAAGTAGTGGCGGACCCACGCGGCGAGCCGGCGGTCCGCCGCGGCATCGTGCTGCAGCGCGTCCAGCCGGGTGACGACGTCGCGCGCGTCGTCCGCGGTCAGCCACTCGCAGTCGGACAGGTAGCCGTCGGTGTCGATCTGCGCCTCGGGCCGCACCGGCCGCGTCACCAGGAGCGGACGCCCCGCCGCGAGTCGGTCGTAGACCATCGCGGAGATGTCGACGATGGCGAGGTCCGCGGCGGACAGCTGCCAGGCGAGCTCGCGCGAGCGGTCGACGACGTGCTGCGCCGAGGGATCCTGCGCGTTCGCCCGCTCGAGCATGGCCGCGATCTCGCGGTTGGCGCGCGCGTACTCAGGATCGACGACGCCCGACCGCGGATGCGGGCGGTAGACGACGCGGTGCCGTCCGGTCGCGATGAGGTCGCGGACCAGCGGCACCCCGTGCGACGCGATGGATCCGTACGCCGCGGCGGCGCGGTCACCCTCCCACGTGGGCGCGTAGAGGACGACCGTGCGGTCGTCGGGCGCGTACGGCAGCTCGCCCGAGTAGTGGTCGGCCTGCGGACGCCCGATGGGGATCGCGCGGCGGTCGAGGTCGTAGTCCCAGAGCACCTTGCCGAGCCGGGCGCGCGCCGCGTCGCCGGCGATGAGGCTGTAGTCGTACGCCTTGAACTGGTTGGTGGTCATGTACATCTTGTCGGACTCGCCGTGGTTGACGAAGACGTGCCAGCGGCGCCCGTACCGCATCATCTGGAAGTTGCGGGTGTTCTGGTTGACGTAGAGGACGATGCGGATGTCCTGCTCCGCGATGACCCGCTCGAGGTCCGCGACGCGGCGCACGTACTCAACGGGGAGGGGGCTCTCGTCGAGGAGCGCGTTCGCGCCGCTCGGGTGGCGGCTCAGGATCACGACCGGGTGCGTGCGCGCCAGCTCGACGAGCGGCCGGTACCACTGCCGGATCTGGTACATGTTCACGGCCGAGTCGGCGAAGTACACGGCGATGCGGTACTCGCCCTGCGGCGAGGGGGCGCGGAGCGCGAGCTTGCGCTGCAGGGTCCCGCGCGCACGGCGCTGATGGACCAGCGAGCGGACAGCGCGCACGCCGAGGCGAGCGTCGTTCAGGAGACCCATGCATCCACCGTAGCCAGCGCTCCGGGCCCCTCAGGACGAGCCCCGGCCGGGGGCGCGGAACGGTGTGCGATCGTGACCGAGCGGGGCGGGATCACGATCAGATGACGGGCGGCCTGCCCGCGCGCGCCATGCGGATCACGGTGACCCACGACATCGGCCGACGCGGCCCGGGCGACGTCGTCCAGCCCTCGCGCCAGCCGCGCAGCCAGGTGCCGAGCCCGTCCCGGTTCCGCGCGGAGCGCAGCAGCTGCACGGCGGTCCATGACCCCACGTACACGGGGACGAGCGGGAGCGGCAGGTTGCGCCGGGCGAGCCAGACGCGGTTGCGCGCGGTGAGGCGGTGGTACTCCGCGTGCCGGGTGGGGGCGACCGCCGGATGGTGCGCGACGAGGTCGCCGGCGTACCAGGCGCGCAGCCCCTGGTCCCAGACGCGCCAGGCCAGCTCGATCCCCTCGTGGGCGTAGAAGAACTCCCCCGCCCAGCCGCCGGCGGCCTCGAACGCGTCGCGGCGGACCACGACGGCGCCCTCCAGCACGGACATGACCGCGCTCGAGCGCGCGGGGTCGCCCTTGCGGATGCGCGGGATCCAGCGGCGCGGCGTGGCCGCTCCGGTCGGGTCCACGATGCGCGGCTGGACGAGCGCGATGTCGCCCGCACCTCGCATGAGCGCGAGGGAGTCCGCGAGGAACGCCGCGCTGGGGACGGTCTCGTCGTCGTCGAGGAAGAACAGCGTCTCGCCGGTGACGAGCGGGACGCCCGCGTTCCGGCCCGCCGGGATGCCGAGGTTCTCCGGCAGGTGCAGGCCGCGCACGCCGTCCGGGAGGCCGCGGGGATCCCAGCCGTTGCCGACCACGACGATGTCGAGCGCGACGCCCTCCTGACGCAGCACCGACGCGAGCGAGGCCGCCAGACCCTCCGGCCGACGCCCCTGGCTGAGGACGACGACGCCGACGCGCGGGACGGCGTCCGTCACGCCGAGGTCAGCCGACGCGAGGTGACGATCATCACGAAGTGCCCGACGAGCGCCAGCACCGCGAGCGGCACCAGGACGACGAGGAACACCCGGTCGGTCTCCGGCTGACCGGCGACGAGGCCGACCAGCGCGACGACGAAGGTCACGATGGTGAGCTCCACCGAGTGGAACATGCGGTGGAAGGGCAGGAACCGCACGACGCGGCGGGCCGTGGCGATCAGGGAGTGCTGCGACGCGACCGTGCCGGCGCCGACGGGCGCCTTGGGCAGGTCGGCCGACGCGCGGGCCACGCGCACCATGTCGTTCAGCGCCTTGTTCAGCACGATGACGAGCGCCAGCGCGAACGCGAGGGTCGTCCACGGCAGGTCGCCCGGCGCCTCGAAGGGGTAGGCGGCGGCGCGGATCCCGAGGGCGAGCGCGATCAACGTCTCGGTCGAGTAGTGCCCCACGGCGTCCAGGAAGTGGCCCACCGGTGAGGACGTACGGCGCCACCGGGCGACCTCGCCGTCGCAGCAGTCCACGAGCATCTGCAGCTGGCCGAGGACCAGCGCGAGGGCGGCGCCCGCGATGCCGGGGATGAGCAGCGCCGCGGCGGCGGCCCAGCCCGTGAGGATCATGACGACGGTGACGCCGTTCGCGCTGATCCGGGTCCGGAGCAGCAGCCAGGTCAGGTACGGCGAGAGGTCGCGCAGGTAGAGGTGCGCCGTCCAGTGCTCGGCGTTCGCGCGCAGGCGCACCTCCGGTGGCTGCGTCACCCGCCGCAGCTCCGCGATGGACGAGGGCAGGCCGCGGTCGCCGGTGCCGGGAGCCGCGCTCATCGGCCCGTGTGCCCGTCGAGGTCGTCGGTGAGCTCGAGGAAGCCGAGCACGAACCCGGTGCCCCAGCTGAAGTGGATGGACGGCAGGACCGCCGCGAACCGCAGCATGGTCGCCGCGCCGTCCCGCGAGGCCACCGAGACGGTGCTCACCAGCACGAAGCCGGCGTAGACGCCGGGCACGACGAACGCGCCGACGAGGCGGCGCAGTCCCGGCATCCCGAGCGCGGCCCCCACGAGGCCCGCGGTACCGAGGAGGAGACCCGCGGCCACTCCGGCGACGGCCACCGGCGGCACGAAGTACCGCACGGAGTTCTGCCGCGTGTAGCGACGCGCGAGCTCCCCGCGCCAGAGCCCGGTCGCGAAGAACTGGCGGATGAGCGAGCGGAGCGTGGAGCGCGGACGGTACGTGACCTTCATCCGCGGCGTGAACCACACCAGTCCGCCGCTCTGTCGGAGCCGGCGGTTGAGCTCCCAGTCCTGGCCCCGGCGCACGCCCTCGTCGAAGAGCCCGACCTCGACGAGCCGCTCGCGGCGGAAGGCGCCGAGGTACGCGGTCTCCGCCGGGCCCTCCTTGCCGCCGACGTGGTGCGCGGTGCCGCCGAGCCCGACCCGGGCACCGTACGCGCGGGCGACGGCCTTCTCGAACGGCGTGCGCCCCTCGGCCGACATGAGCCCGCCGACGTTGTCCGCGCCGGTGGTCTGCAGGGTCTCGACGGCGATGCGCGTGTAGTCGCGCGGCAGGAGCGAGTGGGCGTCGACGCGGATCACGATGGGATGGCGCGTGGCGCGGATGGCGGCGTTCAGGCCTCCGGGCGTGGATCCCGTGGGGTTGTCGACGCTCGTGATGCGCGGATCGGCCCGAGCCATATCGCGGACGACCTCGGTCGTGCCGTCCGTGCTCGGCCCGAGCGCCAGGACGACCTCGAAGTCGCCGGCGTAGTCCTGCTGCATCATGCTGTCCACGGCGGCGCGCACGTGGGCCGCCTCGTTGAGGATCGGCATGACGTACGAGACGGCGGGGAGATCGCCGGGGCTGCCGGCGGCGGGGTCGCGTCGCGGGTGGTGCGCCATCTGAGCCGATCTCTTGAGGGAGGTGCGGCCGGGGCCCGTCGGGGGCCGAGCCTCGCAGGAGTTTACCAGCCTCCCCGTCCGCCGCCCGCCGATGCCGGACGCACGGGGGCGGACCGGCATGCGCCGATCCGCCCCCGTGCGTCGTGCCCGCTACTGCTGCAGCGTGCCGAGCTTCACGTCGACCTGCTGCTTTTGCCCACCGCGGATCACGGTCAGCTCGACGTCGCTGCCGCCCGCGAGGGCCCGCACCTGCGCCGTGAGGTCGCTCGCCTTGCTGATCGGGATGCTGCCGAACGCGGTGACGATGTCGCCCTGCTGCAGGCCCGCCGCGGCCGCCGCGCCGCCGCTCTGGACCTCGGCGATGAACGCGCCGCCGACCGGGGTCGAGGAGTCGCCGCTGGCGACGTCGCGGACGCTCGCTCCGAGGAGCCCGTGGGAGGCGCTGCCGTTCTGGATGATCTCCTGGCCCACGCGCTTCGCCAGGTTCGACGGGATGGCGAAGCCGACGCCGATGCTGCCGGCCGTGGAGCTCGTGCCGCCCGCGTTCGCGATGGCCACGTTGACGCCGATGAGCTTGCCGTCGCCGTCGAGCAGGGCACCACCCGAGTTGCCCGGGTTGATGGCCGCGTCGGTCTGGATGACCGCGAGGTTGATGGTCGCCGCCGCCTGGCCGCCCTGGGCGCCGGATCCGCCCTGGCTGCCCTGCCCGCCGGATCCACCCTGGCCCTCGTTGCCGAAGGGCCAGAAGTTGAACGGCGTCTCGTCGCTCTGGCTACCGTCGCCCGGCGTCGTCGGGGCTGCCGAGGACGCCACCTGGATGCTCCGGTCGAGGGCGCTGACGATGCCGTCGGTGACGGTCCCGGAGAGGCCGAGAGGGGCGCCGATGGCGATGGCCGTGTCGCCGACGTTGAGCTTGGACGAGTCGGCGAACTCGATGGGCGTCAGGCCGCTCGCATCGTCGAGCTTGATGACGGCGAGGTCGACGACGGGATCCGTGCCGATCAGCTTCGCGGAGTACAGGGCGCCGTCCGCCGTCTTGACCTGGATGGTGGCGTCACCGGTCTGGCCGTCGAGCGTGACGACGTGCGTGTTCGTGAGGACGTAGCCGTCGCTCGAGAGGACGACACCGGAACCGGTGCCCCCGGCCTGCGCACCGGCCACGTCGATGGTGACGACCGAGCCGGACACCTTCGCGGCGACGGCCGTGATGGGCGTCGCGTTGTCCGGGTCGTTGACGGTGATGTTCGCGGGCGACTGGCTGACGGTCTCGGTGGAGGCGTCGTCGTGCGCGATGGCCCAGGTGGTGAGCCCGCCGGCGGCGCCGCCGATGAGGGCCCCGACGGCCAGCATGGCGACGAGCGGCAGCGCCTTGTTGGCCTTCTTCTTGGGAGGGGCGGTCGTGGTGACGCCGCCCGGCTCGTGACCCTCCGCTGCGGGGCCCGCGAGAGGAGCGGTCGCGGTGTGATCCGCCTGCGGGTTCGTGCCGTAGGCGAGGGTGTCCCGCTGGTCCGGGCTCGTCGGCGCGGGGTGGGATGCGGCGGCCGGACCCGCGGGCGCCGGCCAGGCGGATCCCCCATCGCCCGACTGAGGGGTGGTGGACGACGGCGCCTCCGTCGAGGAGCCCTCGGCTCGGCCGTCGACCTCGCGGCCGCCCTCGTGCTCGTCTTCGCCGTGGCTTCTGTCCGTCATCGGTGGTGCTCCTCTCAGGTCGTGCCAGCATTCAGGGCGAGTCTGGGCGTTCCCTATGGCCGCCCTGACAGCGCCCCGCCCGTGACCGGCACGGCGACGAGCGCATCGGACGGCGCTGCGCGGTCAGCTCGCCTGCTGGGACGAGCGTACGCGGCGGCGGGTTGAGCACCGGGGACGGTCACGTCCGGTGGCTGGGCTTCGTCGACCCGAGCAGACGCTGCCCAACATCAGCATCCTGGCCCGGCGTCCCGCTCCCCGCACGCGCCACCGACCAGCACCGTCGACCCCTGGAGCACATGGATCCTCACCGGCCCGATCTGCACCGGCAGCGTGCCCGCGATCTGCTGCCACCCGCCCCCGTCGAACCGGTACGACGGCGCATACGCGATCGTCAGAGTGACCTGCCGGTCGCCGATGGCCGCATACACATGGCTCGTGTCCGTCGCGGTGAAGTCCTGCTGCCCCAGCTGCTTCCACGACGCACCCGGACCCACCACCGTCGTCGACGTGCCGTCGCCGTGATCCCAGACGAACGACACCGGCACGAACCGCACCTGCGCTGGCCGACCCAGCAACTGGCCATCGACCACCTCAGCGGTCGCGTCCGTGAACAGGTTCACCGGCGCACCCACGATCGCCCACCCGTTCGGCTGCGACCGGATCGACGCATCCCGCGGCACGAACTGCGCCACATCCGCCAACGTCACCGCGGGAGCTGCAGGCACGGACGGTGCTGGATCCGCCGGCTTCGTCGGCGCCTTCGCCGGCGGCAGGAACGCATGCTGCCCATCCGCACACAACCCCACACCCGGCCGACACGGCGCGTCCACATCCGCCGCCAGACGATCACGACGCGTCACCGGATGCGGATGCGGATCCGCAACGACCGATGGCGAGCGCTGGTGAGACCCCGGCGTGTCCCCGAGGGCAGGGGAAGCGGCAGCACCCGCATGGTCCTCAGAGTCATGTCCCTCGAGCTCGACTGTCTCTCCAAGTACGCGCCCAGATGTGCATTGGCCCGAGCTAGGCATGAGCGCACCGCACGATGTGGCCTCAGCGAGAGCGGGAGATGCCGTCGAGGCGAGAATGATGGCAACCAGCACCCCAGTCATCGCGACCTTTAATCGCACGCTTTCACCTCGTCGTTACGGACCGCATCACTGATGCGCCACGACCCATCGTCAACAGTCACCGCTTTGAGCTGCATGGAGACCAGAGGGTCACGATCGGGCGTGATGTCGATGCCACTGCTGTCGTGGATGCGCGAACCAGTCACATCGAGGCACGCTTGGGCGACCATGTAGGCCTGGCCCGAGGCCTCGATCCCTTGATCCGTGACGGCGAACCTCGAGTACGTGTATTTTCCGATGACTTGTGTTCCTCGTTCTCTTGTATCAGCGATCTCTTTGGTGCTCTCGGCGAGGAGGTCACCTGTCAGAAGCGGAGTGAGATCGTCCTCCGAGATCTCGTCGAGAGGAAGCGAGACATACTTTGCGTATTGCTGCTCGAAGGTCTCGGCGTCCTGAGCGGCCTTCGACTCCGTCGTGGCCGCAGTAACAGAAATGACGGACGTGGTGGGTGCGCAGCCCCCAAGAATGAGAGTCAGCAGCACACCCGAACACATCGCTGCTGCACGTGTTCGCGCGCGAACTCCTGATCGATCGACATTGCGCATGCGTCCCCCCTTGCCATCTCGCTCTTGCGCCGCTGACCTCGAGTTGCGGTCAGCGACAATAACTTCCCCTCCAGCGGGTCCCGGAAACATAGGCCAGCGAGGCAGATCCACGGCGAGGATCTCCACATCTCATCCACCGAGCGCTGCAGTGATGGAGGAGCTCGCGCAGGCCTTGCCGAATGCAAGTTGACTCGTCGTTCCAGGGAGCCGGCGGGCCATGATGGGCGTATGACGATTCCCGGCGCGTGGGTGCGCGCGGCCCGCGGGGCGATGCTGCTGACAGCCGACGGGATCCCGGGCACCACCGTGTTCGCGGAGATGAGCGCGCTGGCGGCGGCCACGGGCGCGATCAACCTCGGTCAGGGGTTCCCCGACGAGGACGGTCCCCGCGAAGTCCTGGAGGCCGCGCGCGACGCGATCTCCGCCGGCATGAACCAGTACCCGCCCGGTCGCGGCACGCCCGAGCTGCGGCAGGCCGTCGCCGCGCACCAGACGCGCTTCTACGGCCTCGCCGTGGATCCGGAGACCGAGGTGCTCGTAACCGCCGGCGCGACCGAGGCCATCGCCGCGACGCTGCTCGCGCTCGTCGAGGAGGGCGACGAGGTCGTGACGCTCGAGCCGTTCTACGACGCGTACGGGGCCCTCATCTCGCTCGCCCGCGGGATCCACCGCACGGTGCCGCTGCGCGCCCCCGACTTCCAGCCGCGGCTCGAGGACCTCCGCCGCGTGATCACCGACCGCACCCGCGTGATCCTCCTGAACGACCCGCACAACCCGACCGGGACCGTCCTCAGCCGCGAGGTGCGCGAGCTGGTGGTGGAGCTCGCCATCGCGCACGACGCCGTCATCGTCACGGACGAGGTCTACGAGCACCTCGTCTTCGACGCGCCCCACGTGCCGGTGGCGACGCTGCCGGGGGCCCGCGAGCGCACGGTGACCATCTCGTCGGGCGGCAAGACGTTCCGCACCACGGGGTGGAAGATCGGCTGGCTGACCGCTCCGGCGCCGCTCGTGTCGGCGATCCTCGCGGTGAAGCAGTTCCTGACCTTCGTCAACGGGGCGCCGTTCCAGCCGGCCATCGCGACGGGGCTGGCGCTCCCCGACGCCGTGTACGACGGGATCGCCGACGACCTGCGGCACAAGCGGGACGTCCTCGCGTCGGGGCTGACGGCCGCGGGCTTCCGGATCCACCTCCCCGCGGCCGGGTACTTCATCGTCGCGGACGCGGCCCCGCTCGGCTTCGCCGACTCCCGGGAGCTGTGCCTGCGGCTCCCGGGGCTCGCGGGCGTGGTCGGCGTGCCGCTGTCGGCCTTCTGCCACGCGCCCCTCGCCGCGGAGCACGCGTCCCTCGTGCGGTTCGCGTTCTGCAAGCGGACCGACGTGCTGGAGGAGGCCGCCCGGCGGCTCGGCGCGCTGGCGGTCGGGACCGCCTGACCCGGCACCCTGGTACCAGCGTCACCGCGGGACGGGGGCCGGAGGGGGGACGCCCCGGCGATGGGCCCGCGCCTAACGTGGCTTCCGCGGGCGCTGGGCCCGCGCACCCATCTGAGGAGGCAGCGCGCATGATCGTCGCTGAGAACCTGACCAAGCGCTACGGCGCGAAGACCGCCGTGGACGGCGTGAGCTTCACCGTCCAGCCCGGCATGGTGACCGGATTCCTCGGTCCGAACGGCGCCGGCAAGTCCACCACGATGCGCATGATCGTCGGGCTCGACAGCCCCACCTCCGGCTCCGTGACCGTCAACGGCCGCCGTTACCGCGACCTCCAGGCCCCGCTCCACGAGGTCGGGGCGCTCCTCGACGCGAAGGCCGTGCACACGGGCCGCAGCGCCTACAACCACCTGCTCGCGATGGCGGCCACGCACGGGATCCCGCGTTCGCGCGTGAACGAGGTCATCGAGATGACGGGCCTCCAGCCCGTCGCCAAGAAGCGCGTCGGCGGCTTCTCCCTCGGCATGGGGCAGCGCCTCGGCATCGCCGTCGCTCTCCTCGGCGACCCGCGCACGCTGATCCTCGACGAGCCCGTCAACGGCCTCGACCCCGAGGGCGTCATGTGGGTGCGCAACATCACCCGCTACCTCGCCGGCCAGGGCCGCACCGTGCTCCTCTCCTCCCACCTCATGAGCGAGATGGCGCAGACCGCGGATCACCTCATCGTGCTCGGGCGCGGTCGCGTGCTCGCCGACGCACCCGTCGCGGCGGTCGTCGCCGGGGCCACGAGCGGCCTCGTCCGGGTCCGCTCCCCGCACGCCGACCGGCTCGGCCAGGCGGTGGCGCGGCCCGAGGTCGTGGTCACCAGCGTCGAGCGCGACGTGATCGAGATCACCGGCCTCACGGCCGCGCAGGTCGGCGACGCGGCGATGTCCGCGGGCGTCGTGCTGCACGAGCTCACCCCGGTCACCGCGTCCCTCGAGGACGCCTACCTGTCGCTCACGCAGGGCGACGTCGAGTACCACAGCGCCGCAGTCGGCCAGACCGAGCAGGAGATCGCACGATGACCGCCACCACCACGACCTACGCGCCCGCTCCGGTGACGAAGGGCCGCCCCACGCTCCCCCGCCTCATGCGCTCCGAGTGGATCAAGCTCCGCACGCTCCGCTCCACCATCTGGTGCTTCGCGCTCGTGTTCCTCCTCCTCGCCGGCTTCTCCGCGCTGTTCACGCCGTTCGTGGTGGACCAGCTGCGGGACCAGCTGTCCCTCCCCGGCATCCCCGCGACCGACCTGCTCGTCTCGGTGGGCCTCAGCGGGTTGACCCTGTCGATGCTCGTCGCGGGCGTCCTCGGGGTGCTGGTGATCAGCGGCGAGTACTCGACCGGCATGATCCGCTCGTCCTTCAGCGCCGCGCCGGGTCGCCTGGGCGTCATCGCCGCGAAGGCGATCGTCTACACGGTCGTGACCTTCGTCGTGACCGCCGTCGCGGTGGCCGTCGCGCTCGTCATCGCCCGGGGGTACTTCGCGTCCGCCGGCGCCGAGGTCGACATGCTGTCGGGGGACTTCCTCCTCGCGGCCCTCGGCGGCGTGCTCTTCGTCGTGCTCATCGGGCTGATGGGCTTCGGCTTCGGCCTGCTGCTGCGCAACGGCGCCGCGGGCATCGGGGCGCTCGTGGGCCTCGTGCTCGTCGTCCCGATCGTCGGCCAGCTGCTCGGCGGCGTGCTCGACTGGGTCGCGGACCTCGAGCCCTACTTCCCGCTCAGCGCGGGCAACCGCCTGTACAGCATCGGCAGCGGCGCCCCCGGCTCGCTGGAGTTCTGGCAGGCGCTGCTCGTGATGATCGGGTGGGTCGCCGTGATCCTCGTGCCCGCGCTCATCCTCGCCCGCAAGCGGGACGCCTGATCGACGCGGGGCGAAGGGCGCCGTCGGGCGCGGCGGACACCGCCGCGCCCGACGGCGTACGGCTGCCCACGCCGCCCGGCGCGTTCCGCGGCTGGATGGCCCGGCACCCGCGGACGGTCGACGCCGTCATCGCGATCGGCTTCACCCTGCTGTCGGTGAGCGCGGCCCCCGTCGTCGGCAGCAGGTCCCCCGGCGTCCCCGGCGGCATCGCGCTGGCCGCCCTCAGCATCCTGACGGGCGTCGCGCTCATGTTCCGACGCAGCCGACCCGCCGCCGTCCTGGCCGTCTCGGCCGCGGCCGCCGCCGCGGCGGCCCTCGTGTCCGGCAGCTTCGACGGCGGAGCCGTCCCCCTCGCGCTCTACGCGCTGGCCGTCCACGGATCGTCCCGGCGCGCGTGGATCGGGCTCGGCGGCGTCGCCGTCGTCATCGCGGTCGTCACGCCGGCGACGGCCGGCCAGGGTCCCCTTGCCCTGTCGATCGCGACCATGCTGCTGGTGAACCTGATCCTCCCGCTCATCGCGACGCTCATCGGCACGAACGTGGGCGCACGCAAGCGCTACGTCGAGGCGCTGCGGGACCTGGCGGTGCAGCTCGCCCGCGAGCGCGACCAGCAGGCCAGGCTCGCGACGGCGGCGGAGCGGACGCGGATCGCGCGCGAGATCCACGACATCGTCGCCCACGGGATCACCGTGATGGTGACGCTCGCCGACGGGGCGGCCGCGAGCGCCGTCGCCCGGCCGGAGCTCGCGCGCGACGCGATGCGCGAGGTCGCCGAGACCGGTCGCACCTCACTCTCCGAGATGCGCCGCATGCTGGGCGTACTCGCGGAGGAGCCCGGCGCGGGCGACGCCGCCGCGCCGTCCCTCCGCGCACCGCAGCCCGGCCACGCCGACCTCGCCGCGCTGGTCGACTCGTTCCGCTCCACCGGCCTCCCCGTGCGCTTCACCAGCACGGGCGCGCCGCCCGACGACCCGGGGCGCCAGCTCGCCGTCTTCCGCGTCGTGCAGGAGTCGCTCACCAACGTGCTCCGGTACGCGCCGAACGCCGACCGGGTCGAGGTGCGCGTCGACCACCGGCCGGAGGAGATCATCGTCGAGGTCACCGACGACGACCGCACCGGCCCCGTCGTCCCGCCCGTCCCCGGCAGCGGTCGCGGCCTCGTCGGCGTCGCGGAGCGCATGGCCGTCTACGGCGGCACGGCGACCGCCGGCCGGCGCGAGAACGGCGGCTGGCGCGTGCTGGCGACCATGCCCAGCGGGCTCCACGACGTCCGTCCCGGCGACGCGCGGCGTCCCCCCGACCCCATCGACCGCAGCACCCGCGACCAGGAGGACCGATGACCGACACCAGCACCCCCGTCCGCGTGCTCATCGTGGACGACCAGGCGCTCGTGCGCATGGGCTTCCGCATGGTGCTCGACGCCGAGCCCGGGATCGAGGTCGTGGGCGAGGCCGCCGACGGCCGCGCCGCCGTGGAGCGCGCGAGCGAGCTCGCCCCCGACATCGTGCTGATGGACGTGCGCATGCCCGGCATGGACGGGATCGAGGCGACCGCCGAGATCGTCGCGCGGCACCCGGCGACGCGCGTCATCGTGCTGACCACGTTCGACCTCGACGAGTACGCGTTCGCCGGGCTGCGGGCCGGGGCGAGCGGGTTCCTCGTGAAGGACACGCGGCCCGAGCACCTGATGGAGGCGATCCGCGCGGTCGCCGACGGCGACGCCGCGATCTCGCCGCGGGTGACGCGGCGCATGATCGAGCTGCTCGGGCCGACCATGCCCGCGACCGGCGGGGCGGCCGGCACCGGGGAGGGCGCGGCCGACCCGCGCCTGCGCCCGCTGACCGCGCGCGAGCTGGAGGTGCTCACGGCGCTGGCCGAGGGGCTCACCAACCAGGAGATCGCCGGGCGGCTGTTCCTGTCGGAGTCCACCGTGAAGACGCACGTCGGGCGGGTGCTCGCGAAGCTCGAGGTGCGGGACCGCGTGCAGGCCGTGATCCTCGCGTACGACTGCGGGCTGGTGCGTCCGGGTGCGTGACCCGCGGCCATCGGGTCGCCGCCGGGTCTCCGCGCGGGAGAGGATGGATCCCCCCGGCCGCTCGCCGGGACGACACCACGGGAGCGCGATGACCACCACCGCAGCCGACGCGCGCGCACCGCGCCGCCTGCCCGCCGCGCGACGGGCCGCCGACCCGCCCGCCGGCCCACCCGCGGGCGACCCCGGGTCCAGGACGCGGACGGAATCCGACACGAGCCTGCTGGAGCGCGCCGCGACGCCGCCGGTGTGGAGCTGCGTGGTCTGGAACGACCCGGTGAACCTCATGACGTACGTCTCGTACGTGTTCCGCAGCTACTTCGGCTTCACCCGCGAGCGCGCCGACGAGCTGATGCTCCGGGTGCACGAGGACGGCCGGGCGGTCGTCGCCACGGGGATCCGCGAGGAGATCGAGCGCCACGTGCTCGCGATGCACGGCTACGGCCTGTGGGCCACGCTCGAGCGGGTGGACGCGTGAGGGCCTTCCGCGCGCGGCCCGACGGCACGATCGCCGCGCACCTCGAGCCGCACGAGGTCGCCATGCTGCGCGGGATCCTCGACGAGCTGCGCGGGATCCTCGACGAGGGCACCGCGACCGGCGGCGCGACGGACGGCGCCGCGCCCTCCCCCGTCGTCGCACGCCTGCTGCCGGACGCGTACCCGGACGACGCCGAGGCGTCGGCGGAGTTCCGGCGCTTCACGGCGTCCGACCTCGGCGAGGCGAAGGCCGCGAACGCCACCACGGTCGAGGCGACGCTCGCGGAGGCCGACGCGCGCGGGGCCGGCCGGCGGGGCCTCCTCGTCGTGCTGGATCCGACGGGCGCGCAGGCCTGGCTCCGCACGCTCAACGACCTGCGGCTCGCGATCTCGGTGCCGCTGCGCATCGACGAGGCCGACGGCTGGCGCGACCGCGCCCCCGAGGAGAGCGCGAGCCTGTACGACTGGCTGACGTTCGCGCAGGGATCGCTCATCGAGGCCGTCGACCGCTGAGCGTCGGCCGGGCAGCCGTCGCGCGCCGGCTCGGCGGCGGGCGTCGGCGAGCATGATGGAGGGGACCCGCGGATCAGCCGGCCCATCGGGTCCCGTCCGCAGGAGAGGAGCAGCATGCGCGTCGTCGTCATCGGAGCGACCGGGAACCTCGGCACCGGGGTGCTGCGCCGCCTCCACGCCGCGGGCGCCGAGATCGTGGGCGTCGCCCGGCGCATGCCCGACGCGTCCCTCGAGCCCTACTCCGGCGTCACGTGGCGCCTCGCCGACATCGGGGCGGCGGGCGCGGTCTCCGGTCTCGCCGCGACCATGCGCGGCGCCGACGCGGTGATCCACCTCGGCTGGGCGCTGCAGCCGAACCACCGCGAGCGCGTGATGCACCGCACCAACGTCATCGGCACGGCCCACGTGCTCGAGGCCGTGGCCCAGGCGGGCCTGCCGCAGGTGGTCGTCGCGTCCTCGGTCGGCGCGTACAGCGCGGCCCCGAAGGACCGGCCGCGCGACGAGTCCTGGCCCACCGGCGGGATCCACACCTCCCACTACTCGCGGCACAAGGCCGAGAACGAGCGGGCGATGGACGCCTTCGAGGCCACCCACCCGGGGATCGTCGTGACGCGCATGCGACCCGGGCTCGTGATGCACGACGAGGCCGCCGCGGAGATCGCCGGGCTCTTCCTCGGGCGGTGGATCCCCACCCGCTGGATGGGCCTCGCCACCCGCACCCCGGTGCTGCCGCTCCCCCGCGAGCTGGTGTCGCAGGTGGTGCACAACGAGGACGTCGCGGACGCGTTCTGGCGCGCGGTGGAGCGGCGCGCGCCCGGCGCGTTCAACGTCGCGGCGGACCCCGTCGTGGATCCCGAGCTCGTCGGCCGCCTGCTCGACGCGCGCGTCGTGACGGTGCCGCTGCCGGCGCTGCGGGCGCTCGTCTCGGCGAGCTGGCGGCTGCGCGTTCAGCGGACGGATCCGGGCTGGATCGACATCGCCGCGAACGTGCCCGTGATGTCGACGGCCCGCGCCCACGAGGTGCTGGGCTGGGCGCCGACCCACACGGCGGAGGAGGTGCTGGCCGAGTTCGGCCGCGCCTTCGTGCACCGCACCGGGCGCGAGGGCTCGGCGCCGCTCGCCGGATGACCGAGGACGCCGAGTTCGTCGCGGCGGCCCTCGAGCGGGAGGGCGCGTGGTACCGCGCCGAGGCGGAGCGGGAGCGGCTGCGCTCCGACCTGGAGTTCGTGGGCGCGTCCGTCGGCGCCGTGCGCGGGACCGTGCGGGACCTCGGGCGGCGGCGGCCGGGCATGACCCGGGACGAGGCGGTCGCGCTCGCGTCGGAGCTCTGGCGGTCGCGCGTCTACGAGCGGCGGCTCGCCGCGGTCGTGCTGCTGCAGGAGCACGTCGACGGGCTCGACAACGGCGACCTCACGCGCATCGAGGGCTTCGTGCGGGATGCGCGGCTGCGGGCGCTCGTGGATCCCCTCGCCCTCGACGTCATCGGCCCTCTCGTCGAGCGCCTCTCCGGGACCCCGCGTGCCCGAGCCGACCAGGCGCTCGACCGGTGGGCGGGCGAGCAGGACGTGTGGCTGCGCCGGGCGGCGCTCCTCGCGGCGACGCGCCCGCTCCGGGCGGGCGGCGGCGACTGGGACGCGTTCGTCCGCCGCGCCCGCACCGCGCAGGCCGCGCCCCGCGGCGGTCACGACGTGGTGCGCGAGGCGGTCGAGCGGGTGCGGGAGACCGCGCGGGAGACGCGGCCGGACCTCGCCTGACGCCTCCCCCGCGCCCGGGTACGTTCGTGTCATGACCTTCGACGACGACGCCCGCATCGACAGCAGCAAGGTCACCCGGCGGCGCGGCGGCCGAGGACGCACGACCGGCATCGCGGCCGGCGGCGGCGGTCTCCTCGTGGTGGTCGCGGTGATCCTCGTGCAGCAGTTCACGGGCGTCGACCTCTCGCAGCTCGTGGGCGGGGCGGGCGGCTCCGGGGCGGGCGGCTCCTCGCAGGAGCAGGACGAGGCGATCGAGGGCTGCACGACCGGCGCCGAGGCGAACGCCAGCGTCGAGTGCCGCATGGCGGGCGCGGCCGACTCGCTCGACACGTACTGGACCACCGCGGCAGCCGAGGTCGGCGTCGCCGACTACGTGCGCCCGGACTTCTCGCTGTTCTCCGACGCGACGAGCACCGGCTGCGGCGAGGCCACGAGCGCCACCGGTCCCTTCTACTGCCCGCCGGACCGGCGCCTCTTCGTCGACACGACGTTCTTCGACGAGCTGCGCACGCGCTTCGGCGCCTCGGGCGGGCCGCTCGCGCAGATGTACGTCGTCGGCCACGAGTGGGGCCACCACATCCAGCAGCTCTCGGGCGCGTTCGACCGCGCGGACCGCAGCGGCGCGGGGCAGGACTCCGACTCGGTGCGGCTCGAGGTGCAGGCCGACTGCTACGCCGGCGCGTGGGTCGGCGCCGCCGCCCAGGTGCGGGACGACTCCGGGGTCGCGTTCCTCGAGCCCGTCAGCGCGACCGAGGTGGCCGACGCGCTCGACGCCGCGGCCGCCGTGGGCGACGACCGCATCCAGGCCCAGTCGGGCGGCGGGGTGGATCCGGACACCTGGACCCACGGATCCGCCGAGCAGCGCCAGCGCTGGTTCGAGGCCGGCCGCGCGGGCGGACCCACGGCGTGCGACACGTTCTCCGTGCCGGGCAGCGCGCTCTAGGCCGTGCGCTCCCGGAGCGTCGGCCTACTCCGGGGCGGGCGCGGGCGGATCCGTGCGGAAGCCGACCAACCGATGCGTGCCGTCGCAGTAGGGCTTGATCGAGGAGACCCCGCAGCGGCACAGCGCGACGGTGCTGCGCGTCCGCGGCACCGGACGGCCCGCGGGGTCCACGATCTCGAAGTCGCCGCGCACGAGCAGCGGTCCGTCCGGGTACGCGATGATGCGCGCCGGCTCGGGGGCGGACGACCGGGCGGACGACCGGGCGGGCGCCGGGCCCGACGCGGAGGCCCTGTCGGCGGACGACGCGCTCACGCGGCGACCACGGCGGCGGTCGATCCCTCGCGCAACGACGACCGGCCGGCCTGCCAGCTC
Source organism: Clavibacter phaseoli (assembly GCF_021922925.1). Lineage (NCBI taxonomy): Bacteria > Bacillati > Actinomycetota > Actinomycetes > Micrococcales > Microbacteriaceae > Clavibacter > Clavibacter phaseoli. The sequence goes on from NZ_CP040786.1 coordinate 1,497,304, forward strand.
GCCAGCACGTGCGCGCCGACCCAGCCCTCGACCTCGAGGCACGCGGCCGCGCCGAACAGCACGTCGTCGAGCAGCTCGGGCTCGGACTCCACGAGCCCGCCCGCGAGGTCGTGCGCCGCGATCTGCTCGTGCACGGCGTCCGCCTCGACGTGCTCGTCGTAGTACCAGGCGACGTCGTCGCCGAAGCCGAGGCGGCGGATCCCGCTGGCGTAGAGGCGGCTGGGCACGCTCGAGGTCATCTCGAACGCGGCGAGGTGGCCGACGATGGCGCCGCGGAGGCGCCGGTGCAGGCCGAACAGCGACATGGCGTTGGAGGACGCGAGCGTGATCGCGGGCACGTCGTCGAGGTACGCGCCGTAGCGGTCGTCGAGGCCGACGCCGCGGAGCGTCGCGCCGAAGATGGACGCGTGCACGCGCTCGGGCCGGCCGCCGCCGTACTCGTCGGCCTGGATCTCCACGAGGGCGGCCTTGGCGCGGCCGCGGAGGCGCGGGATCGCCCAGGAGTGCGGGTCGGCCTCGCCGAGCGTGTAGATCGACCGCTGCACGAGGAACTCGCAGAGCTGCTCCACGCTCGCCTTCCGCGCGACGAAGCGCGACAGGGACGGGCCGGAGTCCGCCGAGGTGAGCGCGAAGAGCGCGGCCGCGACGCCCGCGGACGTGGGCTCCGGGCGCTCGGGCACGGCGATGCGCTCGCGCAGGGCGGCCTCGAACGCGCGCTCGAGGATCCCGCGCACGGCGATCAGCCGCGGGTCCCACTCGCGGTCGTCGTCCACGCCGTCGAGGCCGGCGTGGTGGAGCTCGTAGAGGCAGAACAGGGCCAGCTGGACGTCGTCGTCGCGGACGACGTCGTCCGTCGCGGCGAGCGCCTCCGCGGCGAGCGCCGCGAGGTCGGGGGCGGAGGCGATGGCGCGGGCGTCGGCGGCGGCGGTGCCGGGTCCAGGCGCGACCGGCGCGGCGGATCCGCCGGCGAGGTCGACGAGGAGCGCCGCGCTGAGGGGTCCGCGCGCGGCGGGGAGGGGCGACGGGAGGGTGCGCACCGCTTCGTGGGCGGTCGCGAGCAGATCGGTCATGCCTCCACACTGCTCCGCCCGCGGTCGGCCCGGCCGGGCGTGTCGGCGTCTCCCCCGGGCAGCGGTAAGGGCTCGGGGGCGGGCCGCGCGGCCTGCGGGTGCGCCGTCACCACCCGGCGCATGTGTTGACATGATTTATCCCATCGGATTGAGTTAAGTCGATGGCGACGAGGCCAGGTCGTCCGCCGCGCGGACGCGCCCGCGCCTCGCACGGCCATCCGCACGCCGCCCGCGGTCCGCCGCGCCATCGACTGGAGATGACCATGCCCCCCACCACCGCGCTCGCCGAGGCCCGCGTCGCCCGCTTCGTGCAGGACCGCCTGACGCCCCACATCCACCGCCGCCGGATCCCGCTCGCCATCGAGGCGTGGGACGCGCCCGGCGAGCCGGTGCCGTTCGCGGAGGCCGTGCGGCAGGACTACCGGCCGTTCGCGGTCGGCACGCCGTGGAGCAGGGCGTGGGGCACGACGTGGTTCCATGTCACCGGCACCGTGCCGGAGGACGGGGCCGCCGCGGGCACGGCGCTCGAGGTGCTCGTCGACCTCGGCTTCAGCGACCGCCAGCCCGGGTTCCAGGCCGAGGGCCTCGTGCACCGGCCCGACGGCAGCGTCGTCAAGGCGATCGAGCCGTGCAACGGCTACGTGCCGCTCGCCGCGATCGGGGCGGGCACCGCGCCCGGCACCCCCATCGACCTCTGGATAGAGGCGGCCTCCAACCCCGACGTCGGCGGGAACTCCTTCTACGGCGAGACGCCGCTCGGCGACCTCGCGACCGCGGGCGACGACCCCATCTACACGCTCCGGACCATGGAGCTCGCGTGGCGCGACGAGGCGGTCTGGGAGCTCGACCGCGACGTCTGGACGCTGCAGGGGCTCATGGGCCAGCTGGATCCGGCGTCGTCGCGACGCGCGGAGATCCTCGCGGCGCTCGAGCGGGCGTGCGACGCGGTGGACCCCGACGACGTCGCCGGGACCGCCGCCGCCGGCCGGGACGCGCTCCGGGCCGTGCTCGCCGCGCCCGCGCACGCCAGCGCGCACCGGGTCACCGCGGTCGGCCACGCGCACATCGACTCGGCGTGGCTCTGGCCCGTGCGCGAGACCCGCCGGAAGGTCGCCCGCACGTTCTCCAACGTGCTCGCGCTCATGGACGAGGATCCCGACTTCGTCTTCGCGGCCAGCAGCGCGCAGCAGTACGCATGGCTGAAGGAGGACCACCCGGAGCTGTTCGAGCGGCTCCGCCGGCGCGTGGCCGAGGGCCGCTTCGTGCCCGTCGGCGGCATGTGGGTCGAGTCGGACACGAACATGCCGGGCGGCGAGGCGCTCGTCCGCCAGCTCGTGCAGGGCAAGCGCTTCTTCCTGGAGGAGTTCGGGATCGACGCCCGCGAGGTGTGGCTCCCCGACTCCTTCGGCTACACGGGCGCCCTCCCGCAGATCGTGCGCGGCGCGGGCGCCGAGTACTTCCTCACCCAGAAGCAGTCGTGGAACGAGACGAACACGATGCCGCACCACACGTTCCTCTGGGAGGGCATCGACGGCAGCCGCGTCCTCACGCACTTCCCGCCGGTGGACTCCTACAACTCCGACCTCTCCGGGGAGGACCTCGCGCGCGCCGAGCGGCAGCACGCCGAGAAGGCCGTGCACAACGCGTCCATCGTCCCGTTCGGCTGGGGCGACGGCGGTGGCGGGCCGACCCGCGAGATGACCGCGGCGGCGCACCGCACGCGCGACCTCGAAGGGTCGCCGCGCGTGGAGCTCGGCACGCCGCTGTCGTTCTTCGACGCCGCGAGGGCCGCGATCCCGGATCCGCACGTGTGGTCGGGCGAGATGTACCTCGAGTTCCACCGCGGCACGTACACGTCGCAGGCGCGCACGAAGCAGGGCAACCGGCGCAGCGAGCACCTGCTGCGGGAGGCGGAGCTGTGGCTCGCGACCGCCGCCGTGCGCGACCTCGTCGCCTACCCGCACGACGAGCTCGACGCGCTCTGGCGCACCGTGCTGCTGCTGCAGTTCCACGACATCCTCCCGGGCACGTCGATCGCCTGGGTGCACCAGGAGGCCGAGCGCGAGCACGCGCGCGTGCAGGGCCGGCTCCTGGAGCTCGTCGCCGAGGCGCAGTCCGCGCTCGCGGGATCGGGCGACCGGCGCATCGCGTTCAACGCGGCGCCCGTGGACGCGGCGGGCGTGGGCGCGCTGTCGGCCGCGGTCGTGGATCACGCGCCCGCCTCCCCCGCGCCCGTCGCGGACGGCGACGGCTGGCTCCTCGACAACGGGCTCGTCCGCGCGCGGTTCGACGCCGACGGCACGGTCTCCTCGCTCGTCGACGCCGCATCCGGCCGCGACCTCGTCGCCCCCGGCCAGCGCCTCGGCCTCCTCCAGCTGTTCCGCGACACCCCGAACCAGTGGGACGCGTGGGACATCGACGACGCCTACCGCCGCAACCGCACCGACCTCACCGACGTCCAGGCGGTGCGGATCGACGGCGACGCCCTCGTGGTCGAGCGGGCGTTCGGCGCGTCGCGCGTCACGCAGACGTGGACGCTGCCCGCCGGCGAGCCGGAGCTGCAGGTGGTCACCGACGTCGACTGGCACGAGCGGCAGAAGCTCCTCAAGCTGGCGTTCCCGCTCGACGTGCACGGCGACCGCGCCGCGTCCGAGGTGCAGTTCGGGCACGTGCAGCGCGTCACCCACGCGAACACGTCGTGGGAGACGGCGCGCTTCGAGACGGTCGCGCACCGCTGGGTGCACGTGGGCGAGCCCGGCTTCGGCGTGGCGGTCGCGAACGACGCGACGTACGGGCACGACGTGACGCGGATCCCCCGCCCCGACGGCGGCAGCGCGACCCTCGTGCGCCAGTCGCTCCTCCGGGCGCCCGTGTTCCCCGACCCGCACGCCGACCAGGGCCGGCACGTGCTGCGCAGCGCGGTGCGCGTCGCGCCCGACGTGCTCGACGCCGCCGACGCGGGCTACCGGCTCAACCTGCCGGTGCGCGAGGTCACCGGCGACCACGGCGTCGCGCCGCTCGTCACGTCGTCGAACGCGGCCGTGGTGATCGAGGCCGTCAAGCTCGCGGAGGACCGCTCGGGCGACCTCGTCGTGCGGATCTACGAGGCGCGCGGCGGGCGAGAGCAGGCGGTGGTGCGGGTGGATCCGGCGGCCGGGCTCGGCGACGCCGTCCGCACCGACCTCCTGGAGCGGCCCCTCGCGGGCGAGGACGCGCAGGTCTCGGCCGACGGGATCGCGCTGACGCTCCGGCCGTTCGAGATCGCGACCCTGCGGTTCGCCCGGCGGTAGCCGCGATGCCCGCGCGGCGGGGCGCGGCCGGTCAGTCGACCGGCGGCCGCCCCGCAGCTTGGCGGGCGATCCGCGCGGTCTCCGCGTGCTCGGCCCGCCAGAAGGCGGCGTCGCCCTCCGGCAGGTTGCCGTTGTCGACGCGCAGCCCCGCGGATCCGTCCACGAGCTCGCGGAGCACGTCCGCGTGCCCCGCGTGCCGGTTGAGCTCGGCGATGAGGTGCACGGCGATCCGCTGCACGGTCACCCGCCCGGCCTCCCCCGGCCACCACGGCACGCGGCCGACGGCGTCGAGCGGCAGCGCCCGCAGCGTCGCCTCGGAGTGCGCGCCGACGCGGCGGGACAGCCCGACGACGTCCTCGCGCGACTCCTCCGCGGTCGCGCGCATGTCGGCGTTCGGCGGCGCGTCCTCCGCCATCCAGGGCAGCTCCTCGGGGAACGGCCGGCCGAAGACCGAGCCGAGGTAGCCGGCCTCCACGCCCGCCGCGTGCTTCACGAGGCCGAGCAGGTTGGATCCCGTCGGCACGAGCGGCCGGCGGACGTCGTGCTCGCCGAGGCCGTCGAGCTTCCAGACGAGCGCCTCGCGGGCGAGGCGGAGGTGGCGGATGAGGTCGTCGCGGACGGCGTCGTCGCCGCGCTCGGAGGGCGTGTCGGATGAGGGCTGCGCTGCGGTCATGCCGCGAGCATCCCAGCCCCCTCCGACGCGCGTCCAGCCCCGAACTAGTCAGCTAGGCCCGATCGGCTGCCCGCCGCGCGTGAAGTACGAGCGGGCGTCCCGCGGCCGGATGTCCGCGACCGCGTCCTGGAACAGCCGCATCGGGTGCGGCGTGAACGGGTGCTCGGCGATCGCGTCGAGGTCGAGCTCGATGCCGAGGCCCACGCCCTCGGGGATCATCACGTCGCCCTCCGCCGTCAGCTCCAGCCGCTCGTCCGAGATCTCCGACCGCCACGGCACATCCACCGCCATGATCTCGAGGTAGCGGAAGTTCGGCAGGGTCGCGCCGAGCTGCAGCGTGGCCGCGGTGCTCAGCGGACCGCTGGGGTTGTGCGGCGCGAACGGCACGTGGTGGTGCGCGGCGAGGGTCGAGATGAAGACCAGCTCCATCAGCCCGCCGGCGTGCGTCACGTCGGGCTGCACGAAGTCCACCGCGCCGCGCGCGAGCGGCCCGACGAACCCCTGCCGGCCGTACCAGCGCTCCCCCGCGGCGATCGCGACGGGCGACTTCGACCGGATCTCGACCATCGCGTCGACGCCCTCCGGTGGGCAGGGCTCCTCGAAGAAGACCGGGTCGAACCGCTCGAGGCGCCGGGCGATGCGGATGGCGGTGGGCACGTCGAAGCGCCCGTGCCCCTCGATGAACAGCTCGACGTCGCCACCGACGGCGTCGCGCACGGCCGCGACCGACTCCAGCATCCGGTCGATGTCGCGGTCCGTCGCGTGCCGCTCGGCCGCCTCGAACGGATCCCACTTGAGGCCGCGGAAGCCCGTCGCGACGGTCGCGACCGCCGCGGCCGCGAAGTCCTCCGGCGCGCTGATCCCCGAGAACCAGCCGTTGGCGTACGCCCGGACCCGGTCGCGCACCTGCCCGCCGAGCATGCGGTGCACGGGCACGCCGAGCTCGCGTGCAGAGATGTCCCAGAGCGCCATCTCGAGCGCGCTCAGCGCGGTGCCGGTCACGGGTCCGCCGCGCCAGTAGCCGTCGCGCGCGACCTCGTGCACGACCTGCGCGATGCGGCGCGGATCCCGGCCGAGCACCGCCCGCTCGAGCACCTGGACGGCGCCCTGCACCGCGTGCTCCTGGCCCTCGAGCGTCGCCTCGGCGATCCCCGTGAGCCCCTCGTCCGTCTCGACGCGCAGGAACACGAGGTTGGTCCGGTAGAAGTCGACGACGACCGTGCTCACGCGCGTGATCCTCATCGGGTCTCCCTCTCGGACAGGTGACGCATCAGCGCGCGCACGCCGAAGGTCCACGGCGCGCAGTCCTCGGCGGCGCGCACGCGGTTCTCGAGCGTGCCGAGCCGCGGCGACGAGATGCGCACGACGTCGTCCCGGTGGTGCGTGAAGCCGCGCCCCGGGGCGTCGCGGTCGTCGGTGGGCGCGAACATCGTGCCGAGCATGAGCAGCGCGCCGTCCGGGTAGGAGTGGTGCGGGCCGATGAGCTGGCGCACGAGGTCGAGCGGGTCGCGGGAGATGAGCGACATGTCGGAGACGGCGCGGAGCGCGTACCCGTCGGCGCCGTCGACCGCGAGCGCGACCCGGAGCGCGCGCACGTCGTCCATCCCGAAACCCTCGTCGAGCAGGCGGATGAAGGGGCCCACCGCGCCGGACGCGTTGGCGTCCTTCGCGCGGCCGAGCAGGAGCGCGCTGCGCCCCTCGACATCGCGGAGGTTCACGTCGTTCGCGAGCGTCGCGCCGACGACGAGGCCGGCGGAGGAGACGACGAGCGCGACCTCCGGCTCCGGGTTGTTCCAGTCGCTCGCGGCGAGGACGCCCACGTCGTCGCCCGTCCCGACGGTGCTGAGCGGCTGCCCCTTCGTGAAGATCTCGGCGTCCGTGCCGAGGCCCACCTCGAGGTAGGGGCTCCAGGTGCCCGCGGCGAGCATGGCGTCGCGGAGGCGGAGGGCGGCCGGGGAGCCGGGCACGACGTCGCGGACCTCCGCGCCGAGGAGGCGCGTGATCTCCTCCCGTACCGCGGAGGCGGCGGCCGCGTCTCCGCCGGCGCGCTCCTCGATGACGCGCTCCATGAGCGACGCGGCGAAGGTCACGCCCGCGGCCTTCACCGCCTGCAGGTCGACGGGCGACAGGATCCACGGCCGGGCCGGATCCCGGGTGTCCGGCCGCGCGTTCGCGACGACGTCCTCCACCGTGCCGAGCGGGCGCGGGGGCGCCTCGGTGACGAGGGCGACGGGATCCGGCGCGTCGGCCAGCTCGCTCACGGTGGCGACGACCGCGCTGAGGTCGTGGACCACGCCGTCCCGGACGACGACGGGTGACGGGCCGCCCGCCCGCGGATCCCAGACCCGGCCGACGAGGACGGCCCTGTCGGCATCCTCGGGCAGCGTGCCGACGGGCGCCGCGTCGGCGGGCCCGCGCCCGCGCCCGTCCTCGTAGGAGTGCTCCTGCATGGCGACCGCTCCGTCCCGCGACGGGCGGGCGGGTCCCCGGTGCGTCGTCGCTGCGACGAGCGTGCCCCACCGGCGCCCCGCGGTCCACGGATTTGCGCGAATATGGCGGGATGGACGCGGAGGCGGAGCAGGCAGGGCCCGCGGCGACGCTCGCCGACGTCGCGCGCGCCGCCGGCGTCTCCGTCTCGAGCGCGTCCCGCGTGCTGAGCGGCCGGGGCGAGGTGCGGCCGGAGACGCGCACCCGGATCCTCCGCGCCGCCGCCGACCTCGGCTACCGCCGGTCCGCCACCCGGCGCGGCCGCCCCGCCCTGCACGAGCCCCGGCTCGTCGAGCTCGTGGTCGGCCGCTTCGGCAACCCCTGGACGCGCACGGTCGCCGACGCCGCCCGCGACCGCGCCGCCGCCCTCGGCTACGACCTCGCCCTCACGGTCGAGCGCGCGGATCCGGCCGACGACTGGTTCGCGCGCGTCGTCGCCCGGCGCTCCTCGGGCGTGATCCTCGGCGTGACCACCCCCACCGCCGCCGAGCGCGACGGCCTCCGCGACCTCGGCATCCCGCTCGTGCTGCTCGACCCGCGCGGCGAGGTCCCCGACGGCACCTCGTCCGTCGGCACCACGGACCGCGCGGGCGGCCATGACGCAGGCGCTCACCTCGTGGCGCGGGGCGCGACCGGCTTCCTCGTCGTCGCGGGCGCGCCGCGGTTCCGCTTCGGCCGCGCCCGGGAGGCGGGCTTCCGCGACGCCGTCCGCGCCGGCCGGCCGCACGCGCCCCTCGACCGGATCACCACGGGCTGGTCCTCGAACGAGGTGATCGACGCCCGCGAGCTGGCCCGCGCGACCTGCGCCGCCTCCGCCGCGGGCGGCCCGCTCGGCGTCTTCGCCGTCACCGACGACATGGCCTTCGCCGTCTCCCGCGCCGCCGCGACCGCGGGCCTCCGCGTCCCCGAGGACGTGCTCCTGGTGGGCTTCGACGACGAGCCGCGCGCCGCCGCCGCGCGTCCCCCGCTGACGACCGTCCGCCAGCCGCTCGCCGCGATGGCGGCCCGGGCGGTCGACCTCGTGCACGCGGCCCGCTCGGGATCCGCGGCGGACGAGCATGTCGAGCTGCCCACCCGCCTGGTGGTCCGCGCCTCGACCGGAGCCGGCTGACGCAGCACCGCCAGGGGCCTCGCCAGCAGGGTCGCGCCCGGACGGGGGCCACCGCGCTGGCCGACGCGGACGAGCGCGCCCGGGAGGATGGACGCGGGCTCCGGCCCGGATCCGCCAGGGAGGCCCGCATGACCGCCGACGACACGACCGCCGACGCCCCGCACGCCGACCCCGGTCACGGCAAGCGCGAGCTGGCCCGCATCGGCGCGCGCGCGATCGCCGCGTGGATCGCGGAGGTCATCACGCGGCGGCGACTGCTCGTGGCGGTCGGCGTCGCGGTGATCGCGGGCACGGGCACGGCGCTGCTCCTCCGACCCGTCTTCGCCCGGGCCGACGGGGAGGACACCGCGAGCCCGTCCGCCGTCCTGATCGGCCTCGTCGTCGGCGCGGGCGCGGGTGTAGTGCCGCTGTGGATCTGGATGACCCGCGCGATCCGCCGGCACCCGTCCGTCGTGGGCAGCCATCCGGCGTGGCGCGACGCGGCACTCCTCGACCGCGCCGTGGACTCCCGTGGTCGCGTCACCCTCGCGCCGGGGACCGCCGAGCGCGTCGCGACGGAAGCGCGCCGCGCCATCGCCTCGGCGGCGGCGCCCGTCCCCGGGGCGGCGGTACTCCTCACCGTCTCGATCGTCGGGACACCGGCCCATCTGATCGGAGGAGGCGGCGGGACCCTGGCCTGGTTCCTCCCGGTCTACGTGCTGATGTCCGCGTCGACGCTGTTCACGACGGCGCGGGTGGCCGGTCCGATGGCCCTCCTCCGCGACGCTGCCGACGCCGAGCTCGCCCTCCCCGAGTCGGAGCGCACGCAGGCCCCGCCCGTCGAGCCGCCGCACGGCAGCCGCCTCCCCTGACGCGTCCTGGCCCCTGCGTCCAGGAGGTTCCCCCGTGTGGGGAATACGCTGGTCCCGTGAAGGCGCTCCAGTACACCCGCATCGGATCCCACCCCGAGGTCGTCGAGATCGAGAAGCCGACCCCCGGCCCCGGCCAGGTGCTCCTCCGCGTCACCGCCGCCGGCGTGTGCCACTCGGACGAGTACGTGATGGGCCTCTCGGAGGAGGAGTACCGCGCCGGCGGCTACCCGCTCCCCCTGACGCTCGGCCACGAGGGCGCGGGCGTCGTCGAGGAGCTGGGCGCGGGCGTCGAGCACCTCGCCGTCGGCGACGCTGTCGCGGTCTACGGACCCTGGGGCTGCGGCCGCTGCCACGCGTGCGCCGAGGGCCGCGAGAACTACTGCGAGAACGCCGCGGACGAGGGGATCCAGCCTCCCGGGCTCGGCGCGCCCGGCGCCATGGCCGAGTACATGATCGTCGACGACCCGCGCCACCTCGTGCCGCTCGGCGACCTCGACCCCGTCGCGAACGTCTCGCTCACCGACGCCGGCCTCACCCCGTACCACGCGATCAAGACCTCGCTGCCGAAGCTCGGCGCGGGCACGTACGCCGTCGTCATCGGCACCGGCGGACTCGGGCACGTCGGGATACAGATCCTCCGCGCCCTCAGCGGCGCCACCGTCATCGCCCTCGACGTGAACGAGGAGAAGCTCGAGCTCGCCCGCCACGTCGGCGCGCACCACACGGTGATCAGCGACGGGGACGCCGCCGACGGCATCCGCGCGATCACCGGAGGACGCGGCGTGCAGGCGGTCTTCGACTTCGTCGGCGCGACGCCCACCATGGCGACGGCCCTCCAGGTCGTCGAGCCGGCCGGCGACGTGACGATCGTCGGCATCGGCGGCGGCACGGTCGAGGTCGGATTCGGCACCATCGCGTTCGACGCCGCCGTCCGGATCCCCTACTGGGGCAGCCGGTCCGAGCTGATCGAGGTGCTCGACCTCGCGCGCTCCGGCCAGGTCACGGTCGAGACGCAGCGCTACGCCCTCGAGGACGGACCGGACGCCTACGCCGCGCTCGCCGCGGGCGCCGTCCGGGGCCGCGCGGTCATCGTCCCGTAGCGCCCGGGGACGCCCGGGCGTCGGGGCGAGGGGCCGCACGCGGAGGCCCTGCATGCCGCGCACGGCATGCCTCCGTGGAGCTCCTCCCGAGGAACGGGACCGAACCGCCAGGCGGTCGGCGGCGAACCTTACATGCGACCGGCGAGCCGCGACGCACCGACGCTTTCCCAGCCCATGACGTCCTCCGGCATGGCAAGGTAAGGACTCGGTCGCCCCTGATCCCCGGCAGCCGGAGCGTCATGCGGATCACGGCGCTGCATCCCCCGGGTCCCGTGAGACGGACCGCTCCCCCTGGCCGAGAGGCCCCGACCTTCGAGCGAGCAGGCACATGACAGACATCGACACCTCCGCCCCTCCCCGCATCGTCCTGACCAAGCCCAAGCGCGGCGGCGGATCCAATCCCACCACCGCCTACTCGGGCCTCCTCCACACGGTCCGCGAGGCCGGGCTGCTGGAGCGCCGCGTCGGCTTCTACGTGCTCATGTTCGCCGGCATCACCGCCGCGCTCGTCGGCCTCGGCGCCGGCTTCGTGCTCCTCGGCGACAGCTGGTTCCAGCTGCTCATCGCCGCCGGGCTCGGCATCATCTTCACCCAGTTCGCCTTCCTCGCCCACGAGGCCTCGCACCGCCAGGTGTTCGAGTCCGGCAAGGCCAACGACATCGCGGGCCGCACGCTCGCCAACCTCTTCGTCGGCATCAGCTACTCCTGGTGGATGACCAAGCACTCGCGTCACCACGCCAACCCGAACGTCATGGGCAAGGACCCGGACATCGAGCGCGACGTCATCTCCTTCACCACGGAGGACGCCGCCCGCGCCAAGGGCGTCTACGGCTGGTTCACGCGCCACCAGGGCTACGCGTTCTTCCCGATCCTCATGTTCGAGGGCCTGAACCTCCACGTGCACGGCTTCCGCACCGTCTTCGGCCGCGGCAAGGTCGACAAGCGCTGGCTCGAGATCTCGATGCTCTCCACGCGCATCATCGCCTACCTCGCGGTCGTCTTCTTCTTCCTGCCCCTCGGCATGGCGTTCGCCTTCGTCGGCGTGCAGCTCGCGGTCTTCGGCGTGTACATGGGCGCCTCGTTCGCCCCGAACCACAAGGGCATGCCCGTCCTGCCCAAGGACTCCAAGGTCGACTTCCTCCGCCGCCAGGTGCTCACCTCGCGCAACATCAAGAGCACGTGGCTGACCGACATCTACATGGGCGGGCTCAACTACCAGATCGAGCACCACCTCTTCCCGAACATGCCGCGGCCCGCGCTCAAGAAGGCGCAGATCATCGCCAAGGAGTACTGCGCGACGCACAGCATCCCGTACACCGAGACCACGCTGCTGGCGTCGTACGGCATCGTCATCGCCTACCTCAACCGCGTCGGCCTCTCCGCCGGCGGCGACCCGTTCGACTGCCCCGCATCGGCGGCGTTCGGCCGCTGACCCCGGCACCCCGCACCACCGACGCCTCCCGCTCGCGCCGCCCACCCGGGCCGCGACCGGGAGGCGTCGTCGTGTCGGACGGCAGGCGGGTCTAGCGCTTGCCCCAGTCCCACGACGGGGCGCTGAGCAGCCCCTGCCCGCGGAGCACGGTCTCGCCGTGCGGCTTCTCCAGCACGAGCTCGCCGGCCTCCGCGTGCTCCGACACAACCGCGGCGAGGCCCGGCGCGTGCGTGACGACGAGGATCTGCACGTGCCGGGACGCCGCCGCGATGAGCTCGCCGAGCGCCGGCAGCAGATCCCGGTGCAGGCTCGTCTCCGGCTCGTTGAGCACCATCAGCTCCGGCGGCTCCGTCGTGAGCAGGGCGGCCGTCAGCATGAGCATCCGCAGCGTGCCGTCCGAGAGCTCGGCCGCGTCGAGCACGCGCAGCATGCCGGGCTGCCGGAGCCCGAGCGTCATGACCCCGTCCTGCGAGCGGACCAGGATGGTCGAGCCGGGGAACGCCCGGTCGACCAGGGCGTCGAGCGCGTCGCCGTTCCCCCACTCGCGGATGGTCTGCACCGCGGCCGCGAGATCCGCGCCGTCGCTCGCGAGGACGGGCGTGCGCGTGCCGACGCGCGGCCGGCGGGCCGGGGCGTCCACGTCGGTGCGGAGGTGGTCGTAGAAGCGCCAGCCGCTCATGCGCCGCCGGAGGATCATCGCCTCCGGGCTGGTGACCGCGTCGGCCACCTCGCTGAGGACGCTGAGGTGCGGCGGCACCATCGCGGGCACGCGCATCCACCCGTCGGACTCGTCGCGGACGCGCACGTCCTGCCAGCGGCGCTCCAACACCAGCGAGCGGGGACGCGCCACGGGCCCGCTGAAGACGAGCTCGCGCTTGATCTCCGGATCCCGCCCGAACATGGTGGCCGGCAGGGCGCGCGGATCCCGCTGCGGGATCCCGAGGTCGACGAGGTAGCCGAGCTCGTCGCCCGCGAAGCCGAGCCGGAGCGCGATCGGGCCCTTCCGCATGGTGCCCTGCACCTCGTGGTCGCCGTCGCGCATGGCGCGGCTGAGCCCCTCGGGCCCCGCCCACAGCACCGCCTCGAGCCCGCCCTCGCGTGCGAGCGCGCCGACCGCGCCGCCCTGCGCCATGTCGGCGATGAGGCGGAGCGCCCGGTACACGTTCGACTTGCCGCTGCCGTTCGCTCCCGTGATCACGTCGAGGCCGGTGAGCGGCAGCGCGAGGTCGCGGACGGAGCGGTAGCCGGAGACGGCGAGGGTGCGGATCATGCCGCGACCCTCCCACGGGCCGCCGACACGCGCGAGCGCGGCCGGGCGGCGCGGGTCAGGAGTCCTGCGGCACCCGCACGGTCAGCCCGCCGGGCAGCACGTTGATCTTGAAGCCGATGGCACGTCCGAAGGGATCGCCGTCGAGCTCGATGTCCTCCTCCTTCTCGAGGCGCACCACGACCTCCTCGGCGGTGCGGTACTCGAGCGCGCGGACCTCCTTCTCGGGGCCCATCAGGCGTCGGCCCGCGGCGGTGCGGCGGACGACGCCGTTCTCCCACGCGACCTTGAGCCAGATCTGGACCCAGCCGAGGATCCCCTCGGGGCGCATGAGCACCACGTCGAGGATGCCGTCGTCGACCGCGGCGTCCGGCAGCAGCAGGATGTTGGCGGGCAGCGACCCGCAGTTGCCGACGATGAGCGTGTGCGCGCGACGGCGGTGGGTGCTGCGGCCGTCGAGGCGGTAGCGCAGGCGGAGCTGGTCCTTGTCGCGGAGCGCCTTGAAGATCGCGTCGACGTAGGCGAGCCAGCCGACGCGCTTCTTCAGCTCCGAGTCGGTGTTCGCGAGCATCTTCGCGTCGATCCCGACGCCCGCCATGACGACGAACACGTGCTTGTCGCGGGACTCGTCCTCGCGCAGGATCTCGATGCTCGCGAGGTCGACCGTGCGGTCGTGGCCGGAGAAGGCCGCCTCCAGCGAGTGGTCGACGTCGTTGAGCGTGAGCTTGAGGTTGCGGGCCAGCAGGTTGCCGGTGCCGGAGGGCAGGAGGCCGAGCGAGACGCCGGATCCGGCCATGCCCTCGGCGACCGCGCGGACCGTGCCGTCGCCGCCCGCCGCGATGACCATGTCCACGTCGTGCGACAGCGCCTCCTCCGCAGCACCCCGTCCCGGGTCGTCCTCGCTGGTCTCGAACCACAGGGTCTCCCCCCAGCCGGCGACGCCCGCGGCGTGCGCGACCTTCGTCTTCAGCGACTCGAGGTCGACCTTGATGGGGTTGTAGACGACGGCGGCACGACGGCCCGACCCGTCGGTGGGCGCGGGCGAGGGTGCGGAGGCGGGAGTGGAGGTCGTCATCATGGTCACCCTACCGACGCGCGCGGCCCGCGAGGGGTCCGCGGGGCACCCGCGTGCGCCCGCTGTCCCGCGGACGACGACGCCGACCCGCGCGCAGGGCGCGGGTCGGCGTCGTCGTCGGGATCGGCGTCAGGAGCGCCGGGCCTCGTCCTCGTCGCCGAGGGGCTCGCGGACCTCCGCCTCGTCCGGGTCGACGGGGTCGACCGAGAGCTGGAAGTGGTCGCCGTGCTGCTCGACGCCGTTGACGACGGCGTCGCGCATCATCTCGACCGCGACCTGGCGGCGCACGATGAGCGGATCCGTGCGCAGCTCCTTCCAGAGCGCGTAGCAGGCCACGAGCATCACGATCACGAACGGCAGCGATGCCACGACCGTGAGGTTCTGCAGGCCGGTGAGGGCCTCGGTGCCTCCCCCGCCGATGGCGAGCATGATCGCGGCGACCGCGCCCATGACGACGCCCCAGAAGATGACGACCTTGCGGCTCGGGTGGAGCGCGCCGCGCTGCGAGAGCGTGCCCATGACGATCGACGCCGAGTCAGCGCCGGAGACGAAGAAGATCGCGACGAGCAGCATCACGAGGACGGTGCTGATGCTGGCCAGCGGGTAGTGGTTGAGCAGCTGGAACAGCGTGTTGTCGCTCACCACGGCGCCGTCGACGGTCATGTCGCCGTCGGTCTGCTGCGCGTGGATCGCGGAGCCGCCGAAGATCGAGAACCAGATGAGGGCCACGATGCTGGGCGCCAGGAGCACGCCGACGACGAACTCGCGGATGGTGCGGCCGCGGCTGATGCGCGCGATGAACATGCCGACGAACGGCGTCCACGAGATCCACCAGGCCCAGTAGAAGACCGTCCAGCTGGAGAGCCAGGCGCTCATCTCGTCGCCGCCGGTCGCCGCGGTGCGCGACGCCATCTCGGTCATGTCGCCGAGGTACGCGCCGAGCGTGGCGGGGATGAGGTTGAGGATGAGGAGCGTCGGGCCGACGACGAACACGAACACGGCCAGCACGACGGCCAGGACCATGTTGATGTTGGACAGCCACTGGATGCCGCGGGCGATGCCCGAGACGGCCGAGAAGATGAACGCGATCGTGAGCACGACGATGATGCCGATGAGGAGCGGGGCCGTGGCCTCGTCCACCCAGCCGTTGAACTCCAAGCCGGCGCCGATCTGCGTCGCGCCGATGCCGAGCGAGGCCGCCGAGCCGAACAGCGTGGCGAAGATCGCGAGCATGTCGATGACGCGGCCCGCCCAGCCCTCGGTGCGCTTGGTGCCGAGCAGCGGCTGGAAGATGGAGGAGAAGAGCTGCTTGCGGCCCTTGCGGAAGGTGCCGTAGCCGATCGCGATGCCGGCGACCGCGTAGATCGCCCACGGGTGGAGGCCCCAGTGGAACATCGCGGTGGCCATCGCGGTGCGGATCGCCGCCTCCGACTCCGGCTGCGTCGTGCCGGGCGGCGGGGTGACGAAGAAGCTGAGCGGCTCGGCGGCGCCGAAGAACATCAGGCCGATGCCCATGCCCGCGCTGAACATCATCGCGATCCACGACACCGTCTTGAACTGCGGCTTCTCGTCGTCAGCGCCGAGCTTGATGCGGCCGTAGCGGCTCGCGGCCAGCCAGATGACGAAGATCACGAAGAAGCTCGCGGCCAGCACGAACAGCCAGCCGGTCTTCTCGATGACCCAGCTCTGCGCGGAGCCCGAGATCGACGCGAGGCCGTCGGTGCTCACGATGCCCCAGACGACGAAGCCGACCGCGAGGACGGCCGTGACGCCGAAGACGAGGCGGTCGATCTTCGGGTGCTCGGGCTCGTAGAGGTCGACGGACCCCGTGAAGCGGGCCTCGAGCAGGCGGTGGTCGGAGTGGTCGCGGCGGGGTGGCCGGGTCCCGTCGGGACCCGATCTGCGCTTCGGGACCAGACGGTCGAGGAGGCGTTCTGCGGACGTGCGCGTGGAGGTCATGGAGGGGATGGGCTCCTATGGGCTCGGTGACATGGGCATCGCCCGCAGGGGTCCTGCGAGCGACCGGCCGAGTCTAGGCGGGGGCCCGCGGATCGGTCGATTCGCGATCGTCCCTTGCCATCCGCTATGGGGAGGGCTATGGAGCGGTGGCCCCGTCGCCGATCGGGAGGGTCGCGACCACGCGCGTGCCGTGGCCGAGGCGGCTCGCGATGCGCAGGGATCCGCCGTGCGCCCGGACGGTCCGCTCGGCGATGGAGAGGCCGAGCCCGAGGCCAGGGACGGCGCCGTCGCGGGCCGACTGCGCGCGGAAGAAGCGGTCGAACGCGTGCTGCTGGTCCTCCTCGCTGAGGCCGACGCCCGTGTCGACCACGGAGAGCACGGCGTCGGCGCCCTCGCGCGCGAGGACGACGTCGATCCGGCCGGACGGCGTGAAGACGAGCGCGTTGGAGACGAGCGCCTCGACGACCTGCGCGAGCCGGTCCGCGTCGCCGTCCAGCCGGATCCCCGCGTCGAGCCGCGCCTCGAGCACCAGGCCGCGCTCGGCCGCCCGCGCCGCCGCCGGCCGCACGACCGCGTCGACGACGGCCGTCATGTCGACCGGGCCGCGGCGCAGGGCGGGAGCGTGGTCGGCGCCCTCGAGGAGCGAGCCGATGATGCTCGACAGCTGCGCCACGTTGCGCTGGATCACCGCGACCTCCTCCTGGATGCCGAGCTCGGCGGGGTCGTGCATCTCGTCGAGGAGGTCGAGGTAGCCGACGATGCTCGTGAGCGGCGTCCGCAGCTCGTGCGACACGGTCGCGAGGAACTCGTCGCGCACCTGCACGGCCTGGGCGAGGTCGGTGACGTCGTAGGCCCCGAGGACCGTGCCCGTCAGCTGGCCGGGCCGGCGTCCGATCGGCCGGACGGAGAGCACGAGGGCGCGCTGGTTGCCGGGCTCCCCCACCCAGTAGACGGGGCCGTGCACCTTGTCGGCGTAGATCGCCTCCATCAGCACCTTGCCCTCGCGGGCCACGGGCGTGACGCGGTCGGATCCGTACACCGACGTCGCCAGGCCCGTCTCGTGGTCGTAGCCCGCGATCTCGAGCAGCGTGCGGACCGCCGCGTTGCGGATGACGGGACGGTCGTCGGCGTCGAAGAAGACGATCCCGACGTCGACGGCGTCCGCGACGTCGCGGATGGTCGCGGTCTGCTCGCGCGACTCCGCGAGGAGCCGGGCCTGGGCGGCGGTCGACTCGGCCAGCTCGCGCTGGTCCCGGCGCTGGGTCGCCGCGGCCTGACCCGCCGCGGTGACCAGCAGGGCGGTGAGGAGGAAGCCGGCGACGAGGTCGGCCCAGCCGTCGCTCGTGTCGGGGAGGGCGCCGTCGCGCAGGACGGGGAAGACGGTGATCGCGAGCGCGCCCGCGATCGCGACGGGGACGCCGCCCGACGGGAAGCCGAACACGAGCCAGAGGAGCGGGAAGATCACGAGCAGCGCCGCGGCCGGGAGGGAGGCCGCCGTCGCGTCGCGGATGAACGCCACCGCCAGCAGGTCGAGCGCGGGCACCGCGATGAGGACGGCCGACGGGATCCGGCTGGCCCCGACCACGAGGGCGAGGACGGAGCCGACGAGCACGAGGGCGATGGCGGCCGCGTACCAGGCGTCGCGCTGGACGGCGGGCTCCACCACCGCCACGAGGACCGCGACCACCGCGCAGCTGAGGAGGAAGGGGATCTGCGCCCGGGTGGAGCCGCGCCGGCGCCGGTCGTCCGCGGAGATCCGGGCCACGAGGGCGGGAGGGGTCATGCGCTGTCCTCCTCCATCCGCCGTCGGGGGACGCCGTGGACCGAGCCTAGACCGGGCGACGCGCCGAGCCCCCTCCTCCCCGGTCCGCGACGCCGGGCGGGCCCCGGGCGGATCGTCCGCGGACAGCTGCCGGGCCCTTGAGCCGATGCCGGGCCGGGCTTGCGGGAAAGCTCGGCGGGACTTGCGGATCCCCAGCGGGTGGCTTGAGGCCGCTCCGTCAGAGTGATGCACGTCGAAGGAAACACCGGACCGACACCGCGAGAGCGCCGCACAGGCGCCGACCGAGGACCGGAGACGACCGGCGGGACACCCACCCGACGCCTCCCCATGAGCATGCGCGGCACACCGCGCGAAGAACAGGAATCCCCATGAACAAGATCGTCTCCGGTGCCGTCGCAGGTGCCGCCGGAATCGTCCTCCTCCTCGGCGGCGCCGGCAGCTTCGCGCTGTGGAACGCCAACGCCACGGTCGCCGCCTCCAGCGTCTCCTCGGGCAACCTGGCCATCGCCGCCGACACCGCGGGCGTCTGGACCGACATCACCAACGGCGGCAGCAAGGTCATCGACCCGTCGACCTACCGCATCGTCCCCGGCAACGTCCTCCAGTACACGAGCGCGCTGACCGTGACGGCGACCGGCGACTCGCTCGCCGCGGACCTCACCTACAACCCCGTCTCCATCACCGGCGACTCGGCGCTCAAGGCGGCCATCACCACGAAGCTCGACGTCACCTCGACCGACGCCAGCATCACCCCCGCCTCCGCCGCGAACACCTTCACGGTCAAGCCGTCGACGTCCGCCTCCAAGGTCAACGTCGTCCTCACGGTCACCTTCCCCTCCACCGCGACGACCGGCCAGAACGGCTCGCTCTCCTTCGACAAGCTCGCCTTCACGCTCACGCAGCGCGCGATCTAGTCCCCGGTCTCCCCTCCCCGCGGTGACGTCGCCCGCGGGGAGGGGGCTCCATCCCCTCCCCGCACCACCCGCATCACGATCCACCCGCGACACGAACCGGAGCGACCCGACATGAGCACGAGGCAGGCACCCGCCCCGCGTCCCGCTCGCGGTCGTCGCTCCACGGCCGCGCGTCCCGTCCACGGCCGCCGCTCGGCGCAGCCCGCCCAGCGCAGCCCGCTCCGCGCCGCCTGGCTCACCACCGGCCTCCTCACCGCGGTCGTCGTCGCCTCGCTCGCCGCCACCGGCGGCAGCTACGCCCTCTGGAACGGATCCGCGAGCGCGCAGCCCGCGGGCGTCACGAGCGGGACCAGCGGCCTCGTCGTCACGCAGCAGTCGGCCCTCGACTCCTCGCGCCTCCTCCCGGGGCAGGGCGCCATCGGCACCTTCACCGCGAAGAACACGGGGACGGTACCCTTGGACGTGGCCGTATCCGCCCGAGGCACCTCATCGAACAGCGCCTTCCTCGGCGAGCTCTCCGTGCGCATCGGGCCGGTCGCCTCCACGTCCGCCTGCGTCTCCGGCGCCACCACGTGGTCCGGACGCCCCGGTCAGCTCACCACCACGAGCGGCTTCGTCCGCATCCAGCCCGGCGCCTCCGCCGTCGTCTGCTCCGAGGTCGTCCTCGACCAGGACGCGCCGCAGAGCGTGCAGGGATCCACCGGCCAGCTCACCTTCGCCCTGACCGGCACGCAGGTGAAGCCGTGACGCGCGCCCGTCGCCGCCTGGGCCGCGGCCGCGTCGCGCTCCTCGTGGGCCTCACCGTCCTCCTCGTCGGCGCGGGCAGCACCGCGGGGTACGCCCTGTGGGGATCCAGCACCACCACCGGCACGTCCGTCCGCGCCGCGACCGTCGCCGTGACGAGCACGGGCTTCGACCAGCTCGCCGGCGCCGTCAGCTCCAGCAGCCCGAGCCGCACGGCGACGGTCGTCGTCACCAACACCGGCACCGCCTCGTCGCCCTGGACCGGCACCGTCTCCGCGACCGCCCCCGGCAACGCCGACCAGGCGCTCGCCCGCGGCACGAAGGTCGTCGCCTGGAGCACCACCGCGTCGAGCTGCTCGGCCACCTCCTCCGTCGGCTCCGGGTCCGTCTCCGGCACCTGGGCCGCGCCGCCCACCGTCTCCGGCACCCTCGCGGGCGGCGCGAAGTCGACCTGGTGCGTGCGCACCACCGCGTCGGGCTTCCCCACGAGCGGGTCCGCGACCGTCACGGGCACGCTCGGCGTCGTCCTCGGATCCGGCAGCTGGACCGGCCGCGCCTCCACCTCCGCCACGCAGACCGCCGCCGGCCCCGCCGTCACGGGCGGCTTCCGCTGCACGCCGACCGACGGCGACTGGTACGTCACGCTCGCGTGGGACGTCGAGAACGAGCCGTACTACGGCGTCTTCGTCAACGGCACGCGCATCGCCAAGTCGCAGGGCTACTACGGCCAGGCCACGGTGAGCGGATCCGAGGTCCCCGCCTCCCTCGCCCCCGACGGGACCGTGCGCGTCACGGTCGACCTCCTCGACTCCTCCGACAGGAGCGTGCGCCAGGTCGCCAGCGGCACGATCGTCGCCATCAGCCAGAACGGCGCGCGCGGCTTCCGCTGCTCCTGACCCCGGACCCCCGCCCATGCCCCGCCTCCTCCCCCGCCTCCGCGCGCGGCACGCCGACGCCCTCGGCCGTCCCGCGGACGACCTCGCGCCCGTCGAGCTCGAGGCCGGCACCACGCCCCGCGGCGGCGTCGCGCAGCTCGCCCGCTCGGCGGCCGTGGGCCTCAGCGTCGGGATCCTGCTGCTCGTCATCGCGCTGGCGGGCGTGCTGCTCGTGGTGCCGAAGGTCTCGGGATCCGTGCCGCTGACGATCCTCACGCAGTCGATGGAGCCGACCCTCCCGCCCGGCACGCTCATCGTCGTGCGGCCCGTCGACCCGGACGCGCTGGAGGTGGGCGACGTCGCGACCTACCAGATCCGCTCGGGCGACCCCGCGGTCATCACGCACCGGATCACCGCCATCGCGTCGGCCTCCGACGGCACGCGCTCCTTCACGTTCAAGGGCGACAACAACGCGTCGCCCGACTCGCTGCCCGTGACGCCCGGCCAGATCCAGGGCGAGGTCTGGTACTCGGTGCCGCTCGTCGGCTGGGCCAACCAGGCCGTGAACGGGCAGGCCCGCAGCTGGATCATCCCGGCAGCGGCGGTCGCGCTGCTCTGCTACGCGGCGGTCACGATCATCACGGGCGCCGTGCAGACCCGGCGCCGGCGCGCCGCATCGGCCGCGGCGGACGCCGTGGCGGAGGGCGATCACGTGCACTCCGACGCGATGTCCGAGGGCGTGGCGGAGGCCGCGCGCCAGGACCCCTCGCACCCGGGCGTCGACGCGGCCCCCGCCGCCGACAGCCCGCGCGCGCGGGGACGCCACCGCGGCTGATCGCCGACGCGGATCGCGGGCGAACCGCCCCCACCCACGACGACGGCCCGGTCGCTCCCCCGAGTGGGGAGCGGCCGGGCCGAAGGTCCTGCTGCGTCGCGGGTCAGCGCCCGGAGCGCCGCTTGCTGTAGACGTCGAAGGCGACCGCGAGGAGCAGCACCAGGCCCTTGATGACCTGCTGCCAGGCCGCGTCGACCGACAGGATCGACAGGCCCTGGTTGAGCACGCCCATCACGAGGCCGCCGATGACCGCGCCGACGACCGTGCCGACGCCGCCCTGCACCGCCGCGCCGCCGATGAACACCGCGGCGATGGCGTCGAGCTCGAAGCTCTGGCCGGCCGAGGCCACCGCGGATCCGGCGCGCGCCGTGCTGACGACGCCCGCGAGCCCGGCGAGCAGGCCCATGTTCACGAAGATGAAGAAGTTGACCCAGCGGGTCTTGACGCCCGACATCATCGCGGCGAACAGGTTGCCGCCCATCGCGTACACGTGCCGGCCGAACACCGTGCGCGTGAGGAGGAACGAGTAGAGCAGCACGAGCGTCGCCAGGATGATCAGGATGATCGGCGTCCCGCGGTTGTAGGCCAGCAGGTAGCAGAGGTACATGATCGCGAAGACGGCGATGGCGGTGCGGATCCAGAACGAGATCGCCCGCTCGCGCGGCAGCTCGAGCTTGCGGAGCGTGGCGCGGGTGCGGAGCTGCTGGACCACGAGCGCCAGCGACACGAGCGCGCCGATCCCGAGCGTGAGCAGGTCGGGCGCGCCCGTCGTCGGCAGGTTGCCCGAGCCGATGGAGTTGAACTCCGCGGGGAGGCCCGAGATCGTGCCGCCCGTGAGGAGCACGAGCGCGACGCCGCGGAACACGAGCATGCCCGCGAGCGTGACGATGAACGCCGGGATGCCGACGAACGCCACCCAGAAGCCCTGCCACGCGCCGATCAGCGCGCCGACCACGAGCGACAGCACGACCGCGGTCCCCCACGGCAGCCCCCACTCGTTCATGCTGAGCGCGGCGACGGCGCCGACCGTCGCGACGACCGAGCCCACCGACAGGTCGATGTGGCCCGCGATGATCACGATGACCATGCCCATCGCGAGGATCAGCACGTACGCGTTCTGCTGGATGAGGTTCGCGACGTTGCCCGGGTAGAGCAGCCGCCCCTCGGTGAGGATCTGGAACAGCAGGATGATGACGGCCAGGGCCGCGAGGATCCCGTACTGGCGGAGGTCGATGCGGCGGCGCTTGCGCGTCTTCACGCCGTCGGGCGCGGGCGCGTTGGGCGATGTGGCCTGCTCGGCGGTGACGGTCACTGGTCGACTCCTGACTTCCGGCTGGCGGTCATGTGCCGCATCAGCTCCTCCTGTGTCGCGTCGGCCCGGGAGACCTCCGCGGTGAGCCGCCCCTCGGCGATCGTGTAGATCCGGTCCGAGAGGCCGATGAGCTCGGGCAGCTCGGAGGAGATGACGATGACCGCCTTCCCCTCGGCCGCGAGCTGGTTGATGATGCTGTAGATCTCGTACTTCGCCCCCACGTCGATGCCGCGGGTCGGCTCGTCGAGGATGAGCACGTCGGGACCCGAGTAGATCCACTTGCTGAGGACGACCTTCTGCTGGTTGCCGCCGGACAGCTTGCCGACCACCCCCGCGACGTCGGGCGTCTTGATGTTCATCTTCTTGCGGTAGTCGTCGGCGACCGCGTACTCGCGGTGGCGGTCGATCACGCCGAGCTTGACGAGCTTGGAGAGCGCGGCGGCCGAGACGTTCACCGTGATGCTGCCGATGAGGTTGAGCCCGTAGCGCTTCCGGTCCTCGGTCGCGTAGGCGATGCCGTTCTTGATGGCCTCGCTCACGGTGCGGGTGCGGATCTCCTTGCCGTCCTTGAAGATCCGGCCGGTGATGCCGGTGCCGTAAGAGCGCCCGAAGATGCTCATCGCGAGCTCCGTGCGACCCGCGCCCATGAGGCCGGCGAACCCGACGACCTCGCCCGCGCGGACGGTGAACGAGGCGTCGTCGACGACGACGCGGTCGACGTCCACCGGGTGGTGCACGGTCCAGCCCTCGACGCGGAGCTTCTCCTCGCCGATGTGCGGATCCCGCGGCGGGAACTGCGCGTCGAGCGGGCGGCCGACCATCGCGCGGATGATGCGCGTCTCGATCTCGTCCGAGTCGGTGACGGGGAACGTCTCGATGGTCTTGCCGTCGCGGATGACGGTGACGTCGTCCGCGATGGCCCGGATCTCGTTGAGCTTGTGGCTGATGATGATGCTCGTGATGCCGTCGTCGCGCAGCAGGCGGATGAGGCCCAGCAGGTGCGCCGAGTCGTCGTCGTTGAGCGCGGCGGTCGGCTCGTCGAGGATCAGGAGCTTCACCTCCTTGGAGAGCGCCTTCGCGATCTCCACGAGCTGCTGCTTGCCCACGCCGAGCTCGAGCACGCGCGTCGCCGGGTTCTCGTCGAGCCCGACGCGCTTCAGCAGCTTGACGGCCTCGAGGTTCGTCTTGTTCCAGTCGATGACGCCGCCGCGCGACATCTCGTTGCCGAGGAAGATGTTCTCCGCGATGGAGAGGTAGGGGCTGAGCGCGAGCTCCTGGTGGATGATGACCACCCCGTCGCGCTCGCTGTCGTTGATGGATCCGTAGCGGACCTCGCGGCCGTCGATCGTGATGGTGCCCTCGTACGAGCCGTGCGGGTACACGCCGCTGAGCACCTTCATCAGCGTCGACTTGCCCGCGCCGTTCTCGCCGCAGATGGCGTGCACCTCGCCGCGGCGGACGGTGACGTCCACGCCGTCGAGGGCGCGCACGCCCGTGAACTCCTTGACGATGCCGGTCATCTGCAGGATGACGTCGTCCATTGCTGCTCCTGGTTCCCGTTCGGGTCGGTGGCGCGTGCCGGATCGGCGCGCGCCGGGTGGAGACGGATGCGCGGCCGACGGGCGCCCGGCGTGGTGCCGGGCGCCCGTCGGCCGCGAGTGGGGCTACAGGCCGACGTCGGACGCCTTGAGGAAGCCGGAGTCGACGAGCACGGACTGCACGTCGTCCTTCACGACCACCTGCGGGTCGAGGAGGAACGACGGGACGACCTTGTTGCCGTTGTCGTACGACTTGGTGTCGTTGACGGTGACCTCGTCGCCCGCGACGATCTCGCCGATCATCTTCTGGACCTGGTCGCCGAGCGCCCGGGTGTCCTTCCAGACGGTCATGGACTGCTTGTCCGCGAGGATCGCCTGGACGTTCGCCTTGTCGGCGTCCTGGCCGGTGATGACGGGCCAGTCGGCGCCGGGCGCGTAGCCGGCGCTGGAGAGCGACGCTTCGATGCCGAGCGCGAGGCTGTCGTTGGGCGAGAGCACGACCTGGACCTTCTGGCCGCCCGTGTAGAACGACTGCAGGCGGTTGTCCATCTCGGCCTGCGCGTCGTCGGATCCCCAGCCAAGGATGCCGATGGACTGCCAGTCGGCGCTCGTGGCGGGCGACTTGCCCGAGGGCACGGTGAGCTTGCCGCTCTCGACGTAGGGCTGGAGGACGTCCCACGCTCCGCCGAAGAAGAAGCCGGCGTTGTTGTCGTCGGGGCTGCCGGCGAAGGGCTCGAGCGTGAAGGGCCCGGCCGCGTTGTCGAGGTCGAGCGTGTCCTTGATGAACTCGCCCTGGAGCGTGCCGACCTTGTAGTTGTCGAACGTCGCGTAGTAGTCGACGGCGTCCGTGCCGTTGATGAGGCGGTCGTAGGCGATGACCGTGACGCCCTGGCTCTTCGCGTCCTCGAGGGCCGGGCCGAGCGTCTTGCCGTCGACGGCCGCGACCACGAGGATCTTGGCGCCGCCCGCGACCTGGTTCTGGATCTGGCTGATCTGGGCGTCGGTCTTGTTGTCGGCGTACTGGAGGTCGACGGTGCAGTCGTCGCCCTCGAGCTTGGTCTTCAGGCCCTCGCCGTCGTTGATCCAGCGCTCGAGGCTGCGCGTAGGCATCGAGATGCCGACGTTGCACTCGGTGCCGCCGGCGGCGTCGCCGCCGTCGCCGGAGCCGGTGTTCGTGGCGCCCTGGGGCGCGCAGGCGGTCATGCCGACGGCGACGCCGGCGAGGAGGAGGAGGGAGCTGATCTTTCGTGCGTGTCGTCCGGATGCCATGTCGGCGGGTCCTCTCGGGTGGCCCGTCCGGGTCGTGCGGTGCACCCGGCGGTCGCGTCCTCGCGAAGGCCTGGTGCGCCGACGCGTCCTCGGGTCGGGTGCTGGTGCGGTGAGTGCTGGTGGTGGTTCGGGTTCGGTGCGGCGCGACCCCCGGCGGAGCGGCCGGGTCGCGGCGTCCGTGCGTTTGTCGTCGGTCAGAACTTATCCATTTCCGCAGCCGCCGATACGGCATCCGACAGACGTTATCCAAGCGTTACCGGGGTGTCCCTCGGTCGGGGGCGGAGCGGGCGCGCGACGGCCGCGCCGGGGCGTGATCGCGGATCGGACAGGCGCTCGCGCCCGGTCGGGACGTGGCGTAGACCGGGGTGATGAGCACCGATCGCCGCCCCTCCCGCATCCCCCGCCTGCTCGCCCCGCTCGCCCTCGCCGCCGCCCTCGCGCTGGCCGGCTGCACGGACGCGGGCGGCGGATCCGCGACCGCGCCCCCGGCCGACCAGCCCGCCAGCGTCGCCCCCACGGGCACCCCGACCGCGACGCCCGCGGCCTCCCCCACCGCCGCCGCGTCCGACGGGGCGACCGGCGACCCGGCCGCCTCCGGGGACGCCGCGCGCTGCGCGGTCGACGCGCTCACCGGATCCATCGCCCCGGCGTCCGGGCCCGGCGGCGACCCGGGCGAGGGCACGGGGATGAGCCAGCAGCGCGTGACCGTCGTGCTCACCAACTGGTCCGCGTCGCCGTGCACGCTGCAGGGCTGGCCGGGCGTCTCCTTCGTCGGGGACGGGGACGGCACCCAGCTCGGCCTCCCCGCCACGCTCGACCGCGGCACGGACCACCCCACCGTCACCCTGGAGCCGGGCGCGTCGGCCCAGGCGCCGCTGCACTACACCGACGGGCAGGTCTACCCCGACGCGGAATGCGGGCTGACCCCGGCCGACGGCCTGCGCGTGTACCCGCCCGGATCCACCGCGTCGCTCTTCGTCGCCTGGCCGGAGCCCGCCTGCTCGACGAGCGACCACGCGCTGCTCGAGGTGGGCGGGTTCGTGGCGTCCTGACCCGTGGCGCCGGGTGGCGGGCGGCTCAGCCGCGCGCGGGTCCGGTCACGGGCGGCAGCAGACCGAGCTCCATCGCGAGCGTGACCGCGCGGGTCCGGTCGCCGACGCCGAGCTTCTCGAACACGTGCAGCAGGTGCGTCTTCACGGTCGCGGGCGTCACATGCAGCTCGAGGGCGATGCGGGCGTTGGTGCGGCCGGCGGCCACGAGCGCGAGCACCTCGGTCTCGCGCGGGCTGAGCGTCGGCGTCGGCGTCGCGGGCTCGGCGGCGGGACGCGCCACCTGGCGGACCAGCGCGGCGGCGATCGCGGGGGCGAGGGCGACGTCGCCGCGGGCCACCGCGCGGACGCCCGCGAGGATCTCCTCCTCCGGCGCCGCCTTCAGCAGGTAGCCGCTCGCGCCGGCCTCGATGGCGGTGAGGATGCTCGCGTCGGTCTCGTAGGTGGTCAGCACGAGGACGCGCACGTCCGGCGCCTCCTCGCGGATGCGGGCGGTCGCGCCGACCCCGTCGAGACCGGGCATGCGGAGGTCCATGAGGACGACGTCAGGGCGCTCCGCGCGGGCGAGGGCGACCGCCGCCTCGCCGTCGGCCGCCTGGCCGACGACGTCGATGTCGTCGGCGGACGCGAGGAGCGCGGCGAGGCCGGCGCGGACGACGGGGTGGTCGTCGACGACGGCGACGCGGACGGGCGGGGGCGTCATGCGCGGGCCCGGGCGGGGGTCGCGGTGGCCGGTGACGGCTCGACGTCGCGCGGATCGGCGGGCGCCGCGTGCGCCGGGATCCGCGCCGTGAGCCGCGTGCCGCCGGTGCCGCTCGCGACGTCGAGGCGCCCGCCGGCCGAGGCGAGCCGGCGGCGCATGCCGTCGAGCCCGTACCCGCCGGACGCGCGCGCGGGGTCGAACCCGCGGCCGTCGTCGCGGACCGCGAGCACCACGTCCGCGCCGTCGCGCCCGAGGACCACCTCCACGGCGGACGCGCCCGCGTGGCGCCGCACGTTCGCGAGGCCCTCCTGCGCGCAGCGGAGGAGGACGACCTCGGCGTCGCGGTCGACGGATCCGACGCCCGCGTCCGCCCGCACCGCGACCGGGGTGCCGGTCTCGCGGGACAGGCGCGCGCCGAGCCGGGCCAGGGCCTGGCCCAGGCCGTCCGTCAGCTCGACGGGCGCGGTGGCGGCGACGATCGCGCGGGTCTGCGTGAGCGCGTCGCGCGCTCCCTCCTCCAGCTCGGCCAGGGTCGCGTCCGTCGCCGACGCCTGGCCGCCGCGGAGCTCCCGCCGACCGCGCTGGGCGAGCAGCACGAGGCCGGTGAGGTCCTGCGCGACCGTGTCGTGGATGTCGGCCGACAGGCGCTCCCGCTCGCGGGCCGCCCCCGCCTCGCGGCCGAGCGCCTCGACCTGCGCCTGCGCCGCGCGCAGCCCCTCCAGGAGCTGCAGGCGCTCGCGGCTGAGGTCGGCGATGCGCGTGATCCACAGCCCGAGCGCGACGCTCCCGCCGAGGCTGAGCCCCTGCGACACCGCCATGGTCGGGAGCGCGCCCGGCAGGTCCCCGAAGCCGACCACGAAGCCCACGGCGATGGATCCGGTGAGCACGAGGGTCCCGATGACGGCGTCGCGCACCCGGTCGAGGAGCAGCCAGACGAGCGGGCACAGCACGCACTGCACGATCGCGAACGACGACAGGCTCGCGACGCCCCAGGTCGCGGCCGGGATGACGAGCGCGAGGAAGACGACGGCCGACGGCTCCGGCGGGAGCCGGGCCTCCGTGGCCGCCGCCGCCGCGGAGGCCTCGAGCGCCCGACGGCCGATCACGAGGTAGAGGGCGGTCATCGTCGCGATCGCGCCCCACGCGCCCCATCCGGCGTCGCTGCCCGTGCCGAGGGTGAGCAGGACCAGCAGCGCCATCGTCACCGCGTAGGCGATGTGGACGGTGCGGACCGGGATCATCCCCTGAGCCTGCCATCCCCTCCGACCGTCGCGCACCGCTCAGGAGTCCCGGCGGATCCAGCGGAAGGTGGCGACCGCGGCGATCGTGCCGCCCACCAGCCAGATGGCGAGGACGACCGCCACGCCCGGGAGGTCCCACGTGCCGCCGCGCTCGGACGCCGCGAGCGCGTCCGGCAGGAAGACGGCGCGCATGCCCTGCGCCATCCACTTCAGCGGCAGGAAGGAGGCGACGTCCTGCAGCCAGCTCGGCAGCATCGTGAAGGTGAGGTACACGCCGCTGATGAACTGCAGCACGAGCACGATCGGCGTGATGACGGCCGTGGCCGAGGCGCCGGAGCGCGGGATGCGGCTGAGCGCGATGCCGAGCACGGCCGACGACGTGATCCCGAGCGCGTAGACCCACGCGAACGTGGCCCACCGGCCGGGGTCGGTGGGCAGCTCCACCCCGAACGCGAACCGGGCGACGAGCAGCAGCACTACCATCTGCAGGAGCGAGGTCACGATGACCTGCCCGCCCTTGCCGAGGAAGTACGAGAGCACGGGCAGCGGGGATCCGGCGAGTCGCTTGAGCGTGCCGTCGCTGCGCTCCATCGCGATGTCGACCGCGAGGTTCTGCACGCCCGAGAGGAGGATGCCCGCCGCGATCATGCCCGGCAGGTAGTAGGCCGCCGCGCTCACGCCGCCGGAGCCGTCGGGCGCCG
Source organism: Clavibacter phaseoli (assembly GCF_021922925.1). Taxonomy (NCBI): domain Bacteria; kingdom Bacillati; phylum Actinomycetota; class Actinomycetes; order Micrococcales; family Microbacteriaceae; genus Clavibacter; species Clavibacter phaseoli. The sequence continues at coordinate 1,526,583 of NZ_CP040786.1, forward strand.
TGCCGAGGTTCCCGGACGAGCCGAAGGCCACCGAGAAGATCGACAGCATGATGACCGGGAACAGGAACGTGAAGATGATCGTGTCGGTCTGGCGGAAGTAGCGGCGCACCTCGTAGCGGACGCGGTGGATCCCGAGCGGGAGGACGCCGGGCAGGGCCGGGGCGCGGTCCGCGGCGGGACGCGCGGGGCGGACGGCGGTCATGCCGCCACCTCCTCGGCGGAGGCCGCGGCGGCGGGGGTCGCGGCAGGGGCGTCGGCCCCGGACGGGTCCGGGGCGCCCGCCTCCGCGAGCAGCCCGAGGTACACGTCCTCGAGGCTCGGCCGGACGATGCGCAGGTCGCGCGGCTCGCCGCCGGGCGTCGCCGCCGAGAGACGCGACACGAACGCGCCGGGCGTCCGGGTGCGCTCGTCGTGGGATCCGTCGTCGTCGCGCCAGAGCACCCGCGGGATCCGCGCCTCCTCTCCCCCGATCTCGTCGAGCCGGCCGATCGCCACCAGGCGCCCGCCCGCGATCACCGCGGCCCGGTCGCCGAGCTGCGCCGCCTCGTCGAGGTAGTGCGTCGTGAGGAGGATGGTCGTGCCCTCCGCCTTGAGCTCGCGGATGAGGTCCCAGAACCGGTGCCGGGCCTCGGGGTCGAAGCCCGTGGTCGGCTCGTCGAGGAACAGCAGCTCGGGGCGTCCGATGATCCCGAGGGCCACGTCCACCCGCCGCCGCTGGCCGCCCGAGAGCGCGCGCAGCAGCGTGCCGGCCTTCTCGGTGAGGCCCACCGCCTCGATGGTCGCGTCGACGTCGCGCGGCCGCGGGTACATCGCGGCGAAGTGCGCGACCTGCTCGCGGACCGTCATCGCGCCGCTCTCGGAGCTCGACTGGAGCACCATGCCGATGCGGGCGCGCCAGGCGCGGCCGCCGGTCGCGGGGTCCACGCCGAGCACGGTCGCGGATCCGCCCGAGCGGAGCCGGTACCCCTCGAGGATCTCGATGGTCGTCGACTTGCCGGCGCCGTTCGGGCCGAGGAGCGCGAACGTCTCGCCGCGGTGTATGTCGAAGGTGACGCCCCGGAGGGCGGTGGTCGTGCCGTAGGTCTTCTCGAGGTCGCGCACGCTGACGTGCTCCTCGACGGCTGCTGTGGTCATGGATCCAGCGTGGCGGTCGGCGGGCGAGAGCGGAACGGCCGAGCGGTCGATCCACGGCATCGGCCGATCGGTGGATGCGGGCGCGCGGCCGCGGTGGCGGGCCGATCACCTGGCGGGCAGGCTGGATCCGTGACCCCGCTCCCCGCATCCCCCGCGCCCGTCCCCTCCGCCGGCCCGACGTCCGCGGCGGAGCGCAGCCTCGCGCCCGACCTCCTCCGCGGGATCGCGCTGCTCGGCATCGCGCTCGCCAACTCCGTCTACTTCATCGCCGGCCGCCCGACGGGTCCGCTCGGCCGCCCGTCGGACGGCACCGCGCTCGACCACGTCGCCGACGCGCTCGTGGGCACGCTCGTCGACAACCGCGCGTTCCCGCTGTTCACGATGCTGTTCGCGTACGGGTTCGCGGTGATCCTGCGCCGCCAGGCGGCCGCGGGCGTCGACGGACCGCGCGCGCAGCGGCTGCTCCTCCGCCGCAGCCTGTGGTTGATGGTCTTCGGGGCGCTGCACGTGGTGCTGCTGTTCGAGGGCGACATCCTGCTGTCGTACGGGATCCTCGGGCTCGCCCTCGCGGCCACGTACCGCGCGAGCGACCGCGCGTTCCGCGTGCTCGTGTGGGCGCCCGCGATCGTGTTCCTCGTGGTGGCGGGGGCGGACGGCCTCACGGGCGACGACGGATCCGGATCCCTCCTCGGCGGCGACGGCACCTTCCTCGGCGACCTCGCGAGCCGGGCGGTCGCGCTCACGGCGCTCGTCGTCGCGACGCCCGTGACGGTCGGGGCGCTCGTGCCGCTGGCCGCGATCGGGATCCTGCTCGGCCGCCGCCGGGTGCTCGAGGACCCGGCCGCGCACGTGCCGCTGCTGCGCCGGCTGGCGCTCGTGGGGATGCCCGTCAGCGTGCTCGGCGCCCTCCCGCTCGTGCTCGCGACGGTCGGCGCGATCGACGCGGATCCCGTGGCGCTCTACCTGCTCGGCGTGCTGCACGGCGCGACCGGTGTCGGCGGTGCGCTCGGCCTGCTCGGCCTCGTGGGCTGGGCGGTCGCGGCGCGGGCCCGCCTCGGGGATCCCGCGCCCGGACCTGTGCTCCGCGCGCTCGTCGCCGTGGGCCGCCGCTCGATGACGTGCTACCTGCTCCAGTCGGCGCTGTTCGCGATCCTGCTGGAGCCGTGGTCGCTCGCCCTCGGCGTCGGCGCGGGCACGGCGCGCATCGCGCTGATCGCGATCGGCGTGTGGCTCGTCACGGTCGCGGTGGCCGTGGCGCTCGAGCGCGCCGGCCGGGCGGGTCCCGCCGAGTGGGCCATCCGCCGCCTGGCGTACGGGCGCCCGGCCGCGGGACCCGCGGCGCCCGCGCAGCCGGTCAGCGCGGGATGAGCTCCTCCGCGCGGTAGCGCTCGAACAGCCCGAGGAAGCTGTCGAGGGTGCGGTGGTGCGTGTGGAACCCGGCGAGCCGGCTCTTGCTGATGTCGGTGACGACCTCGATGTCCCGGCCGAGGTCGGCGTCGGTGTGCCACCAGGAGGCGATGCGGTTCAGATCGGACTCGGCGAGACCGGCCTCGCGCGCGATGCGCGCCCAGTCGTCCTCGTAGCCGGCCATCTGCTGCTCGAGCGGACGCGGCGCGTCCTGGAACCCGACGGGCTCGACGCCGAAGAAGACGGCGAGGCGCGGCCACATCCAGCGCCAGCGGAAGACGTCGCCGTTGACGACGTTGAACGCCTCGTCGCGGCCCGCCTCGGCGGTGGACGCCCACACCATCTGGTCGGCGAGGACGGTCGCGTCGGTGACGTCCGTGAGACCGTTCCACTGGGTCTCGCTGCCCGGGAAGACGAACGGCAGGCCGAGGTCGCGGCAGAGGGATCCGTAGACCGCGAGGGTCAGGCCCATGTTCATCTGGTTGCCGACCGCGTGCCCGATGACGGTGTGCGAGCGGTGCACCGACCACGTGAAGCCCTGGCGCGCGGCGGCGGCGAAGAGCTCGTCCTCCTGCGCGTAGTAGAAGTTGGGGGCGTCGAGGCGCTCCTCCTCCTCGTGGAAGGGGGTGTCGGGCATGTTGCCCTGGCCGTACGCCTCGAACGGGCCGAGGTAGTGCTTGAGGCCGGTGACGAGCGCGGCGTGCTCGACGGGCGCGCCGTCGAGGGCGGCGAGCAGGTCGCGCACCATGCCGCCGTTGACGTCGATGTTCTCCTGCTCGGTGGCCTGGCGCGACCACGCCGTGAAGAACACGTGCGTGGGCTTCTCGGGCGCGAGGACGCGGCGGAGGTCGTCGGCGGAGCGCAGGTCGGCGCTGATCCAGCGGACGCCCGGGCGGTCGGCCCCGGCGCGGCGGCTGAGGGCGAGCACGTCCCAGCCCTCGGCGGTGAGCTGGTCGACCAGCGCCGATCCGCTGATGCCGGTCGCGCCGACGACGAGGGCCGTGCGGCCGGTGCCGTCGGAGCGGGGGGATGCGGCGGGGGCGGACGTGCGGACGGGGGTCTCTCGGTTCTCGGTCATCCCCTGCCCCAACGACGAGGAGCCGCCGGGGCATTCCGGGCGGCTCCTCGCGGGCGTGTCGGGGATCAGGCGGGGTGCGGCCCGTCGACCTCCGCGTCGGCCTCGCCGTCGACGCCGTCGCGGCCGGTGGAGGTCGCCTGCGTCGCCGCGGGATCGGCGGGCTCCTCGGCGAGCCCGGCGTCCGCGGTGCGGCGGTCGAGGTCGGCGGCCATGGCCTCGGATCCGCTGTCGCGGTGGTCGTAGGCGACCTGCTCGGCGAGCCCGGCGCGCTTCTCGTCCGCGGTGGCCTCGCCGGCGCCGTCCATGATGGGCTGGTCCTGCTCGTGGGTGCTCATGGTCCGACGGTACGCCGTCGGCGAGGGTGCGGGATCCGCGCGGCGCTTGCCGGCTCCCCCGGCACCTGCCACGCTCCAGGCACACCACCACGCGAGGGAGCGGACATGACCGACAGCGGTTTCTCCAAGGACGAGCGCGACGCGATGAAGCAGCGCGCCCGCGAGCTGCGCGAGGAGGCGAAGGCGCAGAAGGCCGCCGACAAGCAGGCCGCCGCGCTGCAGGGCGTGCTCGACGCGTTCGCCGCGATGCCGCCCGAGGAGCGCGCGATCGCCGAGTGGCTGCACGGCATCGTGCTCGAGCACGCGCCCGACCTCGCGCCCAAGACCTGGTACGGCTTCCCGGCCTACGCGGACGCCGACGGCAAGCCGGTCGTGTTCTTCCAGCCGGGCTCGAAGTTCGGCACGCGGTACTCGACGCTCGGCTTCCAGGATCCGGCGCAGCTCGACGAGGGCACGATGTGGCCGACCTCCTACGCGCTGACCGCGGTGGATCCCGCGAACGAGGAGCGCGTTGCGGAGCTGGTGCGGCGGGCCGTCGGCGGCTGAGCGGGCGGCGACGGGACTGCCGTCAGCTCGGCTCCCACAGCTCGATCCGGGAGCCCTCGGGATCCGTCACCCAGGAGAAGCGTCCGACGCCGGGCATGTCCTCGATGCCGGGCGCGACCTCCGCGCCGGCCGCGGCGAGGCGCGCGACGAGGCCGTCCAGGTCGCTCACGCGGAGGTCCAGCATCAGCCGCTGCTCCGGCGCCCGCGACGGCGGCGCCGTGCGCGCCGCGGCCGCGACGACGGTGGGGCCGGCCTCCTGCTGCCACACGCCCTGCGCGTCGAGGTCGAGCCCGAGCACGTCCCGGTACCACGCGGTGAGCGCGACGGGGTCGTCCGCGCGGAAGAGCAGACCGCCGATGCCGAGGATGCGTCCCATGCGCTCATGCTGGCTGCTGCGGATCCGCGGGGGAAGCCCCGGCGTCGACGCTGCGCCGGGCGGATCGCGCGTCGACGACCAGCTGAGGCCCACCCGCCGGTCAGCGCCCGTCGACGATCGACATGAAGCCCGCGATCGCGAAGACCGCGGGCACGAAGATCAGCGAGGCGCGGAACGCGATCCACGCGAACCAGCCGAGGGCGCCGAGGCAGCCGGTGCGGCGGTCGCGGACGTCGAGGCGACGGCCGTCGGCGGCGATGCGCGGGGCGCGGGGATCCGGCTCCTGCTCGTCCAGGTCCGCGCGCAGCGGCGCGGCCCGCCCTCCGGCGCCGAGCAGCACGCGCTCGTCGCGGTACCGGACCGCGCGTCGCCGGATGCGCGCGGCGACGCCGTCGAGGATCCGCCCGGCCGCCTCCCATGGCCCCGCCTCGGCGAAGTCGGCGAGCTCGCGGCGGAAGAACACGAGCGTGTCGTCGACCATCTCGACGTCGAAGTCCGCCGCGTCGTCGACGAGCGCCGCCATGACGTCGGGCGTCAGCAGGAAGAGCGCGTCGCGCTCGTACTCCGCGGGCGCGAAGAGGCGGAAGTGCCAGTCGAAGTCGCCCTCGAGGGAGAGGCGCTGGCCCCCGCGCACGCTCGCCGGGAGGTCGCCGCCGCGCGCGTCGTTCGCGGTGGCGTCGAGCAGCAGGTGCGGCAGCGGCACGGGGAGCGTCACCGCCACGTAGCTCCAGCCGGTGCGGCGGGCGCGCTTCCGGACGACGTTGCCGAACTCCACGCCCGCGGCGCGGAAGCGCGGGACGACGAGCACGCCGCCCGCGTCCTCGGTGATGAGCGCGCGGAAGGTGCGGCCGCCGCTCGGCTGCGGCGCGAACCCGTTGGCGAGCGCGGTGAGGTGCTGGCGCCACTCCCGTCCGCGGGCGCGTGGCGACGGCGGCCGGGCCGCCCAGCGGTGCAGGAGGCGGGATCCGAGGATCCAGACGGCGAGGACCATGGCGGCTCCCGCGAGCCCCGCGATCGTCGCGGGCGTGACGGTGCCGTCCCCCGCGCCGTCGGTGACGATGCCGAAGTACATGAGGACGATGCAGACGCACCAGAGGATCAGCGAGTCGTTGACGTGCGCGAGCACCTTGCGGCGCGACGGGACCCACGACGGCCGGGCGCCGGTGCGCACGGTGCGCATCGCCTCCGCGACCTCGTCGTCGGGCGCGCTCAGCCAGCGCAGGTCCATGGGCGTCTCCCTCGTCGATCCAGGCTAGGGGGATGGGCGAGGACCACGGTCAGGACCGATGCCCGCGAAGTGGGGGTCCCCGCGCCGCGAAGTGGGGGTCCTGGCGACCCGGGATCGGTCCTCCACGCGGCGGCCGCGCTGGCATGCTGCGGGCATGACCGCACCCGAGCAGCCGGGATACCCGTCCCCGGACCCGCACCAGCCCACGCCTACCGGCCCCTACGGGCCGCCCACCCCCGCCGGCACGGCCACCATGCCGCCGCCGCCGCCGCCCTACGGCGTCCGCCCGAAGGGCCTCGCTGTCGCCGCGCTGGTCGTCGGCATAGTCGCCTTCCTCACGGGTCTCGCCCCGTTCTTCGGGCTGATCGCGGGAGCGGCGGCCGTGGTGCTCGGGATCCTCGCCCTCCGTCGCGCCCAGAGCAAGGGCATGGCGATCACCGGCCTGTCGCTCGGCGCCGTCGGGGCCGTCACCTCGTTGGTCGTGACCCTCGTGTTCGCCGCGGCGCTCGGCACTGCGGGCAGCTCCACGGGCACCGCCGGGGTCGTCGAGTCGTCCGCCGAGGCCGAGGCGCTGCCGACCCCGACGCCCGAGGCGACCGAACCCGTCGCCGAGGAGACGACCGCAGCCGCCGCGCCCGCGGCACCCGCCGTCCCAGCCGAGAGCGCGACCGCGCTCATCAAGGCGGAGACCTACGCGAACGGCCTCGACATGAGCAAGGCCGGCCTGTACGACCAGCTCACGAGCGAGTACGGCGAGCAGTTCACGCCGGAGGCCGCGCAGTACGCCGTGGACAACGTCCAGGCCGACTGGAACGCCAACGCGCTCGCGAAGGCGAAGACGTATCGGGAGATGGCGGCGATGTCGCCCGCCGCGATCCGGGACCAGCTCACGAGCGAGTACGGCGAGAAGTTCACCGCGGAGGAGGCGGACTACGCCATCGCGCACCTCGACGACTGACACGTGAGCGCGGAGGAGGGGAGGTGGCGCCGATGCCGCCTCCCCTCCTCCGTCCCACCGGGAATGATCCGCCGTCTCATGCGTTTGCATGGACATGGCCCGACCGGGCCGCGCGGAAGGAGCGCCTCATGACCGCCAGCACCCAGGGACTGCATCACGTGACCGCCATCGGCGGCGACCCGCAGCGGAACGTCGACTTCTACGTGCGCGCGATGGGCCTCCGGCTCGTCAAGCGCACCGTGAACTTCGACAGTCCCGGCAGCTACCACCTCTACTACGGCGACACCGAGGGCCGGCCCGGATCCCTCCTCACCTTCTTCCCCTGGAAGGGCGTGCCCGCGGGCCGCGTCGGCGCGGGCCAGTCCACGACGACCGCGTTCTCCGTGCCCGCCGGGAGCCTCGGCTGGTGGGCCGAGCACCTGCGTCAGGTCGGCGTCGCCTCGTCGATCTCGTCGAGCGGATCCGAGGAGGAGCGCCTCTCGCTCCGCGACCCCGACGGGCTGCAGATCGACCTCGTGGCCTCCTCCGTCGACGACCCGCGCGCGCCGTGGGACTCGGCCGACGTCCCCGCCGAGCACGCGATCCGCGGCCAGCATTCCTCGGTGCTCACCGTGCGGGATCCCGCGGGCACGGCGTCCGTCCTCACCGACGACCTCGGGCTCCGGCTCGTGGACGAGCGCGACGGCCGCTTCCGCTTCGCGGCGGGCGACGGCGGGCCCGGCGCGATCGTCGACCTCGTCGCCGACCCGGGCGCGCAGCAGGGCCTCACGGCCGGCGGCACCGTGCACCACGTCGCGTTCCGCGTGCCCGGCCGCGTCGAGCAGCAGGCGTGGCGCGACGAGCTGGTGGATCGCGGGCACCAGGTGACGCAGATCCTCGACCGGCAGTACTTCACCTCCATCTACTTCCGCGAGCCCGGCGGCGTGCTCTTCGAGATCGCGACGGACACCCCCGGCTTCGACATCGACGAGCCGCTGCTCGAGCTCGGCCGCAGCCTCCGCCTCCCGCCGTGGCTCGAGCCCAGCCGCGCCGACATCGAGGCCGCCGTGCCGCCGCTCCGCCTGCCCGACGAGGAGCCCGCCCCGGCCGACGGATCCGCGGCGTGAGCGCGCTCCTCGACCGCACGCCTCACGTGCTCCAGCCGGGCGCCGACACCGGCCCCGTGATCCTCGGCCTCCACGGCACGGGCGCCGACGAGCGGCAGGGCCTCGAGCTCGCGCGGCTCCTGGCGCCCGGGCAGCCCGTGCTGGCGCCGCGCGGGAGCGTGCGCGAGGGATCCGCGGCCCGCTGGTTCCGCCGGCACGCCGAGGGCGTCTTCGACGTCGACGACGTGGTCGCGCGCGCGGCCGAGCTCGCCGACCTGGTCGCCGAGGCCCGGTCGGCCTACGCTCTGGGGGACCGGGAGATCCTCGCTGTCGGGTTCTCGAACGGGGCGAACATGGCGCTGGCGACCACGCTGCTGCACCCGTCCGCGCTGCCCGAGACGATCGCCTTCTCCGCGCGCTGGCCGCTCGGCGACCGGGAGCCCGCGGCCGACCTGTCGGGCACGCGGATCACGCTGCTAAACGGCGACGCGGACGCCATGGCGCCGCTCGTCGACGTGGAGCGGACGGTGCGCGAGGCGCTGGCCCGCGGCGCCGATGTCACCTCCCACGTGCGACCGGGCGGGCACGGGCTCGACGCGAGGGACCTCGACGCGGCCCGCGCGCGTCTCCGCACCGGCTGATCCCCGCCGCGGCCCGTCCCGTCCCGCCCCACCCCTCCCCGACCGCCCCGACCGGAAGCCGCGCATGCCCGAGATCATCGCCTGGGTCGTCTCCTTCGTCGTCGTGACCGTCGCGGTCTCGGGGCTCGCGGGGCGCGTCGGCTGGTCGGCGCCCGTGGCGCTGGTCGCGGTCGGCGCGGCGCTGTCGTTCGTGCCGGGCGTGCCTCAGCTCGTGATCGAGCCGGACGCCGTGCTCTACGGGCTGCTGCCGCCGCTGCTGTTCGCGGCCGCGATCCGGACGCCGCTCGCCGACATCCGCGCCCGGCGCGACAGCATCGTCGTGCTCTCGGTGGGCGTCGTCGTGTTCACGCTGCTCGCGTTCGGGCTGACCCTGTGGGCGCTCGTGCCGGCCGTGGGGCTCGCGGCGGCGCTGGCCCTCGGCGCCGTCGTCGCGCCGACGGACGCGGTCGCGGTCTCGGCCGTCGCCGGGCGCGTGAAGCTTCCCCGCCGGGTCATGTCGATCCTCGAGACCGAGAGCCTCCTCAACGACGCGACCGCGCTCGTGGCGCTCAACACGGCCATCGCCGCGATCGTCGGCGTCGTGCACCCGATCGACGTCGCGGGCGGCTTCCTCGTCGCGGTGCTGCTGGGCGTGGCGATCGGCCTCGCGGTCGCGTTCCTCTTCTCCGCCGTGCGCCGCTACCTGCGCTCCGCCGTGCTCGACACGAGCCTGTCGCTCGCGATCCCGTACGTCGCCTTCATCCCGGCGCAGGAGCTGGGCGGATCCGGCGTGCTCGCGGTCGTCGCGGCCGGCCTCGTGCTCGGCTACCGGTCTCCGCTCATCCAGTCGCCCGAGGCGCGCATCGCGGAGTCGGTGAACTGGCGCACGATCCAGTTCCTGCTCGAGAACGCGGTCTTCCTCATCATCGGGCTGAGCCTCGCCGGCATCCTGCGCGACCTGCCCGAGTCGAGCCTCGACGGATGGGCGATCGCCGGGCTCTCGATCCTGCTCCTCGCCGTCCTCGCCGCCGCGCGCTTCGCCTCGGTGGCGCTCGCGAAGGTGCTGTTCGACCACGGGCCGGCGCGGCTGCGGGCCCGCACCTGGACCTGGCGCACCGTGACCGCCGTGTCGTCCGCCGGTGTCCGCGGCGTGGTGACGCTCGCCGCCGCGTTCCTCCTGCCCGAGGAGACGCCGGAGCGGGAGCTGCTCCAGTTCCTCGCGTTCGTGATGGTGGCCGGGACGCTGGTCGGCGGGCTCGCGTTGCCCGCCATCATCCGCCGGCTGCGGCTCGGGCACTCCGCCGACGACCAGGAGCGCTCCGACCGCGACCGCCTCCTCGACGAGGCGCGCGAGGCCGGGCTCGCGGCGCGCGCCGTGGCGATGCGGGAGGACGGCGCGGACGACGGACCGGGCGACGACGCCCTGCCGGAGACCACGACCGAGCGCCTGACGCACGACCGGGTGCGGCGCCGCATGATCGACGCCGAGCGCGTCGCCGTGCTCGCGGCCCGGCGCGAGGGGCGCTACCCGGAGATCGCCGTGCGCGCCGTGCTCGGGATGATCGACGCGGAGGACGTGGCCCTCGGCCGGCGCGAGGCGGACGACGCGCGCTGATCGGTGACGCCCTCCCGCGGATCACGCGGCCGGGCCGGCCCCGCGTCTCCCCCCTCGGGACGAGGCGCGGGGGCCCCGAGGAGGACGCGCGCACGCGGCCGCTCCGCGAGCCTGGGTGCACCGCCCGCCCGGGCGGCGAGATCAGGAGGATCCCGTGCCCGCCATCGTCGCCCCCACCACCGCCCACGCCTACGCCCCGACGCCGTCGGCCGCCGCGACCCCGCTCCCCGGCGATCCCTCCTGCGTGGCCTTCGCGGGCGGCGCCGACGGCTTCCGCCTCGCCGGCACGCGCAGCCTCGAGGTCGACCTCGCGCCGATGCTCGCCGCCGCACGGGCCGCTGCTCCGACTGCCGCCGCGCCGCTCGCCGCCTGACGCCCGCCGCCGCGCCCCTGATTGGGGGTGCGGCGGGCCGCCCGGCGACGCGCCCGGGCTTCCCGACCGGCCCGGGCGCCGCCTACTCTGGGCGGAGGAGCAGTTTCTCCACCTGAGGAGCGCTCTCCCCGAGGAGCACCATGTCGTCGACCCCGCCGCCCGCCTCCCCGACGTCGGTCACCCCGTCGTCCGACGAGCCCGGCTGGTTCGGCGACGGCGAGGGGAACCAGCGCTTCTGGGACGGCGCCCGCTGGACGTCGCTCGTCTCCAGCCGCCGCGTCTTCCCGGGCCGCGCGTCGTCGACGCCCGAGCCCAAGCTGATCTCCGAGTCGCCGCTGCCCGAGGACTACGCGCCCGGGGCCGCCCCCCTCGCCCCGCCCGCCGGATCCGCCGTCGACGCCTCCGTGGAGGCCCCGCCCGTCGGCGCGCCGCTCGCCCCGCCCACGGGCGCGCCCGTCGCGCCTCCCGCGGGCTACCCGACGGCGCCGCCGACCGGCGACCCCGTCGCGCCGCCCGCCGGCCTGCCGATGGCGCCGCCGACGGGAGCGCCCCTCGACGCGCCAGCCCCCGCTCCCGCGCCGCGGACCACGTCCGTCGCCGGCAGCTTCGCGCCGCCGCGCCCGGCCACGAGCGCCGCCTCCGCCCCCGTGCCCCGCGCCGCCGCCACCGCTCCGGCCCTCCGCGGCCGCAGCACCTGGCCGTGGGCCGCGCTCGCGGTCGCCGCCGTGCTCGTGGTCGCCGCCGCCGTCATCGCCGGGATCCCGGGACTCCTCATCGCGCTCGGCGTGGTCGCCCTCGTCGCGGGGCTCATCCCGCTCATCCGCCGCGGCTCCGCCTGGATCCCCGGGATCCGCAGCCGCGCGGCCGGCGGTGTCGCGGCGGGCCTCGCGCTCGTGCTCATCGCGGGCGGCGCGGTCGCCTCCACGCTCCCCACCCCGCGCGAGGACGTCGCGGACCCCGACACCATCGAGATCTCCGACTCGCGTCCCGTGCCGGACGCGACGGATCCCGCCAACCCGCTCCCGATCTCGGCCGACGGCCTGGTCGAGATGGTCGACGTCACCCGCATGACCGGCGCCGACGCCGGTGACACGCTCGCCGCGTCCGGCTTCGGCATCGCCTTCGCGGGCAGCGGCGGCGGCGGGTTCGTGCGCCAGGACGTCGGCATCGTCGCGAGCCAGGACCCGGCCGCCGGAACGCGCGTCGCGCCCGGCACGGTCGTGACCCTCACGCTCGCCACCGCCGCCCCCGAGCGGATCGCGCTTCCCGTCGTGCCGAAGGCGCCCGACGTCCCGTCGCGTCCCGGCACGCGTCCGGGCACGGGGACCTTCACCCCGGGCGGCGGCACCGGCACGGGTGGCGGCGGAAGCGGCGGAAGCGGCGGAAGCGGAAGCGGCGGCGGGACGGGCAGCGACCCGGCACCGACGACCGATCCCCAGCCCACGACGGACCCGGTGCCGACCACCGACCCGGTGCCGACGACCGACCCCGTGCCTCCAGTGCCCACGGACCCGCCCGCGACGACCGACCCCGTGCCTCCGGTGCCCACCGACCCGCCCGCGACCACCGATCCGGTGGACCCTGGCCCTGACCCGAGTCCGGTGCCGAGCGACGCCCCGACGCCCGAGGGCTAGCCGTCCGTCGGATCGTCTCCCGCCTGCGCGGCGGCCACCGTCCCCGTCGTCCGCAGGTGCGCGCGCTGCCCGTCGCGATCGAGGATCGTCAGGATCTCGACCACGCCGCGGTGCGCGCCGATGGCGTGCGGCACCATGGTCGAGAACTCGGCGGCGTCGCCCGCCTCCACGAGGATCGTCCGCTCCCCCAGCTGGAGCCGGGCCGTGCCCGAGAGCACCGTGAACCAGTCGCGGCCGGGGTGCACGCCGAGCTGGTCCACCGAGACGGGCCGCGTCGGCGTCATGCGCATCTTCGCGACGAACGGGCCCGAGCCGCTGCCGCCGCCGCGCGAGAGGATCCACATCGTGCGCCCCGCCTCCGAGTCCGCCTGGGGGCGGATCACGACGTCGGCGTCGTCGCCCGACTCGATGAGCGCGTCGAGCGACGTCTCGAGGGCCTGCGCGATCGGCACGAGCTGGTCGAGCGCGATGCGCCGGTGACCGGTCTCGATGCGGCTGAGCGTCGACGGGCTGAGGAAGCAGCGGGCGGCCAGCGCGTCGAGCGACCAGCCGCGGGCCTCCCGCAGGCTCCGGATGCGCTGGCGGACGAGGGCGTCGAGATCGGGCTCTTGCGTCACGGGCAAGATCGTATGCGCCACGAGCAGGCGTGCGCCAGCCTGGATCCATGACGCACCCGCACCACGCCCACGGCCCCGCCGACCCCTCGCTCGCCCGCATGCTCGACCTCGACGCCCGGATCCTGCACGCGCACCAGCGGGAGCTGACCGCCTGGGTCCGCCGCCTCGCGCGCGACACCGCCGGCCGCGTGCTCGTCGACCTCGGCGCGGGGACCGGCACGGGGACCGTCGCGCTCGCGCGGCGCTTCGACCGGGCCGAGGTGCACGCCGTCGACGCGAGCGCCGCCATGCTCGGCCGCGTCGCCGAGCGCGCCGTCGTCGACGGGCTCGCCGACCGGATCCGCACCGTGCTCGCCGACCTCGACGCGGGCTGGCCCGCGCTGCCGTCCGCCGACCTGGTCTGGGCGTCGCTCATGCTGCACGAGGTCGCCGACCCCGCGCGGCTCCTCGCGCGCGTGCACGACGGGCTCGCGCCGGGCGGCCTGCTCGCGGTCGTCGAGATGGACGGCGCGCCGCGCTTCCTGCCGGACGAACTCGATGTCGACCTCGTCCGCCCGGGATTCGCCGACCGCCTCGACGACGCGGTCACGCACGGCGGCACCGCCGGGCCGTCGCACCCGGACTGGGCGCCGTGGCTGCGGGACGCGGGCCTCGTCGACGTCGCGACGCGCGTGTTCCGCATCGACCCCGACCCCGCGGATCCGATCGCCGCCACGGCGACCCTCCCCTACGCCCGCGCGTGGCTGGCCCGCGTTCACGACCGATCGGCCGACCGCCTGGACGCCGGCGACCGCGCGGCCCTCGACGCCCTCCTCGACGACGACGGCCCGCACGCCCTGGCGCGCATCCCGGGCGTCGCCCTCCGCCGGACCCGCACCGCGTACGTCGGGCGCCGGCCCCGCTGACGGGATCCGCCGCCGGTCGCCGATGCCGGCTTCAGCGCAGCCGCGTCAACGCCAGGTGCGCGAGCAGCGTCGCCATGTCGGCGAGAACGGCGTCGTCGAAGAGCACGTACGGCGAGTGGTTCGACGCGCAGGACGCCGGATCCACGCCGTCAGGCGACGCGCCCACCATCACGAACGCGCCCGGCACCCGCTGGAGCACGAAGGAGAAGTCCTCGGATCCCATCATCGGGTGCGGCATCGTCCCGTAGCGCTCGGCGCCGAAGAGGGCCGCGACGGCGTCCTCGACGCGCGCGATCTCCGCGGCGTCGTTGACCGTCGGCGGGTAGTGCCGCGAGAACTCCGCGGTGGTCGCGAGCCCGTGCGCGTCGCCGATGCCCTCGGCGAGCCGGACGGACTCGCGCTCGAGGATCTCCAGCGCGCCCTCCGAGTGCGCGCGAACGGTCGCGCCGAGGCCCGCCGTCTCGGGGATCACGTTGCGCGTCGCGCTCCCATTGAGCATCGTGACGGAGAGGACGGCCGGGTCGAAGACGCTCGTCCGCCTGGCGACCATGGTCGACAGCGCCAGGGTGAGCTCCGCGATCGCCGGCACGGGATCCGTGACCTTCCACGGCGTGGACCCGTGCCCGCCGTCCCCGCGGTACGTCGCGTAGAAGCTGTTCGAGCTCGCCATGACGGGGCCCGGCCTCGACTGGAAGACGCCGCGCTCGCCCGGGCCGACGTGGAGCGCGTACGCGGCGACCGGCAGCGATCCCGACGCCTCCAGCAGCCCCTCCTCGATCATGATCTCGGCGCCGCCCCAGCTCTCCTCGCCCGGCTGGAACATGAGCAGCACGTCGCCGACGAGCTCGTCGCGCCGGGCGGCGAGCAGGCGGGCCGCGCCCACGAGGCCGGCGGTGTGCAGGTCGTGGCCGCACGCGTGCATGCTCCCGTTGGTCGCCTGGTAGTCGAGGCCGGTCTGCTCGGCGAGCGGCAGCGCGTCCATGTCGCCGCGGAGGAGCACGGTCGGCCCCGGGGATCCGCCGCGCAGCACCGCGACCACGGAGGTCGTCCTCGTGCCCGTCGTGATCTCGAGCCCGAGGCCCTCGAGCGCGGCGAGCACGGCCGCCTGCGTCGCGGGCAGCACGAGGCCCGTCTCGGGCTCGGCGTGCAGCCGGCGGCGGAGGTCCTGCAGGCCGGGGAGCAGCGCGGCGGCGGCGGCCCGGAGGGCCGGGTCGTCGGCCGTCGCGGCGGCGGTGTCGGCGGGCGGGGCGGTCGTGGCGTCGACGGTCATGCGGGGATCCTCGTCTCTCGGTCGGCGGTGGCCCCGGCCGCGGCGCGGTCCAGGAGGCCGATGGTGTCCTTCACGACGCGGCCCGCCTGGGCCACGACGAGCACGTTGTCGGGGTCGCCGAGGTCGGCGATCCGGGTGAGCGGGTCGACGTCGGTGACGACCAGGTCCGCGAGGCGGCCGGGCTCGAGCGTGCCGACCGTGTCGGCGATCCCGAGGAGCTCGGCGGCCGTGCGCGTCCCGGCGACGATCGCGTCCATGGGATCCATGCCGAGCTCGACCATCCAGCCCAGCTCGCGCAGGTTCTGGCCGTGCGGGCCGACGCCCGAGTCCGTGCCGAGCGCGATGCGCACCCCGCGGTCGATGGCGTGGGCGACGTTGACCTTGGTGATCCCGGTCCAGCGCGTCTTCTTCGCGTAGTGGTACGGCGCCATGCGGTCGCGGTCGATCGCCATGAACACGGTCGAGAGGGTGGGCACGAGGAACGTGCCGCGCTCCCCCATCATGTCGATGGCCTCGTCGTCGACGCCGTAGCCGTGCTCGACGCTCGTGACGCCGCCGAGGACGGCCGCGTGGATCCCCGCGGTGCCCTGCGCGTGCGCCGCGAGCGGGATGCCGCCGTGCCGCTCGAGCTCGTCGGCGATGGCGCGCACCTCGTCGATGCGGAGCCCCTCGTCCTCGGGGGCGTCGTGCGGGCTGCCCATGCCGCCCGTGGTGCAGATCTTCACGACGTCGGCGCCGGAGCGGAGGATGCGCCGGGTCGCCCGCCGCACCTCGTCCACGCCGTCGGCGATCTCGGACATCGCCTCGGTGTGCGTGTGGATCGCGCCGCCCGGCAGGTGGAAGTCGCCGTGCCCGCCCGTGTGGCTGATGACCTTGACCGCCACGTGCAGCCGCGGCCCGGCGATGAGCCCGCGCTCGACGGCGACGCGGTACCCGGCGCCCAGCCCGCCGAGGTCGCGCGCGGTCGTCACGCCCGCGTCGAGGGTGCGGCGGATCCGGTCGGCCGTCTCGAACGCGAGCACGGCCGGGTCGCTCGCGACGCGGTGGTACGGACCGTCGGCGCTGTCCATGGACAGGTGCACGTGGGTGTCGATGAAGCCCGGGAGCAGCGTGCGGCCGCCGAGGTCGACGGTGCGGGCACCGTCGACGGGCGGGGCGGTGGCGGCGGGACCGGCGTGGACGATGACGCCGGCGTCGTCGACGACGAGCACGGCGTCGTCCACGGGCGGGCGGCCCGTGCCGTCGATGAGGCGCGCGCCGGTCAGCACCAGTGCGGGGGGTCGGGACATGGGGATCCTCTCGTCAGGGCGGATGGGCGGGCGCCGACGCGCGGTCGGCGCCCGGTCAGTCGATGGAGAAGCCGGGCGCGCCGGGGACGGCGGCCAGGAGCTGCCGCGTGTACGGGTGCTGCGGGTCGGAGTACACCTGCTCGGTCGGCCCCTGCTCCACGACGTCGCCGCGGTAGAGCACCACGACGTCGTCGCTCACATGCCGCACGACCGCGAGGTTGTGCGAGATGAAGAGCATCGAGAGGCCGAGCTCGCGGCGGAGGCGCGCGACCAGGTTGAGGATCTCGGCCTGCACCGACACGTCGAGCGCCGACGTGATCTCGTCCGCGACCACGAACTCCGGCCGCACCACGAGCCCGCGCGCGATCGCGATCCGCTGCCGCTGGCCGCCCGAGAACTCGTGCGGGTAGCGGTCGATCGCGTCGGCCGGCATGCGCACGACGCGCAGCCACTCGGCGATGGCGTCGCGGTGGCGGCGCACGTCGGGGTGGCGCGGATCCACCGCCTCGGCGAGCGCCTGCCCGATCGTGCGCCGCGGGTCGAGGGAGGAGTACGGGTCCTGCGGGATCATCTGCACGCGCCGGCGCATGGCGGCCCGGTCGCGGCGGCCGAGGGTCCGGGTGTCCACGCCCTGGATCCGGATGGTGCCGGCGCTGGGCGTGACGGTGCCGACGAGCGCCTTCGCGAGCGTCGACTTGCCCGACCCGCTCTCGCCCACGAGGCCGACGGTGCGGCCGGTGCCGACGGTGAGGTCGACGCCCTTCAGCACCCGGACCGCCTGCGATCCCGAGCCGAAGACGACGTCCAGGCCGCGGACCTCGAGCATGGGCGGGGCGGCGGGATCCGGCGTCGCGTCGGGCGTCGGCGCGGCGGTGGCGCCGGTCGTGCCCGCTCGGGCCTCGGCGCTGTCGATGCGGGCGCTCATCGCGCCACCTCCTCGGTGTCGGTCGTCGGGGAGCCGGTCGCGGCGGCGGCCGCCTGCTCGCCGCGCCAGTCGACGACGGGCAGCTCGCCCACGCGCTCGGTGAGGCTGGGCGTCGCCGCGAGCAGCGCCCGCGTGTAGGGGTGCGCGGCGGTGGCCGCGTCGAGCCGGTCGGCGTCGATCTCCTCGACGATCTCGCCGCCGTTCATCACGAGCACGCGGTCGCAGAGGGCGCGGACCACGCCGATGTCGTGCGAGATGAACATGACGGCCGTTCCGGTCTCCCGGTTGAGGCGCTTGAGCTCGCGGAGGATCTCGGCCTGCACGGTCACGTCGAGCGCGGTGGTCGGCTCGTCCGCGATGATCAGCTTCGGGTCCACCGACAGCGCGGCGGCGATCATCGCGCGCTGGCGCATCCCGCCGGAGAGCTCGTGCGGGTGCTGCCGCAGCCGCTTCTCGGGGAGCGTGAGGTGCACGCGGCGGAGCGCGTCGAGCACGGTCGCCCGCGCGGCGGACCGCGACTGCCCGCGGTGCGTGCGGAGCACCTCGGTGAGCTGCGTGCCGAGCCGGAGCGCCGGGTTGAAGGTGCTGCCGGGGTCCTGGTAGACGAGGCTCACCGTCTGGGCCATGACCCGCGGATCCACCCGGCCGAGCAGGTCCACGTCGTCGAGCCGCATGGTGGCGGCCTCGGCCTCGAGCCCGTCGGCGAGGAGCCGCGCGACGGACATGGCCGTGAGCGACTTGCCGGATCCGCTCTCCCCCACGATGCCGACGATCTCCCCGCGGGCCACCGTGAAGGAGATGCCCTTCACGAGCGGGGCGCCCGACGACGTGCGGACCCAGAGGTCCTCGACGCGCACCATGGCGTCGAGCCCGGGCACGAGGGTCGTGCCGGCGCCGCGCACGGAGGCGGCCGACGCGCGGCGGCCGGAGCGGGGGTCCGCGGCGGCCGCGAGCCCGTCGCCGACGAGCATCGCGGCGAGGCCGGTCACGACGATGAGCACGGCCGGCCCGACCGTCTGCTCGGGCCGCCCCGCGAGCAGCGACGGCAGCGCCTCGTTGAGCAGCTTCCCGAAGTCGTACTGCGGCGACTGCACGCCGAGGCCGACGAAGGAGAGGGCCGAGATCGCGGTGAGCGACTGCGCGAACGTGGAGGCGGCGAGCACGAGCAGCGGCTCCGCCATGTTCGGGAGCATGTGGTCGGTCACGATCCGGCGGTTGCCGACGCCGAGGAGGCGCGCGGTCGAGACGTAGTCGCGCTGCGAGACCTTCGCGGCGAGGTTCGCCGTGAGCCGCGCGAAGGTCGGGATGCCGGCCACGCCGATGGCGATGACCGCCGGGACCGCGCCCGCCCCGAGGATCGCCGCCACCACCAGGGCGAGCAGCAGGCCGGGGAACGCGACCATCGCGTCGATGACGCGCAGGCAGACCTCGCGGGCCCGCCGCGGCAGCAGCCAGACGGCCGTGCCCGCGACGATGCCGACGAGCACCGCGATCGCCGTGGCGCCGAGCGTCATGACGAGCGTGAGCCGCGTGGCCACGAGGCTGCGGGCGAGCATGTCGTGCCCGGCCTGGTCCGTGCCGAGCGGGTGCGCGGCCGACGGCGACGCGGCGCGCTCGGCCATGGTGTCGGCCTGCTCCTGCAGCAGCAGCGGCGCGACGATCCCCACGAGCACCACGGCGCCGAGGAGCACGAGGCCCGTGACGAGGCCGGGCGTCCAGTGGAAGCGGCGGGGCGTGGATCCGGGTGCCGCGACGGCGGGCCCTGCGGCCGCGGTCGCGGCGGCGGTCGTGTCAGTCATGGCGTCCTCCGAGGGTGCGCGCGTCGATGAGGCCGAGGGCCACGTCGACGAGCAGGTTGACGAGCGCGGCGATCATCCCGAGGACGAGGACCATGCCCTGGATCACGGGGAAGTCGCGGTCGAGGATCGCCTTGATGATCCCGGTGCCGAGCCCCGGCAGGGCGAACACGCTCTCGATGATGAGCGCGCCGCCGAGCATGCCGCTGAGGATCAGGCCGCTCAGGGTGAGCGTCGTGGTCATGAGGTTCGGCAGCACGTACTTGAGGTGCAGCGGCAGCGCGCCGAGCCGCCAGCCGCGGGCGGTGCGCACGTAGTCCTCCTCGAGCACGACCTGCGTCTCGCGGCGGACCACGCGGCTGATGGTGCAGATCGGCCCGATCGCGAGCGCCGCGATCGGCAGCACGTACGCGACGGCACCGGCCCGGGCGTTGTAGGCCGGCGGGAAGATCGGCAGGAGGCCGACCCCGAGCGCGAACAGCACCACGAGGATCGTCGCCATCACGTACCCGGGCACCGAGTCGAGGAACCCGGTGACGGCGCCGAACAGCGTGTCGAGCCAGCGCCGGCGGCCGCCACGGGTCTGGACGCCGATCAGCATGCCGAGCGGCACCGCGACCACGAGCACGACGGCGATGCCGACGAGCGCGATGGTGGCCGTGAACGGCAGCCGGTTCTCGATGATGGTCGCGACCGGCTGGCGGTACTGGAACGAGGTCCCGAGGTCGCCCTGCGCCAGCTGCGCCACGTAGGCGCCGAACTGCTGGAGCACCGGCTGGTCGAGCCCGAGCTCCGTGCGGAGCGCCTCGATCTCGTCGACCGACGCGTCGGCCCCGGCGAGCGCCACCGCGGGATCCCCCGGGATGAGCTGCACGATGAGGAACGACAGGACGACGAGCGCGACGAGCGTGCCGACGAGCCCGAGGGCACGGCGGATCGCGAAGTCGACCCAGAGGGAGCGGCCTCGGCGGGTGGCGCCTCCTGCGGGCGCGGCTCCCGGGCCGGGCGTCGCGGGGGCCGTGGGCCCCGCGACGGGGACGGTCTCGGCGGTCATGTCGTCCCCCGGCTCACTCGGCCGCGAGGCGCATCGTGGACGGGTCGACGTAGTCGTCGAACGCCCGGATGGTGACGCCCTCCGCGGTCACGACCGTGGTCGGCACCGCGGCGAGCGGGGCGGCGGAGACCGTGTCGAGCACCGAGGCCTGCGCCTCCTGCATGGGGGCGCAGCGCTCCTCGGGATCCACGACCGTCATCGCCTCGGTGAGCGCGGCGTACCCGGCGTCGTCGACCACGCCCGTCTTGTTGCGGCCGCCGTCCTCCTGGCTCGGGCCCATCACGCGCAGCAGCGACGAGGTGAGCGTGCCCATGAGGTTGATGTCGCCCTGCAGGGTCACGTCCCAGCCGGTCGGCGAGCCCGTCGTGGTCGACCAGTTCGCGTTGTCGAGCTCGTCGTAGCTGACGTCGGCACCCGCGGCGCGCAGCACCTCGGCGATGTACTCGTTGCCCGGTCCGAAGAGCTGCGTGCCGACCAGGCGGATCGAGACGCCCGCGAGCGCGGAGGACGCGGCGTCCGGGTCGTTGGGCACCAGGAGCCCGTCGTCGGTGCTGACGCACGAGACCGCGTCCGAGCTGACCGACGCGATCCGGTCACCCCGCCCGTCCGTGAGCACGTCGGTGAGGGCGACGCCGTCGACCGCCTGCGCGACCGCCCGGCGCAGCTCCGGCCGGCCGGCGAACGGCGAGCCCTCGCGCTGGTTGAAGAGGAGGTAGGAGGTGAGCCCCGTCACCTGCGTCTGCGCGAAGGAGTCGTCGCCGTCGAAGCGCTCGACCTCCTCTCCGCTGAAGCTCGCGACGTCCACGCCCCGGGACAGCAGCTGCGTCGCGAGGGTGGCCGGGTCGGCGATCGGCGTGAAGGTGACGGTGGTGGCGGGCATGCCCTCGACGGGATCCGCGAACTCGGGCCAGGCGGCGTAGTCCTCGCGGAGCGTCATCTCGTAGGAGACGGCGGGCTGCGAGGCGGTGAGCGTGTACGGACCGGAGAAGGCGCCCGGCACCGTGCCGGCGAGGAGCCCCTCGGGGTCGGCGAGGCCGGCCGGGCAGACGATGCCGGAGTGCGGCAGCGTCATGCCGGTGAGGAAGTCGGCCCAGTCCTCGGAGAGCTGCACGTGCACCGTGCCGGCCGCGTCGTCGGGCGTGATCTCGGCGGACGCGCCGCCGAGCGCCAGGGTGCGACCGGTCGACGCCGTCTCCGGGTCGGCGAAGCGCGTGAGCGAGTCGGCGACGACGGTCGGCGTGATGGGGGTGCCGTCCGCGCAGGACGCGTCGTCCCGGATCGTGAACGTGTAGTCGGAGGCGCTGGCCGCCTCCCAGTCGGTGGCGAGCCCGCCGACGAAGACGTTGCCGTCGTCCTTGCGGAGCAGCGTGTCGAACAGCATGCGGTCGACCACGTAGTCGTCGGCGGCGCGGGCGAGCGCGGGGTCGAAGCCGCCCGGGTCGGTGCCGAGGGTCGCGTTGATGCTGTCGCCCGCGCCGCCCGCCCCGCCCGCGGCGCAGGCCGTGAGGGAGAGGGCGGACAGGGCGACCAGCGAGGTGGCGGCGAGGTGGCGTGGTGCGGGCATCGGTCCTCCGGTGGGGCGGGTGCTGCGGATGGGGAGAGGGGCGTCGTCGCCGTCCGGGGCACGGGTGCCGCCGGGCCGCGCTCCGTGGCGCGATGGATCGATGCTCGGCCCTCCGCGCCCGCTCCTTCGTGTCCTCGGCCCGCATCGGCAGGATTCTTGACACATCGGGCACACCGATGCCAGATTCGTGCGATGGCCGACCCGTTGGATTTCCAGCTCATTAACGCCGTGCAGATCAGCCCGCGCATCTCGTGGGCGCAGCTGGGCGGGATCCTGCAGGTCGACGCGTCGACGCTGTCCCGTCGCTGGCAGCGCCTGAAGGACGAGCGCGTGGTCTGGTCGACCTGCTTCTACCTCGAGCCGCCGAGCACCGCCGCCACCGACGGGCTCGCGCTCCCCCGCCGCACCGCGCTCGTCGAGGTGATGTGCCGGCCCGGCCACCGCGAGGACGTGATCCGGGCGTGCGCGGCCCGCCGCCAGATCACGAGCGTGCACTGCACGAGCGGATCCCGCGACCTCTACCTCACCCTCTCCGCGGCCGACCTCCTCTCCATCGACCGGCTGGTGGACGAGCTCGGCAGCTCGGTGCCGGGCATCGCCGGGACGCGCACGCACCACGTCCGCCGCTTCTTCCAGGAGGGCTCGAGCTACCGCGTCCCCGCGCTCACGGCGGCGCAGGCGCGCGCGGTCGAGGCGACGCTCCCGCAGAACCCGCGCCGCGCGACGCCCACGCAGGCGTACCTCGACCTCATCGACGCCCTCACCGACGACGTCCGGCGCCCGGTCTCCGCCGTGCAGCAGCGCGTGGGCAAGTCGCTCGCGTCCGTCTCCCGCGGCATCGACACGCTGCTCGCGGCGAGCTGGGTGGGCTGGCGCATCGACTTCGCCTACAACCAGCTCGGCTGGGAGAGCTCGGCGATGATCTGGCTGAGCGTCGCGCAGTCCGAGATGGAGAAGGTCGCCGCCGCGCTCCGCCTCTTCCCGCAGCTGCGGATGTGCGCGTCGGTGACCGGGCAGGCGAACCTCGTCGCGTCGCTGTGGCTGCGGAACCTCGAGGAGCTCGACGACATCGAGAGCAAGCTCACGCGCGTGTTCCAGAACATCCGCATCGTCGACCGCTGGGTGGTGCCGCGCGTCGCGAAGCGCACCGGTCACCTCTTCGACGACGAGGGCAGGTGGAGCTCGTTCGTGCCGATGGGTCTGGATCCGCACGTCGACGGGTGAGGCCGCCGCCGGGTCAGTCGACCGCGGCAGCCCGTCCGCGGCGCAGCGCCGGCACGGCGAGCGCCGCCAGCAGCACGGCGATCGCCATGGCCGCTCCCCCGCGGGTGATCGCATCGAACGCGATCCCGCGGAGCGCCTCCATGTCGCGCGGCACCCCGTCCACGACGACCGGCAGCGCGAGAGCGACGACGGCGATCGCGACGAGCGCCCCGGCGAGCGCGCGGCGGAGCACGCGTCCTGCGGCCGGCTCCGCCCCCCGCGCAGACGGGTGCGGCCGCGTGCGGCGCAGCCACGTGGCGCCGGCGATCGCGAGCACCACAAGGCCGCCGACGGACGAGGCGTACTGGATCCACCGGTAGCCGGGCAGCGGGCCCCACGGCTGCGCCAGGGCCGGGAGGAGCGCGGAGCCGGCGCGCCCCTCGTGCGTGAAGGCGTCCCAGGCGACGTGGCTCAGCACGCCGAGGAGGAGCGCGGCGAGCGCGAGGAGCGCGCCGCGCGTCGTGGTCCGCGGTCGCGCGGCCCACGCGGCGGGCAGCCGGGCGGCGATCGTCCGGGGCAGGAGGATCCCCGCGGCCGGGCGGAGCAGCAGCATCCAGACCGCCAGCAGCACGGCCGCTGCGGGCAGGGCCGTCACGAGGAGGCTCGGGAACGCGTGCGTGTCGGCGTAGGAGAGGCCGCCGGGCAGGAACAGCGGCACGTCCGGGGCCATCGCGCCCGCCGCGACGGCCGCCGCCGGCAG
This sequence comes from Clavibacter phaseoli, assembly GCF_021922925.1. Lineage (NCBI taxonomy): Bacteria > Bacillati > Actinomycetota > Actinomycetes > Micrococcales > Microbacteriaceae > Clavibacter > Clavibacter phaseoli. Next base: position 1,550,355 of record NZ_CP040786.1, read on the forward strand.
CGGGCCGCGCACCGCCGGCAGGGCGACGACGGCGTGGCTGACGGTGAAGGGCACGGCCCATCCTGACGCGAACGCGCCCGCCGTGGGGCCCGGGGCGCCCCCGACCCCCTACCGTTGAGGCATGAGCACTGACGACACCGCATCCACCCCCGACGCGGACGCCGCCCCCCGCACGACCTTCAGCGACCTCGGTCTCTCCGACCAGGTGCTCAAGGCACTCAAGGACGTGGGCTACGAGACGCCCTCCGCGATCCAGGCCGCCACGATCCCCTCCCTGCTGTCCGGCCGCGACGTCCTCGGCGTCGCCCAGACCGGCACCGGCAAGACGGCCGCGTTCGCGCTGCCGATCCTCTCCAACCTCGACGTGTCCCAGAAGACCCCGCAGGCCCTCGTGCTCGCGCCCACCCGCGAGCTCGCGCTCCAGGTGTGCGAGGCGTTCGAGCGCTACGCGTCCGGCATGCGCGGCGTGCACGTGCTGCCCGTCTACGGCGGCCAGGGCTACGGCGTGCAGCTGTCGGCGCTCCGCCGCGGCGTGCACGTGGTCGTCGGCACCCCCGGCCGGATCATGGACCACCTCGACAAGGGCACCCTCGACCTCTCGCAGCTGAAGTTCCTCGTGCTCGACGAGGCCGACGAGATGCTCAAGATGGGCTTCGCGGAGGACGTGGAGACGATCCTCGCGGACACCCCGAAGTCGAAGCAGATCGCGCTGTTCTCGGCGACGATGCCCGCGCAGATCCGCCGCATCTCGGGCAAGTACCTGCAGGACCCCGAGGAGATCACGGTCAAGAACAAGACCACGACCTCCGCGAACACCACGCAGCGGTACCTGATGGTGTCGTACCCGCAGAAGGTCGACGCCCTCACGCGCATCCTCGAGACCGAGAACTTCGAGGGCATGATCGTCTTCGTCCGCACGAAGAACGAGACGGAGACGCTCGCCGAGAAGCTGCGCGCCCGCGGGTACGCGGCGGCCGCCATCTCGGGCGACGTCGCGCAGGCGCAGCGCGAGCGCACGGTCGAGCAGCTGAAGTCCGGCAAGCTCGACATCCTCGTGGCGACCGACGTCGCGGCCCGCGGGCTCGACGTCGACCGGATCAGCCACGTCGTCAACTACGACATCCCCATCGACACCGAGTCGTACGTGCACCGCATCGGCCGCACGGGTCGCGCAGGACGCAGCGGCGCGGCGATCAGCTTCGTCACGCCGCGCGAGCGCCGCCTGCTCACCGCCATCGAGCGGGCCACGCGCCAGCCGCTGACCGAGATGCGCATGCCGAGCGCGGAGGACGTGAACGTCACGCGCCTCACGCGCTTCGACGACGCCATCACATCGGCGCTGCAGGACCGCGAGCGCCTCGACGCGTTCCGCGACATCGTGGGCCACTACGTGAACCACCACGACGTCGTCGAGTCCGACGTGGCCGCCGCGCTCGCGATCGTGGCGCAGGGCGACACCCCGCTCCTCCTCTCGGCCGACGACCTCCGCCCGCCGCGCGTCGAGCGCGAGCGCCGGGACGACCGCCCGGGCCGCGACGGCGACGACCGCGGCGAGCGTCGCGCCCGTCCCGCGCGCGGCAGCGGGAACATGGCGACGTACCGCATCGACGTCGGCCGCCGCCACCGCGTCGAGCCGCGCCAGATCGTGGGCGCGCTCGCCAACGAGGGCGGCTTCAGCCGCGAGGACTTCGGCCACATCGACATCCGCCCCGACTTCTCGCTCGTCGAGCTGCCGGCAGGGCTCGCGCAGGACAAGCTCGACAAGCTCGCCAGCACGGTCATCAACGGCCGGCCGATCGACATCCGCCCCGACCGCGGCGGCCCCCGTGCCGCCGAGCGCGGCGCGGCCCCGGAGCGTCGCGGGCGGAAGCCCCGCGACTGACCCGCTGATCGCCGCGACGGCCCGTCGCCTCCTCGGAGGCGGCGGCCGTCGCCTCCTCGGAGGCGGCGGGCCGTCATCGCGTCCGGCCGCGGAAGGCGGGCGCCCGGCCGGTAGCGTGGCCCGATGGATCCCGTGACCCTCCGCACCGCGCGCCTCGCCCTCCGCCCGCCCGCGCTCGACGACGTCGACGCGATCCACGTCGCGTGCCAGGACCCGGCGATCCAGCGCTACGTGCCCGTCCCCGTGCCGTACGCGCGCGAGGACGCGGTCTCCTACGTCGCGGGCTTCTGCGCCGACGGCTGGGCATCGGGCGAGCGCCTCACCTGGGCCGTGCTCGAGGGCGGCGGGCTCGTGGGCACGGTCGGGCTGCACGACATCGCGGACGGCGCCGCGGAGATCGGGTACTGGCTCGCGCCGGGCGCGCGCGGTCGCGGGATCATGCGCGAGGCGGCCGCGGCGGTCGTCGACCACGGGTTCGACGCCGCGACCGGGCTTGGCCTCGCCCGGATCGGCTGGCGCGCGTACGCGGGGAACGCGGGATCCGCCGCCGTCGCCCGCGCGCTCGGCTTCCGCTTCGAGGGGATCGCCCGCCTCGGCGCGGCGGGACGCGGCAGCCGCGAGGACGACTGGCTCGCCGGCCTCCTCGCGACCGACGACCGGACGCCGCGGCCGTGGCCGGTGCTCGCGTGACAGGCGGCGCCGATCACCGCCCCGGCAGCATCGACAGCGCGGCCGAGCGGCGCTCCAGCAGCTCGGCGTAGGTGCCGTCGCGCTCCGCGTGCCGCAGGTGGCGGGCGCCCTCCACGACGACCTCCCGCGGCGTCGGCTCCGCGGTGATCAGCGCGACCACCTCGTCGAGGAAGGCGTCCAGCGGGAGCGCGGCCGGGTTCACCCGCTCCTGCCCCGCGGTAGCGACCGCCGGCGGGATCAGCTCGGTGACGCCGACGCCCGTCCCGGCGAGCTGCGCGCGCAGGGCCTCCGTGTACGCGTGGACCCCCGCCTTCGACGCCCCGTAGGACGGCATGGGCGGGAACGGCAGGAAGGCGATGCCCGACGACACGGTCACGACGTCGCCGCTCCCCCGCCCCACCAGATGCGGCGTGAAGGCATCGACGACGCGGATCGTGCCGAGGAGGTTCACCTGGATCGTCGTCTCCGTCGCGGCGAAGTGCGCGGGATCACGCAGGTCCTCGATCAGGAGCACGCCCGCCATCGTGACGACGAGGTCGAGCCCGGGGTGCGCGGCGAGGACCTCGTCGCGGGCGCGGAGGACGGAGTCGGGGTCGGTGACGTCGATCCGCACCGTCGCGAGCCCGTCGACCTCGTCCGCGGTGCGTCCCCCCACGATCACGGTGCTGCCGGCGTCGGCGAGGCGCTGGGCGAGGCCGAGCCCGATGCCGGTGGTGCCGCCGACGATGAGGGCGGTGCGGTGCGCGATGTCCATGGTTTCTCCCTGTGGTCCGGTGGTGGGTGCCCGTCGAGGTTCGCGCGCACGCGGATCGGGCGGCAGGTCCCCCCTGATCCGGGGAGCGGCGGGGCCCCTCTCCGGCGCGGCGCGCGGGATAGCGTCGACCCGTGGACACGACGACCGCCGACGGGGACGGCCCGGCGAACCGCCTGGGCGCGTACCTCCGCGCGCGGCGCGGCCTCGTGTCCCCCGAGCGGGCCGGCATCCCCGCCGGCGCGCGGCGCCGAGTGACGGGCCTCCGTCGCGAGGAGGTCGCGATGCTCGCCGGGATCAGCCCCGACTACTACCTGCGGCTGGAGCGAGGCCGCGACCGCAATCCGTCGCCGCAGGTGCTCGGGGCCCTGGCGCGGGTGCTCCTGCTCGACGAGGTCGAGGCCGCGTACCTGGCCGAGCTGGGGGCGCCGGCGACGCGGATCCGCCGTGCCCGCCGGACCGAGAGCGTGCCCGCACGCCTGCACCACCTCCTGGCCGCGCTCGACGTGCCGGCCTTCGTGGAGGGCCGGGCGTTCGACGTGCTGGCGGCGAACCCCCTCGCCGCCGCGTTCTCGCCGCGGCTGCGCGTCGGCGAGAACCGCCTGCGGTCGCTCCTGCTGGATCCCGAGGAACGCGCCTTCCACGACGACTGGGAGGGCGCGGTCGCGGGATTCGTCGCCATGGCCAGGCGATCCCTCGGCGACGACGTCGAGGATCCGCGCGCCGTCGAGCTGGTGGGCGAGCTGTCGCTCGCGAGCGCCCGCTTCCGCACGCTGTGGGCCCGGCAGGACGTGCGGCCGCTGGCGGGCGGGACCGCTGTCGTGCATCACCCGGTCGTCGGCACCATGCGCCTGCACCGGGAGAAGCTGCCCGTGGACGGGGTGGTGCTGGTCGCCTACTACGCGGACGCCGGCAGCGCCGACGCCGACCGCCTGCGGCTGCTCTCGACGCTCACGGCCGGCGGCGCCGTCGACGCCTCGCGCCGCGGCTGACGCGCCCTCGCTCCCGCTCCCGCTCTCAGGGCGCCGGGACCGTCAGCGCCCACTCCCGGAACGCGACCAGGTCGGATCCCGTCAGCACCGCCTCGGGGCCCGCGGGCATGGGATCCGTGATGCGCAGGAAGGCGAGCGCGTCGCCCGGGAGCCCGACCAGGACCTCCCCCACGATCGAGTCCGGCGACGACGTGTCGACGCGCGTGAGGTAGACGGTCCGGCCCGAGGCGTCGGAGTCGTCGGAGTCCACCGACTCGGCGATGCCCGCCCTGCCGGTCACGAGCCGGTGCAGCTCGTCGACGCGGACGCGGGCCGCCACGCCGCCCGCCGCGAGGAGCACGCCGGTCTCGGTCGCGCCGCGCCGCCCGACCGGCACCTCGGCGATCGACGCCGTGAGACCGGCTCCCGACCACGGCCGGATGCTCGCGAGCGGCCGCGGCTGCCGCTCGCGCTGCCGCTCCTCCGCGCTCCGGCGCCACGGCCACTCGTCGCGGGAGAGGAACGACCCGGCGACGACGCCGAGCAGCCAGGGCGCCATCGCGCCTGGCATCGCCGAGATCCGCAGGGCGACGGCCAGCCCGACCACCAGCGCGATGAGCAGCCAGCGCAGGCCGGCCGGCTTCACGGCGTAGAGGAGCAGGCCCGCGGCGATCCCGCCGCCCGTGAGCCCGAGGAACGCCCACAGCGGGACGATCCCGTCGCGCAGCGAGACCGCCGCGGAGAAGGCGAGGACGACGGCGATGATCGCGCCCGTGAGGATCATCGACCCCCGGCGCTCGCGGACGGTGCGGGGTGCGCGGGACGGCTTCGGCGCGGACATGGGCTCCTCTGGGGCGGCGGCACGGACGGCGTCCGGATGCGGATCCGCCCAGCCTGCCGGACGCGACGACCCGCTTCGGTGCGCGCCGCGGCCCCCGAGAGGGTGGCGGGCGGCGCGGGAGCGCGCGTCCGCCCGCCTCAGCCGCGCACGCGCCGCAGCTCCAGCACGCCCGGGATCAGCTGCCTCGTCGGGATCCGCGCGCGCGCGAAGTCGCCCCACACCTGCCGCACGTGCCGGGCGTCGCGCTGGATCCCCTCCCAGTCGGCGCCCCCGAGGAGGCCAGCCCCGCGCCACGCCTCCGCGTCGCCGAAGAGCAGCGGCAGGTCCACGGTGTGCGCGGCGCCGAAGGGGCTGCCGGGCGCCGCCCAGCGGATCATGTAGCGGTGGGCCGTGCCGCCGGCGCGCGCATGACGCCGGGCGAAGCGCCGACCCGGGACGCCGTAGACGATGCCCGTGACCGCGGCGACGGCCGCGCGACGCACGAGCGGCCCGACCACCGGGAGGCGCGTGAGGCGGGCCAGCCACGGGATCCCCGGCAGGAACAGCCGCGCCTCCTCGGCCGTGTTGCCGATGAGCACGTCCACGCGGGGCGCGGCCGCGTCCCACGCCGCGTCGATCCCGGACTCGGGCGGCAGCGGCGCGTGCCCGTACTGCGTGCCGAACGGCATCGCCCCGAGCAGCCCGAACGGCGCGGCGGCGCGCTCGACCTCCGCCTGCCGGGCGAGCACCTCCTCCACGGGCATGTCCGCCGTGAGTCCGCGGGAGGCGCGCGCCATCGCGGCGGCCATGCGTCGTCGGCCCCGCGAGATGCCGAGCGGCGCGCTCTGCACGATCGCCCGGCGGAACAGGCCCGCGGCCTCGGGCACGGCCATGAGGTGCGCGACCGCATCGCCGCCCGCCGACTGCCCGAACGCGGTGACGCGGTCCGGGTCCCCGCCGAACGCCCGGATGTTGCGCGCGACCCAGCGCAGCGCGGCCAGCTGGTCGAGGAGGCCGAGGTTCGCCGGCCGGTCGCGCCCGTCGCCGAGGTAGCCGAGGAGCCCGAGCCGGTAGGTGACCGTGACGACCACCACGCGCTGCTCGGCGACGAGGGCGGCGGGATCCATGATCGGCACGTCGCCCGCGCCCGACACGTACGAGCCGCCGTGGATCCAGACCATGACGGGCAGCGCGTCGTCGGGCCGCACGTCGCCCGGCATGGTGACGGAGAGGCGCAGGCAGTCCTCGTCGACGGCGAGGCCGGAGAAGCTCCCGAGCACGGCGTCGAGCTCCTCCATGGGCGGCTGCGGGCACGCGGGCGCCCACGTGGTGGCGTCGCGCGGCGCCGTCCAGTCCGGGTGCGGGGCGGGCGCGGCGAAGCGGGCGGCGGTCGCGTAGGGGATGCCGGTCGAGCGGACGACCTCGCCGTCCGCCCAGCCGACCACGGGGCCGCAGGGCGGCGAGAAGGCGCTCATTCGATCGACGTTACCGTTCGGGAGGCGTTCGCCGGGAGGCCCGGGAGCACGACGGACCCCGGTGCTACCGTGACGCCATGCCCCGCCTGATCGACCACGCCCGACGCGAGGACGAGCTCGCGGAGGCGGTCTGGCGGGTCATCCGGCGCGAGGGCGCCAGCGGCGTCTCGGTCCGCACGGTCGCCGCCGAGGCGGGCCTCTCGACCGGATCCCTGCGCCACAGCTTCCCCAGTCGCATCGACCTCGTGGCGCACGCCACCGCGCTCGTCGCGCGGCGCATCGAAGGCCGCGTCCGGGCGCGGCGGACGGACCCGGATGCCCGACGCCGGGCCGTGCGGATCCTCGCGGAGCACCTGCCGCTCGACGACGCGCGCCGCGCCGAGGCGGAGGTCTCGGCGGCGCTCCTCGCGGACGCGGCCTCGCACCCGCGGCTGCGCGAGGTGCGCGCGACCGCGCACGCGGCGGCGCGCGAGACGTGCCTCGAGCAGCTCGCGCAGCTGCGCGCGGCGGGCCTGCTGCGGCCCGACGCGCATCCCGACGCCGAGGCCGACCACCTGCAGGCGCTCCTCGCGGGACTCGCGCTGCAGCTGCTGGTGGAGGACCCGGATCCGGCCCGCAGCGCCCGCGCGCTCGGCGTGCTCGAGCGGCACGTGGACGCGCTCGTCGCGCGCCGGGTCGACCGGCGCGCGTCCGTCGACGCCTAGCCCGCGACCGGCGCTCCCCCGCCGAGCCGGGCGCGCAGCTCCTCGACGCGCGCGCGGATGTCGTCGCGCACGAGCCGCATCCGCTCCATGCCGTCGATGCCGCGCTCGCTGGGCTCGTCCGTGATCCACGTCTCGACCGCGACGTCCTGGTCGCCGTCCACGTGCGCCTCCGCGCCGAGCACGACCACGAGGTCGGCCTCGCGCACCATGTCGTCGGTGAGCGGCTTCGGGCGCTCGCCCGCCACGTCGATGCCGAGCTCGGCGAGCGACTCGACCGCGAGCGCGTTGAGCGAGGTGCCGGGATCCGTCCCCGCGGACGTCACGCCCACGGCGTCGCCCGCCGCGTGGCGCATGAGGGCCGCCGCGAGCTGGGACTTGCCGCCGTTGCGGGCGCAGACGAAGACGACGTGCGGGATGCGCTCGGCCATGGATCCTCCGGTCGGGTGGGCGCCCAGGGACGGGCGTCCCGACGATCCTCCCAGACCGACGCGGGCGCCCCTCGACATCGGTACAGCGCAAGCTGTACCGTCGATGCGTGCCCACCCTCGCTCCCCGCCTCGACGTGATGACCCGGCTCGGCCGCGCGCTCGCGGACCCCACGCGGTCCCGGATCCTGCTGGAGCTCCTCGACGGCCCCGCCTACCCCGCGCTCCTGGCCGACCGGCTCGGCCTCACGCGGCAGAACGTGTCGAACCACCTCGCCTGCCTGCGCGGGTGCGGCATCGTCCGCACGGTGCCCGAGGGGCGGAGCACGCGCTACGAGATCCAGGACGCGCGCATCGCCCGCCGCCTGGGCGCGCTCGTGGAGGTCGTGCTCGCGGTGGACGACGACCGGGCGTGCGCGGATCCGTCGCTCTGCGACCCCGGCTGCTGCGGGGTGGACGCGTGAGCGGCCTCGCGTCCGTGCCGCGGCTCACGATCGCGCGCCGCGATGTGCTGCGCCGTCGCATCCGCTGGATCGTCGCGGGCACCATCACCTGGAACGTCGTCGAGGCCGTCGTCGCCCTCACGGCGGGCGCCGCCGCGTCGTCGACCGCGCTCGTGGCCTTCGGGCTGGACTCGATCGTGGAGGTGCTCGCCGCGTCCGCCGTCGCCTGGCAGTTCTCCGCGCCGGATCCGGAGGCGCGCGAGCGCACGGCCCTCCGGCTCATCGCGGTGTCGTTCCTCGGACTCGCGGCCTACGTCAGCGTGGATGCCGTGCTCGCCCTGGCGGGCGGATCCGAGGCGCGCCCGAGCACCACGGGCATCGTCCTCGCGGCCCTGAGCCTCGCGGTGATGCCCGCGCTCAGCCTGCTCGAGCGCCGCACGGGCACCGAGCTCGGCTCGGCGAGCGCCGTGGCCGACTCGCGCCAGACCCTCGTGTGCGCGTGGCTGTCGGCCGCGCTCCTCGTGGGGCTGCTGCTCGACGCCGGGCTCGGCTGGTGGTGGGCGGATCCGGTCGCCGGGCTCGCCATCGCCGCCTTCGCCGTCCGCGAGAGCCTCGAGGCGTGGCGCGGCGACGCGTGCACGGTGCCCGTCGGCGCGCTCACGGGCGAGCGGGAGCACGACGACCACGACGACGCCTGCTGCTGATGCCGCGCGGGGCGCGGCCGGGCTGCCCGCCCGACCGCTCCCGCCCTACTTCGACAGCTGCACCGCGCCCGTCGCCCGCTGGTAGGCGGCGAAGTACTTGTCGCCCATGGCCCGCGCGCCGGCGGCCGTGTAGTGGATCGAGTCCTCGGCCCTGCTGTACCCCGCGGCTCCGGGGATGTAGGACACGTTCGCCCGGAGCGCCGGCATGCCCTGCTGCGCGGTGTCGATGGCCTGGCGCAGCGTCGACACGTTCAGCCACTCGGGCACCATGCCGCCGATGAGGAACGGCACCGCGCCGTAGCGCGCGTTCAGCCGGTCGACGAGGTCGAGCAGCATGGACTGGTAGCCGGCCGCGTTCGTGCGGGTCGCGTCGGACTCGCCCTGGGCCCAGACGACCGCGACGAGGCGGTTGTCGGGATCCTGCGCGAGCGCGGCGTCGATCTGCCCGAGCGCGCGGGTGAACAGGTTGATGCGCGACCGGGTGTCGGACGGGTTCCAGGCGTAGGTGCCGTCGCCCGTCATCGAGGTGGACGCCATCGCGGCGGGGACGAGCAGGACCTTCCGGCCGGGTCGGGCGTCGGCCAGCATGTGCCGGCCGAGCTCCATCCCGGGGCCGACGGCCTGCACGCCGCCGGAGGTCGTCCAGGTGGTCACGTGGCTCAGCGAGTCCTTGGCGGGCACGATCTGCCCGGCCTTGGCGCCGCTGCCGGCGAGCTGGTCGAGGCCGGGCACGCTCACGTCGACGGCCGGATCCCACCCGGTGCCGACGCCCTGCGCGTTCGACTGGCCGAGGATCACGACGACGTCGTAGCCCTCGCCGGTCGAGGCGATCTGGCGCGGCACGGAGGTGCGGGACGTCGGCGCGTAGCCGTCGGCCAGCCCGGTGACGGTCACGGTGACCTGCGACCCGGCGTCGCGGGGCGCCGGCACGTAGGTCGACGCGGTGCGGCCGGGCACGACCACGCCGTTGCGCTTCCAGACGTAGGAGAGCGCGGTCGCCTCGGGCGTCCAGGCGGCGGTCTCGGCCGTGAGGGTGGATCCGACGGCCGCGTCGCCCGTGATGACCGGGCTCGGCGCGTCCGCGAACGGCTCGTCGCCGGGCGCCGGGGCGGGCGTCGCGGGCGGCACGTCGAGGGCGTCGACCACGGTCGCCGTCGGCTCGCTCGCGCGGCTCGTCGCCTGGTAGCCGGTGCGCGTCCCGGTGACGGTCACGGTGATCCGCGATCCGGCGTCCGCCCGGCGCACGGTGTACGTCGCGTCGGTCGCGCCCAGCACGGTGACGCCGTCGCGGGCCCACGCGTAGGAGTATGCGGTGGCCTCCGGCGACCACGCGGGCGTCTCGACCCGGAGCGCGGTCCCGGCGACGGGCGATCCCTGTATCACCGGCGCGGTCGTCGCCTCGAACGGCACGGACGGCGCGGGCGGCGGCGGCATGACGGGCGTCGCGGTGACGGGCACGGCCTCGCTCGTCACGGTCTCCGTCACGTAGCCGGTCTTCGTGCCGGTGATGGCGACCGAGATGCCCGTGCCGACGTCGCCCGCCACCACGCGGTAGCTCGGGCCGGTCTGGTCCGGGATCACGACGCCGTCGCGCAGCCACGCGTAGGAGAAGGACGGCCACGGCGACCACGTGCCGGACTTCGCGGTGAGCGTGTAGTCCACGCGGCCGAGGCCGGTGATGGACGGCGTGCCGGCCGACTCGAACGCCACGTCCGGGACGGGCTCGGGGTCCGGCGTCGGCGCGGGCGTCTCGGGCGCGGCCTCGGGCAGCGGCACGAGGAGCCCGGCGCTCGCGAGCGACTGCGTGACGTAGCCGGTCTTCGTGCCGGTGACGATCACGGCGATGGTGGCGCCCTGGTCGCCCTCCTGGACGCGGTAGGTGACGGCGGTCTGGCCGTCGATCGCGACGCCGTCGCGGGTCCACAGGTAGGAGAAGGTCGGCCAGGGCGTCCAGACCCCGGCGCGCGCGGACAGCGTGAAGCCGACGCGGGCGGTGCCGGCGATGGTCGGGGTGGCGGCCGCCGAGAACGGCGCGTCCTGCGGCGGGGTGGTGGGCTCCGGGGTCGGGACGGGCGTCGTGGCCGTCGGGATGGGCGTCGGCGTGCCCGGCGTCGCGGTCGGGGTCGGCGCGGGCGTCGTCGGCGCCGGGGTGGGCGTCGGCGTGCTGGCGGCCGGGACCTGGAGCTCCGCGCTCGTCAGGGACTGCGTGGCGTAGCCGGTCTTCGTGCCGGTGACGGTGACGCTGATCCGGGATCCCGCGTCCCCGGCCTGCACGCGGTAGGTCACGCCGGTCTGCCCGGCGATCACGACCCCGTCGCGGAGCCACGCGTAGGAGAACGTCGGCCATGGGGTCCACACCCCGGCGCGCGCGGACAGCGTGAAGCCGACGCGCGCGGTGCCGGCGATGGTCGGCGTCGCGGCGGCGGCGAACGACGCGGGGGCCGGCGTCGTCGGCGCGGGTGTCGGCGCCGACGTGGGGGCGACGGTCGGGGTCGGCGTGGGCGTCGGGGCCTGCGTCGGCGCGACCGTCGGGGTCGGCGTGGGCGTCGCGGCGTGCGTCGGCGCGACCGTCGGCGTCGGCGTCGGCGTCGGAGCCGTCGTCGGCGCCGCGGTCGCGGTGGGCGTGGCCGTCGGCGTCGGGGCCGGGACGGTCATCGCGTCGCTCGTCGTGGACGTCGTCGCGTAGCCGGTCTTCGTGCCGGTGACCGTCACGGCGAGCGCCGCGCCGCTGTCCTGCTCGGTGACGCGGTAGGTGACGCCGGTCTGGCCCGCGATGAGCACGCCGTCGCGGGTCCAGGAGTAGGAGAACGTCGGCCACGGCGTCCAGGTGCCGGCCCTCGCGGTGAGCGTGAAGCCGACCTGCGGGGATCCGGCGATGGTGGGCTTCGGGGCGGCCGTGAACGGCGCGACGACGGGCGTCGGCACGGTGGCGGTCGGCGCGCTCGTCTGCGTGGTGGCGTCGTAGCCGGAGCGGCTGCCCGTGACGGCGACCGTGATGACGGATCCGGCGTCGGCGGCGCGCACGGTGTACGCGGTGGTGGTCTGCCCGCTCACGGGCACGCCGTCGACGAGCCACGCGTACGCGCTGCTCGTCGCGGCCGGGGTCCAGCGCGCGGTCGTGGCGAGGAGGCGCTGCCCGATGACGGCCTTGCCCGTGATGACGGGCGCGGGCGTCGCGGTGAACGGCGCCGTGGCCGCGGTGGCCTGCAGCAGGCGCATCATCGACGCGGTGGTCGGCGCGCCGTCGGTCGCGGCCGGCGTCACGACGCTCGTGCCGGGTGCGATGACGCGCGCGGACGACGCTCCGGTGGCGGCCGTCGTGGCCTCGGCCGGAGCCGCGGACGGCTCGACGGCCACGAGCAGCGTCACCCCGAGGCTGAGCCCCGTGACGGCGGCGATGAGACGTGCGCGCGCGGATGCGGTGCGCATCCCCCGTGTCGAGGCACGGCGGACGGCAGAGTGGTGCTCCCCCAATTGATCCCCCCAGATCGTCGAGGCGAGATTCACCTCATGTCGAAATAGTTGCACATCACTACGGTGATGCGTGACACGTGTCCGACCACGCCCTCGCGCACGCCGGGCTCACAGGGGATGCACAGGGGAAGTCGATGGTCCTCGACGCCGCCCTCCGGCTCCTCCGCCATGCTGCGGGCGCCCCCTCAGCTCCCGCCCGACGCGGCCGCGTACCGTGGGCGGCGACCTGCCCCGCCCGTCGGATCCCGGAGGATCCCCCTGCCCCGGAAGGCCCCATGACGAACGCCCCGCACCCCGACGCCGCACCTCCCGCCGAGCGCGGGACCCGCCCCACGGGATCGCCCGCCACCTCCGCCGCGGCCGGCGCCGCACCGGCCTCCGGGTTCGCCGCGCTCGTCCGCGGCACGCGCGACCGCTCCGACCGCCCGTCGCGCCTCGGCCGCCTCTTCGCCGTCGTCGCGATCGTCGAGGCGGTGACGTGGACCGGCCTCCTCGTCGGCATGTTCCTCAAGTACGTGACGGAGACGACCGAGCTCGGCGTCTTCGTCTTCGGCCGCCTGCACGGGGCCGCGTTCGTGCTCTACGTGATCGTCACGGCCGTCGCCGCGATCCGCCTGCGCTGGGGCTGGAAGCCGGCGATCCTCGCGGGCGTCGCCGCCATCCCGCCGCTCGCGACCCTGCCGCTCGAGGTCGGACTGCGTCGCCGCGGGTACCTGCGGCAGCCGGCCGACGCGGTCGACGGCGGGACGCGCGGGACCCCTGCATCAGCGCCGGCGCCCGGAGGCGCGACGTCCCAGGGCTGACGGCCGCGGCTCACATCCCGGTGTAGCGCCCCGGCCGGTGGTTGAGCGCGAGCACCAGGTTGAGCAGCACCGCGCCGAGCGCCGACCACACGACGCTCACGAGCGAGACCACGGTGAGGCCGAGCAGGATCACGACCACGTCGAGGATCATCTGCGCGTACCCGGCCCGGAAGCCGAACCGCTCCTGCACGACGAGCGCGACGATGTTGAAGCCGCCGAGGCTGGATCCGTGGCGGAAGACCACGAGCAGCCCGATGCCCACGAGCAGGTTCCCCGCGAGCACGCCGTAGACGGGCTGCAGGTCGAGGCTCGTGACCATCAGCGGGTGGAGCGAGGAGAACAGCGACACGAGCGCGACCGAGATGGCCGTGCGGATCGTGAACCGCCACCCCTTCTTCCAGACGGCGAGCGCGAAGAACGGCGCGTTGACCACGAAGAACAGCACCCCGAACGGCAGCACGCCCGTGTAGCTCAGCAGCAGCGCGAGGCCGGCGGTGCCGCCCGTCACCGCCCCGGCGTCCCGGAGCAGGAACAGCCCGAACGACGCGACGAAGGTGCCGGTCAGGATCCCCAGCACGTCCTCGATCACGGAGTGCGGGATCCCCGCGGTGGTCGCCTCGCCGGGCGAGGCGGCGATCGGCGTGGGCAGGGGCTCGGACGCGGAAGCGGTCATGGCGGTCTCCGGGGTGGGGGGACGGGATCCGCGCGGGCGGTCGTGCCGCGTCACGCGCAGGGAACAGCATGGCGGATGCGCGGGGCGTCGGCGGACGCGGCGGGGCGCCCTCAGTCCGCGAAGATCGCCCCCACCGGCTCGCGCTTCTCCGCCTGGAAGCGGTCCTCCGCGCGGCCGAGCGCCCAGTACGCGGAGAGCGACAGGGCGCGGCGGTCGATGCCCCAGCCGTCCTGGAGGAGCGCGCGCAGCTCCTTCATCGCGCCGCGCTCGCCGTGCGCGAAGACCTCGACCTCGCCGTCGGGCCGCTCGAGCGCGCGGGCGGCCTCGACGAGCAGGGCCCCGGGGACGGCGTCGGGGACGCGCGAGCGGTGGATCCAGCGCAGCTCGACGCCCGCGGGGTGCGCGAGCGGGAGCTCGTCGTCGGGCCCGTCCACCTCGACGAGCGCGACGCCGCGCGCGTCCTCCGGCATCGCGGCGAGCGCCGCGGCGATGGCGGGCACGGCCGAGTCGTCGCCGAGCAGCACGCGCGTCACCGCCGGATCCGCGCTCGGCCGGAACAGCCCGCCGGGGCCGCTCGCCGCGAGCAGGTCGCCGGGCTGCGCGCTCGCCGCCCAGGGGCCCGCGAGCCCGTCGTCGCCGTGCACCACGAAGTCGATCGCGCACGTGCCCGCGGCCGGATCCGTGTGCCGCAGCGTGTAGGTCCGAACCGCCGGCAGCGCCTCGGGCGGCAGCGTCTCGCGGAGGGCGGGCAGGTAGAAGGGCGGGACGAGGCCCGATCCCGGCTGCGGCAGCATCAGCTTCACGTAGGCGTCGGTCGCGGCGAGCCGCTCGGGGACGGCCTGCTCCAGCAGCGCGCGCGTCCCCTCCCCGCCGAGGTGCACGCGGACGAGGTGCGGGCTGAGGCGCTCCGTGCGGATCACCTCGAGGACGTGCTGGGCGCGCGGGGCGCGGACGGGCAGGGCGGCGGGTGCGGCGGAGTCGGTCATCGAGGACCCATCCTCCGCTCCCCCGCGTCCCGGGGCAACGTGCGCCCCGCGCACGACCGGGGGCCGCGGCTCCCGCCGGGCGTGCGCCTATGCTGGCCGCGTGGTCGACATCGTCGTCACGGGGCTAAGCGCCAACTCCGTGCCGTACATCGAGGCCCTCGAGCGTCAGCGTGCCCTGCATGCCGACGTCGTCGCGGGCCGGGCGCAGGACACCGTCATCCTCCTCGAGCATCCGTCCGTCTACACGGCGGGCCGACGCACGGAGCCGGAGGACAGGCCGCGCGACGGCACCCCGGTCGTCGACGTCGACCGCGGCGGCCGCATCACGTGGCACGGGCCGGGCCAGCTGGTCGGCTACCCGATCGTGCGGCTGCCGGAGCCGCTCGACGTCGTGGCCCACGTCCGCCGCCTCGAGGACGCGCTCCTCGCCCTCCTCGCCGACCTCGGCGTCGCGTCGTGCCGCGTCGACGGCCGCTCGGGCGTCTGGATCCGCGGCGCCGCCCCCGACGGCACGCCCCGCGACGAGAAGGTCGCCGCCATCGGCGTGCGCGTCGCCGAGCGCGTCACGATGCACGGCTTCGCGCTCAACTGCAGCAACGCCCTCGACTCCTACGCCCGCATCGTGCCGTGCGGCATCCGCGACGCCGGCGTCACCACCCTCAGCCGCGTCCTCGGCCGCACGGTCACGCCCGCCGACGTCGTCCCCCTCCTCCGCCCGCACCTCGTGCGCGCCCTCTCCCCGAACGGATCCGCCATGCCCTCGACCCCTCCCGCCCTCCACGCCTCCGGAGCCCGCGCGTGAGCGCCGCGCCGGACGGACGCCGCATGCTCCGCCTCGAGGTGCGCAACGCCGAGACGCCCATCGAGAGGAAGCCGGGCTGGATCAAGACGACGGCCCGGATGGGGCCCGAGTACCAGGCCCTCCAGCAGCTCGTGAAGACCGAGGACCTGCACACCGTCTGCCAGGAGGCGGCGTGCCCCAACATCTACGAGTGCTGGGAGGACCGGGAGGCGACGTTCCTCATCGGCGGATCCCAGTGCACGCGGAGGTGCGACTTCTGCCAGATCGACACCGGCAAGCCCGCCGACTACGACACCGACGAGCCGCGCCGCGTCGCCGACTCCGTGCGCCGGATGGGCCTCCGCTACGCGACGGTCACGGGCGTGGCGCGCGACGACCTGCCCGACGAGGGCGCGTGGCTGCACGCCGAGACCGTGCGGAGGATCCACGCGGACAACCCCGGCACGGGCGTCGAGATCCTCGCGACCGACTTCTCCGGCAACCCCGACCTGCTCGCCGAGGTCTTCTCCTCCCGTCCCGAGGTCTTCGCGCACAACGTGGAGACGGTGCCGCGCATCTTCAAGCGGATCCGCCCGGCGTTCCGGTACGAGCGCTCGCTCGACGTGATCACGCAGGGGCGCGACGCGGGCCTCATCACCAAGTCGAACCTCATCCTCGGCATGGGCGAGACGCGCGAGGAGGTCTCCGAGGCGCTCGTCGACCTGCACGACGCCGGCTGCGACATCATCACCGTGACGCAGTACCTCCGGCCGACGCCGCGGCACCTGCCCGTCGCGCGCTGGGTGCGGCCGGAGGAGTTCGTGGAGATCAAGGCGGAGGCGGAGGCGATCGGGTTCCTCGGCGTGCTCGCCGGCCCGCTGGTGCGCTCGTCGTACCGCGCGGGTCGGCTGTGGGCGCAGTCGATGGCCGCCAAGGGCCGCGCGCTGCCCGCCGGCCTCGAGCACCTCGCCGACCCGACGCGCGGGTTCGCGCAGGCCGTCGGCTGAGCGCGGCCGTCCCTCCCCTGCCCGCGGACCTGTCGGGTCGCTGACGAAGCGCCCGCTCCCGGGTCCGCGGCCAGGTGCGCGGCATATCGTCGGAGGCACCGCGCACGTCCCACAGCAAGGAGCTCGACATGGCCGCATCGTCCCCCACCGCAGGATCCCCGTTCGGCGACGCCGCCGACAGCGTGTGGCAGGCGATGGAGTCGCTCCGCGCGCGCTTCGACAAGCGCGACGGCGCTCCGACCGGGCACGGCGCCGGCCCGCATGACGTGCGCCACGCGGTCCTCGCGCTGCTCGCCGAGGAGCCCATGCACGGCTACCGCATCATCCACGAGATCGAGGAGCGCACGGCCGGCGCCTGGACGCCCAACGCCGGAGCGGTCTACCCGACGCTCCAGCTCCTCTCCGACGAGGGCCTCATCGCCGCCGAGACCACCGACGGGCGCAAGGTCTACGCGCTCACGGAGGCGGGCCGCGCCGCGGTCTCCCGCGACGGCATCACCGCGCCGTGGGCCGACGGCTCCGACGCGCACGGGCACGACGGCCACGACCGGCACGACCGCTCCGCCCTCCCGAAGGCCGGCCTCTCGCTCGCCCAGGCCGCCGCGCAGGTCCAGCGCACGGGCACCGCGGCCCAGGTCGCCGAGGCCGTGACCGAGCTCGACGCGGCCCGCCGCCGCCTCTACGCGATCCTCGCCCGGGAGTGACCGCGGCCACGGCCGGCGCCCGTCCCGGGATGGATCCCGAGGCCGACGCCCCGGAGACGCGCGCCCGCTACCGCCGCATCCTCCGCTTCGCCGCCTGGAACCTCGCGGTCACGTGGTGGTACGAGCTCTTCCTCCCCCGTGTCGGCCTCCGCCGCATCGCCGACCGCACGCGCACCCGGCGCATGAAGCTCTTCGCCCGGCGCTTCCGCGTGCTCGCGGTGGAGCTCGGCGGCCTCATGATCAAGGTCGGCCAGTTCATGTCGTCGCGCCTCGACGTGCTGCCGCCCGAGATCACCGCGGAGCTCGAGGACCTGCAGGACGAGGTGCCCGCCGTCCCGTTCCCCGAGATCCGGGCGCTGGCGGAGCGCGAGCTGGGCATGCCGCTCGCCGCCGCCTTCGCGTGGGTCGACGAGACGCCCGTGGCCGCCGCGTCGCTCGGCCAGGCGCACCGGGCGATCCTCGGCCCCCTCGACGCCGCCGACACGGGCCTCACGGGCGCGGTCATCAAGGTCCAGCGCCCCGGCATCGACGACATCGTCCGCATCGACCTCGCCGCCCTCCGCCGCATCGGCGGGTGGCTCACGCACGTCCGGCTCGTGTCCGACCGCGTGGACGCGCCCGCGCTCGTCGAGGAGTTCGCCGAGACGAGCCTCGAGGAGATCGACTACCTGCACGAGGCGCGCAGCTCCGCCCGCTTCCAGGACATGTTCGCGGCCGACGACCGTGTGGCCGTCCCCGAGATCGTCTGGGAGCGCAGCACCCGGCGCGTGCTCACGCTCGAGGACGTCACCGCCATCAAGATCACCGACCATGCGGGGCTCCTCGCCGCGGGGATCGACCCCGTCGACGTCGCGCCCGTCTTCGCCGCCGTGATGTTCGACCAGCTCTTCGCCGACGGCTTCTTCCACGCGGATCCGCACCCCGGCAACGTGTTCGTCACGCCCGTGACCGACGGCTCGGTCGAGCAGGGCTGGACGCTCACCTTCATCGACTTCGGGATGATGGGCGAGGTGCCGCCGAGCACCCGCAGGGGCCTGCGCAAGATGCTCATCGCCGCCGCGTCGCGCGACGGGAAGGGCCTCGTCGACGCGGCCCGCGACATCGGCGTGCTGCTCCCGTCCGCGGACACCACGCAGCTCGAGCTCGCCATGACCCGCCTCTTCGCCCGCTTCGGCGGTCTCGGCTTCGCGGAGCTGCGGGAGGTGGATCCGCGGGAGTTCCGCGCCTTCGCGAACGAGTTCCAGGAGGTGGTGCGCACCCTGCCGTTCCAGCTGCCGGACGACTTCCTGCTCATCATCCGCGCCATGTCGCTCACCTCGGGCGTGTGCAGCGCGCTGGATCCCGCGTTCAACCTCTGGGACTCCGTCGAGCCGTACGCGCAGCGCCTCATCCGCGAGGAACGCGGCAACGTCGTGCGCGACCTCGGCACGCGCGTCTCCGACACGGCCGGCACTCTCGCCCGCCTCCCGGGCCGCCTCGACGCCCTGCTCACGCGCATCGACGACGGCGCCCTCCCCATCAGCGATCCCACGCTCGAGCGCCGCGTCGGCGCCCTCGAGCGCACCCTCCGCCGCGCGGTCTCCGCGCTCGTCTTCGGCGGCCTCCTCGCCGGCGGCGTGCTCCTCCGCCCGGACGACGAGGCGCTCGGCACCGTGCTCCTGGTGGTCGCCGTCGTCCCCCTCGCGCAGGCGCTGCTCCCGGGCCGCCGCGGCCGCTGAGACGGGGTCCGCCTGTCCGCTCGGTGTCGGTCGTGACGCCGTGTGACGCCGCTTGAGGATCCGTCCCGGATCGCCCGCCTACGGTGAGCGCACCGACCCGACGGACCGAGGAGACACCATGACCGACACCACCATCCAGGCGCAGATCGCCGAGTTCGACCGCGGCTTCGCCGAGCAGATCGGCCCCGACCTGTCCGGCGTCTTCGCCGCGGAGCAGCGGGCCCTCCGCGAGGGCGGCGTCCCGGCTGGCGCGGTCTCCCCCGGCGACGCGCTCCCCGCCGCGACCCTCGTGGATCCCGACGGCGCGGAGGTCGACCTGCACGCGTCCCTCGGCTCCGGCCCCGCGGTGGTCGTGCTGTACCGCGGCGCCTGGTGCCCGTACTGCAACCTGACCCTCCGCCAGTACCAGGCCGAGCTGCTGCCCGCCCTGCGCGACCGCGGCGCGACGCTCGTGGCCGTGAGCCCGCAGACGCCCGAGGGCAGCGCGCAGGCGGTCGCGGGCGGCGGGCTCGACTTCGCCGTGCTGTCGGATCCCTCCAACGCGTTCGTGCGCGCGCTCGGCCTCGTGACCGAGCCCACCCCCGAGGCCCGCGCGGCCCACGCCCAGCTCGGCTTCGACGTGGCGGACAGCAACGCCGACGGCACGGGCGACATCCCGTTCCCGACCGTGATCGTCGTGGACGCCGACCGACGCGTGAGCTTCGCCGACGTGCACGTCGACTACACGACGCGGACCGAGGTGGCGGAGATCCTCGCGGCCGTCGACGCGCTGCCGGCCCGCTAGCGAGCGTCCTCGGGCGCGTCCGGGAACGCAGAAGGCCGGGTCTCCAGGAGACCGGGCCTTCATCTTGTTGCGGGGGCAGGATTTGAACCTACGACCTCTGGGTTATGAGCCCAGCGAGCTACCGAACTGCTCCACCCCGCGCTACGAGGAATACATTACCAGACCTCCGGGGTGCTCATGACCACGTCGGCGGCTCCCGCACGATCCCGTCGACCGATCGCCGCTCCCCTGCACGAGGACGGCCCCGCCGGCACCCGCATCGCGGGGCCGTCGGGGCCGTCTGGTGAGGAGCCGGCGCTACTGCTGCTGGCTCAGCTCGTACGCGCGCTGCACGGCCTCGGTGAACCGCTGGTCCGCCTGCGCGGCGGCGACGAGGTCGCCGGACGCGTACGCGGCCTGCCGCTCCTGGAGCGCCGTGTTGGCCGCGTCGAGTGCCGCCTGCACGTCCTGCGCGGGAGCCGCGGCCGACGCCGACGGGCTGGGCGTGGGCGTGGATCCCGTGCCCCCGTCGGTCGAGCCGTCGGTGGACCCGTCACCCGTGCCGCCGTCGACCGGCGTCGTGGGCACGACGTCCTCGTCCCCGGCGGTGGCACCCGAATCACCCTCGAAGATGCTGTCGAGGGCCGCGTCCAGCGTGTCCTCGAACGCGATCTTGTCGCCGAACGCCACCAGCACCTTGCGCAGCAGCGGGTAGCTCGTGTCGCCCGTCGAGCGGACGTACACCGGCTGCACGTAGAGCAGGCCGCCGCCGACCGGGAGGGTCAGCAGGTTGCCGCGCACCACGCTCGTGCGGCCGCCGCGCTCCAGCAGGTTGAGCTGGTTCGCCACGTTCGTGTCCGAGTTGAAGTTGTTCTGGATCTGCGTCGGCGCCGGGATGGTGTCGTCGTTCGGCAGCGTCAGGAGGCGCAGCTTCCCGTAGTCCGCCGCCTTCTCCCCCGCCACGTTGCCGGCGTCCGAGTCGACCCCGAGGTAGCCCGTGAGCACGCTCCGGGCCGTGTCCTGCGTGGCCGGCGGGATGAACGTCGAGTAGAGCGAGAACCTCGGCGAGTCCTGGCCCGGCATCTGCATGGTCAGGTAGTACGGCGGCTGGAGGCTGGCCGTCTGGCCCGGGTCCGTGGTGGCGGTCGGGTCGTTCGGCGTGGTCCAGAGGTCCTGGTTCGAGTAGATCGAGCCCGGGTCGGTCACGTGGTACTTGCCGAGGACCGCGCGCTGCACCTTGAACATGTCGGCCGGGAAGCGCAGGTGGCTCATGAGCTCGCCCGAGATGTCCGCGATCGGCTTGAGGGTCGAGGGGAACACCTTCTGCCAGGTCTTGAGGATCGCGTCGTCGGTGTCCCATGCGTAGAGCGTGACCTTGCCGTCGTAGGCGTCGACCGTGGCCTTGACCGAGTTGCGGATGTAGTTGATCCGGTCCGTCGGCACGAGCGGCTGCGTCTGCTGCGAGTCGGCGATGAGGCTGCTCATGTCCTGGCGCTGCGAGTACGGGTACTGGTCGCTCGTCGTGTAGCCGTCGACGATCCAGACCACGCGGCCGTCGACCACGCTGGGGTACGGGTCCTTGTCGATCGTGAGGTACGGCGCGACCTTGCCGACGCGCTCCGCGGGGTCGCGGTCGTAGAGGATCTGCGACTGGTCGTTGATCTGGTTGGCCAGGAAGATCTGCTCCGACTGGAACTTCAGCGCGTAGATGAGGCGCTTGAAGACGTTGTCGACCTTCGGCCCGCCGTCGCCCTGGAACGTCGTGTACGTCTCGTCCGCGCCGTCGACGCCGGACGGGTAGTCGAGCTCGACCTTGTCGCCGGACTCGGGCCCGCCGACGATCGAGTAGTCGGGCGAGTCCTCGCCGAAGTACACGCGCGGCTCGAAGTCGCCGAGGTCGCCCGAGGCGGGGATCCCCGACTCGAGGAACACGGGCTGGCCGTCGGAGGTGCGCTGCGTGCCGTACGCCGCGACGAGCGAGTAGCCGTGCGTGTAGACGAGGTGCTGGTTGACCCACGAGGTGCCCGTGTTGGTGGGGCTCAGCTCGCGGACCGCGACCACCGTGTCCTGCACGCGGCCGTCGATGTCGTACCGGTCGACGTCGAGGTTGTCGCCGAACTGGTAGTACTGCCGGAACTGCTGCAGCTGGCTGAACGCGTCGCCCACGACCGCGGGGTCGAGGATGCGGATGTTCGCCGTGGTCGCGGCGTCCTCGCGGAGCGCGCCGGGCGTGGTGTCCGTGGTCGCGTCGTAGGGGATCTCCTCGATGTCCGCGAGGCCGTAGGCCTCGCGGGTCGCCTCGATGTTGCGCTCGTAGAACTGCGACTCGAGGGCGCGCTCGTTGGGCTCCACCTGGAAGCGCTGGACGATGGCCGGGTAGGCCGTGCCGATGAGGATGCTGGCCACGATGAGCCCCGCCGTGCCGATGATGGGCAGGCGCCAGCGGCCGATGGCCGCGGTGATGAGGAACAGCACCGCGACGACGGCGGCGATGCCCGCGAGGATCGTGCGGCCGGGGATGACCGCGTTCACGTCGGAGAACGCGGCTCCCGTGAACAGCCCGCCGTTGGCCGTGTTGACCACGGAGGAGTACTGGTCCAGCCAGATGCTCACGCCCTGCAGCAGGAAGTAGACGCCCGCGGTGATCGCGATCTGGATCCGGGAGCTCTTCGAGATGCGCACCTCGCGACCCGTGAACCGCACCGCGCCGTAGAGGTAGCTGGTGGCGAGCACGCCGAGCATGGAGATGATGACGACGGCCGAGGCGAAGCCGACGACCGCGTGGTAGAAGGGCAGCTCGAACATGTAGAAGGACACGTCGAGCCCGAACTGCGGGTCCGTCGTGCCGGAGGGCGTGCGGTTCAGCCACAGCAGCGTGCGCTGCCAGCCGCTCGACGCCGAGACGCCGGCGAAGAGGCCGAAGACCGCGGGGATCGCGAACATGGCCAGGCGGCGCAGCGGCTCGACGACCTGCTGGTAGCGGTCGAGCTGCGAGTTGAGCTTCGCGTAGACCGGCCGCGAGCGGTACGCGACCTGGATGCTGACGAACACCGGGATCGCCATGGCGAGGAACCCGACGAGGAACAGCGCGATGCCCGCGCCCCACTGCGTGAGCAGCACGCCCAGGTAGCCCAGCTGGTCGTACCAGAGGACGTCGGCGTAGAAGCCGGCGAAGATGAAGAACGCGATCACCAGTGCGGCGATGATGGCCGCGGTGATGGCGAGCGGGGCTCGGCTCCGTCGGGCGGGCCGGGCGGATGTGCTAGTCACAGATGTGCCTCAGAGTCGGGGACAGCGGAGCCCTCATCCTAGGCGGGGCGGTTGCCAGGGACCTGCGAGCGATCAGGGGTTCCCGTCTGGTAAGGGGGACCTCGCGTCGACCGGGCGGCCGCCGCCGTCAGCAGGTCGGCAGCGCGTCCAGGTCGCCGTCCGTCGAGATGGCGGCGAGCGCCGCGAGCGAGTCGTCGAGCGTCGAGACGGCGAAGACGCGGAGGCCGTCGGGGACGTGTCCGCGCACCTCGTCGCAGTTGTCGGTGGGCGCCAGGAAGTACTCGGCGCCCGCGCGCTCGGCGCCGAAGAGCTTCTGCCGGATCCCGCCGATGGGGCCGACGTCGCCCGCCGCGTCGATCGTGCCCGTGCCGGCGATGGCCTCGCCGCCGGTGAGCGAGCCCTCCTCGAGCTTGTCCATGATCCCGAGCGCGAACATCATGCCGGCGCTCGGACCGCCGACGTCGTCGAGCTGGATGTCGACCTCGAACGGGAACTCGTAGGAGGTCGAGGTCACGATGCCGATGACGGGGCGGCCCTGGTCCTCGGCGGGGGTCACCGCGACCGTGCTGTCCTGGCCGTCGCGCGTGATCCCGAAGGACAGCGCCGTGGTCGTCCCCGCGGCGGCGACGCGCGCCTGCAGGTCGGCGAGGTCGACCACGTCGGCGCCGTCGACCGTGCGGATCGCGTCGCCGGCGCGGAGGGGGCCGTCGGCCGGGGATCCCGCGAGGACGCTCTGGACCTGGAGCGTGCGCGGCACGTCGATGCCGAGCTCGGTGAGGGCCGCGGCGACGGCGTCCTGCTGCGAGTCGGTCATCTGGTCCTGGTTCTGGGCGTCGCGATCCTCGGCCGTCTGGCCCGCCGGGAACACCGCCTCCATGGGCACGACGCTCCGGCTCGGGTCGAGCCAGGCGGAGACGACCGCGAACCAGTCGGGGCGCTGCGCGGGGTTGCCGACGACGCTGACGGTGAGCATGTCGAGCCGGCCGTCGGTCGGGTACGTGGTGCGGTCGGGGATGGAGATGAGGGGACGCTCGGTGCCCTGGTGGTCGCTCGTGCCGAGGGTGTCGAACACGGGACCCGGCTGCTCGATGACGTACGGCGACGGCATGAGGCCGAGCGCGAGGGCGAGCACGGCGCCCGTGCCGGCGAGCACGCGCCCGACCCGGCGGCGGCGCGGGGGCCGGGGTGCGCGGGGGGCGTGCTGGGCGAACAGGCTCATCCGGATGTCCTCGCGGTCGGGGCGCGTCGGGCCGGGAGGAGGCCGGGCGACGGGCGTCGGGGCGGCCCTGCCGGCCGCTGTTCGCGGCGGGCGGAAGCCGCGACGGCCCAGCCTAGGCGAATGCGGATGGGTTTCCCGTGGGTGCGGGCTAGCGTGGTTCCACCGGCCGCGGCACCGCGATCCGGACCCCCTCGACCCACCCGGGAGACCCTCCATGGCCGACGAGCCCACCCCGAACCCCGAGGACGAGTTCCGTCGCATGCTGGAGCGGTTCCTCGGCGCCGACGGGCAGATCGACCCGGACAAGCTCGCGGGCGCCGCGGGCCTGCCGCAGGACCCGGAGATGGTCCGCCAGCTCCTCGCGCAGCTGCAGGGCGCGCTCAGCAACACGGGTGACGGCGTCGACTGGAAGGTCGCCCGGGAGGGCGCCCGCCAGCTCGCCGCGGCCGAGCAGACGCAGGTCACGGCCGCCGCCTCCGCGCCCCTCGACCAGGCGTTCCAGGTCGCCGCGCTCTGGCTCGACGAGGTCACCTTCGTCAGCCAGCTCACGGTCGCCCCGCGCCTCATCACCCGCGCGCAGTGGACCGAGCTCACCATGCCCGTGTGGACGCAGCTCGCCGAGCCCGTCGCGCTCAGCATCGCCGACTCCCTCACCGAGGTGCTCCAGCAGAACGCGCCCGAGGAGATGCAGGGCATGGTCGCGGGCGCCGGCCGCATGATGCGCAACCTCGGCGGCACGCTCTTCGCCATGCAGCTCGGCCAGGTCGTCGGGCAGCTGTCGACCGAGGTGGTCTCGGGCGGCGACGTCGGCATCCCGCTCCTCGACGACCAGCAGGCCGCGCTCCTGCCGCAGAACGTCCAGGCGTTCGGCGAGGGGATCGACGTCTCCGACGACCAGGTGCAGATCTACCTGGCCGTCCGCGAGCTCGCCCACGCGCGCCTCTTCCGCCACGCGCGCTGGCTGCGGCTGCAGCTCATCACCTCCATCACGGAGTTCGCGAAGGGCGTGCACATCGACACCGACCGGCTCGAGTCGCTCGCGGAGGGCTTCGACCCGTCGAACCCCGAGGAGCTCCGCCAGGCCATGGTCGACGGATCCCTCATCCCGCCCAAGACGGACGCGCAGCTCGCCGCCCTCGCGCGCCTCGAGACGATGCTCGCGCTCATCGAGGGCTGGGTGGACGTGGTCACGGCCGCGGCCACCGTGCGCCTCCCCCGCGCGTCGGCGATCGCCGAGACCGTGCGTCGCCGCCGCGCGACGGGCGGTCCGGCCGAGTCCGCGTTCGCGACGCTCGTGGGCCTCGAGCTCCGGCCGCGTCGGCTGCGCGAGGCCGCGGCCATGTGGCAGGCGGTCTCCGACGGGGTCGGCGCCGAGCAGCGCGACGCGCTGTGGTCGCACCCGGACGTGCTGCCCACCTCGGAGGACATCGACGCGCCGCACGCGCTCGTCGCCCGCCTCACCCAGGGCGAGCCCGAGCCCGACGAGGTCGACCAGGCGCTCGAGGACCTGCTGAGCGGATCCGACGCGGGACGCCCCGTGGAGGACGGCCAGGGCCGCGCGACCGAGCCGGGCGAGACGCCGGGCGACGGTCCCGACGACGCGTCCGGGTCGGATCCGCGTCCCGTCTGACGCGCTCCCCGCCTCCCCCCGCCGGGCCGGCGCCGCACGCGCGGCGCCGCACGCGCGGCGCCGCGCCCGGCGGCCTGTGGACGCGGCCGGCGGGCGGTCGGCGCCTCGGGCACTCTCCGCGCCCATGGCCATCCGACTCGATCCCCGCCTCCCGCTCGTCTGGCGCACGCCGGACTCCCTCCAGCTCGGCGTCGACCGCCCGCCTGTCGTGCTCGCCTCCGTGTCGCGGCTCGACGAGCGGCTGCTCGACGCGCTCGTGCACGGCATCAGCCGCGGCGGCCTCGACATGATCGCGGCGACCGAGGGCGCCGGCCCCGCGCACGTCACGCAGCTGCTCGACCTGGTGCGGCCGGCTCTCCTGCCGCCGCGCGACGCCGGCCTCCCCCGCCGCGCGCGCACCGGCCCGGTCGCCGTCGTCGGCGGCGGACCGACCGCCGACCGCGTCGCGGACGCGCTCGCGCGCGCCGGGCACGAGGTGGCGCCGCGGCCGATGTCCGGCGACGCGGATCCGCGCACCGCCCTCGCCGTGATCGTCGCGCACTTCGCGATCGCCCCGGCCGTCTACGGCCGCTGGTCCCGGGAGGACGTGCCGCACCTGCCCGTGGTCCTCGGCGACCGGCACGCCGTCGTCGGACCGCTCGTCGAGCCCGGGCGGACGGCCTGCTGCTACTGCCTCGATCTCGGGCGGCGGGACGCGGATCCGGCGTGGCCCGCCATCGCGACCCAGCTGCTCGGGCGCGACAGCGGATCCGAGGCGGGGCTCGTGCCCGCCGAGCTGGCGGCCCTCGCCGCGCGGCCCGCCGACCGGCTGCTCGCGTCGGGCGAGAACGCGCTCGCGACGCACCAGGCGGTGCTCGACGTGCGGA
Source organism: Clavibacter phaseoli (assembly GCF_021922925.1). Lineage (NCBI taxonomy): Bacteria > Bacillati > Actinomycetota > Actinomycetes > Micrococcales > Microbacteriaceae > Clavibacter > Clavibacter phaseoli. The sequence continues at coordinate 1,577,114 of NZ_CP040786.1, forward strand.
CCGGCCGGGTCACGCGCCGCGCTTCGCGCCCCCACCCGCGATGCGGGTGTCGAGCTCTGCCAGGAACCGCGACGGATCCCGCTGACCGGATCGCTGCGGTCCGCTCCGGCTCCAGGAGAGCCGCAGCCCGGACCGCGCGCGCGTGATCCCCACGTAGAGGAGGCGCCGCTCCTCGTCCACCGCCTCGAGCGTCTGCGCGTAGCTGATGGGCACGAGCCCCTCGCTCAGCCCCATCAGGTAGACGTGCTCCCACTCGAGGCCCTTGGCGGAGTGCAGCGTCGCGAGCGTGGCGGCGGAGACGGTCGGCTCGTGCTGGCCCGCCTGCCGCTCGAGCAGCTCGTCGGTGAAGGCGCGGAAGGTGCTGCCCGCGGGCATCCGCTCGGCGAGGCCCATGATCGCGTCGAGCGACTCCCAGCGGTCGCGCACGGCACCCGGCTGCTCGGGCGGCTGCTGGCTCCAGCCGAGGCCGCGGAGCACGTCGCTCACCGACTTGAAGAGCGGCTCGCCGGAGATCGAGACGGACGCGCCGCGCAGCGCGAGGAGCGCCTGCTTGATCTCGGGGCGGTCGAAGAAGCGCTGGGATCCGCGCACCTGGTAGCTCACGCCCGCGTCGCCGAGCGCCTGCTCGAGCACCGCCGACTGGCCGTTCATGCGGTAGAGCACGGCGATGTCCTCGGGCGCGATGCCGGAGGCGATCTGCTGCGCGATGGCGCCGGCGATGGCACGCGCCTCGGCGCCGTCGGACGGGAACGCGCTCACCTGGGGCGCGCGGAAGCCCTCGCCGCGGCCGGGGACGGCGGCGGATCCGCGCCCCTTCGCGGGCGAGGCGGTGCCGGTGCCGTCGCCGTCGGGATCCGCGTCCGCCGAGACGAGCGTGAGCGCGCCCGGGCGGCCGCGCATGAGCCGGTTCGCCGCCTCGGTGATGCCGGAGGTCGACCGGTAGTTCCGCTCCAGCCGCACGACCGTCGCCTCGGGGAAGCGCGACGCGAAGTCGAGGAGGTACGCGCTCTTGGCGCCCGCGAACGAGTAGATGGTCTGGCTGGCGTCGCCGACGACGCAGAGGTCGCGGCGGTCGCCCATCCAGAGGTCGAGGATCGTCTGCTGCAGCGGCGAGACGTCCTGGTACTCGTCGACCACGAAGAAGCGGTACTGCTCGCGCACCTGCTGCGCGACCCACGGCTCGGCCTCGATCATGCCGGCGGTCGCGAGCAGCACGTCCTCGAAGTCGAGCTGGCGGCGCTGGTCCTTGATGTCCTCGTAGGCCTGGAGGAGCGCGACGGCCTGGTCGGCGTCGAGCTGCGGCGGCAGCGTGCGCGTCGTGCGCGCCGCCAGGCCGTACTGCTCGATGGAGATCATCGAGACCTTGCGCCACTCGACCTCGGCGGCCATGTCACGCAAGGCCGCGGTGTCGAGGCGGAACCGCAGCGACTCGGCGGCGTGCCCGAGCATCCGGCCCTTGCTCTCGATGAGGCGCGGCATGGTGCCGCCGACCACCTGCGGCCAGAAGAAGTTGAGCTGCTTGAGGGCCGCCGCGTGGAAGGTGCGCGCGGCGACGGGTCCCGCGCCGAGCTCGCGCAGGCGGCCGCGGAGCTCGGCCGCGGCGCGCGAGGTGAAGGTGAGCGCCATGACGCGGTTGGGCGGGTAGACGCCGGCCTGGATCCCGTACGCGATGCGGTGAGTGATGGCGCGCGTCTTGCCCGTCCCGGCGCCCGCGAGCACGACGACCGGGCCGAGGAGCGCCTGCGCGGCGAGGCGCTGCTGGTCGTCGAGGGCCTCGAGCAGCGACTCGGCGGTGCGCGCCTCCTCGACGGGCGTGTCCTCGGGCTCGTCCGCGGATGCGGGGCCGAGGGACACGGGTGCCGGGAGGGCGCCTGGCGCGGTCGACCCGTAGGGGTCGCGCCCGGGCGTGCCGGGGACGAGCTGGTCGGTCACGATCGGCGGATCACCACTCCCGCTCGCCGTCCTCGAGGGGACCGCCGTACCACTCCTCGATGATGGCGCGCGCGATGGACGACGGGCCGGGCAGCGCGATCTCGCCGAGCGACGCGCGCAGCTCCTCGCGGCTGAACCAGCGGAGGTCCACGATCTCCACGCCGTCGGGCGTCGCGGGCCCGCTCGACGCGGAGACGCGCGCCAGGAAGCCGACCATGACGGACGCGGGGAACGGCCACGGCTGGCTGCCGAGGTAGCGGGGATCCTCGACGGTGACGCCGGACTCCTCCAGCACCTCGCGCTTCACGGCCGCCTCGAACGACTCCCCCGGCTCGACGAATCCCGCGAGCAGCGAGTAGCGGTCGCCGCCCCACATGGCGTTGGCGCCGAGGAGCAGGCGATCGTCCTGGTCGACGACGCCCATGATCACGGCGGCGTCGGTGCGCGGGAAGACCTGCGAGCCGTCGGAGGGCGCGCGGCGCACCCAGCCGCCCTGCTCGACGACCGTGGGCTCGCCCGTCTTGGGCGAGAACGGGTGGGAGGCGTGCCAGTTCGCGGTGGCGAGCGCGCCCGTGAAGAGCGCGGCGTCGCGGTCGTCGAGCTGCGTGGCGGTGGTCCGCAGCTCCAGCCAGCGCCCGTCGGCGGGCTCGAGCTCGGCGGCCGCGGCGTCGGTGAGGACCGCGGCGACGACGGGCGTGCCGACCGGCTCGCCCTCGTGCGCGATGGTCGTGCGGCCGAGGTAGATGCGGACGGTCGCGCTCGTCACGCGGTCCACCGGCAGCAGGTCGAGGGCGGCGCGGCCGTCCGCGGCGGAGCCCAGCGCGCGGTGGCCGTGGAGCGCGAGGACGCGCGTGGCGGGATCTGCCCACAGCTCGTCGAAGAGGGCGGGCGAGTCGCGGTGGAGGCCGTCGCGGTCGACGCCCTCGCGGGACAGGGGCAGGCGGGAGAGGAAGCTGTCGAGCACGGGTGACCAATCGACTTCGGGGGCGGACGGGCCGAGGGGCGGGACGGCGTGCGTCGCGATCCGCCCACGGTGCGCGTGTGGGGCTGGAAGCGCGTGGCGCGGTGAGACGGAGGGCTCCCAGCGACCTAACCTGTAAGGCATGGCCAGATCCCACCTCACTCTAGCCGCGTTGGCGACCTCGGCCGTCTCGGGGCTCGACGTGGTCCGCAGCACCCCCTTCACGGCGGGCGGCGCGGGCGACTTCGACTCCGCGCTCATCTCCACGCGGGACGGCCGCGAGCTCCTCGTGCGCGTGCCGACCACGCAGGCCGCCGAGTCCGAGCAGTCCGCGGACCTCGTGGCGCTGAGGGCGCTGAGCACCGGGATCCGCTCCCGCCTGCCGTTCCAGGTGCCCGAGTTCCTCGGGCAGGCGCCCATCAAGCCGACCCGCGGCTTCGTCTACGGGCACGTGCCCGGCCGGGTCATCTCGCTCGACGAGATCCCGGCGGGCGACGGCCTCGCGCGCGCCATCGGCGCCGCCGTCTCGGCCGTGCACAGCTTGCCGACCGGGTTCGTCGCGGACGCCGGCCTGCCCGTGCTGTCGGCCGCGGAGATCCACAGCCAGACGGCCGCGCTCATCGACCGGGCCGCGGCCACGGCGCTCGTGCCGAGCCTGCTGCTCTCGCGCTGGGAGGAGGCCATCGACGACGCGTCGCTCTGGCAGTTCCAGCCCGCGGTCGTCAACGGATCCGTGCAGGCGTCCTCGTTCCTCGTCGACGGAGACGCCGTCACGGGCGTGATCGGCTGGTCGGAGCTCCGGGTCGCCGACCCCGCGCACGACCTGCACTGGGTGCTGGGCGCGCGCGCCGAGCACGTCGCCGAGAGCGTCTTCCGCGCCTACAACCAGGCCCACCACGTCACCGTGGACCGCCAGCTCAAGCAGCGGGCGCTCCTCTACGCCGAGCTCGAGATCGCCCGCTGGCTGCTGCACGGCACCGACACGCGCGACCAGGGCATCGTGGACGACGCCGTCAACATGCTCAGCGCGCTCGTCGACACGGTGCGCGCCGACGAGGGGCAGCGCATCGCGCACGAGACGCTGCCCGTGATGGACGTCGACCAGGTCGAGGAGATGCTCGACTCGCGGCCTCAGCCCACGATCTCCCCCGACGGCGCGCGCGACGCGTCCGGCGTGCGCGCGCCCGACCAGAGCGCGACGAGGTCCTCCTCGGAGTAGAGCCGCTCCGGCTTCAGCGACCGGTCGTCCGCGACGAAGTAGAACTCCGCGTCGATGAGGTCGGGGTCGATGCCGCGCCACTTCGCGAACGCGAGGCGGTAGAGCGCGAGCTGGAGCTGCTTGAGCTCGAGGTCGGCCGCGTCCTTCGGGGTGCGGCCGGTCTTCCAGTCGACGACGCGGTAGCGGCCGTCGATGAGGAAGACCGCGTCGATCTTGCAGATGACGACCTGGCCGGCGAGCTCCATGTGGATCTCCACCTCGACCTCCTCGGGCCTCCGGCTCGCCCACTCGCTCGCCTCGAAGGTGGCGCGCAGCCGGTCCAGGTCCGCCTGCTCCACGTGCGGCTCGGTCGGATCCGCGTCCAGCTCCACGCCGGACGCGTCGATGACGTCGGCGGTGCCCGCGGGCCCGTACCGCGCCTCGACCCAGCCGTGGAACAGCGTGCCCAGCCGGGTCTGCCGGTAGGGCCGCTCGGGCATGGGGCGGCGCAGGCGCGCGGCGACACCCGCGGGGTCGCTCACGAAGTCCTTGAAGCGCGACGCGGGGATGCGCGTGGGCAGGTCGACGAGCTCCGCGTCGCGGGCGCGGGCGTCGCGCTCGGCGAGGAGCAGGTCGATGTCGCGCGTCCAGACGGTCTCCGCGTCCGGGTCCGCGACGGCGACCGCCTCGGCGGCGGCGCGCACGCGGGCCTCGCGCGGGCCGAGCGGGGGCAGCGGCCAGGCGACGCGCGCGGAGCCGGGCTCGAGCGGGTTCTCCTCGAGCGCCGTCCCCTCGGGCAGCGCGTCCGGCGCGATGAGGCCCACCTGCTGGATCTCGCGGAGGAACGCCCCGGGATCCCGCGGCTTCTGCTGCGTCGACCAGAACGACCCGGTGAGCAGCAGGTCCGAGCGCGTGCGCGTGATGGCGACGTACGCGAGGCGCCGCTGCTCGGCGGCGTTGCGCTCCTCGAGCTCCTCGCCGAACGCCTCCATCGCCTCCTGGAACTCCCTCTGCGTCTCGACGCCGCGCCAGGCGAGCGACGGCAGCTCGGCCGAGTCGCCGCGGAACTCGAACGGGAGGGCGCCGAACGCGACCCAGCCGCGCTTCTCCCGGAGCGTGCCGGGCAGCTCGCCCTCGACCATGCGCGGCACGGCGACGACGTCCCACTCGAGGCCCTTCGAGCCGTGGATCGTGAGGATCTGCACCGTGCCGGGCTCCGGCTCCTCGGTGCGCGGCGCCAGGTTGTCGCGCCGCTCGGCCTCGGCGAGCCAGGCGAGGAACGGCCCGAGCGTGCCGGCGGAGTCGCCCTGGAGGTAGCCGGCCACCTGCTCGGTGAAGGCCTCGAGGCTCGCGCGGCCGAGCGGATCCGTCTCGTTGGCGGCGACCTCGATGTCGAGGAGCAGCTCCTGCTGGACGACCGTGACGAGGTCCACGAGGTCGAGCCCGACGCGGGAGCGGAGCACCTGCAACTGGCGGCCGACGGCGCGGAGGCGCGCGAGGCCCTCCTCGCTGAAGCCCGCGAGCGCGGTGTGGCCGTCGCGGGCGCCGACCACGAAGTCGAGCGCGTCGACGACGGATCCGACCTCGTCGGGCACCACGGAGGCCCGGATGCCGTCGCGGACCTCCTCGGCGAGCGGCTTCTGCGCGTGGTCGCGGGACATGAGCCAGGAGGCGACGCGGGACAGCGCGTGGACGTCCTTCGTACCGATGCGCCAGCGCGCGCCCGTGAGGAGGCGCACGAGCTCGCTGCCCGCGGTGGGGTCGTGCAGCACGCGGAGGACGCACACGAGGTCGACCACGGCGGGCTGGTCGAGCAGTCCGCCGAGGCCGAGCACGCGGAACGGGACGCCGCGGTCGGCGAGCGCCGTGGTGAACGGCTCAATGGTCTTGAGCGAGCGGCACAGCATCGCGGCCGAGCGGGGACGGCCGTCGGATCCGGTCTGCCGCAGCCGGTCGGCGAACCACGCGGCGACGCCCGCGGCCTCGTCGGCGACGGTCTCCTCGTACGCGACGTCGAGGCGGCCGTCCCCCGCGTCGGGCCGGGGCTCGAGGCGCGCGACGGGGATCCGCGACGCGGCGGTGAGCGGCTCGACGATCCGGTTCGCGGCGCCGAGGACCGCGCCCGGGTTCCGCCAGCTCGTGGACAGCGCGTAGACGGGCACGTCCGCGGCGGCGGCGCCCGCGGGCGCGAAGTCGGCCCCGAAGCGCGCGAGGTTCGCCGCGCTCGCGCCGCGCCAGCCGTAGATGGACTGGTGCGGATCCCCCACCGCCATGACGGGCGTGCCGCCGAAGAGCGTCGCGAGGAGCCGGGTCTGCACGACCGAGGTGTCCTGGTACTCGTCGAGCAGCACGACGCGGAACCGCTTCCGGTGCTCGGCGACGACCTGCGGCACGCGCTCGCAGATGGCGAGCGCGAAGGCGACCTGGTCGCTGTACTCGACGAGCCCGCGCCGGGTCTTCTCCTCCTGGAACCGCACGGCGAGGTCGACGAGCGGCGGCAGCGCGCCGACGGCGGCGACCGCCTCGGCCGCGGGGGCCTTCCGGATGCGGGCGGATCCGAAGGGCAGCTCCGCGAGGCCCGTGAACGACCCGGCGAGGCGCACGACCTCGGCCGGGTCGGCGACGTTCTCGCTCATGGCCCGGCTGAGGGAGATGACGGCCTGCGTGATGGGATCCACCCCGCGCCCGAGCTCCAGCAGCCGCGGGTCGGTGCTCTCGACGACGAGCCGGCGCGCCAGCTGCCAGGCGGACGCCTCCGTGAGCACGACCGACTCCGCCTCGCGGCCGATGAGGGTGGCGCTGTCGCGGAAGATGCCGTTCGCGAAGGCGTTGTAGGTCTGCACGGTGGGCGTCGCGAACGCGTCCGCGGGGACGGCCGCGAGCCCGGCCTGCTGCAGCTGCTCGATGCGCGCGCGGATCCGCACCCCGAGCTCGCCCGCGGCCTTGCGCGTGAAGGTGAGGCCGAGGATCTCCTCGACCCCGACGTGCCCGTTGGCGAGCAGCCACACGACGCGGCTCGCCATGGTCTCGGTCTTGCCGCTGCCGGCGCCCGCGACCACGAGGCCGGGCTCGAGAGGCGACTCGATGACACGCCGCTGCTGCTCCGTGGGGCTCGGCAGGCCGAGCGTCTCCGCGATGCGCCGGGCGCTGATCATGCCGCCGCCGCCCGAGCCCGTCGCCTCCACGCCGCTCACGCCGACACCGCCCGCACGAGGTGGATGCGGTAGCGCCGGGCCGATCCCGGATCCCGCTCCCCCAGGTCCGGCGTGCCCTCGAAGGTCGCGCCCGCCATGCCCTCGGCCGCCTCGGCGATGCGCGCGCGGAACCCGTCGAGCTCCTCGCGCGTGAGCGGCTCCTGCGGCAGCTCGCGGTACGGCAGGCCGCGCGTGCCGCCGGAGACGTAGAGCAGCTTCGCGCCGCCGGACGGGGCGTCGGCGGGCGCGTCCTCGAGCGAGCCCTCCACGAAGGCCAGCTGGTACGAGCCGAGCTGCGCGTGCGCCGGGATCTCGGCGCGGGTCGGGTAGTGGCGCCCGGTCTTGAGGTCGACGATGACCACCCGGCCCTCCTTCGTCAGCTCGATGCGGTCGATCTTCCCGCGGAGGCGCGCGACGCCCACCTCCAGCTCGAAGCCGCCCTCGGCCGCGAGCATGCGCCCGCCGTCGGCGGCGAAGTCGCGGAGGTACCCGCTGACGCCCGCGATGAGCTCGCCCGCCTGCCGCCGCTCGCGCTCGCCCACCCAGGGCGACTCGAAGGGCAGCTCGCCCCACCGCTCGTCGAGGCGGGCCTCGAGGGCGGCCGGACGGAGGTCGGCGTCGGGATCGAGGCTCGCCTCCTCCATGACGGCGTGCACGATGGTGCCGATGCCCATGGCGGTGCTCGTTGATCCGCCGGACGCCTGGTCGATGAACCAGTTGAGCGGCGAGCGCTCGAAGGCCTCCAGGCGCGACGGCGACACGGGCACGCGCGCCTCGGGGTCGGTCAGGTCGACGACGGGCTCGGTGGTGGAGGGCTCCCGGAGGCCGTACCAGTCGGCCGGATCCGCGCCCGTCACGCCCTCCGCCGCGAGGCGCGCGAGGGCGGACGCGGCGGCGAGGCCGCGCTCCCGGGTGGCGTCGGCGGGACGGCGGGCCGTGCGGTCGCCGGAGACGACGCGGCCGTCGTCGAGCAGCACGGCGTCGCGGTGCACGACCGCGAGCTCGCGCCGGAGCGCGCCGACGAGCCCGCGCAGCGACAGCGGGTGGTCGGGCCGGATCCGCAGCGCGGCAGGGGCGTCCTTCGCCACCCGTCCCGCGTCGGCTCCCGCCTCCGCCTCGGCGAGGCCCGGCGCGGGCGGCACGAGGCGCAGGAACGGCGACGGCGCCTCCTCGTCGTTGGCGGTGGCGCTGAGCACCACGACGCGCGCCGCCCGCGAGACGGCGAGGGCGAGCATCCGCAGCTCGTCGCCGAGGACCTCGGCGCGCTCGTCGACGTCGGCCCGGTCGAGCCCGCGCGCGACGGCGGACAGGCGCTGCGGGTGCAGCAGGGATCCGCGCAGCCGCAGGTTCGGCCACACGCCCTCCTGGAGCGCGGCGACCGCGACCACCTCGTAGCCGGCGCCCACGACCGCGGACGGCGTCGCGACGAGCACGGTGTCCGCGAGCGGCTGGGGCGAGAGCGTGTCCTCGGGCACCTCGGCGCCGAGCAGCTCCTCCACGAAGTCCGACGCGGGACGGCCCGGGTTCCGCTCGACGAACCGCCGCGCGGCCGTGAAGAGCGCGACCACGCCGTCGAGGTCGCGGTTGGCCTGGTCGGCGACGATCCCCGTCTGCAGCGCCTGCTCGAACCACGGCGTCGCGAGCCGGGAGCCCTCCCACAGGTGCCAGAGCAGCTCCTCGATGGTGCCGTCGGACGCGGCGAGCTCGCGGGCCCCCTGGAGCGTGCGGGCCAGCCGGCCGAGGCGGCGCGCGGGCGCGAGGTCGAGCGTCTCGAGCCGGCCGGGCGCGGCGAGGGCCTCGACGAGCAGCTCGTCGCTCGACCGGTGGCCGTCGCCCGCGAGCTCCTCCTGCCGCATCGCGAGCCGGAGCCGACGGAGCGCGACGCCGTCGAGCCCGCCGAGCGGACCGGTGGCGAGCTCCGCCGCGATGTCCGGGGTGAGCGGCACGCGGCCGAGCACCACGTCGACCGCGCGGATGAGCGCGAGCGCGGCGAGGTCGTCGCGGAGGGCGCGCCCGGCGACGGCCGTGCGCGTCGGCACCTCGGCGGTCGCGAGGCTGCGGGCGACATGGGGCACGAGGGATCCGGAGCGCACGAGCACGACCATGCGCGCCCACGGCACGCCGCCCAGCAGGTGCTCCTCGCGGAGCCGGCGCGCGAGGCGGGCGAGCTCCAGGGCGCGCGTCGGCGCCTCGATGACCTGGATGGGGTCGGCGTCGTCGACGAGGCCCGGCGCGGATGCCGCCTGCCGCTGCCGCCCCGCGCCCGCCGCGCCGATGCGCGCCGTGACCGCCGAGGTGAGCGCCCGGAGCGCGGGCGGCTGCCGGTGCACCCGGTCGAGCACGAGCGTGCGGAGGCCGGGCAGGCCGAGCACGGTGGAGAGGCGGCCGAGCGCGGACGCCTCGGCCCCGCGGAAGGTGGCGGCCGCGACGTCCGGGTCGCCGAACGCGACGACGTCGACGCCGCGCGCCGCGAGCGCCCGGAGGAGCGAGAGGGTCGCGACGGTCGCCTCGTGCAGGTCGTCGGCGATCACCAGCCGGATCCCCGTGAGCGCCTCCCCCCGCGACACGAGCAGCACGGCCTCGGCGAGCAGCTCCGCGCTGTCGAGGTGGTCGCCGCGGAAGGAGTCGACGACGTCCTCGTACTCGCGGGCGAACTCCGCAGCGGCGATCCACTCGGGCACCTCGTGCGCGCGGCCGAGCTCGGCGAGCGCGTCCGGCCGCACGCCCTCCTCGGTGGCGCGCATGAGCAGCTCGCGCAGCTCCGTGCGGAAGGCGCGCAGCCGCCGCACCTCGACGCCCAGCGGATCCGGCCACGCGGGCCCGGTGCCCAGCTCCTCGTGCCCGGCGAGGAGGTCGGCGATGATCTGGTCCTGCTCGGCCCCGGTGAGCAGCCGGGGCGGCTCGGTGCCCGTCTCGGCGGCGCGGCGCGCGAGGACCTCGAACGCGACGGACGTGGACGTGCGCGCGAGCGGCCCCAGAGTGGGCACGCCGACCCGGAGCGCCAGCTCGTCGCGCAGGCGCGTGGCGGCGGCGCGCGACGGGGCGAGCACGAGCACCTCGGCGGGGTCGAGCCCCTGGACGAGTATCCGCTCGGCCACGAGCTCGCGCAGCGTCGTGGTGCGGCCCGAGCCCGGGGCACCGAGGACGGCGGCGCTCACGCCCACCGGCAGCTCGACGACGGCGCGCTGCGAGGGGTCCAGCTCCACCGGGGGGACCGTGCCGTCGCCGACGGTGGCGGGCGGCTGGCGGAATCCCCTGATGGTCACGCGCCCACGCTACCGGCGGCCCCCGACGGCGACGGAGCCAGGATCGACCCGCGTCCTCCGCCCGCCCGTCCGCCCTCAGTGAACGCCGCGGGGCCGCGCATGCGGGTGCCCTAGCCTGAGGGGGCACCGTCGCATCCGACGCATCGAAAGGCACCTCCCGTGGAAATCCGTATCGGCCTCGTCAACACCGCCCGCGAGCTCTCCTTCAGCACCAAGCAGTCCCCCGAGGAGGTCCAGGAGACCGTCGCCGCCGCCGTCCGCGACTCCTCGCCGTTCATCTCGTTCACCGACGAGAAGGGCGCCACCCACCTCGCCGTCACCGCCCACCTCGCCTACGTGGAGCTCGGCAGCGCCGACGCCCCGCGCATCGGCTTCGTCCGCTAGCCCGAAGCCCGTGGAGCTCCTGTTCGTCGCGCTCTTCGGCGCCCTCATCGGCCTCGTCGCGCGCTACGCGCTCCCCCGCCGCGCCACGCACGGCGCGCTGCTGATCCCCGCCGCGGGCACGATCGCGGCCATGGTCGCGTGGGTCGTGCTCACCTGGGCGGGCCTCCGCTGGGATCAGGGCGTCATCTGGATCGCGACGCTCGCGGTCTCGGCGCTCGTCGCGGCGGGCGTCGACCTCGTGGTGGGACGTCGGCGCTCCGCCGCGGACGCCCGCGACCTGGCCGCCATCGGCGGCTGACGACACCCGCACGACACCACGCCCGGTCCCCTCGAGGGGCCGGGCGTCGTCGTGTGCCGGGCCGGGCGGCGGCGCGCGTCAGGCCGTGAGGCCGAGCGCGTCCATCCGCCGGGTGTGCGCCGTGATGATCCCCGCGAACACGGGCTCGAGGTGCACGCGCGCGTCGTCCGGGTCGGCGAGGGACGCGCGCATGGCCGTCCCCGCGACGAGCAGCGTGTCGCCGACGAGGCGACGGCCCCACATGGCCAGGCGCGAGGCGAGGCGCGGGTCCAGGCGGATCCCGGCGCGCACCGCGTCGACGATCCCCTGCTGCCCCACGCCCGACGAGAGCAGCACGACGACGCGCTGGCGCTGGTCCGACGGGAGCCCGGAGGCGAGGCGCACGAAGAAGTCGTCGAGCAGGCCCGTGGTGATGTACGCGGAGAGCAGGCACTCGTACCAGTCGGCGCCCGCGACGGTGGCGGTGAAGCGGTCGAACGCGGCGCGGTGCGGCTCCATCACGACGCTGGGGTCGCCGTCGAGCCGCTTGATCTCCGCGGCGAGCGCCTGGTGCTTGCCGAGCGCGATGCCGGCGGCCGTCGACACGGCCTCCTTGCCGGCGAGGTCCGGCGCCTCCGCGACCGCGCGCGACAGGGTCTCGAAGACCGTCAGCTGCAGGTACGCGACGGCGCCGAGGAAGCGCAGGGTGTCGGGCGAGAAGTCGTCCACGCTCACGGTCGTCGCCGAGGCTCGACGCTTCGACTCGCCGCGGGACCGGACCCGGGGCGCCTCGATCGTCGTCGACCGGCGTCCGAACATCTTGAGCACGTGGCCAGTGTAAAGGGCGGCGGAGGGGGCGCCCGGGCCCCGGCCCGCTAAACTCGCCCGTGGTCCCTCATCGGAAGGGCCCCATCGCGCCCGCAGAGAAGCAGTCCGGGCGTGGACCGCACCGCTAGACAGGGCACAACGTGACTTTCACCGAACTGAACATCGACGAGGACATGGTGCAGGCGCTCGCCGACCACGGCATCCTCGAACCCTTCCCCATCCAGGAGCAGACCATCCCCCTGGCCCTCTCCGGCCAGGACATCATCGGCCAGGCCAAGACGGGCACCGGCAAGACCTTCGGCTTCGGCCTCCCGCTCATCCAGCGGCTCGGCCTCACGCCCGAGCCCGGCGTGCAGGCGCTCGTGGTCGTGCCGACGCGCGAGCTCGCCGTCCAGGTCACCGAGGACCTCCAGATCGCCACCGCGAACCGCGCCACCACCGTCGTCTCCATCTACGGCGGCAAGGCGTACGAGGGGCAGATCGAGCAGCTCAAGGCCGGGGCGCAGATCGTCGTCGGCACCCCGGGCCGCCTCCTCGACCTCGTGGGCCAGCGCCTGCTCTCGCTCCAGGGCGTGCGCGAGATGGTGCTCGACGAGGCCGACAAGATGCTCGACCTCGGCTTCCTCTCGGACATCGAGAAGCTGTTCGCGCAGACGCCGGCCGTGCGCCACACCATGCTGTTCTCGGCCACCATGCCGGGCCCGATCGTGGCGCTCGCCCGCCGCTTCATGACGAAGCCGATCCACATCCGCGCGACGGACCCCGACGAGGGCCTCATGCAGGCGAACATCCGCCACCTCGTCTACCGCGCGCACAACATGGACAAGGACGAGGTCATCGGCCGCATCCTCCAGGCCGAGGGCCGCGGCAAGACCGTGATCTTCACGCGCACCAAGCGCGCCGCCGCCCGCCTCGTCGAGGAGCTCAACGACCGCGGCTTCAACGCCGCCGCCGTGCACGGCGACCTCAACCAGGAGCAGCGCGAGCGCGCCATGGCCGCGTTCAAGGCCGGCAAGAAGGACATCCTCATCGCCACCGACGTGGCGGCGCGCGGCATCGACGTGCTCGACGTCACCCACGTGATCAACCACACCATCCCCGAGGACGACAAGGCGTACCTGCACCGCGTCGGCCGCACGGGCCGCGCGGGCAAGACCGGCATCGCGGTCACGTTCGTCGACTGGGACGACCTGCACAAGTGGGCGCTCATCAACCGAGCCCTCGAGTTCGGCCAGCCGGAGCCGACGGAGACGTACTCGTCCTCGCCGCACCTCTACACCGACCTCGACATCCCGGCCGGATCCAAGGGCCGCCTCCGCGCGACCCCCACGGTCAACCCCGACGGCACCCCGCGCGAGCGCCCGGGCAGCCGCGGCTCCGACTCGGGCCGCGACGGCGGACGCGGCGGGCGTGACGGCGGACGCGGCGGCGACCGCGGCGGGAGCCGTGACGGCGGCCGATCGAGCGGCGGCGACCGCTCCGGCTCCGGCGACCGCGACCGCTCGCGCAGCCGCAGCACGTCGACCCCCACGGCCACGTCCCCCGCCGAGGCCACCGCGTCCATCGGCAGCGAGCAGCCGAACACGGCGGGCGGCCACGACGCGCCCCACGCCGACGGCCAGACCCGCCCGCGCTCGCGCAACCGGCGCCGCCGCTCGGGCGGCGACCGCCCGACCGCCACGGCCTAGCGCCGGGCGCAGCGCGCACGAAGAGGGGGCCGCATCCATCGGATGCGGCCCCCTCTTTCCTGCCCGGTCCGCGCGACGGCCGGCTCCCTGATCAGGCCGCGGGCACGGGCACGACGGGCGCCCAGCCCGTGGCGCGCTCGACGATGCGCGCGAGCACCGCGGGATCCGTGCTGTTCTCCGCGAGCCGGTTCGGCTTCCCGTCGCCGTGGTAGTCGCTGGATCCCGTCACCTCGAGCCCGAACCGCTCCGCCAGCTCCGTGAGGCGCACGCGGGAGGCGGGCGGGTTGTCGCGGTGCCGCACCTCGAGGCCGAAGAGCCCCGCGGCGACGAGCGCGGACATGCGCGAGTCCGACAGCACGCGCTCCGGCCCGCGGGCGCCCGGGTGGGCGAGGACGGCCAGGCCGCCCGCCGCGGTGATCAGCTCGACGCCGAGGATCGGATCCGGCGCGTAGTGCGGACGGTAGTAGCCGCCCTGCCAGTGCAGGATGCTCTCGAACGCCGCCGTGCGCGTCGGCACGTGCCCGCGGGCGACGAGCGCGTCGGCGATGTGCGGCCGGCCGATGGTGCTGCCGGGCGTCGTCTGCGCGAGCACGTCGGCCCACGTCAGGTCGTAGTCGCGGGAGATGCGGCCCACCATCGCCTCGGCGCGGGTCATCCGCTCGGAGCGGACGCGGGCGGTCATGGCCATGAGATCCGCGTCCTCGGGATCGAAGAGGTACGCGAGGACGTGCACGCTCGCGTACTCCAGCTGCGTGCTCATCTCCATGCCCGGGACGAGCTCGATGCCGTGCGCGAGGGCCGCGGCGGAGGCGTCGGCCCAGCCGGCGGTCGAGTCGTGGTCGGTCAGCGCCACGGCCGACAGGCCCTGCGCGGCGGCCTGCGCGACGAGCTCCGCGGGCGTCTCGGTGCCGTCCGACACGGAGCTGTGCGTGTGCAGGTCGATGGGACCCCGCTGCTCGTCCGGCATCCCGCCATCCTACGCGGCGGCCCCCGGCGCCCCGGCCGGCCGGGACCCGCGGCGGCGCTCTCCCAGAGAGCCGCCATAGTGTGGTGGACGTCATGGGTCGGGTCGTCGGAGCAGCAGTCATCCTCATCACGGCCGCAGGACTCCTCGTCGTCACGTGGCCGCAGCTGCTCGGCCTGGAGCAGACGTACCTCGTCACCCACGCCGTCGCCATCCGCGGGGGCCTCGTCGCCGCGGCGGCCGCCGTCCTGGTGCTGACCCTCGTCCTCTGCCTCGCGATCCGCCCCGGCCGCCGGCTGCTCGGCAGCATCGCCGTGCTGCTCGTGGTCTTCATCGGCGCGAACTCCGCCGTGCTGGCCACGCGCGGCCTCGGCGACACCGCCTTCCAGGAGGCGCAGGACGACGACGTCACCGTGCTCTCGTGGAACACGCTCGGCGGCGCGACGGGCGCGCGGGCGGTCGCCGACCTCGCCATCGAGTCCGGGGCCGACGTCATCACGCTCCCCGAGACGCGCGAGGAGACCGGGGCGGAGATCGCCGTCCTCATGCGCGACGCGGGCCGGCCGATGTGGGTCCGCACCGCCGCGTTCGACGACGTGGCCGCGGCCCGCTCCACCACCATCCTCATCAGCGCGGCCTACGGCGACTACCGGATGGACGAGTCGCGCGGCACCACGAGCGTGCTACCCACGGTCATCATGGAGCCGGTCGACGGCAACGGCCCCGTCATCATGGCCGTGCACCCCGTCTCCCCTATCCCGGAGCAGATGGACAACTGGCGCGCGGACCTCGCCTGGCTCGGGAAGCGCTGCGACGAGGGCAACGTGATCATCGCGGGCGACTTCAACGCCACGCTCGACCACATGAGCCGGTACGGCGGCACGCCCACCGAGCGCGACCAGGTCACCGACCTCGGGCAGTGCGTGGACGCGGCGCGCGCCTCGGGGAACGGCGCGGTCGGAACCTGGCCCACGGGCCTCCCCGCGCTCCTCGGCACGCCGATCGACCACATCATGGCGACGCCCGGCTGGGCGGTCACGGGCTTCCGCGTCGTCGAGGACCGCGACGGCGCCGGGAGCGACCACCGCCCGATCATCGCGCAGCTGACACCTCTCCGCTGACCCCGCACAGGTCGCGAGGCCATCGCGCGGCTGACGCCCCTCCGCTGACCCGACCCGCGCCCCGCCTCCGCCGTGCGCGCAGGTGGGATGATCGACGGATGGCCGAGAACACCGACACCGCGTCCGAGACCGCCCCCGCCGACATCGCCGCCGACCCGGCCGCGCCGCTGGCCACGACCGAGACCGCGGCCCCCGCGGTGGCCGCTCCCGCCGGGACCCCGGCGCCCGGATCCGGCGACGCCCCCGTCCCCCGCGCCACCTCCAACCGCAGCACCACGCCCGCGAGCACCGCGTTCAGCGACTTCGTCTCCACGAACTGGGCCGACCGCGAGGAGGTCGACCCGCCGGCCCGCGAGCAGGCCCCGTACGCCGCCGATCGCCGTCGCCGCCTCTCCGCGCTCCACGTCGGCACGCGCCTCGTGATCCCCGCGGGCCGCCTGAAGCAGCGCAGCAACGACACCGACTACCCGTTCCGCGCCCACTCGGCCTTCGCCCACCTCACCGGCTGGGCCGCCGACAGCGAGCCCGGCGCGGTCCTCGTCCTCGAGCCCGTGGCGGACGGATCCGCCGCCGACGGATCCGCGCACGAGGCCACCCTCTACTTCCGCGAGCGCGCCGGCCGCGACAGCGACGAGTTCTACGCCAACGCCGAGATCGGCGAGTTCTGGATCGGCCCGCGCCCCTCGCTCCGCCAGGTCGCGGCCGACCTCGGCATCGCCACCGCGCCCCTCGCCGACGTCGACGCCGCCATCGCCGCCGCAGGTCCCGTGCGCGTGATCCGCGAGGCCGACGCCGCCATCGCCGCCCGCGTCGACGCCGCCCGCGCCGCCGCGACCGCCACCGCCGACGACGACGCGACCGACCAGGACCCCGCCGACGGCGACGCCCTCCTCGCCCGCGACGCCTCCGAGCTCCGCCTCGTCAAGGACGCCTACGAGATCGCCCAGATGCGCGAAGCGGTCGACACCACCGGCCGCGGCTTCTCCGACGTGATCGCCGACATGCCCTCCGTCGTCGCGCACGCGCGCGGCGAGCGCGTCGTCGAGGGCGTCTTCAACGCGCGCGCCCGGGCCGACGGCAACGCGGTCGGCTACGACACCATCGCGGCGTCCGGCCCGCACGCCTGCATCCTGCACTGGACCCGCAACGACGGCCGCGTGCTGCCGGGCGACCTGATCCTCATCGACGCCGGCGTGGAGCTCGACAGCCTGTACACGGCTGACATCACCCGCACGCTCCCCGTCTCGGGCACCTTCACCGACGTCCAGCGCGAGGTCTACGAGGCCGTGCGCGAGGCGGCCGACGCCGCCCTCGCGATCGTGCGCCCCGGGATCCGCTTCCGCGAGGTGCACGCCGCGGCGATGCAGGTCATCGCGCGGAAGGCCGCCGACTGGGGCATGCTCCCCGTCACCGCGGAGGAGGCGCTCGAGGCCGACAACCAGCACCACCGCCGGTACATGGTCCACGGCACGAGCCACCACCTCGGCCTCGACGTGCACGACTGCGCGCAGGCCCGCCGCGACATGTACATCGACGGGATCGTGGAGGCCGGCATGGTCTTCACGATCGAGCCCGGCCTGTACTTCCAGCCCGACGACCTCACCGTGCCGGAGCGCTTCCGCGGCATCGGCGTGCGCATCGAGGACGACGTCCTCGTCACGCGCGACGGGGCCGAGAACCTGTCCGCGGGGATCCCCCGCACGGCCGACGAGGTCGAGGAGTGGATGGCCGGACGCGCGTAGCCGCCGCGGCGGGCGGGCGCGCGGGGCTCAGGCCCCCGCCGTGCCCTGCTCGCCCACCGGTCGATCGGTCGACGTCGGGGGCGCGGTCGGCTCGGGGGCGTCTGAAGCGCCCGGCTCGGGCACGCGCTCCCCGTACGGGCCGGCGGGACCCGCCACGGGCGGCGCGGCCGGCGGCGGCGTGGCGACCACGGGCTCTCCGTAGACCGACGTGCCGACTCCGCCGATGCCGAGCACGTTCCGCGCGCGGTGCAGCGAGTCCGGGTCGACGACGACGGAGTAGCTCGTGGCGGTGACCTGCATCACCGACGTGAAGTCGCGACGGCGGCGCGTGATGCTGTAGCTGACGATCCCGTAGATGGCGCCGAAGCCGACGCCGATGATGACCGCGCCGACGACGAACGAGAGGTTCGGCACGGGCGAGAAGAGGAACGTGACGAGGCCCAGGAACAGGCCGAGCCACGCGCCGCTCGCGGCCCCCGCGACGGCCGCCCGGGCGGAGGTGAGCTTGCCCGTGACCCGCTCGACGCTCGTCAGCTCGTTGCCGACGATGCTCACCTGCGTCACCGGGAAGTCCGCCTCGGCGAGCGTGACGACGGCCTTCTGCGCCTCGTCGTACGTCTCGTAGGTGGCGACGGGCTCCCCCTTCGGCAGCTTCGGCATGCGGGCACGGGAGGAGCGTCCGAGGAGGGGGTTGGTCACCGGTCCAGTGTTCCACGGGGTGCCGGGCGGCCGCTGGGCGAGCGACTAGATTGACTCTGTGAGCGCCTCCCGAGTCTTCGTCGCCCGGCTCGCCGGGTGCAGCGTGTTCGACCCCGCAGGAGACCGCGTCGGGCGCGTCCGCGACGTGCTCGTCGTCTACCGCAAGGACGACCCGCCGCGCGTCGTGGGCCTCATCGTCGAGATCCCCGGCAAGCGCCGCGTCTTCCTCTCCATCGGCCGCGTCACGAGCATCGGCTCGGGGCAGATCATCACCACGGGCCTCATCAACCTGCGCCGCTTCGAGCAGCGCGGCGGCGAGGTGCGCGTCATCGCGGAGATCCTCGGGCGTCGCGTGAGCATGCGCGACGGATCCGGCACCGCCGTCATCGAGGACGTCGCCATCGAGGAGTCCGGCCAGGCCGAGTGGGAGGTCTCGCAGCTCTTCTGCCGCCGGCCGCGCACGAGCCCCTCCCCCTTCGCCAAGGGCGCGACGATCTTCGCCCGCTGGGACGAGGTCGCGGAGCTGCAGGACGAGGGCGTGGCGCAGTCCGCGTCCCAGTTCCTCGCCGCCTACTCCGACCTGCTGCCCGCCGACCTCGCCAACACGCTCCTCGACCTGCCGCAGGCCCGCCGCCTCGAGGTCGCCGAGGAGCTGCCGGACGCGCGCCTCGCCGACGTGCTCGAGGAGATGCCGGAGTCCGAGCAGGTGGAGATCATGGCCACGCTCGACGACGACCGCGCGGCCGACGTGCTCGACCAGATGCAGCCGGACGACGCGGCCGACCTCATCGCGCAGCTCTCCGAGGAGCGCGGCGAGGCGCTGCTCGAGCTGATGCAGCCGGAGGAGGCGGACGACGTCCGCATGCTCCTCAGCTACGCGCCGGACACCGCGGGCGGCCTCATGACCACGGATCCCGTCATCGTCTCCGGCGACGCCACCGTCGCGGAGGGTCTCGCCCTCATCCGCCGCCACGAGCTCGCGCCCACGCTCGGCGCCGCCGTCTGCGTGACGCTGCCCCCGTACGAGCCGCCCACCGGCCGCTTCCTCGGCATGGTGCACTTCCAGCGGATGCTGCGCTACCCGCCGCACGAGCGCCTCGGCACCCTGCTCGACCAGGGCCTGGAACCCGTGCGCGCGGACACGAGCGCGGCCGAGGTGTCGCGCATCATGGCGAGCTACAACCTCGTCTCGGTGCCCGTTGTGGACGAGAACCACCGCCTGGTCGGCGTCGTCACCATCGACGACGTGCTCGACCACCTCCTGCCGGACGACTGGCGCAGCGCCGACGCGGAGCGCGAGACCCGCAAGCGCGCCACCGCCCGCTTCCACGGCACGGCCACGGCCGCCATCCCCACCGCAGGACCCGCACGAGGACGGAGGATCCCCCGTGGCACGGCAGAGTAACCGCGACGTCCGGCTGGACGCCCCCAAGGGCCTCCGCACGACCGTCCTCCCGATGCGCAACCGCGCGAGCCGCGACCGGTTCGGCCGCTTCACCGAGTCCATCGCGCGCGGCATGGGCACGCCGTGGTTCCTCCTCGGCCTCACGGCGTTCTGCCTCGTGTGGATCGGCTACAACACGTACGGCCCCGAGTCGGCGCGCTTCGACTCCGCCGCGCTCGGCTTCACGGCGCTCACGCTGATCCTGTCGCTGCAGGCCTCGTACGCCGCGCCGCTCATCCTGCTCGCGCAGAACCGGCAGGACGACCGCGACCGCGTGCAGATCGAGCAGGACCGCCAGCGCGCCGAGCGGAACGTCGCCGACGTCGAGTACCTCGCCCGCGAGGTCGTGTCGCTCCGCCTGCAGATGAAGGACGTCGCGTCGAAGGACTTCATCCGCGCCGAGCTCCGCCAGCTCCTGGAGGAGCTCGACCGCCGCGACGACCCCGAGGCGGACGACGCCGAGACCGAGGGCCGCCGCAGGACGCATGGCCGCTGAGGCCGCGGTCCCGGGGCCGCTGACGGCGGACGCCGTGCGGCGGGCGCTCGCCCGCGTGGTGGATCCCGAGATCCGCCGTCCCATCACCGAGCTCGACATGGTCTCCGACGTCCGGATCGAGGACGGCGGCGTGGCGCTCGTGGACATCGCGTTGACGATCGTCGGCTGCCCGGCCGCGACCTCGATCGAGCGCGACGTGCGCGAGACCGTCGAGGCCGTCCCGGGCGTCGCGCGGCTCGAGCTCACGGTCGGCGTGATGAGCCCCGAGCGGCGCCGCGCGCTCACCGAGCGGCTCCGGGGTCCCGCGGCGCAGCGGGGCATCCCCTTCGGCCCGGACAGCCTCACGCGCGTCTACGCCGTGACGAGCGGCAAGGGCGGCGTCGGCAAGTCCACGCTCACGGCCAACCTCGCGGTCGCGCTCGCGGCGAAGGGCCTCGCTGTCGGCCTCGTCGACGCGGACGTGCACGGGTTCTCGATCCCGGGGATCCTCGGCCTCGTGGGCGCCGACGGCCGCACCGCGCAGCCCACCCGGGTGGGCGACATGATCCTGCCCCCCGTCGCGCACGGCGTGAAGGTCATCTCCATCGGCATGTTCCTCGATCCCGACGCCACCGGCGGCACGGCCGTGTCCTGGCGCGGGCCCATGCTGCACCGCACGATCCAGCAGTTCCTCACCGACGTCTTCTTCGGCGACCTCGACGTGCTGCTGCTCGACCTGCCGCCGGGCACGGGCGACGTCGCGATCACGGTCGGCCAGCTCCTGCCGAACGCGGAGGTGCTCGTCGTCACGACCCCGCAGCCGGCCGCCGCCGACGTGGCCGAGCGCAGCGGCCTGGTCGCCCGGCAGACGGGCCAGCGCGTCGCCGGCGTCGTCGAGAACATGGCCGGCTTCGCGCAGCCCGACGGATCCGTGCTGGAGCTGTTCGGCGCGGGCGGCGGCGCGGAGGTCGCGCGTCGCCTCTCCGCGGGCCAGGACGAGCGGGTGCCGCTCCTCGCGAGCGTGCCGCTCAGCGTGTCCCTGCGCGAGGGCGGCGACGCGGGGGCGCCGCTCGTGCTCGCGGCGCCGACGGATCCCGCCGCGGTGCAGATCCTGCGCGTCGCGGACCACCTGGCCTCGCGCGGCCGCGGTCTCGCGGGCCGGCGGCTCGGGCTGTCGGTCTCCTAGGCGCCGCGCCCGCGTCGCACCGGTCGACGACCCCACGACGCACGAGGAGGACGGCAGCCCGCGGGCTGCCGTCCTCCTCGTGCGCGGTGCGCGTGCTGCCTAGACGTGGCTGCGGTGCGTGCGCGTGGGCACCGAGCGGTAGCCGTCGCGCGCGGTGACGACGACGGTGCCGGCGATGGCGGAGACGGAGAGGGCGGCGACGGCGATGAGGAAGACGGTCATGGTGGTGCTCCTGCGGGAAGGCGGATGGCGGCGCATTCCGCCGCACCTCCATGGGACCACCGCAGAACGTTCAGGACAAGCTCATAGTCCTTGCCTGGCTGTGTAGCCTGGCTACATGGACATCCGTCGCCTCGAGCTCCTCCGCGAGCTGGCCGACCGCGGCAGCGTGGGCGCCGTCGCCCGCGCCGCCGGCCGCACCCCCTCCGCCGTCTCGCAGCAGCTCAAGGTGCTCGAGCGCGAGGCCGGCGTGCCGCTCACCGAGCGCTCCGGTCGCGGGATCGTGCTGACCGACGCCGGCCGCGCGCTCGCCCGGACCGCGACCGACATCGCCGTCGCGGTCGCCCGCGCCGAGGCGCTGTGGGAGGACTTCCGGCACCAGCCGTCCGGCGAGGTCACGCTCGCCACGTTCCCCACCGCGGCGCAGATGCTGCTGCCCGGGCTCCTCGACCGCGTCGCCGGGATCCCGGACCTCACGCTGCGGGCCAGCGACCGGGATCCGGCGTCCCGCGCGTTCGCCGACCTCACCGCCGACTTCGACGTCGTCCTCGCGCACTCGCTCGCGGGCGCCGGCACCTGGCGCGGTCTCGGCCTCGTGATCGTGCCGCTCATGGTGGAGCCGCTCGACGTCGCCATGCCCGCGGACCACCGCCTCGCCGGACGGACCTCGGTGAGCCCGGCGGACCTCAGCGGGGAGCCGTGGATCGGGGTGCCGCAGGGGCTGCCCTTCGACCGGATCCTCCTCGACATCGAGCAGGCCGTCGGCGCGCCCGCGCGCGTGGTGCAGCGGTTCAGCGACACGCGCATCACGGAGTCGCTCGTGGCGTCCGGGCACGGCATCGCGCTGCTGCCCCGCTACACGGCGGGCGAGCACGACGGCGTGGTGGTCAAGCGCCTGTCGGGCGTCGCCTCGAAGCGGCACCTGCACGTGCTGCTGCGCCCGGACCGCGCCGAGCGCCCGTCGGTGCGGGCCGTCGTGGACGCGCTCCGCGAGGAGGCGCGGGCGGTGGACGCGCGCTTCAGCGGGAACGGCTGAGGGGTCGCGCGCGAGAGGGGACGACCCGATGGGACGGATCGCGGTCGGGTGACGCGCGTCAGGTGGCCTCGGCGTCGAAGGGCGCGGGCTGCGCCGACGCCGCGGCCGCCTCGCGCTCCAGCCGCTGCCGGCGGGCGATGGTGGTCTCGACGGGGACGCGCGGCTTCGTGACGACGGGCTCGTCCTCGAACAGCGCCTCCTTGATGATGCGGCGCGGGTCGTACTGGCGGGGGTCGAGCTTCTTCCAGTCGACCTCGTCGAACTCCGGCCCCAGCTCGTCGCGCATGCGCTCCCGGGCGCCGGTGGCCATGCGGCGCGCCGCCTTCACCAGGTCCGCGAGCTTCTGGGTGTAGACCGGCAGCCGCTCGGGGCCGAGCAGGAACACGGCGATGATGCCGATGAGCATCAGCTTCTCGAACGTCAGGCCGAACATGATCACAGGCTAGTCGGTCGATGCCCGATCTCCGCCCGCCCGCAGGCTCCCGTCAGCCGAGGGGCCGCATCGGGTCGCCACCGGACACCCGGCCGGTCGGGCGGGTGCCGCCGGGCCGATACCCTGGGGACCCGGAAGAGAGAGGTGCCGCGTGTCCGACCAGGAGACCGGGTGGAAGTTCGCCGAGGACGTCGTCGTCGAGGACGAGCACATCGCCCTGGCGCGCCAGCACTCCCGCGAGCTGGGCATCGAGGCCGTCTCCCCCGCCGTGGGCGCGCAGCTCTCGCTCCTCGCCGCGGCCACGCGCGCCACCAGCGTCATCGAGATCGGCACGGGCGCCGGCGTCTCGGGCCTCTGCATCTTCCGCGGCGCCCCGCGGGCGGTGCTCACCAGCATCGACGTGGAGTTCGACCACCAGCAGGCCGCGCGCGAGATCCTCGCGGACGCGGAGGTGCCCGCCAACCGCGTGCGCCTCATCACGGGCCGCGCGCTCGACGTGCTGCCGCGCATGAGCGACGCGAGCTACGACCTCGTGCTCGTGGACGCGGATCCCGCCCAGGTCATCGAGTACGTGGAGCACGGCCTGCGCCTCGCGCGCACGGGCGGCCTGGTCCTCGTGCCCCACGCCCTCTGGCGCGGCCGAGTGCAGAACCCGGCGGCGCGCGACGCCCAGACGGCCGCGTTCCGCACGCTCGTGCAGGAGACCGCGGGATCCGGGGCGGTCGTCGCGTCGCTCTCCCCCGCGGGCGACGGCCTGCTGCAGATCGCCAAGACCGGGCGCTGACCTCCGCGGCCCGCCCGCCGTGCGCGCCGTCCGCGGCGGGCCCCGCGCAGACGACACCGCCCGCCCCGTCGTCGACGGGGCGGGCGGTGTCGCGTGGTGCGGTCGCGACTAGCTCGCGCTGGTCACCGCGGCGAGAGCGTCGTGAAGCTCCTTCGCTTCGGCGTCGTTGACGGAGACGACGAGTCGTCCGCCACCCTCCAAGGGCACGCGCACGATGATGAGCCTGCCCTCCTTCACGGCCTCCATCGGTCCGTCGCCGGTCCTGGGCTTCATGGCTGCCATTCGGCTCCCCTTTCGTGGATGTGCATCCATTATCCCGCATGGACACGCCCCTCGATGAACGCGCGGCTCCGTGCTACGGCCGACGCGCCCCCGTCCGGCCGTGGAGGGGGCGCGTCGGAGACGCCGCCGGGCGCCGCCGGGACCGGGTCACGGCGGCGTCCAGTCGCCCGAGGTGGCGCGCCAGAAGACGTCGATCCAGATCCACTGGCCGACGATCATGGCGACGATGACGACGACGCGGTACGCGCGCGACCGCGGCACGGCGAGGGCCCCGGCCAGCGGGATCATGGGCAGCAGGAGGCGGAGGACGCTCGACTGCGGGAAGAAGACCGCGAAGAGGTACAGGCCGTAGGACGCGATCCAGATGCGGAGGTCGGGGCCGAGGGCGCGCACGGAGGGGCGCAGGAGGATGAGGACGAAGGCCGCCACGGCGAGGAGGACGGCGAGCACGCCGGCGACCCCGCCGATCCAGAAGTCGCCGGCGTCGAACCACGCCTCGAAGGGCACGAGGTGGCGGTAGCCGACGTAGGCCGCGCGCCAGGAGAGCTCCGTGTCGGTGTAGGCCGAGAACGAGCCCGTGCGGATCCAGGCGATCACCGGCCACGCGGCCCCGGCGGCCACGGCGGCGGTCGTCGCGAGGACGAGCCGGGCGCGCTCCGCGGTCGGGAACGGGTCGCGGCGCGCCGTCTGGATGCGGTAGGCGCCGTGCAGGACCAGCGCCAGCGCGAAGGCGAGGCCGAGGGGACGGGTGAACGCCATGACGACCACGACGGGCGCGAGCAGCACGTAGCGCCGCTCGACCAGGAGCAGCAGGGCGATGAGGAGCAGGAGCGTCTGCAGGCTCTCCGCGTACGCGATCTGGAACAGCGGCGAGACCGGGGCCACGCAGACGATGACCACGGCCATGAGCGCGGACGACGGGGACAGGGAGCGGGACAGGAGGCGGTGCAGCACGAGCACGGCGCCGCCCCCGGCGAGCACCGAGACCGTGACGGCCACGACGTCGAACGGCGCGCCCGTGGCGTCCTGGATGGCGCGCACGATGGCCGGGTAGACGGGCAGGAACGCCCACGGGTTCGACTGCACGTGGCCCGCCGCGTCGACGGGGAGGACGGTCGGGTAGCCGAAGGTCGCGATGTCGCGGTACCAGCCGGCGTCCCAGAACGTCGCGAACTGCAGGTACGAGGGGGACGCGGGGCCCCACGGGGTGCGGATCTGGCTGCGCGCGGCGACGAGCATCAGCACGGTGGTGAGGACGCGGCTGAGCGCGTAGACGCCGAGGACCGCCGCCCACCAGGGCAGGCGCCCGGCGGCTCGCTCATCCGGCAGGTCGAGCCGCGCCGTCCGCCCGACCGGCCGGGTCAGCGCGCCGTCAGCCACGCCCGGAGGCCGCGCTCGCACGACGTGATCTGGGCGACGTCGACGCGCTCGTCGTCGTGGTGGGCGAGGAGCGGATCCCCGGGGCCGTAGTTCACGGCGGGGATGCCCAGCGCGCTGAATCGGGCGACGTCGGTCCAGCCGTACTTGGGGCGCGCCTCGCCGCCGACCGCCGCGAGGAACGGCTGCGCGATCTCGGCGTCGAGGCCCGGGCGCGCGCCCTCCGCGAGGTCGACGACCGTGACCTCGAAGCCGGGGAAAAGCCCCGTGACGTGCTCCACGGCCTCGGCGCCGGATCGGCTGGGGGCGAAGCGGTAGTTGACGTGCACCATGGCCTCGTCGGGGATGACGTTGCCCGCGATGCCGCCCGAGACGCCGACGGCGTTGAGGCCCTCCCGGTAGACGAGGCCGTCGACCTCCACCTCGCGCGCCTCGTACGCGGCCAGGGTGTCGAGCACGGGGGCGATGCGGTGTATGGCGTTCTCGCCCACCCAGGAGCGGGCCGAGTGCGAGCGCTTCCCGAAGGCCCGGACCTCGACTCGGAGGTTGCCGTTGCAGCCGCCCTCGATCTCCGCGCGCGTCGGCTCGCCGAGGATCGCGAAGTCGCCCTCGAGGAGATCCGGGCGGGTGCGCGCGAGGCGGCCGAGCCCGTTGAGGCTGTCGGAGACCTCCTCGTGGTCGTACCAGATCCAGGTGATGTCGTATGCGGGATCCACGAGCTCGGCGGCCAGCACGAGCTGCACGGCGACGCCCGCCTTCATGTCGACGGTGCCGCGGCCCCAGAGGTACTCGACGCCGCCCTCGTGCTCGGTGCGCGTGGGCAGGTTGCGGTTGAGCGGCACGGTGTCGATGTGGCCGGCGATGACGACACGGCGGTCCCGGCCGAGGTGCGTGCGGGCGACGACCGCGTCGCCGTCGCGCACGACCTCGAGGTGCGCGCACCCGGCGAGCGCGCGCTCGATCGCGTCCGCGAGCGGCGCCTCGTCGCCGGAGACCGACTCGATGTCGCAGATCGCGCGGGTGACCTCCACGCTCCCCGCGGTGAGGTCCAGCTCGGGCACGGGAGGCGTCTCGGTCGGCATGCGGATCATCCTAGGTCGGCGGCGGGACGCGGTCCTGAGGAGGACCCGGGACGGCGCGCGGCGATCGGTACGCTGGCCGCATGGCCTCCCCCGCTCCGACCCCGTCCGCCGCGCCCGCCTCCTCTCCCGCCTCCGGATCCGCCTGGGGGTACGGCCTGGCGACGGTCGCCTCCGACGGGACGGTCCTCGACACCTGGTTCCCGGCGCCCGAGCTCGGGTCGCTGCCGGCCGGCCGCGACCGCTGGATCGCGCCGGCCTGGATCGAGGAGCTCGCGGTCGCCGACCCGCGCCGCGGCGTGACGGTCGACATCGTGACCGTCGAGATCGACCTGCAGGCGGCGCCCGCGTCGACGTCCGACGCGTACCTGCGCCTGCACCTGCTCAGCCACCTGCTCGTGGCGCCGAACACGATCTCGCTCGACGGGATCTTCGGCCACCTCCCCATCGTCGTGTGGACCAACGCCGGCCCCGTGCACCCCGACGACTTCGACCGGCTGCGGCCGTCGCTCCAGCGGGCGGGCATCGCCGCGCACGGCGTCGACAAGTTCCCGCGCCTGCTCGACTACGTCACGCCCGACCGCGTGCGCATCGCCGACGCCTCGCGCGTGCGGCTCGGCGCGCACCTGGCGCCCGGCACCACGGTCATGCACGAGGGCTTCGTCAACTTCAACGCCGGCACGCTCGGCTCCTCCATGGTCGAGGGGCGCATCTCGCAGGGCGTCGTCGTGGGCGACGGCTCGGACGTCGGCGGCGGCGCGTCCATCATGGGGACGCTCTCGGGCGGCGGCACCGAGCGGGTCGTCATCGGCGAGCGCGCGCTCCTGGGGGCGAACTCGGGCGTCGGCATCTCGATCGGCGACGACAGCGTCGTGGAGGCGGGCCTCTACGTGACGGCCGGCACCAAGGTCCGGCTCGCGGGCGAGGCCCCCGGCGCCGACGGCACGGTGCCGCAGGTGAAGGCGGTCGAGCTGTCGGGGCGGCCCGGGATCCTGTTCCGCCGCAACTCGCTCACGGGCGCCGTCGAGGCGGTCCCGCGGCGCGGCGGCGGCTCCATCCTCAACGACGCGCTGCACGCCTAGCGCGGGCCGCGCGGACGGACGGCGTCCGGCCTAGCGGCGCAGCCCGCGGCGCCGCGGGGCCGGGGGCGCATCGGCCGCGGGATCGATCCGCAGCACGTCGACCACCACGGCCGTGACGTTGTCGCGGCCGCCGTTCTCCAGCGCGTGCACCACGAGGTCGCGCACGGCCGTGGCCGCGTCGTCGGCGCGCAGCAGGTGCCCGCGGATCTCCGCGTCGGCCAGCTCCTTGGTCAGCCCGTCGGAGCAGACCAGCAGCCGCAGCCGCGCGGTGACCGGCAGCAGCCAGTAGTCCGCCTCGGCGGCGTCGCCCACGCCCACGGCCCGCGTGATGATGTTGCCGTCCGGGTGCCGGTCGGCCTGCGCGCGCGTGATGCGGCCGGCGTCCACCATCTCCTGCACGACCGAGTGGTCGACGGTCACCTGCTCCAGGACGTCGCCGCGCAGCTGGTAGACGCGCGAGTCGCCGACGTTGAAGACGGCCCAGTACGGGCGGTCGGACACGAGGGTGAGGCACGCGCCCGTGACGGTCGTGCCCGCGTGCAGCTCGAGGTCGCCGGTCTCCTCGCGGATGTCGCCGACGGCCAGCTCGAGCGCGGGCTCCACGCCCTCGGGATCCGCGAACCCGGACTCCGCGCGCTCCTGCTCCTCGGCGAGGCGGCGGATGACGGCGTCGCTGGCCACGTCGCCGGCGGCGTGCCCGCCCATGCCGTCCGCCACGGCGAAGTACGGGAGGGCCGCGAGCACGCTGTCCTCGTTGTGGTCGCGGCGGAGGCCGCGGTCGGTCATCGACGCCCAGCCGAGCACGAGCGCGCGGCCGTCGGGGAGGGCGAGGGAGGTCTCGGCGACGTCCGCTCCGATGGCGGTCATCGGGCGGACAGGATCTCGAGGGCGACGCCGTCGCCGATGTCGATGCGCGTGCCGGGCACGACCACGAGCGACTCCCCCGGACGCAGCGCGAGCCGTTCGGCCCCGGGCGCGAGCACGACGGTGCCGTTCGTGGAGTCGAGGTCGGTCACGACGACGACGGCCCCGTCCTGCCGGAGGCCGAGGTGCGTGCCGGAGATCTCGCCGAGAGGCGAGGGCACGGCCACCAGACGCGGGGCGACGCCCCGGACGACGCGCGGCGGGCGCGGGCGGCGGCCGACGATGACGGGAGCGTCGAGCGGGATGCGGTCGGGTGCGGCCGCTTCGGCGTGCGGGACGCCGTCGCGCACGACGCGGAAGGCGTGGACGACGCGCGGGGCGGTCGGGGACTCGTCCGCGGCGGGCGCGGTGGGCATGGCGGCGGTGGGGACGCCGGCGGACCCGGCGCGGGCGGCGGCGTCCCCGCGCGGATCCGCGTCCGCCCGCGCGTGACGGGGACCGCCGGCCGCGGGGTCGGCATCCGGGGCGCCGGCCTCCCTGACGCCGGCGCCGGGGGACGGCGCGGCGACGTCCGCGGGCCCGTCGAGGACCGTGGCGACGAGGGCGGGGTCCACGGGCGCGGGGGCCGCGCGGCGTCCGGACGGCGCGGCGTCACGGGGGTCGGCGTCGGCGGCAGCGGCGCCCCGGGATCGCGCGTCGTCGCGCCGCCAGGCCACCGCATCGGCCGCGACGACGCCGGCCTCCAGCGGGAGGGCCGCCGCCGTCCCCGCCTCGGCCTCGGCCCGCCCGACCCGGTACGCCCGCACCCGGTCGAGCGTGGCCAGGTAGAAGGGCTGCGCCTGCCTGGCGTCGACCCGGCGCGGATCCGCGCCCGCGATGTCCGCGTCGATCACGGCGTCGCCCCGCAGCACCACCTGGAGGCGCGCGCCCTCCGGCGTGCCGGCCTCGTGGACGAGGACGGCGAAGGACGCGATCCCGTCGTCGCCGCGCAGCGGCAGCGCCGCGACGACCGCCTCGGCCGTGACGGCGGGATCCGCGACCACGCGCCAGAGGTCCTCCACGACGCGCGTCGAGGCGCCTGCGGGCAGGAGGACGACGACGTGGGGCGTCACGACCGCGAGCCCGGGGGATCCCGCCGCGGCGGGAGAGGAACGGTGGGAGCCCTCGCTCACGTCATCGGCTCCATCGAGGGTCGGCGCCCGGTCGGGCGGTCGGCGCCGGGCCTCGGGCGGTCGGACGCGCTGACAGGGATCCTATCGCGCGGGCGCGGCCCGTCCGAGGGGTCCGCCGGCCGTCGGACAGGGGCCCGCGGCGGGCTCGCGGAGGGGCATCCGGACCGTCGGGGAGGCCGGTCGCCGCGGATCCGGTTGCCCGGCTCCCGCCGGACTGCCATGCTCGGACGATGAGCACGCCGCAGCGCCCCTCCGCCCGCGGGCTCCCCGTCGACGCGATCTCCCGCTCCATCGTCGACCAGCTGCGGGAGGACGGGCGCCGGTCCTACGCCGAGATCGGCAAGGCCGTGGGGCTCAGCGAGGCCGCCGTCCGGCAGCGCGTGCAGAAGCTCACCGACGCGGGCGTCATCCGCATCGTCGCGCTCACCGACCCCCAGCAGCTCGGGCTCACCCGGCAGGCCATGATCGGCGTCACCGTGAGCGGCGACGTGCGCGTGGTGGCGGACGCCCTCGCGGACATCCCGGCGGTCGACTACGTCGTGATGACGGCGGGCACGTTCGACCTCCTCGCCGAGGTCGTGTGCGAGGACGACGAGGAGCTCGTCGAGCTGCTGAACGGCCGCATCCGCGGGCTGGAGGGCGTCGTCAGCACGGAGACGTTCGTCTACCTCAAGGTCCACACGCAGGACGGGCACGGGCGCTCGCGGTGACGCGGCCGCCCGTCCCCTCCCCCGCAGGCCCTCCTCGCGGCCCCTCCCCCGACCGGGCCGTCCCCGGATCCGTCATCGCGGCCCGTCGTACGGTCGCCGCATGACCCCCTCCTCCGCTCCCGCCGCCGCCCCCGCGCGCCTGCCGGATCCCCTGCCCCGGTCCCGTCGTCCCGGATCGCCCCTGCCCGGGCCCGACCCGCGCCTCCCGCTCCCGCCCGC
This sequence comes from Clavibacter phaseoli, assembly GCF_021922925.1. Classification (NCBI taxonomy): domain Bacteria; kingdom Bacillati; phylum Actinomycetota; class Actinomycetes; order Micrococcales; family Microbacteriaceae; genus Clavibacter; species Clavibacter phaseoli. The sequence continues at coordinate 1,607,730 of NZ_CP040786.1, forward strand.
GCCGGGGCTCCTGCCCGAGGGCTCCGCGCTCCTCCGGGTGCCCTCGCCCGTCGGCCGACTGGAGCTCGTCGCCGAGGGCGACCGGATCGTCGCCCTCTCCATCGCGACCGCGGGCGTCCTGCCGCTCGACCACCTGGACGACCGGCCGAGCCCCGTGCTCGAGGAGACCGCCCGCCAGCTGGACGACTACTTCGCCGGGCACCGCACGTCGTTCGACGTCGCCGTGCGGCTGACGGGCACCCCGTTCCAGGTCGCCGTCTGGGAGGCGCTCACCCGCATCCCGCACGGCGGCGTCACCACGTACGGGGCCCTCGCGCAGGCGGCAGGGCGTCCCGGTGGGGCGCGCGCGGTCGGCGGGGCCGTCGGCGCCAACCGCCTCTGCATCCTCGTCCCCTGCCACCGCGTCCTCGGCTCCGACGGTCGGGTGACCGGCTTCAGCGCGGGCGACGGGGTCGCCACGAAGGTCCGGCTGCTGGCGCTCGAGGGCTCGGTGCTGTCGTGACGCGGCCCTCGCTCGCCGTCGGCGAGGACGGCATCGCGCGCTGCGCCTGGTCGGCCGCAGACCCGGAGTACCGCAGGTACCACGACGAGGAGTGGGGACGCCCGCTGCACGGCGACCGTCCGCTGTTCGAGAAGCTGTGCCTCGAGGGCTTCCAGGCGGGGCTGTCGTGGATCACCATCCTCCGCAAGCGCCCGCGCTTCCGCGAGGTCTTCCACGGCTTCGACATCGACGCGGTCGCCGCGATGGACGAGGATGACGTCGAACGGCTCATGGGCGATGCCGGGATCATCCGCAACCGCGCGAAGATCCTCGCGGCGTCCGGCAACGCGCGCGCGGTGCGGTCCCTCGTCGACGAGCACGGCGACGGCGCCCTCGACCGCATGATCTGGGCGCACGCGTCCGATCCGCGGGTCCGCCCCCGACCGGCCACGGCGGAAGAGATCCCCGCCGTCACCGCGGAGTCGACGGCCCTCAGCCGCGAGCTCAAGGCGCACGGCCTGCGCTTCGTGGGCCCCACCACCGTCTACGCGCTCATGCAGTCCTCCGGGCTCGTCGACGACCACGTCGTCGGCTGCCATCGGGCCGCCTGACCCTAGGGCGCGAGCGCGCCCCTCGGCGCGGTCACCGCGGCGCGGCGACCAGGACGAGCTCGCCGGAGTCCCCGCGAGACAGCTCGATGCCCGCGCCGCCGGCCCAGTCGAGCAGCTCGGCCACGGATCCGAGGTCGCGGCCGGCGAGGATCAGCGCCCGCACCAGCTCGCCCTTCGCCTTCTTGTTGAAGTGGTTGAGCGCGCGGACGGTGCCGTCCTCCCCGCGGGCGACCACGCGCACGACGGCGGAGTCGGCGTGTCCCGGGCGCGGTCCGAGGGCGGCGTACCCCTCGGAGCGCAGATCGAGGACGAGGCCGGGGATCCCCTCGAGCACGCGGCGCACCGACGTGACCCAGTGCGCCTTCATCCGGATGCCGGGCAGGCGGCTGTCGTGCGAGAGCCGGTAGGCGGGGATCGGGTCGGTCGCCCGGACGGGACCGAGGAGCGCGGAGTGCACGGCCACGTGCTGCCCGGCGAAGGCGAGCTGCGCCGCGTCCAGCGCGTCGGCGCCGATGGGGTCGTAGAGCACGCCCGTGTAGCGGAGGAGCGCCGGCATCGTGGGCGACGACGCGAGCACGCGGTTCCGCTCCACCTCGGCCGCTTGGCGGGGCCCGAGCTTGAGGGCGCGCGCCGCGGCCTCGGGATCCCGGGCGAGGTCGGCGACGGCGCGCACGACCGTGCGCCGCTCCTCCGTCAGCTCCGGGAAGGCGAGGAGGTCGAGATCCAGCCGCGATCCCTCCGCCCCTCCGTCGCGCTTCGTCTCGGACGGGGGCAGCAGGACGAGCACGGGACCTCCGGGATCGGGTGGCGGGTCGGGTCGGGACAGGGACGGGCGGGCGGCACGCACCCGCCGGACGCACGAAGGCGGACGGCCCCCGAGGGGACCGCCCGCCTTCGGACGGAGGTGACGCTACGCGACCAGCGCGGCCTTGCGCGCGACCACGGTCACGTTGTCGTTCTCCACCGAGAGGAAGCCCTCGTCGGCGTCGGCCGTGATCACGGCGCCGCCGTCCTGCGTGATGCGGACGTTGCCGGTCGCGAGGATCGCCAGCAGCGGCTCGTGACCGGCCAGGATGCCGATCTCGCCCTCGCTGGTGCGCGCGACGACCATGGAGGCCTGGCCCGACCACACCTGCTGGTCGGCCGAGACCACGGTCACCGTGAGATCAGCGCGGGCCATCTCAGCCGTTCTCCTTCTGGATCTCGGACCAGCGGCGGTCGACGTCGTCGAGGTCGCCGACGTTGAAGAACGCCTGCTCCGCCACGTGGTCGTACTCGCCGTCGGCGATCTTCGAGAAGGACTCGATGGTGTTCTTCAGCGGCACCGTGGAGCCCTCGACGCCCGTGAACTTCTTCGCCATGTACGTGTTCTGCGAGAGGAACTGCTGGATGCGGCGCGCACGCGACACCGTGACCTTGTCCTCCTCGGAGAGCTCGTCGACGCCGAGGATCGCGATGATCTCCTGCAGCTCCTTGTTCTTCTGCAGGATCGCCTTGACGCGGGTGGCCGTGTCGTAGTGCGCCTGGCCCAGGTACCGCGGGTCGAGGATGCGGCTGGTGGACGTCAGCGGGTCGACGGCCGGGTAGAGACCGCGCGACGCGATCTCGCGGCTGAGCTCCGTGGTCGCGTCGAGGTGCGCGAACGTGGTGGCCGGCGCCGGGTCGGTGTAGTCGTCCGCGGGGACGTAGATGGCCTGCAGCGACGTGATGCTGTGGCCGCGGGTCGACGTGATGCGCTCCTGGAGCACGCCCATCTCGTCCGCGAGGTTCGGCTGGTAGCCCACCGCGGACGGCATGCGGCCGAGCAGCGTGGAGACCTCGGAGCCGGCCTGCGTGAAGCGGAAGATGTTGTCGATGAAGAGCAGCACGTCCTGGTTCTTCACGTCGCGGAAGTACTCCGCCATCGTGAGCGCGGACAGGGCCACGCGCAGGCGCGTTCCCGGCGGCTCGTCCATCTGGCCGAAGACCAACGCGGTCTTGTCGAAGACGCCGGCCTCCTCCATCTCCATGATGAGGTCGTTGCCCTCACGCGTGCGCTCGCCGACGCCGGCGAACACGGACACGCCGCCGTGGTCCTGCGCGACGCGCTGGATCATCTCCTGGATGAGGACGGTCTTGCCGACGCCCGCGCCGCCGAACAGGCCGATCTTGCCGCCCTGCACGTACGGGGTGAGGAGGTCGATGACCTTGATGCCGGTCTCGAACAGCTGCGTCTTGGACTCGAGCTGGTCGAACATCGGGGGCTTGCGGTGGATGGGCCAGCGCTCGGTGATCTCGATCGGCTCGCCGCCGACGTTGTTGAGGATGTCGCCGGTGACGTTGAAGACCTTGCCCTTGGTGACGTCGCCGACGGGCACCGAGATGGCGGCGCCCGTGTCGCGCACCTCCTGGCCGCGGACGAGGCCGTCCGTCGGCTTCAGGGCGATGGCGCGCACGACGTCGTCGCCGAGGTGCAGCGCGATCTCGAGCGTGATCTCCGTCGTCTCCTCGCCGAGGGTGATCGTCGTCTTGAGGGCGTTGTAGACCGGGGGGATCGAGTCGTGCGGGAACTCGATGTCCACGACCGGGCCGGTGACGCGGACGATGCGTCCGACGCCGGCCACGCTGTCGCTGGCGACCGGCGCAGTGGCGGTGTCAGTCATTGATGTCTCTCTTCTTCATTCGTGGAGCGTGGGTTACTTGGATGTGGCGAGCGCGTCCGCGCCGCCGACGATCTCGGAGATCTGCTGCGTGATCTCGGTCTGGCGCGCGTTGTTCCGCAGCCGCGTGTAGGTGGTCACGAGCTTGTCGGCGTTGTCGCTCGCCGACTTCATGGCCTTCTGGCGCGCGGCGTGCTCGGAGGCGGCCGACTGGAGCATCGCGTTGAAGATGCGGCTCTCGATGTAGACGGGCAGCAGCGCGTCGAGCACGTCGCCCACCTCGGGCTCGAACTCGTAGAGCGGCAGGACGGCACCCTCGCCGGGCGCCTCCACCCCCTCGACGACCTCGAGCGGCAGCAGCCGGACGACCTCGGGCTTCTGCGTGGCGATCGACACGAAGCGGTTGAAGACGATGTGGATCTCGTCCACCCCGCCCTCGGACGCCGGCGTCACGAACTTCTCCACGAGCGCGTCGCCGATCGACTTCGCGGTCTCGAACTCGGGCTTCTCGGTGCTGCCCGTCCAGATGCGCTCCGAGTCCCGCTTGCGGAACTTGAAGTACCCCACGGCCTTGCGGCCCACGAGGTAGTAGACGATCTCCTTGCCCTGCGAGCGGAGGAGCTCGGCGAGCTGCTCCGACTCCTTCAGGACGCTGGAGCTGAACGCGCCGGCGAGGCCGCGGTCGGAGGCGAAGACGACGATCGCCGCCCGCTCCACCTTCTCGGGCTCGGTCGTGAGGATGTGGTCGACGTTGGAGAACGTCGCCACCGCCGAGACCGCGCGCGTGACGGCGCGGGAGTACGGCGCGGACGCCGCCATCCGCTGCTGCGCCTTCTGGATGCGCGACGCGGAGATCAGCTCCATCGCGCGGGTGATCTTCTTCGTCGTCTGCGCGGACTTGATCTTCTGCGTGTAGACCCGGAGTTGCGCTCCCATGAGTCTCCCTATCGGTCTCGGTCGGTGGCGGATCGGTGGGGCGAGCGCGTCAGCGCTTGCCCTTGACGATCTGCTCCTGGTTGACGTCCTCGGCCTTGGCGGGCTCGAACCGCTCGTTGCCCACGGAGGCGAGCGGCTTGCCCTCGCCCGTCTGGAACTCGAGCTTGAACTGGTCCACGGCCTTGTCCATCGCGTCGACGATGTCGTCGGTGAGGACGTTCTTCTCCTTGAGCTGCGACAGCACCTCCGTGTTGCGGTGGAGGTGGTCGAGCAGCTCCCGCTCGAAGCGGAGGATGTCCTCGACGGGGACCTCGTCGAGCTTGCCCTTCGTGCCCGCCCAGATCGAGACGACCTGCTCCTCGATGGGGAACGGCGAGTACTGGGGCTGCTTGAGCAGCTCGGTGAGGCGCGCGCCGCGGGCGAGCTGGCGACGGCTGGCCGCGTCGAGGTCGGACGCGAAGATCGCGAACGCCTCGAGGGAGCGGTACTGCGCGAGCTCGAGCTTGAGCGTGCCGGAGACCTTCTTGATGCTCTTCACCTGGGCGTCGCCGCCGACGCGGGACACCGAGATGCCGACGTCCACCGCGGGACGCTGGTTCGCGTTGAACAGGTCCGACTGGAGGAAGATCTGGCCGTCGGTGATCGAGATCACGTTGGTCGGGATGTACGCCGAGACGTCGTTCGCCTTCGTCTCGATGATGGGCAGGCCCGTCATCGATCCGGCGCCCAGCTCGTCCGAGAGCTTGGCGCAGCGCTCGAGCAGGCGGGAGTGCAGGTAGAACACGTCGCCGGGGTACGCCTCGCGTCCCGGCGGGCGGCGCAGGAGGAGCGAGACGGCACGGTAGGCCTCGGCCTGCTTGGACAGGTCGTCGAAGATGATGAGGACGTGCTTGCCGCCGTACATCCAGTGCTGGCCGATGGCCGAGCCGGTGTAGGGCGCGAGGTACTTGAAGCCGGCGGGGTCGGACGCGGGGGACGCGACGATGGTCGTGTACTCCATGGCGCCGGCCTCCTCGAGGGCGCCGCGCACCGAGGCGATGGTGGAGCCCTTCTGGCCGATGGCGACGTAGATGCAGCGGACCTGCTTGTTGGTGTCGCCGGACTCCCAGTTGGCCTTCTGGTTGATGATCGTGTCGATCGCGATGGCCGTCTTGCCGGTCTGGCGGTCGCCGATGATGAGCTGGCGCTGGCCGCGGCCGATCGGGATCATGGCGTCGATGGCCTTGATGCCGGTCTGCATGGGCTCGTGCACGCTCTTGCGCTGCATGACGCCGGGCGCCTGGAGCTCGAGGGCGCGGCGGCCCTCGCTCGCGATCTCGCCCTGGCCGTCGATGGGGTTGCCCAGCGGGTCCACGACGCGGCCGAGGTAGCCGTCGCCGACGGGGACGGAGAGCACCTCGCCGGTGCGGCGCACCTCCATGCCCTCCTCGATGCCGGCGAACTCGCCGAGCACGATGACGCCGATCTCGCTCTCCTCGAGGTTCTGGGCGAGGCCCAGGGTCCCGTCGGCGAACGTGATGAGCTCGTTGGCCATGACGCCGGGCAGGCCCTGCACGTGGGCGATTCCGTCGCCCGCGTCGAGCACGTAGCCGACCTCGGTGGTCGAGGCCTTGCCGGGCTCGTAGGACTGCACGAAGTCCTTGAGCGCGTCCCGGATCTCGTCGGGGCTGATCGAAAGTTCTGCCATCTTCTTTCCCTTTGCATTCACGGAAGCCTTGCGTCCTCCGAGGTGACGCCCGCCGGTCAGGCGAACTGGAGTCTCAAATCGTTGATCCTGGTGGCGACGCTGCCGTCGATGACGTCGTCGCCGATCTGGACGCGGAGGCCGCCGACGAGGTCGCGGTCCACGACCTGGTTCAGCTCGACCCGCCGGGAGTACCGGCGGCTCAGTGCCTGCGCGAGCCGCTCCGACTGCTCGGGCGACAGGGGCGAGGCGACGCTGACCGTGGCGATGGTGAGTCCCGCCTGGTCGGCCACGAGGGTGGCGGCGTGACGGACGAGCTCCCCGATGCGGCGGCCGCGGGGCTGCTGCACGAGCTGCTCGACGATGACGACGGTCTGCTCCGACGCACGGCCGTCGAGGAGACGGTGGACGAGCGTGGACTTCGCCTCGGGGTCGCCCAGCTTGTCGCCGAACGCCAGCTCGAGGCCGTCGTCGGCGGCCACGGCGCGGCCGAACGTGAACAGCTCGGACTCGACGGGCGTGCCCGCGGGTGCCGACATGGCCACGGCGCGGATGCCGAGCTCCTCGACGCCCGCCAGCAGCTCGTCGTGCGACGACCAGCGGCCGTCGACGACCGCGCGGAGGACGCGGAGCGCCGGCTCCTGCACGGTGGCGCCGAAGACCCGGTCCACGATGCTGTGCTTGACCTCCGGCGCGATGCCGGTGTCCGCCAGCGCGGAGAGCAGGTGCGTGGATCCGCCGATGGCGCGGCCGGCTCCGAGGAGCTGACCGGCCGTCGACAGGTCGACGCCCCCGAGCTCCGCGAGGACGCGGCGTGCCGAGTCCAGCGATGCGCGCGATGCACTGCCCATCAGCTGGCGGTTCCCGTCCTGCCGGCGGTCTCGCTGGCCTCCAGGTCGGCGAGGAACCGGTCGACGAGCGCGGTGGAGCGCTGGTCGTCCGTGAGGCTCTGGCCGATGACGCCCGACGCGAGGTCGATCGCGAGCGACCCGACCTCGGAGCGGAGCGAGACGATCGCCTGCTGGCGCTCCGCCTCGATCTGCTGCTGCGCGCTCGCGGTGATCCGGGCGGCGTCGGCCGTGGCCTGCTCCTTGATCTCCGCGGCGATCGCCGTGGCGTCGACGCGGGCCTGCTCGCGGATGCGGCCGGCCTCGGCGCGTGCCTCGGCGAGCTGCGCGGTGAGCTCGGCCTTCGCGGCGTCGGCTTCCGCCTGCGCGCGCTCGGCCTTCTCGATGCCGCCGGCGATGGCCTCGGTGCGACCGTCGAGCATGGCGTAGACGCGCGGGAGCGCGTACTTCCAGATGACGACCAGGAGGACGACGAACACGACCGCCGACCACACGATGTCGTAGACCGCGGGTAGGAGGATGCTCGGCGCTTCTTCACCTGCCGCCATCACGTTGTGGGGCGTGAGCATGTGCGCGTCCCTCAGTTGGCGAAGATGAAGTAGGTCGCGAGGCCGATGAGCGCGAGCGCCTCGGAGAACGCGATGCCGAGGAACATCGTGGTGCGGAGGCTGCCGGCCATCTCGGGCTGGCGGGCCATGGCCTCGACGGTCTTGCCCGCGACGATCCCGACACCGATGCCGGGGCCGATCGCTGCGAGGCCGTAGCCGACGGTCGCGATGTTGCCGTTGATCTCGGCGAGAATGATGGGGTCCACTGGGGTTTCCTTCCGGTTGGGTGATCTCGTTGGTCGACGAGATCGCTTAGTGCTCCTCCGCCACGGCCATCTGGATGTAGACGGCGGTGAGGAGGGCGAAGATGTAGGCCTGCAGGACGGCGACGAGCAGCTCGAAGAGCGTGAACGCGAACCCGAGGACGAGGGTGCCGGCGCCCAGGATCTTGAGCGCGCCCTGCGCCTCGAAGAGGAAGAACCACGTCGCGGAGAAGCAGAGCACCAGCAGGAGGTGCCCCACGAGCATGTTCATCAGGAGTCGGAGCGTGAGCGCGACCGGCCGGATGATGAACGTCGAGAGGAACTCGATGGGCGTGAGCAGGAGGTAGACGGCCTTGGGCGCCCCGGGCGGGAAGAGCGTGTTCTTGAAGAACCCGACGCCCCGATCCTTGATGCCGGCGTAGATGAAGGTCACGTACGCGACGAGCGCCAGCAGGAGCGGCAGGCCGATCACCGAGGTGCCGGCGATGTTGAGGAAGGGGATGACGCCCGTGAGGTTCATGCCGAGGACCAGGAAGAAGATGGTCATCAGGATCGGGAGGAACCGGCGGCCGTCCTTCTTGCCGAGGATGTCCTCCGCGATGTTGACGCGGACGAAGTCGACGCCCATCTCCATGAGGTTCTGGCCGCGGCCGGGGACCAGCGCGAGCTTGCGCGTGCCCACGATGAACAGGACGACGAGGACCGCCATCACCAGGAGCCTGATGAGCATGATGCGGTTGAGGTCGAAGCCCGTGCCCTCGAAGAAGGCGATCGGCGGGAAGAACTCCGACAGCGTGGGAGCGTGGAACCCCTCACCCGAGTCTTCAGCGGCGAGGGTGATGATGCTGGGTGCAGCGGTGGCTAACAGCGCTATCTCCTGTTTCGGGGCGTGGAGCGCGAGCTCTCGCGGCGACGAACGGATGGGGTGAGAAGACGCCGGCGTGAGGTGGATCTGGGCACGGCCCGACGGGAATCGTCACGAGAGAGACTATCAACAATGAGGGTGCCCTGACTAATCGCGTCCCACGCGTGGACCGCCCCGGGCACCGCCCTAGCTCCCCGGCAGGTGGGCGTCGCTCACGTAGCCGACGCGGGCCTTGGTGATGACGATCATGTCCATGACCAGCGCGCCCACGACGCCCACGATCACGGTCACGAACAGGACGACCAGGTTGATCCACGGCTGCTCCTTCAGCACCATCGCGACCGCGAGGAACACCACGAACTTCAGCAGCCACGCGCCGAGGACGACCGAGAAGAACAGGGTCGGGTAGATCGGCGAGGACTGGAAGCGGTTCGCGAAGAGGATGCTGCCCGCCGTGAGCCCCAGGAAGACGAGGGCCATGGCGCTGCCGATGACGGCGCTGAGGAGGCCGCGGCCGCCGTCGACCGCGAAGCCGACGATGCCGCCGACGACCGCGATGGCGAGGGCGAGGATCGCTCCCCCGATGAGGATGCGCTGGAAGACGTCCCTCTTCGCGGGGCGCTCCGCGGGGGCGGGCGCGCTCGGGCTGTCGGTCATGTCGTCTCCTTGGTGGTCCCCGGGTGCGGGGCGTCGGTGGGTCGGGTCGCGATGGATCCCGTGGCGAGCTCCGCGTGATCGCGCTCCACGGCCTCGAGCTCGGACTCCGTGAGGCGCGCGAGGGGCCGGTCGACCGCGGCCTCGTCGAGCGGGTCGAAGGCGGCGGCGTCCTCGGACTCGGCGTCGGCGGGGACGAGCTGCGCGGCGGCCTCGAGGCGCTTGCGGCGGCTGAGCGGGGAGAGCGTGACGACGGCGCAGGCGACCATGCCGACCGCGATGAAGGCCACGCCCCACGCGTACGGCTGGACGACGAACATCAGCAGGCAGCCGACGGACACGACGCCGGTCCACGCGTAGAAGATCAGCGTCGCGTGCAGGCGCGAGTGGCCCATGTCGAGCAGGCGGTGGTGCAGGTGCTTGCGGTCGGCACTGAAGGGCGACTTGCCGGCCTTCAGCCGCCGGAACACCGCGAGGGCGAAGTCGAGCAGCGGCACGATGAGGATCGCGAACGGCAGGAGGATCGGCAGGAAGGCGGGCAGCAGCTGCGAGCGGCCGAAGGTCTCCGGGTTCGGGTCGATCTCGCCCGTGACGGCGATGGCGCTCGTGGCCATGAGGAGGCCGACGAGCAGCGCGCCCGCGTCGCCCATGAACAGCTTCGCGGGGTGCCAGTTGAACGGGAGGAAGCCGAGGCAGGCGCCGATGAGGATCGCGCTGATGAGGGAGGCGAGGTTGAAGCGCTCGGTCTGGCCGGTGGCCGTGTCCGAGAGCAGGAAGCTGTAGAGGAAGAAGGCGCCGTTGGCGATGATGGCGACGCCGGCGACCAGGCCGTCGAGGCCGTCGATGAAGTTGACGGCGTTCATGACGAGCACGATCGCGAAGATCGTCAGCATGATCGACATCTGCGAGGAGCCGACCGTGAGGCCGCCGATGGGGAGGGACGAGATGGCGACGCCCTGCCAGGCCAGGAGGCCGGCGGCGAGGATCTGGCCGGCCAGCTTGATCATCCAGTCCAGGTCGTAGATGTCGTCGAGCACGCCGATGACCACGATCATGAGCGCGGCGCCGAGGATCGCGATGACGGGGCCGGGGCGGTCGAAGACGAGGCCGAACCAGGAGACCTGCGACGCCACGGCGAACGCCACCAGGATGCCCGCGAACATGGCGACGCCGCCGAGCCGGGGCGTGGGACGCGTGTGCACGTCGCGCGCGCGGATCGCCGGGTAGAGCCGGTAGCGGTACCCGAGCTTCATGACGACCATCGAGAGGACGAGCGTGATGACCGCCGACACGACCGCCATGGCGGCGTAGTAGGTCACCGGGGGTGCGCGGGCGGGTCCGCGGGGGGCTCGGTCGCGGCCGCGTCGTCCGGGGCGGCCGCGGTCGGCGACGCCTCGGCGGGCGCGGCGGCGGGCTCGACGAACTCGGGGTAGGTCGGGCCGGCGTCGGTCGTCGGCTCGGCGGCGGGGCGCACGGCGGCGGGGTCCGCGGATCCGTCGACCGGCTCGGCGCCGCTCGCCGTGCCGCGGGGGCCCTCCGGCTGGTCGGGGGCGGGCGCCTGCTCCGGCTCCCGCTCGGGCTCCGTGGGCGCCGCCACGACGGGCTCGAGCTCGTCGCCGATGAGCTGCTGGATCTGCGCGCGCGTGACGGCGCCCTCGCGCACGATGCGCACGCGGCCGCCGGCCTGGGTGACGCGCGAGGCGTCGACGATGGTGGAGGCCGCTCCCCCGGCGGCGCCGCCGTCGAGGAAGACGTCGACCGACTCCCCGAGCTGGTCGACGGCCTCCTGGGCGGTCGCGGCGGCGGGCTGGCCGGTCCTGTTGGCGGACGAGACGGCGAGCGGGCCGGTCTCCGCGAGGAGCTCGAGCGCGTAGGGGTTCGCGGGCATGCGGAGCGCGACGGTGCCGCGGGTCTCGCCGAGGTCCCAGACGAGGGAGGGCTGCGCCACGAGGATCACCGTGAGGCCGCCCGGCCAGAACTCGTCCACCAGGCGGCGGACGACGTCGGGCACGAAGTCGGCGAGGGCGTCGAGCGTCGACTGCCCGGGGATGAGGACGGGCGGCGGGGCGTCGCGCCCGCGGCCCTTCGCGTCGAGCAGGCGCTGGACGGCGTCCGGGTTGAAGGCGTCGGCGGCGATGCCGTAGACCGTGTCCGTGGGGATGACGACGACCTCGCCGCGGCCCACCGCCTGTCGGGCGAGTCTCATGCCGGTGAGGAGGTCGGTGTCGACTGAGCAGTCGTAGATGCGCGCCATGTCGTCGCTCATCGTAGCCGAGCGCATGGCCGGCGCCCTGAGCGGGCGATCCGCGTGGCGCCCGCGCCCGCATACTGGGCCTCGTGACCTCCGCGCCCTCCTCCCCCGGCCCCCACGGCCTCCTGTTCGTGTTCGACATGGACGACGTGCTGTACGACCACGACTGGCGGGGGCCCGCCGACCGCATCACGGCGGCGACCGGACACGACCTCCCGGAGCTGCGGCGCCGCTGGTACAACGACGAGGGCGAGTGGGCCGCGGAGGCGGGCCGCTTCGACGCCGACTCCTACCTCGACGCGTTCTGCGCGGCGGTGGGCGTCGAGATGGACGAGGACGAGTGGGTGCGCCGCCGCCGCGCGTCGATGGTCGTCCGGCCGTCGGCGCTCGAGGCGGTCGCGCGGGCGCGCGAGGCGGGGCGGATCACGCTGCTGACGAACAACAACGCGCTGGCCGCCCGGCACCTGCCGGAGCTCGCGCCCGAGCTCGTCCCGCTGTTCGGCGTGGAGCACCTGCGGACGTCGAGCGGGTACGGCGCGCGGAAGCCCGACCCGGCCGTGTTCCGCGGGGTGCTCGCCGCGTACGGGCATCCGGCCGAGAGGACCTTCTTCGCGGACGACCGGGCCGACAACGTCGCGTCGGCGCGCGCGCTCGGGATCACCGCGCACCACGTGCGGGGCGACGGGGACCTGCTGCCCGCGGTCGAGGACTTCATCCGGGCGCAGGCGCGGACGCAGGCCCAGGCGCGCTGATCCGCGGCGCCGGGCCGGCGGATCCGCGTCAGCGCAGCGCGGTCGTCGCGCGGTCGCGCCGGGTGAGGTCCTGGTGCGTCGCGGTCGCGCGCCAGCCGTCGGCGTCGAGCAGGGCGCGGATCGCGTCGCCCTGCAGCTCGCCGTGCTCGATCACGAGCGCGCCTCCCGGGTGCAGCAGCCGCCTGGCGGTCGTCGAGACCAGCCGCACCAGGTCGAGGCCGTCCGCGCCGCCGTAGAGCGCGAGCGCGGGATCGTGCAGCCGCACCTCGGGGTCGCGCGGGATCGCGTCGACCGGGATGTAGGGCGGGTTCGAGACGACGACCGAGACCGTGCCGTCGAGCCCCGGGAACGCGTGGGCGAGGTCGCCGAGCACGAGGTCGACGCGGGGCGCGATGCGCTCGACGTTGCGGGCCGTCCAGGCGTGCGCCTCGGGCGAGACCTCGATCGCGTGCACGCGCGCGTGCGGCACCTCGGTCGCGAGCGCGAGGGCGAGCGCGCCGGATCCCGTGCCGAGGTCCACCGCGACGGGCGCCTCGCCGGGGGCGGCGGAGAGCGCGTCGATGGCGAGCTGCGCCACGTGCTCGGTCTCGGGCCGCGGGACGAACACGCCGGGACCCACGAGGAGCTCGAGCGAGCGGAAGTGCGCGACGCCGGTGATGTGCTGCAGCGGCTCGCGGCGGGCGCGGCGGGCGGTCAGCGCCAGGACGCGCGCGGCGTCCGCGGCGTCGACGGCCGCGCGCGTGACGGCGCGCGACTGCACCTGCCCCCGCGAGAGCCCGAGGACGTGGCCCACGAGGAGCTCCGCGTCGACCGCGGGATCCTCGATGCCGGCGGCCGCGAGCGCCTGCCCGACCCGCATGCGGAGGGCGTCCACGGTGACCGGGACGCCCTCCTCGTCAGCCACGGGCGAGCGGGCCGGGCGCGGCGGTCACGCGTCGGTCCCGAGCGCGTCGAGCCGCGCCTCCTCGTCGGCCAGGATGCAGGACTCCACGACCGGGTCGAGGGCGCCGTTCATCACGGCGTCGAGGTTGTACGCCTTGTATCCCGTGCGGTGGTCCGCGATGCGGTTCTCCGGGAAGTTGTACGTGCGGATGCGCTCGGACCGGTCCATCGTGCGGATCTGGCTGCGGCGCACGGCCGAGGCCTCCGCGTCGATCTCCTCCTGCTGCTTCGCGAGGACGCGCGCGCGGAGCACGCGCATGCCGGCCTCGCGGTTCTGCAGCTGGCTCTTCTCGTTCTGCATCGCGACCACGATGCCCGTGGGCAGGTGGGTGATGCGGACGGCGGAGTCGGTCGTGTTGACAGACTGGCCGCCGGGGCCGGACGAGCGGTACACGTCGATCTTGAGGTCGTTGGGGTTGATGTCGACCTCCTCGACCTCCTCCACCTCGGGGATCACGAGGACGCCCGCGGCCGAGGTGTGGATGCGCCCCTGCGACTCGGTCGCCGGCACGCGCTGCACGCGGTGCACGCCGCCCTCGTACTTGAGGTGCGCCCACACGCCGAGCGCGGGGTCGTCGGACGTGCCCTTGATGGCGACCTGGACGTCCTTGTACCCGCCGAGGTCGCTCTGCGTCTGGCTGAGGACCTCGGTCTTCCATCGGCGCGACTCGGCGTAGTGCAGGTACATCCGGAGCAGGTCGGCGGCGAACAGCGCGCTCTCGGCGCCGCCCTCCCCCATCTTGATCTCCATGATCACGTCGCGCGCGTCGTCGGGGTCGCGGGGGATCAGGAGACGCCGGAGCTTCTCCTGCGCCGCATCGAGCGACTCCTCGAGGCCGGGGATCTCGTCGGCGAACGCCGGGTCCTCCTCGGCCAGCTCGCGCGCGGCGGCCAGGTCGTCGCCGAGCTGGGTCCACTCCGCGTGCGCGGCGACGATCCGGCTCAGCTCCGCGTAGCGGCGGTTGACCTTGCGGGATCGCGACGCGTCGGCGTGGAGCTCGGGGTCGCCCAACTGCTGCTGGAGCTCCTCGTGCTCCTCCAGCAGCTGGACGACGGACTCGAACACGCGTCAGCCCTTCTCGTGCGCGCCGTGCCCGTGGCTCTGGTGGGACACGCCGTTGCCGGTATTGGGCATGGAGGCCTGGACCTTCATGAGGAACTCGACGTTGGAGGTCGTCTCCTTGAGGCGGCTGAGGACGATCTCGAGGGCCTGCTGCTGCTCGAGCCCGGCGAGGGCGCGGCGCAGCTTCCAGGTGACCTTGACCTCGTCGGCGCCCATGAGCATCTCCTCGCGGCGCGTGCCGGAGGCGTTGACGTCGACGGCGGGGAAGATCCGCTTGTCGGCGAGGGCGCGCGAGAGTCGGAGCTCCATGTTGCCGGTGCCCTTGAACTCCTCGAAGATGACCTCGTCCATCTTGGATCCGGTCTCGACGAGCGCCGTGGCGAGGATCGTGAGCGATCCGCCGTGCTCGATGTTGCGCGCGGCGCCGAAGAAGCGCTTCGGCGGGTAGAGCGCCGACGAGTCGACGCCGCCCGAGAGGATCCGGCCCGACGCGGGCGCCGCGAGGTTGTACGCGCGGCCGAGGCGGGTGATGGAGTCGAGCAGCACGACCACGTCGTGGCCGAGCTCCACGAGGCGCTTGGCGCGCTCGATGGCGAGCTCGGCGACCGTGGTGTGGTCCTCGGCGGGACGGTCGAAGGTCGAGGCGATGACCTCGCCCTTCACCGTGCGCTGCATGTCGGTGACCTCCTCGGGACGCTCGTCGACCAGCACGACCATGAGGTGGACCTCGGGGTTGTTGGTGGCGATGGCGTTCGCGATGGCCTGGAGCACGAGCGTCTTGCCGGCCTTGGGCGGCGAGACGATGAGGCCGCGCTGGCCCTTGCCGATCGGCGACACGAGGTCGATGATCCGCGTGGTCAGCTTGGCCGGCTCGGTCTCGAGGCTGAGGCGGTCCTGCGGGTAGAGCGGCGTGAGCTTGCCGAACTCGACGCGGTTCACCGCCTCCTCGGGCGGCAGGCCGTTGACCGAGTCGATCTTCACGATCGCGTTGTACTTCTGGCGGCTCTGGCTGTCGTTCTCGCGCGGCTGGCGGATCGCGCCGACGATGGCATCGCCCTTGCGCAGCGAGTGCTTCTTGACCTGGCCGAGCGAGACGTAGACGTCGTTCGTGCCGGGCAGGTAGCCGCTCGTGCGGACGAACGCGTAGTTGTCGAGCACGTCGAGGATGCCCGCGACGGGCAGGAGGACGTCGTCCTCGGTGACCTCGGGCTCGAAGTCGTCGCCGCCCTGGCCGCGGCCGCGCTTGCGGTCGCGGTACCGGCTGCGGCCGCCGCGGTCGTCGTCGCGGCCGAGGTCGGCGCGGGCCTGGTCGGCGCGCACGTCCTGCGTGCGGTCGCCCTGGCCGCGGCCGCTCTGGCGCTGGCGACCCGTGCGGGCCTCCTCCTGAGCCTCGTCGTCGGCGTCCTGCTCGCGCGGGGCCTGGTCGCGGGGCGCCTGGTCGCGGCCGCCCTGCTGCTGGTCGTCCTGGTCGCGACCGCGGTCGCGGTTGCGGCGGTTGCGGCTGCGGTTGCGGCCGCCCTCGCGACCCTCGCGGCCCTGCTCGTCGCGGCGTCCGCCCTGGTCGTCGGCGTCGCGCTCGTCACGCGGCGCGTCGGCCTGCTCGGACGCGGCGGGGGCCTCGTCGGCGGCGTCCTGCGCGGGGGCGTCCTGCGCGGCGCCGCGGTCGGCGCCGTCCTGGGCGTCGCGGCCTCCGCGGCGACGGCCGCGGCCGGAGCGCTGAGCGGGGGCCTGCTCCTCGGCGGGCGCCTCGGCGGCGGGCGCCTCGGCGTCGGCGGGGACGAGCTGGTCGGCGGTCTGGCCGCTGTTCACGTGCTGCGCGGCCTGGCGCGGGGCCTCGGCGGCGGGGTCCACGACGCCGGAGCTCGTGGCGCGGCGGGATCCGCGGCGTCCGGCGGGCGCCTCGGTGCGGGGCTGCTCGGCGCGGGGTGCCTCGGTGCGGGGCTCCTGCGTGCGGCCGCTCGTGGCCTCGGCGATGCGGGCCTCGAGGCCGGTGCCGGCGGGCTCGACCGCGGCGGGCGCATCGACGGGCTCCGCGATGCGCTCGGGCACGATGCGGGCGGTGCTGGCGCGGCGGGATCCGCGGCCGGAGCGCGCGGGCTGCTCGGCGGGGGTCGCGTCCGCGGCCGGGGCGGCATCTGCGACGGGAGCGGCCTCCGCGGTCGGGGCGGCGTCGGCCGTCGGGGCGGCGTCGGCGACGACGGGCTCCGAGGTGGGGGCCTCCTCGACGACGGCGGCGGGCTCGGCGACCGCGGGGGTCGCCTCGCTCGCCTCGGCGGGCGCGGCGGCCTCGGGGGCCGTCGCGTCGGCGGGGACGGTGAGCCCCCGGGCTGCCTGGATCTCGGAGATCGCGGTCACGAGCTCGCCCTTCCGGAGCTTGGAGCCGCCCGGGATCCCGAGCTCGGAGGCGATCGCCTGGAGCTGGGAGACGCGGAGCGCGCTCAGGTCCGCGGTGGTGGCGCGGGTGTCGACATCGGTCATGTGCGTGGGTCCTTTCCCCGATCCGGCGGGACGAAGCCCGTGCGGAGGAGAGCCGATCGCGTGTGTCTCTGCGAAAGCGGCGGACGGTCTGATTCCGTCCGGAGCTGCTGTCGGGCACGAAGGCACGGGATCTTGCAGAGACGACAGCGGATGAGTGGTGAGAACGACCACCGGGACCGGATCTCCGACGCGCATGCGTGGATCCGTTGATTCCGGGGTCGAGCAGAGCCTAGCACCCGGCGCGCCGCCCGCGGAGGGAACGACGCGCCGGGTGCGGGACCCGCGCGATCCGGCTAGGCGGCGGGCGCGGATCCCTCGTCGACGACCTGGACGGTCGAGCCCTTGACGTCGACGGCGAGCATGAGCGCGGTCCACGGGTTCGCGCTGCGCTCGGCGACGAGCTCGGCGGCCGTGAGGCGCTGGCCCGGGTCGCTGCCGAGGACGAGGAGCGAAGGACCCGCGCCGGAGACGACGGCCGCGTAGCCGCGCTCGCGCAGCAGGTGCACGAGCTCGTTCGTCTCGGGCATCGCGGCGGCGCGGTAGTCCTGGTGCAGCCGGTCCTCGGTGGCCGCCAGCAGCAGCTCGGGGCTCTGGATGAGCGCCGCGATGAGCAGCGCCGAGCGCGACACGTTGAAGATCGCGTCCTCGTGCGGCACGGACTCCGGCTGCAGGCTGCGCGCGAGCGCCGTGGACATGGTCGCGACCGGCACCAGCACGAGCGGCGAGACGCCGCGGTGCACGGCGAGCTTCTTGTGCTGCGGGCCCTGGCCGTCGACCCACGCGATGGTGAGGCCGCCGAAGAGCGCGGGCGCGACGTTGTCGGGGTGGCCCTCCATCTCGGTGGCGAGGCGGAGCAGCGCGTCGGCGTCGATCTCGACCGTGCCGGCGAGGAGGCCCTGGGCCGCCATGATCCCGGACACGATGGCGGCGCCCGAGGACCCGAGGCCGCGGCCGTGCGGGATCCGGTTCTCCGCCACGAGGTCGAGGCCGGGCATCGGCTGGTCGAAGGCGGCGAACGTGTGGGCGATGGCCGTGACGACGAGGTTCCGCTCGTCGGTCGGCACCTCGCCCGCGCCCACGCCGCGCACGTCGACCGTGGCGCCGGGCGCGTCGCGCACCGTCACCGTGAGGTCGTCGTACAGCGCGAGCGCGAGGCCGAGCGTGTCGAAGCCGGGGCCGAGGTTGGCGCTCGTCGCGGGCACGCGCACCTGGACGCGGCGGCCGGTCGCGAGCGCCGATCGCATCGGACCGTCGGTCACGACGCGACCAGGTCGAGCACGCCCGCGATCTCGGCGATGTCGACGCCCACGCTCGTGGGGGCGACGTCCGAGCCGTCCGCGGTGCGGAGCGCCCACTGCGGGTCCTTGAGGCCGTGGCCCGTGACCGTGAGGACGACCGTCGCGCCCTTCGGGATCTGGCCGGCCTCGGCGCGCTCGAGGAGCCCGGCGACGCTGATGGCCGACGCGGGCTCGACGAAGATGCCGACCTCCGCGGAGAGGATGCGGTGCGCCTCGAGGATCTTGGCGTCGGAGATCGCGCCGAAGTACCCGTCGGTGAGCAGCTGCGCCTCGAGGGCGAGCTTCCACGACGCGGGGTTGCCGATGCGGATCGCGCTGGCGATCGTGTCGGGGTCCTTCACGATGGCGCCGTCGACGATGGGCGCGCTGCCCGCGGCCTGGAAGCCGAACATGCGGGGCAGCTTCGTGGCGTTGCCCGCCTCGAGGTCCTCGCGGTAGCCGCGCGTGTACGCCGTGTAGTTGCCGGCGTTGCCGACGGGGATGAGGTGGAAGTCGGGCGCGTCGCCGAGCACCTCGACGACCTCGAACGCGCCCGTCTTCTGGCCCTCGATGCGGTCGTTGTTGACCGAGTTGACGAGGTGCACCGGGTAGTTCGCGCTGAGCTCGCGCGCGATGTCGAGGCAGTCGTCGAAGTTGCCGCGCACCTGGAGCAGCTGCGCGTCGTGGGCGACGGCCTGGCTGAGCTTGCCCATCGCGATCTTGCCCTCGGGCACGAGCACGGCGGCCGTGATGCCCGCGTGCGTCGCGTACGCCGCGGCCGACGCCGAGGTGTTGCCGGTCGACGCGCAGATGACGGCCTTCGCGCCGTGCTCGACGGCCTTCGAGATCGCCATGGTCATCCCGCGGTCCTTGAAGGACCCCGTCGGGTTCATGCCCTCGTACTTGACCCAGACCTTCGCGCCCGTGCGGGCGGACAGCGCGGGCGCGGGGATGAGCGGCGTGCCGCCCTCGCCGAGCGTGATGATCGGGGTGGCGTCCGTGACGTCGAGTCGGTCGGCGTATTCGCGGAGCAGTCCGCGCCATTGGTGGGCCATCAGGCTCCTTCTACTCGGAGGACGCTCGCGACTGCCGTCACCGCGTCGAGGTTCGAGACCGCGTCGACGGTGGCCCGGAGGGCCGCGTCGGTGGCGCGGTGCGTGCCGATCACCAGGCTAGCGGTGGGCCGGTCGCCCGCCCCTCCCGCCACGGGGGCCTGGTGCGTGGTCTGCTCGAGCGTCTCCACGGAGACGCCGTGCTCGCTGAACAGGTGCGCGATGCGGGCGAGCACGCCCGGCTCGTCCGCCACCTGCAGCGTGATCTGGTACTGGGTCGTGATGGCGCCGACGGGCAGCGTCTCGAGGTCGGCGTGCGTCGACTCGGCGACGCCCGGGCCGCCGACGACGTGGCGCCGCGCGGCCGAGACGACGTCGCCGAGGACGGCGGACGCGGTCTGCACTCCCCCGGCGCCCGCGCCGTAGAACATGAGGTCGCCCGCGGCCTCGGCCTCGACGAACACGGCGTTGTTCGCGCCGTGCACCGCGGCGAGCGGGTGGTCGCGCGGCACGAGCGCCGGGTAGACGCGCGCGGAGACGGCGTCGCGGCCGGTGGCGGGATCCGTGAGGCGCTCGCAGATGGCGAGCAGCTTGATCACGTAGCCGGCCTTGCGGGCGGAGTCGAACTGCGCGGCCGACAGGCCCGTGATGCCCTCGCGGTGCACGGCCTCGACCGGCACGCGCGTGTGGAAGGCGAGGCTCGCGAGGATGGCGGCCTTCTGGGCGGCGTCGTAGCCCTCGATGTCGGCCGTGGGATCCGCCTCCGCGTAGCCGAGCTCCGTGGCGGTCGCGAGGGCCTCGTCGAAGCCGAGCCCATGGGCGTCCATCTCGTCGAGGATGTAGTTCGTCGTGCCGTTGACGATGCCGAGGATCCGCTCGACCCGGTCGCCCGCGAGGCTGTCGCGGAGGGGCCGGATGATGGGGATCGCGCCGGCCACAGCGGCCTCGTAGTAGAGCTGCGCGCCGACCTGCTCGGCGGCCTCGAAGAGCTCGGGGCCGTGCGTCGCGAGCAGCGCCTTGTTGGCCGTGACGACGTCGGCGCCGGAGGAGATGGCCGCGAGGATGTGGGCCCGGGCCGGCTCGATGCCGCCCATCAGCTCGATGACGATGTCGGCGCCGAGGATGAGCGACTCGGCGTCCGTGGTGAGCAGCTCGCGCGGCACCGACGGGTCGCGCGGCGCGTCCTGGTCGCGGACCGCGATGCCCACGAGCTCGAGCCGCGCGCCCACGCGCTGCGCCAGCTCGTCGCCGTGCTCCCGCATGAGGCGCGCCACCTGGGTGCCGACCGAGCCGCAGCCCAGCAGGGCGACGCGCAGGTTCCGGTACTCGATCATCGTGCTCCGTTCACGTCGGGGGATGCGGCCGCGGGCGTGCCCATGTCGCGGGCCAGCAGGTCGGCCTCGGTCTCGCCGCGGACGATGACGCGCGCCTCGCCGTCGCGCACGGCGACGACGGGCGGGCGGCCGATCCAGTTGTAGTTGCTCGCGAGCGCCCAGCAGTAGGCGCCGGTCGCGGGGACGGCGAGGAGGTCGGCCGGGCGGACGTCGCCCGGCAGGTAGTCGGCGAGGACGACGAGGTCGCCGCTCTCGCAGTGCTTGCCGGCGATGCGCACGAGCGCGGGATCCGCGGCCGAGGCGCGGCCCGCGATCCGCACGGAGTAGTCGGCGCCGTAGAGGGCGGGCCGCGCGTTGTCGCTCATGCCGCCGTCGACGCTCACGTAGCGGCGGACGGCGGTCTCGGCCTCCTCCGCGACGCGCGGGTCCTCGACGTCGCCCGTCGCCGACTCGGCCTCCGCGACCGCGCCGTCGACGCCGCCCACGGTCACGAGCACGTCCTTGACGGTGCCGACCGAGTAGAGGGTGACGGTGGAGGGTCCGACGATGCTGCGGCCGGGCTCGACCGCGATGACGGGCACCGCGATCCCCCGCCGGCCGCACTCGTCGCCGACGATGCGCGCGAGGCGCCGGGCGATCTCCGGCACGGGCACCGGCCGGTCGACCGACGTGTACGCGATGCCGAAGCCGCCGCCGAGGTTGAGCTCGGGGACGGGTCCGTCGGCGAGCAGTCGCTCGTGCAGGTCGAGGAGCCGGCGGGCGGACTCGACGAAGGCGTCGGTCTCGAAGATCTGACTGCCGATGTGCGCGTGCAGGCCCGTGAAGGAGAGGGACGAGTGCGACCGGATGCGGGCGACGAGGTCCGGCGCGTCGGCGAGCGTGATCCCGAACTTCTGGTCCTCGCGGGCGGTGGCGAGGTACTCGTGCGTGTGGGCGTGCACGCCGCTGTTCACGCGGAGGCGCACGGACTGCACGCGGCCGTGCGCGGCGGCCGCGGCGGCGACGCGCTCCACCTCGATGGCGCTGTCGATGACGACCTGGCCGATCCCCGCGCCCACCGCGCGGTCGATCTCGGCGACCGACTTGTTGTTGCCGTGGAAGCCGAGGCGGGAGGGATCCGCGCCGGCCGCGAGCGCGACGGCGAGCTCCCCGCCGGAGCAGACGTCGATGTGGAGGCCCTCCTCGACCATCCACCTCGCGACCTCGATGCTGAGGAACGCCTTGCCCGCGTAGTAGACGCGCGCGCTCGTGCCGACGGCCGCGGCCTCGCGGGTGAACGCGGCGAGCGTCTCGGCGGCGCGGGCGCGGACGTCGTCCTCGTCCATCACGTACAGCGGCGTGCCGAAGCGCGCGGCCAGCTCGGGCGCGGGCACGCCCGCGATGCGGAGGACTCCGTCGTCGTCGCGGGCGGCGCCGCGGGACCAGACGGCCGGATCCAGCGCGTTCGCGTCGTCGGGCGGCCGCAGCCAGGACGGGGCCAGCGGGTTCGCGGTCACTCGGGTCACCTCTTCGGGCGCGGGGCGGACGTGCGGGATGGCGAGCGGACCCGGTGTGGTCCCTGGAGCCGAGGGGGGCGGTGCGAGCCATCCTACCGAGGCGGGACGGGGCCCCCGCCCATGTGACGACGGCTCCCGGCGCCCGGCCGGAGCCCCGCCGGGGCCGCTAGCCGCAGCTGCCGGTGACGCCGAGCGAGTCGCGCGTGAGCTTCACCGAGGACGACCGCACGGTCATCGACGCGCGTCCGTCGGCGACGGTCACGTCCTGCACCTGGACGCCCGCGGGGAGGTACTGCGCGACGCACACGGGGTAGGTGATGTCGCGGATCCCCTGGATGGTCTGCGCGAGGTCGACCTTCAGCGACCCCGCCTGCAGCTCGACCTGCGCGGGCGTGATCACGACCGTCGATCCGTCGCGCAGGACCGGCTCCGCGGCCACGGTGTAGCCGAGCGTGAGGCCGAGCACCCGCGTGGACCCGGAGTAGCCGAGCGTGCCGTCGCCGAAGCGCAGGTCGGGCGGCGTGCCGGCGGTCTTCGCGAGCAGGGCG
Source organism: Clavibacter phaseoli (assembly GCF_021922925.1). NCBI lineage: Bacteria > Bacillati > Actinomycetota > Actinomycetes > Micrococcales > Microbacteriaceae > Clavibacter > Clavibacter phaseoli. The sequence goes on from NZ_CP040786.1 coordinate 1,630,452, forward strand.
CTCGCCGGATCCTGGTCCATCGACACGGTCGCGACCACGTCCCCCACGGTGCGCTCCTGGTCGGTCGGCACGTCGGTCGCGACGATGTGCGCCTGGAACGGCGTGCCGTCGGCCTGGAGGTTCGGGCCGTCGAGCACGACGCGGTCGAGCGTGCCGCGGATGAGCTGCGGAATGACCCACTCGCCCTCGATCGAGACGTTCACGCGTCCCGTGATCTGGCCGGGCAGCTGGTCGGCGATCTGCTTCTCCGCCTGGTCCTCGGCGACGCCGCGCACGGTCTGGTCGACGATCCGCAGCCCGAAGGCGAGCCCCACGCCGATCACGGCGAGCACGAGGAGCCAGATGAACACCGTGCCGCCGCGCGGGCCGCGACGGCGGCGGCGGGCCTCCCGCGGGTCGCGGCGCTCGGGCGCCTCGAAGACCTCCGTGCCCTGGAACCGCCCCGCCATGATCCGCTCCCCTACATGCGCTCGGGGGCCGAGACGCCCACGAGGTCGAGCCCGTTGGCGACCACCTGCCGGACCGCGTCGTTCAGCCACAGGCGCGTGCGATGCAGGTCGGTGACCTCCTCGTCGCCCCGCGGGACGACCCGGCAGCTGTCGTACCAGCGGTGGTAGGAGCCCGCGAGCTCCTCGATGTAGCGCGCGACGCGGTGCGGCTCGCGCAGCTCCGCGGCCTGCGCCACAATGCGCGGGAACTCCTGCAGGAGCCCGAGGAGGGCCGACTCGGTCGGGTGCGTGAGGAGCTCCGGCGCGAACGCGCTCCGGTCGACGCCCGACGCGGCCGCGTTGCGGTCCACCGCGCAGGTGCGCGCGTGGGCGTACTGCACGTAGAAGACGGGGTTGTCGTTGGTGCGCTTGCCGAGCACCGCGAGGTCGATGTCGAGGTTCTGGTCGGCGGAGGAGCGCACCAGGGAGTAGCGGCCGGCGTCGACGCCAACCGCGTCGACCAGGTCGTCGAGCGTCACGATCGTGCCGGCGCGCTTGCTCATCTTCACGGGCTCGCCGTCGCGCAGGAGGTTGACCATCTGGCCGATGAGGATCTGCAGGTTGACGCCCGGGGTGTCGCCGAACGCCTCGGCCATCGCCATCATGCGGCCGACGTAGCCGTGGTGGTCGGCGCCCAGCATGATGATGTTCTGCTCGAAGCCGCGCTCGCGCTTGTCGAGGTAGTAGCCGAGGTCGCCCGAGATGTAGGCGGGCTCGCCGGTCGAGCGGATGACCACGCGGTCGCGGTCGTCGCCGAAGGTCGTGGTGCGGAGCCAGACGGCGCCGTCCTCCTCGAAGACGTGGCCGAGCTCCCTCAGGCGCGCGACGGCGCGGTCGACGGCGCCGGACTCGTGCAGCGAGTCCTCGTGGAAGAACACGTCGAAGTCCACGCCGAAGTCGTGCAGCTTCTGCTTGATCTCGCCGAACATCAGCTCGGTGCCCGCGCTGCGGAACACCTCCTGCTGCTCCTCGCGGGAGAGCGCGTCGATGTCGCCGTCGTACCCCTCCACTACGCGCTCGGCGATCTCGCCGATGTAGGCGCCGCCGTAGCCGTCCTCGGGCGTCTCCTCGCCGAGGTGGCTCGCGAGGAGGCTGCGGGCGAAGCGGTCGATCTGGGATCCGTGGTCGTTGAAGTAGTACTCGCGCGTGACGTCCGCGCCCTCCGCCTGGAGGATGCGGGCGAGGCTGTCGCCGACGGCGGCCCAGCGGACGCCGCCCAGGTGGATGGGGCCGGTCGGGTTCGCGGAGACGAACTCGAGGTTGATGCGGATCCCGGCGAGCGTCGTGCCCCGGCCGTACGCGGGGCCCGCGTCGACGATGGTGCGCGCGAGGGCGCCCGCGGCCGCCGCCTCGAGCGTGATGTTGATGAAGCCGGGACCCGCGACGTCGACCTTCGCGACCTGCGGCAGCTCGCCGAGCGCCGCGGCGATGTCGGCCGCCAGCGCGCGCGGGTCCTCGCCCAGCGGCTTCGCGATCCGCATGGCGATGTTGGTGGCCCAGTCGCCGTGGTCGCGGTTGCGCGGGCGCTCGAGCACGACCATCTCGGGGCTGAGGACGAGGGCGTCGCCCCCCGGTCGTCGTCCTGCCGTCCGGGCCACGATCTCGAACAGGGCGCCGGTCAGGTCGGGGGTCGTCATGGGGATCGATCCTACCGGCGGGCGCGCCCCGCCCCGCCCGTGGCACGCGCCCGCCCGGGCCTCCCCCGGCGCGACGGAGCGTCCCAGCGGGGCACCGACCGGGCTCGGTAGGGTGTCGATCCCGCCTCCCGCACGTGGCACGTCGCCGCGCGCCGAGCGTCGCATCCGCGGCGCGCCCGGATCCGAAGGAGCACCACCATGCCCGTCCGCCTCCCCGCGCCCCTCCGCTACCGCCGCGCGCGCGCCGTCCCCGCGGCCGCCACCGGCCTCGCGATCGCCCTCCTCCTCGCCGGCTGCTCGAACCCCGCCCCGCTCCAGCCGGCGACGCCCGCGCCCTCGGCGAGCGCCGGCGGCGGCCAGGCGCAGGGCGGCGGATCCGGCACCGGACCGACCGCCTCCCCCACGCCCGCGCCGCCGAAGGGCACCCCGGTCACCACCACGTGCGACCAGCTGCTGCCCGACCTCGCGGAGTTCGGGCCCGGCTTCGCGAGCGAGGCCCTCCCGGCCGACACCTCCACCGACGGGCTGCGCGACGACGTCCTCGCGATGCAGGGGATCGCCTGCGCCTTCCGCTCGTCGGACGGCACCGCGGTCGAGATCGACGTGGCCCAGCCCGTCGCCGCGGAGCTGCAGTCCCGGCGCGACGCGGCGATCCTCCGGACGGACCCGATCGCGGGCTACCCGTCCGGCGTCGAGGCCTACTTCGAGCTGGAGGACGCCGTCGGCGTCGCGACCATCTACTCCGCGAAGCACATGGTGGTCATGCGCTCCGCGTCGTTCTACGAGCCCGGCGACCACGCCGACCTCGGCAACGCGGTGCTCACGACCGTCGGCGGCTGACCCGGCGCCGTCGGCCGGGCGCCTGCGCGGACGGGCGGTTCAGCCCGGGCGAACGGCTCAGCCCGGGCGAACGGCTCAGCCCGGGCGGGCCTCTCAGCCCAGGCGGACGGGCGCGGCCACGTCGTCGACCGGCAGCTCGTCGACCGTGGCCAGCACCTCCATGCGGGAGATGGTCACGAGGCTCCGCGTGTTCGTGAGGAACGCGGTGTCGGAGGCGTCGCGACCCGTGGAGATCCGCAGCAGGCTCTGGCGGGGCGCGAGCCCGGTGGCGTCGACGACGTGCCACGCGCCGTCCACCCACGCCTCGGCGACCGCGTGGAAGTCCATGGGGCTGAGGCCCGGCGCGTAGACGGCCGCCAGGCGCGCGGGCACGTCCAGCGCGCGGAGCATCGCGATCACGAGGTGGGCGTAGTCGCGGCAGACGCCGCGGCGGGCGAGCAGAGTGCGGACGGCGCCGTCGGTCGGGAGGCTCGATCCGGGCGCGTACCGGAGCGACTCCGCGACGAACGCGCGCACGGCGGCGAGGAGGGGCAGGCCGTCGAGGCCGCGGAACTCGCCGCGCGCCGTGGGGAAGAGCGTGTCCGACTCGCAGTAGCGGCTCGGGCGGCGGTAGATCCAGAGGTCCACCTCGTCGACCGGGGCGGGATCCCGCCGGCCCGTCACGGTGGCGCGGTACTCCATGGTCAGCACGCCCGCGCCGGTCGTCAGCACGTGCAGGCGGGTGTCGTGCCGGTCCACCACCTCGGCCGCCTCGATCGGCCGGCCGTCGAGGGCGAACGCGAGGTGCTCGGAGGCGATGTCGGCGCCGCGGGCGACGGCGACCGCGAAGGCCATCTCGCTCTCGCCGGAGACCTGCAGCTCGAGCATGGAGGAGACGTCGCGGCGCATGGGTCCATCGTGGCATTGGATCCGCCCGAGAGGACGCGCACGGGCGGGCGACACCCGCGTGGCGTCCGTGGGTGCGCGGGGTCGGGCGCCGCGCGGCTCAGGCGGCCGCGGTGCGCGCGGCGTCAGCGGGCTCGCGCAGCGCGCAGGCCTCGGCGAGCGCGTCGAGCAGCGCCGGGAGCTGGTCGCGCGCGGCGCCCGGGTCCTCCGGGTGCCACTGCACGCCGATGACGGGCGCGCTCTCGTGCTCGACCGCCTCCGGCACGCCGTCGGGCGCGACCGCGACGACGCGGAGCCCCGTCCCTGGCCGGTCGACCGCCTGGTGGTGGGCGCTCCGCACGACGACGTCGGTGGATCCGAGCACGCGCGCGAGCCGGCTGCCGGCAGCGACGCGCACGTCGTGGTCGCGCATGACGGCCGTGATCTCCGTCGCGTCGTTGCGGTGCTCCCCCACGCCCTCGATGTGCTGCTGCAGGGTGCCGCCGAGCGCGACGTTGACGATCTGGGCGCCGCGGCAGATGCCGAGCAGCGGCGTGCCCTCGGCGACCGCGCGGCGGACGAGCGCGATCTGCCCGGCGTCGGCGACCTCGCGGTGCGTCGAGCGCCCCTCGTACTCGGCGGGCCCGCCGTAGAAGCGCGGGGCGACGTCCTCGCCGCCCATGATGACGACGGCGTCCGCCTCGCGCGTGCGGGCGAGCAGCGACTCGACGCCCTCGTCCTCCGCGGCGATGTTCTCGACCAGCCAGCCGGCCTCGTCGGCGACCTCGGCGACGCGCGCGTTGAGGCCTTGCACGAGCGTGTTGTACGCGGCGGCCTCGGGGCGGGAGCGGGTCACCTGCACGACGGCGAGGCGGCGGAGGGGGGTGGGCATGGTTCCAGTCTGCGGCGTCGCCCCCGGGATCGCACGCCGCGCGTCATGTTCCGCAACACGCGTCGGCGAATGCGGGCCTCAGGGCCAGACGAGCGTGTGCGACCAGGATCCGTCGGGCCCCGACCGGTACATGATCCGCAGCTGCCCGTGGTCCTCGGTCGCCTGCCAGAACTCGACGACCGTCGGCTGCAGCACGTAGGCGCGCCACGACTCGGCCACGAGCTCCGGATCCTCCTCCACGGCCTCGCGCGCCCGCGCGATCCGCGCGTCGCGCTCGGCGTCGTCGGGCATCGGCTCGCTCTGGTCGCCCGCGATGACCTCGGCGCGCGACGACGGGTGCCGGGCGAGGAAGTCGCGCTCGCTCACCTCGCGGTCGCCGTGGAAGACGGGGCCGGTGGCGCGGATCTGGCGCCCGCGCTCCCGCCAGTACGCGACGAGCGCGGCGCGCGGGTTGGCCTCGAGGTCGCGCCCCTTGGGGCTGTCGGCGAGCGAGGAGAACCAGAGCGCGCCCGGCTCGTCGTCGACCGTGGGCGTCACGTCCTTGAGCAGCAGCGTCCGCGCGCTCGGGCGCCCGTCCGCGTCGGCCGTCGCGAGGACGACCGCGTTCGGCTCGGCCGCGTCGTGGGCGACGGCGTCGCGGATCCACGCGATGACGAGGTCGATCGGGTCATCCGGCAGATGGGCCGGGTCGAGCCCGGGGAAGTCGTGGGGCTTCGGCTTCGCGCCCTTGAGGAGGTCGCGGACCGGGGTGGAGTCGTCGTCGTCAGCCATGCGCCGAGCCTAGGCCGACCGACCGCGGACGCCCGGGGACGCGGACCGGATCGGATCGGACGGCACCACCGGTCCGCACGCCCCCGCGCGGGATGATGCCCCACGCGGGGGCGCGTCTTCGACGTCCTGCGCGAATCGGATTGGTCCGCCTGCCACTGGATTTTTCCAGTACCGGCCGGCGTGGTCGTCTCGCCCGTCCGTGAGTAGGTTCTTCCTCAGGCCCGCTCCCCCAGTTGGGCCCAGCACCACGCGGCGGGAACCCGAGACCCGTCTCGGGCCCCGCCGCGTGTGTTCTCCGCGTCCTCCGCCCGTGCCGCCCCGCGACCGTGCGTCGAGTCGATGCGAAATGGCCCTCGCTTCCGCGCGCACGCCGTCGCCGTCGCCGTCGCCGTCGCCGTCGGCGAGCGTCGATCCGCGGCGGGCGGACTCGGCGGCGGGTGCGGGTCCCCGGACGCACGAGAGGCCGGCCCCGCGGACGGGACCGGCCTCTCACCGCACCAACACGGGATATGGGAAGGTGTGCCCCCAGGAGGATTCGAACCTCCGCCCCTGCCTCCGGAGGGCAGTGCTCTATCCCCTGAGCTATGGGGGCCAGGGTGCGCGCGAGCGCGGATCCAGGGTAGCACCGGCGGCGAGGCCCGCCGCGCCGCCGCCACGGGCCGGCATCGTCGACGCATTCCCTCTCCCGGGGAGACTCCCCGCTCCAGCACAGGCGCGGACCGCCAGGATGGTCCCAGGACGACCGCCGCGCCGCCCGGGCACGGCGGCCCACCCGATCCCCTGAACGAGGAGACCACCCGTGAAGCTGTCCCGCATCGCCGCCGCCGCCACCGGCTTCCTGCGCACGTCGAAGGGCCAGGACGTCGGCCGCACCGCCATCGACAAGGTGTCCGGCATCGCCGACAAGGCCACCGGCAGCAAGCACGCGGACAAGATCCAGAAGGCGCGCCAGGCCGCCGACGACCAGCTCCGCAAGCTCGGCCCCGACGGCGGCCGCGGCGGCCAGGGTCCCGTCCCGCCCGCGACGCCGCCCCGCCGCTGAGCGCCGGCAGCCTCGAGCTCACGCTGGACGCGGCGTCCGACGCCGCGGTCCGTGCGTCCTGGCGCGCCCTCGCCGACGCCGGGCTGCCGAGCCTGGCCGACCACGCCGGGGAGACCAACCGGCCGCACGTGACGCTGCTGGCGGCCGACGGCCTCGGCGGATCCGCGGACGACGCCGTGCGCGACATCGTCGCCTCCGCTCCCCTGCCGACGCTCCGGCTCGGCGGGCTCGTCGTGTTCGGCGTCCCGCCGCGCGGCTTCGTTCTCGCGCGGCAGGTCGTCGTGGACCGGGCCCTGCTCGACCTGCACGCGCGGATCCACGCGGCCGTCGACGCGGCGCCCGCCGACCCGGACCCGGATGCGGACCCCGTCGCGGTCGTCCCGCACACCCGCCCCGGCTCGTGGACCCCGCACGTCTCGCTCGCGCTCCGGCTCACCGCCGAGCAGCTCGGCTCCGCCGTGGCGGCGCTCGGCCGCGTCGACCCGCTCGACGCCCCGGCCGCGGGCCTCCGCCGCTGGGATCCGCGCGACCGCACCGTGACGGAGCTGGCGTGACCCGCGAGGCCGCGATCCTCACGGCCACCGCACGCACCCGCGCCACTAGCCTGGATGGAGCACGCCCTTGAGACGACGGAGGAGTCGCATGCCGCGGTCCGCGAGATTGATCGGGGCCGCGCTCGCGCTCGGCCTGGCCGGGGCCATGGTGCCGACCGCCGCGCAGGCGACGGAGCCGGTCGACTTCGGCGGGGCGACGATCCTCGACCCGGTCGACGCGGTGACGTCCGCGCAGGAGCAGGAGATCCAGCAGGCGATCGACCAGCTGCAGGCGGACACGGGCATCACGCTGCACGTCGCCTACGTGGACACGTTCACGGATCCCGCGGACTTCGCGGCGTGGGGGCAGGCCACCAACACGGCCAACGGCTTCGGCAGCACGGACTCCCTGCTGGCTGTAGCCGTCGAGGGGCGGGAGATCTCGTTCGGGGCGCCCTCGGCTCTCTCGGAGTCGGCCCGCGACCAGCTCGTGGAGAACGCCATCACGCCCGAGCTCCAGTCCGGCGACTGGGCCGGCGCCGCCGTGGCCGCCGCGCAGGGGATCGAGTCGCAGACGCAGACCGGCTCCGGCACGGGGACGGGCACCGGCACGGGTTCCACGCCCTCCACGGACAGCGGATCCGGCGTCGACTTCGGCCTCGTCCTCCTCTACGTGCTCGGCGCGATCCTGCTGGCCGCCGTCGCGACGACCCTCGTCGGCCGCCGCAAGAAGAAGAAGGCCGTCGCGGCGAAGCGCCAGGCCGCCCTCGCGGAGATGAGGACGGCCGAGCAGCGCGCCGGCAGCATGCTCGTGCAGCTCGACGACGCCCTCGAGACCAGCGAGCAGGAGGTCGGCTTCGCGGAGGCGGAGTTCGGATCCGGCGCGGTCGGCCCGTACAGGGAGGTGCTCGTGTCCGCCGGCGGCAAGGTCCGCGAGGCGTTCGCCCTCAAGCAGAAGCTCGACGACACGATCGAGGACACCGACGAGGAGCGGCGCACCTGGGCCGCCCGCATCGTGGACCTGTGCGAGGAGGCGCGCGGCGAGCTCGACGCGCAGGCCGCGTCGTTCGAGGAGCTGCGCGCGTTGGAGAAGAACGCCCCGCAGACCCTCGCCGCGATCGTCACCGACGCGGAGACGCTGAAGTCGCGCATCGACCGGACGCAGGAGGCGGTGGACCTCCTCGGCCGCCGCTACGCCGGCCCGTCGATGACGACCGTCACCGGCAACGTCGACCAGGCCCGCTCGCTCCTCTCCTTCGCGACCGACACCGCGCAGGAGGCCGCCGAGGCCATCCGCGCGGGCGACCGGACCTCGACGGGCGAGATCGCGGTCAAGGTCCGCGCGGCGCAGCAGGCGGTCGGCCAGGCCGGCAAGCTCCTCGACGGCGTCGACCGCGTGTCCTCCGACCTCGAGCACGCGTCCACGCGCGTGCAGGAGGAGATCGCCGACGTCCGCAGCGACATCCAGGACGCCCGCGCCGCCCAGCGCGGCGGGCGCATGCCGGAGCTGGCCCGCCTGGTCGAGGCGGCCGAGCAGGCCATCGCCGACGCGAAGCCGCTGCAGGGCCGGCTGGCTGATCCGCTCACGAGCGTCACGCTGCTGCAGGAGGCGGAGGCCCGGCTCGACGAGGCGCTCGCGCCCGTGCGGGAGCAGCAGGAGCAGGTGCAGCGCGCCATCGGCTACCTGCCGCGGGCGCTCTCGACCGCCGAGAGCCAGGTGGCCACGGCGCGCGACTTCATCTCCACGCGTCGCGGCGGCGTCGGCGAGGAGGCGCGCACGCGCCTCGCCCACGCCCAGCGCGCGCTCGACGACGCCCACGAGGCCGCTCCGCGGGATCCCGTGCGCGCGGTCGCCGCGTCCCAGGCCGCGACCTCCTACGCGGCGCAGGCCATCGAGGCCGCGCAGCGCGACCTCGACCAGGGCGGCGGATACGGCGGCGGCATGATGGGCGGCCGCGGCGGCGGGGACGCCTTCGGCGGCGCGATCATGGGCGGCATCATCGGCGGTCTGCTCAGCGGCGGCGGTGGCGGCGGTTGGAGCGGAGGCGGAGGCGGCGGCGGCTTCGGAGGCGGCGGCTTCGGAGGCGGTGGAGGCGGCTTCGGGGGTGGCGGCTTCGGAGGCGGCGGGGGCGGTGGCTTCGGAGGCGGCAGCTTCTAGCGGCAGCTCCTAGCGGCCCGACGCCCCACCCGCATCGCGCGCACGACCAGCAGCACGACGAGAACGAGAGCGACCCATGATCAACCCATTCCGACGAAGCACCAGACGAGAAGGAGCAGCACCCATGTCCAAGCAGTCCATCCTCGGCCGCATCGCCCAGCTCGCGAAGGCCAACATCAACAACCTCATCGACCAGGCCGAGGACCCGCAGCTCATGCTGGACCAGATGGTCCGCGACTACACGGAGAGCATCCGCGAGGCCGAGAGCGCCGTCGCCCAGACCATCGGCAACCTCCGGATGATCGAGGACGACCACCGCGAGGACGTCCAGGCCGCGGGCGACTGGGGTCGGAAGGCCCTCGCCGCGAGCCAGAAGGCGGACGAGTACCGGAACGCCGGCAACACCCCGAACGCCGACAAGTTCGACGCGCTCGCCCGCGTCGCGCTGCAGCGCCAGATGCAGTCGGAGAGCGAGGCGAAGGGCGCCGAGCCCACCATCGCGTCGCAGACCGAGGTCGTCGAGAAGCTCAAGCAGGGCCTCGACACCATGCGCGGCAAGCTCCAGCAGCTGTCGTCGAAGCGCGACGAGCTGAACGCCCGCCAGAAGACGGTGCAGGCGCAGTCGCAGGTGCAGGACGCGATGAAGAGCATCGACATCATGGACCCGACCAGCGAGGTCAGCCGCTTCGAGCAGAAGATCCGCCGCGAGGAGGCCCGCGTCCGCGGCGCCGAGGAGCTGCAGGCGTCCAGCCTCGACGCGCAGTTCGAGGAGCTCGAGGACCTCGGCGAGCTGACCGAGGTGGAGGCGCGCCTCGCCGCGCTGAAGTCCGGCGGATCCGCGCCGAAGCAGGTCACGTCCGGCGAGTAGCCCTCGACCGGATCCACGGGCGCCGTCCTCCGGGGCGGCGCCCGTCGTCGTCCCGGGGGAATTCCGCCTCCGTGGATCCGGTTCCCCTCCCCATGACCAACATCGGAATCATCGGCGCCGGACTCATCGGCAGCCAGCTCGCCCGCCTCTTCACCTCCACCGGCCACGACGTCGTCATCGCGAACTCGCGCGGACCGGAGACCCTCACCGACCTGATCGACGAGCTCGGCGAGCACGCCCGCGCCGCCACGGTCGAGGAGGTCGCCGAGGCCGGCGAGATCGTCGTCGTCACCATCCCGCTGAAGAACATCGACAGCGTGCCGGTCGCGCCCCTCGCGGGCAAGATCGTCATCGACACCGACAACTACTACCCGGAGCGCGACGGACACATCGCCGAGCTCGACGACGAGACCACGACGACCGCGGAGATGCTCCAGCGGCACCTGCCCGAGTCGAAGGTCGTCAAGGCGTTCAACCACATCTACGCGGCCGACCTCACCGAGCACGGCACCCCCGCCGGCACGCCCGACCGCCGCGCCCTCGTGATCGCGGGCGACGACGCCCAGGCGAAGGCGACCGTCACGTCGATCCTCGACTCCTTCGGCTACGACGCCGTCGACGCGGGACCGCTCGCCGAGGGCTGGCGCATCCAGCGCGACACCCCCGGCTACGGCCCGAGGCTCGACGCCGACGGCCTCCGCCAGGCGCTCGCCGAGGCGAAGCGCTACCGCGACATGTAGTCCCGGTCCTCCCGGCCGATGCCCGCCCTCCCCGCCCCGGCGGAGACGGCGGGCATCGCCATGTCCGGCCTCCCGCGGGATACTGGGGTGTGCCCGCCTCCTTCGTCGTCGTCCCCCAATGGCAGGGCTCGGGCTCGTCCCGCGCCATGAGGCTCGCGGACGGCGCCGAGGCCATCCGCGGCGACCTGCCGTCGTCCGCCACGCACGTCGTCGACGTGCCCGTCGAGGCCGGCGAGTCGCTCGGCACCGGCGTCCTCCGCTACGCGTCGCTGCTCGCGGTGCGCACGCGCCAGGAGGCCGCCCTGCAGGCGGCGTCGGCGTCCGGTGCGTCCCCGGTCGTCACCGTCGGCGGCGACTGCGGCGTGGAGATCGCGTCCATCGGGCACGCGGCCGCCGCGCATCCCGGCCTCGCGGTCGTGTGGCTCGACGCCCACGCCGACCTCAACTCCCCCGCCTCCTCCCCGAGCGGCGCCTTCCACGGCATGGTGCTGCGCGCCGTCATCGGCGAGGGCGTCGACGGGCTGGAGCTCCCCGCGGGCGCCGTCACCGCCGACCGCGTCGTGCTGGCGGGCGTGCGCGCCCTCGACGACGCCGAGTCCGACCTCGTGGAGTCGCGCGGCATCGCGCTCGTCGGCGCCGACGCGGTCGACCCGGAGGCGCTCGTCGAGGCCGTGCGAGCGACCGGCGCCACCGACGTGTACGTCCACGTCGACCTCGACGTGCTCGACCCGGGCGGGATGTCCGGCGTCGGCCAACCGGAGCCGTTCGGGCTCGACGTCCACGCCGTCACCGAGTCGATCAAGGCGCTCCGCCGGTCGTTCCGGCTCGCGGGCGCCGGGATCACCGAGTTCGCGCCCTCGTCCCCCGCGGCGGCCGTGGACGACATGGGCACCATCCTGCGGATCATCGGGGCGCTGACCGGGCCGGTCTGATCCCCGCGGCGGGTCGCGCCGCGCGCCCGGCCCTGCGAGGCTGGGGAGGACGATCGAAGGAGACCGCCGTGAGCGACGACGCCCGCACCGCATCCACCGCTGCCCAGCCGGCCGACGGCGCGCCCCGCGTGCGCGTCGAGCGTCGCGGCCGCCTGCTGCTCATCGGCCTCGACCGGCCCGCCAAGCGCAACGCCGCCGACATGCGCATGCTCCGCGAGCTCGCGAGCGCGTACGGGCTGCTCGACCGCGACCCGGAGCTGCGGGTGGGCGTCGTGCACGCGGTCGGCGACCACTTCACGGGCGGGCTCGACCTCGCGGACGTGGCCCCGCACATCGGCCGGGGTCCGGGCGGCGGCCTCGACGCGGTGCCCGCCGACGGCGTCGACCCGTGGCGCATGGCGGACCAGGGCACCGGCAAGCCCGTCGTCCTGGCGGTGCAGGGCACGTGCCTCACGCTCGGCATCGAGCTGGCCCTCGCGAGCGACGTCGTGGTGGCGGCCGCCGGCACGCGGTTCGGGCAGATCGAGGTCGCGCGCGGGATCCTCCCGTTCGGCGGCGCGACCCTCCGCTTCCCCGCGGTCGCGGGCTGGGGCGACGCCATGCGCTGGATCCTCACGGGCGATCCGTTCGACGCGGAGGAGGCACGGCGGATGCGCATCGTGCAGCTCGTGGTGCCGGACGGCGAGCAGCTGCAGGCCGCCATCGCCATCGCCGAGCGCATCGCCGCGCAGGCGCCGCTCGCCGTGCAGGCGACCCTCCGCAACGCCCGCGCCGCCGTCCGCGACGGGCACGGGGCGGCGGCCGCCGCGCTCCCCGCCGAGCTCGTGCGGCTCGCGGGATCCGAGGACGCGGCGCGCGGCATGCGGGCCGCGGCGACCAGGCGTCCCGCGGAGTTCGTCGGCCGCTGATCCGCCGACCGAACCCGCCCGGCGATCGTGTCAGGGGCCGGGCGTAGGGTCGGGATCATGACCTCCTACGACCTCATCGTCATCGGTGCCGGCCCCGTCGGCGAGAACGTGGCCGACCGCGCGAAGCAGGGCGGGCTCTCCGTGCTCGTCGTCGAGTCCGAGCTCGTGGGAGGCGAGTGCTCCTACTGGGCCTGCATGCCCAGCAAGGCGCTGCTCCGCTCGGGCAGCGCCCTCCGCGCGGCGCGCGCCGTCGCCGGCTCGAAGGAGGCCGCCACGGGCGACCTCGACGTCGCCGCGGTGCTGAGGCGCCGCGACTCCTTCACCAGCTCCTGGGATGACCAGGGCCAGGCGAGCTGGCTCGACGGCATCGGCATCGACCTCGCGCGCGGTCACGGCCGCATCTCCGGGCCGCGCCGCGTCTCGGTCACCGCGCCCGACGGATCCGTCACCGAGCACGAGGCGACCCACGCGGTCGCCGTCTCCACCGGCACCGCCGCGCTCCTCCCCGACATCCCCGGGCTCGCCGAGGCGCAGCCCTGGACGAGCCGCGAGGCCACCAGCGTGGAGGTCGTGCCGACCTCCATCGTCGTCATCGGCGGCGGCGTGGTCGCGGCCGAGATGGCCACCGCCTACGCGTCGCTCGGCAGCGCCGTCACCATCGTCGCCCGCAGCGGCCTGCTCACCGGGCAGGAGCCCTTCGCGGGCGAGCTCGTCGGTGACAGCCTGAAGGAGATGGGCGTCGACGTGCGCCTCGGCGCCTCGCCCTCCCGCGTCACGCGCGACGGCGACGAGGTGCTCGTGGAGCTCTCCGACGGATCCTCCGTCACGGCCGCCGAGGTGCTCGTCGCCACCGGCCGCACCCCGCGCACCGAGGACCTGGGCCTCGACACCGTGGGCCTCGAGCCCGGCGCGTACCTCGACGTCGACGACACGATGCTCGTCACGGGCGAGGTCAACGCGGAGACGCCGTGGCTGTACGCCGTCGGCGACGTCAACCACCGCGCGCTCCTCACCCACCAGGGCAAGTACCAGGCACGCGCCGCCGGCGAGGTCATCGCCGCGCGCGCGACCGGCGGCACCGTCGACGACGCGCCCTGGGGCGTCCACGTCGCGACCGCCGACCACCGCGCCGTCCCGCAGGTCACGTTCACCGACCCGGAGGTCGCGAGCGTCGGCCTCACCGCGAAGGCGGCGGACGACGCCGGGATCCGCACGCGCGTCGTCGACTACGACCTCGGATCCGTCGCGGGCTCGAGCCTGCACGCCGACGGCTACACGGGGAAGGCGCGCATGGTCGTCGACGAGGACCGCGGCGTCGTCGTCGGCGTCACCTTCGTCGGGCAGGACGTCGCCGAGCTGCTGCACTCCGCGACCATCGCGGTCGTCGGCGAGGTGCCGCTCACGCGCCTCTGGCACGCGGTGCCCTCGTACCCCACCATCAGCGAGGTGTGGCTGCGCCTGCTCGAGACGTACGGGCGGCCGACCGCGTGATCCGGGCCGGCATCGGCGCCGCGGCGGGAGCCGTCCGCGGCGTCCTGCTGGACTCCGCCGTCTCGCGCGCCGGCAGCGGCGTCGCCACCGGCGTCGGCCTCGCGATCGGCCTGCCGCTCAGCACGGGCGAGGTCCGCCGCCACGGCGACCTCATCGTCCTGACCGGTCTGCCCGCCTGGGCCTTCGGGCGCGGCGGCACGTGCGTCGGCCGCGTCTACCTCACGCGTGACAACGCCGGACCCGCGGTGCTGGAGCACGAGGCCGTGCACGTCGTGCAGTGGCGCCGGTACGGACTGCTGATGCCGCTGCTCTACTGGTGGGCGGGGCGGGATCCGCTGCGCAACCGGTTCGAGGTCGAGGCCGGCCTCGAGAAGGGCGGCTACCGGTGACCGGCCCGCTCGACGGCCGCACGGTCGTCATCACGGGCGCGAGCTCGGGCATCGGCCGCATCGCCGCCCGCGAGCTGCACGCGCGCGGCGCCGACGTGGTCGTGGTCGGGCGGGATCCCGAGCGCACGCGCGGCGTCGCCGCCGAGCTCGGCGCGCGGCACGTCCTCGCCGACATGGACCGGCTCGCCGAGGTGCGCGCGCTGGCGGCGACGCTCCTGGAGACGTGCCCGCGGATCCATGTGCTCGCCCTCAACGCCGGCAGCCTCGTGCCGCGGCGTGCCATGACGGTCGACGGCCACGAGACGACCTTCCAACGCAACGTCCTCGCGCCGTTCCTCCTCACGCGCCTGCTCCTCCCCCGCCTCGAGGAGACGCAGGCGGCGCTCGGCGCCGACGAGACGCCCGTGCGCGTCATCGGCACCGCGAGCCGCGCGAACCTCTGGGGCCGCGTGCGCCTCGGCGACCTCGACTGGCGGAAGCGCCCCTGGCTCGGCGGCTGGCAGGCGTACGGCACGTCGAAGGCGATGATGATCCTGATGATGCGCACGCTCGCCGAGCGCGTCGGCCCGCACGGCGTCGAGGCGTGCTCGTTCCACCCGGGGCTCGTGCGCACGTCGTTCGGATCCGACAGCACCGTGATGAAGGCGCTGCTCGCGCTCTCGATGGGCGCCTACGGCATCTCCGCGGAGGCGGGCGCCGTGCCGCTCGTGCAGCTCGCCTCGGTACCCGACCTGGGCGCGCCGAGCGGCACCTACTTCGACCAGCTCACGCCCGACGGGAAGACCACCGCGCAGGCGGCGGACCGGCAGCTCGGCCGGGACCTGTGGGCGGCGCTGGAGCTGGCGGCCGGCACGGACGAGCCGCCGCCCCGCTGAGCGCATCGCACCGATCGCGCCGCACCGACCGCGCAGGCGCGCGCCGACGTGACGTCAGCGCGTCGCGAGCAGGTGCAGCAGGTCGTCGTGGCCGCCGACGTGCCCGCCGAGCAGCACGCTGACCTCGGTGACCGGGTGCTCGTCGGAGATCGGCGCGGCGAAGACCATCATCTCGCTGGCCCATGCTCCGACCGCCCGGGCGACCGCGGTCATGGGCTCGGCGGGCGCGCCGTCGGCCCCGCGGCCGTCGCGCGCGATCACGGTGACGACCATGCGCGGCGGGTGCGCGAGCGCGACCTCGACGGACGCGTCCGGCACCTCGACGAACACGCTGCCGCGCGTGCACAGCGGCAGGGCGGCGAGCGCGGCCTGCGTCTCGACGAGGCCGGTCTCGTCGGTGACGAGCAGCACCTGGCGCTTCACGTCCTTGCGCGTGCGCGAGCGGGTCGCTCCGGCCACGGTCAGGATCCCTCGGCCGCGCCGGCGCGCCAGTAGCCCATGAAGGCGACCTGGCGGCGGTCGATCCCGGTGTCGCGCACGAGGAAGCGGCGCATGGCCTTGATGCAGCCGGACTCGCCCGCGAGCCACGCGTAGAGCGTGGAGCCCTCGTGGACGACCGGCGCGTCCCAGACGATGGCCTCGGCGTCGTCCTCGGCGATCGGCTGCGCCTCGTCGGCGAGCGCGACCTCGGGCGCCTGGATGGCGCCGACCTTCACGTGGCAGTCGACCCAGCGGCGTACGGCCTCCTCGAGGCGGGATCCGTTCGGACGGCCGTCGCGCGGCAGCCAGGTGAGGTTCACGCCCTTGGGGACGCGCACGTCGAGGCGGTCGCCCGTGACGGGCACCTCGATGAAGGCGCAGCCCACGGCGTCGTCGGGGAGGGAGGAGAGGATGTTGCAGATGGCGGGCGCGGCCGTCTCGTCGCCCGCGAGGAGCAGCGAGCGCGCGGCTCCGGGGTGCCACTCGATGCCGAGGCCGCGGGCGGGGCTCAGGGCGTCGGGGCCGATGATCACCATCTCGTCGCCGACCTCGGCGGCGCCCGCCCAGCGGGAGGCGGGGCCCATGTCGCCGTGCAGCGCGAAGTCGACGTCGACCTCGCCGAGGTCGCGGCGCACCGCGCGGGACGTGTAGGTGCGGAGCGGGTTGCGCTCGGCGTCGGGCAGCGCGCGCCACCACGCGAACCAGTCGTCGCCGCCGACGCCGGTGAGGTCGGGCAGGCCGTGCTCGGCGACGGGCAGCAGCAGCTTGATGCGCTGGTCGAGGCACTCGTCGCCGAAGTCGCGGAGGTCCTCGCTCTGGAACGTGATCCGCAGGAACGTCGGGCTGAGGCGCTCGGTCCGCGCGACCCGCGCCGCGAACGGCCGGTAGGCGGGACGCTCGACCGCGGGTTGCTCCTCGACCACGGCCGAGGCTTCTGCCGTGCTGCTGGCGAGGGTCGCGGTGGAGGTAAGCACAGCCTAAGTATGGCATGCCTTACCTCAGCGGTCGAGGTCGCGCGACGCATCCGCGGCGGGATCCACGGGAGGATGTCATCGTGCTCCTCGTCCTCGCCGCCGTGTTCGTCGGGGCGGTGGCGCAGCGGGTGACGGGCCTCGGCTTCGCCCTGGTCGTCTCGCCCGTGCTCGTGATCCTGCTCGGGCCCTTCGACGGGGTGCTCATCGTGAACCTGTGCGGGGCGCTGTCCGCGGGGATCATCCTCGCCGGCGTCCGCCGCGACGTGGAGTGGCGGCGCTACCTCCTCCTCGCGGGACCGGCGCTCGTGGGGATCGTGCCGGGCGCCCTCCTCGCCTACCTCCTGCCGGACGCGGCGCTCGAGATCGGGATCGGCTGCCTCCTCGTCGCCGCGCTGACGACCTCCCTCGCGCTCCGCCGCACCACGCGCGTGGTCGACGGGCCCGGCGTCATGGCGGGCTTCGGGTTCGCGTCGGGCGTCATGAACGCGGCGGCCGGCATCGGCGGGCCGAGCCTCAGCGTCTACGCGGTCGTCAGCCAGTGGGAGCAGCGCGCGTTCGCGGCCACGCTCCAGCCGTTCTTCCTCACGATCGGCGGCGCGTCGCTCCTGACGAAGCTCCTCATCGCACCGTCGCGGTGGCCGGACCTCGGCACGGCCGCGTGGGTCGGGATCGTCGTGACGATGCTCGCGGGGATCGGCGCCGGCACGCTCCTCGGCCCCCGCATCCCGACGCGCGGCGCCCGCGCGGCCGTCGTGGTCCTCGCGTTCGCGGGGGCCGTCACGGCGATCGTCAAGGGCGTCGGCGGGCTCGTCTGATCCGGGCGCTCACCGCCGCGGCGCTCACCGCCGCGCCGCTCACCGCTGCCGCGCGCACCGCGGCGCCGCTCACCACTGCGGCGGGTGCCGCCGCTGCCAGCGCAGCCGCCGCTCGAGCTGCCGGCCGATCGCCAGCAGGGTCGCCTCGCCGCCGGGCCGGCCGATGAGCTGCACGCCCATGGGGAGCCCGTCGTCGGTGAGGTGCACGGGCAGCGTGATGGCGGGGAGGCCCGTGACGTTCGCGAACGACGTGTACGGCGTGTACTGCACCTGCTGCGCGAAGTTCCGCTCGCCGTCCTCGGCGTCGTACCAGCCGACCGGCCGCGGCTCCTGCGCGAGCGCGGGGGTGAGCACGGCGTCGACGTGGGCGAACTGGGCGATGACGCTGCGCTCGTAGGCGGCGAGCTGCGCGAGCGCGCGGGCGAGGTCGCGGGCGCTGAGCGCGCGGCCGCGCTCGACGAGCCAGCGCGTGAGCGGCTCGAGGAGGTCGAGCTGGTCGCCCTCGGCGGGGATCCCGGCGGCGCCGGCCTGCCAGATGGTGCGGAAGGCGGGCGCGTAGGTGGGGTCGGGCCGGAGCGCGAGGTCCTCGAGCCCGTGGCCCATGGTCGCCAGCTCGCGCACGGCGAGGGCGAGGGCGTCGTCGGCGGAGGCGTCGCGCACGATCTCGTAGGCGTCGTCCCACGGGGTCGTGGTCATCACGCCGATCTGGAAGCGGCCCGCGCCGCGGACGGCCGCGCCGAGGAGGTCGCCGTCGCCGCCGTCGGGCGCGCGCAGCGTGAACGGGTGCGGGATGCGGCCGTTGACGCGGCCGATCATCGCGTCGAGCAGCATGGCCGCGTCCGCGACGCTGCGGGCGAGCGGGCCGGGCACGACGAGGCCCGCGAGCGACTCCTGGCCGGATCCGGCCGGCACGAGGCCCCGCGACGGCTTGAGGCCGACGAGGCCCGTGGCCGCGGCGGGGATGCGGACCGAGCCGCCGCCGTCGGATCCCGGCGCGAAGGGCAGCAGGCCCGCCGCGACCGCGACGGCCGCTCCCCCGCTGGATCCGCCGGCGCCGCGCGTCGTGTCCCAGGGCGTGCGCGCGGGCGGCGCGACGAGGCTCTCGGTGTACGACGGCAGGCCGAACTCGGGCGCGCTCGTCTTGCCGAGGCTGATGCCGCCCGCGTCGTCGAGCGCCTGCGGGATCGGGTCGGTGCGGTCGGAGACGTGGTCGCGGAAGAGGCGCGAGCCGAAGGTGGTGCGGACGCCGACGCGCTCGGAGAGGTCCTTGTCGCCGAACGGCAGGCCCCAGAGCGGCGCGGTGCGGGGCACCTCGCGCTCGACGTGGCGGGCGCGTGCGAGGGCCAGGTCGGCGGTGACGGTCGTGAAGGCGCCGAGGCCCGGATCCAGCCGCTCGATGCGCTCCAGGTAGTGGGTCACGAGCTCGGTCGGGGTGACCTCGCCGCGCTGGAGCTGGTCCCACTGGTCCTGGGCGCTGAGGTGGTGGAGTTCGAACACCGCTCCAGCGTAGGCCGGGGTCGCCGCGGGTCGACCGGCGGCGGATGCGCGGACGGGGCGGGCGCCGGTCGTCCGGCCCCCGCCCCGTCCGTCACGGGCGCGCTGCGGTCAGCGGCGCGCGGCCGCCGAGGCGCGGCGGCGGAGCGCGACGAGCGCGAGGCCCAGCGCGAGCGCCACGAGGGAGGTGCCGAGGACGGGCCCGGACTCGGATCCGGTCGCGGCGAGCGTCGGCTCGGAGCTCGGCGCAGGCACCGTGCCCGTGCCGGACGGGACGACGGATCCGGCCTCGGTGTCGAGCGCGTAGAGCACGGAGGCGCCCGTGCTCGGCAGCAGGAACGCGAGCTGGTGCGCTCCCGTGGCGAGGTCGGCCGGCACCGTGAACCGGACGCTCGCGCGGCCCTGCTCGTCGGTCGTGTCGACCACCGCGGAGTCGATCGGCGTGCGCGCGACCTCCGCGCCGTCGATGAGCGTCACGACCTCGGTGTCCTGCACGGGCGCGTTCGAGACGAGCAGCGAGGAGAGCTCGTAGGAGCGCTCCTGGCCGGCCGCGGGAGCCGCGCCCGTGGTGTCGACGATGCCGATGGAGCGCGTCGCCGAGTCGGGCTCCACGGGCGAGAACTCGGTGATGTAGTCGACGAACGCGGTGAGGTCGATGCGGCCGGAGTCGCTCTGCTCGGTCGTGTTCGCGAGCTCCGTGAAGTTGTCGCCGCCCTCCGCGAGGAAGCTGTTCGCGACCATCGTGAAGACGCGCGCGGGATCCACCGGCTCGCCCTGGAAGAACACGCCCGTGATCCGCTCGCCGCGCGCGGCCGTCGGGTCGTACGTGTAGGTGAGGTCGCGGGACAGGCCGAGCTTGAGGAACGGCCGCGACGAGCCCTCGGGCTGCCACTGCTGCTCGAGCACGGCCTCGATGCCCGCGCCCGTGATCTTCGCGGTCGTGAGCGTGTTGGCGAACGGCTGCACGATGGCGGCCTCCTTGTAGGTGACCTCGCCCTCGGAGTCGCCCGCGCCGGAGGACGCGAGGGTGAGGTCCTGGCGGATGCCGCCGGGGTTCATGAAGGCGATCTCGGTGCCGAGGTCCGCCTGCGTCGCCCAGAGCTGCGCGTCGGCGACGAGGTTGCCGATCGTGGACTCGCCGCCGCGGTTCTCGGAGCCGTCCGCCTGCCGGGCGCGCGTGATGTCGCCGGTGATCTCGCCGACCGTGCGGCTGCCGATGACGTCGGCCTTCGCGACCGCGTCGTCCACGATGCGCTGCACCGCGGGATCCGCCGGGAACGCCGGCTCCCCGTCGGCGGTGAGCAGCGGCACGAGCTCGGAGGAGATGGAGGTGAGCGCCTTGGTGGCGGGATCGACCGTCATCGACAGGTGCCCGAGGTTCGTCCCGTAGCTGCCGGTCTGCAGCACGGGCAGCGGCAGGGCCTTGCCCGCGACCGGCAGGTCGTAGTCGTAGCCGAGGTGGGTGTGGCCGGAGATCACGGCGTCGACGTCGGCCTGCACGCCCGTGACGATGCGGCCGAACACCGAGTCGTCGGTGAGGGACGACTCGTCGGAGGTGGACGCGCCCTCGTGCACCACGAGCACGACCACGTCGGCCTCGCCGTTCCCGTCGTCGCCGTCGCGCAGCGCGCGGGCGGTGGCGGTGGAGGCGTCGACGACGCTGCCGACGTCGAGCGTCGCGATCCCGGCCGGGCTCACGAGCTCGGGGAGCGCCTCGGTGGTGGCACCGACGAACGCGACGCGCACGCCGTCGATGTCCTGCACGTCGTAGGCCGCGTAGGCGTGCTCCGTCGTGCCCTTCTCGTAGAGGTTCGCCGAGATGTAGGGGAAGTCGGAGCGCTCCGCGACGCGGCCGTCGACGTCGTCGCGGCCCTGGTCGAACTCGTGGTTCCCGAGGGTGGAGACGGAGACGCCCATGGCGTTGAGCGCGTCGATCGTGGGCTCGTCCTGCTGCGACAGCGATGTGAAGGTCGAGGCGCCGATGTTGTCGCCCGCGCTGATGAGCGTGCTGTTCGGGTTCTCGGCCTTCGCCTGCTGGAACGCGCCGGAGATGACGGCGGCGCCCGCGGTGGACGACGTGGTCTCGAGGCGGCCGTGGAAGTCGTTGATCGAGTAGACGTCGATCGCGACGTCCCCCTCGGCGGCGGAGGCGGGCGCGGCGCCGAGGCCGAGCGCCGCGGTGGCGGAGAGCCCCGCCACGAGGGCGAGGGCGCCGGAGCGCGCGGCTCCGGACGGGCGGCGGGTGGGAGCAGAGCGCATGCGGGGACATCCTCGTTCGGGCGGGCGGCGGTGATCAATACCTTACGGAGCTGAGGTTTCCGTGGGGTTAACTCCGGCGTCCGCTGCGAGCGGCGCGGTTCCGTGCCGCCGCGGCATCGTGCCGCCGTGTCGCCTCAGCCGCGCACGAGCCCCGCGAGCTCGGCGCGCGTGGAGGCGCCCATCTTCCGCAGCAGGTTCGCGACGTGGAACTTCACGGTGTTCTCGCTGATCCCGAGCGAGGTCGCGATGGCGCGGTTGCGGGATCCGCCGGCCACCAGCGCGAGCACCTCCCGCTCGCGCGCGCTGAGCCCCGCCTCGCCCGCGGCGTCGAGGCCCGCGGCAGGCGCGTCGAGCGGCAGGCGCACGGCGATCTCGGATCCCCAGCCGGGCGTCGCCGTCACGTCGAGCGCGCCGTCGAGCGCCGCGACGCGGTCGGTGAGGCGGCGGAGCGCGTCGAGGTCGGCCGTGGTGGCGCCCGCGCCGTCGTCGCGGATCCCGACGAGCAGGTTGCTCCCGTCGCAGTCCCACTGGATCCGCACGCGCGTCACGTCCGGCTGCTCGACGAGCGCGAGCACGGCGCCGCGCACGATGGCCCGGCCCGCGTGCGCGACCTCGCCCGGCAGCGCGCGGCCGTCCACGGGCGGCTCCACGAACTGCACGTCGAGGTCGCGGAAGCGCACGAGCGGCCGGAGGTCGTCGCGGAGCCGGGCGAACGCGCGCGCCACGGGCTCCTCGCCGAGCGAGCGGTCGCGGTCGCTCGCGGCGCGCAGCTCGACCATGGCGTTGGTCGCGAGGTCGGCCGCGGTCTGGCGGGCGGCCGCGTCGCCCGTGCGGGAGGAGCGGAGCACCGCGAGCAGCGACTCGAGCGTGGTGGCGTGGGCGTCGCCCAGCTCGGAGACGACGCGGGCGCGCTCGGAGGAGACGGCGCGCGCCTCGGCGAGGTAGGCGGGCGGCGCGGCGGCGACCTGCTGCCGGATCCCGTGGGCGACGCTGCGCCACAGCGCGCGGACGAGCTCGCGGGCGGCGGGGACGTCGTCGTGCGCGGCGACGGGATCCACCAGCACGAGGAGCGCGCCCGTGTCGGCGCGCCAGGCGGCGACCGTGCGGGGCCGGCCGCCGACGGGGTGCTCGACCGACCAGGCGGAGCCGGCGTCGTCGGCGAGGCTCGCGAGGATCCGGTCGAGCTCGGCGATGGTCACGTTCTCCACGACCTCGGCCTCGCCCGCCTTCTTCCGGGGGCGCCCGGTGCAGTCCTCGGTGAAGATCACGAGGGCGCGGTGCGCGACCACGGGCTGCAGCAGTCCGGACAGCGCCTCGGCCACCTCCTGCAGCGGGGCGGCGAGCGCGTCGTGCAGCCCGTCGAGGAGCGCGACGGCGTCGGCGGACGCGGCGGTGGGACGGGCGGCAGGACGGGCGGCGGGATCGGCGGGGTGGGTCCGGGACGGCATCCCGCCACCGTACGCCCACCCGATCCGCGGTCGACGCGCGTGGCACCTGCCCGGACGGGTAGGCGGATCCACCCGTCGGGTGGGCGGCAGGGACGGGCCGCGAGGAGCACCCTCGACATGTGACCAACACGACGCATCCCCGCCCGACCGGCGACGCCCCCGTCGACGTCGCCGCCGCGATCACCCTCATCTCCGACGAGAACGCCCGGGTCGCCCGAGCCCTCACGGAGCCGGATCTGGCGGGGCGCCTCGACGAGGCCGCCCGCGTGATCCGCGACGGCCGCCGCGTCTTCGCCCTCGGCGCGGGTCGCTCCGGCCTCGCGCTCCGCATGACCGCCATGCGGTTCATGCACCTGGGGCTCGACGCGCACGTGGTCGGCGAAGCCACGTCGCCCGCGATCGAGGACGGCGACGTCCTCCTGGTCGCGAGCGGATCCGGCACCACCGCCGGCATCGTCAGCGCCGCCGAGACGGCGCACGAGGTGGGCGCCCGGATCGTCGCGCTCACCACGGCCGACGACTCCCCGCTCGCCGACCTCGCGGACGTGACCGTGCTGATCCCGGCGGCCGCCAAGCAGGACCACGGCGGCACGGTCTCGGCCCAGTACGCGGGCGGGCTCTTCGAGCTCTCCGTCGCGCTCGTCGGCGACGCCGTGTTCCACGCGCTGTGGCAGGCGTCCGGCCTCTCGGCCGACGAGCTGTGGCCGCGTCACGCCAACCTCGAGTGACCGTCGGTCGCTCGATCCCCATCACCCCGCTCATCACCACAGGAAGAGGAACCGCATGAAGCTCCAGGTAGCCATGGACGTGCTCACGACGAAGGACGCGCTCGAGCTGGCCGGCAAGGCCGCGCCGCACGTCGACATCATCGAGCTGGGCACCCCGCTCATCAAGGCCGAGGGCCTCTCCGCGATCACCGCGATCAAGGAGGCGCACCCCGACAAGATCGTCTTCGCCGACCTTAAGACGATGGACGCCGGCGAGCTCGAGGCCGACATCGCGTTCTCCGCGGGCGCCGACCTCGTCACCGTCCTCGGCGTCGCGGGCGACAGCACCATCGCGGGCGCCGTCAAGGCCGCGAAGAAGCACGGCAAGGGCATCGTCGTCGACCTCATCGGCGTCCCCGACAAGGCGAAGCGCGCGAAGGAGGTCACCGAGCTCGGTGCCGAGTTCGTGGAGATGCACGCGGGCCTCGACGAGCAGGCGGAGGACGGCTACACGTTCGGCGACCTGCTCGAGGCCGGCAAGGCGTCGGGCGTCGCGTTCTCCGTCGCGGGCGGCGTGAAGCCCGGCACCATCGGCGACGTCCAGGACGCGGGCGCCGTGGTCGCCGTCGCCGGCGGCGCGATCTACTCGGCCGACGACCCGGCCGCGGCCGCCGCCGAGCTGCGGGCCGCGATCCGCTGATCCACCCGCTCCCCTGAGCGCCGCGCTCCCGCCATCCGACGGGGCGCGGCGTTCGTGCGTGGGGGCCGTTCAGCCGAGCGTCGCCAGGACCTCGAGCTCCTCGTCGCGCGCGAGGCCGGATGCGCGCGGCCGGTCGAGCCCGCGCTCCCGCTCGTCGGCGAGCACGTCCCGCATCGTCTCCGCGAGCGGGCGGCGCACCACGCCGAGCGCGCGGATCCCGGCGTCGCTCCGGGCGAGCATGCCGCCCGCGTCGCGCGGCAGCCACAGCGGCAGGGATCGCGGTCCCGCCCAGTGCCGCACGTCGGCCTCGGCCAGCTGCGCGTCGGTCGCCACCACGCGCGCGCCGGCGGATCCCGCCGCCTCCGCCGCGATGTCCAGCGCGTCGGCGAGCGGCATGCTCTCCCCCACCGCGTCGACCGCGCCGTCGAGCGCGCGCACCCCGACGTCGACGACGAGGTCGGCGAGATCCCGCGCGTCGATGACCTGCGCGCGGCGGCCGGTCGCGTCGGGCACGAGCACGGGTCCGTCGCCCGCGAGCGCGAACCGGGCGGTCCAGTACCCGAACCGGTCGCTGTCGTCGCCGGGCCCGGCGATGAGGCCGGGCCGCACGATCATGCGCCGTCCGACGAGCGCCGCGGTCACCGCGCGCTCGGCCGCGACCTTCGCCTGGCCGTAGTCCGTCAGGTCGACCGGGTCCAGGAGCGCCGCCGTCTCGTCGGCGCCCGGGTCCTCGTGGGACGCGTAGACGGACACGGTGCTGACGAGCGTCCAGTGCCGGGCACGGTCGGCGAGCGCCGCGACGGCCTGGCTCGCGTGCTCCGCGGAGGACGTGAGGTCCACGACCTCGTCCCAGTCCGCGCCGGCGACGGCGGCGTACGCGTCGGGCAGGTCGCGGTCGGCCGCGACGAACCGCGTGAGGTCGGGCGCGGATCCGCCGGTGCCGCGCGCGAGGCAGGTCACCCGGTCGCCGCGCGCGGCCAGCCGCTGCGCGACGAGCCGGCCGATCCACGCCGTGCCGCCGAGGACGAGCACGTCGCGCGGAGCGGCCGCCGCGCCGGGGCCGGCGCCGACCCCTGCCCCCACGTCGCTCACGACTCGCGCGCCGGCGTCGTCTTCCCGGGCCGCACCGACGCGGTCTCCGCGACGTCGATGCGCGTCACGCCGCCGTCCTGCTCCGTGACGTCGACGCGCGGCGCCGCGTCCGACTCGACCGCCTTCGGCGCCGTCGTCAGCTGCTCGTGCCGCTTCTCCGCGAAGTCGGCGTCGCGGGCCTCGTCGTGCCCCTGGTCGTCGTGCTGGTCCTGCTGCATGGGTGCGCCTCTCGTCCCGTCCACCGTACGCGGAGGCGGGGCGTCGACCGGGCGCGCTCCGCCGTCCGCCGCGCGCCCTCCACCGTCGGGGGGATCCGCGCCGCAGCCGCCCCGCGTACCGTGGCGGCATGAGCGCACAGGAGCCGACCGTCCCCGATCCCGCCCCGAGCTCGTGGCCCCCGGTCGCGCCGCCCGTCGCGCCGCCCGTCGACCCCGGCGCTCCCGCCGCGGCGGGCCTGCCCGGCGCGCTCCCGCCCGAGCTGCCGCCGCTCCCCGAGCGCCCGCCCGTGCCCTACCACCACGGCCTCCGCGACACCGGCGGCCCCTGGCGCGGGATCCTCGCGCTCGTGCTCGGCGTCGTCGCGTTCTTCGGCCTGTCGCTCGTCTTCGGCCTCGTCGGCTTCGGCATCGAGTTCCTCACCGGTCGCCTCGACCCCACGGACGAGTCGTCGCTCGAGACGATGACGCCCGTCATCCTGCTGGCCACGAACCTGTCGCTCGCTGCGCTGATCCCCGTCTCGATGCTCCTGCAGCGCTGGCTCTTCGGCGTGCGGATGGGCGCGATGTCCTCCATCGCCGGCCGCTTCCGCTGGCGCTGGCTCGGCCGCGTCGCGCTCGTGATGGTGCCGGTCTTCCTCGTCTACATCGGCGTCACGTTCGCGCTGGACCCCACCGGCGACATCCGCGTCGACGGCGAGGTGATCGCGTTCCTCGTCATCATCCTGCTCACGACCCCGCTGCAGTCCGCCGGCGAGGAGTACGGGTTCCGCGGCCTCGTGCAGCGCTCGGTCGGATCCTGGTTCCGCGACACGCGCGTCGCCCTCGTGGTCGGCGCGCTCGTCTCCAGCTCCCTCTTCGCGCTCGCCCACCTCGCCGAGGACCCGTGGCTCATCGCCTACTACTTCGTGTTCGGCATCTCGGCGACCGTCTCGGCCCGCATGACCGGCGGCCTCGAGGCGCCCGTGCTGATCCACGCCCTCAACAACACGCTGCTGTTCCTCCCCACGGCGCTCCTCGGCCAGATGTCCGAGTCCATGGACCGGAGCGCGGGCACCGGCGGCCCGTTCATGCTCCTGCCGATGGCGGTCGTGCTGGGATCCGCGCTCCTCACCGGCTGGTGGGCGCGCCGTCACCGCGTGGAGACGGTCGCGCCCCGGCCCCTCACCGCGAAGGAGGAGCGGCGGGAGCGGGAGCGGGCGTGGTGGGACGGGGAGCGCCAGCGGCAGGCGTCGCTCGCCGCATGGTCCGCGCCCACAGGCCCGGCTGCGCCGTCGGCCTGAGCGTCAGCTGCATCGTGACGGTGCCGAGCCAGCGCCCGAACTTCCAGCCGACGCGGCCCATCCGGCCGCTCTCCGTGAACCCGAGCGACGCGTGCAGCCGGATCGAGGCGTCCGCGCCCTGGTCGGCGATGACCGCGATGACCTCGCGGATCCCCGCCTCCCGGCACGCCTCGACGAGCGCCTCCAGGAGCGCGCGCCCGAGCCCCTTGCCGGTGGACGCCGCGCCGAGGTAGATCGAGTCCTCCACGGTCGTCCGCGACGACCGCCGGTTGCCGACCGGCTCGACGAGCGCGTACCCGAGCACCTGCCCGGACGGCGACACGGCGACGAGGAACGGCATGCCCATGCGCTCGAGCTGGCCGAAGCGGCCGCGCCACCGGGCGAGGGTCATGCGCGTCTCGTCGAAGGTGACGGTGCTGTTCATCACGTAGTGGTTGTAGACCTCGCGGATGTCCGGGAGGTCGGACGTCGAGGCCGGCCGGATCTCGTAGGAGAAGACGGGCAGCGGCGGCGCGGGCTTCCGGAGGTGGGCGGGCAGGCGGCGCCTCGTCTGGTATTCCTCCTCGAGCATGCCTGGATCCTACGGGCAGCGCCGCGCCCGCTGTCGGATCCGGCCGTGCACGCTCAGAGCCGCCAGTCGACGGGATCCGCGCCCTGCTCCGCGAGGAGCGCGTCGGCCCGGCTGAAGGGCTTGGAGCCGAAGAACCCGCGCGTCGCGGACAGCGGGCTCGGGTGCACGGACGTGATCGACGGCACGGGCGCGAGCAGCGGCGCGAGCGATCCCGCGTCCTTGCCCCAGAGGATCGCGACGAGCGGGCCGCCGCGCGCCGCGAGCCCGCGGATCGCGCACTCGGTCACGGCCTCCCAGCCCTTGCCGCGGTGCGAGGCGGGCGCGCCCGGCCGCACCGTGAGCACGCGGTTGAGCAGCAGCACGCCGCTGCGGGTCCACGCGGTGAGGTCGCCGTGATCGGGGGTCGGGATCCCGAGGTCGTCGCGCAGCTCCCGGTGGATGTTGACGAGGCTCCGCGGCACGGGCCGCACGTCGGGCTCGACGGAGAAGGACAGGCCGACGGGGTGGCCGGGCGTGGGGTACGGATCCTGGCCGACGATGAGCACGCGCACGTCGGCGAGCGGCTGCTGGAACGCCCGCAGCACGCGGTCGCCCGCGGGGAGGTAGGGGCGGCCGGCGGCGACCTCGGCGCGCAGCCACTCCCCCATCCGCGCGATGTCGTCGGCGACGGGCGCGAGCACCTCGGCCCACCCGGCGTCCATGAGGCCGCGCTCGACGAGCTCGGGCAGGGTCAGCGCCATGGGCGGTGGGTCAGGACGCGCCGGCGGAGCTGACGGTGACGCCGGTCTCCGAGCCGATGACGGACCAGACGCTGCCGCGCCCCTCGACGACCAGCTGGCCCTCACCCACGATGAGCACGGTGCCCTCGTCGATGGCGACGCCGCCCTCGACGAGCCCCGCCTCGGTCGCGGCGATGAGGCGGGTGAGGGTGCCCCACTGGGCGGCGTGCACGTCGACCGCCACGTCGATGAGGCCGATGCCCTGCTCGACCGTGACCTCGTCGAGGTCCTCGCTCGCGGACTCCTGCACGACCTCGACGTCGCCGATGCGCCAGCCGCCGACGATGGCGGTCTCGGCGGCGACCGCGGCGCCCGCGGAGAAGCCGAGGTACGGGACCCCGGCGGTGACCTGGCGGCGGATCTCGCCGAAGACGGGCTCGAGCGCCTGGCGGTACGCGGGGGTCAGGCCGCCGCCGACGACGATGCCGTCGACGTCCTGCAGCTGCGCGACCGCGAAGGATCCGCCCTCCGGCGCCAGCACGGCGAACGGCTCGCACGCGCCCGCCGCGCGCAGCGCGGCGGCGTACCGGTCGAACTCCTCGGCTCCGAGGCCGTCGTGGACGAGGACCACGGCGACGCGGGCCGGCTCCAGCCGGGCGGCAGCGGTCGCCCTCGTCGTCGCCTCGGACAGGAACCGCGCGAGGAGGGGGGTGTCGTCATCCGACAGGCCGCCTCCGACCAGGTGCACACTCACCCCTCGACGGTACAGGCCGTGGGAGACCACGAGAGCCCGATCGGGGCCTCAGGAAAGACGAAACCCGGCACCTCCGTGAGGAGATGCCGGGTTCGGTGGTGCGATGTGACCCCAACCGGATTCGAACCGGTGTTACCGCCGTGAGAGGGCGGTGTCCTAGGCCGCTAAACGATGGGGCCGTTTTTGCAACTCGTCGAGTATGCCACAGCGCGCGCAGCCCGACCAAATCGAGCCCCGACCGGGCCGGATCCGCCCGGGAACGCGGCGATCGCGCGCCCCCGATCGCCGCCGGGCGACGCCCCCGCGCGCCGGTTTGCCCCCGCCGCCTCGACGGTGTTGGCTCCTGATATGCGATTGACGAAGCTCGAGCACGCCGCCCTGGTCCTGGAACTCTCGGGGCGCAAGCTCTTCATCGACCCGGGCTCCTTCACCACCCCGATCACGGAGGCGATGAACGCCGACGCCATCGTGATCACGCACGAGCACCCCGACCACTGGACCCCGGAGCAGCTCAAGCGGATCCTCGACAAGAACGAGGGCGTGCCGATCTACGCACCGGAGGGCGTCGCGGCCGCCGCGGCCGACTTCGACGTCACGGTCGTGCACGCGGGCGACGTGATCGAGGCGGGCGACTTCACGCTGCGCTTCTTCGGCGGCACCCATGCGGTGATCCACGAGTCCATCCCCGTGGTCGACAACCTCGGCGTCCTCGTGAACGACACGCTCTACTACGCGGGCGACTCCTTCGTCGTCCCGGAGGGCGTCGAGGTCGACCTGCTCGCCGCTCCCGCGGGCGCGCCGTGGATGAAGATCAGCGAGTCCATCGACTACGTGCTCGCCGTGAAGCCCCGCCGCGCGTTCCCCACGCACGAGATGGTGCTGTCCACCGCGGGCAAGGGCATGTCGAACGGGCGCCTGCAGTGGGCGACGGAGCAGGGCGGCGGCGAGTTCCACGCCCTCGAGCCCGGCGATAGCATCGACCTCTAGGCCCGGTCGGGCTCGACGAGCGGACGGGTGGACGGCATGGACGGTCTCGCCGCGGCGTCGCTCATCATCGAGTTCCTCACGTGGATCGCGCTCGTCCCCGGCATCCTGCTCTACGTGGCCGGCCTCTCGGTGCGCGTGCTCGGCCGGCGCTGGACGGCGACCGAGGGCCTCGTCGCGGACGGCCCTGCCGGCGGCGACGGCGCCTCGTCCCGGGTCCTCCGCTGGTTCGACCACGAGGGCGACGTGCACGAGGCGCAGGCCGACGCCCCCGAGACCCGCGACCTCCCCGTCGGATCCGACGTGCGCGTCTGGTTCTCGCCGCGCGCCCCGTGGCGGGTCCGCACGCACGCCCCCGAGCTCGACGGCCGCGCGCTCCGCGTGACCGGGCTCGTGCTCATCGGCATCGGCGCGCTCGCGGCCGTCGCCGGGATCGTGCTGCTCTTCCTCGAGTAGCGGCCGCCCCGCGACCGCCGCGGCTGGGGATCCGCCCGCCTGGTCGGGAGAGGCCCATGCAGCCGTATAGACTCCCCTCTCGAAGGGGAGTACTCCCATCCGGCGGTCGTGTCGTCAATACGGTCGGACCACTCCGACCCGTGCGACCGGTTCCGTGAGCAGAAGCTCGCGGGGTGGAGGAGACCTTCAGTACCCCACCGGACCCGACGCGGTCCGAGTACTGGAGAACCCTCATGGATGTCCCCTTCTGGCTCTGGGCCGCGACCATCGCGGCCGTCCTCGGCCTGCTCGTCTTCGACTTCTTCGCGCACGTGCGGAAGGCGCACGAGCCGACGCTGAAGGAGTCCGCCACCTGGTCGGTCGTCTACATCGTCATCGCGCTCGTCTTCGGCGTGGGCGTCGGCGTCTTCTCGAACTGGACCTTCGGCGGCGAGTACTTCGCCGGCTACGTGACGGAGAAGGCGCTGAGCGTCGACAACCTCTTCGTCTTCCTCATCATCATGTCGAGCTTCGCGGTGCCGCGGGCCTTCCAGCAGAAGGTGCTGCTCGTCGGCATCGCCATCGCACTCGTGATGCGCGGGATCTTCATCGCCATGGGCTCCGCGATCATCGACAACTTCTCCTGGGTCTTCTACCTCTTCGGCGCGCTGCTGCTCGTCATGGCCTACAAGCAGATGAAGGAGACGCACGACGAGGACGAGTCCGACTCGAAGCTCATCCGCGTGCTCCGCCGCTTCATCCCCACCTCGGACCACTACGACGGCGACAGGCTCACGACCCGCGTCGACGGCAAGCGCCTCTTCACCCCGATGTTCCTGGTGATGCTCGCCATCGGGCTCACCGACGTGCTGTTCGCGCTCGACTCCATCCCCGCGATCTTCGGCCTGACGCAGGAGGCGTACATCGTCTTCACCGCCAACGCGTTCGCGCTGCTCGGCCTCCGCCAGCTGTACTTCCTGATCTCCGGCCTGCTCGAGCGCCTCGTGTACCTCTCGCAGGGCCTCGCGGTGATCCTCGGCTTCATCGCCGTGAAGCTCGTGCTCCACGCCATGCACGTCAACGAGGTGCCGTTCATCAACGGCGGCGAGCCGATGCTGTGGGCCCCCGAGATCCCGATCTGGTTCTCGCTGTCGTTCATCCTCCTCACCATCACGGTGGCGACGATCGCGAGCCTCGCGAAGACGAAGCGCGACGCGACCGCGGTCGAGGGCACCGACCAGGCGGCCGCCGTCGAGGGCGAGAAGGCCCCCGCCGACGCGGACGACGACGCGGCCCGCGGCTCCGGCCGCAGCCTGGACGCGGACGCCCCGCGCCGCTAGCGCTCCCCGCTGCCCGCACGAGCACGACGCCCGCTCCCGGATCCCGGGGGCGGGCGTCGTCGTGCGTGCGGCAGGTCAGCCGAGCCGCGTGCCGCCGATGCCGCCGTCGACGTCCAGCAGCGCGCCGTGGACGAAGGCCGCCTCGTCCGAGACGAGGAACCGGACCGCGAACGCGATGTCGACGGGACGCACGGGCACGCCCGCCACGGTGCTCGCGGTCATCGCGGCCACCGCGTCCGCGTCCGCCGCGTTCCCCGGCGTGGACGTCGCACCGGGCGCGACCGTGTTGACGTGCACGCCGCGCGGCCCGTACTCCGCCGCCCACGTGCGCGTCATCTGCTCGATCGCCGCCTTGGACGCCGTGTAGGCCGCGCCGAACGGGATGCCCACGCGCGACATCCACGATCCGACGTTCACGATCGCGCCCGTGCCGCGCTCGGCCATGGCGGGCGCGAGCTCGGCGACGAGCACGTGCGGGGCGCGCACGTTGACCGCGAGGATCGCGTCGAGGTCGGCATCGGCGAGGCCGGAGGTCGCGCCCACCGGGTAGAGACCCGCGTTGTTCACGAGGATGTCGACGCGTCCGCCGAGGGCCACGGCGGCGTCGCGGGCGAAG
Organism: Clavibacter phaseoli; assembly: GCF_021922925.1. Lineage (NCBI taxonomy): Bacteria > Bacillati > Actinomycetota > Actinomycetes > Micrococcales > Microbacteriaceae > Clavibacter > Clavibacter phaseoli. The sequence goes on from NZ_CP040786.1 coordinate 1,662,766, forward strand.
GCGCGGATGCCGTCGTAGCCGCCCGCGAGGTCGGCGGGGACGGCGTGGGCGGCGCCGCCGGCCGCCGTGATGGCGTCGACGACGGCGCGGGCGCGGTCGACGTCGCGGCCGCTGACGACGACCTCGGCGCCGGCGGAGGCGAGCACGCGGGCGACGGCCTCGCCGATGCCGCTGGTGGATCCGGTGACGATCGCGGTGCGACCGGCGAGCCGGGTGTCGGGGACGAGGGACTGGAGGACTTCTTCGTTGGACTGCATGGTCCAATTGATAGCACGCGCTGGACCATCCGGTCCACAACGGTAGGATCGGGGCATGGCCGAGCCGAGGATCACCGAGCGCGGGCGCCGCACCCGCCAGCGGATCATCGAGGCGACGGGCGAGCAAATCCTCGCCACCGGCATCGGCGGCACCACCCTCGACGACGTCCGCGCAGCGACCCTCACCAGCAAGAGCCAGCTCTTCCACTACTTCCCCGGCGGCAAGATCGAGCTCGTGCGCGAGGTCGCCGAGTGGGAGGGGCGCCAGCTGCTCGAGGCGCAGGAGCCGCACATCCACGACCTGGGCTCCTGGGAGTCGTGGGAGGCGTGGCGCACGGGCCTCGTCGACTACTACATCGGCCGCGGGCGCTGGGCCTGCCCCATCGGGTCGCTCGCCACGCAGGCCGCCGCCGTCGACGCGGAGCTCGAGCGCACGATCGCCGGGTCCATGCGCGCGTGGCGCGCGTTCCTCGCCCGCGGCGTGGAGCGCATGCGCGAGGCCGGTCTCGTCGAGCCGAGCGCGGATCCCGACCGCATCGCGACCGTGATCCTCGCGGCCATCCAGGGCGGCCTGGTGCTCAGCCAGCCGGAGCGCTCGGCCTGGCCGCTGGAGGCCGCGCTCGACACCGCGCTCGCCCCCCTGCACGTGCTCCGCTCCCCCGCCGCATGACCCGTCGCACACTTTCGCGCGGAGCCGCGGCTGCACCCGGCGTAGGTTCGGAGCATGGAATTCAGATACCTCGGCAACTCCGGCTTCAAGATCTCCGAGATCACCTACGGCAACTGGCTCACCCACGGATCGCAGGTCGAGAACGACACCGCGACCGCGTGCGTGAAGGCCGCGCTCGAGGCGGGGATCACCACCTTCGACACCGCGGACGTGTACGCCAACACCAAGGCGGAGACCGTGCTCGGCGAGGCGCTCAAGGACGAGCGACGTGCCTCGATCGAGATCTTCACCAAGGTCTTCGGCCCCACCGGCCCCAAGGGCAAGAACGACACGGGCCTCTCGCGCAAGCACATCATGGACTCCGTCGAGGGCTCGCTCCAGCGCCTCCAGACCGACTACATCGACCTGTACCAGGCGCATCGCTTCGACTACGAGACGCCCCTCGAGGAGACGATGCAGGCGTTCGCCGACGTCGTCCGCCAGGGCAAGGCGCTCTACATCGGCGTGAGCGAGTGGACGAGCGAGCAGCTGCGCGCCGGCCACGCGCTCGCGGAGCAGCTGGGCTTCCAGCTGATCTCGAACCAGCCGCAGTACTCGGCGCTCTGGCGCGTCATCGAGGAGGAGGTCGTGCCCACCTCGAAGGAGCTCGGCATCTCCCAGATCGTGTGGTCCCCCATCGCGCAGGGCGTGCTGACGGGCAAGTACAAGCCCGGCCAGGAGCTGCCGTCCGGATCCCGCGCGACCGACGACAAGGGCGGCGCGAACATGATCAAGCGCTTCATGAACGACGACACGCTCTCCCGCGTCCAGGAGCTGCAGCCCGTCGCCGACGAGCTCGACCTGTCGCTGGCGCAGCTCGCCGTCGCGTGGGTGCTGCAGAACGAGAACGTGGCGTCCGCGATCATCGGCGCCTCGCGCCCCGAGCAGGTGCACGAGAACGTCAAGGCCTCCGGCGTCAAGATCCCGGCCGAGCTGCTCACCCGCATCGACGACGCCCTCGGCGACATCGTGGAGAAGGACCCGCGCAAGACGGAGGACAGCTCGCCGAAGACGCGCGAGGTCTGACCAGCGCTCCCTCCCTGCACCGCCGTGCGGCCCCGCCCGAGACCATCGGGCGGGGCCGCACGTGCATCTCCCGGTCATCCGGCGGACAGACCCCGCCCCGGGCTCCCCCAGCGCACGCGGCGTAGGCTCGGAGGATGGAATTCCGCTACCTAGGCAACTCAGGCTTCAAGATCTCCGAGATCACGTACGGCAACTGGCTGACCCACGGGTCGCAGGTCGAGAACGACACCGCCACGCAGTGCGTGCAGGCGGCCCTCGAGGCCGGCATCACCACGTTCGACACCGCGGACGGCTACGCGAACACCGTCGCCGAGAAGGTCCTCGGTGACGCGCTCAAGGGCGAGAACCGGGACGGGCTCGAGATCTTCACGAAGGTCTACTTCCCGACCGGTGCCAAGGGCCACAACGACACCGGCCTCTCGCGCAAGCACATCATGGCGTCGATCGACGGCTCGCTCGAGCGCCTCCAGACCGACCACGTGGACCTCTACCAGGCCCACCGCTACGACTACGAGACCCCGCTCGAGGAGACGATGCAGGCGTTCGCCGACGTCGTCCGCCAGGGCAAGGCCCTCTACATCGGCGTCAGCGAGTGGACCCCCGAGCAGCTCCGCGAGGCGCACGGCCTCTCCCGCGAGCTCGGCTTCCAGCTCATCTCGAACCAGCCGCAGTACTCGGCCCTCTGGCGCGTCATCGAGGAGGAGGTCGTCCCCACCTCCGCCGAGCTCGGCATCTCGCAGATCGTCTGGTCCCCCATCGCGCAGGGCGTCCTCACCGGCAAGTACAAGCCGGGCCAGGACCTGCCCCAGGGCTCGCGCGCCACGGACGACAAGGGCGGCGCCGACATGATCAAGCGCTACATGAACGACGACGTCCTCAGCCGCGTGCAGGAGCTGCAGCCCGTCGCCGACGAGCTGGACCTGTCGCTCGCGCAGCTCGCGGTGGCGTGGGTGCTCCAGAACGACAACGTCGCCTCGGCGATCATCGGCGCCTCGCGCCCCGAGCAGGTCCACGAGAACGTCAAGGCCTCCGGCGTGACGATCCCCGCGGAGCTCCTCACCCGCATCGACGACGCCCTCGGCGACGTCGTGGAGAAGGACCCGTCGAAGACGAGCGACAGCTCGCCGAAGGGGCGCCTCGCCTGACCAGCGACCACCTGAAAACGACGAGGGCCCCGCTCGAGCAGATGCTCGGGCGGGGCCGTCGTCGTATCCCCGGTGAATCGAGAGGGGGAAAAGGGAAAGGCCCGGATATCCGGGCCTGTCATTTCCTGCTATCTCAGTGCTGGGGTACCTGGACTCGAACCAAGAACAAAAGAATCAGAATCTTCCGTGTTGCCAATTACACCATACCCCAAGGCCCCGATGCGCGATCGGGCCTCGTCGAGTGTAGCCCATCGGCCGGATCCGCGCCAAACCGGCGCGCGCCCGGCGGGCCCGCCGCGCGTCAGATCCGCGGCAGCAGGTCCCGGTTGATCGCGCTGGCGGCACGCGCGCCGAAGCCGGCCGCGATGATCAGCTGCTGCGGGCCCGGCTGCGAGCTGTCGCCCGCCGCGTAGACGCCCTCATGCGAGGTGCGGCCCTCGGCGTCGACGGCGATGTGGCCGTCGTCGTCGGTGTCGAGGTCGAGCCCCGAGAGGAAGTCGAGCGCGGTCGAGTAGCGCGGGCGCACGAAGCCGCCGGAGCGCGGCACCACGGAGCCGTCCTGCATCCGGATGCCCGTGACGACCGCGCGCTCGCCCTCGATGTCGGCGACGGGCCGGCGGTCGACGCGGATCCCGAGGGACGCGAGCCCGCGCTCCCCCGCCTCGTCGACGCGCGCGACGCCGTTCGTGAAGACGACGATGTCGCGCGACCACTGCGAGAGCAGCAGCGCGCGCTCCACGAGGTCGTCGGTCTCGCCGATGAGGAAGAGCGGCTCGTCGCGCTTCTCGTAGCCGTCGCACTCCATGCAGCTGTGCACGGCGGTGCCGTAGTACGCGCGGATGCTCGGCAGGTCGGGCAGGGTCTCCACGAGGCCCGTGGCGATGAGGATCCGGCGCGCGTGCACCTCGCGGTCGGGTGCACGCCGCACGCCCTTCGCGCGGACCGTGAAGCCGCCCTCGGCGGGCTCCGCCGACTGCACGACGGCGAGCTGGAACTCGCCCTCGTCGTAGGACTCCACCTCGACCTGGCCGAGCTTGCGGAGCTCGAGCGGGGAGATGCCGTCGCGCGTGACGAAGCCGTGCGACATGAGCGTCGCGGCGTTCCGCGGCCGGCTGCTGTCGAGCACGAGCGTGCGGCGGCGGGCGCGCACCAGGTTCAGCGCGGCGGACAGGCCGGCGGGACCCGCGCCGATGACGACGACGTCGTACGAGTCGCCGGTCGCGGCGGATCCCGCACCCGCGTCGTCAGGCACCGAGCATCCCCGCGAGGCGGTCGAGGCGCGCGATGGTCTCGTCCTTGCCGAGCAGCACCATCGACTCGAACAGCGGCGGCGAGATGCGGCGCCCGGAGACGGCGACGCGCAGCGGCCCGTAGGCGAGGCGCGGCTTCATGCCCATGCCGGTGATGAGGGTGTTCTGCAGCACCTCCTGCACGAGGTCGATGTCCCACTGGGTGCGCGGGACCCCGGAGAGCGCGCCCCGCGAGGCGGCGAGCACCTCGGGGGCGTCGTCCTTGAGCGCCTGGACGGCCTGGTCGTCGTAGGGCAGCGCGTCGGCCGTGGTGAAGAGGAACGAGAGCAGGTCGGGCGCCTCGCCGAGGAGCTGCATGCGCTCCTGCACGAGCGGGGCGGCCGCGTCGAGCATGCGCCGCTCGTCGTGCGTGAGCTCGGCGCCGACGACGCCCGCCGCCTGCAGGTAAGGCACGAGGCGCTGGGCGAAGTCCTCGAGCGCCAGCAGGCGGATGTGGTCGCCGTTCAGCGACTCCGCCTTCTTGAGGTCGAAGCGCGCGGGCGCGGGCGTGACGTCGGCGACGTCGAACGCGGTGACCATCTCCATGCGCGAGAACACGTCGCGGTCGTGCGTGAGCGACCAGCCGAGCAGCGCCAGGTAGTTGATGAGGCCCTCGGGGATGAAGCCGCGGTCGCGGTGGTGGAACAGGTTCGACTCGGGATCGCGCTTGGAGAGCTTCTTGTTGCCCTCCCCCATCACGTAGGGCAGGTGGCCGAACCGCGGGATGGCGTCGGCCACGCCGATGTCGATGAGCGCGTGGTACAGCGCGATCTGCCGGGGCGTCGACGAGAGCAGGTCCTCGCCGCGGAGCACGTGCGTGATCCCCATGAGCGCGTCGTCGACGGGGTTCACGAGCGTGTAGAGCGGGGCGCCGTTGGGACGCACGAGCACGAAGTCGGGAAAGGATCCGGCCGGGAACGTGACCGTGCCGCGCACGAGGTCGTCGAAGGAGAGGTCGGTGTCCGGCACGCGGAGGCGGAGGGCGGGCCAGCGGCCCTCGTCGCGGAACGCCTGGCGCTCGGCCTCGGTGAGGTCGCGCTCGAAGTTGTCGTAGCCCATCTTCGGGTCGCGGCCCGCGGCGCGGTTGCGCGCCTCGATCTCCTCGGCCGTCGCGTAGCTCTCGTAGAGGTGGCCGGACGCGGTGAGCTTCGCGATGACGTCGAGGTAGAGGTCCGTGCGCTGCGACTGGCGGTACGGAGCGTGCGGCCCACCGACGCCCTCGCCCTCGTCCCAGTCGATCTCGAGCCAGCGCAGCGCCTCGATGAGCTGCTCGTAGCTCTCCTCGCTGTCGCGCGCGGCGTCGGTGTCCTCGACGCGGAAGACGAGCTTGCCGCCCGTGTGGCGCGCGTAGGCCCAGTTGAAGAGGGCCGTGCGGATCAGCCCCACGTGCGGCGTCCCGGTCGGGGACGGGCAGAACCGGACGCGGACGTCGGTGCCGGTTGCGGTGGTCACGGGGTGCGCGGTCATGTCAGTCATCCTGGATCCGATTCTAGGGCTCGACACCCGCCGCCCCGGCTGCCCCGGGGGCGCAGTACGGCTCGAGCAGGTCCCACCGGTCGTACTGGTCGCCGGGCGGCACGCCGCACTCGAGGAGGACGGCGCCGGCGTAGCGCACGGGGTCGATCCCGACCAGGGATCCCGTCGAGCGGAACGCGCCGTCGCACCCCGTCACCGTGAAGCGCGCGGACTGCGTGGCGCCGAGGTAGCCGATGACGTAGCGCGCCTCCCGGTCGAGCACGGGGTCGAAGGAGACGAGCTGGATCGACCGGCCGAAGCGCGGCGGGACCAGCTCTCGGTCGCGGAGGTCGCCGAGCAGGGAGGAGGCCCACGCGGCGTCGGGCGTGAGCGGGTCGACCCGCGTCGCGGACCCGTCGACGGCCGCGTCCACCGCCAGGCCCACGGGCGGCACGAGCTCGGTGTCGGTGCGGGTGACGCGCTGCGGGGTGGATCCGAGCCCGGGCTGCTCCCCCTGGCTCGGGATCCGCACCTGCATCACCCGGACGGCCAGGAGCTGGTCGCCGTCCCCCACGACGGGATCGGCCCAGCCGATCGCGAGGTCGGCCGGCGCGCAGCCCGCGGGGAGGTCGAGCGCGGGCGGCTCGGCGACGACCGGGGTCGCCGTCGGGGATCCCGCGTCCGTCGGCCCCGGCGTCTCCAGCCCGTAGTCGGAGACGTCGTAGACGCAGCCCGAGAGCAGCGCCACCGCCGCGGCCGCCAGCGCGATGCGCGTGGGACGGCCGGGGCGGATCACGGTCAGGCGCGGGCGCGCGCGGGGTTGGAGAGCGTGCCGATGCCCTCGATGGACACCTCGACGACCTGGCCGTCGGTGAAGGGGCCGACGCCCGCGGGCGTGCCCGTGAGGATCACGTCGCCGGGCAGCAGCGTCCAGACGCGCGAGGCGAAGGCGATGAGCTCGGGCACCGAGTGCACCATCTCGCTCGTGCGGCCGGACTGGCGCAGCTCCCCGTCGACGCGGGTCTCGATGAGCGCGTCCTCGAACGAGCCCTCGGTCTCGATGACCGGGCCGAGCGGGCAGAACGTGTCGTAGCCCTTGGCGCGGGCCCACTGGCTCTCGGAGTGCTGGATGTCGCGGGCGGTGACGTCGTTGCCGATCGTGTAGCCGAAGATCGACCGGCGCGCGTCCTCCACGGACACGTCGCGCGTGATCCGGCCGATGACGACCGCGAGCTCGCCCTCGTGCTCGACCTGCTGGCTGTCGGCCGGCAGGCGGATCGCGTCATCGGGCCCCACGACCGAGGTGTTGGGCTTCAGGAAGATGAGCGGCGTGCTGGGCGCCTCGCTGCCGTGCTCGGCCGCGTGCGCCGCGTAGTTGCGGCCGACCGCGACGACCTTGGAGCGCGGGATCACCGGAGCCAGCAGCCGGGCGTCGGCGAGCGGAACGCGCTCCCCCGTCGTCTGGTAGCCGCTGAACATGGGGTCGCCGGTGAGGACGACCAGGTGGCCCTCCTCCTCGTCGAGGATGCCGAAGCGGGGGTCGTCACCGGTGCTGAATCGCGCGATCTTCACGCTCACGACCCTAGCCGTGCCGACGGCGCGCGGCCGCCGGCACGAGGCGGCTCCTACGCGTCGAGGCGCGTGAGCCAGCCGTGGCGGTCCGGGATGCGGCCGTACTGGATGTCGGTGAGCTCCTGGCGCAGCGACATCGTCAGCTCGCCCGCGGGCGCGTCGATGTCGCCGACGTCGAGGCCATCGCCCAGCAGGCGGCCGATCGGCGTGATCACGGCAGCGGTGCCGCACGCGAAGACCTCGGTGATCTCGCCGGACGCGACGCCGTCGACCCACTCCGACAGCTCCACGCGCCGCTTCTCGACCGTGAGGCCGCGGTCGCGCGCGAGCTCGAGGATCGAGTCGCGCGTGATGCCCTCGAGGATGCTCTCCGAATCGGGCGTGACGAGGCGGCCGTCCTTGTAGACCAGCACGATGTTCATGCCGCCGAGCTCCTCGAGGTAGCGGCCCTCCTCGGAGTCGAGGAAGAGCACCTGCGCGCAGCCGTGCGACGCGGCCTCGGCCTGCGGGAGGAGCGACGCGGCGTAGTTGCCGCCGCACTTCGCGGCGCCCGTGCCGCCCTTGCCCGCGCGGGAGTACTGCGTGGACAGCCAGATGGACACCGGCGCGACGCCGCCCGTGAAGTACGCGCCCGCGGGGCTCGCGATGACGTAGTAGCCCACGCGCTGGGCGGCGCGCACGCCGAGGAAGCTCTCGTTGGCGATCATGAACGGGCGCAGGTACAGGCTCTGCTCGGCCGCGCGCGGCACCCACTCGATGTCGGTCCGCACGAGCTGCTTCACGGACTCGACGAAGTCCTCGGTGGCGAGCTCGGGCAGCGCGAGGCGGCGGGCCGAGCGCTGGAGGCGGGCGGCGTTCCGGTCGGGGCGGAAGGTCCAGACGGATCCGTCGGCGTGCCGGTACGCCTTCATGCCCTCGAAGATCTCCTGGCCGTAGTGCAGGACGCTCGCGGCGGGATCCAGCTGGAGCGGTCCGTACGGGACGACGCGGGCGTCGTGCCAGCCGGCGTCGAGGGTCCAGTCGATCTGGACCATGTGGTCCGTGAAGTGCTTGCCGAAGCCCGGGTCGGCGAGGATCGCCTCCCGCTCGGCGTCGGCGCGGGCGCTCTCCGACGGGGTCCGCTCGAAGGACAGGGGGAAGGCGGTGCCGGTGGTGCTGCTGGTGGTGCTCATGGGGTCCTTCAGCGGGTCGTGGAGAGGGCGCGGATGACGGCGTCGCCGACCTCCGCGGTGGATCGGGGTGCGGCTTCGCCGTCGGCGCGCGCGGCGAGGTCGGCGGAGACGGCGGCCGTCACGCGCGCGGACGCCTCGGGCAGGCCCAGGTGGTCGAGCAGGAGCGCGACCGAGAGGATCGCCGCGGTCGGGTCGGCCTTCTGCTGGCCCGCGATGTCGGGCGCGGATCCGTGCACCGGCTCGAACATGCTCGGGAACGCGCCCGTGGGGTTGACGTTGCCCGACGCGGCGAGGCCGATGCCGCCTGAGATCGCCGCGGCGAGGTCGGTGATGATGTCGCCGAACAGGTTGTCGCAGACGATGACGTCGAAGCGGGACGGGTCGGTGACCAGGAAGATCATGGTCGCGTCGACGTGCAGGTAGTCGACCGTGACGTCCGGGTGCTCGGCGGCGACGCGGTCGACGGTGCGCTGCCAGAGGGATCCGGCGAAGGTCAGCACGTTGGTCTTGTGCACGAGGGTGACGCGCTTGCGGTCGCGCCGCTCCGCCAGCTCGAACGCGAACCGCACGGTGCGCTCGACGCCGTGCGCCGTGTTCACGGACACCTCGGTCGCGATCTCGTGCTCGGTCCCGCGACGCAGCACGCCGCCGTTGCCGGCGTACGGCCCCTCGGTGCCCTCGCGGACGACGACGAAGTCGACCTCGCCGGGCGCGGCCAGCGGGGAGGCGACGCCGGGCAGCAGCGTGCTGGGCCGCAGGTTGACGTAGTGGTCGAACGCGAAGCGGAGCTTGAGCAGCAGGCCGCGCTCGATGATGCCGCCGGCGAGGCGGGCGTCGCGCGGGTCGCCGCCGACCGCGCCGAGCAGGATCGCGTCGTGCCGCGCGAGGGCCGCGAGGTCGGAGTCGGTGAGGATCTCGCCGGTCTCGAGGTAGTGGCCGGCGCCGAACGGGTACTGCGTGGTGTCGAGGGACACGTCGTCGGGGACCGCCTCCCGGAGCACGCGGAGGGCCTCGTGGACGACCTCGGGGCCGATGCCGTCCCCGGGGACGACGGCGAGCGAGATGGTGCGGGGCATGGATCCTCCCGGGCTCGGTGGGGTGTCGGGCCAGGTTACCCGTCCGCCGCGGGCACCCGCGCGCTACGGTGGATCGACCCGGCGCCTCCGACGGGCAGGACCCGAAGGACCACCCATGAGCATCGGACTCGGCATCTTCCTCGTCATCGTCGGCGCGATCCTCGCGTTCGCCGTCGACCTCACCGTCCCGGGCGTCGACCTGCAGCTCGTCGGCTACATCCTCATGGGCGGCGGCGCGCTGGTGATCATCATCGGCGTCGCGCTCCTCGCCCGCCGACGGACGGCCGTCAGCGAGACGCGCACGCGCATCGACCCCGCGACCGGCCAGCGCATCACGCGCAGCGAGCGCTCCGACGACAACGTCGTCTGATCCCGCGGGCGGGCCGACGCGCCCGCTCAGTCGTGCGAGCTCGCGCGGCGCAGGCTCGTGAGCGAGATGACGATCGCGCCGACCATGAGCAGGGCGCCGATGATCGACGTCGTCACCACGCCGCCGTCGAACGCGCGGTGCGCCGACTCCAGCAGCGCCGCGCCCACATCGGCCGGCACGCGCTCGGCGACCGAGACCGCTCCCCCGAGCGTCTCCCGGGCCGCGGACGCGTCCCCCTCGGAGAGGCCGGCCGGCAGCGTGAGGCCCGTGCGGTAGCTGGCCGTGAGGATGCTGCCGAGCACGGCGGTGCCGAGCACCGCGCCCACCTCGTACGCCGTCTCGGAGACCGCGGACGCGGCGCCCGCCTTCGCCGGCGGGACGGCCGCGATGATGAGGTCGTTCGAGATGGTCTGCGAGGCGCCGATGCCCGCGCCCAGCAGGCAGAAGGCGAAGACCAGCAGGCCGACGGACGCGTCCCTCCCCGTCGCCGCGAGGATCACGTACGCGGCCGCCGAGAGCGCCAGCGCGATCGCGACGACGCGTGACGGACGGGCGCGCGCGACGATCGGCACGATCACCAGCCCCGAGACGATGACCACGAGGGATCCGGGGATCAGCGCGAACCCGGCCGCGAGCGGGTCGAGGCCCGCGACCAGCTGCAGGTGCTGCGTGACGAAGAAGAGGAAGCCGACGAGCGAGACGACGCTCAGCAGGTTGACGAGCACCGCGCCCGTGAAGACCGGCTCGCGGAAGAGCGCGACGTCGAGCATGGGGTTCCTGGCGCGCGCCATGCGGCGCACGAAGAGGATGCCCGCGACCACGCCGACCACGGGCGCCGCGATGGCGAGCGGCGTCACGCCCTCGGTCGCGAACGTCTTGATGGCGTAGACGATGGGCGCGACGGTCGCGAGCGACAGCAGGATCGCGACCCCGTCGATCGGGCCGGGCGCCGGGTCCTTCGACTCCGGCACGAGCACGGGCGTGAGGATCAGCAGCGGCAGCATCACGGGCACGGCGACGAGGAACACGGATCCCCACCAGAAGTGCTCGAGCAGCACGCCGCCCACGAGCGGGCCGAGGGCGGATCCGCCGGAGAAGCCCGACGCCCAGATCGCGATGGCGAGGCGGCGCTGCTTCCGGTCGGTGAAGATCGTGCGCAGGAGCGACAGCGTGGACGGCATGAGCATCGCGCCGAAGAAGCCGAGGGCGGCCCGCGCGGCGATGAGCTGCGAGGCGTCGGTCGCGAATGCGGCGAGGGCCGAGACGACGCCGAAGCCGGCCGCGCCGATCATGAGGAGGCGCCGGCGTCCGTAGCGGTCCCCCATGTTGCCCATCGCGACGAGCAGGCCCGCCAGCACGAGCGGGTACGCGTCGATGACCCAGAGCTGGGCGGCGCCCGACGGCTCGAGGTCGCGCGCGATGGACGGCATCGCGAAGCTCAGCACCGTGTTGTCGATGGAGACGAGGAGCACCGGGAGCATCAGCACCACGAGCGCGGCCCACTGGCGTCGCCCGGCGCGGCCGGTGGCGGCGGCGATCACGGGGACGGGTGCGGTGCGGGGCGTGGACATGACGGGGCTTCCTGACGTCGGGAGGCGTGGCGCAGGGCGCACGGACGGGGCCGCGGGAGCGACCGGGATCACTGTACCGTCCGGTCGGTACAGTCGGCAACCCGCCGCTACGCTGGATCCATGCCCGCCACTGACCCCGACGACCCCGCCCCCTCGCCCGACGCCGTGCCCGACCCGGCGTCCTCCCCCGGTGGCACCGCGCGCGAACGCATCCTCGACGCGTTCGAGGAGCTGCTCGTGCAGCAGGGCGAGCGCGGCACGACCCTCGAGGCGGTCGCGGCGGCGGCCGGCGTCTCCAAGGGCGGGCTGCTGTACCACTTCGGCGGCAAGGAGGCGCTCGTCGACGGCCTGCTCGCGCGCATGGCGGCGCTCGCGCGCGAGGACGTCGAGCGGCTCCGGCGGGCCGAGCGCGGGCCCGTCGACCGGTGGATCCGCGGATCGCTCTCGACCGCCACGCCCTTCGACCGCGCCTACGTCGCGACCTCGCGGCTCGCGCAGGGGAACCACCCGCGCGCGCGCGACGCGCTCACGCACCTGCAGGACGAGTGGGCCGCCGTCATCCTCGAGGCCGTGGGCGACCCGGCCGTCGCGCGGGCCGTACTCCTCATCGGCGACGGGCTCTACTACAACAGCGCGCTGCAGCCGTGGCTCGGCGGATCCGCGCCCGCGGACGAGGCGCTCGACGAGCTCATCCGCGTGGTCGACGACCTCGTGCGGCTCCGCTCGGCCCGCGGCTGATCGGGTCCACCGACCCCGGACACGCCGCGAGGGCGGCCGCCGCAGCAGCCGCCCTCGCGCGGGTCCGTCCGACCGGGATCAGTCGGCGATGTCGATCTCGCGCAGCGACGTGGCCTGGATGGCCTGGCGCACGTTCTCCAGCACGCCGTCCGGCACGGGCGAGTCGACGCTGAGGACGCTGAGCGCGCGGCCGCCGGCCTCTTGGCGGGCGATCTGCATGCCGGCGATGTTGACCTCGGCGTCGCCGAACTCCTTGCCGTAGACCGCGACGATGCCGGGGCGGTCCTCGTACTTCATGACGATGAGGTGGCGGCTGAAGGGCACCTCGACGTCGTAGCCGTCGATCTCGACGAGCTTCTCGATCTGCTTGGTGCCCGTGAGCGTGCCCGAGACCGACACCTGCGTGCCGTCGGACAGCGCCCCGCGGATGCTGAGCACGTTGCGGTACTCCTCCGACACGGCGTCAGTGATGAGGCGCACCTCGAGCCCGCGCTGCTCGGCGAGGAGCGGCGCGTTGACGTAGGACACGTTCTCGCTCACGACGTTCGTGAAGACGCCCTTGAGCGCGGCCAGCTTGAGGACGCTGACGTCGTAGCCGGCGAGCTCGCCGCGGACGACCACGTCGATGCTCGTGAGCGCCTCGTGGGCGAGGCCCGAGAACACCTGGCCGAGCTTCTCCATGAGCGGGATGCCGGGGCGCACGTAGGGGTCGATGACGCCGCCCGCGACGTTGACGGCGTCCGGCACGAGCTCGCCGCCGAGCGCGAGGCGCACGCTCTTCGCGACCGAGACGCCCGCCTTCTCCTGGGCCTCGTCGGTCGAGGCGCCGAGGTGCGGCGTGACGATGATGTTGTCGAGCTCGAGCAGCGGGGATCCCGTGGGCGGCTCGCTGACGAACACGTCGAGGCCGGCGCCCGCGATGCGCTTCGACTTGAGCGCCGTGTAGAGCGCGTCCTCGTCGATGATCCCGCCGCGGCTCGCGTTGACGATGCGCAGGGACGGCTTGGCGAGGGCGAACTGCTCCGTGGAGATGAGGCCCGTGGTGTCGGGCGTCTTGGGGATGTGGATGGTGATGAAGTCGGAGGCCTTCATCAGCTCGTCGAGCGGGAGGAGCTGCACGCCGAGCTGCTGCGCGCGGGCCGGCGTCACGTAGGGGTCGTACGCGACGAGCGTGGCGCCGAAGCCCGCGAGGCGCTGGGCGACGAGCGTGCCGATGCGGCCGAGGCCGACGATGCCGATGGTCTTCTCGTAGAGCTCGACGCCCGTGAACGAGGAGCGCTTCCAGAGGCCCTGCTTGAGCGAGGCGCTCGCGTCCGGGATGAAGCGCGCGAGCGAGAGGATGTGGCCGATGGCGAGCTCGGCGGCGGAGATGACGTTGGAGGTCGGCGCGTTCACGACCATGACGCCCGCGGTGGTCGCGGCCTTGATGTCGACGTTGTCGAGGCCCACGCCCGCGCGGGCGACGACCTGGAGGCGCGGGGCGGCGGCGATGGCCTCCGCGTCGATCCGCGTGGCGGACCGGACGAGCACGGCGTCCGCCTCCGCGAGGGCCGCGAGCAGGGCCGGGCGGTCGGTGCCGTCGACGGATCGGACGTCGAAGTCGGGCCCCAGGGCGTCGACGGTGGCGGGCGAGAGTTCTTCGGCGATCAACACGACGGGCTTCGTCAAGAGGCGGTCCTTCGGGCGGGGGCGGCTGGGACCCTCACATGCTAGTGGCCCCAGAATGGGCCGATGAGCGATGTGACGTGGGCTGCGATCCAGCTCGCCGTGCGGATCCTGCTGGCCCTCGTCTTCGTCGGCATGGGCGTGAACCACTTCGCGCCACGGGCGGCGCGGACCATGGCCGCGATCATCCCGCCGTCCTTCCGCCGGCCCGGCGTGCCCTCTCCCCTGGCGCTCGTGCGCTTCACGGGGCTCTGCGAGATCGCGGGCGGGATCGGCCTGCTGGTCGAGCCGGTGCGGCTCGCCGCGGGCATCGCGCTGGCCGTCTTCCTGGTCGCGGTCTTCCCGGCGAACGCCTACGCGGCCCGGCACCCGGAGCGCTTCGGCCGCATCGCGATCCCGCTGGTGCCGCGCCTCGTGGCGCAGGTGGCGCTGATCGCGCTCGTGCTGTTCGCGGGCTGGCCGCTGTAGCGCTCACCGCGCTGATGACGCGGCCCCGCGCCGCCTGAGCGCGCCGCCGCTAGACGAGCGGCAGCAGCGCGGCGAGCCCGACCGTCAGGGCGCTCGCGGCCGCGAGGCCCGCGAGCATGACGAGGACGCGCGCGGCGACGGGCCGGCCGCGCGTGGCGAGCGCCGCGAGGGCGAACGCCACGACGGGCACGAGGATCGCGCCGACGAGCGTCGCGAGGGTGCCGGGGCGGAGCGATCCGCCGAACGCCGTCGCGATGTCGCGGAACGCCGTGTACTGGTCGACGGCCTGCCACACGAGGATCCCGTGCGCGAGCGCGCCGACGATCCCGACGACCCAGCCGGCGCGCGTCGGCCGGCCCCGGCGCGTCCGCGGGGCGGCCGTCGGGGTCGCGCCGCCTGCCGCCTGCTCGCCGCTCACCGGGTCACCAGCCAGGGCCACGGGAAGAGGACTACGGCGCCCGCGGCGAGCACGAGCATGCGGCGGCCGACGCGCATCCCGCGCAGGGCCGCGACGACGGCGGCCAACCACAGCGGCGGCGCGAGCACCGTGAGCGCCTCGGTCGCCTGCGCGACGCCGACCTGGAACGCGGATCCGGCGCTCGAGGGGTTGTCGCGCACGACGAAGAACCAGGCGATGGCCTCGAGCACCGCGACGGCGCCGAAGAAGGCGAGCCCCACCACCTCGGGCGAGGCGTCGGGGACGGCGCTGTCGTCGTCGTCCCGGGGGCGGTCGCGCGGGGTCTCGGAGCCGGCGGCGGATCCGGACGCGGCGGCCCGGCGGGCGGCGGTCGCGCCGAGGGCGGACGCGCGGCCGGTCCCGGTCGAGGGGGCGGCGTCCGGGCGTCGGCGCGGCACCGCGCGCTGCGGCTCGGGCGAGCGGGCGAGCGTGGGATCCGCCTCCTCGCCGGCCCAGCTGAGGGCGTCGTCGTCGGGGGTGCGGGGCATCCCACGATGGTACGTGCTCCGATCCGGACGCCCGCCGCACGCTCCCGGGCGCCGCGGCCCCTGCCGCCGACGCGCGGACGCCCGGTCGCGCGAGGCGACCGGGCGTCCGGTGGTGCGGGTGACGCGAGGGCTAGCGGGCGACCGAGCCGTCCGTGTAGTCGTCGTCGGCCTTGTTCCACGCGAAGAGCTTGCGCAGCTCGCGGCCCGTGGACTCGATCGGGTGCTCCTCGCCCTTCTTGCGCAGCTCGAGGAACTCGGGCGCGCCGGCGTCCTGGTCCTTGATGAAGCGGTCGGCGAACGCGCCGGACTGGATGTCCGCGAGGACGGCCTTCATGTTCTCCTTGACGTCCGGCGAGATGACGCGCGGGCCGGAGACGTAGTCGCCGTACTCGGCCGTGTCGGAGATGCTCCAGCGCTGCTTCGCGATGCCGCCCTCCCACATGAGGTCGACGATGAGCTTGAGCTCGTGCAGCACCTCGAAGTACGCGATCTGCGGCTGGTAGCCCGCCTCGATCAGCGTCTCGAAGCCGTACTGGACCAGCTGCGACGTGCCGCCGCAGAGCACGGCCTGCTCGCCGAAGAGGTCGGTCTCGGTCTCCTCGGTGAAGGTGGTGCGGATGCCGCCGGCGCGCAGGCCGCCGATGCCCTTGGCGTACGACCACGCGAGGTCCCACGCCTTGCCGGAGGCGTCGACCTCGACGGCCACGATGACGGGGACGCCGCGGCCGGCCTCGAACTCGCGGCGCACGGTGTGGCCCGGGCCCTTCGGGGCGACGAGGACGACGTCGACGCCCTCGGGCGCCTCGATGTAGCCGAAGCGGATGTTGAAGCCGTGCGCGAAGACGAGCGTCTTGCCCTCGGTGAGGTTGTCGCGCACGCTGTCGGCGTAGAGGCCGCGCTGGTGCTGGTCGGGCGCGAGGATGACGATCACGTCGGCCCACGCGGACGCGTCGGACGGCGTCTTCACGGTGAAGCCCTGCTCCTCGGCCTTGGCGCGGCTCGTCGAGCCCTCCTTGAGGCCGATGACGACCTCGACGCCGGAGTCGCGGAGGTTCAGCGCGTGCGCGTGGCCCTGCGAGCCGTAGCCGATGACGGCGACCTTGCGACCCTGGATGAGCGAGAGGTCGGCGTCCTTGTCGTAGACGATGTCAGTCACGTGATGGATCTCCTTGTTCTGTCGTCCCCGCGGGAGGTGCGAGGGGCGGTGCGGGGAGCCCCGCACGGCGGCGGGGACGGATCTGGTGGGTGGGTCGGCGCGGGGTCGTGCGGCGCTAGGGCGTGCGGAACACGCGGTCGGTGATCGACTTGGATCCGCGCCCCATCGCGAGGAGCCCCGACTGCGCGAGCTCCTTGATCCCGAAGGGCTCGAGCACCCGGAGGAGGGCCTGGACCTTCCCCGAGTCGCCCGTGACCTCGATGATCAGCGCGTCGGTGGCCACGTCGACCACGCGGGCGCGGAACAGGTTCACGGCCTCGAGCACCTGCGAGCGGGTCGTGTTGTCGACGCGCACCTTCACGAGCAGGTGCTCGCGCTCGACGGCCTGGCCGGGATCGAGCTCGACGATCTTGATGACGTTGATCAGCTTGTTGAGCTGCTTCGTCACCTGCTCGAGCGGCAGGGCCTCGACGTCCACGACGACCGTGATGCGCGAGAGGCCCTCGATCTCGCTCGCGCCGACCGCGAGCGACTCGATGTTGAAGCCGCGGCGGGCGAACAGGCCCGCGACGCGGGTGAGGAGGCCCGGCTTGTCCTCCACCAGAAGGCTCAGGATGTGGCTCACTTCTCGGTCCTCCCGGTCTCGGCGAGGTCGTCGTCCCAGTCGGGCGCGTGGTCGCGGGCGTACTGCACGGCGCTGTTGCTGAGGCCCTGCGGCACCATCGGCCACACCATCGCGTCGCGGCTGACCACGAAGTCGATGACGACGGGGCGGTCGTTGGTGGCGAGCGCCAGGCGGATCGCGTCGTCGACCTCCTCGGGCTTCGTCACGCGGATCCCGAGGGCGCCGTACGCGTCGGCCATCTTCACGAAGTCGGGCACCATGCGCGTGCCGCCGCCCGTGTTGAGGTCGGTGTTCGAGTAGCGGCCCTCGTAGAAGAGGGTCTGCCACTGGCGCACCATGCCGAGCGACGAGTTGTTGATGATCGCGACCTTGATCGGGATGTCGTTGATCGTGCAGGTGGCGAGCTCCTGGTTGGTCATCTGGAAGCAGCCGTCGCCGTCGATCGCCCACACGTGCCGGTCCGGCTGGGCGACCTTGGCGCCCATCGCGGCGGGGACGGAGTAGCCCATGGTGCCGGCGCCGCCGGAGTTGAGCCACGAGTTGGGGCGCTCGTACTTGATGAACTGCGCCGCCCACATCTGGTGCTGGCCGACGCCGGAGGCGAACACGCCCTCCGGCCCGGTGATCTCGCCGATGCGCTGGATCACGTACTGCGGCGCGAGCTGGCCGTCCTCGGGCGGCGTGTAGCCGAGCGGGAACTCCTCGCGGAGGCCCTCGAGGTACGTCCACCACTCGGCGATGTCCTGCTCGACCTCGGACGCGGCCTTCGCCTCGCGGAACGCGACGACGAGGTCGGCGATGACGTCCTTCGCGTCGCCCACGATCGGGACGTCCGCGATGCGGATCTTGGAGATCTCGGCCGGGTCCACGTCGACGTGGACGACCTTGGCGTTCGGCGCGAAGAGCGACGCCTTGCCGGTGACCCGGTCGTCGAAGCGCGCGCCGAGCGACACGAGCAGGTCGGACTCCTGCAGCGCGAGCACCGCGGGCACCGTGCCGTGCATCCCGGGCATGCCGAGCTGCTGCGGGTGGGAGTCGGGGAACGCGCCGCGCGCCATCAGCGTCGTGACGACGGGGGCGCCGACCGCCTCGGCCAGCGCGAGGAGCTCCTCGTGCGCCTTGGCGCGGATCACGCCGCCGCCCACGTAGAGCACCGGCTTCTTCGCCTCGACGAGCAGCTGCGCGGCGGCCTGGATCTGCTTGCCGTGCGCCTTGACGACGGGGCGGTAGCCGGGCAGGTCGATCTTCGGCGGCCAGTGGAACGGCGCCTCGAGCTGCTGCGCGTCCTTCGTGATGTCGACGAGGACGGGGCCCGGGCGACCCGTGGAGGCGATGTGGTACGCCGACGCGATGGTCGACGGGATGTCCTCGGGCCGCGTGACCAGGAAGCTGTG
Source organism: Clavibacter phaseoli (assembly GCF_021922925.1). Classification (NCBI taxonomy): domain Bacteria; kingdom Bacillati; phylum Actinomycetota; class Actinomycetes; order Micrococcales; family Microbacteriaceae; genus Clavibacter; species Clavibacter phaseoli. The sequence continues at coordinate 1,681,399 of NZ_CP040786.1, forward strand.
CTTCGTGATGGGCATCGTGATGCCGACGATGTCGGCCTCCTGGAAGGCGTCGGTGCCCATCAGCGTCGAGAAGACCTGGCCGGTGATCGCGAGGAGCGGCACCGAGTCCATGTACGCGTCCGCGATGGCCGTGACGAGGTTCGTCGCGCCGGGGCCGGAGGTCGCGATGCAGACGCCGGTGCGTCCGCTCGAGGACGCGTAGCCCTCCGCGGCGTGGCCGGCGCCCTGCTCGTGGCGGACGAGGATGTGGCGCAGCTTCGTCGAGTCCATGAGCGGGTCGTAGGTGGGGAGGATGGCACCGCCGGGGAGGCCGAAGATGTCGTCGACCCCGAGGAGCTCGAGGGTGCGAACGACGGCCTCGGCCCCCGTGAGCATCTCGTCGCCCTGGTGGGCGGTCGGCGCCTGCGGCGTGGGGGGCGGGGTGGGCAGAGCTGGCATGGGTGCGCGATTCCTGGGAGAGGGTGCTGGAGGTGAGGAGGGGGTCATCCCGTGATCGCGCCCTCGGCGGCCGAGTGCACGAGCTTGGCGTACTTGGCGAGGACCCCGCGCGTGTAGCGCGGCGGGAGAGGTGCCCACCCCTCACGGCGGGCGGCGAGCTCGGCCTCGTCGACCAGTAGGTCGAGCGTGCGAGCGGCGATGTCGACACGGATCCGGTCTCCATCGCGCACGAAGGCGACGGGACCTGCGTCCACCGCTTCGGGAGCCATGTGGCCGATGCACAGTCCGGTTGTGCCGCCTGAGAATCGACCGTCCGTCAAGAGTAGTACATCCTTGCCGAGGCCAGCGCCCTTGATGGCGCCCGTGATGGCGAGCATCTCGCGCATGCCGGGGCCGCCCTTCGGGCCCTCGTAGCGGATGACGATGACGTCGCCCTTCGAGATGCGGCCCTCGGTGAGCGCGTCCATCGCGGCGCGCTCGCGCTCGAAGACGCGGGCGGGCCCCTCGAACACGTCGAGGTCGAAGCCGGCCGTCTTCACGACCGCGCCCTCGGGGGCGAGGGAGCCGTGCAGGACGCTGATGCCGCCGGTCGCGTGGATCGGGTCGTCCATCTTCCGGATGACCGTGCCGTCGAGCTCCGCGAGGTGCATCGACTCGAGGTTCTCGCGCATGGTGCGGCCGGTGACGGTCATGACGTCGCCGTGCAGGAGGCCCGCGTCGAGCAGGGCCTTCATGACGACGGGGACGCCGCCGACGCGGTCGACGTCGTTCATGACGAAGCGGCCGAACGGCTTGAGGTCGCCGAGGTGCGGCACGCGGTCGGCGATGCGGTTGAAGTCGGACAGCTGCAGGTCGACCTCGGCCTCGCGCGCGATGGCGAGGAGGTGGAGGACCGCGTTGGTGGACCCGCCGAACGCCATGACCACGGAGATGGCGTTCTCGAACGCCTCCTTCGTCATGATGTCGCGCGCGGTGATGCCCTTCGCGATGAGGTTGACGACGGCCTCGCCCGACCGGTGCGCGAAGTAGTCGCGGCGGCGGTCGGCGCTCGGCGGGGCGGCGGATCCGGGGAGGCTCATGCCGAGGGCCTCGGCCACGCTCGCCATGGTGTTCGCGGTGTACATGCCGCCGCAGGCGCCCTCGCCCGGGCAGATGGCCTTCTCGATGCGGGTCAGGTCCTCCTGGCTCATCGTGCCGGCCTTGCACGCGCCGACCGCCTCGAAGGCGTCGATGATGGTGACCTCCTTCTCGGTGCCGTCCGAGAGCTTCACCCAGCCGGGGGCGATGGATCCCGCGTAGAGGAACACCGAGGAGAGGTCGAGGCGGGCCGCGGCCATGAGCATGCCGGGCAGCGACTTGTCGCAGCCGGCGAGGAGCACGGATCCGTCGAGGCGCTCGGCCATCATGACGGTCTCGACGCTGTCGGCGATGACCTCGCGCGAGACGAGCGAGAAGTGCATGCCCTCGTGGCCCATCGAGATGCCGTCGCTGACGGAGATGGTGCCGAACTGGAGCGGGTAGCCGCCGCCCGCGTGCACGCCCTCCTTGGCGCCCTGCGCGAGGCGGTCGAGGCTGAGGTTGCAGGGGGTGATCTCGCTCCAGGAGCTCGCGACGCCGATCTGGGGCTTCACCCAGTCCTCGTCGCCCATCCCGACGGCGCGGAGCATGCCGCGTGCTGCGGTGGCCTCGATCCCGTCGGTGACGTCGCGGCTCCGGGGCTTCATGTCGATCTCAGGCATGGCATGAGTTTATGTCCTGCCGTGGAGCAGTCCCGGCGCCTGGGGGCGGGCGCACCCGGGTGTCGTCAGCCGAAGCCCGGGGGCAGGCGGCCCGCGCCCGCGTCGCCGTCGTGGCCCGGGTCGGCGGGCGTCGGCGCGGCCACGGGCGACTCCGCGTCGCGCGGTCCGGCGCCGCCCGCGACGTGGCCGGCCTCCTCGGCGGCGATGTTCTCGGCGGATCCCACGGGGAGCGTGGACGCGTCCACCTCGTCGGCGGCGCGCAGCTCGTCGTGCGCCCGGTCGATCGCCTCCTCGAGCTCGTCGACGAGGAGGTCCTCGCGCAGGAAGTGGCGGAGCCGGTAGCCCGCGCGGCCGACCATGTGCGCGGAGATCGGCGCCGTGAGCATCTGGAAGAGGAGCACGGGGACGAGCATCACGGCCGTGCTGAGGCTCTGCGACTGCAGGGCGAGCGCGAGGAGCACCAGGATCACGCCGAGGATCTGCGGCTTCGTGGCCGCGTGCATGCGGGCGAGCGGATCCGGGAAGCGGAGGAGGCCGACGCCCGCCGCGACGGAGAGCACGCCGCCCAGGATCAGGAGCACGAGGCTCACGACGTCGAGGGCGTCGGCCAGCGGGCCGGACGCGAGGATGTCGTTCACGAGGGATCCTGCTTCGAGACGTAGCGGGCGACGGCGACCGTCGCGAGGAACGCGGTCATGGCGAGCACGAGCATCACGGGGACCGTGCGGGTGTGGCCGTTGTAGATCATCTCGGCGCCGAGAACGCAGATGAGCGTGGTGAGCAGCACGTCGGACGCGATGATCCGGTCGAGGATGCTCGGACCGCGCACGATGCGCACGAGCGCCATGGCGGCGGTCGAGAAGAACAGGGCGCCGACGACGACCCAGCCGACCTGCATCACGATGCTCATGCGAGCTCCTCCCCCGTGGTCGAGATGAGCCCCGCCTCGAGGTCGCGGTCGCGCACCAGCTCGTGCGCGCGCTGCCGGCGGGTCTGCAGCAGCGGCTCGCGGCCGGAGTCGCGCCGCTCGCGGTTGACGCGCCACACGTCGTCGGCGGTGCCGAGCGTGAAGACGATCCGGCTCTCGACCTGCAGCGTCGTCTCCCGGACGCGCTCCACGTCCTCCGGGGTGGAGGTGCCGAGCGCGTGCAGGTAGAGGATCGAGCGCTCCCGGTCGGCCTCGACCACGATCGATCCCGGCACGAGCGACACGAGCTCGGCCGTGAGCGTCATGACGAAGTCGCTGCGGGTGTGCAGGTGCACCGCGATGACGGAGTTGACCGGCACGCGGCGCCAGTCGAACGCCATGGCCGCGACCTGGAACGACGCGCGCACGAGGTCGACCGCGAAGCGACCGAGCAGGATGAGCGCCCAGCGGATGTCGAAGCGGCCGGACAGCTCCACGGGCGGCAGGTAGAACACGCGCGTCACGAGGAGCGCGAGCACGATGCCGGTGACCACGGAGATGACGGTGACGTGGCCCCAGAGCAGCAGCCAGAGGATCACGAGCCAGACGAGGAGCGGCAGCTGCACCAGCAGCGAGAGCCGCTCGGCGCGGGCCCGGGCGCGACGCGGGGTCATCGGACGCCTCCGGGGAAGACGGTCTCGACGTAGCCGAGCTCGCCCGAGCCGTTCCCGGATCCGGGACCCGTGAGGCTCTCGCCCGCGCGCTCGGCGAGGGCGTAGACCGGACCGGCGAAGACCGTGAGCGCGACGCTCACGACGACCATGCCGGCCGTCGCGCCCGTCATGAGCACGGGCGTCTTCCGCACGGTCGTCACGGCCTCGCCGCCCGGGCGCTCGGAGAGCTGGTCGAGCAGGGGCGACTCGTAGTCCTCGACCTCCTCCGCGCCGCGCCAGAACGCCATGTTCCAGACGCGGGCGAGGGCGTAGAGCGTCAGGAGGCTCGTGGCCGCGCCCGCCGCGATGACCGCGTAGGTGAGCCATCCGCCTACCTCGGCGCCCGAGTCGAAGAGCGCGACCTTGCCGATGAAGCCCGAGAACGGCGGGATGCCGCCGAGGTTGAGCGCGGGGATGAAGAACAGGATCGCCATGACGGGCGCCGCCTTGAGCAGGCCGCCCAGCTTGTTGATCGACGTGCTGCCGCCCGTGCGCTCGATGAGCCCGGACGCGAGGAACAGCGTCGTCTGCACGACGATGTGGTGGATCACGTAGTAGATGGTCGCGGTCATGCCGGCCACGGTGTTGAGCGCGATGCCGAAGATCATGTAGCCGATGTGGCTCACGAGCGTGAACGACAGCAGCCTCTTGATGTCGGCCTGCGCCACGGCGCCGAGGATGCCGACGACCATCGTCAGCGCCGCGACCACCATGAGCGCCGTGGACAGCTGGTCGGTCGGGAACATGACCGTCTCGGTGCGGAGGATCGCGTAGACGCCGACCTTCGTGAGGAGCCCCGCGAAGACCGCGGTGACGGGCGCGGGCGCCGTCGGGTAGGAGTCCGGCAGCCAGAACGACAGCGGGAAGACGGCCGCCTTGATGCCGAACGCGACGAGCAGCATGATGTGCAGGATCAGCTGCACGTCCGGCGGGATCTCGTCGAGCCGCACCGAGATCTGCGCGATGTTCACCGTGCCGAGGGCGCCGTAGATCATGGCGATGGACGCGAGGAAGAGCATCGACGAGACGAGGCTCACCACGATGTAGGTGACGCCCGCGCGGATGCGCGCCTCCGTGCCGCCGAGCGTGAGCAGCACGTAGCTCGCCACGAGCAGGATCTCGAAGCCGACGTAGAGGTTGAAGAGGTCGCCCGCGACGAAGGCGTTGAAGACGCCCGCCGCGAGGATCAGGTAGGTCGGGTTGTAGATGGACACCGGCGTCTCGCCGTCGCCGTCCTCGAGGCCCTGCCCGATCGAGAACATGAGGACCGCGAGCAGCACGATCGACGAGATCAGCAGCATGAGCGCCGAGAGCCGGTCGACCACGAGCACGATGCCGAACGGCGCCGCCCAGCCGCCGACCTCGACGGACTGGCCGCCCTGCTGGTCCACCAGCACGAGGAGCACGCCGCTGATCACCACCACGACCAGGAGCGCGAGCACCGACACGGCGACCTGCAGGCGGCGCTGGCGCGCGGCGACGAGGGCCGCCGCCGCGCCCAGCAGGGGCACGAGGACGACGAGCGGGATGAGGGTCGGGAAGATCGTCATCGGTCGTCCCCCTCTCGCCTCTCGGCGCGCCTCGTGCGGAAGTCGCGGTCGTCGTCGTCGTCGGCGGAGTCGTCGATGGCTTCTTCCAGGTCGGATCGGTTGTCGCGGAGCTTCCGGGCGGAGGCGATCGCGGCCTCGGCGTTGGTGCCGAACTCGGTGTCGTCGTCGTCGGGGACGGTGGGCTCCTCGCCGAGGCCCGTGCGGGGGCCGCGCATCGCGAGGTCGTCCTCGTCGTCCGTCACCACGTCGGCGTTGGCCAGCCGCCAGGAGCGGTAGATGAGCGCCATGAGGAAGGCCGAGACGCCGAAGGTGATCACGATGGCCGTGAGGATGAGCGCCTGCGGCAGCGGGTCGGCGTAGTCGGCCGGATCCACGTCGGGGTCGTAGATGGGCGCGAGGCCCACGCGGCCGGACATGATGAGGATGAGGATGTTGGTCGCGTTGCCCACCAGCAGGAAGCCCAGGAGCACGCGCGTCATGCTGCGCTCGAGCATGAGGTAGATGCCCGTCGCGTACAGCGCGGCCATGATCACGATGAGGGTGACGGAGACGCTCACACGCTCACCCCCTGCTCGGTCTCCATGCCGTCCGCTCCCTGCTCGACCGTCCGGTCGCTCTCCTCCTGGCGGTCGACCTCCGCGCCGAGGCTGCGGAGCACGTCGAGCGTGAGGCCGACGACGACGAGGTAGACGCCGACGTCGAAGAAGGTGCTCGTGACGAACTCGACGTGGCCGACGAACGGCACCTCGGTGTCGATCCACGTGGAGGTGAGCGCGTCGGCGCCGAAGACGAGCGGGACGATGGCCGTGCCGACCGCGAAGACGAGGCCCGTGCCGAGGACGCGTCCGGCGTCGACCGGCGCGGCGGCGCCGAGCTCGTACCGGCCGCCCGCGAGGTAGCGCGCGACGAGCGCCATGCCCGCGAGGAGCCCACCCGCGAAGCCGCCGCCCGGCAGGTTGTGGCCGGAGAAGAGGAGGTACACGGACACGACGATGAGGCTGTGGAAGAGGAGGCGGACGACGACCTCGAGGAGGATCGACCGGTTCTGCGGCGCGAGCGTACGGCCCGCGAGGAGCCAGGGGCTGCGCTGGTCGCGTCGCGAGTCCTTGATCGCCTCGCGCGCGTCCATGCGGGGGCCGTCGACGCCGGCCTCGACCTCGAGCGGCGCCTGGGGATCCTGCGGGTCGTGGCGTCCCGTGAGCCGCGCGAGGAGGCTGCGGCGCGACGGCGCGGTCAGGCGCGGCAGCGAGTCGGTGCGGCGGTTGAGGAAGATGAGGCTCGCGACGCCCGTGGCCGCGACGATCAGCACCGAGATCTCGCCCATCGTGTCCCAGCCGCGCAGGTCGACCAGCGTGACGTTGACGACGTTGCTCCCGTGGCCCTGCTCGTAGGCGAGGCGGGGGAACTCCAGCGAGATGGGCGACGCGACCCGGGCGCCGAGCGCGACGACGGCGACCGTGGACATGAGCACCGCGACCGCGATGCCGATCGACGCGCGCCAGATCGGGTGCACCGAGCGGTTCCGCTCCCCCAGCCGCACGGGCAGGCGGCGGAGGACGAGGACGAAGGCGACCAGCGTGATCGTCTCGATGAGCACCTGCGTGAGCGCGAGGTCGGGCGCGCCGTGCAGGGCGAAGAGCGCGGCCATGCCGTAGCCCGTGACGCCGACGAGCACGACGGCCTGGAAGCGCTTGCCGGCGCGGGCGGCGGCGATGGCGGCGACGATCATCACGATGCCGATCACGGGCTGCGCCGGGTGGTCGAACGGCACGGCGGTGGTCGGCCAGGAGCGGTTGAGCGCGAGGGCGGATCCGACCGAGCCGATGAGCACGAGGAGGATCACGCCGAGGTAGAAGGGCAGGGATCCGCGCTGCGTGGTCGCCGTCGTGCGCGCGGCGACCCGGTCGATGAGGCGCATCGAGGCCCAGTAGATGCGGGCCGCGTCGATCCAGGACGGCACGCGCGACTGCAGCGCGAAGACCCCGTCGCGCAGGCGGAACATCGTGAGGCCCACGACGAGCGTGCCCGCGGAGATGAGGAGCGCGGGCTCGATCCCGTGCCAGAGCGCCAGGTGGTACGTGTGGTCCGGCTCGCCCGCGGCGCCCGCGCTCACGGCCGGCAGCGTGTCGGCGTAGCCCGCGATCCAGCCGTCGACGGACGAGGCGAGGAAGCCGAGCACGAGGCCGGTGACCGCCAGGACGGCCGGAGGCACCAGGAAGTCGAGGTGCTCGTGCACGGGCTGGACCTCGTCCACGCCCCGCTTGCGGGCGAACGCGCCCCACATGAAGCGCGCGCTGTACGCGACCGTGAGGCAGGAGCCGACGGAGACGCCGACGAGCGCGACCCAGCCGGGACCGCCGCCGAGCTCCGCGTCCGTGAGGAGCGCCGTGAGCACGGCCTCCTTCGCGACGAAGCCGAGGAACGGCGGGAGCCCCGCCATGGAGGCGAGCGCGAGCGCGGCGACGACCGCGAGCACGGGGGCCTTCCGGCCGAGCCCGCTGATCTTGCGGAGGTCGCGCGTCCCGGCGCGGTGGTCGACGACGCCCACGACGAGGAACAGGGTCGCCTTGAACAGCGCATGCGCGAGGAGCAGGGCGACGCCCGCGAGCGCCGCGTCCCGGGTGCCGTAGCCGACGACCACGGTGAGGAAGCCGAGCTGGCTCACCGTGCCGTAGGCGAGGACGAGCTTGAGGTCCATCTGCTTGAGGGCGCGCCAGCCCCCGACGAGCATCGTCGCGACACCTAGCGACACGAGCAGCGCGCGCCAGCCGGGCACGTCCGCGTAGCCGGGCGCCAGGCGGGCGATGAGGTAGATGCCCGCCTTCACCATCGCGGCGGCGTGCAGGTACGCGCTCACCGGCGTCGGCGCGGCCATGGCGGCGGGCAGCCAGAAGTGGAAGGGCACGAGGGCGGACTTCGAGAGCGCGCCGAGGAGGATCAGCACGATCGCGACGGGGATGAGCGGACCGCCGGGCGGATCCTGGACGAGGGCGGCGAGGCTCGTGGTGCCGCCCGCGACCGACAGGATCACGAGGCCGACGAGCATCGCGAGCCCGCCCGCCGTGGTGACGAGGAGCGCCTGCAGCGCGGCGCCGCGGCTCGCCTTCTTGCCCGTGTAGTGCCCGATGAGGAGGTACGAGAGGACGCTCGTCGCCTCCCAGAACGTGAAGAGCACGAAGACGTCGTCGGCGAGGACGAGGCCGAACATGACGCCCGCGAACGCCACGAGCAGCCCCGCGAACCGGCCGAGCCCCTCCTCGCTGGAGCGGAAGTAGCGCGCGCAGTAGAGGAGCACGAGGGCGCCGACGCCCGTGACCACGAGGGACAGGAGCCACGACAGCGCGTCCATCCGCATGTCGAGCGTGATGCCGAGCGACGGGATCCACTCGACGCGCTCGACGACCTCGCCGTCGGGCAGCACGGCAGGGGCCTGCGCGACCGTGTAGGCGAACGCGGCGGCCGGCACGAGGGCGGCCACGACGAAGGCCCGTACGCCCATGACCCGGGCGAGCAGCGGGATGCCGACGGAGGCGAGGAGGAACACCGCGAGGAGGACGATCACGTGCGGTCTCCTCTCACGAGTCGGCTATTTCCCCAGTCTACCTGAGCCCTACCTGAGAGACCGGGGCGGGCGTCTCAGTCCGGTCGGACGGCGGGCTCGGCGCGGAGGTCGGCGAGGACCTGCAGCACCCGCGCGACGTCGTGCGGGCCGTCGACGCGGAAGTCCGCCGCCGTGGCGCCCGTGCCGCTCTTGAGCCCGAGGTCGCCGGCCTGGAGCGCGGCGAACGCGTCCTCGTCGGTGACGTCGTCGCCCGCGTAGAAGACGGCCGTCGCCTCGGCGTACCGGCGCAGGTGCTCGACCGCCTCGCCCTTGGTGGCGTGCCGGACGCTGAACTCCAGCACGTCCTTGCCCGAGCGCACCTTGAGGCCCTCGACCTCGGCCTGCGCCTCCTGCGTGGCGACGAGGTGCGCGATGCGACTGTGCCTCTCGGTGGCGAGGCGCGTGTGCAGGGCGAAGCCCGCAGGCTTCTCCTCGATCCAGACCTCGTCGAGCGAGTCGGCGACCTGGCCGAGCACGTCGGACAGCACGCCGCGCTGGACCAGCTCGCCCTCGTCCAGCGTGAGCTCGATGTCGTCGGTGTCGAGGCGGATCTCCACCCCGTGCGACCCGACGAGCAGCACGTCGTCCGGCAGGTCGGCCACGGCCTCGAGGCTCCGCAGGGCGCGGCCGGACACGAGCGCGACGCGCGTCTCCGGGAGGGCGAGCAGCGCGAGCACCGCGGCGCGGGCCTCGGGGACCGCGCGCGCCTTCTCGGGGTCGTCGACCTCGGGGGCGAGCGTGCCGTCGAAGTCGAGCGCGACCAGCAGGCGCGGCGTGCGCGCGAGCTCGGTGAGCGCCTCGAACAGGCGGCCCGGGAACCCGCGGCCGCCCTTGGCCTGGATGTCGGTGGTCAGCTCGGCCACGCGCGCTACCAGCCCTCGTCCATGAGGGGCTCGACGACCTCTTCGTCGGGGCCCTCGTGGATCGAGGCCGCGTGCGTGCGCCCGAGGTCGGCGAGGAAGGAGCTCGACCAGGCCGCCACGTCGTTCTCGAACACGCGCTTGCGGAGCGACCGCATGCGCTTGCGCTGCTCGGCCTTCGGCATGTCGATGGCGCGGAGGATCGCCTCCTTGAGGCCCTCGATGTCGTGCGGGTTCACGAGGAGCGCGGCCTTCAGCTCGTCCGCGGCGCCCGCGAACTCGCTGAGGACCAGCACGCCCTCGTTCGAGTGCTTGGTGGCCACGTACTCCTTGGCGACGAGGTTCATGCCGTCGCGCAGCGCCGTCACGAGCATGACGTCGGCGGCGAGGCACAGCGCCACCATCTCCTCGCGCGGGTAGCCGTGGTGCAGGTAGCTGATGGCGGTGTGGCTGATGGAGCCGTAGTCGCCGTTGATGCGGCCGACCGTGAGCTCGATCTCGTCGCGCAGCTGCTTGTACGTCTCCACGCGCTCGCGGCTCGGGCTCGCGACCTGGACGAGCGTCGCGTCCTCCACCGTGACGCGACCCTCGGCGAGCAGCTCGCCGAAGGCCTTGAGGCGGTGGCCGATGCCCTTCGTGTAGTCGAGCCGGTCGACGCCGAGCAGGATCGTCTTCGGGTCGCCGAGGTCGGCGCGGATCTGGCGGGCGCGCTCCTGGATGGCCGGGTCCTTGGCCATCTCCTCGTAGCTGCGCGCGTCGATCGAGATCGGATAGTGCTTGGCGACGACCTGGCGGGTGCGGAGCTCGCGGACGGGCTTCGACGGCTTGGTGCCGGGGACGGTGAGCGGGATGCCGCCGCGTACGGGCACGTCGACGGTGGATCCGCGGGTCGTGTACCCGAAGAGCCGCCGCACCGCGCGCGTGAAGTTCCCGGCGTCCGCGACGCGCTGGAAGCCGATCACGTCGGCGCCCAGCAGCCCCTCGATGATCTGCGTGCGCCACGGCAGCTGCGAGTAGATGCCGTAGGGCGGGAACGGGATGTGGTTGAAGAAGCCGATGGTGAGGTCCGGGCGCTGCTCGCGCAGCATCTTCGGGACGAGCTGCAGCTGGTAGTCCTGCACCCACACGGTGGCGCCGGGCGCGGCGGCCTTCGCGGCGGCGTCGGCGAAGCGCTGGTTGACGGTGACGTAGGTGTCCCACCACTCGCGGTGGTAGCTCGGCTGCGCGATGACGTCGTGGTACAGCGGCCACAGGGTGTCGTTGGAGAAGCCCTCGTAGTACTCGGCGAGGTCCTGCTCGGTGAGGGTGACGGGGATGATCGAGATCCCCGCGTCGACGAACGGCTCCACGTCGTGGTCGGCGATGCCCGGCCAGCCCACCCAGGCGCCCTCGTTGGCGCGCATCACGGGCTCGAGGGCGGTGACCAGGCCGCCCGGCGAGTGCCGCCAGGAGGTGGTGCCGTCGGCGGCGACGACGCGGTCGACGGGGAGGCGGTTCGACACGACGACGAGGTCGTAGGCGCCGGGCTCGACGGCGCCGTCGCGCGCGTCGGCGTCCGTCGGACCTGTCGTCGGCTCGGTCGCGGAGGGCGTGGATGAGGGTGGCGGAGTCACGGTTCCCGTCTCGGTTGCGCAGAGCTCTGTGGTACCTGCTCGGTGGGTCGAGGCTACCAGTCCGGTCGCGGCGCGACCGGGGGCCGCGCGTCGGCCGGCGTCACATCCGGAGCACCGCGCGGGCCGCGTCGTGCAGCGCTTCGCCGTAGGACGGACCGTGCGACGCGGCGTGCACCGCGAGCGGATGCAGCTGGTGCAGCGGCACACGGGCGCGCCAGCCCGCGGCGAGGGATCCGGTGTCGGCGTAGGCGCCGACGATCTCGTCGAGGCCCGGGCAGCCGAAGAGCGCGAGCATCGCGAGGTCGGTCTCGCGGTGTCCGCCGTGCGCGGCCGGGTCGATGAGGACGGCGCCCGCGGCCGTCCACTGCACGTTGCCGGACCAGAGGTCGCCGTGGATCCGGGCGGGCGGCGCCTGGTCGTCGAACCGGCCGTCCGCGGCGAGGGCGCACGCGCGCTCCACGTCGGACGCCTGCGCGGAGGCGGCGTTGCCCGCGTCGACCGCGCGGCGGAGGTACGGCAGCACGCGCTCGCGGGCGTACCAGGCACCCCAGCCCTCCCCCGCGCCGTCCCCGGCGAGCACCGAGAGCGGCTGCCGGCCGATGAACGCCGGGCCGTCGAGACCCCGGGGCGGGGACCCGAACGCGGGCGCGCCGGCGTCGTGCGTGACGGCGAGCGCCGTGCCGAGCGCGCGGGCGGCCTCCCGCGTGGGACGGGCGGGCGCGAGGCACTCGAGGTCGATGCGGCCGGGCGCCACGTCGATCACGCGGACCACGCGCGCTCCCCCGGCGGGCTCCGCCTCCGCGAGCCACGCGAGCCCGGCCGCCTCGGCCTCGAAGAAGCCGCGCGGCGCGTCCGGCCGCTCCTTCCGGAACGCCTGCGCGCTCCCGCTCGTGCCCGATACCGCAGCCGCCATGCCCGCTCCCTCGTCTCGCGGGCGGCGCGTCGGCCGCCCTCCCGTCCCGTCCAGCATGGCCACCCGGCCTGTCCGCGTCGCGCACCCGACACGCGCCGGACCGCCCGCGTATCCCGGGGGCACAGGGGCGGCGGGTAGGGTCGCCGTCGTGATCCGAGTAGGCATGAGCACCACCTGCGTGTACCCCCAGCCCGTCGAGAACGCCTTCGCCATGGCGAAGCGCGCGGGCTTCGACGGCGTCGAGATCATGGTGACGAACGACGAGGTCACCCAGGACGCGGCCGCCCTGCGCGCCATGTCGGAGAAGCACGGCCTGCCGATCCTCTCCATCCACGCGCCCGTGCTGCTGCTCACGCACTTCGTGTGGGGCCGTGACCCGAAGGTGAAGCTGGAGCGGTCCGCCGAGCTCGCCCGCGCGGTCGGCGCGCCCGCCGTGGTGGTGCACCCGCCGTTCCGCTGGCAGGCCGGCTACGCCGAGTCGTTCCTCGAGATCGTGCGGTCGATCCAGACGGGGACCGGCGTCGAGATCGCGGTCGAGAACATGTTCCCGTGGCAGGTCGCCGGTCGCAGCATGAAGGCGTACGCGCCCGGCTGGGATCCGACCGTGATGGACTGCGACGCCACCACGCTCGACTTCTCGCACGCCTCGCTCTCCGGCCAGGACGCGCTCGAGATGGCCAAGGCCCTCGGCCCGCGCCTGCGCCACGTGCACCTGTGCGACGGATCCGGATCGCAGGACGACGGCCGCATCTTCGACGAGCACCTCCTCCCCGGCCGCGGCACGCAGCCCGTCGCCGAGACGCTCCGCTGGCTCGCCGAGCAGGGCTGGCAGGGCGGCGTGGTCGCCGAGGTCAACACCCGGAAGGCCAAGACCGAGGAGCAGCGGCTCGCCATGCTGATCGAGACGCGCGAGTTCGCGCAGCGGCAGCTCCGGCTCGACACGGCGCCCGAGAAGACGCCCGTCGCGCCGCCTGTGGTGTCCGGGTACCAGCGGCTCCGCACCGCGCTCCGCCGCGACCGGTGATCCGCCGGGCGTCCCGATCGGGCGCCCGCCGCTGACTCCCGACACGCCCGCGCGTCCCCGTCGGGAGTGCCGCCCGGCCGCACGCGGTTGGATGGGGCAGGGGGACGTCCCCGCACATGATCGACGTCGCGCGCGGCTCCGCCCGCCCGCCGTCGGGACCGGAGACACCATGAGCACCACCGTGCACCTCGAGATCCAGGTCGACGAGAGCCGCCTGGCCGACGTCGCCGACGTCCTCGCCGAGACCCTGCAGGCCACGCGCGCCTTCACGGGCAACGAGGGCCTGGAGGTCCTCGTCGACGACGCCGACCCCGCCCGCATGATCGTCGTGGAGCAGTGGGCGTCGACCGCCGACCACGACGCGTACGTCGCCTGGCGCGCCACGCCGGAGGGCGCCGCGCGCCTCGGCGAGGTCCTGGCCGCGCCGCCCGTGACCCGCGTGTTCAGCGGGCGCATCGCGCTCGCGCTGTAGCGGCGCGCGCACGACGCACGACGAGGGCCGCCCGGATCGCCGGGCGGCCCTCGTCGTGCGCGCGGGACGGGTCCCGCGGTCAGCGCCCGCTGAGGTCGTAGGGGCGCTGGTGCGGATCCACCGTGGCGAGGTACCCGCCGTCCGGGAGGGCGGACGGGACGGCTATCGTGCCGCGGACCGTCGCCGTGGTGCCCGCGACGTCGATCTCGAGGACGGATCCGGTGCCCGCCCTCGACAGGAACAGCTCCGAGCCGTCGTCGGAGGCGGCGAGGAAGCGCGCGGCGGATCCGGCGACCGGCGCCTGCCCGAGGGCCGGCAGCCGCACGGTCGTGACGTCGCCGTCGTACAGGCCCGCGCGGCCGCGGGCGACGAGGGACAGCGTGTCCACGCCGCCGGCGGTCACGACGGCGGCCGCGTACGCGGGCGTGACGACCGCCCGCGTCGACGTGCCCGCGCCGAGCGCCACGCTCGCGATGCCCGCGCCGCGCATCGACGACGACGTCAGCAGCGTGGGCGCCCCCGGGCCGGTGCCGGTCTGCGTGCCGACGGCGGTCGCGCCGTCAGGGGCCATGCGCGGCCGGTAGCTCTGCACGGCGGGCTCGGGGTAGGCGCGCGAGACGGACGCGCCGAAGCCGCCGCGCGCGAGCGGGACGGTCTCGACGCCGTCGTGCAGCGTCGAGCCGATCACGGTGCCGCGCGCGTCCGCGACCGGCCCGTGCGGGTACGCGCCGAGGGGCGTCGTCGCGACGGGCGTCGGGGCGGTGTCGCCGCCGAGGATCGAGGCGACGTCGTAGGAGTCGAGACGGCCGCCCGCGGTCACGACGAGCCGCAGCGGCGAGCCGACGAGGAAGGTCTCCATCTCCTCGGTGCCGCGCTGCCCCGTCGTGGCCAGGGTCACCTCGCTCGTGCGGATGGCGGCGGTGCGGGCCAGGCCCCTGCGGGTGTCGAGCACCGTGACCTGCTGCGCGGTGGATCCGTCGATGTCCGAGCCGACCGCGACGAAGCGGTGCCCGGGGTCGTCCGCGATCCAGCCGGCCCGCGTCCACGCGCCGGCGACCGCGGGGATCGGCGTGGCGGACGCGACGCGCGGGGCGCCGGCCGAGGTGATGTCGACCACGTCGAGCCGCGGTCCGGACTCGTCGACGAAGGCGACGCGGCCGTGCCCCATCTGGATCACGCCGGCGTGCGTCCCGAGCACCGCGCCCGGCAGCGTGCCCGTGATGCGCCCGGTCGACGCGTCCGCGACGGAGACGGCGTGCGCAGACGGGTCGGCCACGAGCAGCCAGCGCGCTCGCGGCGCCGCGTCGGCGGCGGGGACGGGTGCCGCGAGGGAGCCCGCGAGGAGGCCGGCCGCGGCGAGGCCGACGGCGAGGAGGGAGGGGATGCGCATGGTGCCCGCTTTCTGAGAATGGTTCTCATCAAGATACGGGCGCGCGGGCGGGCGTGCGCCCGAGTGTGCACGGACCGCGCCGCGGCGACCGGCCGACGACGGCCGGTCGCCGCGGACGTCACACGGCGACGGCCACCGAGGACGGCGCCGCGCCCGGCACCAGCCCGAGGCTGCGCGCCCGGCGGGACCGCCGCGTCACGAGGTACGACACCGCGAGGCTCAGCAGCAGGGCCACCGCGAGCACGCCCGCCGAGCCCCAGGCCACGCCCGGGGCGCCGCCCGCGATGATCGCCTGCATGCCCGACGCCGCGTAGGTCAGGGGCAGGAACGGGCTGATCGCCTGGAACGGCGCCGCCACGAGCTGGAGCGGGATGACGCCGCCCATCGCCGCGGCCTGGATGGCCAGGAGGATCAGCGACACCACGAGTCCCGCGCGGCCGAACGCCTGCCGGAGCAGGTAGTGGATCGCCGTGAAGGCCGCCGCGGTCACGGCGGCGAACCCGAGGGTGGCGGGCAGCAGCGCGAGGGACAGGCCGAGCGCGGCGTGCACGAGCGCGACGAGCAGCACGACCTGGGCGAGCGCGATGAGGGCGGCGCGCGCGAGCACGCGCCCCATCACGCGGCCGGTCGCGGCCGAGGAGGCGAGCAGCCGGCGGGCGGCCGGACGCAGCACGAGGAAGGTCGCGAACGCGCCGAGCCAGAGGCCGATGGGCACGAAGATCGCGGCGATGGCGTCGCCCGGGCTGCCGATCTCGTTCTCGCGCTCGACCGTGAGGCCGACCGGGTCCGCGACGACGCCCGACGCCTGCGACGCCTGGTCGGCGTCGAGCGACGGGATCTGCTCCGCGCCCTTTGTGAGCCCGGTGCCGAGCTCGGTCGCGCCGGACGACAGCGCGTCCGCGCCGGTGGCGAGGTCGCCCGCGCCCGTCGCCGCCGAGGTGGTGCCGGCGCGCAGCTGGCCGAGGCCGTCGCTCAGCTGGCGGGCGCCCGAGACGAGCGCGCCGCCGTTGGCCGCGAGCTGCGCGGCGCCGGACGCGCTCTGCCCGATGCCCTGCTGCACGCCCTGGATCCCGGCGGCCGCCTGCGACGCGAGGGCCTGCCCCTGCGCGGCGTACTGGTCGAGCCCCTGCTCGAGCGGCTGGAGCTGCGCGGCGAGCGGCGCGGTCTGCGGGTCGGCGGCGAGCTGCTGCCGGAGCCCCTGCACCTGCGCCGCGATCTGCCCGGCGCCACCCGCGTACTGCCCGACGCCGTCGGAGACCTGCGACAGCCCGGCGGCGCCCGTCTGCAGCTGGTCGAGCCCCGAGGAGAGCCGGGAGACGCCGGCCGCGTAGGTGCCGAGCCCGTCCGCGAGCTGCGACGCGCCCTGCTGCGAGCGCCCGACGCCGTCGCCGAGCTGCGTGATCCCGTCGCCGAGCGTCGTCGCGCCCGAGGAGAGCTGCGTGGCTCCGTCGGCCAGCTCGTCGGCCCCTGCACCCGCGTCCGTGAGCGAGCCCTTGAGGCCGCCGAAGGTCGTGTAGATGCCGGAGACGAACTGCGAGGTGATCGCGTTGCCGAACACGCTCGTCATGCCGACGCCCACGGCCTGGGTGGCCGCGCCCGTCAGGTAGCCGTGCGCGTCGTCGGTCGTGACGCTGATCTCGGCGCGCTTCGGGGCGTCCGTCGACAGCGACACGATCGACGCGGAGAAGTCCTTCGGCACCGTGAGCACGGCGTAGACCTCGCCGTCGTCGAGCATCCGCTGCGCCTCGTCGGCGTTCGTGATGGTCCAGTCGAATGCCTGGTTGTCGTCGCTGGTCAGCTGCGTGACGAGCAGGCGGCCCGCGAGCACGGGCGACTCGGTGCCGTCCTGGGCCTTCTGCTGCACGATCTCGTCCTGGTTGACGATGGCGGCGGGCACGCGCTCGACGCCCGTCGCGACGTCCGACAGCGAGCCGATGAAGAGGCCGGCGACCGCGAGGGGCACGATCGCGACGAGGGCGACGGCGAGCCGTCGGCGTACGGAGCGGGTGGTCATCGGCGGGTCTCCTTGCCGGTCGTGACGGGCTGGTCGATGTCGGCGTCGGTGGCGCCGCCGGGGGCCGGGGCGTCGTCCGCCGGCGCGTCGCCAGCGGCGAGGCGGAGGCGCACGGTGGGGCGGCCCGGGATCCCGTGCTCGTCCGGGAACCACGGCGCGCCCAGGAGGACGGTCGTGCTCGCGTGCACGAGGGCGGGCAGGGCGGCGAGGAACGCGCGCTCGGCCGCGGCGTCCGGGAACGGATCCACCACGTCGAGCACGAGCACGGGCGCGCGGCCCGCGGCGGCGACGGCGGTGAGGGCGATGGCGCGCTCGAGCGGCAGGAGCGATCCGACGGGGTCGTCGGCGCCGATGCGCCGCGCCCCCGCCGCGTCGGCGGCCTGGTCGATGCGGGCGAGCCACTCCTCCTGCCGGGCTCGGGCCCCGCGGCGGCGGCCCATCGGCTCGGACAGCTCGATGCGCTCGGCGAGGAGGTCCCCCACCGTCACGCCGGAGTCGACCCGGTCGACGCGGCCGAGGTCGGCCATCGCGACGCTCGTGAGCACGCGGCCCGCCTCCGACGCGAGCGGGTGGCCGACGACGTGCGCGCGGCCGGACAGCGGCGCGAGCCGGGCCCCGAGCGTCGCGCCGAGGAGGCGCCGGTCGGCGACCTCGCCCTCGACGAGCACGAGGGATCCGGCCGGGGCGCTCAGGTCGACGGGCGCGAGCCGGCGACCCGGCACGCCCACGACGAGGCGCTCGGCCGCGACCGCGGCGCCGGACGCGTGCGCCCAGTCCACGTCGTCCTGGTGCTCGCGGAGGCCCTCGCCCTCGATGTCGACGTCCGGCAGGATCCGGTCGAGCCAGCGCGGGATCCACCACGCGCGCTTCCCGAGCAGCGCCATGGCGGCGGGCACCAGGGTCATGCGCACGAGGAAGGCGTCGAAGAAGATGCCGACCGCGAGGCCGAGCGCGATGGTCTTGATCACGCCGGCGCCCTCGGGCACGAAGGCCGCGAAGACGAAGAACATGATGAGCGCGGCGGCCGTGACCACCCGGGCGGCGCCCGAGAACCCCGTGACGATGGCGCGCCTCGCGTCGCCGTGGTGCACGAAGTCCTCGCGCATGCCGGAGACGAGGAACACCTCGTAGTCCATGGCGAGGCCGAACAGGATCGCCATGAGCAGGATCGGCATGAAGCTGAGGATGGGGCCGGGCGTCACGCCGAGCGCGTCCGCGAAGAGGCCGTCCTGGAAGATCAGCACGACGGTGCCGAAGGAGACGACGACGCTCAGCAGGAAGCCGACGGCGGCCTTGATCGGCACGAAGATCGACCGGAACACGATCATCAGCAGCACGATCGAGAGCCCCACCACGACGATGCCGAACGGCACGAGCGCCTGGTCGAGCCGCTGCGAGATGTCGTTCTGCACGGCGGTCGTGCCCGTGACGGAGACGCGCGTGTCGTAGCGGTCCTGCAGGCCGGGCGCGAGGTCGCGGATCGACTGCATGAGCGCCGTGGTCTCCGCCGACTCGGGCGGGCTGTCCGGCACGACCTGGATGATCGCGGTGTCGACCGACGGGTTCGGCGTGCCCGCACCGACGAAGGCGACGTCGTCGAGCCCGCGGATCTCGTCGCCGATGTCCCCGAGCACCCCGATCGGGTCGGTGGTCTGCGTGATGTCGACGAGCACGACGAGCGGCCCGTTGTGTCCGGGTCCGAAGGCGTCGGAGACGGTGTCGTACGCGACGCGGCTGGTGGATCCGGCGGGGTCGGTCGCCCCGCTCGGCAGCCCGAGCTGGAGCTGCGACGCGGGCACGGCGAGCAGCCCGGCGATGCCGACGACGATCACGACGGGGATGATCGGCACCTTGGTGACGATCTTCACCCAGCGCGCGCCGAGCGTGCGCTGGGTCCCCGCTGCCTGGGCCGTCGCACGGCGCGCGGCCCGCGAGCCCTCCTTCGGCCGCAGGCGCTCCCCCGCGAAGCCGAGCATGGCCGGCAGCAGCGTGGTCGCGACGCCCATCGCGAGCAGCACCGCGAACGCCGCGCCGAGGCCCATCACGGTGAGGAACGGGATCTGGACCACGAGCAGCCCGAGCAGCGCGATGATCACGGTCACGCCCGCGAAGATCACGGCGCTGCCGGCCGTCGCCACGGCGGTCGCCGCCGAGCGCTCGACGGGCATGCCGTTGGCGAGCTGCGTGCGGTGCCGCATGAGGATGAAGAGGGCGTAGTCGATGCCGACCGCGAGGCCGATCATCACCGCGAGCAGCGGTGACGCGCTCGAGACCGTGACGAACTCGGAGGCGGCCAGCAGCGCGCCCGCGGACGCCGCGACGCCGACCAGCGCGCCGATGAGCGGCAGGCCCGCCGCGAGCATCGACCCGAAGGTGAGCACGAGCACGAGGCCCGCGAACAGCACGCCGAACGCCTCGGTCACGGTGACGCCGTAGTGGATGTCCTGGAAGACCTGGCCGCCGAACGACACCGTCAGCCCCGCGTCCTCCGCCGCCTGCGCGGACTCCCTGAGGGCGTCGAGCGTGGCGGTCGTCACCTGGTCGCTCTGCCCGGCGAACTGCACGGTCGTGATCGCCACGGTGCCGTCGTCGGAGACCGCGTCGGTCGCGTACTCGGAGAACGGGGACAGCGCCGTCGTGACGCCCTGCACCTCGCCCGCGGCCGTCGCGGTCGCCTCGATGGCCGCCTTCTCCGCGTCGTCCGTGACCTTCGCGCCCGCGGGCGCCTCGGTCACGATCTGCGCGCTCGCGCCCGCGGCCTGCGGGAACACGGCGGCGAGCCGGTCGATGGCCTCCTGCGACTCGGTGCCCGGGATGGAGAACGACTCCTGGGTCTTCCCGCCGAGCGCGAGGCCGCCGCCCAGCAGGATGCCGAGGACGAGGATCCACGCGGCGACGACGCGCCACGGGTGGAGGAACGAGATCCGGCCGAGCCGGTACAGAAGCGTGGCCATGGGCGGGTGGCTCTCCTTGCGTGGGGACGTGCGGGGGCGGAGCGGGGATCAGGCGGAGCGGGTGCCGAGGGGGGCGAGGAGCTCCCCCACGACCACGACGAGAGCGGCCCTGATCTCGTCGTCGGGCAGCGGTTCGTTGGTGGACCAGTCGTCGCTCGCGGCGAGGATGTACGCTGCGCCGCCGAGCGCCACGCCGAAGCGCAGCTGGTCGAGCGTGCTGTCGAGCGCGCCGGCGGTCTCGCCGAGCGCGCGCACGAGGTCGTTGGCGCGCTCGATCACGGCGAGGTGCCCGAGCGAGCGGCCCTGCGTGATGAAGAGCGCCACCTCGTGCCGGTGCAGCAGGAGGAAGTCGATGAAGCGCTCGACGAACTGGCGTCGGGCGTCGGCGTCGCCGCGGATCGAGTCGGCCCGGTCGATGACCTCGGCGAGCGCGTCGATCGTCGGCTCGAGCAGGGCGTCGAGGAGCGCCTCCTTGGAGGCGAAGTGGTAGAGCACGCTCGACTTCGAGTAGCCCGCCTCGTCGGCGATCTGCTGGAGCGACGTCGCCTGGAAGCCGTCGCGGGCGAAGCGGGCGGCGGCGATGGGCCGGAGCTCGTCGCTCGCGGAGGCGCGGGGTGTTCGGGTCACGCGGAGAGCCTATGTCGACCGATCGGTCAGCTCCTGCACGATCGGTCAGACTGCCAGCCTCCTGGCAGGTGGGAGCGCCCGATCAGCGCGTGAGGACGAAGGCAGCCATCGCGAGGCCGACCGTGAGGGGCGCGACCACGAGCCCCAGGAGCACGTAGCGCGACCACTTGATGTGGACGCCCATGCTCACGAGCCGCTCGTGCCAGAGCAGCGTCGCGAGCGAGGCCCACGGCGTGATGAGCGGGCCGGCGTTGACGCCCACGAGGATCGCGACGAGGCGCTCCGGGGATCCCGCGACCGGCTCGAGCGCGAGGTACGCCGGCAGGTTGTCGACGGCGTTGGCGCTGAGCGTCGCGACGCCGGCGAGCCGGAACAGGGAGGCCGCGTCCTGGCCCTGCCCGGAGATCGCGGCCATGACCGCGGTGAGCCCGAGCGACTGCGCCGCCTCCATCACGATGAAGAGACCCGACGCGAACACCACGAGCTGCCACGGCAGGAGCCCTGGTCGGAGCACGCGCGGGCGGCGGACGGCCGTGAGGATCGCGAGCACGACGGCCGCGGCGAGCGCGGGGATCCACACCTCGACTCCCGAGACGAGCGCCGGCACGAGGAGCCCCACCACGACGGCGCTGCCCACGAGCAGCACGCGGTCGGTCGGCGCGGTCGGCGGCCCGACCTCGTAGCGCGTGAAGAGGTCCCTGCGGTGGATCACGAGGATCGCGAGCACGGGCACCGCGATGGCCACGAGCGCCGGCGCGACGGTGAGCGCCGCGAAGCCGGCCGGACCCAGGCCGCCGAGCTCGTGCTCCGCGAGCAGGTTGGTGAGGTTGGAGACGGGCAGCAGGAGCGACGCGGTGTTCGCGAGCCACACGGTCGTCAGCGCGAACGGGAGCGGCGGCAGCCCGCAGTGCCGCGCGAGCACGACGACCACGGGCGTGAGCAGCACGGCCGTGGTGTCGAGCGACAGGAAGATCGTGCAGAGGCAGGCGAGCACGACGGTCGCGAGCCAGAGGGCCCACGTGCGCCCGCGGCCGAGGCCCGCGGCGCGCTCGGCGATCCAGGTGAACAGCCCCGCCTCGCTGGCGAGCTCGGTGACCACGGTGATGGCGACCACGAAGAGGAGGATCGGCCAGACCCGCTCGTACAGCACGCCGAGGTCGTCGAGCGGGAGGGCTCCGGTGGCCACGGCGACGGCGCCGACGACGAGGAGCACCACCCCGATGAGGGCTGTGCGCACGGGCGCCTCCTGTCTGATCCGCGATCACTGTACTCATCGGCCGCAGGGAGTCCGCACCCCATGCGGAAAGGGGACGCCGCGGAGGCCGCCCCCGGCGGTCGTGCGCCGGACGCGGCGGTCGCGGCGGTCGGATCCCGGTACCGTGGAAGCACACTGGGAGGTGTCATGCGCAAGTACATCCTGAACGGCAGCGTCCTCAGCGCCCTCGTGGGCGGCTGGAGCACCATGCAGACGACCCGTCGGGGTCCGCGCGACTGGAAGCTCGGCCTCATGTGGCTCAGCTGGGCCATCACCGTGGCCATCGCGATCGGCACCGTCATCGAGGACTCGCGCGACGGGCAGATCGGCAACTAGCCGCTCCCCCACGTGACGCGCACGCCCGCCCGGGCGTGCGCGTCATCCGTGCGTGACGTCAGTCCCGCGTGCGCCAGCGGTCGCCGTCGACCTCGAGGTCGATGCGCTCCTCCGCGGGCACCGTGGAGATCGGTCCGGTGAACAGTCCCGCGCGCGTGTCGCCCTGCGCGGTGCCCGAGAACAGGCCCGTCGGCTCGGTCTCCGGCGCGCCCCGTCGGGCCGGCGACGCGTCGTCGCGCTCGTGCGCGTCCACCATCTGCACGCGCGTGCGCGGCAGCGACTGCGGGCTGTGCTGGTGAAGGAACGCGACGAGGCGCTCGCGCACCAGGCAGCGGAGGTCGAACAGCGTGGGCGCGTCGACGGCGGAGACGAGCACGCGGATCCGTACGAAGCCGCCGACCGCGTCCGTCACCTGCAGCACGGAGACGCGGCCGTCCCAGAGGTCGGTCGTGGCGAGCACCCGGTCGAGCTCTTCGCGCATGTTCGCGGGCGTCGCGCGCCAGTCGAGGTCGAGCTCCACCGCGCCGAGGAGCTCGGACTTGGTGCGGGTCCAGTTCTGGAACGGCGTCGTCGTGAAGTAGGTCGACGGCAGCACCATCCGCCGGTCGTCCCAGATGTGGACGACCACGTAGGTCAGCGTGATCTCCTCCACGCGCCCCCACTCCGTCTCGACGATCACGACGTCGTCCACGCGGATCGCGTCGCTGAAGGCGAGCTGCATCCCGGCGAACACGTTGGCGAGCGTCGACTGCGCGGCGAGGCCCGCCACGATCGAGACGAGCCCGGCGGACGCGAGGACGCTCGCGCCCGCGGCCCGGGCGCCGGGGAAGGTCAGGAGGATCGCGCCGATCGCGACGACAACGATCGCCACCACCGTGAGCCGCCGGATGATGAGCACCTGCGTGCGCACCCGGCGCGCGACCCGGTTGTCGGCCACGTCCACGCGGTAGCGGCTGAGCCCGAGGTCCTCGAAGAAGATGGCGAGCGCGCACACCAGCCAGGCGGCAGCGACGATCGTGATCACGTGCAGCAGGTGGTCGAGGCCGTCGCGCAGCTCGCCCGGCGCGACCGAGGCGCGGAGGGCGATCCACACCGCCACGACCACGAGCAGCACGCGGAACGGCCGTCGGGCGCGGCGGACGAGGCGGGCCGCCCACTCGCGGCGGCGCGCGATGACGCGGACGACGAGGGCGACCACGGCGGTCACGACGAGGGCGGCGGCAACGGCCGCGAGCAGCGTGACGGTCACGGCGACGGCGGGCACGGCGAGCAGGGCGGGCAGGTCCACGGATCCTCCAGGGGGTCGGGCGGACCGCGCTGTCCCGGGCGTCCAGTCTCGCAGGCGCTCCTGGGCGGCGGGCAGCGCGCGGGGGGCTGCCGGGGGCGCGTCGCGGCGCCCCCGCCCCGGCATCCCCGGCGTGTCGCGGGTCCGCCCGGGCGTGTCGCGCACGAGGATGGTCCCGATCGCGGCGGTGCGATCGGGGAGGCCGTGGATCATGTTCCGGTGGCGCAGAGGCAAGTCCGTCCCGACCGAGGCGGCGCCTGCCGCGACCGATGCGAGGCCGGTGCAGCGGGATCCCGCAGCCGCACCCGCCGTCTCGCTCGCCACGGGAGAGCTCGCCGCGATCGCCGCCCGGCTCCACGGCGGCCCGGTCAGGCCGACCCACGTGCCCGCGCACAAGGCCGACCCGGACGCGCCCGCCGCACCCCGGGCCGACGCCGTCGACGCGGGCCCCGCGGCCGATCCGGACCTCCGCCCGCTCGCCCTCATCGTGCAGGCGGCGCTCGCGCACCACTTCGGCCCCGACGGCGCGTGGGCGCTCGTGCGCCGCACGCCCGACACGACGGCCGGCTTCTTCGACGAGCTCATGACCGCGCACATCGCGCGCGACGTGGCGCTCGCCCTCGGCGCCTCCCCCGCCGCGGCCGGCCTCCCGCTGGAGGACGCCCGCGCGACGGGCTCGGCCGAGCGCGACGCCGCCGATCGCGACGCCGCGGATCGCGACGCCGCGGCGCGGCAGGACGCGGTCGCCCGCGAGCTCGCGGTCTTCGACGAGGATCCGCTCGACGACGCGCTCGCTGAGCTGGCCGGCGACCCGCGCCGCGTCCCCGCGGTGCTCCGCGCCGTGCGCAGCGCCTAGGCGACGGCGACCAGCCGCGCGGCGCGGCTCCGCTCAGCCCTTCGGCGCCACCTGCGGGCCGTCCCACGGCCCCGCGGATCCGGCCGGGTACTCCTCGAGCGGCACGTCGCCCGCGCGCCACGCGGTGATGACGGGCTCGACGATGCGCCAGCACTCCTCGGCGGTGTCCCCGCGCACCGAGAGGCTCTCGTCCTCCGCGAGGATGCCGTCGATCACCTGGCCGTAGGGCGGCAGGTCGCCCGGGTCGAACGCCGTGACGAGCTCGGCGCGGTCGATGACGTCGGGGTCGGCCGGGCCGTTCACGTTGAGCTCCAGGTGCAGCTCGTCGGGGGCGATGAGGATGCGGATCCGGTCGGGCTCCCCGGCGCCCGTGAGCCCGGTGGGCACGTGCGGCGCGGGCTGGAAGGTCACGACGATCTCGCGCCGGTGGTCCTCCATCGCCTTGCCGGAGCGCAGCCGGAAGGGCACGCCCGCCCAGCGCCAGTTCGCGATCTCGACCGTCATCTCCGCGAGCGTCTCCGTGCCGCGCGCGGGATCCACGCCCGCCTCGTCGGCGTAGGCCGGCAGCTCGCGGCCCTCCACGTCGCCCGCCGAGTAGCGGGCGCGACGCGACGACGCCACCGGGTCGCCGCCCCACGCCCGCGTCGCCCGCAGCACGAGCGCCTTCTGGTCGCGGATGTCGCGCGCGTCGGTGGTGGCGGGCGGCTCCATCGCGAACACGGCCATCACCTGCAGCAGGTGGCTCTGGATCATGTCGGCCAGGGCGCCGGCGCCGTCGTAGTAGCGGGCCCGGCCCTCGAGCGCGAGCTGCTCGTCGTAGACGATCTCGACGCTGGCGATGTGCTGCGCGTTCCACACGGGCTCGAGGAGCCGGTTGGCGAAGCGGAGCCCCAGGAGGTTGCGCACGGTCGACCGGCCGAGGAAGTGGTCCACCCGGTGGGTGCGCTCCTCGGGCACGAGCGTCGCGAGCAGGCGGTTGAGCGCCTGCGAGCTCGCGAGGTCGGTGCCGAACGGCTTCTCGAGCGAGAGCGACGTGCCCTCGGGCAGCGTGATCCGGGTCATCGCCTCGCACGCCCTCCCCGTGACCGCGGGCGGCAGCGCGAAGTAGACGGCGGGCGCGGCATCGCACGCGGCGATGAGGCGCTCCAGGTCGGCCTCGGCCGTGACGTCGGCGGCCTGGTAGGTCGTGCCGGCGAGCACGCGGTCGACCGCGGGGCCCTCGGCGCCGAGCGACGCGAACGACGTGCGGACGACCTCGCGCCAGCGGTCGTCGTCCCACTCCTCCGTGCCCGCGCCCACCAGCTGGAGGTCGAGGTCGGGGCGGTGGGCGAGGAGCTCGCCGAGCCCGGGGAGGAGGAGGCGCGCGGAGAGGTCGCCGCTGGCGCCGAGGATGAGGAGCGTGGAGGTCGCGGGCATGCCGTCAGGCTACGCGCGGCGGCAGGGAGACGTCAGGGCGCCGTGGGACCATGGCGCATGGCCATGCGCATCGAGGACTACGCACTCATCGGGGACTGCCACACGGGAGCGCTGGTCGGCCGCGACGGCTCCATCGACTGGCTGTGCCTTCCCCGCTTCGACTCCGCCTCCATGTTCGGGGCCCTCCTCGGCACCGAGGAGCACGGCGCGTGGAAGCTCGCCCCGGCCTCCCCCGAGGCCACCGTGTCCCAGCGCACCTACCTCGGGAACACCTTCGTGCTCTGGACCAGGTGGGAGACGCCCGAGGGCGCGGTCGAGGTCACCGACTTCATGTCCATGGGCGACCGGCGGGCCGACGTCGTGCGGCGCGTGCGCGGCATCAGCGGCACCGTGCGGATGCAGGGCGACCTCCGCCTGCGCTTCGGCTACGCGACCGCGCTCCCGTGGATCCGCAAGCTCGACGGCGACGACCCGCGCCTCGTCGCCGTGGCCGGCCCCGACGCCGTCGTCGTGCGCGGCCCCGAGCTCACCGCGACGAACCACCACCACGGCGTCGCCTTCGACGTCTCCGCGGGCGAGACGGTCGACACCGCCCTCACCTGGTACCCGTCCCACCGCAGCGAGCCGCCGGCCTTCGACGTCGACGCCGCGATCGAGCACACGACCGAGTGGTGGGAGTCGTGGGCCAGCTCCATCGAGCACTCCGGCCCGCACCAGGCCGCCGTCCGCCGGTCGCTGCTCGTGCTCCGCGCGCTCACGCACGAGGACACCGGCGGCATCGTCGCCGCGGCCACCACGAGCCTCCCCGAGCAGTTCGGCGGAGCCCGCAACTGGGACTACCGCTACGTGTGGCTCCGCGACGCGTCGCTCACCCTCGAGGTGCTCCTCGCGCACGGCTTCGACGACGAGGCCGACGAGTGGCGCACCTGGCTCCTCCGGGCGATCGCCGGGGATCCGGGCGACGTGCAGATCATGTACGGGCTGAGCGGCGAGCGGTACCTCCCCGAGCGCGACCTCGAGAGCCTGCCCGGCTACCAGGGCTCCGGCCCGGTGCGCGTCGGCAACGGCGCGTTCGAGCAGTACCAGGCCGACGTCATCGGCGAGGTGATGCTCGCGCTCCAGGCCGCGCGCGACGCGGGCGTCGGCGAGACCGAGTTCTCCTGGCCGCTGCAGCGCGCGCTCATCGGGTTCGTCGAGGACAACTGGGAGCGGCAGGACAGCGGCATCTGGGAGATCCGCGGCGCCGAGCAGCACTTCACCCACTCGCGGGCGATGATCTGGGCGGCGCTCGACTGCGCGGTCCAGGGCGTCGAGCGCCACGGGCTCGACGGGCCGGTGGAGCAGTGGATCGAGCTGCGCGACCGGGTGCGCGACGAGATCCTCGACAAGGGCGTGGACCCCGCGACCGGCGCCTTCCGCCAGCACTACGGCACGACCGAGGTCGACGCCTCGCTGCTGATCCTCGCCCAGGCCGGCTTCTGCGCCTACGACGACCCGCACATGCTCGCCACCGTCGAGGCGATGGAGCGGACGCTCATGCACGAGGGCTTCCTGCTGCGCTACGACACGAGCGCGGGGGTCGACGGCCTGCCCGCCGGCGAGTACCCGTTCCTCGCCTGCTCGTTCTGGCTCGTCGAGCAGTACGCGCGGTCCGGACGCCAGGCCGACGGCCGCGCGCTCATGGAGCGGCTCGTCGCCCTCTGCAACGACGTCGGGCTCCTCTCGGAGGAGTACGACCCCGTCGGGCAGCGCCAGGCGGGCAACGTGCCGCAGGCGCTGTCGCACCTCGCGCTCGTCCGGGCGGCCGACGCCCTGGAGGCGGCGGCCGCAGCCCACCCGGACGACCTCGACCGCGCGCACCAGGACGGCAACGCCGCGCTCGCGCACGCCGAGGCGGCGGGCGGGGCGTAGGCGGGAGCCGGATCCGGATCGGGGCTCCCCGCGCGGCATGCCCCGCCCCGCACGCCCGGCGCGTCAGAGCGCGTCGAGGAACGCCGCCACGGCCGGCAGCGCGTCGGGGTGCCGCGGGGTGTCGGCGTGCGTCGCGCCGTCGAGCTCCACGAGCGGCGCGTCCGGTCGGAGCGCCTTCACGTGGTGCGCCGCGCGGAGGCGCTCGGGATCGCGCGTGCCCGCGACGAGCAGCAGCGGCACCGCGGATCCGGCGACGACAGCGTCGGGCACGCCCGCGTCCCGCTCCGACTCGCGCATGTAGGCGGCGAGCGCCCGCGCGTCGTCCGCGAGGAAGGCCCCGCGCGTCGCCGCGTCCACGGGATGCCCGCTGTGCCGCTCCCACGCCTCGAGGAACCCGGGCATGCCGCCCGTCTCCAGCGCGTCGATGCAGCCGGGGAAGAACACGCGGTCGAAGACGCCCACGCCGCTGCGCGGGGATCCGCCGAGGCTCGACGTCGAGAGGAGGCGGTCGGGGTGCGCGGCGGCCAGCGAGAAGCCGACGCGCGCGCCGAGGCTGTAGCCCACGTGGTGCACGGCGGAGGCGCCGACCGCGTCGAGCACGGCCACGACGTCGGCGACCATGAGGTCCATCGCGTAGGCGGCGGGCTCGTGCGGGACGTCGCTGCGCCCGTGGCCGCGGAGGTCGAGCGTGATCACCTGCCGCGTCGGCGACAGCGCGCGCACCCAGCCGAAGCCGCGCCAGATCGCCTGCGACAGGGCCGTGCCGTGCACGAGGACGACGGGCGCGTGGGCCGGGTCGCGGGGATCCGCATCCACCGGCCGGGCGCCGAAGGCCCGGTAGGCGATGCGCGTGCCGTCGAGGGGGTTGGTCGCGGTGTCCACGGGGATCCAGGCTACGCGGATCCCCGGGCGCTCCCGCGCGGGCGGATCGTCGCGCGGGGAGCGGGCGACCCGGCGCCCGCGCGGTCCGCGGGTGCCGGGTCGGGCGGGCTAGGCGGAGGCGCCGTCGCCGTCCTCGTCCGTGTGGTGCGGCGTGTCCTCCTCGGGCTCGAAGTGGTCATCCCCGCCGTCGTGGCCGGCCGCGACGCCGGTCTCGCCCGCGGGGATCGTGCCGTCGTCGCCGAGCTTCTCGCCGTCATCGTGCGCGTCGGCCGTGCCGTCGTGGTGGGTCATGTCCGTGCCTCCTCTGGTCGCGCGGCCCGTACCCGCGTCGTCGCGGGTGCATCGCGGCCGGCGGTGTCCTCCCATCCTGCCCGGGCGGGCCGCCCGCGCCCCGGCGCATGTCCGCCAGCGGCGCTCGCAGGATCCCGTCATGCCCCGACGCATTCGTTAGCAGGACTAATGAGCTAGCCTAAGCACATGCCCGACTCCCCCGATCTCAGCCAGAGCCTGCGCGCCGGCGTCATGCGCCTCGCGCGCCGCCTGCGGGCCGAGAAGGCCGACCACGAGCTGAGCGACAGCCAGTTCGTCGTGCTCGCCCTGCTCCTCCGTGACGGGCCGACGAGCCCCGGGCGCCTCGCCGAGATCGAGCGCGTCACCGCCCCGAGCATGAACCGCACGGTCAACTGCCTCGTCGAGTCGGGGTACGCCGAGCGCTCCCCCGCCCCCGACGACGGCCGCCGCGTCACGGTGTCCATCACGGACGCCGGACGGACGGTCGTGCAGGAGACCCGCCGGCAGCGGAACGCCTGGCTCTCCCTCCGCCTCGACGAGCTCACCGCCGCCGAGCGCGCCACCCTCGGCGAGGCCGCGGCGCTCCTCGGCCGCATGGCTGCCGCGTGAGCGCCGTCTTCCGGAGCCTCCGCGCCCCGAACTACCGCATCTGGTTCGCCGGAGCGCTCGTCTCCAACGTCGGCACGTGGATGCAGCGCACCGCCCAGGACTGGATCGTCCTCACCGAGCTCACCCGCTACGACGCGACCGCGGTCGGCATCGTCATGGCGCTGCAGTTCGGCCCCATGCTCCTGCTCTCCCCCTACGCCGGCCTCATCGCCGACCGCTACGACAAGCGCCGCGTGCTCATGATCACGCAGGGCACCATGGCGGTCCTCGGCCTCGGGCTCGGCCTGGTCGTGCTCTCCGGACGCGCCGAGCTCTGGCACGTCTACCTCTTCGCGCTCCTCCTGGGCATCGCCTCGGCGCTCGACGCCCCCGCCCGCCAGTCCTTCGTCTCCGAGCTCGTCTCCGACGACGACCTCTCGAACGCCGTCGCGCTCAACTCGGCGTCCTTCAGCGCGGCGCGCATGATCGGCCCGGCGGTCGCGGGCGTGCTCATCGCGGGCGTCGGCACCGGCTGGGTCTTCCTCATCAACGCCGTGAGCTTCATCGCGGTGCTCATCGCCCTCACGCGCCTCCGCGTCGGCGAGCTCCGCCGGCCGGAGCGCGTCACCCGGTCGCGCGGCCAGCTGCGCGAGGGCTTCCGCTACATCGGCGGGCGGCCGGACATCATGGTGATCCTCGTGATCGTCTTCCTCGTCGGCGCGTTCGGCTACAACTTCCCGATCTTCACCTCCACCATGGCGAGCGTCGAGTTCGGCAAGGGGGCGACCGAGTTCGGGCTGCTCTCCTCGAGCCTCGCCGTGGGATCCGTCGCCGGCGCGCTCCTGTCGGCCCGCCGCGAGCGGCCCCGCATCCGCCTGGTGTTCGTGGGCGCCGCGCTCTTCGGCATCGCGACCGGGCTGGCGGCGATCGCGCCCACCTACCTGCTCTTCGCCGGGGCCCTCGTGATCGTGGGCGTCGTCTCGCAGACCCTCATGACGAGCGCCAACAGCACCGTCCAGCTCACCGTCGAGCCGCGCATGCGCGGCCGCGTGATGGCCGTCTACATGGCGATCTTCGTCGGCGGCACGCCGCTCGGCGCGCCGATCGTGGGCTGGGTCGCGAACACCTGGGGCCCGCGCGCCGCCGTCATGGTGGGCGCGGCCAGCGGCATCGTCGCCGCCCTCATCGCGATCGCCTGGCTCGTGCTGCACCGGCACCTGCGCGTCTCGTACCGGATCCATCGCACGCCGCACCTCCTCGTCACGCACGACGGCGACGGCCGCGACCGCCGCGAGGACGCGCGCGAGGACATCGAGGCCGACGAGGCCGTCGCGCGCCGGACCTGACGCGCCCACCGCGCTCTCGCCGAGCCGGGGACAGGACGCGGGGTCAGGGCGCGGGCGTCGGCGTCGCGGTCTGCGGCACGTAGCCGACGTCGTCGAGGCAGTAGTCGAGGAAGGCGCTCGTCGCGCGGAGGTACTGCCCGGTGTCGAGCGAGGCGCCGTCCGTGTCCGCGCCCGAGCGCAGCGCGTCCAGCTCGTCGACGATCGTCGAGAAGGACGCCACGAGCGGCTGCATGTTCTCGGGGGCCATGCCGGCGAGCGCGGCGTCGCCCTGCTTGACGCGGTCGAGGAGGGTCGGATCCACCTGCTTCCCGTCGCCGAGCGCCTGCACGAGCTTGGTGGAGTCGGGCAGCACCTGCGCGAGCGTCGAGCAGGTGGCGAGCTCGTCCTCGGTCGGCGGGCCGGGGGCGCGCGTCCCGGTCGGCTCGGGGCTGGCGGTGCCGTCGGGAGCCGCGCCCGCGTCCGGGGTCGCGCTGGCGGCGGGCGCCGTGGTCGCGGGGGCGGGTGCCGCCGCTCCCGTCGTGCATCCGGCGAGCACGAGCGCTCCCGCCGCGGCCACGAGGACCGGCGCCCACGATCGGTCCCGGCGTGCCGGACGGTGCGTGCGGGCCATGCGGGCCTCCTCGGCGCCTATCACAGGTGTTCTGCCCCGCGGAAGTCGATCGACGCGGGTGTCAGGGCGAATGCCCCGGAGCACTACCGTATTCGGATGACACGAAGCGAGAGCGACCGCAGCACCGTCACGCCCGATCCGGATTTCGTGGCGCAGGACTTCAGCCACGAGCAGGAAGGCTACCAGCACGGGTTGAAACCCCGCCAGCTCCAGATGATCGCCATCGGCGGCGCGATCGGCACCGGCCTCTTCCTCGGCGCCGGCGGACGCCTGGCCTCCGCGGGCCCCGCCCTCGCGATCGTCTTCCTGATCTGCGGCGTCTTCGCCTTCTTCATCCTCCGGGCCCTCGGCGAGCTGGTCCTGCACCGGCCGAGCTCCGGGTCCTTCATCTCCTACGCCCGCGAGTTCTACGGCGAGAAGTTCGCGTACGCCGCGGGCTGGATGTACTTCCTCAACTGGGCGACCACGGCCATCGTCGACGTGACCGCGGTCGCGCTCTACATGCACTACTGGTCGGCCTTCACCGCGGCCCCGCAGTGGCTGCTCGCCCTCATCGCGCTGGCCGTCGTGCTCGCGCTGAACCTCGTCGCCGTGAAGGTCTTCGGCGAGATGGAGTTCTGGTTCGCGCTCGTGAAGGTCGCGGCCCTCGTGGTCTTCCTCATCGTCGGCATCGTGTGGCTGGCGTGGAGCTTCCCCGTCACGGTCGGCGGCGCCGAGGTGCAGACCGGCTGGACCGTCCTCCAGCAGAACGGCGGGGTCTTCCCGCAGGGCCTCGTCCCCGTGGTGCTCGTCGTGCAGGGCGTCGTCTTCGCCTACGCCGCCATCGAGCTCGTCGGCACCGCCAGCGGCGAGACGCAGGACGTCGAGAAGGTCATCCCCCGCGCCATCAACTCCGTCGTCTTCCGCATCGCGATCTTCTACGTCGGATCCATCGTGCTGCTCTCGCTCCTGCTCCCCTACACGGCCTACAGCGCCGACCAGAGCCCCTTCGTCACCTTCTTCTCCAGCCTCGGATCGCCTCAGGTGGGCGCGATCGCCGGCTCCGTCATGAACTTCGTCGTGCTCACGGCCGCCATGTCGAGCCTCAACGCGGGCCTCTACAGCACGGGCCGCGTGCTCCACTCGATGGGCATGAACGGGTCGGCGCCCAAGTTCACGACCGTCATGTCGAAGGGCGGCGTGCCGTTCGGCGGCATCATGCTCACCGGATCCATCACGCTGCTCGGCGTCGGCCTGAACGCCCTCGTGCCGAAGCAGGCGTTCGAGATCGTGCTGAACGTCGCGGCGCTCGGCATCGTCGCGGGCTGGGGCACGATCATCCTCTGCCAGATGCGCCTGCGCACCTGGGCGAAGCAGGGCAAGGCGCAGGAGCCCACGTTCCGCCTGCCGGGCGCGCCCGTGACCTCGTGGCTCACCCTCGCGTTCCTCGTCAGCGTGCTCGTGCTCATGGCCATCGACTGGCCGATCGGCACGCTCACCGTCGCGTCGCTCGTCGTGATCATCCCGCTCCTGGTGGTGGGCTGGTACCTGCAGCGCGACCGGATCCTCGAGATCGCGCGCGTGCGCGAGGGCATCACCGGCCCGTTCCCCGTCACCGGGCGCGACGCGGCCGACCAGCGCAAGCGCTGACGAGGTCCCTCAGCTCGTCCGGACGCCGCCGTCCCCGACCACGGGGGCGGCGGCGTCCGCGTGCGCCCCGGCGGAGGGCTGGGCCGGATCCGGTCGCAGCCGCCGCCCGAACGCCAGCAGCTCGGCGTCGTGCTGCATGACCCACGCGACCGCGGCGTTCAGGCTGTCGCGCCGCTGGACCCACACCCGCAGCCCGTCGGATCCCAGGCCGCACGCGTAGACCTCGTAGGTGAAGGGCGCCGCCAGGTCGTCCCGGTGGCGCAGCACCCAGCCGAGGGCGGGTCCGTCGCCGACGCGGACGAGCCACGCGCCGCGCACGGGGTGGGCGTGCGGGTGCTCCGGCACGGGGCTGATCGCCCCGGTCGCGTCGCCGCTCTGCTTGCTCCACATGCGGATCCCCTTGGGTTCGTCCGACGCGTGCGCCACGCCCGCGTCGACGCCCGGCCGCGTCGAGCCGAGCGTACGCGCGCGCACCGACGCCGTCCCCCGGGGTGCCCCTCACGAGCAGGCCAGGAGGACGCGGTCGATCGCGCCCCGGTCCGCGTCGTCGATCGACAGGCCGTACCTGCTCGCGATGAAGGCGAAGCGCGTGACGTAGAGGCACCGGTATCCCGCGTCCGGCGGGAGCCAGGTGGCCGGCCCCTGATCCGACTTGTCCTGGTTGGTGGGGCCGTCGACCGCCTGCAGCTCGTCGAGGTCGGTCGCGAGGCGCTCGCGTCGTCCGTCCGTCCACGACCAGGCCCCGTGCTGCCAGGCCCAGGACAGCGGCACGAGGTGGTCGATCTGCACGGCGGCGCTCGTCCGCGGCCCGCGCGCGAAGTCGATCCCGTGCCCCGTGTACGCGTCGTCGAGGTGCCCCGCGACGACCGTGCAGCGCGGATCGTCGGATGCGTAGGCGACCGGGGCCATGTCCCGGACGAGCACGTCGTCGCGCTGGTCGCAGCCGTTCCCGTCGGCGTCCGCCCAGGCCGGGCCGAAGGCGTCGCGGTCGTAGCGCGGGTGACGCTCGCGCCCGTCCGCCCCGATGGAGTCGGTCATCCCGCGTGCGGCGGCCACGTCGATCCGGCCGTCCCGCACGAGTCCCGCCCGCGCGAGCGCGCGCACGACGGCGCCGTCGGGCACCTGCGCGTCGAGGTGGCCGCCGCCCGCGTCCGGACCGAGGACCGCCTCGCGCGCTCCGACGACCACCGCGCCGACCACGATGGCGGCGGCGACGGCCGCCAGGAGCACGCGCACCGCCTGTCGCCTGTCCCCGAGGACGCGCGCGAGCAGGCGTCGCACCGCCCGCCGTCGTCCTCCGCGCCGCCGTGCCTGTCCGTCCATCGCGCCCCCGTCCCGGGGCATGGCTACACCTGCGGACCACCTCGCCCGCGGCGCGTGGAACCCGCCGTGGGGGACGACGACAGCGATGTCGTGGGGAGGAGGCGGACGCCATGCGGCGCCGGACGGCGGAGCGCCCGACGCGGACGGATCAGATCAGGGCGCGCGCGGCGGCAGCCAGCTGGAGGACAGCGCCCAGGGACGACGGGCCGGGCGTGTTCTGCCCCGCGGTCGCGAGGCGCACGAGCGCGAAGGCGATGACGGCGAGGACGATGACCGCGGCGATCACGTAGATCCAGATCCGCAGTCCCCGGCGCGCGGGCTGAAGGGGGTTCTGCTCGAGGGGGCCGTCGTGGTCGGGTCGTTCGGGGTGATCGCGCATGCTCGCACCCTACGCCGGTCGTGTCGTCCTCCGACGGCCGCCCGGATGCGCCGACGGGCGGCCCTCCGGTGTCGGAGGACCGCCCGTCGGCGGTGATGCGCGCGGCGGCGCGCATCGAGGGGTCAGGCGGAGATGCTCTGCGCGAGGACGCCGTCGAGGACGACGGACGCCTCCTCGTCGGTGGACTTCTGCGCGAGCGCGAGCTCCGAGACGAGGATCTGGCGGGCCTTCGCCAGCATGCGCTTCTCCCCGGCCGAGACGCCCGAGTCCTGGTCGCGACGCCACAGGTCGCGGACGACCTCGCTGACGCGGCGCACGTCGCCGGAGCCCATCTTCTCGGTGTTGGCCTTGAAGCGGCGCGACCAGTTGCCGGCCTCCTCCTCGACGTCGCCGCGGAGCACGTCGAACACGGCCTCCACGCCGGAGCTGTCGATGACGTCGCGCAGCCCCACGAGCTCGGCGTTGTCGACGGGCACGTCGATGACCAGCTCGCTCTGGTGGATCTGGAGGGTGATGTACTTCTTGTCGACCCCCTTGATGGTGCGGGTCTTGACCGCGGTGATCGTGGCGGCGCCGTGGTGGGGGTACACGACGGTCTCCCCTACTTCGAAAATCATGCAGTGCTGTCCTTCGATACCTCGAGATGTGTGCCGGAGATGTCGCGCACGCGCATGCACAGCCGCGTGGGCGCCGACGTCCCGCTCCGCGTCGCACGCCGTGGGCGTGGCCGTGGTGCGTGGCCGGTGCACCGAGATCACCGGCCGCCGCGGCGCTCGGCTAGGGGCGTCCGCGGTGATGGTCCGACCGGTATTCTCTCACGGTTCTCCCGTGCCCGAATACGCGCGAGATCGAGGCGGAGAGCCACGGGACGAGCTGCCCCAAGCGGAGCGTGTGGTGCACCCCCTCGGACTTGAACCGAGAACCCACTGATTAAGAGTCAGTTGCTCTGCCAATTGAGCTAGAGGTGCAGGTGAGGCCCCTGTCGTGCGGGGTACCGGACCGAGAGATGACACTAGCACCACGGTCGGGCGGACGCGAATCGAGGCCGTGGAGTCCCCGTCCGGAGGCCGCGCGGGCGGCTCTAGCATGGACGTCGACACCCGCGAACGAGAGGCTCCCCCATGACCGAGACCGCCCGCCTCGAGAAGGGGCAGCCCGCCCCCGACTTCACCCTCCCCGACCAGGACGGCGCGTCCGTCACCCTCTCGGACCTCCGTGGCCAGGACGTCATCGTGTACTTCTACCCGGCCGCGGGCACGCCCGGCTGCACCACGCAGGCGTGCGACTTCCGCGACAGCATGGACTCGCTCCGGGCCGCCGGCTACCGCGTGCTCGGCATCTCCAAGGACCCCCAGGAGGACCTGGCCCGGTTCCGCGAGGAGCAGGGCCTCGGCTTCACGCTCCTGTCCGATCCCGACCTCGAGGTCCACCGCGCCTACGCCGCGTACGGCGAGAAGTCGCTCTACGGCAAGAAGGTCACCGGCGTGATCCGCTCCACGGTCGTCGTGGACGGCGAGGGGAACGTGGCCCTGCCGCTCTACAACGTCAAGGCGACGGGGCACGTGGCCTCGCTGCGGAAGAAGCTCGGCGTCGACGCCTGACGCCCGGCGTCGCGGCTCAGTCGCGACGCCGCGTGGCGAGGATCACCGACCGCGTGAACAGCAGCACGAGCACGACGACGGACGGCACGATGAGGCCCCACCCGAGGTCCTGACGGGCGTCCGCACCCTGCAGGCTGCCCACGCCGACCGCGATCTGCAGCACCTGCCAGGTGACGGCCGCCGGCCGCACCCAGCTCCGGCCCCGCAGGATCCCGCGCACGACGGCGCCCAGGAAGACGGCGGCGAGCGCGGCCAGCGCGATCAGCGCGACCGCGCTGGCGAGCGACGCCGGCGTCGATGTGAGCAGGTCGACGACGAGGAGGGCGGTGACGCCCGCCATGCCCAGCGCCTCGAGCCCGACGAGGACGACGAGCAGGAGCACCGCGGGAGTCCGGCGGGAGGGATCCGCGGAGTCGCGCGGATCGAGGGCATCACCGGTTCCGGTCACAGCACGTTCCCATACAAAGCTATTGATTGATCGTTGGCTCTATGCGACGATATTCGAGGTCGAGTTCGTTCACAGGGTGGTGAGCAGATCCGGAACCGAGCTTACAAGGGACGCATTCCCGAAGCTGAGCATCTCACGAGGAGGGGCCACGCGCCCCGTCCCGATGCGGTTCCCGGACGCCTCGCCCCACCCCCATCCCGCGGCAGATCCGCCGTGCAACGAGTACCGACCTGAGGAGCACCCCTATGGACTGGCGTGACAAGGCAGCCTGCCTGACTGTGGACCCCGAGCTGTTCTTCCCCGTGGGGAACACCGGCCCGGCCGTGGACCAGATCGACAAGGCCAAGGCCGTCTGCGGCCGCTGCTCCGTCACCGAGATGTGCCTGCAGTACGCCCTCGAGACCGGACAGGACTCGGGCGTCTGGGGCGGCCTCAGCGAGGACGAGCGCCGCGCCCTCAAGCGCCGCGCCGCACGCGCCCGCCGCGCCAGCTGACGCACCCACCACGCACCACCGACGAGAGCCGGGCCGCCCACGGGCAGCCCGGCTCTCGTCGTCCGCCGGGTCGACGGCCCGCCGCGGACCGGTTCAGCTCGTGACGGGTGCCAGCCACCGCAGCGGGACCTCGATGGTCACCTCGGTGCCGCTGCCCATGAGCGTGTGCCAGTCGATCGTCCCGCCGAGCTCGCCCTGGATGAGCGTCCGGACGATCTGCGTCCCCAGCCCCGTGCCGACCTTGCCCTCGGGCAGGCCCACGCCGTCGTCGCGGACGCTGACGGTCAGCGTCTCCTCGGTGCGCGCCGCCTCGATGGCCACCTCGCCCGATCGCCCTGCCAGGCCGTGCTCGACGGCATTGGTCACGAGCTCCGTGAGCGCGAGGGCGAGCGGCGTCGCGTAGGCGCTCGGCAGCACCCCGAAGCTGCCCAGGATCTTCGGGTGCACCCGGGTGTTGTGCGCGGACGCGACCTCGGCGATGAGCAGCAGGACGCGGTCGAACACCGCGTCGAAGTCGACGTTCTGGTTGAGTCCCTCGCTGAGCGTGTCGTGCACCACGGCGATGGCGCCCACCCGGCGCTGGGCGTGGCCGAGCGCCTCGCGCGCCTCCTCCGTGTGCGACCGCCGAGCCTGGATCCGCAGGAGGCTCGCCACCGTCTGGAGGTTGTTCTTCACCCGGTGGTGGATCTCGCGGATCGTCGCGTCCTTGGTGATCAGCTCGCGCTCCTGGTGCCGCAGCTCCGTCACATCGCGGCAGAGGACGACCGCACCGACCCGCTCCCCGTGGCTGCGGATCGGGATCGCGCGGAGCGAGACGGTGACGCCGCGCGACTCGATGTCCGTCCGCCACGGCGCGCGCCCGGCGACGATCAGCGGCAGCGACTCGTCGACCGTCAGCCGCTTGCCGGTGAGGAGGCTCGACGTGGCGTCCGCGAGCGACTCCCCCTCGAGCTCCTCGGAGAAGCCCATGCGGTTGAACGCGCTGAGGGCGTTGGGGCTCGCGAAGGTCGTGATCCCGTCCACGTCGAGACGCAGCAGGCCGTCGGACGCGCGGGGCGCCCCCCGCCGCGGACCGGTCGGCGAGCCGAGGTCCGGGAAGTCGCCGTCGGCGATCATCGCGAACAGGTCGTTGGCGCACTCGTTGAAGGTCAGCTCCTGGCGGCTCGGCGTCCGCGTCTCGCTGAGGTTGGTGTGCCGGGTGATGACGGCGATGGGCGTGTCCGTGACCTCGGGGCTGCCCTGGGCCAGGCGACGGAGCACCGGCACGGCCCGCACGCGGGTCGGCGTCTCCTCGTACCAGTCCGGCGCGGAGGAGTCGATGATGCGGGCTGTCTCGTGCGCGTCGGTGACCTGCTTGCGCCACTCGGCCTTGATCGGCTGCCCGACGAAGTCACGGTAGAACAGGGTGGCCGAGCTCGACGGACGGGCGTGCGCGACCGCGACGAAGCTGCCGCTGACCGTCGGGACCCACAGCACGATGTCCGCGAACGCCAGGTCGGCGAGGAGCTGCCAGTCGCCGACGAGGAGGTGCAGCCACTCGACATCCGCGTCGGAGGACAGACCCTGGGCATGCACGAGATCGCTGAGCGTGGACACGGCTACAGCCTATGCGGGCCGGGAGCGCTCCTCCCCCGCCGCATCGCCGCCTCGACGCCGGGCGCTCGTGGCACGACGCGCCCTCCGGGGCGCGTCCTCGGGAGACAGGAGGGTCGTCCGGGTGAACCGCGACCACTCCACGAGCGCGGGCGATCGCGGGGCGATCTCGCGCAGCGTCGCCCCGGCGAGCACGGCGGCGTCGAGGGACTCGCGATCCTCAGGGACGTACGCCTCGGCCTCCACGCTCCCGAACCGGAAGAGGGTGCGCCGCACCTGGCCGGCCGCGTCCCAGCCCCCTGCGCTCGGGCGTACCCGGTTGACGAGCACGGAGACGCGCGACGGGTCGACGATCTCGAGGAGCTGCACGTAGGCGCGGAAGAAGCGCGAGAGGCCGACCGTGTCGGCGGAGACGACGGCGACGACGTGGTCCGCGCCGCGGAGCACCGCGTGCGTGGCCGCGTTGCGGCGGGGCGCGAACATGTCGCTCGAGATCTCCTCGTCGTCCTCCAGGTTGAACGAGGCGTCGACCACCGTGTAGTCGCGCCAGCCGCGGCATGCCTGCAGCACGGCGGAGACGCGCCCCTCCGCGAGCTCCGGCCACCGGTCCGGGCGCGAGATGCCCGTGAGGACCGAGAACCCCGGCGCCCGCGTGGACGGGTGGTGCTGCGCGATCCGGTCCAGCTCCTCCACCGTGAGGCTGTCGGCCGCGGCGAGGCGGCATGCGGCGGCGAAGCCCGGCGCCTCGTCCAGCAGCCCCAGGGTCGCGGCGACCGTCCCGCCGTGGACGTCGGCGTCGACCAGCACCGCGGACCGTCCCGCCGCGGCGACCTCGCCGGCGATCGCCAGCGCCGTCGTCGTGCGGCCCGGAGCCCCCTGCGGCCCCCAGACGGCGATCACGCGGCCCTTCGGCTCCTGCGGTCCTGCCGCGGCGTCGTCCCGCTCCTGCTCGCGGACCACCGGAGCCGGCACGCGCGGACGCCGTACGAGCCCGAGCCGTCCGCGCAGGGGGCGGCCTCGACGGATCGAGTCGTCGTCCCTCCGGGTGCCTGCCGAGGCCCTCGCGCTCCGTCCGGCGGGCGGCCAGCCCTCGGCGCGGCCCCCGCCGCTCCCACGGATGGGCCGTCGGGAGCCGGCGGCGGGGAGCCGGTTCCGGTCGGATGCGTCGCCTGCGCGTCCGCGCTCCTGAGGGTCGATCTCCAGGTGCGGGGCCACGGCGTCCGCGCGTCGGACGCCGGCCGCCGCTCCGCCGATCGTCCCCAGCGGGCGCACCGTGAGCAGCAGCTCCTCGATCTCGTGCCAGGCGGCGCCCTCGTCCACGACCTCGTGGTGCCCGAGCGCCTGCGCGTTGCGTCGGTCGGCCTCGCTCGACGCGACGGCGACCGCTCGCGCGCCCCGCTCGTCGAGCGCCGCGAGCACGTCGCGGTCGAGCGTCGTCGGCGATGCCGAGATCACCAGGTGCAGGGGATCGTCGATCGCCGCCTGCACCGCCGCGATAACCTCCGCGGCGCCCGTCACACGAGCGAGGACCGCGTGGCCGGACTCGACGACGTCGCGGAGGAGCGCGTCCTCCACGCGGGGCGGGAGGGCGAGGATGAGGGACGCCACGCTCAGGCCGCCGGGTCGCCGACGGGCACGAGCGTGATCTGGTCGCGCGCGTCCGTGGACGCGAGGACAGCCGCCACGTCCTGACGGGGGACGGTCACCTGGACCTGCATGTGGTCCTGGTCCGCGACGAAGCCGTCGGGCCGGATGACCTGGGCGACGGTGGCTCCCGAGACGATGACGCGCGGCGCGTCGTAGGAGCTCGTGCCCGACCCCTTCGCCGCGGCTGCCCAGATGTCGACGACCGTCCCCGGAGCGACGAGGTGGTCGGCGCCCGCGGACGTGGGGATGACGACGGATGCGGTGGTGCGTGCGTCCGCCGAGGAGAGCGAGGACCGCGGGACCAGCTCGCCGGCGCCCACGAAGCGCGTCACGACCAGCCCGTCGGCGGAGTCCGGGGCGAGGTACAGGTCCGCCGCCCCGTCGATGCGGACCCGGACGGGTACGAGGTCGGCGGCGTGGACCGTGCTGCCCGCGTCGAGGTCGGACCCGGCGGCCATGACGACCACCGAGGAGTCCGCGGTGCGCAGGAGGGCCACGACGCCGCCCGTGGACACCAGGACCAGGACGAGGCCGACGATGAAGCGGGGATCCGACCAGACGGGACGGCGCGCCGAGCGCCCGGGGCGAGGGGTGGGAGGCATGCCGGTCAATGTCGGGGACGGCGCCAGAGGACGTCGCGCGTTGTCCACATGCTGTCCGCGACAGGCGATCAGACGCGGACGAGCACGATGCCCGCGAGGGGCACGAGCCGGTACCCGGACACGGCCGACTCACGACGCGGCGTGCCCGCCTCGTGGACCGCGACGTCGACGTGGTCGCGGGCGACGCGATCCAGCGTGCCGCCGACGACGGTGTCCCGGAGCCGCAGCTCGACGCGCGCACGGCGCCGGCACAGGTCCCGGAGGACGAAGGGAAGCCCGATCCGGTCGACGATCCCGCGCTCGGGCGGGAGCTCGGACACGGGAGCGAGGCTCGACCGCACCTGCTCGCGGTCCAGGGCGAGCGCGTGGACGGACGCGAGCGGGAGGATGCACGCCCGCTCCTCGCGCGTCGGCGTCGCGCCCCCGGGGACCACCAGCTCGCCCGAGAGCCAGTCGCGTCCGAGCACCTTCGCGCGGAGGTCGATCCAGGTTCCGTCCGACAGCGACAGGCGCAGGGGGCGGGCCTGATCCGCCGACGTGAGCGCCCGGAGGCGGTCGCGCAGGACGGTGCGCGCGACGCGGACGCGCTCCTCCTCGGCCCGCTGATCCCGCTCCTCGGCGAGGCGCGCCGTCTCCCACTGGCCCTCGAGGTCGTCGAACAGGTTCTCCCACCTCATCGGTCGCCGGCCTCGGGCAGGTGGAGGGAGCGGGGCGGAGGCGGGGACGGCTCGGACATCCGGGTCACCCTGGGTCCCTTCCTTGAGATCCGCTCTCAGTTCTCCACATCTTGTGCGCTGGACGTGCGCCGAGCCTCTCGCGATGTCACAGTTGACCAGTCATCGTGGTCCCCCGATCGGGGGGAGCACCGGGATGGGAGTGACGCATGAGTGAAGCAGTGCCACGGGAGGATCTCCCTGACCGCAGGAGCACCGTCGCCGGGGACGCCGAGGGCGCCCCCACCCGACGGCCCGCAGCTCGGAAGCCCGCCTCCGCGACCTCGTCGGCCGCGAACGCGACCACCGGCTCGTCGTCCACGACCGCGCCCGCGGCCACCGCCACCGTGCGGGGCACCGTCCGCAAGCGCTTCGACGTCGACGACTTCTTCGGGCGCCAGCCCTGCAGCAGCCAGGACCTCCCCCCGTCGGGTCCGCTGCTCGAGAACCTCACCCGATGCGTCATCGAGATCCTCGCCGGAGCGCGGGAGCTCGACCAGATCGCCCGCTGGGTCAGCGACGACGTCTACCGTCACCTGCTCAAGCGCGTGGTCCTCAGCGCTCGCGCCCGGCGCGCCAAGGGGCAGTCGGTGACCCGACCGGTCTTCACCATCGGCACGGTCACGTCGTTCTCTCCGCGCGACGGCGTCATCGAGGCCGTCATCGTGGTGCACGGACGGGCACGCGCCCGCGCCGTCGCCGTCCGACTCGAGGGCCTCGACCGACGCTGGCGCGCGACGGCCATCAACGTCCTCTAGCCCAGGCGCGGCACGACGAAGGGCGCACCTCCCGTGGGAGGCGCGCCCTTCGTCGTGCGGTCGACCCATCAGGTCGCCCGCGGGCCGACAGGGTCCCTGTCGGCCCGGGCTGGTGCTACTTGCGCCGGTCGGCCTTGCGGCGCTCCTCGCGGTTCTGCGGAGCGGACGAGGATGCGCCGGTCGGCTGGCCGAAGGCGCCCCGGGCAGGGGGGCCCTGCGGGGTCTCGGGCTCGTCCTCGCCGACCAGGACGGCGTCCTCCGCCTGCTGGTCCTTCTGCGCCTTCGCCGTCGCAGCCTTCTCGATCTGGCCGCGCTGGTTGCGGACCTCGACGCCGCCGTCGTCCGTCGGGGCGGTGTAGCGGAGCTTGTCGGCCGTGGCCTGGTTGGCGGCGAGGCCCTTCGCCTGGATGCGCGGGCCGACGGACTCGGCGCCGGCCGGGGCCTGCACCTCGACCTCCAGGTTGAAGAGGAAGCCCACCGTCTCCTCGCGGATCGCGCCCATCATCTGCTGGAAGAGCGCGAAGCCCTCGCGCTGGTACTCGACCAGCGGATCGCGCTGGGCCATGGCGCGGAGGCCGATGCCGTCCTTCAGGTAGTCCATCTCGTACAGGTGCTCGCGCCAGCGGCGGTCGATGACCGAGAGCACCACGCGACGCTCGAGCTCGCGCATGGCGGCCTCGCCGAGCTGCTCCTCGCGCTTGGAGTAGGCGAGCTTCGCGTCGGAGAGGATCTCGCGGCGGACGAAGTCGCGGTTGACGCGGCCCTTGCTCCCCGCCTCCGTGATGACCTCGTCGATCGTGATGGAGATCGGGTACAGCGTCTTGAGCTCGGTCCAGAGGGCGTCGAAGTCCCAGTCGTCGCCGTTGCCCTCGCCGATGTGCGAGTCGAGCACGTCGTCGATGACGGCCTCGAGGAAGCGCTGCGAGCGCTCCTGGAGGTCGTCGCCCTCGAGGATGTGGCGGCGGTCGCCGTAGATGGCCTCGCGCTGTCGGTTGAGGACGTCGTCGTACTTGAGGACGTTCTTCCGGATCTCGGCGTTGCGGGCCTCGACCTGCCCCTGCGCGCTGCGGATGGCGCGGCTCACGACCTTCGACTCGATGGCCACGTCGTCCGGCACGCTGTCGCGGCCCATGAGGCTCGCGGCGGCGCCGTTGTTGAACAGGCGCATGAGGTCGTCGGTCAGCGAGAGGTAGAAGCGGCTCTCGCCCGGGTCGCCCTGACGGCCGGAGCGGCCGCGGAGCTGGTTGTCGATGCGTCGGGACTCGTGGCGCTCGGTGCCGAGGACGTAGAGGCCGCCGGCCTCGATGACCTTCTCGGCCTCCTCGTCGACCTCGGCCTTGACCTGCGCGAACACGTCGTCCCACTCGGTCTCGTACTGCTCCGGGGTCTCGACGGGGCTCAGCCCGCGCGCGTTCATGGCGGCGACCGCGAGGAACTCCGCGTTGCCGCCGAGCATGATGTCGGTGCCGCGGCCGGCCATGTTCGTAGCGACCGTGACGGATCCGAGGCGTCCGGCCTGCGCGACGATGGCGGCCTCGCGGGCGTGGTTCTTCGCGTTGAGCACCTCGTGGCGGACGCCCTTCTTCGCGAGGAGCTTGGAGAGGTACTCG
Source organism: Clavibacter phaseoli (assembly GCF_021922925.1). Lineage (NCBI taxonomy): Bacteria > Bacillati > Actinomycetota > Actinomycetes > Micrococcales > Microbacteriaceae > Clavibacter > Clavibacter phaseoli. The sequence goes on from NZ_CP040786.1 coordinate 1,725,787, forward strand.
CTCTTCTCGACGCTCGTGGTGCCGACGAGGACCGGCTGGCCGGCCGCGTGGCGCTCGGCGATGTCCTCGACGACCTGCTCGAACTTCGCCTTCTCGTTCTTGTAGATGAGGTCGGACTGGTCCTTGCGCTGCATGGGCCGGTTCGTGGGGATCGGGACGACGCCGAGCTTGTAGGTGCTCATGAACTCGGCGGCCTCGGTCTCGGCCGTGCCGGTCATGCCCGAGAGCTTCTTGTAGAGGCGGAAGTAGTTCTGCAGCGTGACGGTGGCGAGGGTCTGGTTCTCGGCCTTGACCGCGACGCCCTCCTTGGCCTCGATCGCCTGGTGGATGCCCTCGTTGTAGCGACGGCCCATGAGGATGCGGCCGGTGTGCTCGTCGACGATGAGCACCTCGCCGTTCATGACGACATAGTCCTTGTCCTTCTTGAAAAGGGCCTTGGCCTTGATGGAGTTGTTGAGGAACGAGATGAGCGGGGTGTTCGCGGACTCGTAGAGGTTGTCGATGCCGAGGTGGTCCTCGACCTTCTCGATGCCGGCCTCGAGCACGCCGACCGTGCGCTTCTTCTCGTCGACCTCGTAGTCGACCTCGGGCACGAGGCGCTTGGCCACGGTCGCGAACTCCGTGAACCAGCGGTTCGCGTCGCCCGCGGACGGGCCCGAGATGATGAGCGGCGTGCGGGCCTCGTCGATGAGGATCGAGTCGACCTCGTCGACCACGGCGAAGAAGTGGCCGCGCTGGACCATGTCCGCCGCCTGCCAGGCCATGTTGTCGCGCAGGTAGTCGAAGCCGAACTCGTTGTTGGTGCCGTACGTGATGTCGGCGGCGTACTGCTCGCGGCGCTGCTGCGGGGTCTGGCCCGCGAGGATCACGCCGGTGGTCATGCCGAGGGCGCGGAACACGCGGCCCATGAGCTCGCTCTGGTAGCTCGCCAGGTAGTCGTTGACCGTGATGACGTGGACGCCGCGCGAGGCGATGGCGTTGAGGTAGGCCGGCAGCGTGGCGACGAGGGTCTTGCCCTCGCCCGTCTTCATCTCGGCGATGTTGCCGAGGTGGAGGGCGGCGCCGCCCATGATCTGCACGTCGAAGTGGCGGAGGCCGAGCGTGCGGCGGGAGGCCTCGCGGACGGCGGCGAAGGCCTCGGGAAGGAGGTCGTCGAGGGACTCGCCGTTGGCGTGGCGCTCGCGCAGCTCGACCGTCTCGTTCTTCAGCTCCTCGTCGGTGAGGTGCGTGAAGTCCTCCTCGAGCTGGTTCACCGCCTTCGCGTAGTTCTGCAGCTTGCGGAGCGTGCGCCCCTCGCCGACGCGAAGGACCTTCTCGAGTACTGAGGCCATCGGTGTCTCCCTGCGTAGATGGGCGGGCGCCGGATGACGACGACCGCCGTGACGGCGCGCGGATGTCGCCGCCGACGAGCTTCGCCATAGTACCGGCTCGTCCGGTGCCCTTCCCGGGAGCGACCTGACCCGTGGGCCGGGCCGCGCGCACGAGGCCCCGTGCACCGGAGCGCACGGGGCCTCGTGGGGAGGATGCGGGTCAGCGGCGGAGCGACCGGGATCCCGCGCCGGCTCCCGCGAGCTCCTGCTCGCCGTCGGCCAGGCCGATGACGCCGTAGTCCCAGCCCTTGCGGCGGTAGACGACGCTCGGGCGGTCGGTCTCCGCGTCGATGAAGAGGAAGAAGTCGTGGCCGACGAGCTCCATGTGCTCGAGGGCCTGGTCGACCGTCATGGACTGCGACGCGAACACCTTGGTGCGGATGACCACGGGGCAGTAGTCCTCCTCGGCGACGGGCTGGTCGACGGGCGCGACGCTCTTCCCGTTGACGCGCTCGATGAGCTCGGCGTCGGCCGGGTCGAGGTCGATCTGCGCGAAGCCCCCGGTGGCGGCCTCGTGCAGCGAGACGGGACGGTGGTTGCCGCGGTGGATCTTCTTCTTGTCCTTGGCACGGCGCAGCCGTTCGAGCATGCGTCCCAGGGCGAGGTCGAAGGCCGCGAACTTGTCGGCGGCGCTGCTCTCGGCGCGGATGACGGGGCCGGGTCCCACGAGCGTGATCTCCACGCGGTCGTCCCCGGCGGATCCGCCGGACTTCTCGCTGTGCCGCGAGACCTTGATGTCGAGAGAGATGGACTTCTCGGCGAGCTGGACGATCTTGTCGGCCTTCTCGGTGGCGTACACGCGGAATCGGTCGGTGATCTCCGCGTTGCGGCCGGTGATGTTGATGTCCATGACGTACCTCCAGATCATGACGCGTCGCCCGCTGGAAGAGGGCGATCACTTTCACGCCTTTCGGGCGAGCCTAGACCTCGGGCGGTCGCCAGCGCGAGGCATCCGGCGGGTGGACCGCGGGCGCATCGGACATGCACAGGGAGCGACGGCGCGGATCAGCCCGCGCGCGTGATGCCCGCGCGGGAGCGGCCGGCGACGGCGGTGAGGACGGCGCACGCCGCGACCTCGCCGCCCGCGGCCCGGATGGCGCGGCAAGTCTCGCGGAGGGTGGCGCCGGTGGTGAGGACGTCGTCGACCACGAGGATCCGGCGCCCGGTGAGGTCGATGCGCGCCGCGAGGCAGCCGTCGACGTTCGCCGCGCGCTCCGCGACCCCGAGGCCGGCCTGGTCGGCCGGCCGGCGGACGAACCGGAGCGGGTGCCGGCGGAGCCCCGGCGGCCCCGGCGCCCGCAGCGGGCGGATGCCGGCGCGGGCGAGCAGGACCTCGACGGGCGCGTAGCCGCGGCGGCGGAGGGAGGCGGCGGGCGTGGGGACCGGGATGACGTCGAGGGGGTGCGCGCGGGCGGCGGGGTCGGCCGCGCGATCGGCGGCCGCGACGGCCGCGCGCACGGCGCGGATGAGCGCGGGCGCCATCGCGCGCGCCGCGTCCGTGCGGCCCTCCTCCTTGAGGGCGGACAGGAGCCGGGGCCAGGGCGGCGCGTACGCGCTCCCGCAGCCGACCGGCACGACGCGGGCGGGCGTCCGCCCGCGGGGCGAGGAGACGGCGGGCAGCGCGAGCCGGCGCACGAGGGGCGGGGCGAGGATCGCGGCCCGGCACGGCGGGCACACGGCGCGGTCCGGGACGCCGCACCCGGCGCAGGTGACGGGCGCGACGACCGCGAGCGCGTCGAGCAGCGCGGAGCGGACCGCGGCGGGGACGCGGGAGGACGGGGAGGGCGAGGGCACGGGGATCACGCGCGGAGGATCGCACGCGGCCGATGCCGCGCGGCCCGGCGCGGCGGATCCGTGGACGGCGTCAGCGCTTGGTCGCCACGAAGGAGACGCCGGTGGCCGTCTGCTGCCACGTGCTGCCCCGCGGCGTGAGCAGGGCGCCCGCGCTCGTGAGGACGCGCAGGCCGCTCTCGTCGTTCGCGCCGGTGATGGAGACGCCGTCCGCCGCGGATCCCATGTCCTTCGAGGGACCGCCCACCTGGTGCAGCTCCACCTGGCGCTCGCCGTCGGGCGCGAGGGTCAGCGTGGCGACGTCGAGCTCGTCGACCCACGTCGCGTCCAGCGGGGTGCCGGGCGACGCCAGGAGCTCGAGCGGGGTCGTGGTGAGGGACGTCGGGACGCCGCCGTCGCGCACGATCGACGCCACGAGCAGCTGCGGCCCCGCGCCCGTCTCGAGCTGGACGAGCACGCGCGCGCCGTCGCGGGCGACCTCGAGCGAGACGACGCGGCCGGTGGCGGTCCAGCTGACGGCGACGGGATGGCCGACGCCGTCGGGTCCCCACGCGACGAGCCCGCGGGGATCCGACGCGGGCGTCGACCAGACGAAGCCTTGCGCGTCGAGCGAGGGCGCGACGAGGCCGGGGCGCGTGTCGAGGAGGACCGCGTCGCGGTCGCCGTCGCCCACCGACCAGACCCCGGAGCCGTTCCGGACGGCCGCCTGCTGGCCGTCCGCGCTGAGCGTCGCCGCGTCGGCCCCGAGCGCCGCCACGCGCGTGCCCAGCGTGCCGAGCGGCGCGACCTCTCCCCCGCCGAGGTAGCCGAACGCGCCCTGCGCGAGGACCAGCGGGCGCGACTCGGCCTGCGGGTCCTTGACCGGGCCGCGGCCGCCGAGGTCCGAGACGGTCAGCGGCGTGCCGTCGACGAGCATCTGGACGTCGAGCACGGACGGGATGTTGGACAGGCTCTGCCGCAGCTGCAGCTTCATCCGCTGCTGCGTGACGCCGTCGGCGGCGCGCGCCTCCGTCGAGAGGTCCACCTGCGGCGTGCCGCCCGCGGTCGTGACCGCCGAGGACGCCAGCCGCGTGCCCTCGGGGAAGGCCGTGACGACCGCGGGCTGCGACAGCCACGGCGACGGGCCCTGGAGGAGCGACTTGACGATGCGCGTGCTGACGCTCTGGGACGCGCGCGTGACGAAGAACCGCAGGTCGGGCACGAGGAACGAGAACGTGGGATCGAAGAAGTAGAGGGCGTGCGCGCTGAAGATCTCGCGGAAGTAGGTGGAGCGCAGGGCGATGCCGTCGGGCGCCTTCGCGATGCGCCACTCGCCGCGCTCCTGCACGAGCTGGAAGGACAAGCGCGTCTCCTGGTCGCTGCCGACCTCGCGGTAGTGGCCCTGCCCGTCGACCGTCGCGATGGTCGTGACGGAGTAGCTGTACGTGCCGTCGACCTCCTCCGAGGTGGCGGCCTGGCCCTCCCAGACGACGACGCTCGCGAAGGGATCCCAGCGCGACGCGAAGTCCGCGGAGAGGAACTGGCGCGCGACGCCGTACTGGTCGGCGGAGCTCGTGGCGGCGTCGACGAACCCGGCGATGACGTCGTCCGGGCCGTCGCCCGCCTGCGGGCCGTCCGGCTGGTAGCTGACGCCGGACTCGTCGGTGACGGTTGCGGGGTCGCCCTCGGAGACGGGGCCGCCGGACGGGATCGAGACGCAGCCGGAGAGGAGGACGGCGCAGGCGGCGACCAGCGCGACGGCGGCCGCGCGGGCGGAGCGGCGGGGCGCGCGGCGCGGGCGGGGATCAGGTGCTGGGGACACGGGCGTCCTCCTCGTCGGCGCGGTCGTCCGCGGGGTCGTCGGGCGGCAGCTGGACGGGCGAGCTGTCGAGGGGGACGTCGGGGCGGCGGGGCAGGGTCAGGCGGAAGCAGGATCCCTCGCCGGGCCGCGACCACAGCTGCAGCCAGCCGTGGTGCAGGTTCGTGTCCTCCAGGGAGATGGCGAGCCCGAGGCCGGTGCCGCCCGTCGTGCGCTGGCGCGACGGATCCGCGCGCCAGAACCGGTCGAAGACGTGGCCCATCTCCTCGTGCGTCATGCCGACGCCGTAGTCGCGGACGGCGAGCGCGACGGCGTCCCGGTCGCTGTCGACCGTGATGACGATCGGCCGGCCCTCGCCGTGGTCGACGGCGTTGCCGACGAGGTTCGTGACGATCCGGCGCACGCGCCGGGCGTCCATCTCCGCGTCGAAGTAGCCGCCGGGGGCGACCAGCCGGAGCTCCGAGCCCTTCTGCGCGGCGAGGCCCTCGAACTCCTCGATGGAGTCCTCGACGAGCCGGACGAGGTTGGTCGGCTCCGTCACGAGGTCCACCGCGCCCGCGTCGAAGCGGCTGATCTCCAGCAGGTCGGCGAGCAGCGTCTCGAACCGCTCCACCTGCGTGTGCAGCAGCTCGGCGCTGCGGGCGGCCGGCGGGCTGAAGTCCTCGCGGAGGTCGTAGAGCACGCCGCCCGCGAGCCGGATCGTGGTGAGCGGCGTGCGCAGCTCGTGCGAGACGTCGGAGACGAAGCGCTGCTGCAGCTGCGAGAGGTCGGCGAGCTGCGTGATCTGCGACTGCAGCGAGTCGGCCATGCCGTTGAAGGAGCGCGCGAGCGTCGCGATCACGTCCTCCCCCTTCACCGGCAGGCGCTCCTCGAGCTGGCCGGCCGCGAGCTTCTGGCTGGTGTCGGCGGCGACGCGGATGGGCGCCACCACCAGGCGCACCACGAGCCACGCGATCGCCCCGATGAGCACGATGAGGAAGAGGAACGCGAGGAGGATCGTGCCGGCCACGAAGTCGAGGGTCTGCTGGATGTCGCCGAGGTCGTAGACGAGGTACAGCTCGTAGCGGCCGGCCGAGGGGATGTCGATGCTGGAGCCGACGACGATGCCGGGGCTGGTGGCGCCGTCGTCGCCCACCGGGATCGCCACGGACTGCCACTGCTGCGTGCCCGTGCCCTCGCCGACCGCGCGACGGAGGTCGGCGCTCAGGAGGCTGTCGACGTAGTCGGCGGTGGACGCGTTCTGCAGCACGTTCCGCGCCTCCGTGCCGGGCGTGCGGCGGAAGGCGAAGTCGGAGAGGTTGATGGCGCTGCCGCGGAGCTCGTCGAACACCTGCGTGCGCAGCTGCTCGAGCTCGGTCTGGTCGGAGGCGTCGGAGGACGTGAACTGCTCCTGCATCCGGCTGGTGGCGCTGTTCGACTGCTGCAGCACGGTGTCGAGCCGCTGGCGGAACAGGTCGCTCGAGATGCTCTGCGTCATGAGCACGCCGATGAGCAGGACGGTGACGCCCGAGAGCGCGACCGTGATGAGGACGGTGCGGAACTGGAGGGACACCGACCAGATCCGGGTGAGGCGGCGCGGCCACGACCTCCAGTCGACGAGCCACACGGGCAGCGGGCGCATGGGGCTAGGCCGCTGCCCCCGCGCGGTAGCCGACGCCGCGGACGGTCATGACGATGCGCGGGTTGTCCGGGTCGTCCTCGACCTTCGCGCGCAGGCGCTGCACGTGGACATTGACCAGGCGGGTGTCGGCCTTGTACTGGTAGCCCCAGACCTGCTCGAGCAGCATCTCGCGCGTGAACACCTGCTGCGGGCGGCTGGCGAGCGCGTGCAGGAGGTCGAACTCGAGGGGCGTGAGGTTGATCCGCTCCTCGCCGCGGCGCACCTCGTGGCCCTCGACGTCGACCACGAGGTCGCCGACCTGCAGGAGCCCGGGCGACGCGGCGGCCGTGGGGCGCAGGCGCGTGCGGATGCGGGCGACGAGCTCCTTCGGGTTGAAGGGCTTGACGATGTAGTCGTCGGCGCCGGACTCGAGGCCCTTGACGACGTCGGCCGTGTCGGACTTCGCCGTCAGCATGATGATGGGGACGCCCGACTCGGCGCGGATGAGGTCGCACACCTGGATGCCGTCGAGGCCGGGGAGCATGAGGTCGAGGAGCACCAGGTCGGGCTTGCCCTCGTGGAACGCGGCGAGCGCCTGGCCGCCGTCCCCGCAGAAGGAGGGCTCGAAGCCCTCGGTGCGCAGGACGATGCCGATCATCTCGGCGAGCGCGGTGTCGTCGTCGACCACCAGGATCCGTGCTGTCATCTGAAGGGGTTCCCTGTCCTCGTAGGCCCCCAGGGTAGCCGGTGGATCCTCGGGGATCGGCCGGTCCCTCCGGCGCGGGACTTCGCGCGCGGCCTGTGGGAGGCTGGCGGGCGTGACCGACGACCAGAGCTGGCAGGCCCCGGGCGGCGCGCCGTCGGGCCTCGGGGGGTCCCCGGATCCCGATCGCGCGGACGCGGGGAGCGCTGTCCCGCCGGCACAGCCGTACGCGGCTCCGCCCGCCCCCGCTACCCCGCCGCCGCCCGGCTCCCCGCCGCCGCCCGGCTGGGGCGCCGCTCCCGGCTGGACCCCGCCGCCGAGGCCCGGCCTGCTGCCGCTCCGGCCGCTGGGCCTCGGCGCCATCCTCGCCGGCTCCTTCCAGACGCTGCGCCGGAACCCCGGCGCCACAGCCGGCAGCGCCCTGCTGATCCAGGGGCTCGTCGGCGTCGTGACCCTCCTGATCGTGGGCGGGGTGACCGGCTTCGTCGTCACGCGCGTCCTCTCGGCGCGCGAGGCGGACCAGGGTCCGCTCATCGCGGGCGGCGTGGCGGCGGTCGTGATCGCGGGCATCGTCACGATCGTGCTGTCGATCGTCGCGTCGGCGTTCCTCCAAGGCGTCGTGGCGAGCGAGGTGGCGCGCGGCACGCTCGGCGAGCGGCTGCGGATGCGCGCGCTCTGGCGGCTGGCCCGCCCGCGGATCATGCCGCTCGTGCTGTGGAGCCTCTCCCTCACCGCGGCGTGGACGCTCGTCTTCGGCGTGCTCGTCGGCATCGTGGCCCTGCTGGTGCTCGCCGGCGGCGCGGGCATCGTCGCGGGGATCCTCGTCGGCGTGCTCGGCGTGATGGGCCTCGTGGTCGTCTCCGCCTGGGTCTCGACGCGGCTCGCCCTCGTGCCGAGCGCCATCGTGATCGAGCGGCTCCGGCCGCTGGCGGCGGCCCGGCGGTCGTGGTCACTCACCATCGGCTCGTTCTGGCGCGTGCTCGGGATCCTGCTGCTCACCGCGGTCATCGTGTCCACGGCCGCGAACGTGGTGACGGTGCCGCTGACCCTGCTGACCTCCATCCTGCAGACCGTCCTGTTCCCGAACGGGGAGCTCGACTTCCAGACCTTCGACGCCTCGGTGGTCTTCTACCTCGGCGCGCAGCTGCTCTCGGTCGTGGTGAGCGTGGTGGTGGGCAGCATCGGCGCGGTCGTCACGTCGGCGAACGCGGCCATCCTCTACATCGACCTGCGGATGCGGCGCGAGGGGCTCGACCTCGAGCTCGCGCGCTTCGCCGAGGAGCGCGCGGCGGGCGCGGCGTCGGCCACCGGGCCGGACGCGCGGGATCCGTACCAGGCGCCCGCGGGAGCCGCCGGCCCGGGACGCGCGTGACCGCCTCCCTCCTCCTCGCCCCGGCCGCGCGCGCGGCCGCGGTGCCGCTCGACCCCGACGCCGACGACGCGCGCCGCCTGCTCGTCGACGAGCTCGCGAAGCCCGAGTACGAGGCCGCGCGGCCGAACGCCCTGGACCTCGCTGCGCAGGCCGTGGGCGACTGGATCGCGCGTCTCCTCGACGGGGCGGGCAGCGGCCTCGCCGACCTCGCGCCCGTGGTGATCGGCGTGCTCGTCCTCGCGGTGGTCGTGGTCGCGTTCCTCGTGTTCGGGGCGCCGCGGCGGGACCGGCGGCGGGCGGCGGCCCGCGGCGACGGGCTCTTCGGATCCGACGACCGGCGCTCCGCCGAGGAGCTGCGCCGCGCGGCCGAGGCGTCCCGCCGCGCGGGCGACCTGGCGGCGGCCGCGTCCGACCTGTTCCGGGCGATCGCGCGCGAGCAGGCCGAGCGCACGATCGTGGCCGTGGATCCGGGCACCACCGCCCGCGGGTTCGCCCGGCGCGCGGGTTCCGCGCACCCGGCCCACGCCGCGCGCCTCGTCGTCGCCGCCGACGACTTCGACGCCGTGCGCTACCTCGGCCGCCCCGGCACCGAGGAGATGCTCGACCGGCTCTCGGCGCTCGACCGCGACCTGCGGACGGCCGTGCCCGTGCTCCACGAGCCCGTCGGCGCGGGTCCCCGGTGAGCGCGCCCGCGACCGCCCCCGCGCCCGCCGCCCTCGCGACGCCCGAGACCCGCACGCCGCGGCAGGCGCTCCGCCGAGCCGGCACGTGGATCGCGCTGGCCGCCCTCGCCGTGCTCGTCGCCGTGGCCTCCCTCGCGGTGTCCGGCGCCGCGCGGCAGGGCGATGCGCTCGCGCCCGACAACCCGGCGCCCGGCGGCACGCAGGCGCTGGCCCGCGTGCTCGAGGCGCAGGGCGTGGAGGTCACGCTCGCCACGACGCTCGCCGGGGCGAGGGACGCCGTCGGGGACGGCGAGGACACGACGCTCGTGCTCGGCGCGACCTCGGACCGCCTCGACGACGACCGGCTGGCGGAGGTCGGCCGCCTCGCGACGCGCACGGTGCTCCTGGCCCCCGACTTCCGCACGCTGCAGGTCATTGCGCCCGACGTCGCGGCGGGCGGCGCGGCCGAGTCCGCCGACCGCGCGCTCGACGCCGTCTGCGCGCTCCCGGCCGCCAGGGCCGCCGGATCCGTGCCCGACGACGCCCCCGTGTTCCGGTACCTCGGCGACGACGCGTCGGCCGCCGTCACGTGCTTCCCCGACGACACCGGTCAGGCGTTCGCGCTCCTCGAGGTGCCCGCTGCCCTCGCTCCCGGCGGGACCGTGGCCGTGCTCGGCGCGGATCCGATCCTCACGAACGACCGCATCGCCGAGCAGGGATCCGCCGCGCTCGCCCTGGGCGTGCTCGGCGAGCGGCCGCGGCTCGTCTGGTACACGCCGTCGCCCGACGACGCCGCGACGGACGCGCCGCCCACGCTCGGCGAGCTCACGCCCGGGTGGGTGACCCCGGCGATCCTGCTGCTGGGCACCGCCGCCCTCGCCGCCGCCGTGTGGCGCGGCCGCCGCTTCGGCCCGCTCGTGGTGGAGCGCCTGCCCGTCGTGGTGCGCGCCGACGAGACCGCCGAGGGCCGCGCCCGGCTCTACCAGCGGGCGGACGCGCGCGGCCACGCCCTCGACGCGCTGCGCGTGGGGACGGTCGACCGCATCGCGTCGACGCTCGCGCTCGGCCGCCTCGCGTCCGTGGACGACGTCGTCGCCGCATCTGCCGCCGCGCTCCGCGAGGACCCCGCGGCCATCCGCCGCCTGCTCCTCGACGACCGCCCCCGCACCGACCGCGACCTCGTCGACCTCGCCGGGCGCCTCGCCGCCCTCGAGCGCCGGGTCGCCCGCGCCGCCGACCCGACCGACCACACCAGGAGAATGGATCCATGACCGACGACCTCCGCACCAGCCTGCTCGCCGTCCGGACCGAGGTCGGGAAGGCCGTCGTCGGCCAGGACGGCGCCGTGACCGGCATGATCATCGCCCTCCTCGCCCGCGGCCACGTGCTCCTCGAGGGCGTGCCCGGCGTCGCGAAGACGCTGCTCGTGCGCGCGCTCAGCGAGGCCCTCCGCCTCGACACCGCGCGCGTGCAGTTCACGCCCGACCTCATGCCAGGCGACATCACCGGTTCCCTCGTCTACGACTCCCGCGAGGGCGCGTTCTCGTTCCGCCGCGGGCCGGTGTTCACGAGCATCCTGCTGGCCGACGAGATCAACCGCACGCCGCCCAAGACGCAGTCGGCGCTGCTCGAGGCGATGGAGGAGCGGCAGGTCACGGTCGACGGCGAGAGCCACGCGCTGCCCGACCCGTTCCTCGTCGCGGCCACGCAGAACCCCGTCGAGTACGAGGGCACCTACACGCTGCCCGAGGCGCAGCTCGACCGCTTCCTGCTGAAGCTCGTGCTCGACCTGCCCGAGCGCGAGGCCGAGGTCGAGGTGCTCCGCCGGCACTCGACGGGCTTCGATCCGCGGGACCTCCGGGCCGCGGGCGTGCGGCCCGTGCTCGACGCCGACGGGCTCCGCCGGGCGCAGGCGGCCGTGCGCGAGGTGCGCGTGGGCGCGGACGTGCTGGCCTACATGGTCGACCTGGCGCGGGCGACCCGCCGCTCGCCGTCGGTGCAGCTCGGGGTGTCGCCGCGCGGATCCACGAGCCTCCTGGCCGCGAGCCGCGCGTGGGCGTGGCTGAGCGGCTTCGACGCCGTCACCCCCGACCACGTGCAGGAGATGGTGCTGCCCGTGCTCCGCCACCGCATCGCGCTGCGGCCCGAGGCGGAGCTCGAGGGCGTGTCCGTCGACGCCGTGCTCCGCGGGGTCATGGCGCAGGTGCAGGTGCCGATCTAGTGGCGCGCCGCTAGATGGCCCTCACCGGACGCACGGTCGCGCTCCTCCTCCTGGGGATCGCGCCGCTCGTCGCGCTCGGCGACGGGTCGGACGCCGCCTACGCGCTCCTCGCCGGCTGGATCCTCCTGGTCGCCGCGCTCGTCGCGCTCGACCTGATCCTGGCGGCGAGCCCGCGCGCTGTCGCGCTCGAGCGGGTGCTGCCCGCGCGGATCCGCCTCGACGAGACGGGCGAGAGCGTGCTGCTCGTGACCAACCGCGGACCGCGCACGCTGCGGGCCGTGGTCCGCGACGCCTGGCAGCCGTCCGCGGGCGCGTCCTCCACGCGCGACCGGGTGCGGATCCCCGCCGGCGAGCGCCGCGCGATCCGCCTGACGCTCACGCCCACGCGCCGCGGCGAGCGCTGCACCGAGCGCGTGACGATCCGCGCGCACGGCCCGCTCGGCCTCGCCGCGCGCCAGGCGACGCTCCTCTCCCCCGGCGCCGTGCGCGTGCTGCCGCCGTTCCGCTCGCGCCGCCACCTGCCCTCGCGCCTCGCCCGCATGCGCGAGCTCGACGGCCGCACGGCGCTCATGGTCCGCGGCCAGGGCACCGAGTTCGACAGCCTGCGCGACTACGTGCGCGGCGACGACGTGCGGTCGATCGACTGGCGCGCGACCGCCCGGCGGCAGGACGTCGTCGTGCGCACCTGGCGGCCCGAGCGCGACCGGCGCGTGGTGCTCGTGCTCGACACGGGGCGCACGGCCGCGGGCCGGATCCGGGACGAGACGCGGCTCGACACCGCGTTCGAGGCGTCGCTGCTGCTCGCGGCGCTCGCCACCCGATCCGGCGACCGGGTGGACCTCGTGGCGCACGACCGGCGCGTCCGCGCGCGGGTGCGGGCGGGATCCGGCGGCGACGTCGTCTCCCGCATGGTCGACGCCCTCGCGCCCGTCGACCCGGAGCTCCTGGAGACCGACTGGACGGCCGTGCCCGCGCTCGTGCGCCGCATCGTGTCGCAGCGCTCGCTCGTGGTGCTGCTCACCGCCATCGACTCCCCCGGCAGCGCGCGGGCGCTCCTGCAGGCGCTGCCGCAGCTGACGCGGACGCACCACGTGCTGGTGGCCGCGGTCGTGGATCCGGGCCTCGCCGAGCGCGCCGCCGACCGCTCCGGCCGCGCCGCCGTGTACCGCGCGGCCGCCGCCGAGCGCGCCCTCCTCGACGTGGCGCGCGTGGAGGCCGCGGTGCGGAGGCTCGGGGCGGACGTCGTCACGGGCGCGCCGGCCGACCTGCCGCCCGCGCTGGCCGACCGCTACATCCGGCTGAAGGCCACCGGGCGGCTCTGACGTCGCGCGATCGCGCGGCATCGCGGCCGACGGGGCGCGGGGCTCAGGCGAGTGCCGCCGCCGGATCCGCCGACGGCACGGGGAGCGCGCCGCCGCTGAGCGCGCGGATCGCCCGCTCGAGCGCGTCGCGCATGTCGATCTCGGGGCGATAGCTCCACTGCAGCTGCAGGCCGTCGCTCACCGCGACGGCGACGCGCGCGAAGGCCTCCGGGTCCATCCCGCCGGGCAGCTCGACGTCGAGCGCGCGCACCTGGTCGGCCACCGCGCCGACGACGCGGGCGTACCGGTCGGCGATGTACGCGTGCGCGGGGTGCTCGGCGCCGGCCGCGTCCACGACGAGGCGCGAGTACAGCGCGACGAGGCCGGGCGTCGCGGCGTTGTGCGAGCTCGCGCGCAGGAGCATGCCGACCATGTCCGCGGGATCCCCGTCGGGCACCGCCTCGCGGTAGTCGGCCGCGGAGTGGGCGTCGCGCTCCTCGAGCACGGCGGCGATGAGCGCCTCGCGCGAGTCGAAGTAGTGCAGGACCCCGGCCTTGCTGATCCCCACGGCGTCGGCGATCTCCTGCAGCGACGACGCGGAGTATCCGCGCTCGGCGATGAGGGCGAGCGCCGCCTCGAGGATCTCGCGGCGCCGGGCAGCGCCCTTGGCGTACCGCCGCGGGCCCTCGTCGACTGCCATGGCTCGACCCTAGCGATCCGGGAGGGCCCTCAATACCTACCGCAGGTCGGTTTCGCGTGCTACCGTCGTGCCGTTCCGCCGACGAGGGCGGACGGGAACCTGGAGGCACCGTGGCCGACGCAGTCCGAGACCAGCAGACCGAGGGCGCGTCGCGCGCCCCCAGCGGAGGGCCGGACGGCACCCGTCCACCCGGATCACGCCGCGCCGAGATCGGGATGCCCATCGCGCTCCTCGGCCTCTTCGTGGCCCTGCTGCCGCCCATCATCGTGTCGCTCGCGCTCAAGGTCGCCGAGGTGGCGCCGGACAGCACCGCCGGGACCCTCAGCCTCGTGCTCGGCCTGGGCGCGCTCGTCGCCCTCGTCGTGAACCCGCTCGCCGGCCGCCTCTCCGACCGCACGCCCGGCCGGTTCGGAATGCGCCGCCCGTGGATCATCGGCGGCGTCGTCCTCGGCTACGGCGCGCTCATCCTCCTCACGCAGGCCACCACCGTGCTCGCGCTCGTGGGCGCGTGGATGCTCGTGCAGGGCTGCTTCAACGCCGCCATCGCCGCGCTCATCGCCGTCATGGCCGACTCGGCCCGCCCGCGCAACCGCGGCCGGGTCGCCGCCGCCATCGGCGTCGCGCAGAACGGCTCGCTCGTGGTCGGCACCTTCATCGTGCAGCTGTTCACGACCACGACGCAGCAGGTGCTCGTGCCGGGCGCGATCGGCGTGGTCGTGGTCGTCGCCTTCGCGCTCGTCTTCCGCGACCGCGTGCTCACCGAGCGGCCGACCACGCGCCTCGGCGTCAGGGAGGTGCTCGGGTCCTTCGTGTTCGACCCGCGCCGCAACCCCGACTTCGGCTGGGCCTGGCTCATGCGCTTCCTCCTCACGGCCAGCGCCGTGACGGCCACGAACTACCTCGCCTTCTACCTCATCGACGACCTCGGCGTCGCGCAGGCCGACGTCGCGAACGCCGTCTTCGTCGCGACGCTCTTCAACGTGATCGGCGTCGTCTCCACCACCTTCGTGGCCGGCTGGCTGAGCGACCGGCTCGGCCGCCGCAAGGTCTTCGTGGCCGCCGCGGCGCTCGTCGCGGTCGTGGGCCTCGTGATCCTCGCCCTCGCGCCCAGCCTCGCCGTCGTCTACGTCGCGCAGCTCGTCATCGGCGCGGGCATCGGCTCGTTCTACGCGGTCGACCTCGCGCTCATCACCGACGTGCTGCCGAGCGACGCCGACAACGGCAAGGACCTCGGCGTCGTCAACATCGCCCAGGCGCTGCCGCAGTCGCTCGTGCCGACCGCCGCGAGCGGCGTGGTGGGGATCGCCGGCTACCCCGGCCTCTTCCTCGCCGGCGCCGCGGCCGGCGTGCTCGGCGCGGCCGCCGCGTTCCGCGTGAAGGGCGTCCGATGACCGCCGCACGCGAGCAGGATCTACCCGACGCCGACGTCACCCGAGGAGCAGCCATGGACCCGCACGAGAACGCACCGCACGACACCACCCCGCTCGACCCCGACGGCGCCCGGCTCGAGGAGCTGGCCGCGCGCCTCACCCTCGAGCAGAAGGTGCGGCTGATCACCGGCCGCGACTTCTGGACCACCTGGCCCGTCGAGGGCATCGGCCTCCGCCGCATGCTCGTCTCCGACGGCCCCAGCGGCGTGCGCGGCGAGGTCTGGGACGAGCGCTCCCCGTCGCTCAACCTGCCGTCGGCGTCCGCGCTGTCCTCCACCTGGGACACCGGGATCGCCGCCCGCTACGGCCGCGCCTCCGCGGTGGAGGCGCGCCGCAAGGGCGTCGACGTCGTGCTCGGCCCGACCATCAACCTGCACCGGTCCCCCTACGGCGGGCGGCACTTCGAGGCGTTCAGCGAGGATCCGCTGCTCACCGCCGACCTCGCCGCCGCCTACGTGCGCGGCGTGCAGGAGAACGGCGTGGGCGCGACCCCGAAGCACTACGTCGCCAACGAGTACGAGACCGACCGATTCACGGCCGACAGCGTCGTGTCCGAGCGCGCGCTCCGCGAGCTCTACCTCGCCGCGTTCGAGAAGGCCGTCGTGGAGTCGCGCGCCTGGCTCGTGATGAGCTCGTACAACTCGATCAACGGCACCACCTCGACCGAGAACGACCTGCTCGAGACGCCGCTCAACTCCGAGTGGGGCTTCGACGGCGTCGTGGTCAGCGACTGGACGGGCGTCCGCAGCGTGGACGCCGCGCGCGCCTCGCAGGACCTCGAGATGCCGGGGCCCGTCGGCGCGTGGGGCCCCGCGCTCCTCGACGCCGTGCGCGACGGCCGCGTGCCGGAGTCCGACGTCGACCGCAAGGTGGTCCGCCTGCTGCGCCTCGCCGCCCGCGTCGGCGCGCTCGAGGGCTTCGACGCCGTCGCGCCCGAGCCCGTCCAGGTCGAGGACGGCGTCGCGTTCGCGCGCACGGCCGCCGCGGCCGGCACCGTGCTCGTCCGCAACGAGGACGCGGCCCTGCCGCTCGACGCGTCCGCGCTCCGCAGCGTCGCCGTCATCGGGCACAACGCCGTCGAGGCGCGCACCCAGGGCGGCGGCAGCGCGACCGTCATCCCGGATCACGTGGTGACGCCGCTCGACGGGATCCGCGCCGCCCTCGGCGACGGCGTCGAGGTGCGGTACGCGCGCGGCGCGGTCGTGCAGAAGGGGATCCAGGAGCTGCCGCTCGCGGAGATCCGGAACCCCCGCACGGGCTCCCCTGGTGCCCTCGTGCGCTTCCTCGACGCGGACGGCGGCGAGATGTTCGCCGAGGACCGCCGGGCGACGACGCTCATGTACTTCGGCGGCGACGCGCCCACGGGCACGGCTGCGGTCATCGAGATCACCGCGCGCTGGACCCCGACGACCACGGGCGAGGTGCTCGTCGGCTTCAGCGCCACCGGCCGCGGCCGCGTCTACGCCGACGGCGCGCTCCTCCGCGAGGACGGCGCCGCGCCCGTGGGCATGGACCTCGGCGCGAGCCTCATGTCGCCGCCCTCGATCTCCGCGCCGCTCGAGGCGACCGCGGGCGAGCCGGTGGACCTCCGGATCGAGTTCGAGCTGACCAGCATGCCGGGCGGCCTCGCGGGCATCCTCGGGATCACGGTGGGCATCGAGGCCGACGAGTCCGAGCCCGAGCGCCTGCTCGACGAGGCCGTCCAGGCGGCGACCGACGCGGACGTCGCGATCGTCGTCGTCGGCACCAACGCGCAGGTCGAGTCCGAGGGCTTCGACCGCGACTCGCTCGCCCTCCCCGGTCGCCAGGACGAGCTCGTGCGCCGCGTCGCCGCCGCGAACCCGCGCACGATCGTGGTCGTCAACTCCGGGTCCCCCGTGCTCCTCCCCTGGCGCGACGACGTGCGGGCGGTGCTCCTCGCGTGGTTCGGCGGCCAGGAGTTCGGCGGCGCCCTCGCCGACGTGCTGTTCGGCGCCGTGGAGCCCGGCGGCCGCCTCCCCACGACGTGGCCCGCGACCGAGGAGGACGTGCCCGTCCGCTCCGTCACGCCGGTCGACGGGAAGGTGGTCTACGACGAGGGGATCCACGTCGGCTACCGCGCGTGGCTCCGCTCGGGCGCGACCCCGGCCTACGCGTTCGGCCACGGCCTCGGATACACCACGCACGCGATCGACGACCTGCGCGTCGCCGAGGACGGCGCGGGCGGGATCACCGCGACGGTCACGGTGACGAACACGGGCGAGCGCGCCGGCAAGCAGGTCGTGCAGGCCTACCTGTCGCGCGCCGGATCCGCGGTCGACCGGCCGGTCCGCTGGCTCGCGGGCTTCGCGTCCGTCGAGCTCGCGGCCGGCGCCTCCGCCGAGGTCGACGTCGCGATCGGCGCGCGGGCGTTCGCGCACTGGGACGGCGGCTGGCAGCGCGAGCCCGGCGCGTTCCGCCTGCACGTCGGCACCTCGGTGACGGCGACGCCGCTGGAGGCCGAGGTGGACCCGGCGGCCTGACCCGCGCCACCCGCACGACCCGCGAGGCGGGCGGCGCGACGAATCCGTGGGCTCAGCCCGCGACGATCCGCCGGCCGCCCGCCTCGAACTCGTCGAGGTCGCCCGTCGCGCCCCGGCGCACCGCCCGGCCGCCCACGACGACCATGTAGAAGAGGAACGCCGCGAGCGCCGCCGCGCCGATCGCGATCTTCAGCGGCACGGGCCACGGCTGCGGCGTGACGAAGCCC
This sequence comes from Clavibacter phaseoli, assembly GCF_021922925.1. Taxonomy (NCBI): domain Bacteria; kingdom Bacillati; phylum Actinomycetota; class Actinomycetes; order Micrococcales; family Microbacteriaceae; genus Clavibacter; species Clavibacter phaseoli. The sequence goes on from NZ_CP040786.1 coordinate 1,743,463, forward strand.
TCGATGATCCCGGAGACCAGCAGCACCAGCACGAGCCCCATCGCGACCGTGATGAGCGCGCGCCCGTCCTCGGCGAGCGCCTGGCCGCGCGTCCGGGCCCCGGGCGCGATCCACGCCCACGAGATGCGGAGGCCCGCGGCGGCGGCCACGAAGATCGCCGTCAGCTCCAGCAGGCCGTGCGGGAGGATGTAGGAGAAGAACGTGCCGCCCTCGCCGTAGGAGAACATCACCGCGGTCGTCGTGCCGAGGCCCTGCGCGTTCTGCAGGATCACGTACGGCACCCACAGCCCCGTGATCCCGAAGGCCACGCACTGCGCGGCGATCCACGCGTTGTTCGTCCAGACCTGGCCCGTGAACGACGCCGCCGGGTTCTCGCTGTAGTAGTCGACGAAGTCGTCCTCGACGTACCGGCGGAGGTCGGCGTCGCTGCCGAGGCTCGCGATCATCGACGGGTCGCGGAGGATCCACGTGGCGTAGAGCGCGACGATGGCCACGGTCACGAGGGCGACCGCGAGCGTGAGCCAGCGGATCCGGTAGAGCGCCGCCGGCAGGTCGACGGCGAAGAAGGCGGGGATGCGCGACGCGACGTTCGTGGTCTGCCCCGTGAAGCGCATGCGCGCCCGCGAGAGCGCCACCGAGAGCCGGTCGCCCTGCGCGGTGGATCCGGCCGCCGCCTGGATCGCGGACAGCTCGGCCGCGCCCGCCTGGTACCGGTCGACGAGCTCGTCCGCGTCGGGTCCGGTGAGCCGGCGCCGGCCGGAGAGGCGGGCGAGCCGGTCCCAGTCGTCCCGGTGGGCGGCGGTGTAGGCGTCGAGGTCCATCTGCTTGACTATATGCATGGCGGCAGCCGACGCGCACGACCCGGACGTCTCGGACGGTCCCGACGCGCTCGTGGTCGGCGAGGCCGTCGCCCTCGACGTCCGCCCCGCGGGCTTCGTGCTGCGGGCCGCGGGCGCCGCGATCGACGTGATCGCCTCCCTGGTCGTCGGCCTCCTGCTCCTGCTCCTCATCGGGCGGCTCGCCGAGGCGGGCCTCCTCGACGACGCGTCCGGCGCCGCGTGCGCCATCGCCGCGATCGTGCTCGCGATCGTCGTCTTCCCCGTGGTCGTCGAGGTCGCGTCGCGTGGCCGGTCGCTCGGGCGCTGGGCCGTCGGCGCGCGCATCGTGCGGGCGGACGGCGGCGGCATCGGCCTCCGGCACGCGGTCGCGCGCGCGCTCGTCGGGATCCTCGAGGTCTACCTCACGCTCGGCGGGCTCGCCGCGCTCGTGGGCCTCCTCTCGCCGCGCGCCCAGCGCCTCGGCGACCTCGTGGCCGGCACGCTCTCGCAGCACGAGCGCGTGCCCGCGTATCCCGCTCCGCTGCCGCCCGTGCCGCCGCACCTCGTCGCGTGGGCGTCCGAGGCCGACGTCGGCCGCCTGCCGGACGCCCTCGGCCGTCGCCTCGCGCGCTTCCTCGCGCAGCGCGATGCCATGACGCCGGCCTCCCGCGCGCGCCTCGCCGCGGAGCTGGCGAACGAGGCCGCGGTGCACGTGTCGCCGCTGCCGGCCGCGGATCCCGAGTCGTTCGTGACGGCCGTCGGCGCCGTCCGCCGCGAGCGCGAGCACCGCGCCCTGATGCTGGAGCGCGACCGCATGGCGTCGCTCGAGCCGATCCTCGCGGGGCTGCCGCACGGGTTCCCGGCGCGCGACGGATCCACGCCCGCCTGATCCGCGCGCCGCTCCACGCGACGACGCCGCCCGCCCCGAGGAGGGGACGGACGGCGTCGGCGCGACGGCGCGGATCAGTACCGGTAGTGGTCCACCTTGTAGGGCCCCTCGACCGGGACGCCGATGTAGGCGGCCTGCTCGGGACGGAGCTCGGTGAGCTCCACGCCGAGCGCGTCGAGGTGCAGGCGCGCGACCTTCTCGTCGAGGTGCTTCGGCAGCACGTACACGCCGATCGGGTACTGCTCGTTGCGCACCCACAGCTCGATCTGCGCGAGCACCTGGTTCGTGAACGAGTTGCTCATCACGAAGGACGGGTGGCCGGTGGCGTTGCCGAGGTTCATCAGGCGGCCCTCGGAGAGCACGAGGACGCTGCGGCCCGACGGCAGGCGCCACTCGTGCACCTGCGGCTTGATCTCGACCTTCTCCACGCCCGGGATGCGCTCGAGGCCGGCCATGTCGATCTCGTTGTCGAAGTGGCCGACGTTGGCGATGATGGCCTGGTGCTTCATCCGCTCGATGTGCTCGACGCGGACGACGTCGACGTTGCCCGTGCCGGTGACGAGGATGTCGACCTGGTCGATGACGGACTCGAGGCGGGCGACCTGATAGCCGTCCATCGCGGCCTGGAGCGCGCAGATGGGGTCGACCTCGGAGACGATGACGCGCGCGCCCTGGCCGCGCAGCGCCTCGGCCGCGCCCTTGCCCACGTCGCCGTAGCCGACCACGAACGCGACCTTGCCGCCGATGAGCACGTCGGTGGCGCGGTTGAGGCCGTCGGGCAGGGAGTGGCGGATGCCGTACTTGTTGTCGAACTTGCTCTTGGTGACCGAGTCGTTGACGTTGATGGCCGGGAACAGCAGCTCGCCGTCGCGCGCCAGCTCGTACAGGCGGTGGACGCCCGTGGTGGTCTCCTCGGTGACGCCCTGGATGTCGGCGGCCACGCGGGTCCAGCGGTCGGAGGAGGCGGCGACGCTGCGGCGGAGCGTGTCGAGGATGACGCGGTACTCGTGGCTCGCGTCCTCCGGCGTCTCGGGCACGACGCCCGACAGCTCGTACTCGCGGCCCTTGTGCACCAGGAGCGAGGCGTCGCCGCCGTCGTCGAGGATCATGTTCGGGCCCGTCCAGTCGGCGTCGGCGGCCTGCGCCTCGCCCGACCAGTCGAAGATCTGCTCGGTGCACCACCAGTACTCCTCGAGCGTCTCGCCCTTCCAGGCGAAGACGGGGACGCCCGCGGGCGCGTCCGGGGTGCCGGCGCCGACCGCGACGGCGGCCGCGGCCTCGTCCTGCGTCGAGAAGATGTTGCAGCTCGCCCACCGCACCTGCGCGCCGAGGGCGGTGAGGGTCTCGATGAGCACGGCCGTCTGCACGGTCATGTGGATGGATCCGGCGATGCGCGCGCCCGCGAGCGGCTGCGACGCGCCGAACTCCTCGCGCAGGGCCATGAGGCCGGGCATCTCGTTCTCGGCGAGGCGGATCTGGTGGCGGCCGGACTCCGCGAGGGAGAGGTCGGCGACGCGGAAGGGCAGAGCGGTGGACGTGGCTTCCGGGAGCAGGGTCATGCGTCCAGTCTCGCATCCGACGCGTGACGCCCGGCCGTGGATGACGACCGGGCGCCCGACGGCTAGCGGAAGCGGCGGAGGCGCAGGCTGTTCGTGACGACGAAGACCGACGACAGCGCCATGGCGAGCCCGGCGACGAGCGGGTTGAGCAGCCCCAGCATGGCGACGGGGATCGCGGCGGCGTTGTAGGCGAAGGCCCAGAACAGGTTGCCGCGGATCGTGCCGAGCGTGCGCCGCGCGAGCCGCACGGCGTCGGCCACGAGCACGAGGTCGCCGCGGACGATCGTGATGTCGCCCGCCTCGATGGCCGCGTCGGTGCCCGTGCCCATCGCGATCCCGAGATCGGCTTGCGCGAGCGCGGCGGCGTCGTTCACGCCGTCGCCGACCATCGCGACCACGCGGCCCTCGGCCTGCAGGCGGCGGACCGCCTCGAGCTTGCCCTCGGGGAGGACGCCCGCGATGACCTCGTCGATGCCGACCTCCGCGGCGACGCGGTGCGCGGCGCCCGCCGTGTCGCCCGTGAGGAGGACGGGGCGGAGGCCGAGGGCGCGGATCCGGCGGACGGCCTCCGTGCTCGTGGGCTTGACGGTGTCGGCGACGGCGAGGATCCCGCGGACGGCGCCGTCCCACGCGACCGCGACGGCGGTGGATCCCTCCGCCTCGGCGTCCCGCAGCGCCGCAGCGAGCGTCGCGTCGGGCTCGGCGGCCCACCGCTCCGCGAGCCACGACGGCCGGCCGACGGCGACCGCGCGGCCGTCGACGACGCCGTGCACGCCGAGGCCCGCGGTGGCGACGAAGCCCTCGACGGCCGACGGGGATCCGGCGCCCGCCGCCTCGACGACGGCGCGCGCGACCGGGTGCTCCGACCGCGCCTCGAGCGCGGCGGCGACGCGCACGAGCTCGTCGGCGTCGATCCCCGCCGCGGGCACGGCCCGCACGAGCGACATGACGCCCGTCGTGACGGTGCCGGTCTTGTCGAGCAGCACGGTGTCGATGCGCCGGGTGGACTCGAGCACCTCGGGTCCGGTGATGAGGATCCCGAGCTGCGCGCCCCGGCCCGTGCCCACGAGGAGCGCGGTCGGCGTCGCGAGGCCGAGGGCGCACGGGCACGCGATGATCAGGGTGGCGACGGCCGCGGTGAACGCGGCTTCGGGCGGGAAGCCGAGCAGCAGCCAGCCGACGAGCGTGCCGACGGCGAGCACGAGCACCACGGGCACGAAGACGGCCGAGACGCGGTCGGCCAGGCGCTGGATCCGGGCCTTGCCGGTCTGCGCCTCCTCCACGAGCGCGGCCATGCGGGCGAGCCGGGTCTCCTCCCCCACGCGCGTGGCGCGCACGAGCAGGCGGCCGCCGGCGTTGAGGGTGGCGCCCGTGACGTCGTCGCCGGGGCCGACCTCCACGGGCAGCGACTCCCCCGTGAGGAGCGAGCGGTCGACGGCGCTGGACCCGTCGACGACCACGCCGTCGGTCGCGATGCGCTCGCCCGGCCGCACGACGAACTCCTCGTCGACGCGCAGCTCGCGGATGGGGATCCGCCGCTCGACGCCGTCGCGCACGACGGCCACGTCCTTGGCGGCGAGGTCGAGGAGCGCCGCGAGGGCGGCGCCGGACGCGCGGGCGGCCCGCGCCTCCAGGTAGCGGCCGCCCAGGAGGAAGACCGTGACGGCCGCGGCGACCTCGAGGTAGACGTCGCCGGATCCGCCGCCGGGCTCCGAGACGAGGCTCATGGTCATGCGCATGCCGGGCTCGCCCGCGTCGCCGAGGAAGAGCGCGTACAGGGACCACAGGAAGGCGGCCGCGACGCCGATGCTCACGAGCGTGTCCATGCCGACGCCGCCGTGGCGCGCGCTGACGGCCGCGGACCGGTGGAACGGCCACGCGCCCCACACCGCGACGGGCGCGGCGAGCGCGAGGGACAGCCATTGCCAATCGTCGAACTGGAGCGCCGGGATCATCGCCATGAGGAAGACGGGGACGGTGAGGGCCGCGGAGACGACGAGGCGCTGGCGCAGCGCGAGCTCCTCGGCGTCGGGGCGGCGGGCCGCGACGGCGTCACGGGCGGCGGGCGCCGCCGCGGGCTCGGGCGAGGCGGCGGATGCCGGATCCGCCGCGCCGGCGTCGGACGCGGCCGGCCGGACGCGCGGGGCCTCGACCGCGACGGGCGCGCGCCCCGCGGATGCGGATGCGGCCGGAGCAGGAGCGGACGCGACGTCCGCCGCCCCGCTCCCCCAACCGGCGCGCTCGGACGCGCGGTACCCCGTCCGCTCGATGGTGCGGATCGCGTCCTCGACGCTCGTGCCCTCGGGCAGCTGCACGCGCGCCCGGTGCGTGGCGTAGTTGACGGCCGCCTCGACCCCGGGCATCCGGCCGAGCTTCCGCTCGATGCGCATCGCGCACGATGCGCACGTCATGCCCTGCACGTCGAGGTCGACGCGCGTGAGCACGACGCCGTCCTCGGGCGGGGCGGCGACGGGTCCCGTGACGGGCGCGGATCCGGATGCGGGGTCGGTCACGTCAGACCTCCGCGACGTAGCCGGCCTCGTCGACGGCGGCGCGGACGGCCGCGGGGTCGAGCGGGCCGTCGCTCTCCACGGTGACGGTGGACGCGCCGCCCACGACGAGGTCGACGGCGACGGACGCGACGCCGGGCAGCTCGCCGACCTCCTCGGTGACGCTCGCGACGCAGTGCGCGCAGGTCATGCCGGTGACGGGGAAGGTCGTGGTGGTCATGGGATCTCCTTCGTGTCGTGCGCTGTCGATGGGTGCGGTGCCGGAGGCGCGGATCAGGAGCGGACGAGCCGCGCGATGGCCGCGGAGGCCTCGCGCACCTTGTCGTCCGCGACCTGGCCGCCCTCGCGCGCGGCCTCCGCGAGGCAGTGGGCGAGGTGGTCGTCGAGCAGCTTCAGCGCGACGGTCTCCATGGCGCGCGTGACCGCGGACACCTGCGTGAGGACGTCGATGCAGTAGGTGTCGGACTCGACCATGCGCTCGATCCCGCGCACCTGGCCCTCCGCGCGCCGCAGCCGCTTGAGGATGTCGTCCTTGCCCTCGCTGTACCCGACCATGGCGGCCACCTCCCGTTCCCGTCCATGGTACCCCCTGGGGGTACCCACCGGAACCCCCCAGGGGTATGCCGCGGGCGCCCGCACGCGACGACGCCGCGCCCCTCCAGGAGGGACGCGGCGTCGGATGCGGTGCGGGTCGCGGGATCAGGCCCCGCGGATCAGCCCCAGGAGCTCGTCGCGGAGGGCGGCCATGCGCTCCTCGGTCGACGCCTCGACGTTCAGGCGCAGCAGCGGCTCGGTGTTCGACGGGCGGACGCTGAACCACCAGAACGCGCCGTCGTCGCCGACCGGGCCGTCGACCGTGAGGCCGTCGAGCTCGTCGAACTCGCCGCGGCCGCGGAAGGCCTCGACGATGCGCTCGTAGGCGGCGGGCACGTCGTCGACCGTGCTGTTGATCTCGCCCGACAGCGCGTACGGCGTGTAGCGCGCGGAGAGGTCGGACATGAGGCCGTCGGTCTGGCCGAACTCGGCGAGCAGGTGCATCGCGGCGAGCATGCCGTTGTCGGCGCCCCAGAAGTCGCGGAAGTAGTAGTGCGCGGAGTGCTCGCCGCCGAAGACGGCGCCCGTGGCGGCCATCTGGTCCTTGATGAGCGAGTGGCCGACGCGCGTGCGGACGGCCGTGGCGCCCGCCGCCTCGATGGTCTCGGGCACGATGCGCGAGGTGATGAGGTTGTGCAGGACCGTGACGTCCTCGTCGGGCGACTGGGCCTTCACGCGCGAGATCTCGCGGAGGGCGACGATGGCGGCGACGGCGCTGGGCGTGACCGCCTGGCCCTTCTCGTCCACCACGAAGCAGCGGTCCGCGTCGCCGTCGAAGGCGAGGCCGAGGTCGGCGCCGTGCTCGACGACCGCCTTCTGCAGGTCGACCAGGTTGGCCGGCTCCAGCGGGTTCGCCTCGTGGTTCGGGAACGTGCCGTCGAGCTCGAAGTAGAGCGGGATGATCTCGATGGGCAGCTCGGGCAGGCCGGCCGCGGTGCCGAGCACGGCGGGCACGGTCATGCCGCCCATGCCGTTGCCGGCGTCGACGACGACGCGCAGCGGGCGGATCCCGGACAGGTCGACGAGCTGACGGAGGTAGCCGGCGTAGTCGGCGAGCACGTCGCGCTCGCGCACCTCGCCCGCGGGCTCGACGGGTGCGATCCCGCCCTCGAGGAAGCCGATGGCGCGGTCGCGGATGGCGCCGAGGCCCGTGTCCAGGCTGATGCCCTGCGCGCCCGCGCGGGAGAACTTGAGGCCGTTGTAGGTGGCCGGGTTGTGGCTCGCGGTGAACATGACCGCGGGGGCGTCGAGGGATCCGGACGCGAAGTAGGTCTCGTCGGTGGAGCAGAGACCGATGAGGAGGACGTTGCCGCCGCGGGCCGTCGCGCCGCGCGCGAACGCCTGGGCGAAGGACGGCGAGGAGTCGCGCATGTCATGCCCGACCACGATCTCGCTCCCGGCGGCTCCGAGCTCGTCGACGAAGCCGGCGCCGAGGGCCGTGACCAGCTCCTCGGTCAGTTGGCTACCGACGAGACCTCGCACGTCGTAGGTCTTCACGATGGCGGTCAGCGTCTCGGCGGCAGTCGTCGTCATGCTCCGAAACCTACCTCACCGAGCACCCCGTGCCGGACGATCTGCCATCCCTGCGGGGCCGAGAGGCGGGCCGCGTGGCGGTCGCACAGGTCGTAGCTGTGCGGCTCGGAGTCGTGGCTGAGGGGCCCGAGGACGGCCATGGAGTCCGCGTAGACGTAGGTGAGCGTGGTCGTGGCGCCGCCGGTGCAGCCGACGCGGGAGCAGGGCCTGTTCGTCATGTCGGGCCCACACTACCGCCGACCCCGGGGCCGTACGATGGGGCCATGCCACGATCGCGCCGCCGGGGAGGCCACGTCTCCATCCGGGGCTCCTGGCGGGATCGGCACGGCCGCGGCCTCCGCTCCCCCGTCACCGGGCCGGAGCTGCCGGTGCTGCGCACGCGCGCCGACGTCTTCGACCAGACCATCGCGTCCGCCGCCGAGTACCTCCGCGGCCTCTGGCCCGACGAGCTCGACCGCGTCTCGTTCGAGGTCGCCGCGCTCCCCGCCGAGAACAGCGAGCGGGACGGCATCGACCGCTGGAGCGTCCTCGCCGACGAGCGCCGCGTGATCTTCTACCGCCTCCCCATCGAGCGCCTCGCGCACCTGCACGAGGACGACGAGTACCACCAGCGGGCGCTCGTCGAGGGCTGCGTGTACCGCGCGGTCGCCGAGCTGCTCGGCAAGGACCCGTGGGAGCTCGCGCCCGACAGGTACGACCCGCACTGACCGCGGATCCCGAACGGGCGTCAGGCGTCCGCGTCTCCGCGCGCGGAGCGGCCGGCTCGGACCGGCGTCAGGGGTGGACGCGCAGCGGGTCCGCGGCCGGCAGCACCGGCACGACGGGCAGCGCCGCGGATCGCCCGGGCTCGGCGAGCGTGACGGTCGCCGTGAGGCCGGTGGCGCCCTCGAGCAGGTAGGTGCGCCCGGCCGTGACGGCGACGGAGGCCGCGGATCCCGGGGGCACGTCGAGCGACACCGGATCCGATCCGTCGGTCGGCCGCGCCGTGACGGTCGCCGCCTGGCCGCCCGCGTTCCGCAGGTGCAGGAGCGGCGCCGGACCGGCGGGCACCGACACGAGCGCGTCGCGCGTGAGCGCCTCCGCGGACGGGACCCACGCGAAGTCGGTCGCGCCGCTCTCCGCCGCGCCGGACACGCTGCGCACGGCCGCGGTGACCGGGACCGAGCTCTGCACCGTGACCGAGTAGCGGCCGTCGGGGAGGTCGGCGACCGGCACGTCGATGGTGCGGCCCGCGTCGGCCTGCACCGTGAAGGTGGTGCCGGTGCCGTCGGTGCCCTCCTCGGGGGCGACGCTCACGCTGACGTCGGCGTCCTCGGATCCGGGGACCACTATCCGCACGGCCGTCTCGCGGTCGGGGTCGGTGCCGGGGTCGGAGCCCGCTCCGGGCGCGGATCCGCCCGCGTCGGCCGCGGGCTGCTCCTCGCCCTCGACGGGCGCGACCGCGGCCGCCTGGGAGTCGATGCGGAGCCCGGTCATGGCCAGCTCGGTGGACGGGGCCGCGGCGGGGCCGATCCAGTCGACGCCGCCCGCGAGGAGCCCGCGCACCGTGCTCTGCTCGAGACGCGCGACGATCTGGCCGCCGCGGCTCTGCACGTGCACGGCCGGGGAGGAGAGGTCGGGGGCGAGGCCCGCGAGGCTGAGCACGCGGCGGCTGCCGGCCGGGACGGAGATCCCGCTGGCGCCCGGGGCGCTGACGGCGCCGTCCTCGCCCGTGATGGCGAGGTCGACCGTGGAGGAGACGCCGGACGGGTTGTCGAGCACGACGAAGGTGGTGCGGCCGGTGGTCGTGGCGCCGCCGACGAGCCACGCGTCGGCCGTCGCCTCGGCGCACGACGCGACGGCGAGCCCCGCGAGGTCGGACTCCGTCGCGATCTCGGAGGACGCGCCCGCGAGGTCGGTCGGCGCGTCGTCGACGGCGCCCGCGACGGCGAGCACGGAGGGGGCGCTGGACGCCGCGCCCTGCACGTCGGGAGCCTCGAGGCGCGAGGTGCGGACGTCGGGGGCGGCGCCCGTCGACCCGGTCACGGCGGATCCGCTCGTCGTGGCGGCGCTCCCCTCGGCGACCGCGGTGGTCGTCGAGGCGGCGTCCGCGGCGGGCGGGCGGAGGAGGGAGCCGGCGCAGACGCGCTGCTGATCGGTCGCGACGGGGGTCACGAGCACCGAGGGGGCGCTCGCGTCGCTGGCTGCGGGCGGGAGCAGGAGGGCGCCGGTCACGACGACCCCCAGCACGGCGACGCCGACGATCCCGGTGGTCACGCGCGTCGCGATGCGCACGGCGTCACGCGTGGCCATCTGTCCTCCTGCGGTCGTCGTCGTCGGCGCCGCGGGCGCGGTCGTCGTCCCGGTCGGCGGCGGGCGCGGGAGCCGCGTCGTCGCGCTCCCCGTCGTCCCCGGCGCGGCGCTCACCCGCCTGCGGGATGTCGCCGAAGGGCGCGGCCTCCACGGCCTGTCCCGTCGGCTCGTCGAGGTAGGCCGGGGTGCCGCGGTCGTCGTGCGCGGGCCGCGGCTCCACGGCGTCCGCCGGGCGCGCGTCCCCCGCGGCGACGGGCTCGCGGTAGGCGGGCAGCGGGCGGCTGCGCGCCGCGAGGCCGCCGGTGGGGATCGCGAGGAGCAGCGTGAGCGCGAACACGAGCGCCTGCGCCGCGAGCACGCCCGCGCGCCCTGGGTCGTCGAGGTTGCCGGGACCCGCGACCTGGGCGACGAGGTCGTCGCTGCCCACGAAGCGCCAGAGCAGCCCGGCCTCGGTCTGCCCCACGGCCGTGAAGACGGGGTCGTCGTCGAGGGCGGCGCGGGCGCGGTCGTGCACGACGGTCTCCGCGTCGCCCGACGGTGTCTCGAGCAGCACGTAGCTGATCCCGAGGCCCTGGAGGTCCTCCGTCGCGTCGAGTCCCGAGCGGGAGGAGACGTTGCCCGCGAGCTCGGCGACGCGCGTCTGCGTGTCGGACAGCGGCCCGATGGTCGAGTCGACCGTGGAGACCTGCTCGAGCGTGCGTCCGGCGCCGCGCTCCACGTCGGCGGAGAGCGAGCCGTCGTCCCCGGCGCGGAGCACGAGCGTGCCGACCGCGGGATCCGTGGCGGCCTCCGCGACGACGAGGCCGGGCAGCGAGGTGTCGGTGGTGGCGCGCACGGCGGTGGATCCGGCGACCGCGGCCGAGACGAGCGGGAGGGCGAGCACGACCAGGGTCACGGCGGCCACGAGCCCCGGCACGACCGAGCGGCGGCCGAGCGTCGCGAAGCCGAGCACGAGGGCGCCGGCGAGGCCGAGCCAGAGGAGGCTGAGGCCGGACCCGGGCCAGACGGCGACGACGTCGGATCCGGTCGACTGCACCACCGTCCGCGCCGCGAGCACCGCGGTCGCGAAGCCCAGCACCGTCACGCCCAGCGCGAGGGCGGCCCGGTGCGATCCGCGGAGGAAGAGCGCCGCGATCGCGCCCAGCACGAGCGGCGCGACCAGGACCGCGACGACGACGAGCGGCACGGCGGCCGGCAGTGTGGCGCCCAGCGACTCGACGAACGCGGACCATCCGCCGAGGCCCGAGGTCGGGAAGCCGAGCGCGAGGCCGGGCACGTCGGCGGGCGTGAAGCCCGCGGGGACGGCCGGGTCGGCGGCGAGGGCGAGCGGCTGCCCCTGCATCACGCGGTAGACGACGAGGGGCGCGACCAGGGCGACCAGCGGCACGGGGATCGTCGCGAGCCGGCCGGCACGGCGCCCGGCCCGCACGGTCGCGACGAGCCACAGCATGAGCACGGCGGGGACGAGCGAGGGGGCGGACGCGCCGACGGCGGCCATCAGGATCCCCGCCACGGCGGACGCGGACCACGAGCGGGGCGCGCGCAGCACCGCGAGCGCGAGCCACGGGAGGAGCAGGTGCGCGAGCACGGCCGGCAGGCGGCCCTCGCCGAGCGCGATGAGCAGGGTGGGCGCGAGCGTCCAGACCAGGGCGGCCAGGGCGCGCAGCCAGGCGTTGCGGGTCAGCTGCGCCGCGCACAGCCAGGCGGCGAGGGCCGCGAGCGGCAGGGCGGCCACGAACAGGCCGAGCACCGCGAGCGACGGCTCCCACGCGGTGACGCTGCCGAGCACGGCGAGCACGTAGGCGAATGGGTCGGAGGGGGCGACGGGTCCGGCGCCGGATCCGCGCACGCCGATGCCGACCTGCGCCCACAGCGCGCCGGCGCTCGGGCCGAGCGGCAGCAGCTGGCCGCCGACGAGGGCGGTGCCGGTGAGCCGCGGCAGCCACATGACGGCGGAGAGGAGGAGCGCGGCGAGCACGGTCCAGCCGCCGCCGGTGGCGAGGAACTCCACGCCGTCGGAGACGCCCATGTGCTCGACGCGGTACTGCTCGCGGGCCAGCGACCGCCGGCGACGGCCGACCGCGAGCGGCTGGCGGAGGGAGGCGATGCTCGACCACGGCGCCGTCCGGGCCGCGGCGAGCCGGCGACGGCTGGCGCGGATCCGCCCGGGCGCCACGGCCACGCGCACCGCGGCGCCGATCTCCCCGGGAGCGGCCGTCGGGCGCTTGCGGAGCATCTGGAGCAGCGCGCGCAGGATGGCGAGGGGCACGAGCGAGAGCCAGTGGAACGGGACGGCGGCCGCCGGCGCGTAGGCGAGGCGGCGGTGCAGCTGGGCCTGCCGGCGCAGTCGACGGCGGCGACGGCGCGGCGTGCGCTTCCCGAGGAAGGCGGTGCCGGGGCCCGCGTCGCCCGCGGAGGCGACGCGGGCGGCGGGGACGACCACGACGCGGTGGCCGGCGAGGCGGGCGCGGACGCAGAGGTCGAGCGCGTCGTCGATGGCGGGGAGCGCGTCGTCGAAGCCGCCCAGCTCGTCCCAGAGGCGGTGGCGCACCAGCATGCCGCCCGCGGCGACGCCGAGGACGTCGCTCATCTCGTCGTACTGCGCCTGGTCGAGCTCGACGTCGACGATCGGCACGGCCGCGCCCAGGGTCGTGAGCGTGGTCCCCATCTCGTGGATGTAGCCCGGGTGGTCCCACTCCATGAGCTTCGGGCCGGCGACCGCGACGCTCGGCGAGGCCTCGACGGCGGCGAGCAGGCGCTCGAGCGCGTCGGGCGCGGGCGCGTTGTCGGCCGAGAGCAGCCAGAGCAGCTCGTGGTCGCCCTCGGGCGCGGGGATCACGCGGACGGCCTGGTCGACGGCCTGCCCGAAGGTCATGCGCGCGGGGGCCTGCACCATGCGCGTCGGGTCGGACGCGGCGAGGAGGGCGGCGGATCCGTCACGCGAGCCGAGGTCGACCACGACGACCTGGTCGGGCCGCCGGGTCTGCGCGGCGATGGCCGCCAGGGTCCGGTCGAGGAACGGCGCGCCCTCGTGGGCGACGAGGATCGCGGTTACTCGTGGCTGCATGACAGGGGAGACCCTACGTGGTGCGTGGTGGGGATCCGCCGCAGCCGGACGGCGCGCCGGAAGCCGGGGGCCCCGGGCGGGTCAGACCGCGCGCTTGCGGAGCTTGCGGCGCTCGCGCTCGGAGAGGCCGCCCCAGATGCCGAAGCGCTCGTCGTTCTCGAGCGCGTACTCGAGGCACTCGCTGCGCACCTCGCACGATCCGCAGATCTTCTTGGCGTCGCGGGTGGAGCCGCCCTTCTCGGGGAAGAACGCCTCCGGGTCGGTCTGCGCGCAGAGCGAGTCGGCCTGCCACGCGAGCGGGTTGCCGTCGTCGACGCCGCGGACGCCCGGGACCCCGAGTCGCACGGGGTCGACGAACCAGTCGTCGGGGACTCCGGCGTGGTACTCAGGTAGTGCCATGTCACGATCTCCCCACGCGGCCGGGGCGCCCGGCCGGCCCCAGCTCATCGTCATAATTACACCGGTGTAACTCCCCCGAGTCAAGCCGCGGAGGGTAAACCCTCAGCCGCTCCTCGAGGGTTGCGACGCGCCGCCGCTCGCTGCCGGCGCTAGGCCGCAGTGCCGGCCTGGCGGGCCCGCCAGGCGCTCGTGACCATGTCGTCCAGGGTGTGCCGCATGGCCCAGTCGATGTCGCGCGCGGCGAGCTCTCCCGAGGCCACGATGCGGGCCGGATCGCCGGGGCGGCGGTCGTGCAGCTCGGGCTCGAAGTCGATGCCGGTCGCGCCCGCGATCGCCGTCATGATCTCGCGGACGCTGACGCCCGCGCCGCTGCCGAGGCAGTAGACGGGCTCGACCGGATCGCCGGCCTCGAGCCGCCGGGCGGCGGCCACGTGCGACGCCGCGAGGTCCACGACGTGGATGTAGTCGCGGACGCACGTGCCGTCGGGCGTCGGGTAGTCGGATCCGTAGACGCGCGGCGTCCGTCCGTCGAGCAGCGCGTCGAAGACGAGCGGGAACAGGTTGTGGGGGCTGGTGTCGAAGTAGCCCTCGTCGCCGGATCCGACGACGTTGAAGTACCGCAGCGACGCGTGGCGGAGGCCCTTGGCGACCCCCTGGTCGCGCAGGAGCCACTCGCCGATGAGCTTGGACTCGCCGTACGGGGATTCAGGGGCCTTCGGGGTGGCCTCGTCGACGAGGTCGACGTCCGTCGTGCCGTACACGGCGGCGGAGGAGGAGAACACGATGCTGTCGACGCCCGCGCGCTCCATCTCCTCCAGCAGGACGGCGGTGGCCGTGACGTTCTGCTCGTAGGTGTGCAGCGGGCGCTGCACGGAGACGCCGGCGTACTTGAACCCGGCGACGTGGACGACGCCGCGGATGTCGCCCGAGCCGAGGATGCTCGCGAGCAGCTCCCGGTCGAGCACCGACCCGCGGTGGAAGGGCACGCCGTCCGGCACGAAGGACGCGTGGCCGCTCGAGAGGTCGTCGAGGACGACCGTGTCGATGCCGGCGCGAGCGAACGCGGAGACGATGTGCGAACCGATGTAGCCGGCGCCGCCGGTGACCAACCATGTCATGCGGCAACCCTATCGACGGCCGTCGGGACCTCCGGTCACGCGGCGTCGTCGCCCGCGGCGGGCGCCGGCGTCGTCGCGAGGAACGCCTCGCCCTCCCCCGTCACGACGAGCCGGCCCTCGTCGGGCGTGACGAAGACGGCGTCGCCGCGGCGGATCACGACGGTCGAGGCCTCGCCGCGGAGCGTCACCTCGCCCGCGGTGCAGAGGACGATGGCGGGCCCGTCGACCTCGACCACGCTCGCGCCCGCGTCGCCGTCGGCCGCGTCGCGCGTGGCCGGCGCGATCCGCGCGAGCAGGAAGTCGGGCACGTCCGGCCGGTACAGCTCGACGCCCGGCGCCGCGTGCTCGGGCGCGAGGTACGGCACGGGCAGCGCCTGGAACTCGAGCACGTCGAGGAGCTCGGGCACGTCGACGTGCTTGGGCGTGAGGCCGCCGCGCAGCACGTTGTCGGACGCCGCCATGAGCTCGATCCCGAGGCCGTGCAGGTACGCGTGGATGTTCCCCGCGGGCAGGTAGAGCGCCTCGCCGCGGCGCAGCGTCACGCGGTTGAGTAGCAGGGAGGTGACGATGCCGGGATCGCCGGGGTACGCCTCCGCGAGCTCGCGCACGGTGCGCATCTCCGTCGCGAACTCGCGGCACTGCCGGTCGGAGGCGAGGCTCGCGAGCAGCGTGACGCGGTCGACGAGGCGGCGCACCTCGGATCCGCCGCCCATGAGGAAGGCGAACGCGTCGCGCAGCACGTCCGCCTCGGAGCCGGTCAGGCGCGACAGGACCGTGCGGATCACGGCCGGGTCGGAGTCGGGCCCCGACGCGTCGAGCGTGAGCAGCAGGGTGAAGACGTCGCGCACCTCGGCGAGCGGGCGGAAGCCGCAGAGGGCGTGGAACTCGTCGCTCAGCGCGTAGACGAGCTCGGGCTTGTGCAGCGGGTCCTTGTAGTTGCGGTGCGGCGCGTCGATCGGGACGCCGCGCTCCTCCTCGTCCCGGAAGCCGAGGCGGGCGCGGTGCAGGTCCGGGTGCGCCTGCAGGGAGAGCGGGCCGCCCGCGGCGAGCACCTTGAGGAGGAACGGGAGGCCGGGGCCGTCGCCCGGGCGGAGGCCGGAGGCGAGCGGGCCGAGCGTCGTCGCGGGGTCCGCGTGGATCCACTCGGACAGCGTCCGCGCGCCGCCGACCGTCGACGGGTCGACCACGCGGGTCGGCGAGCCGTCGTGCGCGCCGAGCCACAGCTCGGCCTCCGGGCCCCCGGACGGCTCGCGGCCGAGGAGCTCGGCGATGGCGGTGCGGGACCCCCATGCGTAGTCGCGGGGGGTGTTGGCGAGGGCAGTGAACACGTCGGATCCTGTCGGGCTTGGCGGCTACCTACAACGCCCGAGGGCGCGCGTCCTGTCCGGACGCGACCAAAGTACCAACCGATGACCGCGCCGCCGGGACGCCGACCTAGGCTCGGCCGCAGGCGCCCGTCCCCGAGGGCGCCGACGAACCGCAACGGAGCATCGTGTCCCTCACCCCCCTCATCGGCGACTTCTACGGCTACGAGTCCCGCCTCGGCGACCGGGAGAAGGAGTCCCTCGCCGACCTCCGCGCCTACCTCGAGACCGAGGTCCGGCCGCACGTCAACGGGCTGTGGGCCCGCGCCGAGTTCCCCCGCCACGTGGTCGCCGGCCTCGCCGAGCGCGGCATCTTCGGCATGCCGTTCGCCGAGACGCGCCCGTTCGAGAACTCGGCCGTGTACCGCGGCTGGGCCGCGCTCGAGCTCGGCCGCATCGACGCGAGCATCGCCACCGTGGTCGGCATGCAGAGCGGGCTCGTGATGGGCAGCGTCGCCGTCGCCGGATCCCCCGAGCAGCGCGCCGAGTGGCTGCCGCGCTTCGCGTCCGGCGAGATCCTCGGGTCCTTCGGGCTCACCGAGCCGCTGTCCGGGTCCGACTCCGCCCGGGGCCTCCGCACCGTCGCGACGCGGCGCGGCGACGAGTGGAGCATCACGGGCGCCAAGCGCTGGATCGGCAACGGCACCATCAGCGACGTCACGGTCATCTGGGCCAAGGACGCCGACGACGGCCAGGTGAAGGGCTTCCTCGTCCCCAACGACTCCCCCGGCTTCCGCGCCACGCGGATCGAGGACAAGCAGGCGCTGCGCATCGTGCAGAACGCCGACATCGAGCTCGACGGCGTCATCGTGCCCGAGCGCAACCGCCTGCAGAACTCGCGGTCGTTCGCCGACACGGCCGCCGTGCTGCGCCTCACGCGCGCCGAGGTGGCGTGGGCCGCCATCGGCATCTCGATCGGCGCCTACGAGGCGGCCGTCGCGTACGCGGGCGAGCGCCAGCAGTTCGGCAAGCCGCTCGGCGCGCACCAGCTGATCCAGGACCTCCTCGTCCGCAGCCTCGGCAACATCACGGCGTCCATCGGCCTCGTGACGCGCGCGTCCGAGATGGTGGACGAGGGCACCCAGTCGGACGAGCACTCGGCCCTCGCCAAGGCCTACGCCACGAGCCGGATGCGCGAGACCGTCGCCTGGTGCCGCGAGGCCTTCGGCGGCAACGGCATCGTGCTCGACTACGACGTGGCGCGCTTCTTCGCCGACGCCGAGGCCATCTACTCCTACGAGGGCACCCGCGAGATGAACACGCTCATCGTCGGCCGGGCGATCACGGGGCACGCGGCCTTCGTCTGATGGACAGCGGGGGCGCCGGGCGCGCGGGCGATCGCGCCGCCCCCGCCCCCGCTCCGCCCAGGCGGCGGGTCGCGACCCCGGGGCCGGATACCCTGATGGGCATGCCCACCGCCAGCCGCCGAGCCCTCCGGAGCTTCGCGACCTTCGTCCTCGTCACCACGTTCGCCGGTGACATGTGGCGCGACAGCCTCAGCTGGTGGGGCTTCGGCGCCATCGCGCTCGCGGTGCTGGTCACCTGCATCACGCTGCTCGCGCGCTCGCGGCCCCTGCCGCGCCTGCGCGTGCTCCCCGTCCCGCTCCTCGCGTTCACGGGGATCGCGATGCTGTCGATCGCGTGGTCGCAGTACCGGGCCGAGTCGGCGCTCGGCGTGCTCATCCAGCTGTCGACGTCCATCGCGGCGCTGACGCTCGTCGTGCTGCTGTCGTGGTCGGAGATCGTCCAGGCGCTCGGCCGCGCGTTCCGCGTCATCCTCGGGCTGTCGCTCGCCTTCGAGCTGTTCGTCGCCGTCGTGGTGCGCCAGCCGGTCATGCCGTTCTTCACGGACTACGGGCCGCGCGCGCCGGCCGCCTTCGCGTGGACCCGCGGGGAGCTCCTCAGCGGCGGCCGGATCCAGGGCGTCGTCGGCAACGCCAACCTGCTCGCCATGGTGGCGCTGCTCGGCCTCATCGTCTTCTCGCTGCAGTACGCGGCGCGCACCGTCGACCGGAGGCGCGCGGCGCTCTGGATCGCGGTCGCCCTCCTCACCCTCGCCCTCACGGGGAGCTCGACCGTGCTGGTGGCGCTCCTCATGACCGGCATGGTCGCGGTGCTCGCGCTCATCGCGCGTCGCGTCGGCCTGCGGGGGCGGCTCGCGCTGGCGGGCGGCGTCGTGGTGGCCGCGGCGGTCGGCGCGGGCGTCGTCGTCACGCGCACCTCGGAGGTCTTCGAGCTGCTCGGCCGCTCGCCCGACCTCACCGGCCGCTTCGAGATCTGGGAGTCCGTCATCGGGCTCGCGCAGCAGCACCCCGTCATCGGCTGGGGCTGGATCGGCTACTGGGCCCCCTGGGTCAAGCCGTTCGAGGGCCTCGCCGTGCGCAGCGGCGTCACCTACCTCCAGGCGCACGACGCCTACCTCGACGTCTTCCTGCAGCTCGGCGTCCTGGGCGCCCTCGTCCTCGTCTGCCTCGTCGTCACGACGTACGTCCGCTCGTGGTGGGCCGCCATCGACCGGCCGCAGCACCGGCGCGACCGGGTCGAGCCGTACTCCGCGCTCGCGCTCGCGCCGCTGCTGCTCATGACCGCGCTCGCCGTGCAGAGCCTCGCGGAGAGCCGGCTGCTGTACGAAGGGAACTGGCTCCTGCTCGTCGTCATCGCGATCGCGACGCGCTCCGGCATGGTCGCTCGCGAGGACGTCCCCGGACCCGTGGACTCCCGGCGGCGGCCCCGCCCGGTCGCCCCCGGCGTGGCCGCGCCGGGCGCCGGGGACGCGGGCGCCGCCGGGCCCGGCGCTGCGGAGGTCGGGGCCCCGGTCGACCGCGGCCCCGCGCCGGCGTCCGCATCCCGGGCCGCCGCCTCGCCCGCGACCGCGTCGCCGCCCGCCTCCGTCGCGCTGGCCGGCCCCTCCGCCGCTCCCGCCGCCGGCCCCCACGATCCCGACGCCGCGTGACCGCGGCCGCGCTCACCCACGACCGCCCGTGACGACCGCTCCGTGAACGCCCCCGTCCGCCTCGTGCTGCCGGAGCGCCTGCCCGACCTCCTCGGGTCGGCCAGGTTCTCGGCCGCGCTCACGCAGTGCATCCTCGGCACGGCGCTCCTCTCCCACGCGCTGCGAGCGACCACCGGCTGGGCGGGGCTCGTCGCCATCGTGACGGGGCTCGTCGTCCTGGCCGGGGCGTCGCTCGCGGCCAAGCGCGGCGACTGGGAGTGGCGCGGCCTCCTCCCCATCTCCCTGCTGGTGCTCGTGGCCTGGTGCGCGGCGACGCTGCTCTGGACCGCGTACCAGCCGGACGCGATCGGCGGCGTGCTCTACCTGGCGGCGTCCGCGTTCCTCGCGGTGTACGTCGCGGTCGTCCGCGACCTGATCCAGATCGTGCGCGCCGCCGGCGACGTCCTGCGGCTGGTGCTGGTGGGCTCCCTGGCGCTCGAGGTCCTGGCCGGGCTCCTCATCGACGGGCCGATCCCCTTCCTCGGCATCCGCGGGGCGCTCGAGCGCCTCGGGCCGATCCAGGGGCTCCTGGGCGAGCGCAACGCCCTCGGCATCGTCGCGCTCGTCGCCGCCGTCACGTTCGCGATCGAGCTCATCACCCGGTCCGTGTCCCGCGGCCGCGCAGTGTTCTCGCTCGCGACGGCGCTCCTCGTGGCGTCGCTCACGCGCTCGTCGGTGATCCTCGGCACCTTCCTCGTGCTCGCGGTCGCCGCCCTCGCCATCCTCGGCCTCCGCCATCTCGCGCGCCAGGCCCGGCCTCTCGCCAACAGCGCCGCCCTGGTGCTCGCGGCCCTCGTCGCCGTGCTCGTCGTCGCCTTCCGCTCCCCCGTGCTGCAGGTGCTGCAGGCCCGGCCCGACTACCTCCAGCGCGTCGCCCTCTGGCGCGAGATGCTCCGCCTGATCGACCTGAACACCATCGAGGGCTGGGGCTTCGTGGGCCTCTGGCGGCTGGACGCGTACCCCTACACGGCGCTGGACCTCGTGAGCCGCGGCGCGCAGGAGACCGGCCGGAACGCCTACCTCGACCTCTACCTCCAGGCCGGGCTCGTCGGCCTCGTGCTCTTCGCGGCCTTCTGCGCGCTCGCGCTCGGGCGCTCGTGGGTGCTCGCGACCAGCAAGCGCGGCGTCGGCTACGTGTGGACGGCCCTCGTCCTGGTCGTGCTCCTCGTCGCGTCGCTGGCCGAGAGCGTCACGATCGTGGAGTGGGGGTGGGTGCTCCTCGTGATCTGCGCCGTCAAGGCCGCGCAGGGTCGCAGCTGGCGGCACGGCCTGCCGCAGCCCGCGCCCGATGCGCGCCACCCGGAGGGGACGCCGGCGTCCTGATCCGTCGGGTCGTCGTCGCGCCGGACTCGGCCCCGCGCCGGGTGGGGACGGCCGGGGCCGCCCGCGTCAGACCGCGCCGGTGTCGGTCGACTCGGCGAGCAGCCCGGCCGACGGGGCCCAGTACGCGACCTCGCGGAAGCCGCCCGCGGCGGGCTCGAACGAGGTGATGCTCGACAGGGCGCAGCGGCGCTTCCGCGGATCGTGGAACAGCGGCTTCCCGGCGACGCTGCGGTGCGCCATCCAGATGGGCAGCTGGTGCCCGACGAGGACGGCGTCCGTGCCGTCCGGGGCGTCGGCGGCGGCGGCCGCGAGCTCGGCGCGCATGCGGGCGGCGACCTCCGCGAACGGCTCGCCCCAGCTCGGGCGCAGCGGGTTGACGAGGTAGCGCCACGCGGCGGGCTTGCCGAGGATCTTGAGGCTCACGTCGAAGCGCCCGCCCTGCAGCCTGCTCGACGCCTCCACGAGCCCGTCGCGGCGCTCCGCCTGGAGCCCGAGGGCGGCCTCGAGCGGCGCCGACGACTCGAGCGCGCGCTGCAGCGGCGACGATCGGAGCAGCCCGACCTCGCGACCCGACGCGACCACGTGGTCGGCGGCCGCGGCGGCCATGCGGCGGCCCAGCGCGGTGAGGCCGAAGCCGGGGAGCCGGCCGTAGAGGATGCCGTCCGGGTTGTCGACCTCGCCGTGGCGCACGAGGTGGATCCTGGCGGCCGTCACGGGAGGAGGTTCCGTCGGATCAGCACCCCACGACCCTATCCGACGGCCGACGCGGCGGGCCCCGGACGCGTCCCGCCCCGCCGCCCGCCGGTTCGGCGCGGGGCCCGCCGACCGGCTACGGTGACTCTGATCGGCCGACCAGGAGGACCACCATCAGCGAACCAGATCTCGTCCCCCGCACGCCCGCCGGCAGCAGCACCTCGGTCATCGGCGGGGTCATCCGCACGGCCCGCATCCGCCAGTGGATGAAGAACGTCCTGGTGTTCGCCGCCCCGGTCGCGGCCGGCGCCCTGTTCGAGCCGTCGCTGATCCGCGCCGTGCTCGCGTTCGTGGCCTTCTGCCTCGCCGCCTCCGGCATCTACTTCCTGAACGACATCCTCGACGTCGAGGCCGACCGCGCGCACCCGCGGAAGCGCTCGCGGCCGATCGCCGCCGGCATCGTCCCGGTGCCGATCGCGATCGCGGTCGCGGCGGTCCTCCTCCTCGGCGGGCTCGCCGTGGCCCTCGCCGGCGGCATCGAGCTGGCCGCGGTCGTGCTCTGCTACGAGCTCGTGCAGATCGCGTACTGCATCTGGCTCAAGCACATCACCATCCTCGACATCGCCGTCGTCTCCTCCGGCTTCCTGCTGCGGGCCATCGCCGGCGGCGCGGCCACCGGCGTCGTCCTCAGCCAGTGGTTCCTGCTGGTCGCCGTCTTCGGCTCCCTCCTCATGGTCTCGGGCAAGCGCTACGGCGAGCTCGCCAGCAACCCGGACCTCCAGGGCGACGTGCGCGGGTCGCTCAAGGGCTACACGCTCGGCTACCTCGGCTTCATCTGGCACTCGGCCGCGACGATCCTCATCCTCGGCTACAGCCTCTGGGCCTTCGAGCTCTTCACCGACCTGCGGAACCTCTGGCTCTCCATCTCGGTGGCGCCCTTCGTGCTCGCGGTGCTCCGCTACGGCCAGCACATCGACCGGGGCGACGCGCAGGCCCCCGAGGAGATCGCGCTCGGCGACCGCATGCTGCAGGTGCTCGCGGGCGTCTGGCTCGTGATCCTCGTGATCGGCCTGTACGTCCAGCCCAGCGCGTTCTGACGCGAATTCCGCCGGGAAGCGGCGACCGCCGCGGCGGCCGGGCGGCACCCGGCGTCAGCGCGCGAGCGAGGCGAACAGCTCCTCGTACGCGCGCGTGACGGCGTCCACGCCGTACAGCTCCTGGGCGCGCGCGGCCATGGCGGGCACGTCGTCGTCGCGCGCCGCGATGTCCTCGAGCGCGCGCGTGATGGCGCCGGAGTCGCGCGGCGGGACGATGACGCCGAAGCCGGTCGTCCGCACGGGCTGGCGGACGCCGGGCAGGTCGGACGCGATCGCGGGCACCCCGGCGATCATGGCCTCCACCTGCACGATGCCGAACGCCTCGAACGCGTTGACCGAGGTGAGCGCGAAGGCGTCCATCGACGCGTAGAGGTCGGGGACGTCCTCGTCGGCGACGAAGCCGAGCAGGCGGATCCGGTCGTCGCCCGCGATGCGCTCCTTCACCCGGTCGATGACCGAGCCGCCCGCGACGCGGGAGAAGTCGCCGCCGATGAGCAGGCGCGCGTCGGGCCGGTCGAGCGCCGAGAACCCCTCCACGAGGTACTCGATGCCCTTCTCCTCCACGATGCGGCCGAGGAAGCCGACGTGCAGGCCGTCGGTCTCGCGGAAGGCCGGCCGTCCGCCGCTGCGGTCGTGGCAGCCGGGCGGGATCACGGCGCGCCGGGCGGTGAGCGCCGACGCGATGCGCGAGTGGTCGGCGTAGTCGTCGCTCGTGACGACGACGCGCGTCGAGCTGCGGGCCGCGAGGACGCTCGAGCGATCCATCACCTGGCGCTGCACCGCGTTGACGAGGCCGCTCGGGAGGTCGACGTCGCAGTGGTAGGTGGTGACGACGCGCGTGATCCGCGACGCCCGCCAGGCGAGCGGTCCCGCCTCGACCATGGGCGCGTGGATGTTGACGACGTCCGCGTGCCGCGCCTCGCGGAGCACCGCGGGGATGAACGACGGGCTGATGACGCCCTTGCCGAGCTGCAGCAGCACCGGCGTCCGCACCACGCGCACCCCGGCGATCGTCTCCTCGAGCGGCAGGGCGGCGTCGTGCCGGGTGGTGACGACCGTGACGCGGTGGCCGCGCGCCACGAGGCCTTCCGCCACGTCCCTGGCCACGTTCGTGAGCCCGCTCACGTACGGCGAGTAGTAGGTCAGGGCGATGACGACGTCGGTCACGGGGTCTCCTCGAGGGTTCTCGTGCGGGCGGTGCGGGCGTGACGGGTGCCGACGGCGCGGAGCCGCAGCAGCGCGACGACCCATCCGACGAGCGAGCCCCCGCCGAAGCCGGCCGCGATCGCGGTCGCCCAGCCGAGCGGCCCCTGGAGCAGCGCGGTGGCCGCGGCCGCGACGACGAGGGCGGCGACCCACGCGATCGACGAGTCGCGGTGCCGGTCGGTGGCGATGAGGGCCTGCGTGCCGATGACCAGGCCCACGTGCGCGAAGACGCCGAGCACGAGGATCCCCACGTCGGGCCCCGGCAGCGAGCGGCCCGAGCCGAAGACGAGCTCGATGACCCACGGGCCGACGAGGGCCGCGACGACGCCGGCCACGACGCCGACGCCTGCGACCGCGGCCGCGATGAGCGTCATGCGCCGGATCAGCGCGGCCGTCTCCCCGCGACGGACGTAGGCGACGAGCGGCGGCACGATGAGGCCCTGGAGCGGCACGAGCATGAAGAGGGGGACGCGCGCGACGCTGAAGGTGGCCTGGAACGCGCCGGCCGTGCCGACCGTGCGGTCGAGCGCCGCGATGACCACGGGTCCCGCGTTGAGCAGCAGCTGCGCGCACACGCCCGCGCCCAGGAGGGCGAGGTAGGCGCGGCGGATGCTCGTGCCGGGCGACAGCTCGGGCCCCGGCCCGGTCGCGAGCGCCGCGGGGTCGACGGCGGCGACGGCGGGATCCACGGCGCCGGCCGCGGCGTCCGCCCGCCCGCCGCGGAGGCGCAGCAGCACCGGGATGTGCGCGAGCGCGATGGCCGCGAGGAGCGCCGCCGCGAACCAGGAGACGGCGTCCGGCAGGTCGAGCGCGGTGAGGAGCAGGAGGGCGCCGAGCGCGAGCGCGACGCGGAGGCCCGAGTCGGCGAGCAGCACGCGCGAGTACGCCGTCACGTCGCCGCGGGCGACCATGGCGCCGCGCGCGGTGAACTGCAGCGCGGACACGGGGGCGATGAGCGCGTAGGCCACGACGAGACCGATCGGCATGCCCGCGCCGAGGAGCAGCGGCGAGGCGGCCGCCACCGCGACCAGGCCGACGAAGGCCACCGCGCCGGAGAGCCCCAGCGCGGAGCGGACGGCCGCGCGGACGTCGACGCCGTGCGCGCCGAGGCGCGCGAGCTCCTGCTCGACGGGGAGGAACAGGCCGAAGCCGACGACGAGGGCGACGGACCAGAAGACGGAGAACATGTCGAACGCGGCGTCGCCCGCCACGGCGTCCGGCGCGAGGGCCGCGACGCTCCGCGACACGATCCCGAGGAAGACGTAGGTGACGAGCCCGGTGACGACCGTCGCGCCCACCACCAGCAGCGCCCGGCGGCGGGCGCTGGGGACGGCGGTCATCGCATCAGGCTACCTGCCGGGATCGGCGGGACCCGATCCTGTACCCTCGGGACACTGTGCCGTCCTCCTCCGCTCGACCCGCGTCCGACTCCCCCTCCCTCCCCCGCAGCCCGTCCCGGAGGCCGCGGCCGGCGCTGATCGCCGGGCTCCTCGGGGCCGTCGCCATCGGCTCGGGCGCGCTGCTCGCGGTGGCGCCCGTCGACACCGCGGACGTGCGCGTGGCGTGGCCGCAGGACCCGGCCGACATCCGGTCCACCTCGCTGCTCCTCACCAACCAGACGCCGCACTCGATCGACGTCTCGTTCACCACGGCGGCCGTGGAGGCGGCGGCCGCGTCGGACGACGGCGTCCTGCTCGCGACCATCGACCCGGCCGAGCCGGAGGCAGCGACCGACGGCCTGCTCCTGACGGCCGACGACACGACCCTCACGCTCCGCATCGACGGCGACACCGAGCGGATCCCCCTCACGGCCGGCGACGACGTCTCCTACTCCCTGCACTCGGACGTCCAGGGGCTGACCCTCGACGCCGACGGCACGCGCGTGGTGGACCTCGACGGCACGCTGCCGCCGCAGATCGACGTGCTCGTCTCGAGCGTCGCCGCCGTGCCCGCCGCGTCCGACCTCGCGGTCGGCGTGCAGGTCGTGGACGACTTCGACAGCACCCCGAGCGGCGCGAAGATCGCGATCATGGTGCTGATGTGGCTGAGCCTCGTCGCCGCGCTCGTGGTGCTCGCGCGGGACGACCGACGGCGCCGCCGGGAGCGCGCCGAAGCGGGCGACGCGGACGGCGGACCCCACGACGCGACGGACGACGGGCTCCGCGCGGACCCCGGTACCGCGGCCGTCGCCGTCGACGCGCCGGGCGCCGCCGCCTCCCCCCGACGCGGCATCGCGTCCCGCGTCCTCCGGGCCCTGCGCCCGGTCGACGCCGTGGTCGTCGCCGTGCTCGCGCTCTGGATCTTCATCGGCCCCATGACCGACGACGACGGCTACTACGCCGCGATGTCGCTCAACGACGGGGTCGCCGGCTTCGTCGGCAACTACTACCAGATGTTCAACCAGTCCTTCACGCCCTTCACGTGGTTCTGGCAGCTCCTCGGCGCCTGGCAGGAGCTGGGCGGCCGCTCCCCCGTGTGGCTGCGCACGCCCGCGCTCATCGCCGGCATCGCGGCCTGGTTCGTCACCCGCCACCTCCTCGAGCGCGCCGTCGCGCGCCTCTCCCGCCGGGCCCGCACGTGGTCCCGCGGCCTGCTCGCGCTCACGTTCCTCATCTGGTGGCTCTCGTACACGATCGGCAGCCGGCCCGAGATCCTCGGATCCCTCGGCGGCGTGGTCGTCCTCGCGCTCGTCCTCCGCTCCCGCGACCGGTCGACGCTCCTCCCCGCGGCCCTCGCGGCCCTCGTCGCCGGCCTCGCGTTCGCGGCGCACCCCACCGGCGTCGTCGCGTTCGCGCCGCTCCTGCTCGGCATCCCCGGCTTCTGGCGCCTCGCGTGCCAGGGCGGATCCCGCCTCGCGGCCGTCGCGCGCACCGTCGCCGTCCTCTCCGTCGGATCCGTGGCCCTCTTCGCCGCCTTCGCCGACGCGACCCTGTCCGACGCCCTCACCGGCCCCACGCGCTTCGCCGCCGTCGAGACCCCGCTCACCTGGCTCGACGAGTGGAACCGCTACGAGTTCCTCATGCGCGACATCCCGATGGGCTCGTACGCGAAGCGCTCGGTCGTGCTCCTCGCTCTCGTGCTCCTCGTCTGGTGGGTGGCGATGTACGCGGCGACCCGGCTCGTCCCGCGCGCCGCGCGCCTCGTCCCGGCTCCGCTCGTGCTGGCCGGCTGGTCGCTCGCGCTCTCCCTCGTGCTGCTGTGGATCACGCCGAGCAAGTGGACGCACCACTTCGGCGCCATCTCCTCCGTGGGGCCGCTCGCGGTGACGCTGATCCTCGTGCTCGCTCCGGGCATCGTGACCGCGCTCCTCGACGGACGGCGCGCGCCGTGGTGGCTCACCCCCGTCGCGGTCGCCAGCCTCGTCCCGCCCATCGTCTTCTCGCTGCACGGCCCGAACTCCTGGGCCTACTCCTGGAACCAGGGGATGTTCGGCCGCGACCGCGAGCCCGGCTTCGGTCCGATCCACTTCGGCGCGCTGCCCATCTGGGTGCTCGTCGCCGTCGCGGCCGTGGGCGTCGCCGTCCTCGTGCAGCGCCGCCGACGCGAGCCGTGGTCGGCGCCGCGGAGCCTGTGGTCGGCGACCGCCGTCGTCACGGTCTTCGCCGTCGTCACCGGCGGGTACCTCGTCGGCACCTTCTCGCTGGCCGCGTACCGGGGCCTCGACACGTACTCCGTCGGCGCCGCGAACATCGAGGACCCGGACGGATCCTCCTGCCTCACCGGCGCGGCGATCAGCACCTGGGACGCCACGCGCGGCCAGGCGCTCCCCGTCTCCGAGGGCGACGCGTCGACGGCCGCGACCGCGGGCGCGTTCCGCCTCGACGGCGGCTGGCCCGCGACGGATCCGGCGCCCGAGCTCGCCGACGGCACCTCGCTCTGGGGCAGCTACGGCGACCGCGGCGACACCGTCGGCGAGATGACCACGCCCTGGTACCGCCTGCCCGACCGCATCGACAGCACCCAGCGCATCGCCGTCCTCATCGGCGGCCGGCTCGCCGAGGGCGACGACGACCGGCTCACCATGCAGGTCCGCGACGCGGCCGGCGACCTCGTCGACCGGGGGCGCGTCGCCCTCGCCGACACCGTCGACCGTCCCGGCTGGCGCACGCTCGTCGTGGATCCCGCGAGGCTCGAGGACGGCGACTCCGTGCGGCTCGTCGCGAAGGACGGCACGACCGGGAGCGGCGGCTGGCTCGCGTTCTCCGCGCCCGTCCTCGCCGACTCCGTGTCGTTCAACGACCTCGCGGCGCCCGACGCGCCGACGGCGGTCGCCTGGACGGACTCGTTCTGGTTCCCGTGCCAGCGCCCGGTCTCGATCGCGCACGGCATCATCGAGCGGCCGGTGCTCGCGACCACGCACGGCGACGGCGGCCCGGACAACATCTGGCTCACCGCCCGCGGCGGGTCCCTCGCCGGCGTCGAGCGCTCGGCCACCGTCGTCACGCTCGCGTCGGAGATGGAGGGCGACGGCGCCGCGTGGGGCCGCGTCGAGCTGTTCGAGTACCCCTACCCCGCGGACGCCTACGACCTCACCGTCGAGCGCGTCCCCACGTGGGGCTGGCGCACGCCGTTCGGCGACGTCTCCCAGATCGTCGAGTTCGACCGCGCGGGCGGCCACCGCTAGCGGGCAGGGCGCGGGTCCCGCCGGCCCGCGTGCCGCCGCGACGGCGGAGCGGACGATCGCCGGCGCTGCCCGCTTTCGGGGACCGCGAGAGCGCGCCCGACGGCCGCTCGGGTGGGCGAGGTCCGCCGCGAGATGAAGCATCCGCTCGGCCGAGACGGGTCACGGCCCGCGCCCGGTCATCGGACCGGACGCGCGCCGGCTCGTCACGTGGGCGATCGGCCTCCCGGCCGAGACGCCGGAGGGCCGGCAGGTCGCCCCGCCGGCCCTCCTGCAGTCCGCGCTCGCGTCAGGGGTAGACGACGGTGACGCCCGCGGGCCCCACGACGATGCGCCCGCCCTCGAACTCCTGCACCTGGTCGCCGCCGACCGTCCGCTCCTCGCCGAGCGGCATGCCGAGGCGGCTCGCCTCGGCGCCGAGCGCGACGTAGCGGTCGCCGATCCAGCCGCGGACGATGAACGTGCCGCGCGGCGAGTTCCAGATGCCGCCGCCCGCGAACCGCTGCGCGTAGCCGTTCTTGACGGCTGCCTCGTTGGTCCGCGGCGCGCCGAGCACGCCTGTCGTCTCGCCCGAGCGCACGTACCGTTCGCCGACGGACCCGCGGACGCCGAACGCCCCCGCGGTCGACGCGTAGACGCGCCCGTCCCGGAACTGCTGCTGCTGCGTGCCGTCCGCGTTCTGGCGCTCGTCCGCGAGCGGGAGCCCGTACTTGCCCGCCGGGCCGCCGAGCGCGCGGTAGGCGTCGCCCACCCAGCCGCGCACGACCGCGATGCCGGTGCTCGTCGTCGAGAGGTAGCCGCGCTGGAAGTCCTGGACCACGCCGCCGGCCACGGCCTTCTCGTCGCCGCGCGGGAAGCCCAGCGAGCCGCCCTGGCCGCCGAGGACGCGATAGCGGTCGCCGATCGAGCCGCGGACGATGAAGGGGCCGAGCGCGGACGAGACGACGCTGCCGCCCTGGAACGCCTGGACGTTGCCGCCGGGGACCGCCTGCTCGTCGCCCGTCGGGAAGCCCAGCGTGCCGCCGCGGCCGCCGGCCGCGTCGTACCGGTCGCCGACCCAGCCCCGCACGGCGTAGGCGCCCGCGGCCGAGGAGTAGACCATGCCGCCCTGGAACCGCTGGGCCGCGCCGCCGGGCACCTGGTACTCGTCGCCGAGCGGGAACGCGAGCGGTCCGGTGCTGGAGCCGATGCGCACGTAGCCGTCCCGCAGCCAGCCGCGCACCACGAAGGCGCCGGCGGGCGAGGACACGATGGTGCCGCCCTGGAACTCCTGAGCGGCGCCGCCGTTCGGGACGTTGCGCTCGGGGCCGGTGGGCGCGCCGAGCACGCTGCCCGCTCCGCCGATGGAAGCGTACTTGTCGCCGATCCAGCCGGAGACGACGTAGCCGGTGGAGTCGAACCAGTCGGTGAAGTACGCGTAGAAGTTGCGGTTGCCGTAGGCCGAGCAGCTGCCGCCCGTGCCGTAGCTCGAGGCGAGCGCCGCCCGGTCGGGCTGGTACGGCGTGTAGTAGTAGAGGCTCGACGTGGCCTGGTTGGAGATGTAGACGGCGCTGCTGCCGCACGACGCGTCGGGGTGGTAGAGCACCTGCACGGTCGTGCCCTTGGCGTAGCGGGTGTAGCGCGAGCCCCACGCCGTGCCCGGGCCGGTGCCCGGGGGGTTCGAGTAGCGCTGGAACGCCCACGCCGCCTTGTAGACCTGGTTGTAGAAGCCGTAGAACTGCTCGTCGCACGCCGCGGTGTCCGGGCAGCCGTACCCGGTGGCCGATCGGTACGCCCGGGCGGTGGGGGCCGTCGAGGTGACGAGCCCCTGCTCCTTCTGGAGCAGGACGACGAGCACCCGCGGGTTGATGCCGCAGGCCCGGCCGACCTTCACGATGATGTCGGACGCGCGCTCGTTCTGGGCGCCCTGGTACGGACCGCACATGGGGTCGGCGCCGCGGGAGAAGGTGTCCTGGCGGTAGTCCTTGAGGCACGTGTACCCCGACCGGCACGACGGGACGCGGCTCTGCAGGAAGCCCTGCACCTGCGACGCGTCCATCGCGTTCTCGTCGAAGAAGACCGCGTCCGAGATGATCGCGCCCGCCCGGAAGCCGGACATGTCCGCGGCCTGCGCCGCCTCCGGCGCTCCCGCGGCCCCCGCCAGCATGATCCCGCATGCCGTCGCGACCGCGGCGATGCCCGCCACGATCCGACGCGCGGATCCACCCATCCGTCGCACGTGCTGCCCCCGCTCCTGCGGACTGCGCTCGTGCCCCCCGCGGGGACATGCTAACCGCTGGGCGGGGAACCGCCGACCGACCGCCGCCGGACCGCGGCGACGCGCGTCGTTCCGCGGATGCACGAGGCCGCCCGGCGCATGCGCGCCGGGCGGCCCGGGAGATCAGCCGCGCTTGCGCGGCGGCGCGACGCCGAAGCTCTTCGCCCACTCCGCCTCGCTCGTGATGCGCGGCAGCGCGGCACGGTAGGCGGCGCGCAGCTGCGGCCAGCGGGCGATGATGCGCGCGCGCAGGACGATGCTCGTGACGAGCATGCGCCGGAACGTCGCCGGGTCGCGGCGGTGCAGGAGCGCCGCGGATCCCTCGGCGTTCGACACCAGGACGCTGTCGTAGTTCGGCACGACCCACCAGCGCGCGTCGGCGAACGCGAGGTGCGCCTCGGGCGCCTTCGCCGCGGCCGGCGGGATGGGCGTGAAGGCGTGGCGGAGCACGACCCGCGCCAGCCAGAGCGGCCGCGTGAACGCGTTCGGCGCCCGGTACTGGCGCGGCCGGCGGCGCGACGCGAGCGCGCCCTCGACGGCGGGCAGGTCGTCCCGGTCCTTGATCGCGACGCCGTCCGTGAAGCCCTTCGCGAGCTCCCGGGTGCGGGCGAGGCGCGTCACCATGTCCTGGTGCAGGCCGCGCGGCCCGCGGAGGATGTTGCGGTACGCCTCGTGGCGCGCGGCCAACGCGAAGTACTGCATCGAGATGAGGTGGCGCACGTCGGTGGCCAGGTTCGCGGTGAGCAGGCGACCGCCCCGCGGGAACGGCGAGTGGAGGAGGGCGACGATGAGCCGGTTGCGCGCGTGGAAGAACGCCTGCCAGTCCTGCGAGTCGTCCTTGTCCACCCACGAGACGTGCCAGACGGCGGCGCCCGGCAGGGTCACCGTCGACACGCCGTGCTCGCGGGCGCGGAGCGCGTACTCGGCGTCGTCCCACTTGATGAACACGGGCAGCGACAGGCCGATCTCGCGGATCGTCTCGACGGGGATGAGGCACATCCACCAGCCGTTGTACGCGGCGTCGACGCGGCGGTGCATCCACCGGGTCTGGCGGAGGTTCGACGACGGGAAGTCGTGGCGCGTCGGCGTGACCGGGCCCCACATGAAGTTCCACATGTCGAAGCCCTCGGCGTAGGCGTGCAGCTTGCCCTTGTCGTACATGTCGAACATGTGGCCGCCCACGATCGTGGGCTTCACCGCGAAGTCGGCGAACTTGAGCGCGCGGCGGATGCTCTCCGGCTCGATGGTGATGTCGTCGTCGAGCACGAGCACGTAGTCGGACTCGCCGGCCTGCAGGGTCTCGTACATGCCGCGCGAGAAGCCGCCGGATCCGCCGAGGTTGGCCTGGTCGATGACGCGGAGGCGGCCGCCGAGCAGCTCCTCGGCGCGCGGGAACTCGGGCTGGTCGACGATCTTCTGCGTGCCCTGGTCGGTCACGAAGACGTTGTCGATGAGGCGCGTGACCTCGGCGTTGGCGCCGATGTCGGTGAGGAGCTTCACGCAGTACTCGGCGCGGTTGAGCGTCGTGACGGCGAGGCTCACGGATCCGGTCGACCCGGTGCGGGTGCGGGTGCCCTCGGGGGCGAACCACGCCGCCTGCACGAGCGAGAGGTCGGCCTCCTCGCCCACGAGGTCGAACCAGTACCAGCCGCCGTCGGCGAAGTTCGTGAAGGGGAGCTCGAACGTGCTCGTGGCGGCCCCGTCGAGGACGCGGCCCTCGACCTTCTGGATGACGCCGCGGGCGTTCGACCGGTACACGATGACCTGGCCCTCGCCCTCGGTCATGACCTCGAGGACCACCGCCTCCAGCGATGTGTGCGCGCGCCAGTAGGCGGCCGGGAACGCGTTGAAGTAGGTGCCGAAGGAGACCTTCCGGCGGTGCGGCACGCGGAAGCCGCCCTGCCCGTCCATCGCGCTCAGGATGCCGATGTCCGAGAGGCGCACGACGGCGCGGTCGTGGTCGGCGTCGATGACCTGCATGTTCGTGCCGTGCTTGCGGCGGTCGACGACGGGGATGCTCGTCCAGTAGTCGGCGTCCACGTAGAGCGGGACGGTGTCCGGGTCGTGGTCGGTGGGGAAGATGACGCGCTGCAGGAGCAGCGCCTCGTCGCGGCCCGTGGCCTCGATGAGGGCGTCGGCCATGATCAGGATCCTTCCGTCGCGGTCGGCGCGAGCACCGGCTTGAGGACGTTCTCGTACATCGTGAGCGCCGACCCGATGGCCATGTGCATGTCGAGGTACTGGTAGGTGCCGAGGCGCCCGCCGAAGAACACGCCGTCCTCCGCCGCCGCGAGCTCGCGGTAGCGCAGGAGGCCCTTGCGGTCGTCCGGCGTGTTGACGGGGTAGTACGGCTCGTCCTCGCGCTCGGCGAAGCGCGAGTACTCGCGCATGATGACCGTCTTGTCCTCCGGGTAGGAACGCTCCGGGTGGAAGTGGCGGAACTCGTGGATGCGCGTGTAGGGCACGTCGGCGTCGGCGTAGTTCATGACCGGGGTGCCCTGGTGGTCCTTCACCGGCAGCACCTCGCGCTCGAAGTCGAGGGTGCGCCACGACAGCGCGCCCTCGGAGTAGTCGAAGTAGCGGTCGATCGCGCCCGTGTAGACGACGGGGACGCGGCCGACGGTGGAGGACTTGGTGACCTCCTGCGACTCGTCGAAGAAGTCGGTGCTCAGCCGCACCTCGATGTTCGGGTGGTCCGCCATGCGCTCGATCCACGCCGTGTATCCGCCGACGGGCAGGCCCTCGTGCGTGTCGTTGAAGTAGCGGTTGTCGTAGTCGTAGCGGACGGGGAGGCGCGAGATGACCTCGGCGGGGAGCTCCGTGGGATCCGTCTGCCACTGCTTCGCCGTGTAGTCGCGGATGAACGCCTCGTAGAGCGGACGGCCGATGAGGCTGATGCCCTTCTCCTCGAGGTTCCGGGCGTCGCCCGCCTCGAGCTCCGAGGCCTGCTCCTGGATGAGGCGCCGCGCCTCCTCCGGTCCGTGCGCCGCGCGGAAGAACTGGTTGATGGTGCCGAGGTTGATCGGCAGCGGGAAGACCTCGCCGCGGTGGTTCGTGTAGACCTTGTGCACGTACGGCGTGAACTCCGTGAACCGGTTGACGTACTCCCACACGCGCTCGTTGGAGGTGTGGAAGAGGTGCGCTCCGTAGCGGTGGACCTCGATGCCGGTCTCCGGGTCGGCCTCGCTGTAGGCGTTGCCGCCGATGTGGTCGCGGCGGTCGATGACCAGCACCCGGAGGCCGAGCTCCTCCGCCACCCGCTCCGCGATCGTGAGGCCGAAGAATCCGGATCCGACTACTACGAGGTCATGGGCCATGGAGAACGGGTCCTTTTCGTGTCTTGGGGGGTCGTCGCGGCGCGACGGCTCAAGGGTACCCTCCCGGATCAGGGGGTGCTGCGACCCGCGCCGGCGCCCCCGGCGAAGACGCGACCGTACGCCCAACGGCGCAGGCGCTCGGGCACGAGCCGGTAGCCGCCGCGGATCGCGACGTTGCGGACCGCCTGGTACGGGGTCGTGAACCGGCGGCGCCGGAACTCCCGCTGCAGGCGCAGCTCCGCCTTCAGCTGCGAGAGCCCGCCGCGGCGCGCGTAGGCGCCGTCGCTCACGCGGTACATGACGAGGGGCTCGGGGATGTTCTCGACCCGGGCGCCGGCCTGGACCATGCGCGCGAAGAGGTAGTAGTCCTCCATCAGCCCGATGTCGATGTACCCGCCCGCCGCCCGCACGGCGGACCGGCGGTACACGACGGTGGGGTGGTTGAAGGGGTCGTGGAACCGGGCGTAGCCGCCGATGCGCGCGGCGCCCGTGGGCGGCGTGCGCGTCCCGACGATCGTGCCCACCTCGTCGGCGAACTCGTACATGCCCGTGCCCACGAGGTCGAGGCCCGTGCCCATCAGCTCGAGCTGGCGGGCGAAGCGCTCGGGCAGGGAGATGTCGTCGGCGTCCATGCGGGCGACGACGTCGTGCGCGCAGGCGTCGAGGCCGCGCTCCAGGGCGTGCGCGAGCCCGACGTTCCGGGCGAGGCGCACGACGGACGCCTCCACCGGCGACGACGCGACGGCCTCGTCCACGACGCGGGAGAGCTCGGCGGAGATCGGCCCGTCCTGCACGACGACGACCTGGTCCGGCCGCAGCGTCTGCTGGTCGACCGAGCTGCGGAACGCGCGCACGAAGTAGTCGGGCTTGTCGCCCGAGTACACGGGGAGGAGGAGGGAGAAGGGCTCCGTCACGCGCGCGACCCCGCGTCCGCCTCGACGCGCGCGACGTCGTCGCTCGCGGATCCGAGCCCCGCGAGGACCTCGACGTTCGGCCGCGGCCGCGTGAGGAGCCCCGCGCGCAGCCCGCGCACGAGGCCGGAGAGGAGGAGGCGCCGATCCTTCGAACGGACGATCGTGCGGGTCCACGCGCGCAGCGCGGCGCCCGTGTAGACGACGCGCTCGAGGGCCGTGAGCGACGGCGACAGGCGCATCAGCCATGCCTTGTTGCGCACCTCGAAGAAGAAGCGGGCGCCGGGATCCACGTCCGCGGCCCCGAAGGTGCGCGTGCGGTGCTCGACCGTGCTGGCCGAGCTGACGAAGCCGCGGCCCCGGCGGAGGAGCCGCGTGCTGTACTCGAAGTCGTCGTTCCAGAGGAAGTAGTCCGCCACCGGGAGTCCGTGCCGGCGCACCGCGTCGGCCTCGACGAGGAGCGAGACGAACGAGGCGCTCCGGACCGGGTAGGCGCCCCGTTCGGCGGCGCGGCGGACGGAGGTGCGGGACGCGCCCGGCCGCACGCGCGGGGTGTTCATCGGGTGCGGGCGGCCGTCGACCCAGCGGACGGCGGACGCGAGGACGGCGGTGCCGGCCGGCGCCGTGCGGCGGGTGGCGAGGAGGGCGGCGAGCGCGCCCGGATCCGGGACCGTGTCGTCGTCCATCAGCCAGACCGCGTCGGCGCCGTGGACGGCGACGGCCCGGGCGATGCCGACCGTGAAGCCGCCGGCGCCGCCCGTGTTGCGGGGCAGGACGACCAGGTCCGCGCGGGGGAAGCGCTCGCCCACCACGTCGGCCGTGCCGTCAGACGACGCGTTGTCGACGACCACGACCGCGTGGGGCGCGACGGTCTGCGCCTCGAGGGCCGCGAGGGTCTCCTGGACGAGCTCGCGGCGGTCGTAGGCCACGACCACGGCGACGATGCGGTCGCTGCGGCTCACGTCGGACGGCATCCGGTCTTCCCCTCGATCGTGGTCCGGGCGCGCATGCACCGACCGGACCCCGGCGCCCGCGGGCGGCTCGGATCGGCCGGGGCGCGCCGGGCTCCCCCGATGGTAGCGGGGAGCGCCGGGGCGGACGGTCAGCGCCCCTGGTCGGCCGACTCCGCGAGGTCCGCGAGGTAGCTCCCGTACCCGCTCTTGATGAGCGGCGCCGCGAGGGCACGGAGGGCGTCGAGGTCGATCCAGCCCGCGCGGAACGCGATCTCCTCGATGCAGCCGATCTTGAAGCCCTGGCGGTCCTCGATGACCTTCACGTACTCGGACGCCTGCATCATGCTCTCGAACGTGCCGGTGTCGAGCCACGCGGTCCCGCGGTCGAGCACCTGCACGCGGAGGCGGCCGGCCCGGAGGTAGTGGTCGTTGACGGCCGTGATCTCGAGCTCGCCGCGCGCGCTGGGCCGGATGCCCTTCGCGATCCCCACCACGTCGTTGTCGAAGAAGTAGAGGCCGGGCACCGCGTACGCGCTCTTGGGATGCGCGGGCTTCTCCTCGATGGAGACGGCCGTGAAGTCGTCGTCGAACTCGACCACGCCGTATGCCGTGGGATCGGCCACGTGGTACGCGAAGATCAGCGCCCCGTCGATCTCGGTGTTCTTCCGCAGGCTCGTGCCGAGGCCGGCGCCGTGGAAGATGTTGTCGCCGAGGACGAGCGCCACCGAGTCGTCGCCGATGAACTCCTCGCCGATGACGAACGCCTGCGCGAGGCCGTCCGGCGAGGGCTGCACCGCGTACTCGATGCGCATGCCGAGGTGCGAGCCGTCGCCGAGCAGGGCCCGGAACTGGTCGTTGTACTCGGGCGTCGTGATGATGAGCACCTCGCGGATGTCCGCCATCATCAGCGTCGACAGGGGGTAGTAGATCATCGGCTTGTCGTAGATCGGCATCAGCTGCTTGCTGATGCCCTTCGTGATCGGCCAGAGCCGGGTGCCGGAGCCGCCGGCCAGGATGATGCCCTTCATGGGTCAGCTCACCTTCTGGGAGTCGTGGAAGGCGCGCATGTCCGTCCAGGTCGGGAGGAGACCGGCGGCCGCCGCCTCGGCGAGCGTCGGGGCGGCGGTGTCCTTCGGGGAGAGCAGCGGCTCGCCCGCCTCCTCGGGGAAGACGAGGCCGATCTCGGGGTCGAGCGGGTCGATGCCGTGCTCGGCCGAGGGGTTGTACACGTCGCTCACGAGGTAGGTGACGGCCGCGTCGTCGGTCAGCGCGACGAAGCAGTGGCCGAGGCCCTCGGAGATGTAGACGGCCTTGTGCGTCTCGGTGTCGAGCCGCACGCTGTCCCACTGCCCGAACGTCGGGGATCCGACGCGGATGTCCACGATGAAGTCGAGCACGGCGCCGGAGACGGCCTTCACGTGCTTGGCCTGGCCGCGCGGGACGTCGGCGAAGTGGATCCCCCGCACGACGCCGCGCCTGGAGACGCTCATGTTGGCCTGGCGGAGGTCGAGCGGGTGGCCGACCGCCTCCTGGATCTCGTCGAACCGGTACCACTCGAGGAACACGCCCCGGTCGTCGGTGCGCTGGACGGGGGTCAGCTCGTAGGCGTCGGGTACGGCGAGCTCTCGGATCTGCACGCTGCCGACCCTAGCAACGCGTCAGCGCGGCTCCGGGGCTCCGTCGCCCTCCGGACGCGACCCGCCCTCCCCCTCTCCGGGGGACGCGCGCCGGAACGAGAACCGCCCGTGGCCGACGTAGCTGACCACGGTGATGAGGAGGACGAGCAGCGCCTGCGCGCCGAGGCGGGGCACGCCGAGCGCCACGAGCACCGGCAGCAGCACGGCGTTGAGGCTGATGGACACGACGTACACGGAGACGAACCGCCCGAAGTCGCGGAGGACGTGCCCGTGCACGCGGAAGACGATCCGCCGGTACAGCGCGAACGCCACGACGATCGCGACCGCGTAGCTGCCGAGGAGCGGTACGAGGGAGCCGGCGACCGGGTGACCGGCGCGGTCGAGGGCGCGACCGGCCGTGGCCTCGAGCGCCGCGAACAGCGCGAAGGCGAGCACGGTGTTGACGCCGCCGACCAGGAGGAACCGGACTCGGCGATCGCCCAGCAGGACCCGCAGGCGGGAGGGGGACGGGATCCGGGGCACGCGTCCATGATGCCCCGACGGCCCGGGGTCCCCGCGCCGCGCGCACCCCTGATGTGGGGGCCGCCGGCCGCCTGCGCGGAGCCCCTCCCCCGATAGGATCGAGCGCCCGGCGCCCGAACGCCGGCCCACGACGCCGGCCCACCCCTCCGGCACCTCTACCGAAGGACGTATCCCCATGAGGATCCTCGTGACCGGCGGCGCCGGCTTCATCGGCTCCAACTTCGTGCGCCACGCGCTCCAGGACCACTACGCCGGGCTCGAGGGCGCCGACGTCGTCGTGCTCGACGCGCTCACCTACTCGGGCAACCTCGAGAACCTGGCGCCCGTCAGCGACTCGCCGCGGTTCGCGTTCGTCCACGGCGACATCCGCGACGACGCGATCCTCGACGAGTGGATCCCCCAGGTCGACGCCGTCGTGCACTTCGCGGCCGAGAGCCACGTCGACCGCTCCGTCCGCGACGCGAGCATCTTCGTCGAGACCAACGTGCTCGGCACGCAGAAGCTCCTCGACGCCGCGCTCCGCCACGACCTGAAGCGCTTCGTCCACGTCTCCACCGACGAGGTGTACGGATCCATCGCGGAGGGCTCGTGGGACGAGGAGCGGCCGCTCGAGCCCAACTCCCCCTACTCCGCGTCGAAGGCCGGCAGCGACCTGCTCGCCCGCTCGTACCACCGCACGCACGGGCTGAACGTGTCGATCACGCGCTGCTCGAACAACTACGGGCCGTACCACTTCCCCGAGAAGGTCATCCCGCTGTTCGTCACGAACCTCATCGACGACCGGCACGTCCCGCTCTACGGCGAGGGCCTCAACATCCGCGACTGGCTGCACGTCGACGACCACTGCCGCGGCATCGCGCTCGTGCTCGTGCAGGGCGCGCCCGGCGAGATCTACAACATCGGCGGCGGCACCGAGCTCACCAACCGCGAGCTCACGCAGCTGCTGCTCGACGCCACCGGCCGCGACTGGTCGTACGTCGACCGCGTCGAGGACCGCAAGGGCCACGACCTCCGCTACTCCGTCGACATCTCCAAGATCCAGCGCGAGCTCGGCTACGCGCCGCAGGTGCCGTTCGAGCGGGGCCTGGCCGACGTCGTGCAGTGGTACCGCGACAACCGCCAGTGGTGGGAGCCGCTGAAGGCGCGCGCCGAGCTGCCCTCGTGAGCCGGATCCTCGTCACCGGCGGCCGCGGCATGCTCGGGCAGGACCTCCTCCCGGCCCTGTCCGCGCACGACGTGACGGCGCCCGCGCGCGCCGAGCTCGACATCACCGACGAGGCCGCCGTCCGCCGGGCGTTCGCCGGGCAGGACGTGGTCGTCAACCTCGCCGCGTACACCGCGGTCGACGCGGCCGAGGAGCACGAGGAGGCGGCCCGCGCGATCAACGCGACCGGCGCCGGCGTGCTCGCGCGCGCGGCCGCCGAGGCGGGCGCCCGCATCGTGCACGTCTCCACCGACTACGTCTTCGACGGATCCGCCACGTCGCCCTACCCCGAGGACGCGCCGCACGCCCCGGTGTCCGCCTACGGCCGCACCAAGGCCGAGGGCGAGCGGCTCGTGCTCGCCGGCCACCCGGAGGGCGCGAGCATCGTGCGAACCGCCTGGCTGTACGGCGCGGGCGGCCCCTCCTTCCCCTCGACGATGCTGCGGCTCGCGGCCTCGCACGAGACGGTGTCGGTGGTCGACGACCAGCGCGGCCAGCCGACCTGGACGGTCGACCTCGCGGCGCGCATCGTGGCGCTCGTCGACGCCGGGGCGCCCGCGGGCGTCTTCCACGGCACGGGCGCCGGCGAGACGACCTGGTACGGCCTGGCGCGCGCCGTCTTCGCGGAGGCGGGGCTGGATCCCGAGCGCGTGCGGCCCACCGACAGCGCCTCCTTCGTGCGGCCGACTCCCCGGCCCGCGTACTCCGTGCTCGGGCACGACGCCTGGGCGCGCGTGGGCATGGCGCCGCTGCGCGACTGGCGCGAGGCGCTGTCCGACGCCGCCGGGCACGGCGTCCTCCGGGCACGCTGACGGTTACACTCGTGTCCGGTCCGATCCCGGACACCGCAGCCGAACCGCTCCGCGCCCCGCGCGAGCCCCACGCAGTCCGAAGGGCGCCCCCGACGTGTCGACCATGACGAGTCCCCGGTCCCGGGAGTTCTCGAGGCCCGGCACGGGCGCGGGACTCCTCGACGTGTAC
Source organism: Clavibacter phaseoli (assembly GCF_021922925.1). NCBI lineage: Bacteria > Bacillati > Actinomycetota > Actinomycetes > Micrococcales > Microbacteriaceae > Clavibacter > Clavibacter phaseoli. Next base: position 1,783,320 of record NZ_CP040786.1, read on the forward strand.
CGCCGCCGCTACCTCCTCTCCCTCCTCGTGAAGAAGGAGGTGCAGGTCAGGTACCGCGGATCCGTCCTCGGCTGGCTCTGGTCGTACGTGAAGCCGGCTGCCCAGTTCGCGGTCTTCTTCGTGGCGATGGGCGTGTTCCTGCGGCTGAACCAGAACCAGGTGAACTACCCGATCTACCTGTTCTCCGGGATCATCCTCATCAACTTCTACACGGAGGCGTTCTCCAACTCCACGAAGTCGCTGGTGGACAACGGGGCGCTGATCAAGAAGATCTACCTCCCCCGCGAGCTGTTCCCGGTCTCCAGCACGTTCGTGGCGCTCGTGAACTTCCTGCCGCAGCTCGTGATCCTGCTGGTCGTGTGCCTCTTCGTCGGGTGGGCGCCCACTCCCGTGCAGGTGCTCGGCATCCTCCTCGGCGTCGCCATCATCGGCACCCTCGCCATCGGCCTCGGCATGCTGTTCGGGGCGGCCAACGTCTCGTTCCGCGACTCGCAGAACTTCGTCGAGCTCATCGTCATGGTCGTCGTGTGGGCGTCGCCCGTGCTCTACCCCTTCGCGCAGGTGCGCACCGTGCTGCCCGACTGGCTGCTCGTGGTCTACCAGCTCAACCCCGTGACGGCCGCCGTCGAGCTCTTCCACGCCGGCTTCTGGTACCCGACCACGGGGGGAACGGGCGACCTGCCCGAGAACCTCTGGATGTACGGCTTCATCGCCCTCGGCGTCTCGCTCCTGAGCCTCCTGCTCGGGCAGCTCGTCTTCAAGAAGCTGGAGGGGCGCTTTGCCCAGGACCTCTGAGTCGGACGCGCTGCCGCGCATCATCGTCGAGAACGTGCGGAAGTCCTTCCTCCTCCGCCACACGCACTCCATCAAGGAGACGGTCATCGCGGCCGTCCGCCGCAAGCCGCTCGCCTCGACCTTCGACGCGCTCGAGGACGTGAGCTTCGAGGTGCGTCCCGGCGAGTCCGTCGCGCTCATGGGCTTCAACGGATCCGGCAAGTCGACGCTGCTGAAGCTCATCTCGGGCGTCTACCAGCCCGACAGCGGCGAGGTGCTCGCCCGCGGCCGCATCGCCGGCCTGATCGAGGTGGGCGCGGGCTTCCACCCCGACCTCTCGGGCCGCGAGAACATCTACCTCAACGCCGCGATCCTCGGCATGGAGCAGCACGAGATCGACGCGCGCTTCGACCAGATCGTCGAGTTCAGCGAGATCGAGAAGTTCATCGACACCGAGGTCAAGCACTACTCCTCGGGCATGTTCCTCCGGCTCGCGTTCTCCGTCGCGATCCACACCGAGGTCGACATCCTGCTGGTCGACGAGATCCTCTCCGTCGGCGACGAGCCCTTCCAGCGCAAGTGCCTCGCGAAGATCCGCGAGCTGCACGACGCCGGCAAGACGCTCGTGGTCGTGAGCCACGACCTCGACATGGTGTCGGACCTCTGCGAGCGCGGGATCCTCATCCAGTCCGGGAAGGTCGCCTTCGACGGCCCGTCCAAGGACGCGGTCGAGCGGATGCGCCAGGGCTGAGCCCCACGGCGCCGCGCCCTCCCGGGTTCCCGGGAGGGCGCGGGTACGATGGTCCTCCCGCGGGCCGACCCGACACCCGCGCGATGGAGGACCGTGACCACCACGCTGCGCGTGATCATCGACCAGCTGACCGGCCCGACGCCCGGCGGCATCGGCCGTTACGCCGAGGACCTGACGAGCGCGATCGTCGCCACCACGCCGAGCGGGTGCGAGGTCGAGGGGGTCGTCTCCGCGATCACACCCGAGCAGACCGCCGACCTCGAGGAGCGGCTGCCCGGCCTCGCCCGCGTCACGCGCGTCCCGCTCCCCCGCCGCGAGCTCTCGCGCGCCTGGCAGCTGGGCCTCCCGACCCCGGGGACGACCGGCATGGTCCACGCGCCCGGCCTCCTCGCGCCGCTGCGCCGCCACGACCGCGTGAACACGAACGACCAGATCGTCGCCACGATCCACGACGTCAACGCGTGGACGCACCCCGAGAGCATGACGAGCGCCTCCGTCTCGTGGACGAAGGCCATGGCGAAGCGCGCCCGCAAGCACGCCGACGCCGTGGTCGTGCCCTCGCACGCGCTGGCCGAGGAGCTCGCGCGCTACGTCGACCTGGGCGACCGGGTGCGGGTGATCGGCGGTGCCGTCAGCCCGCGCATCGCCCTGCCCGAGGATCCCGACGCCCGCGCGGCCGAGCTCGACCTGCCGGCCGACTACCTGCTCACGGTCGGGAGCCTCGAGCCGCGCAAGGGCGTCCAGGCGCTCGTGCAGGCGCTGTCGCGGCCCGAGACCGGCGACCTGCCGCTCCTCATCGTCGGCCCGGCCTCGTGGGGCGACGTCGAGCTCGCGCAGGTGGCGGACGAGGCGGGCGTCGACGCGTCGCGCGTGCGCAGCCTGGGATCCCTCGCCGACGCCGACCTCGCCGTCGCTCTCGACCGCGCCACCGTCTTCGTGCACCCCAGCCTCTCGGAGGGCTTCGGCCTGCCGGTCGTGGAGGCGCTGTCGTTCGGCACGCCCGTCGTGCACTCGGACGCGCCGGCCCTCCTCGAGGTCGCGGCCGACGCGGGCGTCGTGGTGCCCCGCGAGGACGCCGACGGCTACCCGCTGCGCCTCGCCGAGGCCATCGGCGGCCTCCTGTCCGACACCGCGGCGCGCGAGCGCCTCGCCGTCGTCGGCCAGGACCGCGCCCGCGCGTTCAGCTGGCGCGACTCCGGCGAGAAGGTCTGGCAGCTGCACGCCGACCTGTAGGCCGGACGTCGCGGATCAGCCCGCCGAGCCGTTCGCGAACTGGTCCTGGATCGCCTGGCGGACGGCCGGGAAGTCGGGCTTCTGCGAGTCGAACCGCGGCGGCACGATCTCGAGGTCGTCGATGGGCTGGTCCTTCGTCTTCAGCGCCAGCTGCGTGAAGTAGCCGAGCATGCCGCGCGGGATGTCGGTCTTCACGACCTGCTGGCCGGCCTGGGCGATCGCGTCGAACTTGGTGAGCACGTTCGCCGGGTCGAACTGCTCCAGCACCGCCTGCTGCACCTCGCGCTGGCGCGACATCCGGTCGTAGTCGGTGGCCTGGTAGCGGGAGCGCGCGTACCAGAGCGCGTGGTAGCCGTCGAGCTTCTGCTCGCCGGGCTCGATCCACTCGGGGATGGGCACCGGTCGGAACTGCTCGTCGTGGCCCGAGCCCATGCCGATGCGGCGCTTCACGTCGATGTCGATGCCGCCGAGCGCGTCCACCATGTCGGCGAAGCCCTGCATGTCGATGAGCGCGTAGTACTGGATCGTGAGGCCCGTGACCCCCTCGACCGCCTCGCGCATCGCCTCGATGCCGGGCAGGCTCCCCTTCTCCTTCGCGTCGGGGTAGAGGTCCTGCTTGTAGACCTCGACCTCCGTGTAGATGGAGTTGAGCATGCAGGCGTCGACGTCGCAGCGCTGGTAGCCGTTCGGGTAGCGCGCCTTCAGGGGCGAGCCGTCGGAGAACGGCACCTTCTCCATGTCGCGCGGCAGGCCCACCATGGTGGCGCGCCCGGTGTCGGCGTCGACGCTGACCACGGTGATGCTGTCGGGGCGGAGGCCGGCCCGGTCGCTGCCCGCGTCGCCGCCGAGCAGCATGATGTTGTACCGGCCGTCGACGGGCGCCTCGGTGGCGTAGTCGCCGAAGATCCCGCCGAGGGCGCCGCGGCCGACGCCGACGAGGTAGGCGGCGTAGCCCGCGGATCCGGCGGTGCCGACCATGAGCAGCACCGACAGCGCCGCGATGATCGGCCGGGCCCGGGGCGCGACGCGGATGATGCGCGCGAGGCGCAGCGTGTCGAGCGCGAGCACGACCCACAGGACGGCGTAGGCCGCGAGCAGCGCCTGCGCGACGACGAGCAGCCACTCCTGGGACACGATCTGGATGAGCGCGCCGCGGGCGAAGAGCGCGAACCCGCCGACGACGATGACGAGCGCCCACACCGCGAGCGTGGAGGCGAGGCCGACGCGGCCGAGGCGGCGGTTCCCGGCGAGGACCTGGGCGGATCCGGGGATGAGGACGTTCAGCACCACGAGCCACCAGGCCCGGGTGGTCATGATGCGCGGCGACCGGCTGTCCGGGTGCCGGATGGGCTGGGTCAGGCTCACGCGCGCGACGAGACCTTCTGCTGCAGCGCGGCGTTCTTCCGCTCCACGAGCTCGGCGAGCTCGGCGCGGTGGCGGGCGAGGGCGCCCGCGATGCGGTCGTCGGAGGTGGAGAGGATGCGCGCGGCGAGGAGCCCCGCGTTCTCCGCGCCGCCGATGGAGACGGTGGCCACGGGCACGCCCGCGGGCATCTGCACGATCGACAGCAGGGAGTCCATGCCGTCGAGGGTCGCGAGGGGCACGGGCACGCCGATGACGGGCAGGGTCGTGACGGAGGCGATCATGCCGGGGAGGTGCGCGGCTCCGCCGGCGCCGGCGACGATGACGCGGATCCCCCGCTCGCGCGCGGTCTGCCCGTACGCGATCATGCGCTCGGGCGTGCGGTGCGCGGACAGCACCTCGACCTCGTGGGCGATGCCGAGGGCGTCGAGCGCGAGGGACGCCTTCTCCATCACGTTCCAGTCGGAGTCGGAGCCCATGACGAGGCCGACGAGTGCAGGGGTGTCGGGATTCACGGGCTCCATGCTAGGTGCCGGATACCCGCCGCCCGCCCGCGCCACGCAGCCCGAGCCCGGCCGATCCGCGTCGGGCGGCCGCGCCCCCGCGGGATCCGGCGGGCGCCCCCGCGGAGGAGACCGCGCGGCCGTCCGCCGGATCGCCGGTCAGCCCCGGAAGAACGCCGCGGCCGCGCGCGCCCGGTAGGCGGTCTCGTCGAGCTCGTCGCCCACGACCGTGACGTGCCCGACCTTGCGGCCGGGCCGCGGCTCCTTGCCGTAGAAGTGGAAGCGCGCCTCCGGCTGGTCGGCGAGCGCCTGCGGGTAGCGGTCGGCGACGGTGCCGGACTCCGGCCCGCCGAGGACGTTGATCATGACGGACCACGGCGCGAGCGGCCGGGTGGATCCGAGCGGCAGGTCGAGCACCGCGCGCAGGTGCTGCTCGAACTGGCCGGTGACCGCGCCGTCCATCGACCAGTGGCCCGTGTTGTGCGGGCGCATGGCCAGCTCGTTGACGAGCAGGCGCCCGTCGACGGTCTCGAACAGCTCGACCGCGAGCACGCCGGTGACCCCGAGCCCCTCGGCGATCCCGCGCGCCATCTCCTCCGCGGCCTCACGCAGGCGGACGCTCGCGCCGTGCGCGGGCGCGATGACCTCCGCGCACACGCCGTCCCGCTGGATCGACTCGACGACGGGCCACGCCGCGATGTCGCCCGAGGGCCGGCGGGCGACGGACTGCGCGAGCTCCCGCGCGTAGTCCACCAGCTCCTCGGCCAGCAGCGCGTCCCCGGCGCCGAGCGCGGCGAACCAGTCGTCGGCCTCGTCGGCGGAGCGCACGACCCGCACGCCCTTGCCGTCGTAGCCGCCGCGCGGCGTCTTCACGACGGCGACGCCGCCGTTGTCGGCGAGGAAGGCGGCGAGCGCGTCCCGGTCGGCGACGCGCGCCCACACGGGCACCGGGACGCCCAGCTGCTCGAGCCGCTCGCGCATGAGGAGCTTGTCCTGGGCGACGAGCAGGGCGTCCGGTCCCGGGTGCACGGTGACGCCCTCGGCGACGAGCGCGCGCAGGACGTGCTGCGGCACGTGCTCGTGGTCGAACGTGATCACGTCCACGTCGCGCGCGAAGGCGCGGACCGCGTCCAGGTCGCGGTAGTCCCCGACCGCGGTGGCGGCCAGCCCCGCGGACATGCCGTCGGCCTCGGCGAGCACGCGGATCCCGATGCCGAGCTCCACGGCGGGCGCGATCATCATCCGGGCGAGCTGGCCGCCTCCGACGACTCCGACGGTGGGCGTCATGGTGTCCTCCTCCTGCAGGTGGTGGGCCCGTGGGCGCCTGCGGGCGGCCTCGGGACGGTCGGTGGGCGGGACCAGCCGATATCATCGTGCGGCACGCCACCCGCCATCCTCCCCCATCCAGGACGGACCCCGCCCATGTCCCCCCGTCGCTCCCTCGCCTCGCTCGGCGTGCAGATCGCGCAGTTCGGGCTCGTCGGCGGCCTGGGCTTCCTGGTCGACCTCGCGGTCTTCAACCTGCTGCGCGCGACGGTCCTCCACCCCGACGCCGTCGAGGCCGGCCCGTTGCTCGCCAAGGTCGCGTCCACCGTCGTCGCCATCGCCGTCAACTGGGTGGGCAACCGCTACTGGACCTTCGGCAAGCAGCGCACCACGCGCCGCGGCCGGGAGGCGCTCGAGTTCCTCGCGGTGAGCCTCGTCGGCATGGTCATCGGGCTCGCGTGCCTCTACGTCTCGCACTACGCGCTGGGCCTCACGTCGCCGCTGGCCGACAACGTCTCCGCCAACGTCATCGGCCTGGGGCTCGGATCCGCGGTGCGCTTCGTGCTCTACCGCCAGTGGGTCTACTCCCCCGCCCGCCGCCACGCGGCACCGCAGGCGCCCGCGCAGAACGAGGGCGCCGACCGGGTCACCGTCCCCTAGAGGCGTCCGGCTGCACGGGGTCGCTCGGCGGGACGGACCCGGTCAGCCGCGCTGCCAGGGCTGCGTGTCGTCCGGCCACACGGCCCGGGGCTCGTCCTGCTGCCGCCAGGCCGGATCGCCGGGCCGCCCCCGGCGCGACTCCTCCTGCCGGCGGCGCTCGGCCACCATGTTCGCGTTCTCCTCCATGAGGTCCTGCAGCGCCTGGACGACGAGCACCGCGGACGGCACGTCCCGGAGCACGACGGGCGACTCGAGGCCGGCGTTGATGGTGACGTGGCCGCTGCGGTGCAGGTGCTGCAGCGGGCCGCGGCGGAGGGTCACGTCGTACCCGCGCGAGTGCAGGAGCTCCTGCCGGGTGCGCACGAAGAAGCCGTGCGAGACGATGAGGCGCCGGGTCGTCACCGTGTAGCGGCGGTTGAGCCAGACCAGCACGGGCAGCAGGGTGACGAAGACCGCGACGCCGGCGAGCGACACCAGCAGCAGCGCGTTCTCCCACGGCTCCGGGAACCAGGCGCCGAAGTACCCGCCCGTGAGGCAGATCGCGAGGAGCAGCAGCACCGGCAGGGTCAACGCCCGGCCGTGCGGGCGGAGGCGGACGAGGACGCGCTCGGGGTCGGCGGCGACCATCTGCTGCGGCGGGGCCGCGGGCGGGGCCGCGGGGCGACCGAGGCGCGGATCCACGTCGTGCGACGAGGTCAGGCGACCGGCTTCGTCCTCGGCGACGCGGCGGCGCTCCTCCTTCTCGGCCCTGCGGCGGGCCCGGCGTCCGCCGCGGACGGGGAGCGCCCGCCCGCCCTCTCCGGGTGCGTACCGCTGCGTGTCACCCGTGTGCGCCATGCCTCATTGATACCGCAGATGCGTCACGTCCCCGGCGGCGACAGACGTCACGGCCGGATCCCCGGCGGACTCGACGGTGAGCCGCCCGTCGTCGTCGACCCCGGTCGCGCGCCCGCGGAGCTCGCCGCCGCCCGGCAGCTCGACGCGGACGTCGCGGCCGATGGTGGCGCACGTGCGGGTCAGCTCGTCGACGAGCCCCGCGGCGCGCGCGTCGCCGTCGGCGGCCGTCCAGGCCAGGTAGCGGGCGCGGAACGCCGCGAGGTAGGCGGCCAGGATCGCGTCCACGTCCGGATCCGGCACGCCCGCCAGGCGCAGGGACGTGGAGGTCGGCGTCGGCAGCTCGGCCTCCTCCAGCGTGAGGTTGAGGCCCGTGCCGACGAGCATGCGCCCGGGCGCGATGAGCTCACCGAGGATCCCGGAGACCTTCCGCCCGTCCACGTGCACGTCGTTCGGCCACTTGAGCGTGACCTCGGCAGGCTCCGGCACGACGTCGCGCAGGGTCGCGACGAGCGCGAGCCCGGCGACGAGCGGCAGCCAACCGGGATCGAGGTCCGCGCGCCCCGGGACGCAGAGCACGCTGACCGCGAGGGTGCGCCCGGGCGGCGCCACCCAGACGCGGCCGCGGCGGCCGCGCCCGGCCGTCTGGTCGAGCGTGAGCACGACGGATCCGTCGGGCCACCCGGCCGGATCCGCCGACGACCGACGGGAGAGCTCGTCGTTCGTGGATCCCGCGGAGTCGAGGGCGACGAGGCGCGGGGCGGCGAGGCGGCTGAGCGGGAGGTCCATGACGTCACCGTACCGAGCGGATCAGGAGGACACCGCACCCCGGATGCGCCGTGTTCTGTGCGTGGTCTACAAGGGCCGGGCCCATGCCCGCCGGTACAGTGAGGCGGGTGACTGCACACGAGCCAGACGAGGACGCCGGCGCCCCGGACATGTACACGACCGCAGGCAAGCTCGCCGACCTGAAGCGGCGCTACCACGAGGCCGTCACCGCGAGCGGCGAGGCCGCCATCGAGAAGCAGCACGCGCGCGGCAAGATGACCGCCCGCGAGCGCATCGACCAGCTGCTCGACCACGGGTCGTTCGTCGAGCTCGACGAGTTCGTCCGCCACCGCACGCACGCGTTCGGCATGGACGCCAAGCGGCCCTACGGCGACTCGGTCGTCACGGGCACGGGCACCATCAACGGGCGCCAGGTCGCCGTGTACTCGCAGGACTTCACGATCTTCGGCGGATCCCTCGGCGAGGTCGCGGGCGAGAAGATCATCAAGGTCATGGAGCTCGCCATCAAGACGGGCGTGCCCATCATCGGCATCCTCGACTCGGGCGGCGCCCGCATCCAGGAGGGCGTGGTCGCGCTCGGCAAGTACGGCGAGATCTTCCGCCTCAACACGCGCGCGTCGGGCGTGATCCCGCAGATCTCGCTCATCATGGGCCCGGCCGCGGGCGGCGCCGTCTACTCCCCCGCGCTCACCGACTTCGTGATCATGGTCGACAAGACCAGCCACATGTTCGTCACCGGCCCCGACGTCATCAAGACCGTCACGGGCGAGGAGGTCGGCTTCGAGGAGCTGGGCGGCGCGCTCACCCACAACAAGGTCTCGGGCGTCGCGCACTACCTCGCGAGCGACGAGGACGACGCGCTCGACTACGCGCGCACGCTCCTCGGCTTCCTGCCGGACAACAACCTGGCCGAGCTGCCGGAGTTCCCGCGCACGGTGGACCTCGAGATGACGGCGCGCGACCTCGAGCTCGACACGATCATCCCGGACAGCCCGAACCAGCCGTACGACATGAAGACGATCATCGAGCTCGTCGTCGACGACGGGGAGTTCCTCGAGACGCAGCCGCTGTTCGCCCCGAACATCATCGTCGGGTTCGCGCGCGTCGAGGGCCGCTCCGTCGGCATCGTCGCCAACCAGCCGAACGCGATGGCCGGCACGCTCAACATCGAGGCGGGCGAGAAGGCCAGCCGCTTCGTGCGGTTCTGCGACGCGTTCTCCATCCCGATCCTGACGCTCGTCGACGTGCCGGGGTACCTGCCCGGCACCGAGCAGGAGTGGACGGGCGTCATCCGCCGCGGCGCGAAGCTGCTGTACGCGTACGCGGAGGCGACCGTGCCGCTCGTGACGGTCATCACGCGGAAGGCGTACGGCGGCGCCTACATCGTCATGGGATCCAAGCAGCTGGGCGCCGACATCAACCTCGCGTGGCCGACGGCCGAGATCGCGGTGATGGGCGGGCAGGGCGCCGTGAACATCCTCTACCGCGGCGAGATCAAGGGCGCGGAGCAGGCCGGCGAGGACGTGGCGGCGGTCCGCACCCGGCTCGCGAACGAGTACACGTACAACGTCGCGAGCCCGTTCCTCGCAGCGGAGCGCGGGGAGCTCGACAACGTCATCCAGCCGGCCGCCACGCGCGCGTCGGTCGTCAAGGCGCTGCGGGCGCTGCGCACGAAGCGCGCGAGCCTGCCGCCCAAGAAGCACGGGAACATCCCGCTGTGAGCGACGACCGCGGATCGGCGGACGCCGCGCTCGGCGGCTTCCGCGTCCTCGGCGGCTCCCCCACCGAGGAGGAGCTCGCCGCGGCGACGGCGGTCATCGCCGCGCTGGCCGCAGAGCCTGCCGCCGAGCAGCCCGTGCGCCGCGCTCCCGACGCGTGGCAGCGCTCGCAGCGCGGCGTCCGCGGCACCCTGGTGCCGGGTCACGGTCGCTGGCGCGGCTTCTCGGGCTGACGCCCCGCGAGGCCGCACGGGAGCGTCCACCCGGGGCCGTGTCCTCGCAAATGACGACTTGGCCGGTCCCTCCCGCTGCGTGAGACTCGTCGTGCTGGGGGGCCCGCATCGCGGGTCAGTCAACACGGCGTCGTCCATCTGTGGTGAGCAGACGACGCCGGGGGGCGGATCATCCCGATGCTCGGGTCATCGGGATGACCGGAGAGGCGCGGGGGCGGACGGTGCAGGCACCGGCCCCCGCGCCTCTCAGCACCACCGCCCGCCCGTGCCGTCAGCCTCCGGACCGCTCAGGTGCGCGGGCGCGGGATCTCCAGCCACAGGTCGACCTCGTCGTCCAGGTCGTCGCTGCCCAGCAGGCTCGCGCTGCCGTCGCCCGCCACGCTGAGGCCGACGACGGTGATCGCCGTGTCGGACCCCTCGGGCACCGTGCGGGCGATGATCTTGTCCGCCCGCGTGTCCCGCACGGCTTCGGCCAGCCGGTCGAGCACCACGTCGCGCGTAGCGTCGTCGAGGTCGTCGATGCCGCCCTCGTCGAGGAGCGTGACCACCGTCCCGCGGCGCCGGGCGAGCATGACCTGCTCGCGGACCGCGTCGTTGAGGAGCGTGCGCCCGCGGATCTCGTCGCGGATCGCCCCCTCGAGGTAGAGGCACTCCTGCCGCTCCTCCGGGGAGAGGTCGCCGCCCGTCTCCACGATGCGTCGCAGCATCGGGACCGCCATCCGGCTCGTCTGGCGGAGCCGGAACTGGCGCTCGTAGAGGTGCGCCTCCTGGGCGGCCTGCCAGTCGGCGGCCTCCCGCTCGGCGCGGTGGAACTGGCGGGCGTCGCGCGCGGCCTTGGCGAGCGCGTGCGCGAGGACGTGCGAGACGGCGACCCACAGCGCGCTGCCCGTGACGCCGAAGTCGACGAGCCCGGCCGGTCCCGCCCACAGCACGGTCTGGACCGCGAGGATCACGACGCCCGCCCACGCGAAGCCCTGCCGCCGGCGTGCGGACGTGATCGTCATGAGGGTGCCCACGGCCGCGATGTGCCAGGTGGAGAACGGCGGGACGGACGCGGCCGAGAGCTGGCTCGTGACCAGGACCGGCACGACCGTGGCGACGGCCAGGTTGAACGCCGCCAGCCAGATCGGCATGACCGTGGGGCTCGTCGGCCACAGGCTCATCAGCGTGGCCGCGAGGTAGAGCGCGACGGCGAGGAGCGTCACGGCCGGATCCGCCGGGGCCGCGATCGCCACGAGCGCGAGCACCATGTGGTACGCCGAGAACAGGGCGGCGAGGCCGAGGACGATCGACCGCGGGACGACGATCACCGGTCGCCCCTCTCGCGGTCGGGACGCTCGGGCGCCGGCGCGTCGAGGTCCCCGGGCAGCGGGGGCGCTGCGGGTGCCGGGGCGTCCTCCGGGGCGGGCCAGCGGATCCGCACGGCCGTGCCCTCGCCCGGCGCGGAATCGATGGTGACGAGGCCGCCGGCCTGCGCCACGCGTTCCTTGATGGACACGCGGAGCCCGAGGCGCTCGGTGGGGATGCGCCGTTGGTCGAAGCCGGCGCCGTCGTCGACGACGTCGATGGCGACGCCCTCGTCGCCATGGCCGGAGATGACGAGCATGCGGGTGATGGCCTCGGCCGAGGTGCCGGCGTGCTGGAGGCTGTTCATCATCGCCTGGACCGCCGCGGAGTAGATGGCCTCTGCGGTGGCCACGGGCACCGTGCGCGTGCCGAGGTCGCGCGTCTCGAGCACGAACGGCGCGGAGAGCGCGGACGCGGCGTCGACGATGCGCTTCGCGACGGCGCGCAGGGGCACCGACGCGTCGTCGTCCGTGCCCTGCTCCGCCGCGGCGAGGTGCCCCATCGCGTTGGCGGCCATGGTGGCGGCGAGCGCGCGGGCGGCCGGATCCGCGGTGCGGGCCGCCGAGAGCAGCGTGGTGAGGACGCTGTCGTGCACGATCGCGTCGACCTGCACCCGCTCCACCTCCGTGGCGTGCTGCCGCACCGCGTGCGAGTAGCGCGTGAGCGCCGTGCCCTGTGCCCAGTCGACGCCGAGCGCCGCCTGGCGGAGCACCGTGACGATCATCAGGACGGATCCCCCGAGGATGATCGAGTAGAGCACCTGCAGGAAGGAGTCGAGCGGGGTGATCACGCCGTGGCGGACCACCACCTCGAGGGCGCCCAGCGTGAGCGGGACCGCGACCGTGTAGATCACGGCGATCCAGAGGCGGAAGGCCATGGCGGCGCACGTCGTCGCGACCGTGAGCTCCTGGTAGAGGAACGGCTGCGGCACGGTCGCGCGGGTCGCGGGCTCGATGGCGAACGGCCACGTGGCGAGCGCCAGGACGAAGACCAGCGCGACGGTCGCGTGCGCGGGCACGACGCCGCGGCGGATCACGCCGGCGACGCAAGTCCAGACGAGGCCGCCGAAGAACACGGCCAGGAAGCCGATGCTCCAGGCCGGGCGCATGGTGTCCAGCTGGGCGGTGACGACCTGCAGCGACTGCAGGGCGAAGAGGAGCCCGAAGGCGCCGGCGCCGCGGCCGAGGATCGTCTCGATGCGGGCGAGGCTGATGGGGTTGTCGGGGGTGCGCGGCGGCGCGCCGGCGAGGGCGCGCGTCACGGGAGCCGCGGAGGGCGGCGCGCTGGCCGTGGGCCTAGCGGGCATCGCCGCCGTCCTGGTCCAGTCCCGGGAGGATGCCGTCCTCCACGGCGCGGCGGAGCAGGTCGACCTTGGTGGGCGCGGGGCGGCCGACCTCGACGTACTTGACGCGGATCCGGTCGAGGTACTCGCGCGCCGTGCTGTTCGCGATGCCCAGCTGCTGCGCGACGAGCTTGAGCGGCAGGCCGGACGCGTAGAGGTGGAGCACGTCGCGCTCGCGCCGGCCGAGCTGGGCCTTCGCGAAGTCGCGGTCGGCGTCGATCGCGGTCGCCCACTCCAGGTTGTTGAGCACGTCGCCGCGGGCGACGGTGGCGACGGCCGCCATGACGGTCTGCGTGGCCGACGACTTGGGGATCACGCCGGCTGCTCCGGCGGCGAGCGCCTCGCGGACGCTCGCGACGCGGTCGGCGATGCTGTGGACGAGGACCGCGGCCCCCGTGCCCTGCGCGGCCTTGACGTTGTCGGTGACGGAGGACCCGTCCCCCAGCGACAGGTCGAGCACGACCACGTCGCACTCCCGGCCCACCAGGCCCTCGACGAGCTCGCGGGCGTTCGCGGCGGCCAGGATGAACTCGTACCCGGCGTCGAGGCACGCGGCCTTGAGGCCGAGGCGCACCGACTCGTGGTCGTCGACGACCGCGACCCGGACGTGCGGGCGGTCCTCGACCGCCTGGTCGGATCCCTGCGTGGTCTCGGTCATCCGGATCCCCCTCGTCGCGTGCCGCCGTCGATCACCGACGGTCCCCTCGCCCACTGTAACGCCCACCGGCCGCGCCCCCTCGGCGGCGGATGCCCCGGTCAGGAGGCGGCGGGCACCAGCACGGCCACGCTCTCGACGTGGTGGGTGTGCGGGAAGAGGTCGAACGACCGCACGGAGCGCAGCTCGTAGCCGCGCTCGGCGAACAGCGCCACGTCCCGGGCCAGCGCGACCGGGTCGCAGGCGACGTAGACGACCTGCGCCGGATGCAGCTCCGCCAGCGCGTCGACGACGGGCTTCTTCGCGCCCGCGCGCGGCGGGTCGAGGACGACGGTCGCGCCCTGGAGGCGGCGGCGCTCCGCGGGGCTCGCCTCGCGCGCCAGCTTCTGCAGGTAGCGGTCGACGCGCGACGTGAGGGAGGCGGCGCCGACCCACTCCGCGAGGTTGTCGCCCGCGAACTCGGTGGCGACCTCGTCGCTCTCCACGCTCGTGATGCGCGTGGTGTCGCCGAAGCGGTCGCCCACGGCGGCGGCCAGCAGCCCCACTCCCCCGTAGAGGTCGAGGTTCGCGGCGCGCGGGTCGAAGAGCGCCTCGTCGATGGAGGACTGCACGGCGTCGTAGAGCGTCTCGGCCGCACGCCGGTGCACCTGCCAGAAGCCGCCGGCCTCCAGCTTGAACTCGCGGTCGCGGACGCGCTCGGTGATGGTGTCGCGGCGCTGCGGCTTGCCGTCGATGAGGAGCATGCGGACGTGGCCGTCGGCGGGGGCGACGAGGTCGATCCCCTCGACGCCGGGGAAGCGCTGGCCGAAGGGCGCGGCGCCGTTGACTCCCGCGGTGGCGAGCGGCAGAGACCGAACGGGGATCACGCGGTGCGAGCGCGAGGCGTACGGGCCGACCACGCCGTCGTCGCCCACGTGCAGGCTGACGCGCGTGCGCCAGCCCAGCCCGTCGGACTCGTCGTCGCCGGGGAGCGCCTGCACCTGGACGTCGTGCTCGACGTGCGCCATGCGGGACAGCGAGTCGACGACGACCTGCCGCTTCAGCTCGCGCTGGTGGGCGAGGCGGATGTGGCCGAGCTCGGCGCCGCCCACGCGGTCCTCGGGGGCGCGGTCGACGGAGGCCTCGGCCCAGACGTGCGGCCGGCGGTGCGGCGACGCGTCGAGCACCTCGACCGTGTCGGCGCGCCAGAACGACTTCTTCGAGTCCTCGGTGATGCGCGCGCGCACCCGCTCGCCGGGGATCGCGTCCGACACGAAGATCACCCGGCCGTCGTGCCGGGCCACGGAGACACCCCCGTGCGCCATGTTGGTCACGTCCACCTCGACCTCGCGGCCCACCTGCTCACCCATGCGGCAACCCTGACACACGCGGAGGCGGCACGATCACACGAGCGACGACGGACGGCAACCCCGACACACGCGGAGGCGGCACGATCACACGAGCGACGACGGACGGCAACCCGGACACACGCGGGGGCGTCCCCGGGACGCGCGGGCGGCCGGCGGCGTGCCACCATGTCGGCGTGACCACGCGCCTCCACCTCGCCTCCACCTCCCCCGCCCGCCTGGCCCTGCTGCGCTCCGCCGGCATCGAGCCCGTCGTGCTGCCCTCCGACGTCGACGAGCCCGCCGCGGTCGCGGCCGCGGAGGCGCGGCAGGGGCCGCTCGGCCCCGAGGACATGGTGCAGCTGCTCGCCCGGGCCAAGGCCGAGGCGGTCGTCGGGCAGCTCGTCGCCGGCGCGCCGCTCACGGGCCTCGTGCTGGGCGGCGACTCGGCCTTCGAGATCGACGGCGTCGTGCACGGCAAGCCGCACACGGTCGAGCGCGCCACCGAGCGCTGGCGCGCGCAGCGCGGCCGGGAGGGGCGGCTGCACTCCGGGCACTGGCTGATCGAGGTGGCCGACGGCCGCATCGTCCGCGGCATCGGGCGCGCCGCCGTCGCCGACGTGCGCTTCCGGGCCGACATCACCGACGCCGAGATCGACGCCTACGTCGCGACGGGCGAGCCGCTCCTGGTCGCCGGGTCGTTCACCATCGACAGCCTGGGCGCGGCGTTCATCGAGCGGATCCAGGGCGACCCGAGCACGGTCGTCGGCCTGTCGCTCCCCACGCTCCGCTCGCTCGTCCGCGAGCTGGGCACCGAGTGGACGGACCTCTGGAACCGGCAGGGCGCCGTCGAGGCGCGGCTCGTCTGAGCGGCGCGGACGCCCGAGGGCGTCAGCCCATCCCGAGGACCTCGATGCGGTCCGCGAGGTAGGCCGCGAGCGGCCGGGTCTCGTGCGCGTTCGGCCCCCACTGCACGCGGAGCTCGCGGCCGCGCAGAGACAGGGGGCCGGATCCCGCGGCGAGCGATGCGGCGTCCAGCGCGATCGGCTCCCAATCGTAGTCGACCGCGTCCCCCTCCTCGAAGGCGCGGACGGCCTGGCGCCTGGCCTCCTTGCGTGCCTCCACGCCGGAGTCGAGGCCCTGGGAGCGCGTGGGCTCCACGGCGCGCGTGATGCTGCCGGTGCGGCGGAGGGATCCGTCGGCCGAGAGCAGCAGCACGCCGAGCCGCCAGGCGCGCCCCACCGGCACCATGGCCGGCTGGCGCTTGATCGGCCCGAACGAGCGCTTGGCGCGGATCTCGGCGAGCGCCTCGTCGGGCGCGCGGCGTCCCCGCAGCTCGTCGACCGTGGCCCGCAGGAGCTCCCGGAGGTCGGCCGCGGCGGCCTGCGCGTCGTCGTCGCCGGTGCCGGGTGCCGTCATGCGTCGATCATGCCAGGGACGCCCCGGGAGCGGCCGGTTGTGGGCGCGCGTACCCGGCGACTCCGCATGTTTGTGCGGACCCTCCGAAGCCGCGCGCAGCCCAGACCCTAGGCTGGGGTCTCATGACGCGTGTGAACAAGGTCCTCATCGCCAACCGGGGCGAGATCGCCGTCCGCATCATCCGGGCGGCGAGGGATGCGGGGATCGGGTCGGTCGCCGTCTACGCCGACCAGGACCGCGACGCGCTGCACGTCACGCTCGCCGACGAGGCCTACGCCCTCGACGGGCAGACGAGCGCGGAGACGTACCTCGTCATCGCCAAGCTCCTCTCCATCGCCCGCCGGTCCGGCGCCGACGCCGTGCATCCGGGCTACGGCTTCCTCGCCGAGAACGCCGACTTCGCCCAGCAGGTCATCGACGCGGGCCTCGTCTGGATCGGCCCGTCCCCGAGCGCCATCCAGCAGCTCGGCGACAAGACCACGGCCCGCCACGTGGCCGAGCGCGTGGGCGCGCCGCTCGCCCCCGGCACGCTCAACCCCGTCTCCGGCGCCGACGAGGTGCTCGAGTTCGTCGACGTGCACGGCCTGCCCGTCGCCATCAAGGCGGCGTTCGGCGGCGGCGGCCGCGGCCTCAAGGTCGCCCGCACCCGCGAGGAGGTGCCGGAGCTGTTCGAGTCCGCCACCCGCGAGGCCGTCGCGGCGTTCGGGCGCGGGGAGTGCTTCGTCGAGAAGTACCTCGACCGCCCGCGCCACGTCGAGACCCAGTGCCTGGCCGACTCCGCCGGCAACGTCGTCGTGATCTCCACCCGCGACTGCTCGCTGCAGCGCCGCCACCAGAAGCTCGTGGAGGAGGCGCCCGCGCCGTTCCTCACCGACGAGCAGAACGCCCAGCTCTACGCGGCGTCGAAGGCGATCCTCCGCGAGGTCGGCTACGTCGGCGCCGGCACGTGCGAGTTCCTCGTCGCGCAGGACGGCACCATCTCCTTCCTCGAGGTCAACACGCGCCTCCAGGTCGAGCACCCGGTCTCCGAGGAGGTCACGGGCATCGACCTCGTGCGCGAGCAGTTCCGCATCGCCGCGGGCGGCCTCATCGACTACGACGACCCGGCGCCGCGCGGCCACTCCTTCGAGTTCCGGATCAACGGCGAGGACCCGGGCCGCGGCTTCTTCCCGGCGCCCGGCCCCGTGCACGTGTTCCAGGCGCCCGGCGGCCCCGGCGTCCGCGTCGACTCCGGCGTCCGCGCGGGCGACGTCGTCTCCGGCGCGTTCGACTCGCTGCTCGCGAAGCTCATCGTCACGGGATCCAGCCGCGAGGACGCGCTCGAGCGCTCGCGCCGCGCCCTCGACGAGTTCGAGGTGCAGGGCCTGCCCACCGTGCTCCCCTTCCACCGCGCGATCGTGCGCGACGCGGCCTTCGCCCCGGCGGACGGCGCGCCCTTCTCGGTCTACACGCGCTGGATCGAGACCGAGTTCGACAACGCCATCGAGCCGTGGTCCGGCGCCTTGGAGGATGCCGCCGAGGCGCCCGCTCGGCACACGGTCGTGGTCGAGGTCGGCGGCAAGCGCATCGAGGTGAGCCTCCCCGAGGACCTCGCGCCCGCCGCGGGCGCGTCCTCGACCCGCCGCGCCGCCGCGGCCCCGGCGAGGCGCAAGCAGGCCGGATCCGTCGACACCTCGGGCGGCGGATCCGTCACGTCGCCCATGCAGGCCACCGTCGTCAAGCTCGCGGTGGAGGAGGGCCAGCAGGTCGTCAAGGGCGACCTCCTCGTCGTCCTCGAGGCGATGAAGATGGAGCAGCCGCTCACGGCGCACACCGCGGGCACCGTCTCCGGGATCTCCGCCGAGGTCGGCCAGACCGTCCCGTCGGGGCACCGCCTGCTCGACATCGTCTGATCCGCACGCCGCACGCGACGACGGCCGGTCCCCGCGGGGGCCGGCCGTCGTCGCGTGCGGGGCGGGTGCGTCAGAGCACGATGTGCATGGCGCGCGCCGCGTCGGAGATGCTGCCCGACAGCGAGGGGTAGACCGTGAACGCGCGCGCGACGTCGTCCACCGTGAGCCGGTGCTCGACCGCGAGGGCGAGCGGGAAGATCAGCTCGCTGGCCTTGGGCGCGACGATGACGCCGCCGATGACCGTGCCGGAGCCCGTGCGCGCGAACAGCTTCACGAAGCCGTCCTTGACGTTCTGCATCTTCGCACGGGGGTTGGACGCGAGCGGCAGCTTGTAGATGTCGCCCTGCGCGAGCCCCTCCTCGATCTGCTTCTGCGACCAGCCGACCGTCGCGATCTCCGGCTGGGTGAAGATGTTGGAGGTCACGTTGCGGAGCTCGGTGGGGCTCACCGCGTCGCCCATCGCGTGGTAGACCGCGGTGCGACCCTGCATGGACGCGACCGAGGCGAGCGGCAGGAAGGTGGTGCAGTCGCCCGCTGCGTACACGCTGGGCACCGAGGTGCGCGCGACGCGGTTGACGCGGATGTGGCCGGAGTCGCTGAGCTGCACGCCCGCCTCCTCGAGGCCGATCCCGGCGGTGTTCGGCACGGATCCGACCGCCATGAGGCAGTGGCTGCCCTCCACGACGCGGCCGTCGCTCAGCGTCGCGACCACGCCGTCGCCCTTGCGGACGACCGACTCGGCGCGGGACTTCGACAGCACGGTCATGCCGTTGCGCGTGAAGACGTCCTCGATGACCCGGGCCGCGTCGGCGTCCTCGCCCGGGAGCACCTGGTCGCGGGAGGAGATGAGCGTGACCTTCGCGCCGAGCGCCGTGTAGGCGGACGCGAACTCGGCGCCCGTGACGCCGGATCCGACGACGATGAGGTGCTCGGGCACGGAGTCCATCGTGTAGAGCTGCGTCCAGGTGAGGATGCGCTCCCCGTCGGGCTTCGCGGTCTCGAGGATGCGCGGGCTCGCGCCCGTGGAGACGACCGTGGTGTCCGCGTCGATCTCGTCGAAGTCGGTGCCGCCGCCGCCGCGGCCGGTGGAGACGATGATGCGGTTCGGCCCGTCGAGCCGGCCCTCGCCCTGGACGATGCGGACGCCCGCGCGGATGAGGCTCGACTTCATGTCCTCCGACTGCTGGCGCGCGAGCCGGAGCAGGCGGTCGTTGACGGCCTGGAGGTTGACGGCGACCTCGGGGCGCACGGGTCGGCGGCTCTGCTCGCCGCGGGAGAAGAACTGGACGCCGAGGTCGGCGGCCTCGCCCAGCGCGTTCGTGGCCTCGGCGGTGGCGATGAGGGTCTTCGAGGGGACGACGTCGGTCATCACGGCCGAGCCGCCGACGCCCACGCGCTCCACCAGCGTCACCTCCGCGCCGAGCTGCGCTCCGGCGATGGCGGCCTCGTAGCCGCCGGGGCCCCCTCCGAGGACGGCGATCCGTTGGTTGGCCTCGAACTCGTATCCCATGCGCACATCATCCCGCAGGCCCGCGGCCCGCGCGAACCCGCCCGTCGTGGCGGCCGGGGCCGCCCGCGCCCGCGCATTTAGGATCGGGGGATGACCAACAGCAACCCCCTCGAGTCGCCCGACGCGGACCCCCAGGAGATCGCGCGGCAGGCGGCCCGGCAGATCGCCGAGCTCACGGGCGTCGAGCGCCATGACATCGCCCTCACGCTCGGCAGCGGATGGGGGCGCGCGGCGGATCTCATCGGCGAGACCACCGCGACCATCCCGGCCACCGAGGTCGTCGGCTTCTCGAAGCCCGCGCTGGAGGGCCACGTCGGCTCGCTCCGCAGCGTCCTGCTGCCGTCCGGCCGCCGCGCCCTCGTCATCGGCGCGCGCACCCACTACTACGAGGGCCACGGCGTCCGCCGGGTCGTGCACAGCGTGCGCACCGCCGCCGCGACCGGCGCCACCACGATGATCCTCACCAACGGCGCGGGCGGCATCAAGGAGCACTGGACCCCCGGCACGCCCGTCCTCATCAGCGACCACATCAACCTCACCGCCGACTCCCCGCTCGAGGGCGCGACCTTCATCGACCTCACGGACCTCTACTCCGCGCGACTCCGAGCGATCGCCCACGAGGTCGAGCCCGACCTCGACGAGGGCGTCTACTGCCAGTTCCGCGGCCCGCACTACGAGACGCCCGCCGAGGTGCGGATGGCGAAGGCCATCGGCGGCCACATCGTCGGCATGTCCACCGCGCTCGAGGCCATCGCCGCGCGCGAGGCCGGCATGGAGGTGCTCGGCATGTCCCTCATCACGAACCTCGCCGCCGGGATCCAGGAGACGCCGCTCAGTCACGAGGAGGTCATCGAGGCCGGCCGCGCCGCCGAGGTCCGCATCGGCGGCATGCTCGCGCGCATCGTGGGCGCCCTGTGAGCCGGGAGGAGACCGCCGCGCTGGTCGGCGCCGCGCGCGCCTGGCAGGCGCAGGACCCGGATCCGATCACGCGCGCCGAGGTCGACGAGCTGCTCGCCCGGGTCGAGGGCACCGCGCCCGGGGCCTCCGCGGTCGAGCGGGAGCAGGCCGCCGCGGAGATCCGCGACCGCTTCCAGACGCGCCTCCAGTTCGGCACCGCCGGGCTCCGCGGCGAGCTGGGCGCCGGGCCCAACCGCATGAACCGCGTGCTCGTCTCGCAGGCGGCCGCCGGCTTCGCCGACTACCTCCGCAGCCGCAGCCCCCGCCCGAGCATCGTCGTCGGGTACGACGGGCGCCACAACTCGCGGGTCTTCGCCGAGGACACCGCGCGCATCATGGCGGGCGCCGGTGTCCGCACCGTGCTGCTCCCCCGGGCGCTCCCGACGCCCGTCCTCGCGTACGCGGTGAAGCACCTCGCCGTGAGCGCGGGCGTCATGGTCACGGCGTCGCACAACCCAGCGCGCGACAACGGCTACAAGGTCTACCTCGGCGACGAGGACCACGGGGCGCAGATCGTCAGCCCGGCCGACCGCGACATCGCCGCCTTCATCCACAAGGCCGCGGGCGAGCGCACCGTGCAGCAGCTGCCGATGGCGGACGACTACGAGATCGCGCCCGAGACCCTGATCGACTCCTACGTCGCGGAGACCGCCGACCTCTTCGCCGCCCCGCTCGCCCCGCTGACGTGGGTCTACACGCCGTTGCACGGCGTCGGGTGGGAGACCGCGGCGCGCGTGTTCCAGGCGGTCGGCGTGGACGCGCCCGTCGTCGTCGCGGCCCAGGCGGACCCCGACCCCGACTTCCCCACGGTCGACTTCCCGAACCCCGAGGAGCCGGGCGCGCTCGACCTCGCGTTCGAGGCGGCCGTGCGGTCCGACGCCGAGCTCATCATCGCCAACGACCCCGACGCCGACCGGCTCGCGGTCGCCATCGCGGACGAGCACGGCGCCTGGCGGCGCCTCTCCGGCAACGAGGTGGGCATGCTGCTCGGCCTCGGCATCGCCGAGCGCTACGCGGCCGACGGCAACACCGGCACGTTCGCCTCGTCGCTCGTCTCCTCCCCCGCGCTCGAGGTCGTCGCCCGGGAGCTGGGCTTCGGCTACCGCGAGACGCTCACGGGCTTCAAGTGGATCAGCCGCGTGCCCGACCTGATCTACGGCTACGAGGAGGCGCTCGGCTACCTGGTCGCGCCCTGGATCACGAGCGACAAGGACGGCATCTCCGCGGCCGTCGCCGTTCTGCACGGCGTGATGCTGCTGAAGTCGCGCGGGCAGACCATCGACGACTACGACCGCGAGTTCGCCGAGCGGTTCGGCTCCTTCGCGAGCGACCAGATCTCGGTGCGCGTCACCGACCTCGCGGTCATCCCGCGCATCATGGCGAAGCTCCGGCAGTCGCCGCCGACCTCGATCGGGTCCCGGCGCGTCGAACGCATGGACGACCTCGCCGAGGGGACGGCCGACCTGCCGCCGAGCGACGTGCTCCGGTTCCACCTGGGCGACGGCGCGCGGCTCATCGTGCGGCCGAGCGGCACGGAGCCGAAGATCAAGGTCTACCTCGACGCCCAGAGCACGGAGGGCACCGTGGCCGAGCGCCGCGACGCCGCGCGCGCCATCGTCGCGGATCTCGCGCAGGCCGTGCCGCTGCTGCTCGAGGTCTAGCCGCCCGGAGAGCCGCGGGCCGTCACCGGCCCGCGGCTCTTCTCGCACGCCTGCTGGTAGTGGCGCTATCAGTGCGCTAGCCTCGCGGCATGCGCATCACCGAGCTGGCCGAGGCCACGGGCGTGGCCCCCGCCACGGTCAAGTACTACGTCCGCGAGGGCCTGCTCCCCGCGGGCACGCGCGTGAGCGACAACCGCACCGACTACGACGAGGAGCACGCGCGCCGCGTCCGGCTGGTCCGCGCCCTCATCGACGTCGGACGGCTGCCGGTCGCGCGCGCCCGCGAGGTGCTGGCGACGCTCGACGACGACGCCCGCCACGTGCAGGACGTCTTCGCGGTGGCGCAGGACGCGCTGACCCCGGGGCCGGTGCCCGCGGATCCCCCGCCCGCCGACGCCCTGGCCCGCGTCGACGCCGTCACCGCCGACGCCGGCTGGTGCGTGCTCGAGGGGCACGCCGGTCGGGCGCAGGCGGCTCGCGCCGTCGACGCGTTCGCGCGCTCGGGCCACCCGATGGAGGACGGCTACCTCGCGCGCTACGCGGAGGCGGCCGCGATCCAGGCCGACGCCGACCTCGCCGCGGTGCGCGGGCGGCCCGACCGCACGGCCATGGCCGAGCTCATGGTGGTCGGCACCGTGCTGGGCGACCAGCTGGCGGCGGGGCTCCGCCGCATCGCCCAGGCCACGGTGTCCTCGCCCGCGTGGGCGTCGACGGGCGGCGCATCGTGATCCGGCGCGCGTACGGCTGGCACCGGCCGCTGATGGCGGTGGCCGCGCTCATGGCCGTCGTCGCGGCGGCGTGCCTCGTGGGCGGCCTGGTCGACCACCGCGTCGTGACGGGCGCGCCGGTCTGGGGCAAGCCCGCCAAGTTCTCGCTGTCGATCCTCGTCTACGCCGTCTCCTGGGCCTGGCTCATCGCGCACCTCCCCCGCTTCCGGCGGCCGGCGCACGTCCTCGGCACGGTGGTCGCGGTCGCGCTCGTCGTGGAGCAGGCGGTCATCGTGGGCGCCGCGGCGGCCGGGACGACGAGCCACTTCAACGTCTCCAGCCCGCTCGCGACGACGCTGTGGGCCGTGATGGCCGCGTCGATCACCGTGCTCTACCTCTGCACGTTCGTCACGAGCCTCGCCGTGCTGCGGCTCCGGCTGCCCGACCCGGCGCTCACGCTCGGGATCCGCGCGGGCGCCCTGATCGCGCTCGTCGGCATCGGGCTCGCCTACCTCATGACGTCGCCGACCGCGGCGCAGCTCGCCGACTTCCACGGCGTGGCCGGCGCGCACACGGTGGGCGCGGGCGACGGCGGTCCCGGCATCCCCGTGCTCGGCTGGAGCACGACGGCGGGCGACCTGCGGATCCCGCACTTCGTCGGCATGCACGCGCTGCAGCTGCTGCCGATCGCGGCCCTCCTCCTCGGCGCGGCCGGCCGCCGGATCCCCGCGCTCGCGCCCGACCGGGTGCGCGTGCGGCTGACGGCGATCGCGGCGGTCGCGTACCTGGCGGTCATCGCGATCGTCACGGTGCAGGCGCTCCGCGGCGAGCCGGTCACGGCGCCCTCCCCCGGGATCGCGACGGCGACCGCCGCGCTGGCCGTAGCGGCCCTCGCGGCGGCCGTCGCGGTGGTGCTGCGCGGGGGCCCGCGACTTCCGACCACCGGACACGAGGGGCACTCGGACGGAGCGCGGGACCGGGAGGCGAGCGCGCCGGGCGCTCAGCCGAGCGCGGCGTCGAGCTTGGCGGAGATCTCCTCGAGGTCGAAGTAGTTCTCGATCACGACGACGTCGGCGTACGTGGGCCCGATGCGGTCCACGAGCTCGGGCGACGTGAGGATCACCTGCGCGTCCTCGCCGAGGGAGGCGACGCTCGCGAGGTCGGCCGCGGTGACATCCGCCTCGATGCCGAGGCGCGCGAGCGCGCGCTCTGCGTTGACCTTGAGGATGCCGGACGTGCCGATCCCCACGCCGCAGATCGCGACGACCTTCATGCGCTCTCCTCGCCGGCCATGATGCGCCGGACCTCGTCGACGGTGGTGGCGGCGCGCAGCCGCGGGATGGCGGTGGCGTCGTTGAAGATGTTGGCCATGTCGGCGACCGAGGACACGTGCCGGTCGACCGTGGTGACCGCGAGGCCGACGATCACGTCCACGGGGTCGTTGTGCGCGTGCCCGAACGCCACCGGCTCCGTGAGCGTGACGACCGCGAGGCCGTCGGCGAGCGTCTCGGGGCCCGGCCGGGCGTGCGCGAGCGCGAGCCCCGGGGCGATGACGACGTAGGCGCCGAACTCCTCGACCACGCGGATCATGGCGTCCGCGTAGTCCGGGGTGGCCGCGCCCGAGCGGACGAGCGCGTCACCCGCCAGGCGCACGGCGGCGCGCCAGTCGGCGGCCTCGGCGCCGAGGGTGACGGCGTCGTCCGGGAGCGGTGGGAGCACGGGGTGCGACCTCTCTGTCGAAGCGGGCGGGCTGACGGGCGAGCGGGCGGGAGGCCGTGGGGCCCCGCGCTACAGGCGGGCGAACCCCTCGGAGATGATGTCGGCGAGCGCCTCGCGCTCCTCGAGCGGCAGGAAGGCCGCGGCGGCCGCGTTCAGCTGGAAGGCCTCGTGGTCGTCGAGGTCGTACGCGAACGCGTCCGTGAGGAGGGCCAGCTCCCGGCTGATGCTCGTGCCGCTCATGAGGCGGTTGTCGGTGTTCACCGTGACGGCGAAGCCGAGCTGGTAGAGCAGGTCGAAGGGGTGGTCCGTCATCGCGTCGCCCCACGCCTCGATGGCGCCGGTCTGCAGGTTCGACGACGGGCTGAGCTCCAGCGGGATGCCGCGGTCCTTGACCCACTGCGCGAGCGTGCCGAGGGTGACGAAGACGTCCTCGCCCTCCTCGCTGTCGATCTCGATGTCCTCGGCGATGCGCACGCCGTGGCCCAGGCGGAGGGCCCGGCCGTCGAGGAGCGCGCCGCGGATGGACTCCAGGCCGTCGGCCTCGCCCGCGTGGACCGTGCGGGGCATCCACTCGCGCGCCAGGAGGTCGAACGCGCCCTGCATGCGGGACGGCGGGAAGCCGGCCTCGGGGCCGGCGATGTCGAAGCCGACGACGCCGCGGTCGCGGTGGCGGATGGCGAGCTCGGCGATCTCGGTGCCGCGGTCCAGGTGGCGCATGGCGCTGACGAGCTGGCCGACGCGGATGGATCCGCCCGCCTCCTCGACGCCGCGCACGGCCTCCTCGATGCCGGACTGCACGGCCTCGACCGTCTGGTCGAGCGACAGGCCGTTCCCGAGGTGCTGCTCGGGCGCCCAGCGGATCTCGCCGTAGACGACGCCGTCCTCGGCGAGGTCCTCGACGAACTCGCGGGCGACGCGCGCCAGGTGCTCCTCGGTCTGCATGACGGCGATGGTGACGTCGAAGGTCTTCAGGTACTCGACGAGGGATCCGGAGTCGGCGCTGGTGCGGAACCACTCGCCGAGGGCCTCGGCGCCCCGGGCGGGCAGCTCGAGGCCGATCTCGTCGGCGATCTCGACGATGGTGCCGGGGCGGAGGCCGCCGTCGAGGTGGTCGTGGAGGGAGACCTTCGGGAGGTCGCGGTAGGAGCCTCCGCCGGGCAGCGTGGAGTCCTCGGGAGCGAGTGTCATGGGACGAATCTACTAGCCTCGACGCGGCCCACGCGGAGGTCGTCGGCGCACGAACGATCGGTGCGCGAGACATCCGAGGGCCGCGACCGAGCCGGAGGACCCATGCCCACCAAGATCCTGATCGACTGCGACCCGGGGCACGACGACGCCCTCGCCCTGATGCTCGCGCACGGCAGCCCCGAGGTGGAGATCGTCGGCATCACCACCGTGGCGGGCAACCAGACGCTCGAGAAGGTGACGCGCAACGCGCTCGCGGTGGCGACCGTCGCGGGGATCCACGGCGTGCCCGTCGCCGCGGGCTGCGCGCGCCCGCTCGTGCGGCCCGTGATGACGGCGCCCGAGATCCACGGCGAGAGCGGGCTCGACGGACCCGAGCTGCCCGAGCCGACCGTCGCGCTCGACCCGCGGCACGCGGTGGACCTCATCATCGAGACGGTCATGGCGCACGCGCCCGGCGAGATCACGCTGGTGCCGCTCGGCGCGCTCACCAACATCGCCCTCGCCGTGCGCCGGGAGCCCCGCATCGTCGAGCGCGTGAAGGAGGTCGTGCTGATGGGCGGCGGCTACCACGCGGGCAACAGCACGGCGGTCGCGGAGTTCAACGTCGCGGTCGACCCCGAGGCCGCGCACATCGTGTTCGGCGAGGCGTGGCCGGTGACGATGGTGGGCCTCGACCTCACGTACCAGGCGACCGCGACCCCGGAGGTCATGGCGCGCATCGCCGCCCTCGGCACGCCGGCCGCGCGCTTCGTCGTCGACTCGATGGAGTCGTACGGCCGGGCGTACCACGACCGCCAGGACTTCCCGAGCCCGCCCGTGCACGACCCGTGCGCCGTCGCGCGCGTCATCGACCCGCGCCTCGTCTCGGTGCGGCGCGCGCCGATCTCGGTGGAGCTGACGGGCACGCACACGACGGGAATGACGGTGGCGGACCTCCGCCGCCCCGCGCCCGACGGCTGCACGACGCAGGTCGCCGTCGAGCTCGACCACGCCGGGTTCTGGGACGTCGTGGTCGACGCGCTCGAGCGCATCGGCTGAGGCGGGATGCGGTCCGCCCGGCCCGGCCGTCGTCGCGGGACGACGGCCGGGCGGCGGATCAGCCCTCGGCGGTGATGCGCTCCCGGACGAGCGGGCCGCGCGCGACGTGCTCCTCCGGGTCGCCGACGCGGTACGCGCCCTCGAGCGACTCCAGCGCGCGGTCGAACCGCTCGGGCTCGTCGGTGGAGAGCGTGAACAGCGGGTCGCCGCGGCGGACGCGGTCCCCCGGCTTCGCGTGCAGGTCGACGCCCGCGGCGTGCTGCACCGCGTCGCCCTGGCGCGCGCGGCCGGCGCCCAGGCGCCAGGCGGCGATGCCGAACGGGAGGGCGTCCTGCTGCACGAGCACGCCGTCGCGCTCCGCGGTCACCACGTGGGTCTCGCGCGCGACGGGCATCGCGGCGTCCGGATCCCCGCCCTGCGCGCGCACGGTGGCGCGCCATGCGTCCATGGCCCGGCCGTCGCGGAGGGCGACGTCGACGTCGGCGTCGGGGATCCCGACCGCGGCGAGCATCTCCCGCGCGAGCGCCAGCGTGAGCTCCACGACGTCGGCGGGTCCGCCGCCCGCGAGCACCTCGACCGACTCCCGCACCTCGTTGGCGTTGCCGATGGCGAGGCCGAGCGGCACGTCCATGTCGGTGAGGAGCGCGGTCGTCCGCACCCCCGCGTCGGTGCCGAGCTCGACCATGGTGCGCGCGAGCTCGCGCGACCGGTCGATGTCCGTCATGAAGGCGCCGGATCCGAACTTCACGTCGAGGACGAGCGCGCCCGTGCCCTCGGCGATCTTCTTGCTCATGATGCTCGAGGCGATGAGCGGGATCGCCTCGACCGTGCCCGTGGCGTCGCGCAGCGCGTAGAGGCGCTTGTCGGCGGGGGCGAGGCCGCTGCCGGCCGCGCAGATCACGCCGCCGTGGTCCTGCATCTGCCGCACCATCTCCTCCGTGGAGAGGTCGGCGCGCCAGCCGGGGATCGACTCGAGCTTGTCCAGCGTGCCGCCCGTGTGGCCGAGGCCGCGGCCGGAGAGCTGCGGCACCGCCACACCGTAGGAGGCGACCAGCGGCATGAGCGGGAGGGTGATCTTGTCGCCCACGCCGCCCGTGGAGTGCTTGTCGACCGTGGGCTTGCCGAGCTGCGAGAAGTCGAGCGTCTCGCCGCTCGCGATCATCGCGAGCGTGAGGTCGCGGATCTCGGTGCGGTCCATGCCGCGCAGGAGGATCGCCATCGCGAGCGCGGCCATCTGCTCGTCCGCGACGTAGCGGTCGGTGTACGCCGCCACGAGCCAGTCGATCTCGGCGGTCGAGAGCCGGCCGCCGTCGCGCTTGGTCCGGATGAGGTCGACGACGTCGAACGCGGCGCTCACGAGCGGTCCCCGTACGCGTTCAGCGTGCTGGGCCCGAAGGCGTCGGGCAGGACCTCGTCGATCGTGCGGATCCCCGACACGGTCTCCAGCAGCATGCCCGGCACCGCGTGCTCGAACAGCAGCTGCCGGCAGCGCCCGCACGGCATGAGGATGTTGCCGTCGCCGTCCACGCACGTGAACGCCACGAGCTGGCCGCCGCCCGTGAGGTGCAGCACGGAGACGAGCGCGCATTCGGCGCAGAGGGTCAGGCCGTAGGAGGCGTTCTCCACGTTGCAGCCGGTGATGACGCGGCCGTCGGTCGCGATGGCCGCGACGCCCACGGGGAAGCGGGAGTACGGGACGTACGCGCGGCCCATGGCCTCGTGCGCCGCCTCGCGGAGGGATCCCCAGTCGATGCCGCCCGACCCGCCGGGCTCCACGGCGCTCACGACTTCACGTAGGGCTTGCCGGCGGCGGCCGGGCCGCGCACCTGCCCCACCAGTCCGGCGACCGCGGCGATGGTCACGACGTACGGCAGCATCAGCATGAACTCGCTCGGCACGGGCGACCCGATGACGCCGAGGACGTTCTGCAGGTTGCTCGCGAAGCCGAACAGGAGGGCCGCGAGCGTGGCGCGCAGCGGATCCCACCGGCCGAAGATGACCGCGGCCAGCGCGATGAACCCGGCGCCCGCCGTCATCTCCTTGTTGAACGCGCCGACGGACCCGAGCGTGAAGAACGCGCCGCCGAGGCCCGCGATCGCGCCCGCGAGGGACACGTTCCAGAACCGGGTCGCGGAGACCTTGATGCCCACGGTGTCGGCCGCCTGCGGGTGCTCGCCCACCGCGCGGAGGCGGAGGCCCCAGCGGGTGTGGAAGAGGCAGTACCAGACGAGGAACACGGCCACGTACATGAGGTAGACGATGATCGTCTGCCGGAACAGCACGGGGCCGATGATCGGGATCTGGCCGAGGATCGGGATGTCGATGCGGTCGAAGCGCGGCGGGGAGTTGAGCGTGCCCGGGTCGGCCGACAGCACCTGCGAGAACAGGAAGCTCGTGAGGCCCGTGACCAGCACGTTGAGGACGACGCCGACGATGACCTGGTCGACCAGGTACTTGATGGCGAACGCCGCGAGCACGAACGACACCAGCATGCCGGCGACCATCGCGGACGCGAGGCCGATGAGCGGCTGGCCCGTGATGGAAGCCACCACGGCGGACACGAACGCGCCCGCCAGCAGCTGGCCCTCGATCGCGACGTTGACGACGCCCACGCGCTCCGAGAGCACGCCGCCCAGCGCGCCGAAGATGAGCGGCACGGACAGGGCGACCGTGCCCACGAGGAGGCCGGGCACGGGGATGGTCTGGCCCGCGGATGCCCAGGTGAGGAACGCCACGAGGAACAGGATCGCGAACACGGCGGTGAACCACAGCGGCACCTTCGCCGAGCGGCGCACCAGGAGGGCGGACACCACGGTGAGCGCGGCGAGCACCACGGTGACGGCGACCCCGGTGGCGGCCGTCGGCAGCACGACCGGCGCGAGCTGGATGAGGTCCGTGCCGGTGGAGAGGCCGAACGTGCTCGATCCCTCGCGGCTGAACAGCACGAACAGGATGAGCGAGACGACGGCGAAGATCCCGAAGGCGACGGGCGCCTTCCAGCTCGTCGCGACGGCGCGCTCGAGGGCGACGGCCGCGGGGTCGTGCGGCGCCGGGGACGGCGCGGCGGTGGGCGTGGTCGCGGTCATGAGCTGAGCGCCGCCTTCCGGATCCGGGTGGTGCGACGCGCCCGGCCCGGCGCGGGGAGGCGGAAGACCGCCCGCACGAGCGGGGGTGCCGCGATGAACAGGACGATGAGCGACTGGACGACCACGACGATGTCGATGGGCACGCCCTCGGCTGCCTGCATCGAGAAGCCGCCGGCCTTGAACGCGCCGAAGAGGATCCCCGCGACGAAGACGCCCCACGGCCGGCTGCGGCCGAGCAGCGCCACCGTGATGGCGTCGAAGCCGATGCCCGCGTCGATCCCCGAGCTGAAGCCCGTGGTGACCGTGCCGAGCACCTGGCTCGCCCCCGCGAGGCCCGCGAGCCCGCCGGAGATGAGCATGGCGTAGAGGTAGGAGTTCTTCACGTCGATGCCGGCGACCCGCGCCGCGCTCGGGTTCTCGCCCACCGCGCGGAAGCGGAAGCCGAGGCCCGAGCGGTTGAGGAGGTACCAGACGATCACCGTCGCGACGACGACCACGAGGAATCCCGCGTGCAGCGAGTACCCGTCACCGAGGAGCGCCGGGAAGATCGCGTCGTCGGCCATCGCCGGCGTCTTCGGGTTGTTCGAGCCGGGCGCCTGCAGCAGGCCGGGGGTCCGCAGCAGGTAGGAGAGGAGGTAGAACGCGACGTAGTTGAGCATGATCGTGACGATCACCTCGTGCGCGCCCGTGCGCGCCTTGAGGAGGCCGACGATCCCGCCCCACACCGCGCCGCCCACGATGCCCGCGGCGACGGCGAGCACCAGGTGGATCACGGGCGGCAGGTCGAAGCCGAAGCCGACCCATCCCGCGCACGCCGCGGCGATGAGCATCTGGCCGCGGGCGCCGATGTTGAACAGGCCCACGCGGAACGCGAGCGCGACGCCGAGGCCCGCCGCGATGAGCGGGGTCGCGAAGGTCAGCGTCTCGGTGAGCGGCTTGATGCCGTTCGCGAAGCCCGGGCGGCGGAAGTTGTAGATCGAGCCCTGGAAGAGCGCGGAGTACGCGCCCGACGCGGCGTCCCACCCGGCGCGGAGCGTGTCGAGCGGGCGGCTGAAGAAGTACCCGGCCGCCTCCTGCGTCGCCTCGTCGGTGACCGCGATGAGCAGCGCGCCCACGATCAGGGACAGCACGACCGCGAGCACCGACAGCAGCGCGCTGCCCGACGCGATCTCGCGGAGCACCTGGCCGGCGCGGGATCCCCCGTCGCCGTCGGCGGTCGCCACGGAGGGGACGCCCGCGGGCGCCTCGGAGCGCGTGGGGTCGCCCACGGATCCGGCCTCGCGGCCGGACGCGGGCAGCTGCCCCGCGGACGGGTCCTCGGGCCCCTGGCCCTCGGGACGAGTGGTGTCGTCGGTCATGCGGTGCGCCCTCCGGCGGTCGTGGTGGTGGGGACGGAAGCGGGGACCTCGCCGGCCATCATCAGGCCGAGCACGTCCCGCGGGGTGTCGCCCGGGACGATGCCGACGATGCCGCCGCGGTACATCACGGCGATGCGGTCGGCGAGCGCCGCGACCTCGTCGAGCTCGGTGGAGACGACGATGACGGGCAGGCCGCGGTCGCGCGTCTCGACGACGCGCGTGTGCACGAACTCGATGGAGCCGACGTCGAGGCCGCGCGTGGGCTGCGCCGCGACGAACAGGCGGAGGTCGCGGCTGAGCTCGCGCGCGAGCACGACCTTCTGCGCGTTGCCGCCGGAAAGGCGGCCGACGTGCGTGTCGATGCCCTGCGTGCGGATGTCGAACTCGCGCACGCGGTCGCGCGCGAACTCGTCGAGGTAGCCGAGCTTGAGGGATCCGGCGACGACGAACGGCGGGCTGTCGGAGCGGTCGAGCATGAGGTTCTCGGCGATGGTGAACTCGGCGACGAGCCCGTCCTCGTTGCGGTCCTCGGGCACGAAGCCGACGCCCGCGTCGAGCACGCGGCGGACGGAGCGGCCGGTGAGGCGCGTGCCGTCGAGGTCGATGGTGCCGGACACGCGCGGCTGGAGCCCGAGGATCGCCTCGGTGAGCTCGGTCTGGCCGTTGCCCTGCACGCCCGCGATGGCGAGGATCTCCCCCGCGTGCACCTCGAAGCTCACGCCGTCGACCACGACCTGGCCCGCGGCGTCGATCACCGTGAGGTCGCGCACCACGAGCGCGGCGTCGCCGGGCGTGGCCGGCTCCTTCGCGACGGTGAGCGAGACGCTCCGTCCGACCATGAGGGACGCGAGCTCGGCGTTGCTGGCGGTGGGCTCGGCCTCGCCGACGACCTTGCCGAGCCGGATCACGGTGATGCGGTCCGCGACCTCGCGCACCTCGCGCAGCTTGTGGGTGATGAAGACGATGCCCGTGCCGGCGTCCCGGAGCTGCTTCATGATGACCATGAGCTCGTCGGTCTCCTGCGGCGTGAGCACGGCCGTCGGCTCGTCGAACACGAGCACCTCGGCGTCGCGCGACAGGGCCTTGATGATCTCGACGCGCTGCTGGACGCCGACGGGCAGGTCGGCGACGAGCGCGTCCGGGTCGACGTCGAAGCCGAAGCGGGCGGAGATCTCGCGCACCTTCGCGCGGGCGCCTGCCAGGTCGAGCCGGCCGCCGAGCTTCGTCTCCTCGTGCCCGAGCATGACGTTCTCCGCGACGGTGAAGACGGGGATGAGCATGAAGTGCTGGTGCACCATGCCGATGCCGGCCGCCATGGCGTCGCCGGGTCCGGCGAAGCGCGCGACCCGGTCGTCGAGGAGGATCTCGCCCTCCTCCGCCTGGTACAGGCCGTAGAGGACGTTCATCAGCGTCGACTTGCCGGCGCCGTTCTCGCCCAGGAGGCAGTGGATCTCCCCCGGCTGGACCACGAGGTCGATGTGGTCGTTGGCGACGAGGGCGCCGAAGCGCTTGGTGATGCCCCGCAGTTCGAGCTTCATCGGATCAATCCGTTCGGTGGGTCGGGTGGACACGCGGCGGGGGGACCGGCGCCTGCCGATCCCCCCGCGGTGCGTTCGATGCTACTTCGTCAGCGACGACGGCGACTCGACCGCGATCGAGCCGTCGATGATGCCGGCCTTGATCGTCTCGAGCTCGCCCGCGAGGTCCGAGGGGACCTCCGACTCGTAGTCGTGGAACGGGGCGATGTCCACGCCGCCGTTCTCGAGCGTGCCCACGTAGGGCGTCGCGTCGAACTGGTCGTCCGCCGCCGTCTTCACGACGTCCTCGACGCCCGCGTCGATGCCCTTGAGCACAGAGGTGAGGAAGAGGTCCTTGAGGTCGGGCGCGGTCTCGTACGCGTCGGAGTCGACGCCCACCATGACGACCTTCTTGTCGCTGGAGTCGCGGATGGCCTCGCCGGCGCTGAGGAAGATCGGGCCGCCGACGGGCATGATGACGTCCGCGCCCTGGTCGATGAGGGTCTGCGCGGCGGTCTTGGCCGTCTGGTTGGCGACGAACTCGCCCGTGAACGACCCGCTCTGGCTCGCGACGTCCCAGCCGATGGCCTTGACGTCCTTGCCCTTCTGCTCGTTGTAGTAGTTCACGCCGTCCACGAAGCCGTCCATGAAGATCGTGACGGTCGGGATCTGCAGGCCGCCGAAGGTGCCGACGGTGCCGGTCTTCGAGTAGGCCGCGGCGGAGTAGCCCGCGAGGAACGCGGCCTCGCTGGTGTTGAAGGTGATGGGCTTGACGTTCGGGGCGTCGATCGAGGCGTCGTCGATGATCGCGTACTCGATGTCGGTGTTGGCGGCCGCCGCCTCCTTGGTGGCGTCCGCCAGCAGGAAGCCGACGGTGACGATGAGTCCGCAGCCCTGGTCGGCGAGGTTGGTGAGGTTCGGCGCGAAGTCGGTCTCCGCGGCGGACTCGACGGGCTTGGCCGCCGGGAGGCCGAGGTCGTCGACGGCCTTGGTGAGGCCCTCGTAGCCGAGCTGGTTGAACGACTTGTCGTCGAAGCCGCCGGAGTCGGAGACCATGCAGGTGAGCAGGTCGCTCTTCGCGGCGCCGCCGGCGCCTCCCGCGGTCGACTCGGGGGCGGCGCCGCAGCCCGCGAGGATCGCGGTGATGCCGACGGCGGCGAGACCGCCCAGGGCGGCCTTTCGGGTGGTGATGGTCACTGTGGCCTCCAGATGCAGCCCGGGTCCCCCGGGCGATGTGCGTTCATGTTACCCATGCGCGGGAATGCCTCCCGTGCCCGGATCGGGCCTCCGGGCGCAATCGTTGCCGATCCGCGACGACCCCGAAACACCGCGGCAACACGGGCCCTGCTAGGGCGTCGAGACCGACTTCACCTGCACCTCGCCGGAGACGATCCGGGCCTTCAGCGCGTCGAGCTCGGACTGCAGCTCGGGCGACACCGAGGCGGCGAGGTCGTGGTACTCCGCGAGGCCCACGCCGCCGTTCGCGAGCGTGCCCACGTAGGGCTCCGACGAGAAGGACCCCTTCTGGTCGTCGGCCACGATGTCGACCACGGCCTGGCCGGTGTCCTTGAGCACGCTCGTGAGCAGGAGCGGGCGGTACTCGGCCGGGAGCGTGTCGTAGCCGTCGTTGTCGACCCAGATGAGCTTGCCGCTGCCGTGCGCGAGGATCGCGGACGCCGCGCCCTCCCCCACCTGCCCGGCCACGGGCATGATCACGTCGGCGCCCTGGTCGAGCAGGTTCTGCGTGGTGGTCTGGCCCTTCGACACGTCCTCGAAGTCGCCGGTGAAGGCGCCGTCCTGCGCCGCGGCGTCCCAGCCGAGCGCGACGACGCTCGTGCCGTGCGCCTGGTTGTACGCGGCCACGCCGTCGACGAAGCCGTCCATGAAGAGGGTGACGGGCGGCTGGTTGCCGCCGCCGAAGGTGCCGACCTTGCCCGTCTGGCTCACGCCCGCCGCGAGGTAGCCCGCGAGGTAGGAGGCCTGCGCCGTGTCGAAGACGAGCGGCTTGACGTTGGGGGCGTCGACGACCTCGTCGACGATGGAGAAGTGCACGTCGGGGTTCTCCGCGGCGGCCGCCGACGTCGCGTCCGCCAGCTCGTAGCCGACGGTGAGGATGAAGCCGCAGCCCGTGCCGACCGCCTGCTCGACGTTCGGCGCGAGGTCGGTCTCCGACGTGGAGACGAGGACGTCGGCCTGGATCCCCAGCTCCTGCTCCGCGCGCTGCAGCCCCTCCCAGCTCGACTGGTTGAAGGAGCGGTCCTGCAGGCCGCCGGAGTTGGTGACCATGCGGGCGCAGTAGTCGCTCGCGGCAGCCGTCGAGGCGCCGGGCTCGGGGGCCGCTCCGCACCCGGCGAGGGCCGCGGCGGAGAGGAGGGCGATGGGCAGGATGGCGGCGCGGACGACGCGGCGGGTGCGGGGCATCCCCGGAATCTAACCGGGGCGCTCCCGGCCCCCTCCGGCCGCGGAGAGCCCGCGGGGGGTTCGTTACCCCTTCGTTACAGGACGTCCGTCCCGCCGCTGAGCTTGAGCGCGTCCACGACGCTCTTGACGCGCTGCGCGTTCTCCTTCGTCGTCACGAGCAGGGCGTCGGGCGTATCCACCACGACGATGTCGCGCACGCCGATGAGGCTGATCACGCGCTTGCTGTTGGCCACCACGATGCCGCTCGACGCGTCCGACAGCACGCGCGCGTCCTCGCCGAGGATCACGAGGTCGGACTTGCGACCGCTCGAGTGCATCTTGGCGACGGAGGCGAAGTCGCCCACGTCGTCCCAGGTGAAGCTGCCGGGGATCACGGCGAGCGCACCGCGGGCGGCGGCCGGCTCGGCGACGGCGTAGTCGATGGCGATCTTCTTGAGGTTGGGCCACACCCGGTCGACGACGAGGCCGCGGTCGGCGGTGTCCCACGCCTCGGCGAGCTCGAGCACGCCCTTCAGCAGCTCGGGCTCGGTGCGGCCGAGCTCCTCGAGCAGGCGGTCGGCACGCGCGATGAACATGCCCGCGTTCCAGAGGTGGGTGCCGCCCTTGAGGTAGCCCCGGGCGACGCCGATGCTCGGCTTCTCCACGAACGACGCCACCTCGAGGGCGTGCGGGGCGTCCGGGATGCTGAGCGCCTTGCCGGTGTGGATGTAGCCGAAGCCGGTCGCGGGCTCCGTGGGCGTGATGCCGATCGTGGTGATGTAGCCGGCGTCGGCCGCGATGACGGCCTCGCGCACGGTGTCGCGGAAGCGGTCGGGATCGGCGATGACGTGGTCGGCCGCGAAGGAGCCGATGATGACGCCCGGCTCGCGGCGCTCGAGGATGGCCGCGGCGAGCGCGATGGCGGCGGTGCTGTCGCGCCCCTCGCTCTCGAGGACCACGTTCGGGTCGGTGAGCTCGGGCAGCTGCGCCTCGACGGCGGCGCGGTGGGCGCGGCCGGTGACGACCATAATGCGGTCCTCGCCGGAGAGGGGCGCGAGGCGCTCCCACGTGTCCCGGAGGAGCGTGCGGCCGGACCCGGTCAGGTCGTGCAGGAACTTCGGCGCGTCGGCACGCGAGAGGGGCCAGAGCCTCGAGCCCACTCCCCCCGCGGGGATCACGCTGTAGAAACGGGAGATCGCGCTCGTCTGCTCGGCCATGCGTCCACCCTATCGGCAGCCTGGGAGGCGTCCGGATGCGCCGAGTTCACGCGTCCGCAACGGGCCGTTCACGGCGCCGCGGCGACGCCGTCGGCGCCCGTGCCTAGCGTCGGGGGCATGCGCGTAGCCGTCGTCAGCGAGAGCTTCCTCCCCACCGTCAACGGCGTCACCACGAGCGTCTGCCGGGTGCTCGAGCACCTGCGCGATCGCGGGCACCAGGCCATCGTGATCGCCCCGGACGCCGGCGCCCCGTCCGAGTTCGCCGGCTTCCCCGTCCACGGCGTGCCCGCCATCGCCTACCGCCAGTTCCCGGTCGGGATCCCCAGCCCCCAGGTGCTGCGGCTGCTGACCGACTTCGCGCCGGACGTGCTGCACGCCGCGTCCCCCCTGTTCCTGGGCGCGCAGGCGATCGCGGCGGCGACGCGCATCGACGCGCCGTCCGTCGCCGTGTTCCAGACCGACGTGGCCGGCTACGCGCGCCGGAACCGGCTGGCCGCGACCGCGCCGTACGTGTGGCGGCTCGTGCGCTGGATCCACCAGGGAGCCGACCTGACCCTCGCGCCCTCGAGCGCCGCGGCGGCGGACCTGGCGGCCGCGGGCGTCGAGCGCGTCGCCCGGTGGGGCCGCGGGGTCGACCTCGACCGCTACCACCCTCGCAACCGCGCCATGGAGGACGCGGTCGCGCTCCGGCACCGCGTCGCGCCGGGCGGCGAGACGGTCGTCGGCTACGTGGGCCGCATCGCCCCCGAGAAGCAGCTCGAGCGCCTCCAGGCCCTGCGCGGGATCCGCGGCGTGCGCTTCCTCATCGCGGGAGACGGCCCGAGCCAGGCGTCCGCCCGACGCGCCCTCGTGGGCATGCCCGTGACGTGGCTCGGCCGCGTCGGCGGCCGTGAGCTCGCCGCCGCGTACGCCGCCATGGACGTGTTCGTGCACACCGGGACCGAGGAGACGTTCGGCCAGACGGTGCAGGAGGCGCACGCGTCCGGCCTCCCGGTCGTCGCGCCGCACGCCGGCGGCCCCATCGACCTCGTCGACCACGGCACGGACGGGTTCCTCTTCGACCCCGCGTCGCCGCGGGACGCGCACATGCGGCGGCTCGTCGACGAGCTCGTCGCGAGCGAGCCGATGCGCCTGCGGATGGGAGAGGCCGGCCGCCGCGCGGTCCTCGGCCGCTCGTGGGCCACCATCGGCGACGAGCTCATCGGGCACTACGGCCACGCCGTCTCGGCCCGCCGCTCGGCACTGCAGGCGACCGACGCCGCGGGCGCCGGGCCCGTCCCCGTCATCGCCTGATCCGAAGTCTCCGGCGGGCGTCGCCGCTTAGGGTGCCCTAACGGGTGGCCGCGCGGACCCGGGCCGTAGACTCGACGGCGACGCGCAATGTCGGCGCGAAGGCGCTCCGCCCACGGGGCACCAGCATCAGGGAGGGTCGTTCCGTGTCCATCAAGACGGCAGGAACCCGCGAACCGCACACGTCGCGCGCACCGAAGGTCCCCGCGGGGACGCTGTACCGGGGCCGCGAGGGCATGTGGTCATGGGTGCTGCACCGCATCACCGGCGTGTCCATCTTCTTCTTCCTCCTGGTGCACGTGCTCGACACGAGCCTCATCCGCGTGAGCCCCGAGGCCTACAACGCGGTCATCGGCACCTACAAGAACCCCGTCATGGGCATCGGCGAGGTCGCCCTCGTCGGGGCCATCGGGTTCCACGCGCTCAACGGGCTGCGGATCATCCTCATCGACTTCTGGCGCTTCGGCGCCAAGCACCAGCGCCTCATGTTCTACGTGGTCATCGGGCTGTGGGTCGTGCTCATGGCCGGCTTCGTGCCGCGCCACCTCATCAACGTGTTCAGCGAAGCGGGATGGATCTGATCGTGAGCGACATCGCACAGCAGGTGAGCATCGAGCGTCCCCGCCAGCCGCGCCAGCCCCGACGCCAGGGCGGCGTCAACTGGGAGAAGTGGGGCTGGATGTACATGCGCGCCTCGGGCGTCGTGCTCGTCGTGCTCATCTTCGGCCACCTCTACGTCAACCTCATCAACGGCGAGGGCATCAAGGCCATCGACTTCGCCTTCGTCGGCGGCAAGCTCTCCGACCCGTTCTGGAAGGTGTGGGACATCGCGCTGCTCTGGCTCGCGGTCATCCACGGCGCCAACGGGATGCGCACCCTCGTGAACGACTACGCGGCCTCTCCCCGCACCCGGACGATCCTCAAGGGCGCGCTCGTGACGTCCACGGTGGTCCTGCTCGTCCTCGGCACGCTCGTGGTCTTCACGTTCGACCCGTGCCCCGCCGGCCAGCCCGCGGACCTGCTGCCCTCCTTCTGCGGCGACCTGTAGCCCGCTCCCCATCCGCCTCGAGAAAGAAGCCCGTGACCACTGACACCGCGACCCCCGGTTCCGAGCCCTCCGCGAGCACCATCGTGGACGGCGTCCACTACCACCAGTTCGACATCGTGATCGTGGGTGCGGGCGGCGCCGGCATGCGCGCGGCGATCGAGGCGGGACCGCAGGCGAACACGGCCGTCATCTCGAAGCTCTACCCGACGCGCTCCCACACGGGCGCCGCGCAGGGCGGCATGGCCGCAGCCCTCGCGAACGTCGAGGAGGACAGCTGGGAGTG
This sequence comes from Clavibacter phaseoli, assembly GCF_021922925.1. NCBI lineage: Bacteria > Bacillati > Actinomycetota > Actinomycetes > Micrococcales > Microbacteriaceae > Clavibacter > Clavibacter phaseoli. Next base: position 1,822,402 of record NZ_CP040786.1, read on the forward strand.
GCACACCTTCGACACCGTCAAGGGCGGCGACTATCTCGTCGACCAGGACGCGGCGGAGATCCTCGCGAAGGAGGCGATCGACGCGGTCATCGACCTCGAGAACATGGGCCTCCCCTTCAACCGGACGCCCGACGGCAAGATCGACCAGCGCCGCTTCGGCGGACACACGGCCGACCACGGCAAGAGCCCCGTGCGCCGGTCCTGCTACGCGGCCGACCGCACGGGCCACATGATCCTGCAGACGCTGTACCAGAACTGCGTCAAGTTCGGCATCAACTTCTACAACGAGTTCTACGTGCTCGACCTCGTCATGGCCGAGGTCGACGGGAAGCAGCAGCCCGCGGGCGTCGTGGCCCTCGAGCTCTCGACCGGCGAGATCCACGTCTTCCAGGCGAAGGCCGTGATCTTCGCGACCGGCGGCTTCGGCAAGATCTACAAGACGACCTCGAACGCGCACACGCTCACGGGCGACGGCGTCGGGATCATCTGGCGCAAGGGCCTGCCGCTCGAGGACATGGAGTTCTTCCAGTTCCACCCGACCGGCCTGGCCGGCCTCGGCATCCTCCTGTCGGAGGCGGCCCGCGGCGAGGGCGCGATCCTCCGCAACAGCGAGGGCGAGCGCTTCATGGAGCGGTACGCCCCCACCATCAAGGACCTCGCGCCGCGCGACATCGTCGCCCGGTGCATGGCCACCGAGATCCGCGAGGGCCGCGGCGCGGGCCCGAACAAGGACTACGTCTACCTCGACATCACGCACCTCGAGCCCGCCGTCATCGACGCGAAGCTCCCCGACATCACGGAGTTCGCGCGCACGTACCTCGGCGTCGAGCCCTACACGGAGCCCGTGCCCGTGCTGCCGACCGCGCACTACGCGATGGGCGGCATCCCCACGAACATCAAGGCCGAGGTCCTCTCCGACAACACGACCGTGGTCCCGGGCCTCTACGCGGCCGGCGAGTGCGCGTGCGTGTCGGTGCACGGATCCAACCGCCTCGGCACCAACTCGCTCCTCGACATCAACGTGTTCGGCAAGCGCGCGGGCAACTACGCCGCCGAGTACGTCAAGACGGTCGACTTCACGCCGCTGCCCGCCGACGCGGCCGACTTCGTGAAGGGCCTCGTCGAGGGCGCGCGCAACTCCAACGGCACCGAGCGGATCTCGACGCTGCGTCGCGAGCTGCAGGAGTCCATGGACCGCAACGCCCAGGTGTTCCGCACCGAGGACACGCTGATCGAGGTCACCAAGGTGATCGCCGACCTGCGCGAGCGGTACACGAACATCCAGGTGCAGGACAAGGGCCAGCGCTTCAACACGGACCTGCTCGAGGCCATCGAGCTCGGCTTCCTGCTCGACCTCGCGGAGGTCGTCGTGTACTCGGCGATGTACCGCAAGGAGAGCCGCGGCGGCCACTTCCGCGAGGACTTCCCGAAGCGCGACGACGAGAACTACATGGTGCACACCATGGCGTACCTCACGGGCGACGCCCACAGCGCGGACGCCGGCGACCACATCAAGCTGAGCACCAAGCCCGTCGTCATCACGAACTACCAGCCGATGGAGCGGAAGTACTGACCCCCGGGTCGGCACCGACGCCCGTCACCGCACCACCTACGGAACAGGACCCGCACACGTGAGCACCGCAACCCTCGACGCGCCCCCCGCGGGAGAGGCCTCGGCCATCCCCACCTTCACGGTGACCCTCATCATCCGCCGGTACCTGCCCGGCCAGGACGTGGAGCCCCGCTGGGAGGACTTCGACGTCGAGGTGTACCCGACCGACCGCATCCTCGACGCGCTGCACAAGATCAAGTGGGAGCAGGACGGGTCGCTGACCTTCCGCCGCTCCTGCGCGCACGGCGTGTGCGGATCCGACGCGATGCGCATCAACGGCCGCAACCGCCTGGCCTGCAAGACGCTCATCAAGGACCTCGACATCTCGCAGCCCATCTACGTGGAGGCCATCAAGGGCCTGCCGCTGGAGAAGGACCTCGTCGTCGACATGGAGCCGTTCTTCGAGTCGTTCCGCGACGTGCAGCCCTTCCTCATCTCCAACACGAAGCCGGAGAAGGGCAAGGAGCGGATCCAGTCCGCCGCCGAGCGCGCCCGCTTCGACGACACCACCAAGTGCATCCTCTGCGCCGCGTGCACGTCGTCCTGCCCCGTGTTCTGGACCGACGGCCAGTACTTCGGCCCCGCCGCCATCGTCAACGCGCACCGCTTCATCTTCGACTCGCGCGACGAGTCGAACGTGCGCCTCGACATCCTCAACGACAAGGAGGGCGTGTGGCGCTGCCGCACGACCTTCAACTGCTCCGAGGCGTGCCCGCGCGGCATCCAGGTGACGCAGGCGATCGCCGAGGTCAAGCAGGCGATCATGCGCGGCAAGGCGTAGCGCCGCAGCTCCCCGGACCACGAAGGCCCCGCAGCTCCCCGGAGCTGCGGGGCCTTCCGTCTGCGTGCGCGTGCGTCTAGCGCTCCGCGAGGATCCGCTCGGCGGCCGCGCGCGCCTCCGCCGCGGTGCGCGCCGTGAGGACGGCATCGGCGGCGGCGCGCGCGTCGTCGAGCGTGCGTCGGCCGAGCTCCAGGCGGACGTCGGCGAGCGCGGCCGGGGTCATCGAGAGGCTCGTGACGCCGAGGCCGACGAGGACCACCGCGAGCAGCGGATCCGCCGCCGCCTCGCCGCAGATGCCGACGGGCGTGCCCGACGCGCGGCCGGCGTCGCCGAGGGTGCGCACGAGGCGGAGGACCGCCGGGTGCCACGGGTCCTGGTAGGAGGCGACCGAGCCGAGCAGGCGGTCCGCCGCCATCGTGTACTGCGTGAGGTCGTTGGTGCCGACGCTGACGAAGTCGGCGACCTCGACGACCTGGTCGGCGAGGAGCGCGAGCGACGGCACCTCGGCCATGACGCCGACCGTGCGGAGGCCCAGCTCGCGGCCGAGCTCCACGAAGTACGCGGTCTCCTCGGCGTCGGCGACCATCGGCGCCATGACCCAGAGGTCGGCGTCGGTCGCCGCGTCCGCCGCCGCGAGGGCGGTGAGCTGGTCGCGGAGGATCCGCTCGTTCGCCCGGAGCGCGCGGAGGCCCCGGAGGCCCAGCGCGGGGTTCTCCTCGTCCGCGTCGGTGAGGAAGGCGAGGGGCTTGTCGGCGCCGGCGTCGAGCGCGCGGACGACGACCTTGCGGCCCGGGAAGGCCTGGAGGAGCGCGGTGTACTGCGCGGTCTGCGCGTCGACGGACGGCGCCTCGGCGGCGTCGAGGAAGAGGAACTCGGTGCGGAAGAGGCCGACGCCCTCGGCGCCGAGCTCGACCGCGCGCGCGGCCTCCGCGGGCGACCCGAGGTTGGCGAGGAGCGGGACGGGCGTGCCGTCGGCCAGGGCGCCGTCGGTGATGGGGGCGGCGAGCGCCTCCTCGCGGGCGCGGATCCGGCGGAGGGCGTCCTCGCGCTCGGCGTCGTCGGGGTGGACGACCACGACGCCGGCGGCCGCGTCGACGACGACCTCGTCGCCCTCGACGAGGTCGGCGGCGCCCGTCGCGCCGACGATCGCGGGGATGGAGCGGCTGCGGGCGAGGATCGCGGTGTGGCTGGTGGGGCCGCCGTCGGTGGTGACCAGGGCGAGCACGCGGTCGAGCTCGAGGAGCGCGGTGTCGGCGGGCGCGAGGTCGCGCGCGACGAGGACGAAGGGCGCGTCCGCGGTGGGGATCCCGGGCGCGGGCACGCCGCGGAGCCGGGCGATGACGCGCTGCGCGACGTCGGCGAGGTCCGCCGCGCGCTCGGCCATGTACCCGCCCATGCCCGTGAGCAGCTCCTGGAAGGTGGCGAACGCCTCGAACACGGCGCGCTCGCCCGAGCGGCCCTGGCCGACGAGGCGGCCGACCGAGTCGAGGAGCGCGGGGTCGCGCGCCATGAGCGACTGCGCGTCGAGCACGTCCTTCGCGTCGCCGCCCGCGCGGGCGCCGCGCGCGGCCAGGTCGTCCGCGGTGGCGGCGAGGGCGTCGGCGACGCGCGCGACCTCGGCCTCGGCGTCGCCCGTGAAGGCCCCGGTGCCGGGCTCGGGCAGCGGGTCGGGCATCCGCATCACGGGGCCGGTGGCCACTCCGTGTCCTACTCCGATGCCGGTGATGCGCACAGGGACTCCCTCGCTCGGGTGCGGGCCGCGCGGACGGACGTCGTCGGCGCGGGTGGTCGTCCGGTCGGGCTGCCGGAACGGCCCGTCCACGCTACCAGGGGCCGGGCGGCCCGTATCCTCGGGGGATGACCGCCCCCGACGGCCGCGGACGCCCCGCCTCCCCCTCCCCCGGCGCGACGCCCGCCGAGCCGCCCACCGCCACCGGCATCCCCGCCCTCTTCGCGCGCGTGATGCAGCTCAAGCCCGTGCGGGTCTTCCTCGCCTACGGGGCCGCGGGGGGACCGATCCTCGCGGCCGGCATGTCGTACCAGGCCGTGTTCGCGGTCTTCGCGGCGCTCGCGGTCGGGTTCTCCGTCGCGGGATCCGTGCTCGCCGACAATCCGGCGCTCCTCGACTCGCTGCTCACGCTGATCCAGGGCGCGGTGCCCGGGCTGTTCGGCGAGGGCGGCGCCATCGAGGATCCGCAGGCGCTGCTCGCCTCGAACGCCGTGACCGTGACCGGCATCATCGGATCGATCGGCCTCCTCGTCACCGCGCTCGGCTGGCTGGCCTCCACGCGCGACTCGGTGCGGCGGATCTTCGAGCTGCCGCCGCCCACCACGTTCTTCCTGCTGCTCAAGGTCAAGGACCTGGGGCTCGCCCTGGTGTTCGCGCTCGCGATGCTGCTCTCGGCCGCGCTCTCGGTGGTGAGCACCGGGCTCCTCGGCGTCGTGTTCGGGCTGCTGCAGGTCGGCGAGGACTCGCTGCTCGCCGTCGTCGTCGGGCGCACCGTGGGCCTCGCGCTCGTGCTCGCGCTCGACACGGCCGTGTTGGCGGGGGCGTACCGGATCCTGTCGGGCGTCAGGATCCCGCGGCCGCAGCTCCTGCAGGGCGCGCTCCTCGGCGGCGTCGCCATGGGCGTCCTCAAGGTGCTCGGCACGGCGCTCCTCGGCGGTGCCAGCCGGAACCCGCTGCTCGCGTCGTTCGCGGTGATCATCGGGCTCCTGATCTGGTTCAACCTCATCTGCCAGGTCATCCTGATCTGCGCGTCGTGGATCGCCGTGAGCATGTCCGACCGGGGCATCGACGCCCGCGACCTCACGCCCGAGCAGCTCGAGAGGGAGCGGCTCGCGAAGCTCGACGAGGCCCGCCGGATCCTCGAGGAGGAGGAGCGCGCGCGGGAGCGGGAGCGGTACGAGCAGTCGCGCGGCATCACGCGGGTGCTGCTCGGGCTGCGGCGGAGGCGCCGCCGTTAGGATCGAGACCATGCCCTCGAACCTCCGCGTCGCGTCCATCAACACGAACGGCATCCGGGCCGCGTTCCGCAAGGGCATGGGCGACTGGCTCGCCACGCGCGACGTCGACATCCTCGCCATCCAGGAGGTCCGCGCCGAGACCGGCGACATCGAGGGCCTCCTCGGACCCGAGTGGAACGTGCTGCACGACGCCGCGACCGCCAAGGGCCGCGCGGGCGTCGCCCTCGCGAGCCGCCGCCGCGCGGAGATCCACCGCGTCGCCATCGGCGAGGAGGACTTCGACAGCGCGGGCCGCTGGCTCGAGGCCGACTACGACGTGGACGGCACCATCGTCACGGTCGTGAGCGCCTACGTGCACTCCGGCGAGGTCGGCACCGCCAAGCAGGACGAGAAGTGGCGCTTCCTCGACGGCATGGAGCGGCGCCTGCCCGAGATCGCCGCGCACTCCGAGCTCGCCGTCGTCGTCGGCGACCTCAACGTCGGCCACCGCGAGCTCGACATCCGCAACTGGAAGGGCAACGTGAAGCGCGCCGGGTTCCTGCCGCGCGAGCGCGCCTACCTCGACCGCATCCTCGGCGCGCGCGGCGAGGACGTCGAGGGCGTCGACGGATCCACCGGCCCCGGCCTCGGCTGGGTGGACGTCGGCCGCCAGCAGGCCGGCGAGGTCGACGGCCCGTACACGTGGTGGAGCTGGCGCGGCAAGGCGTTCGACAACGACACCGGCTGGCGCATCGACTACCAGCTCGCGACGCCCGCCCTCGCCGAGAAGGTCGTGGGCTACGCGGTCGACCGGGCCGAGGCGTACGACCAACGATGGTCGGACCACACGCCCGTGGTCGTCGACTACGCGATCTGACCCGCACCCCTCCCTCCCCTCCGCGCCCGCCCGGCGCACCCCGAGCGCCCCGCGCTCCGCACACGAAGGCACCGCCATGACCGCTCGTCCCGTCCTCTTCTCCGGCATGCAGCCGTCCGCCGACTCGCTGCAGATCGGCAACTACATCGGCGCGCTCCTGCAGTGGAAGGAGCTTCAGACCACGCACGACGCCGTGTTCTGCGTCGTCGACCTGCACGCCATCACCGTCCCGCAGGACCCGACGGCCCTCCGCGACTCCACCCGGCGCACCGCCGCGCAGTACATCGCGGCGGGCATCGACCCGGCCGTGTCCACGCTCTTCGTGCAGTCGCACGTGTCGGCGCACACCGAGCTCGCGTGGATCCTCAACACGCTCACCGGGTTCGGCGAGGCCAGCCGCATGACCCAGTTCAAGGACAAGTCGCAGAAGCAGGGCGCGGACGCGACCACGCTCGGCCTGTTCGCGTACCCGACGCTCATGGCGGCCGACATCCTGCTGTACGGCACCGAGGTCGTGCCCGTCGGCGACGACCAGAAGCAGCACGTGGAGCTCACCCGCGACCTCGCGAAGCGCTTCAACTCGCGCTTCGGCGACGTGTTCCGGATCCCGGAGCCGATGATCCAGAAGGACACGGCCCGCATCTACGACCTGCAGGACCCGACGTCGAAGATGAGCAAGTCCGCCGCCAGCGACGCGGGCGTGGTGTGGCTGCTGGACGAGCCCGCGAGGACGGCGAAGAAGATCCGCTCGGCCGTCACCGACACGGGCCGCGAGATCCGCTTCGACCGCGGCGAGAAGCCCGGCGTCTCCAACCTGCTGACGATCCTCTCGGCCTTCGAGCACACGCCCGTGCCGGCGCTCGAGGAGCGGTACGCGGGCCGCGGCTACGGCGACCTGAAGAAGGACGTGGCCGAGACCGTCACGCGCGTGTTCGAGCCGATCCGCGCGCGCACGCTCGAGCTCCTCGACGACCCGGCCGAGCTCGACCGCGTGCTCGCCGGCAACGCCGCGCGTGCCGAGGAGCGGGCCGACGCCATGCTCGCGCGCGTCTACGACGCCGTCGGCCTCGTGCGGCGCGCCGGCCGATGACCCTGCGGCTGGTCCTCCTCGACCTCGACGACACCCTGGTGGACCACCGCGGCGCCGTGGCCGACGGGATCACCGCCCACCTCGCCGCGCGCGGCCTCCTCGACGCGTCCGACCCCCCGGAGCGCGACCGGGCCGTCGCGCTGTGGGTCGCGCTCGAGGAGGAGCACTACCACCGGTACCTCGCGGGCGAGCTCGACTACACCGGGCAGCGGCGGGCGCGGGCGCGCGGGTTCCTCGCGGCCTGGGGATCCGCCGACGCCGCGGACCTCGCCGCCGCGCTCGCGGACGACGACGCCGCGACGGACGCCTGGTTCGGCGGCTACCTCGCCGGGTACGAGGCGTCGTGGCGGCCGCTGCCGGGCGCGCACGAGGCCCTCGACGAGATCGCGCGCCGGCACCCGAGCGTGCGCTTCGGCGTCGTGACCAACGGCGAGCGGAGCCAGCAGGAGCCGAAGATCGCCGCGGCCGGGCTCACCGACCGCCTCTCCCCCGTGATCTGCTCCGGGGACCTCGACTTCACCAAGCCCGATCCGCGCATCTTCCTGCTCGCGTGCCGGGAGGCGGGCGTGGACCCGGCCGACGCCGTGATGGTGGGCGACCGGCTCCGCACGGATGCGCTCGGGGCGGTCGACGCGGGCCTGGCCGGCGGCGTCTGGTTCGACGCCCTCGGCGACGGGGACGCTCCCCTGCCCGCCGGCGTCGTGCGCATCGTGGCGCTCGCGGACCTCGCCGATGCCGTGGACCTCGTCGGCGTCCGCTGACGGCGTAGGTCGCGGAGCGTCACGGACCCCGGCCCCGCAGCCGCGTGGGCTAACCTCGACCCATACACGTGCTCCGGGGTCGGTGGAAATCCGAGCCGGCGGTGACAGTCCGCGAACGGACGATGCGCGACCGGGTCCCCGGGAGCCTCGTCCGCCGATCCGGTGGGATTCCGGGACCGACGGTTAAAGTCCGGATGGGAGGCAGCACGCGGCGCCAGCGACCCTGCCGGCGTCGAGGTCCGTCGACCGCGCCCGGAGTCCGTCCACGGACGAGGACACCATGCACGACGACCCGACGGCATCTCCCGCGGCGGCCGACCCCGCGCTCGCGCGCGCCATGTGCCGCGGCCTCGAGCTCGCCGCCGAGGGTCCCGCGTGGGGTCCGAACCCGCGCGTCGGCTGCGTGATCCTCGACGCCCGTGGCCGTGTGATCGCCGAGGGCCGCCACCGCGGCGCCGGATCCGCCCACGCCGAGGTCGACGCGCTGCGTCAGCTGCCCGCGGGCGCGGCGCACGGCGCCACCGCCGTCGTCACGCTCGAGCCCTGCAACCACACCGGGCGCACCGGCCCCTGCGCCGCCGCGCTGATCGAGGCGGGCGTCGCGCGCGTCGCCTACGCCGTCGCCGACCCGGGAGCCGAGTCCTCCGGCGGCGCGACCCGGCTGCGCGCCGCCGGCGTCGAGGTCGTGCCCGGCGTGCTCGCCGACGAGGCGGCGGCGTTCCTGCGGGTGTGGCTCGGATCCGCTCGGCTCGGCCGCCCGTTCGTCACGGCGAAGTGGGCGTCCAGCCTCGACGGCCGCATCGCCGCCGCCGACGGCACGAGCCGCTGGATCACCGGGCCCGCCGCCCGCGAGGACGTGCACCGCCGCCGCGCCGAGGCCGACGCGATCCTCGTGGGCACCGGCACCGTGCTCGCCGACGACCCCGCGCTCACGGCCCGCCGACCGGACGGGATCCCCTACCCCCACCAGCCCGCGCCCGTCGTCCTCGGCGACCGCGCGATCCCCGACGACGCGGCCCTGCACCAGCACCCGCGCCGACTGATCCGCATCGCGGGCCACGACCCGGCCGCCGCCATCGCGGAGCTCGGGCGCCGCGGGATCCGGCACGTGTTCGTGGAGGGCGGCCCCACGGTCGTCTCCGCGCTCGTCGCCGCCGGGCTCGTGGACGAGGTGGTCACGTACCTCGCGCCCGTCCTCCTCGGCGGCCCGCGCACCGCGACCGGCGACCTCGGCGTGCCGAGCATGCCGGCCGCCCACCGACTCACCCTCATCAGCACGACGCGGCTCGGGGACGACCTCCTCGTGATCGCGCGACCCACCACGGAAGGCCAGTGATGTTCACAGGGATCATCGAGGAGCGCGGACGCGTCCTCGCGCTCGACGCGGAGGGCGACTCCGCCCGGATCACGGTGGAGGCGCCGCTCGCGGTGTCCGACGCCCGGCACGGCGACTCCATCAGCGTCGACGGCGTGTGCCTCACGGTCGTCGCGCAGACGCCCGAGGGGTTCACCGCCGACGTCATGCGGCAGACGCTCGTGATGAGCTCGCTCGGACGCCTCGGCGTGGGCGACCGCGTGAACCTGGAGCGCGCCGCGCGCGTGGGCGACCGCCTGGGCGGCCACATCGTGCAGGGCCACGTGGACGGCACCGGGCGCCTCATCGCGACCACGCCGGGCGAGGCCTGGCGGATCCTCCGCTTCTCCCTGCCCGCCGACCTCGCGCCGCTCGTGGTGGACCGCGGATCCATCACGGTGCAGGGCGTGAGCCTCACCGTGAGCGCCGTCAGCCCCACCGACACGGCGGACGCGGACGCGTGGTTCGAGGTGTCGCTCATCCCCGAGACGCTCACCGCGACCACGCTGGGCGCGCTCGAGCCCGGCGACGAGGTCAACCTGGAGACGGACGTGCTCGCGCGCCACGTGCAGCGGATGCTCGCGCTCGACGCGCGGGACCGCGAAGCCGCGCCGGCGCCCGCCGCCGCGACCGCCCCCGCCGCGACCGAGGAGGCCCGCTCGTGAGCCTCGCCGCGATCCCCGAGGCGCTGCAGGAGCTGCGCGCCGGCCGTCCCGTGATCGTCGTCGACGACGAGGGCCGCGAGAACGAGGGCGACGTGCTGCTCGCCGCCGAGTCCGCCTCGCCCGAGTGGGTGGCCTGGCTCGTGAAGCACTCGTCGGGCTTCATCTGCGCGCCCATGACCAACGAGATCGCCGACCGGCTGGAGCTGCCGCTCATGGTGGCCGACAACCGGGATCCGCGCGGCACCGCGTACACGGTCTCGGTCGACGCGGCCGACCGGCTCTCCACGGGCATCAGCGCCTCCGACCGGGCGCACACCCTGCGCGTGCTCGCCGACCTCGGCAGCGTGCCGACGAGCCTGCACCGGCCGGGCCACATCCTGCCGCTGCGCGCGGTCGACGGCGGCGTGCGCGAGCGCGACGGCCACACCGAGGCCGCGGTCGACCTGCTCACGCTCGCGGGCCTCACGCCCGTCGGCGCGATCAGCGAGATCGTGCAGGACGACGGCGAGATGATGCGCCTCCCCGGCCTCCTCGCCCTCGGCGAGCGCGAGGGCGTGCTGGTCGTCACGATCGAGGCGCTCAAGGCGCACCTCGAGGAGTTCCACTGCGACCGGCCGCTCGAGCCCGCCGTCGCGATCCCCGAGGCGTCGCGCGTGATCTTCGAGGTCGAGACGACCGTGCCCACGACCCACGGCACGGTCAGGCTGCGCGCCTACCGCGACCGCACGACGGGAGCCGACCACGTGGCGATCGTCGCCGGTGAGCCCCAGGAGCACGGCACCCTGGTGCGCGTGCACTCGGAGTGCCTGACGGGCGAGGCGCTCGGATCCCTCAAGTGCGAGTGCGGGCCGCAGCTCGACGCCGCGCTCGACGAGATCCAGCGCGACGGCGGCGTGGTCGTCTACCTGCGCGGGCACGAGGGGCGCGGCATCGGCCTCATCAACAAGCTGCGCGCCTACCGGCTGCAGGAGGACGGCTTCGACACGCTCGACGCCAACGTCGCCCTGGGCCTGCCGGCGGACGCGCGCGACTATGGCGCCGCGTCGGCGATCCTGCAGGAGATGGGGATCGAGGACGTGCGCCTGCTCACGAACAACCCCGAGAAGGTGCGGCAGCTCGAGGCGCACGGCGTGGAGGTGACCGAGCGCGTGCCGCTCGTCGTCGGCGTCAACGACGTGAACGCGGGCTACCTCGAGACGAAGCGCGACCGCATGGGGCACCGCATGGTGCTCGACACCGACATGCACATCGGGTCGGACGCCTACCCGGACGCCGAGGCGCCCGACGGCCTGACCACCACCACGGCCGGACCGGCCACCACCCCCGAGGAGGAGACCGCATGAGCGGACACGGAGCACCCGACATCGACCCCACCGCGATCGACGGGACGGGCCTGGCCGTCACCGTCGTCGCCGGACGCTGGCACGACGAGATCAGCGCGGGCCTGCTCGCGGGCGCCCAGCGCGTGCTCGACGCGGCGGGCGTCACCACCACGGTGATCCGCGTGCCCGGCAGCTTCGAGCTGCCCGTGGTCGCGCGCGCGGCGCTCGACGCGGGGGCCGACGCGGTCGTCGCGCTCGGCGTGATCATCCGCGGCGGCACCCCGCACTTCGAGTACGTGTCCGACGCGGCGACGTCCGGCCTCACGCAGGCCTCGCTCCTCACCGGGAAGCCCATCGGCTTCGGGCTGCTGACGCTCGACGACGAGCAGCAGGGCATCGACCGCGCGGGGCTCCCGGGGTCGAAGGAGGACAAGGGCGCGGAGGCGGCCGAGGCCGCGGTGATGACGGCGCTGCTGCTGAAGGGGATCCGCGGCTGACCCTCCTCGCTTTTGATATCGAGAACGAGTATCAGTAAGGTCGTCGTCAGCGCCGCCGGACCGCCCGGCATCCGGCGCGGACGGACGGGGGCCAGGTGCATCCCGCCCTCGACGTCCGCTCCCTCGCGATCGCCATCGACCGCGCCCCGCTCGTGCACGGCGTCGACCTCCACGTCGGCGCGGGCGAGCGGGTCGCGCTCGTGGGTGCCTCCGGATCCGGCAAGTCGCTCACGGCGCAGGCCGTGCTCGGGACGCTGCCGCCCGGATCCGCCGTGCGCGGCGTCGTCGAGCTCGGCGGCCGAGCGATGGCCCCGGCCGCGCCGCGCCAGCGCCTCGGTCGCGTCGCCGCGGTGCAGCAGGACTCCCTCGCCGCGCTGAGCCCGCTCGTCCCGGTGGGCGCGCAGCTCGTCGCGGCGCTTCGGGCCAGCCGGGCCCGGGGATCCGCCGCCGACGGCGGGCTCCTCACCCGCGGTGACGCGCGGCGCGAGGTGCGGGAGCTGCTCGCCGAGGTGGGCATCGAGGATCCGGACGGCGCGCTCCCCGCCTTCGCCGCCGAGCTGTCGGGCGGCCAGCGTCAGCGCGTCTGCCTCGCGCTCGCGCTCCTCTGCCGCGCCGACCTGCTGCTGGCCGACGAGCCGACGACCGCGCTCGACGTCGTGACGCAGGCGCGCGTGGTCGACGTGATCCGCCGCCGGCTCGACGCGACCGGGCAGGCGCTCCTCTTCATCACGCACGACCTCGCGGTGGCCGCGGCGCTGTGCGACCGGGTCGTCGTGCTCGAGGCCGGCCGCGTGGTCGAGGCCGCCTCGATGCGCGAGCTCGTGCGGCGACCGCGGCACGCGTACAGCCGGGCGCTCGTGGCGGCGGCGTCCCGGCGCGCGGGCGGCGGATCCGCGGATCCCGTCGCGGCGCCGACCGTCGCGTCGGCCGCCGCCCAGCTCGACGCGGTGGCGGCCCCGTGACCGCCGCGCTCCCGGCCGCGGGCACCGCGGCGGACGCCCTCGTCGCGACCGGGATCACGCACCGGCACCCGCCGCGCCGCGACCCCGCCGCGCGTCGTGCCGCCCGGGCCGCCCGCGCGTCCGGCGCCCCCGGCGCCGCGCCCGCGCTCGACGACGTGACGTTCCGCGTCGCGCCCGGCGAGACGGTCGGGATCGTGGGCCGCTCCGGATCCGGGAAGTCCACGCTCCTGCGCGTGCTGCTCGCGCTCGAGGCGCCGACGGCGGGCGACGTGCGGCTCGGCGACCGCGCCGTCGCGCCCGGCCGGGCCTCCGCGCTCCGCTGGTACCGGCGGCGCGTGCAGATGGTGCCGCAGGATCCGGACGCGAGCCTCGAGCCGCGCATGAGCGTGCGGCAGCTGATCCGCGAGCCGCTCCGCCGCCTCGACGTGCCGGGCGACCACGCCGCGATCGTCGCCCGGGCCCTCGACGACGTGGGCCTCGCGGCGTCCCTCGCCGACCGCCGGCCGCGCGAGCTGTCCGGCGGGCAGGCCCAGCGCGTCGCGCTCGCCCGGGCCATCGCGACCTCCCCCGGCATCCTCCTCGCCGACGAGCCCGTGAGCGGGGTGGACCTGCCGCTGCGGGACCGGATCATCGAGCTGCTCGACGACCTCGTGCGCGAGCGCGGGCTGGGGCTCGTGCTCGTGTCGCACGACCTCGACGCCGTCGCGCGGCTCTGCGGGCGGAGCGTCGTGCTCGCGGGCGGGCGGATCGTGGAGGAGGGGCCGACCGCGCGCCTGCTCGCCGATCCCGCGCACCCCGCGACGCGGGAGCTCGCCGACGCCGTGCCGCGGCTGCCGGGAGCGCTCAGCGCATGACCGCGCCCCACCCCGCCGGACCCGCGGGCCCGGGCACCGCCGCGCCCGACGCGGCCGTCGCCGCACCCGGCGTCGCCCGCGCCGGATCCCCCCACGCCGCCGTCCTCCTCTCCAGCCAGCTCGTGTTCAACCTCGGCTTCTACGCGGTCGTGCCGTTCCTCGCCGTCGTGATGCGCGACGACCTCGGGCTGGGCGCCCTCGCGATCGGCCTGGTGCTCGGCGCCCGAACCTTCAGCCAGCAGGGCCTCTTCCTCCTCGGCGGGATGCTGGCCGACCGCTTCGGCCCGCGCACCCTCATCGCCGCGGGCTGCGCCGTGCGGGTGTCCGGCTACCTGGGGCTCGCGCTGGCCGCCGGCCTGCCCGGCTTCCTGGTCGGCGCGATCCTCACGGGCCTCGGCGGCGCGCTCGTCAGCCCGGCGCTGCAGAGCCTCGTGGCGGACGCCGACGCGCGGGCCCGGGCGACGCGGCGCCCCGGGCGGCCGTCGCTGTTCGCGGCGCTCGTGCTGGTGGGCGAGGTCGGCGCGGCCGTCGGTCCGCTCGCCGGCGCTGCCCTGCTCGGGCTGGGGTTCTCCGCGACGGTGCTCGTGGGCGCGGCGCTGTTCGCGGCCGTGGGCGTGGCGCTCTGGTGCGTGATCCCGGCGGACGCGGGCCGGGTGGTCGCGTCGCCCGCGGGATCCCCGCCCGCCGCGGACGCCGCGCCCGCTCCGCCGGCCGACCGCTGGGCCGCCGTCCGGGACCGCCGCTTCCTCGCCTTCTCGGCGCTGTTCGCCGTCGACCTCGTGGCCTACAACCAGCTCTACCTCGGCGTGCCGCTCGAGCTGGCGCGGGCGGGCGCCGGGACCGCGGCGGTCGGATCCGCGTTCCTCGCCGTCTCGCTCCTCACCATCGCGCTGCAGTGGCCCGTCGCGCTCCTCGCGCAGCGGCTCGGCCCCGGCCGCGCGCTCGCCCTCGGCTTCGGCACCACCGCGACGGGCTTCGCGGCGCTCGCGCTGGGATCCGTGGTGCCGCCGCCCGCGGGCGCCGAGCTCGTGCCCGTGGGCGTCCTCGTCGGCTGCCTCACGCTCGGCCACATGACCGCGGGGCCCGTGACCATGGCGCTCGTCCCGTCCTTCGCCGCCGGGCGCCCGACCGCGTCCTTCTACGGGCTGCTCGCCAGCTGCGGCGGGATCGCCGTGCTCGTGGCCGGCGGCGTGGTCGGGTCGCTGCTCGACGACGCGCCCGCCGTCGCCTGGGCGATCCTCGCCGCCCTGCCCGTCGCGGCCGCCGTCCGCCTGCCCCGGCTGCTGCCCGCTCCCCCGAGCGCCGCCGCCGCGGCGACGACGGCCGCCGCATCCGCAGCCGCCGCTCCCCCGACCACCACCCCCGATGCCCCGCGCATCGCCGACGATGCCCCGCGCATCCCCGAGACAGGACCCCATGCCCGCTAGACGCCCCCGCCCCGCCCGCTCCGCCGCCCTCATCGCCCTGGCCGCCGCGACGACGCTCGCCCTGAGCGGGTGCTTCGCGGCGGGACCGGGATCCACCTCCTCCGCCGGCGGGCAGGACGGCGACGCCCGCATCCGCCTCGCGATGCTGCAGCCGCCGCGCTCCGGCCTCACCCCGCTCAGCGACGACGCCTTCAAGCTCGCGCGCTGGAGCACGGCCGAGACCCTCGTGACCCTCGACGACCTCGGCGACGCGCAGCCGCAGCTCGCCACCGGCTGGACCCGGTTCGACGACCTGACGTGGGCCTTCGACATCCGCCCCGACGTCGCCTTCCACGACGGCACGACCCTCACGGCCGCGCAGGCCGCCGCCTCGCTCACCGCCGCCGCGACCGCGAGCCCGAAGCCGCGGATCCTCGACGGCGTCGACCTCACCGCGACCGCGGACGGCGACCGCGTGCTGGTGCGCACCGCGACGCCGGATCCGCTCGTGCCGCAGCGCATGTCGAGCCCGCAGCTCGCGATCCTCGCGGCCTCCGCGTACTCCGCCGACGGCACCGTCTCGCCCGTCGGCACGGGGACGGGCCCGTTCCGCCTGACCGCGGTCGACGGCACGTCCTCCGCCACGCTCGACCGCTTCGACGGCTACTGGGGCGGGCGCGCCGCGTCGGCCGGCATCGACGTCAGCTTCGTGCCCGACGGCACGGCCCGCGCCGCCGCGCTCCGCACGGGCACGGCCGACGTGGTCGAGGCGATCCCCGTGGGCCAGGCCGCCCAGGTGGATCCGCAGCTTTTGCACGAGGTCGCGATGCCGCGCACTAACACGCTCTACCTCAACACGCGGACCGGGCCGTTCGCGGATCCCGCCGTGCGCGCCGCCGCGCAGGCCGCCGTCGACCGCGCCGCGCTCGTCTCGGGCGTCTACGAGGGCAGGGCCGACGCGGCCGCCGGGCTCCTCGGGCCGGCGCTGCCCTGGGCCGCCGACCTCCGCGACGACGCCTCCTACCGCGACGCGCTCGCGGGCCGCGCGGCGCCCGCCCGCGTCGACGGCGTGCCCATCACGCTCGGCACCTTCACCGACCGCGCCGAGCTGCCCGAGGTCGCCGTGCAGCTCGAGCAGCAGCTCGAGGCGGCCGGCTTCGACGTGACCCAGGACGTGCGCGAGTACCAGTACATCGAGGCCGACGCCCTGGCCGGGGCGTTCGACGCCTTCATCCTGTCGCGCGCCACCGTGCTCGACTCGGGCGACCCCGCCGCCTACCTCTACAGCGACTTCGCGTGCGAGGGATCCTTCAACATCTCCCAGGAGTGCGACCCCGCGGTCGACCGGGCCCTCGCCGACGCCTCCGCGCTCCCGGCCGGACCCGAGCGACGCGCCGCGATCATGCGCGTCGAGGCGCTCGTGCTCGCCGACGACGCCGCGGTGCCGCTCCTGCACGAGCGCGTGATCCAGGGCGAGGCCGCCGGGGTGACGGGCGCCGTGCGCGATCCCCGCGAGCGGGCGCTCATCACGGTCGACACGCGCGTCGCGCGCTGATGGGCCGCGCGCGCGACGGGCTCGTCGTCGGGGCGTCCCGCGTCGTCGCCGTCGGCGGCCTCGTGGCGCTCGTCGGCGCGCTGCCCTGGCTGTCGGGCCGCTCGCCCGAGTACACGATCCTCCGCGCGCGCTACGCGGACCTCGAGGCCACCCCGGAGGCGCTCGCGTCGGTGCGCGCCCAGCTCGGCCTCGACCGCGGACCGTTCGCCGTCTCGCTCGACTGGCTCGCCGGCGCGGCCCGCGGCGACCTCGGCACGTCGTGGATCTCGGGCCGCCCGGTCATCCACGGCACGCTCGACGCGCTCGGCGTCTCCCTCACGCTGATGGCGTTCGCCGTCGCGGTCGCCGTGGTGGTCGCGACGCTCCTGTGCGCGCCCGCCCTCCGCGACGCGACGCGCGGGCGTCGCGCCCGCGGATCCGGCGCCATGGCCGCCGCCCTCACGGCGCTGCCCGAGTTCGTGCTGGCGACGGCGCTGCTCGTGGTGGTCGCGGTGTGGCTGCGCTGGGCGCCGCCCTCCGGCTGGGACGGGCCGGGCAACGCGGCGCTGCCGGCGCTCGCCCTCGGGATCCCCGCCGGCGGGCTCGTCGGGCGCCTCCTCGCCGACGCGATCCGCGCCGCGTCGGCCGAGCGCTGGGTCGCGACCTGGGCGATGGCGGGCCTGGCGCCCGCGCGCACGACCCTCGCGGTGCTGCGCCGCGCGCTCCCGTCGGTGCTCGGGCAGGTCGGGCTCGTGCTCGTCGGCCTCACGGGCGGCGCGGTCGCGGTCGAGCAGGTCTTCGCGATCCCCGGCATCGGCCGCGCGACGCTCGGCGCCGCCGGCAGCCAGGACGTGCCCGCGCTCCAGGCGGGCGTGCTCGCGCTCCTCGCGGTCGCCGTCGCGGCGGGCGCCCTCGCGGACCTCGCCCGCCGCGCGCTCCTCGGCCCGGCGCTCCGCCTCGGGTCGCTGCCCGTGCCCGACGCGCGCGTGCCCGCGCGTCCCCGCGACGCCGTCGTCCCCGCCGTCGCCGCGGGTCTCCTCGCGCTGATCGTCGTGGCCGGGCTCACGCGGGATCCCCTCGCCACCACCGCGGGCCGCCTCGCCCCGCCGTCGTGGGCGCTCCCGTTCGGCGCCGACGCGAGCGGCCGGGACCTCCTCGGCCGGGTCGGCCACGGCGCCGTCACGACGCTCGGCACGGCGCTCCTCGTGGTCGTCGCCTGCTGCGTCATCGGGCTCGCGGTCGGGCTCCTGCCGCGCGCCGCGGTCGGGCCGATCGAGGTCGCGAACGCCGCCCCGCCGATCCTCGTCGGGATCGTGGTCGCCGCGATCCAGGGCCCGTCGACCGCGGGCGCGGCCATCGCGGTGGCGGCCGTCGGCTGGGCGCCGCTCGCCGCGCACGCCGGGGCGCTGGTGCAGGAGGCGCGCGCGCAGCCGCACGTGCGGATCCTGCCGGTGCTGGGCGTCGGGCGCGCGCGGATCCTCCTCGCGCACCTCCTGCCCGCCGTCGTCGGCCCCGTCGTGCGGAACGCGACGCTGCGCCTCCCCGGGGTCGCCCTGACGCTCGCGGCCCTCGGCTTCCTCGGCCTCGGCAGCCCCCGGCCGACGCCCGAGTGGGGCCTGATCCTCAGCGAGGG
This sequence comes from Clavibacter phaseoli, assembly GCF_021922925.1. Classification (NCBI taxonomy): domain Bacteria; kingdom Bacillati; phylum Actinomycetota; class Actinomycetes; order Micrococcales; family Microbacteriaceae; genus Clavibacter; species Clavibacter phaseoli. The sequence continues at coordinate 1,840,696 of NZ_CP040786.1, forward strand.
CGGCGCCTACGCGGAGCGCGCGCCGTGGACGGTCGGCGCCCCCGCGCTCGCGCTCGTGCTGGCCGCGGTGCTCGCGGTGTCGCTGTCGGGGCTGGACGTGTCGTGGCGGGGCCCCTCGGGGCCGGGTCGCCGGAACACGAGCGCCCGCTGCGCCGCGAACCCCACGAGGAAGAGCGCGAGGCCGGATCCTGCGCGCGCCAGCAGCAGCGGGATGCCCGCCGCCGTGAGCGCCTCGAGCAGCAGCACGTCGCCCAGCGCGATCACGGCCGCGAGCGACGCGTAGCGCGCGGCGTCCGCGGCGAGCGCGCGGCGCCGCACGGACCGAGCGGGTCGGGCGCCCGCTCGGGCGACCCGCCCGGGAGCCGACCGCCCGGCGCGTCGGCGCGCGCGCGCACCCGGCCCCGCGGATCCGCGCGCCCGGTGCGCGAGGTGCCTGTTGGCGGAGAAGTTGAGCGCCCCGCTGAGCACGCGCGCGGCGACCACCCCGAGGACGAGGTCGCCCGTGGCGGCGACGACGAGGGCGAGCACCGCGACGTCCACCAGGAACGAGCCGAGCGCCACGACGGCGTGCAGGACGAGCGGCGCGAGCACCCGCCACGAGTCCGCGACGGGCCGGAAGTGGGACGACGCGTTGCCATCGAGGTAGACCGTGCGGATCGGGATCTCCTCCACCGCGCGCCCGTCGCCGTGCGCCCGCAGCAGCACCCGCAGCTCGTACTCGAACCGGTCGCCGGGCACCTCGAGGAGCCAGGCGAGGGATCCCGCCGGGTAGCCGCGCAGACCCGTCTGCGTGTCGTGCACCCGCCCGCCCGACGCCCGCCGGAGGAGCCCGCGCGCGACCGCGTTGCCGAGGCGGCTGCGCACGGGCACGTCGCCCTCGAACCGCCGCCCGCCGAGCACCATCGCGCCGGACGCCCGCACCCGGTCGCCCACCCGCAGCACGTCGTCGGGGGCGTGCTGGCCGTCGCTGTCGGCGCACACCACGTCCTCGCCGGGGTGCGCGTCCAGGATCCACGCGAGGCCGGTGCGGAGCGCGCAGCCCTTGCCGAGGTTCCGCGGGTGCACGAGCACGGTCGCCCCGAGCGCCCGCGCCTCCGCGAACGCGTCGGCGGACGCGGGCCCGCTCCCGTCGTCGACGACGACCAGCCCGACCCCCGGGCGGGCGGCCCGGATCTCGCGCAGCAGCGCGGGCAAGCGCGCGTCCGGCTCGTAGGCCGGGACCAGCACGATCACGTCGCGCTCACGGGCACGTAGAGGATGTCGGACGTGCCGCGCTCGGTGCCCTTCCCGAGCGGCCGGTTCACGAGGGCGCCGTCGTGGTACATCGTCGAGGATCCGCCGCCGTCGATGTTGTACGCGGTCGTGCAGCCGAGGTCGAGCATGATCGCCGCGAGGCCCGGCAGGGTCACGCCCGCGCTGTAGCCGGTGCTGCGCCCGTCGACCACCACCATCACGAGGTGCCCGGAGCCGCCCACGCCCACGCACGTGCGCGGCTGCAGCCCCTGGATGGAGTGGTTGCCGAAGTTCGTGTCGACCTCGACCTGGTCGATGCCGTCGACGACGGCGCCGTCGCGCACCACGGCCGGCCCGAAGGACAGCGTGTGCCACACGCCGGCGGCGACCAGCGCGTCGGCCGTCGTGGCGGTCTCGTCGTAGACCTCGGCGTGCCCGTCGCGGTAGAGCGCGAGGCCCTCGCGGGCGCCCTCGTCGCGGAACGCCACGCCGTTCCGGATCACGATGCCCGTGGAGCGGAAGCCGTAGTAGTCGCCGTTGATCGCGAACGCCGCGTCGTTCGCCGCGGCGATGCTCGACGTGGTGTCGACGATGTTCTCGCCGAACGCGTCGTCGGCGAACGCGGAGCGGAGGGCGGTGGCGTCGGAGAGCAGGAGGTCGGCCACGTAGTACGTGACCAGGTCGTCGCCGGATCCCTGCGTGCGCGTCTCCGCCGCGATGGTCGCTGTGCCCGCGGCCGCCGCCGTGTCGGACGTGGAGGCCGTGGCGGCCTCGAAGGCGTCCACGTCGTCGATCTCCACGTGCTCGACCACGAACCGGTCGAGGGCCCAGCCGGTGCCGGCGGCCGCGAGCCCGAGGGCCGCGGCGCCGCCGAGGAGGACGGAGCGGCGCGAGGGCCGCGCCCGGCGGCCCGGCTGCGCGGGTGGCGCGGGTGGCGCGGGCGGCGCAGGCGCCGCGGGCTGCGCGGGCGGCGCGGTCCGACCCGCGTCGGGCGTCGGAGCGCCCATCACCGGCCGCCCATGCCGCCGCCGGCCGCCGCCTCGCCCGCGGTGACCGTGACCGACGCGACCGCGCCCGTCGCGTCGCCCGAGGCGGCGAGGCCGCCGACGCTCGCGCCCGCGACCGTGCCGCCGACGGAGACCGTGTAGGCCTCCCCCGTCGTGATCGCGTCGGACGAGAGGACGACGTTGCCGAACGACTTGCTCGCCTCGAAGGACGCGACCAGGGCGCCGTCCGCGTCGAGGACCTGGACGATCGTGCCGGCGTCGTAGGTCCGGTCGAGCGTGGCGGAGATCCACCCCTGCGCGCTCGTGGTGGCGGGCGAGACGACCATGCCGGTGCTGCCCGCGGCGAGCAGGGTGCCGCCGGACACGTCCAGCGTGCCGTTGACGTCCAGGGCGCCGTTCCCGTTCCCCTCGGGCCCGCTGACCACGACCGTGCCGCCCGAGATGCTCGCCGAGCCGTTGGAGTCGAGGCCGTCGCCGTCCGCGTCGATCGTGAGCGTGCCGCCGGTCATGGTGAAGGTCGATCCGTCGTCGCCGCCCATCCCGCCGCCGCCGCCCATGTCGCCGCCGCCCGCGGGCATGCCGCCCGCGGGGCGCTCGCCGGTCGGGGCGGTGCCGTCGGCGGGCGCCGTCCCCTCCGCGGGCGCGGCTGCGGCGTCGTCCGTGGAGGTCGTGCCGGTGCCCGTGGCGGTCGCGGTCGTCTCCGTCGTGGATCCCGCGGTCGCGTTCACCCCGTCGTCGGCCGTCACGAGCGAGGTCTCGCCGCCCGCGACCGTGATGGCCGCGCTCTCGAGCCCCTCCTCCGCGGTCGAGACGGCGAGGGTGCCGCCGTCGATCACGAGGGCGGTGTCGGCGTGCACGGCGTCGTCGCCCGCGGCGATGGACACCGACCCGGCGGCCACGTGCACGCCGCCGTCGGCGTTGATCGCGTCGTGCTGCGCGTCGATGGTGGTCGTCCCGCCCTCGATCACGGCGATCACGCCGGCGGTGATGCCCTGCGCGGTCGCGTCGTCCGTCGCCTGGGCCGCGTTCGCGGATCCGCCGCCCGCCGTGACGTCGAGCGTGCCGCCGGTGATGACCACGTCGGTGGTCGCGGCGAGGCCGTCGTCGCCCGCGGTCACGGTGACGGCTCCGTCCGCGATCGCGACGTACCCGCGGGTCGCGTCCTCGTCGTCGTCCGACTTCAGGCCGTCGCCGCCGGCCGTCACCGTGACGGCGCCGCCCTGGATCACGAGCGCGTCCTTGCCGCGGATCCCGTCGTCGGCCGCGTCCACCGTGATGGTGCCCGAGTCGATCACGAGCCCGTCCTGGGACGCGATGCCGTCGTTCCCGTTGCCGGTGACGTCGAGGGCGCCGGATCCGGTGATGGTCAGGTCGACCGCGCTGTACAGCGCCGCGTTCGCGTCCGCCGCGTCGTCGTAGGAGGCGGCGTCGCTGAGGCTGTTCGCGCTGCCGTCCGCGAGCGACACCACGGCCGCGTCGGCCTGGCGGATGTCGACGGCCGCGCCCGTGCTGGACGAGATGGAGGCGCCGTCGAGGATCAGCGCGACAGTGCCGGCATCGGTCGTGTCGACCACCACCTGCCCGTCGTCGAGCGTGCCGGAGATCCGGTAGGTGCCCGCCGCCGTGATGGTGACGGTGCCGCCGTCGACGGTGACCCCGTCGCCGGACGCGGTGGCGGTGTCGCCGTCGAGGGCGATCCCCACCGCGGAGGCCGCGTCGACGTCGGCGCTCGAGTCGGTCGCCTCGTCGTCGGCCGCGAGCACGTCGGCGGCGCTCTGCGTCGCGTCGACGTCGACGGCCGCGGCGGTCGCGGCGGTCGTGGAGTCGGTCGCGGCGCCGGTGGTCGCGAGGCTGCAGCCGGCGAGGAGGCCGACGCTCAGCAGCAGCGAGACGGCGATGATGGTGGGGTTCCGGATGGGGCGCTTCTTCGTCATGGTCGTGTCCTTCTGTGGTGCGCGGGGTCGCGCGGGGAGGGAGGGGTGCCGCGTCGGGGCGGCGGGATGCGGGGTGGCGGGCGGCCGGGCGGTCACGCCGCGGAGAGGGCCCCGTCCAGGAAGTGGCGCCGGATGACCCGGTTCCACCTGTTGCCGGGGAGGTCGTCGCGGAGGGCCGCGAGCCCGGTGCCGTACTTCGAGATGGTCGCCGGGCGGTGGCCGCGGCTCCACAGCAGTCGGTCGACGGCGGAGGGCCGGGATCCGGACTTCGTCTCGACGATCGCGACGCCGGGCAGCTCGAGGCGACGGTCGTCGAGGATCCAGGTGAGCGCGGTGTCGACGGTGGCGCGGCTCTCGTCGCCGGGGACGAAGAGCGTGGCCCGGTCGTACTCGGTCACCAGCGTCGGCCGCAGCCGCCGCGGGGCAACGCCGTGGATCCCCGCGTCGTGCAGCGTCTCGTCCACGTGGGCGAGGCCGGCCGGCGTGAGCGCCCGCTCGTCGCCCGCGACGTACGCGACCCGGTCCTTCACGGTGCTGCTGCGGCCGCCGCGGGTCTTGACCTCCAGGGCGCACTCCCCGGTGTCGAGGTAGCTCCGCGTCCGCACCTTGAAGCGGCGGCGCCGGCCGCGCACCGCGAGGTGGAACGACGTGAGCTCGGGGGTGTCGAAGTAGACGCTGCGGTAGGCGGCGGCGCGCCGCCCGTCGATCTCGAGGGCCCGCGTCCCCTGCTCGAGCCCGGCGAGCGCGTCGTCGAGCTGGGCCAGCGGCACCACGTACTTCCGGTCCACCCGCGTGAGCAGGGCCGCCCGGGCGACGAGCTCCTCGAGGGTGATGGGCGCGAGCGCGTCGAGCGCGGCGATGTCGCGCACGGCGCTCACGCCGTGACCTTGCCCTGCGGCATGGTCTCGCGCATCCGCGCGGCGCTGCCGGCCGGGCGGACCCGGTAGCGCACGTCCACGAGCGTCGTGTCGTTCACGAGGTCGATGTGCTTCACGGTCGCGCCGCGGATCTCGGCGCCGAGGACGAGGCCGAGGTGCTCCACGAGCGCGTCGTGGTCGGTGATCGCCGTGTCGATGCTCATCGTCTGCTGGCGGTACCGGCCGAACAGGCGCGGGTGGTCGCCCACGACGAGCACGAGGAGGATGAGCGCCATCAGCGCCGCGTTCAGCCAGGTCAGCGTGCCGGACAGGCCCGAGATCAGGCCGAGGGCGAGCGCGGAGAAGTAGTAGGCGACCTCGTGCTGGGCGATCTCGTCGGACCGCAGCCGGATGATCGACAGCACGCCGAACAGGCCGAGCCCGAGGCCCGCGCCGATGGTGGTGGATCCGAGCACGAGCGAGACGGCGAGCACGCCGACGTTGACGCCGAGGAAGGCGACGACGAGGTCGCGCCGGTGATGGCGGGGGAAGTAGACGGCGAAGGTGAGGATGCCGACGGCGACGAGGTCGACGGCGATGGGGAGGATGTGGTCCACGGCGGGCTCCAGGGTTCTCTCGGGGTGGAGCCCCAGGACACCCCGTGCCGCTATGCCCCTCCTATGACCCGTCGATGGGCCGCGTATGCATGCCGCCGGTCGTGTCGTCCCGCGAACCGCCCTCGGCCGACCCGTCCTCGCGCGCGACGTCCGGGCGCGGATCCCGGGCGACGCCCCCGTCCTCGTCCCACGCGAGGGCGGCCGCCCGGTCCTCCTCGGTCGGATCCTCGGCGAGACGGGCGCGCTCCTCGAGCTCCTGGTGCGTCCACCGGCGCAGCTGCATCACGCAGAGCACGACGACGGCGACGCACGGGATCGCGAGGTACCAGTACCCGGTCGCGACGGCGGCGAACGCGCCGACGCCGAACAGCTTCGCGAGGCCGGGGAGGACCTGTCGGCCGGTCTCGTGCTCCATGGGGCTCCTCGTGCGTCGGGCGGCGTCGCGGGTCCCGCCTGCTCCGAACCTACCGACGGCGCCGCGCGGCGACCGCAACCCCCGCCCCCGGATTCCCAGGCGACTCCCCGCGAGGCGTAGGCTCATGGGGCCATCACGAGTGGCCCCCTCGACTCCGCCGCATCCGGCGCCCGCGCCCGACCGGCGCGCCCGCCCCCTCCGCGCGCCCCTGCCGCTCACGCCGCACCAGCCGAAAGCCGTCTCCACGCATGTCCAGCACCCGCGCCGCCAGCGCCGCCGATCCGTCCACCGCCACCCCGCCCGCCGGGAACTCGCGCTCGCGCGTCATCATCGCGAGCCTCATCGGCACGTCGATCGAGTTCTACGACTTCTACGTCTACGCGACCGCGGCGGTGCTCGTCTTCCCCGCGCTCTTCTTCGCGAACGACGACCCGACCGTCGCGCAGCTCGCGTCGTTCGCGGTGTTCGGCGTCGCGTTCATCGCCCGGCCCATCGGATCCATCCTCTTCGGCCACTTCGGCGACCGCATCGGCCGCAAGGGCACGCTCGTCGCGTCGCTGCTCACCATGGGCATCGCGACCGTGCTGATCGGCTGCCTGCCCACCGCGCTCACGCCCGGCTGGGAGGTCGCGGCCCCCGCGCTCCTCGTGATCATGCGCTTCGGCCAGGGCCTCGGCCTCGGCGGCGAGTGGAGCGGCGCCGCCCTCCTCGCCACCGAGAACGCGCCCGCCGGCAAGCGCGCCATCTACGGCACGTTCCCGCAGCTCGGCGCGCCCATCGGCTTCATCGTCGCCAACGGCGTGTTCCTCGCTCTGAGCCTCGGCCTCACCCCCGAGCAGTTCCAGGCGTGGGGCTGGCGCGTGCCGTTCCTCGCGAGCGCCGTGCTCGTGATCGTGGGCCTCTACGTCCGCCTCAAGCTCATCGAGACGCCCGCGTTCCAGAAGGTCGTCGACTCCGGCGAGGTCGCCAAGCTGCCCGTCGCGCGCGTGTTCGTCACGAGCTGGCGCCCGCTGATCCTCGGCACCTTCATCATGCTGGCGACCTACACGCTCTTCTACCTGATGACGACGTTCACGCTCACCTACGGCACCACCGCGCGCGACGCCGCCACCGCCGAGGCCGCCGCGACCGCCGCCGGCAAGCCGTTCAACCCGGACACGTTCGCGGCGGGCCTCGGCTACGCGCGCAACGACTTCCTGCTCATGCTGATCGTCGGCGTCGTGTTCTTCGGGATCTTCACGCTGGTCTCGGGCCCGCTCGCGGAGAAGTACGGCCGCCGCAAGATGCTCATCGCGACCACCGTCGGGATCCTCGTCTTCGGCCTGCTCTTCGTGCCCCTGTTCTCGGGCGGCTTCGTCGGCACCATGGCGCTCCTCATCATCGGCTTCACGCTCATGGGCCTCACCTTCGGTCCCATGGGCGCGGTGCTGCCGGAGCTGTTCCCGACGAACGTGCGCTACACGGGATCGGCGATCAGCTACAACGTCGCGAGCATCCTCGGCGCCGCGGTCGCGCCCTTCATCGCGGTCGCCCTCTGGCAGCTGCTCGACGGGAACGTGCTGCTCGTCGGCGTGTACCTCAGCGCGATGGCGGCCATCACGCTCGTCGCGCTGATCATCAGCCGCGAGACCCGCGACGCCGACTACGCGGGGAACGTCAGCTAGCGCTCCGTCGCCGCCCGCTCGACCCGGACGCCCGTCGCCCCGCGCGACGGGCGTCCGTCGCGTCCGGAGAGGCCGGTCGTCGACGGGGATCCGCTCATCGCCGTGTCGCGCATCGCCCGCCCCCTCCCTCGCCGTCGATGACGCGACGCTACCGACCCGCATCCGCCGCTACACGCGCCGCGCCCCCGTCGTCGCCCGGCCCTCGACCGGCGCACCCGCCGCCGCTATCGTCGCTGGCATGCAGCCCTCCGACTCCCCCCGGGTCCTCGCGGTCGCGCGCGACGACGCCCACGCGTTCTCCAAGCCGGTCCGCCCGTCGATCACGCTCCTCGCCGGCCTCGGCGTCGAGGGCGACGCGCACCTCGGCACCACCGTGCAGCACCTCTCGCGCAAGCGCCGGGATCCCGACGCCCCGAACCTCCGCCAGGTGCACCTCGTGCACGCCGAGCTGCACGAGGAGCTGGCGGAGAAGGGCTTCGCCGTCGGGCCCGGCGACCTCGGCGAGAACGTCACGACGGCGGGCGTCCCGCTCCTCGACCTGCCCGAGGGCACGCGTCTCCACCTCGGCGACGAGGCCGTCGTCGAGCTGACGGGCCTGCGCAACCCCTGCATCCAGATCGACAAGCTCGGCACGGGCGCCATGAAGGCGGTGCTCGACCGTGACGCCGACGGGAACGTCGTGCGGAAGTCCGGCGTCATGGGCGTCGTGATCGCCGGCGGCGAGGTCCGCCCCGACGACGCCGTGCGCGTGGAGCTGCCCGCGGGCGAGCAGCGGGCGCTGCAGCCGGTCTGACGGGCAAGAACATGCGGATCCTCGCGGCGACCCTGGCCGGGTCCGGCGCGCTCGTCCTCGCGGTCGCGCTGGGCGCCGTGATGGGCGGCATCGTGGGAGAGGAGCCGGTCGGCACCGAGATCGCCTGGTGGGCCGCCGCGGCGGGCGCCGCGATCCTGCTGGTGGCGCTCAGCGTGGAGGTCGCGCGCCGCCGGGGGCTGCGCCGCTAGGAGCCGGGCCGCTCGCCGGTATCCTCGTCACGCGTCTCCGGTGCGCGCCCGGCGGCCGCGACCCGCCCGCGATGCCGGACGACCGCTCCCCGCACGAGGAGGACGACGAGGACAGCGCCCATGGCGACCGCGCCGATCGTGCACACGACGACCAGCACGCGGTCGCCCTCCGTCCGCACCTCGGTCCGTCGCGCGACCTGGAACAGCAGGTACGTGACGATGCCGGCGAATCCCGCCAGCGCTCCCTCCGCCTGCTCCCGGAACGTCGTGCGGGGTGACGGGGCCATGCGCCCAGCCTGCCACGGCACCGCGGGGTCGCGGAGGCGGACCGGCCTCAGCCGCCGCAGCCGCAGCTCTCGCGCACCACGAGCTTCGTGCCGAGCCGCAGCGTGACGGGATCCGCCGGCTGCGAGCCCGTCGTCGTGTCGATGAGGATGCGGGCCGCCGCGCGCCCCATCGCCTCCATCGGCTGCCGCACGGTGGTGAGCCGCGGCGTCGCGAGGAGGCCCGCGAGGATCCCGTCGAAGCCCGTGACCACGACGTCGCCCGGCACGTCCACGCCCTCCGCCCGCAGCAGGTCGACGAGGGCGAGCGCCAGCTGGTCGCTCGCGCACACGAGCGCGCGCGGCAGCCTCCCGGCGCGGAGGGCCGCGATGACGCCGCCGAAGCCGGATCCCTCGCCGAGCACCGTGTCGTCGAGCACCTCGTCGGACGCCGGCACCCCGAGCTCCGTGAGCGCCGCGCGGTAGCCCTCGAAGCGCTCCCGGTAGTCGCCGACGCTCGTCGCGCCCACGAATCCGAGGTCGGTGATCCCGTGCTCGACCACGAGGTGCCGCACGAGCTCCCGTGCTCCCCCGGCGTTGTCGGAAGTGACGCGGTGGTGCCCGTCGTCGGCGGGCGGGTAGCTGAACAGCACGATCGGCATGGCGAGCGAGACGCGCTTGAGCGACGCCGCGGCGGACGGCCCCGGGAAGATCGCGAGCCCGTCGACGCGGCCGGCCGACTCGGCGACCGCCGTGGTCGTGTCGCTGCCGCGGCTGAGCATCACCGGCCGGTCGTGCGCGCGGCACTCGAGCTCGAAGCCGCGGCGCACCTCGTCGACGTAGAGCGGGAACGCGCGCGGGTCCGCCGCGATCTCGCCCGCGTCGTCCCACGGGATGAAGGTGCGGCCGGGCGCGTACGGCTCGCGCGCCGGTGCCGCGGCGTCGTCCGCCACCGGCTCGGCGGGCTCGCGCTGCAGCGGCCGGTCGATGAGGAGGTCGAACGAGTGCAGCCCGAGCGCGCCCGTGCGACCACGGGCGAGGCCCCGGGCGGACGCGCTCGGCATGTAGCCGAGCTCGCGCGCGGTCTCGAGCACGCGCTCGCGCGTGGCGGCGCTGATCTGGTCGGGGCGGCTGAACGCGAACGACACCGTCGCGATGGAGACCTTCGCGCGTTCGGCGACGTCGTAGACCGTGGGGCGCCGGGGGCTCATGCGACCGTCCTCTCTCCTGGAAGCGTAGGCGAGGCGGGCGCGCGCGACCGCGACCCGGCGCCGCGCGGGGCGGGCACGGGCGCGGTCAGCGGATCCGGAGGCCGTGGTGCAGCGGGTACACCGGGTCGGCGGTGTCCGACGGCACGTCCGTCCGCGACGCGCGCACGGCATCCATCGAGCGTGGGATCTCCACGGGCAGCCGCCCCTCGGGCGCGACGCGTCCCGTGAGCGCCGCGAGCACGGCGGCGTCGGAGCTGCCGTAGTCGACGGCGAGCGCGGCGGCGAACGGCACGAGCGGCGTCATGATCGCGGGCCGGTCGAGGTTCACGACCACGACGAGCGGGCAGCGGTCGGCGATCCGGCGCAGCCGGTGCACGAGGCCGGGCGGGAACTCGAGCGACCCCTGGTGGAACCACGCCTCGAGGAAGAGATCGGAGCGCGGCTCGAAGGGCGCGCCGAGCCGCACGATCGCGAGGTCGGCGTCGTCGGGACCGTCGGCGGGATCCGCCCAGCCGTCGAGCGCCTCGGGCCGCATGCCCTCGACGTGCACGCGCATCCGGGGACCGTGGACGGGCAGCGGCAGCGTGGGCCGCCCGTCGCGCTCCCGGTTCTCGAGCACGGTGACCGACGCGGCCTGCGCGCGGAAGCCGAGCTCGCGGAGGTCCGCGCGGCCGACGATGCGCTCGGCCTCGTCCTCGTCGACGTAGGGGTCGTCGAAGAGCCCGAGCCGGAACTTCACGAGCAGCAGGCGACGCACCGACTCGTCGACGCGCGCCTCGCTGACCCGCCCGTCGGCCACGAGGTCGAGCAGCACGTCCACGCACTCCTCGCCGCCGAACTGGTCGCAGCCGGCGGCGATGATCCGCTCCATCCGCTCGTGCGGCGTCAGCTCCTCGACGCCCCACGCGCGCGCCGGCAGCACCTGGTCGCCGACGTGGTTGTCGTTCACGAGCTCCCAGTCGGTGACCACGATGCCGTCGTAGCCGAGCTCCTCGCGCAGGAGCCCGGTGATCACCTGCCGGTTGAAGCCGAAGCCCACGGGCTCGATCTCCTCGCCGTCGCGCACGAGGCCCTCGGGCATCCCGTAGTACGGCATCATCGCGGCGGTCCCGCGCGCGATCGCCTCGCGGAACGGCCGTAGGTGGTACTCGAACATGCCGCCCGGGTACACCTGCTCGCGGCCGTAGGGGAAGTGCGCGTCCTCGCCGTCCTTCTGCGGGCCGCCGCCCGGGAAGTGCTTGGTGGTGCAGGCGACGCTCGTGGATCCGAGCTCGTCGCCCTGGAAGCCCGCGAGGTACGCGGCCGTGAACTCGGCGACGCGGTCGGCGTCGTGGCCGAGCGTCTGCGCCTGACGGCCCCAGCGCGGCTCGGTGGCGAGGTCGATCTGCGGGTGCAGCGCGGCACGGATCCCGACGGCCACGTACTCCTGCCGGGCGGCGTCGGCGAACGCGCGGATCGCGTCCACGTCGTCGAGCGCCGCGAGGCCGAGCGCCTCGGGCCACTGCGAGAACGGGCCCGCGGAGAAGGCGACGCCCGCGTTCTCCACGAAGGCGTGGCGCGGATCCGTGCTGACGGTCACGGGGATCCCGTGCGGCGTCGACTCCGCCAGCTCCTGCAGCCGGTTGCTCCAGCGCGCGGCCTGCCGGGCCGTGCGGATCTCGTGCACGTTGAAGTGGTTCATGGCCTTCCCGACCACGACCTCGGTGGTGCCGGACTTCGAGATCGCGCCCGGCTCCTCCTTCAGCTCGCCGTCGGCGCCGACCTCGATCACGGTCTGGAACATGAGGCCGGCTTTCTCCGCCAGGCTCAGGCGCCCGACGAGGTCGGCCGTGCGCTCCTCGGGGGTCAGGCGCGGATCCTCGTAGGGCGCCATCACCCCGTCCCCGTCGAGGTCGCGGAACCGGGTGCCGTCGGGGGCGGTGAGCTGCGTGCGCGGGGCGCGGGGCATGGGGGTCTCCAGGGGTCGGAGGCGGGAGGTGGTCACTTGAGGCCGGCGGTCGCGACGCCCTGGATGAAGTAGCGCTGCAGGAACACGAACAGGGCGAGGATCGGCGCGATCACGAGCACGGATCCCGCGAGCAGGAGGCCGTAGTCGGTCGCGTTCTGCCCGGTCGAGTAGAGCGACAGGGCGATCGGCAGCGTGTACATGCCCTCGGTCTGCGCCGCGACGAGCGGCCAGAGGAAGTTGTTCCACGAGGCGAGGAACGTGAGGATGCCGAGGGTCGCGAGCGGCGGCCCGCACAGCGGCATCACGATGCGGGAGAAGATGCGGAACTCCCCCGCGCCGTCGAGGCGCGCGGCCTCGATGAGCGCCTCGGGGATCCCGAGCATGAACTGCCGCATGAGGAACACCCCGATGGGCGCCGTGATGAACGGGAGGATGAGCGCCGCGTACGTGTTCACGAGGCCGAGCCCCGAGACCATGACGAACAGCGGCACGAACGTGACGACGCCCGGCACCATGAGCGTCACCATCACGGTGAGGAACAGGATCCGCTTGCCCGGGAACTCCATCTTCGCGAGCGCGTAGCCGACCATCGAGCAGAATACGAGGTTGCCGAGCACGGTGACGAGCGCGACGACGAGGCTGTTGGAGAAGAACGTGCCGAAGTCGAGCGGCCCGAACCACTGCGCGAAGTTGTCGGCGACGGGATCCTGGGGCCACCACGTCGGCGGCCGCTGCAGGATCTCGCCCTGCGTCTTCACGGACCCGAGCGCCATCCAGACGAACGGCACGAGCCAGACGCAGAGCACGCCGGCGAGGACGAGGTAGACGATCGCGCGGGTGCGCCGGCCGCGGTCGGTGCGGCGCCGGCGGCGCGGCGGGGCGCCCGTCGCGGCCTCGGCGACGACCGTGGCGGCGGGGGCGGATGCGGTGGTGGTCATGACGGTGCCTTTCAGTCCTTCGACCGCAGCAGCCGGAACTGCAGCAGGCTGAGCAGGGCGATGGCGAGGAAGAGGACGTAGCTCGCCGCGGAGGCGAGGCCGTACTCGCCGAAGCCGAACTGCCGGTACGTGTAGTACGCGACGGACAGCGTGGAGTCGAGGGGGCCGCCGCGGGTCATCACGAACGCCTCCTCGAAGAACTGCAGGAAGCCGACCGAGATGAGCACGGATCCGAGCAGCAGGGTCGGGCGCAGCAGCGGCAGCGTCACGGAGATCAGCCGGCGCCAGGGGCTCGCGCCGTCCATGACGGCCGCCTCCTGCACCTCCTCGGGCACGGCCTGCAGGCCCGCCAGGAAGATGATCATGAGCGTGCCGACGTTGCGCCACACCGCCATCGCGACGAGCGAGGGCAGCGCCCACGTGGTGTCGCTCAGCCAGTTGGGGCCGGTGATCCCGACCACCGCGAGCGCGGAGTTGAGCAGCCCGTCCGGCAGCAGGATGTAGCGCCACACGACGGAGACCGCGACGATGCTCGTGACGACGGGCGCGTAGAAGCCCACGCGGAAGAACGAGACGATGCGTCCCCGGCCCGAGTTGAGCGCGAGGGCCAGCGCGAGCGCCGTGACCATCGTCACGGGGATCCCGACGACCACGAAGAACGCGGTCACGCCGATGGAGCGGAGGAACGTGGCGTCGGTGAAGAGCGCGACGTACTGGTCGAGGCCGACGAAGTCGACCGCGAAGGGCGACCGGATGTCGGTCGCGCGGAAGTCCGTGAACGACATGGCGAACGAGCTCACCAGCGGCACGAGCATGAAGACCGCGAAGACGGCCACGAACGGGAGGCAGAAGCCCCAGGCGATGATCGCCTGACGGCGCCGCTGCCGGGCGACGAGCGGGGACCGCGTGCGGCCGGGACGGGACCCGGCCGCGCGCTCTGCGGTGAGGGCCAACGGCTACTCCGCCGAGCCGATGGAGTCGGCGTCCGACTGCAGCTTCGCCAGCGCGTCGGGCACCGAGGAGGTGCCGCGGCGGATCTGCTCCAGCGCCGAGTCCGCGGCGGATCCGACCTTCACCCAGTTGGTGGTGACGGGCACCGACTTCGCGGTCTTCAGCTGCTCGCCGAACGCGGCGAGGGTGGGGTCGGCCTGCAGGGCCGGGTCCTGCCAGGCCGACTGCGCGGCGGGGAGGTCGCCGGTGGCCTGGTACCAGGCCGCCTGCGTGTCCGGCTGGCCGAGCCAGCGCGCGAGCTTCCACGCGGCGTCCTGGTTCTTCGCCTGGTCGAAGACGACGAGGTTCGCGCCGCCGCTGAACGACGCCGAGGTCTCCTTCGCCGGGAGCACCGCGGTCGTGAACTTCGACTCGAAGCCCGCGCCGCCGACGGCCTTCAGCTGGCCGATCTCGAAGGGGCCCTCGATGAGCATGGGCGCGGATCCGTCGACGAACGAGGCCTCCTGCGCGCCGGACGAGACGTCGACGTCGGGGTCGGCGATGCCGTCGGCGAAGAAGCTGCCGTAGTACTCGTAGGCCTCCTGCATCTCCGGGGTGTCGAGCGTCCACTTCGCGCCGTCGGTGATCTCCGCCCCGTTCGACCACGGCATCCAGAGCGTGCCCTGGAAGGCGTCGTTGCCGGCGGGGAGGCGGATGCCGTGCGCGGCGCCGGCCTTGGTCTGCATGTCGGACGCCATCTGCTTCAGCTCGTCCCAGGTGGTGGGGGCCGTCGTCCAGCCGGCCTTCGCCGCGAGGTCGGTGCGGTAGTAGAGCACGCGCGTGTCGACGTACCAGGGGATGCCGGCGGCGCGGTCCCGCACGGTGTTCGTCGCGAGGGAGCCGGGGAAGGAGTCGCTCGCGTCGACGTCGGTCGGCACGGTGGTGAGGGCGTCCGAGAAGTCGGCCATCCACGTGGTGCCCATCATCGCGATGTCCGGGGTGGTGCCGCCCGCGATCGCGGTCTGGAACTTGTTGTGCGCGGCGTCCCACGGGATCGCCGTGACGTCGACCTCGACGCCCGGGTTGGCGTCCTCGAACGTCTTCACGAAGGCGGGCAGGGCCTCGCCCTCCGCGCCCATGGCCCACATGGTGACCTTGCCGGTCGCGGGCTCGGAGCCGAGGGTGGTCGCGGCCGCGGGGCCGGATCCCTCGTCGGCGGAGCGGCCGCAGCCGGTCAGCGCGACGGTGGCCGCCAGCACGGTCGCGACCGCGCCCAGACGCATGGATGTCTTCACGTGTTCCTCCTTGAACGAAGCGCCCGCGTCGCGAGCCGGTGATCTACTTATGCGCATAAGAAGCGCAGCGCGTCGAGCATCTCATGGACCCCGACCAGGGGGCAAGCGCGGGATCCGACGGCGCCCCTGACCGCCGCTGCGCGGACGTCGGCCCGCTGTCGGGCGGATGTCGGGGAGCTGTCGGCCCCGTGTCGTGGTGCGGGTGGCGCCAGGGCGCCAGGCTGGGCGCATGAACGAGACACGGGTGGCGGACCTCCGCCGCGAGCGGGGTTGGACGCAGGACCGGCTGGCCGAGGCCAGCGGGATCACGGTGCGCACGGTGCAGCGCCTGGAGGCCGGGAAGGACGCGAGCCTCGAGACGCTGTCGCTCGTCGCCCGCGCGTTCGACGTGCCGGTGCGCGAGCTGTTCACGACGGCGCCCGCGGACGAGTACGGGGAGACGGTCGTGGCGCTCGACGCCCGCGCCGAGGAGCAGCAGGAGCGCCGCGACGCGGTGACCGACGGCGTCCGGTCGCTCTACGCCGGTCTCGGCGTGCTGCTGACCCTCGCGGTCGTCTTCTCGATCGCCGCCGACGTGCTGCCGAACCTGGCGATCGTCGTCGTCCCGGCGTACTGGGCGGGCGGCTTCATGCTGGCGAACGCGGCGTTCCTGTTCCTCCTCGGCCCGCGGCTCGACCGCGCGTACCCGCTGTCGCGCGACCGGGGCGGACGCCGCGCGCGCATGTCACGGGGGCGGATCCGCTAGCCGCGGACCCGGGTCGTCCCCGGCCGCCGCCTCCGCCGCCGCCTCCGCGGACCGCTCGCGGTGATCGACATCCACCATGACGCTGCTGTCGACGCGGTCGAAGAGCTGCACGCCCACCTGCAGCTCGGCCACGTCCCACAGCACCGGGCTCGACTGGTCGTCCAACGCCGCGCGCGGTGGGCCGAACAGGGCGACGAGGGCCGCGACGAGCGCGTCGTGGTCGCGCCGGACGAGCGCATCCCGCGGGCCGCCGTGCCGCGCCAGGAAGAAGCCGACGCCCGTGACGCGGTCCGCGTGCACGCCGTAGGACAGGTGGTCGACCGCGTCGGGGCCCCCTGCGAGCGCGTGCCGGGCGGACGTCGGGGACCACGCGTCGACCCCGCCCGCGGGATGCACGCCGAGGGGTGCCAGCATCCGCTCCGCGTCCGCCGCGGCGCGCGGCCACGGCGGCGTCGCGAGCGCGCGCACGAAGTCGACGACGGGTTCGGCGTCGTTCCCCGGGGCGTCCGCGGCGTCGCCCACGCCAATCAGTCGTCCGCCGGCTGCGCGCCCTGACGCTGCACGACGACCGCGGCGGCGTCGGCCGCGACGACCAGGGCGCCCTCACGGTCGGCGCCCCCGGCGAGCGCCGAGGCCAGCGCGCCGCAGAAGGCGTCGCCCGCGCCCGTGGTGTCGACGACGCGGGAGACCTTCGACGCGGGGACCTCGACGTCGCCCCACATCGCGCCCTCGGCGCCGAGGGTGACGAGCAGCGACGCGGGCGCGCGCGCGCCCGACTCGCGGAGGAGCCCCGCCTCGTGCTCGTTGACGACGACGGGATCCGCGAGCGCCAGCACGTCGGCGGGCAGCTCGGCGAAGGGCGCGAGGTTCAGCACGACGCGGGCGCCGGCGGCGTGCGCGCGGCGGACGCCCGCGGCGATCGTGTCGAGGGGCAGCTCGAGCGAGGCGAGCAGGACGTCGCCCGCGGCGAGCGCGTCGAGCGGATCCAGGTGGGCGTCGGTGACGCGGGCGTTCGCGCCGGGCGCGACGATGATCGTGTTCTCGCCGTCGGCGTCGACCGCGATGATCGCGAGGCCCGTCGTGGCACCCTCGACCGTGACGAGGCCGGACACGTCGATGCCGCGGTCCGCCAGGCGCGCGCGGTACGCGGATCCGTCGGCGTCGTCGCCCACGGCCCCGACCATCGCGACCTCGCCGCCGGCGTCGGCCGCGGCGACCGCCTGGTTCGCGCCCTTGCCGCCCCAGAGCCGCTCGGGGTCGGATCCGATGAGCGTCTCCCCCGGCTGCGGGTGCCGCGGGACGCGCACCACCTGGTCGACGTTGAGCGATCCGAGCACCACGACGCGGCCCATGGGCACCTGCCTCCCCCGGCGCGCGGCCGGCCGCGCCCGGGTGGCGCTCCCCGCCAGGGTACCGAGCGGATCGTGGGCGCGGGACCGCCGGCGGGCCCGCCCGGCCGGCCGCTACCGTGGGGAGCGGACGGATCGGAGGTCGCCCATGCCCGATCCCCGCCCCCGTGCGCGCGGCCCCCGCCGCCCCCTGCTGATCTCGCGCTCGTTCGCGCTCATCTGGGTCGCCCAGGCGCTCTCCTCCTTCGGCGAGTACGTGCTCGCGGCGACCGTCACGGTGTGGCTCGCGACGGGCCTCGCGCCCGGCGACCCGGCCCTGCCGCTCTACATCGGCGCGGTCATCGGCGCGACGAGCTTGCCGCGGCTGTTGCTCGCGCCCGTCGCCGGCGTGCTCGTCGACCGGTGGCCCGTCCGCCGCGTGATGGTCACGGCCGACCTCGTGCGCGCCGCCCTGCTCGTGCCGCTCCTCGTGATCGCGATGGTCGGACCCGCGCCCGTCGTCATCGGCGCCGTGATCGTCACGCAGCTCCTCATCGGCTGCGCCTCGCAGCTGTTCGACCCGGCGCGCGCCGCCCTCGTGCAGGTGGTCGTCCCCGCCGACCGCCGTGCGGACGCCGCGGGGCGCACGCTCCTCGCGAGCACGGGGGTCGGGATCCTCTCCGCCATGATCGGGCCGGTCGTCTACGCGGGCGTCGGGCCGGTGCCCGCGCTCGTGGTGGACATCGTGGCGTTCCTCGCGTCGGCGGCGCTGGTGCTCGCGGTGCGCGAGCGCGGGGCTCTGGCGACGGGCGCGGATCCGACGGTCGCCTCCGCGCGCGCCCGCTTCCGCGCGGAGCTGGCCGCGGGGATCCGCGTCGTCCGGGCGTCGCCGCGCCTGCGGATCCTCGTGGCCGGCCTCGCCGCCTACGGCGTCACCCTCGGCGTCAACAACGCGACGCTCGCGCTCCTCGCCCTCACCACGATGGGGCTGACAGCGGCGGAGTACGGCGTCGTCACGGCCATGTTCGCGGTGGGCGGGCTCGTCGGATCCCTCACGGCGCCCGCGCTCGTCGCCCGCCTCCGCCCCGAGCGCGCGCTGCCGGTCGCGCTCGTGACCCTCGGCGTCGCCTACGCGGCGTACTCGACCGTGCGCGCCTTCCTGCCCGCGGCGATCCTCATGGGCGTCGTGGGCCTCGTCTTCTCCGTCTACCTCGTGTCGCAGGGCCCGATCCTGCAGGCGGAGGCGCCCGTGGGGACGATGGGCCGGGTCTCGTCGCTCACCTCGACGGTGCTGGCCGGATCGTCGTTCCTCGCCACCGTCGTGACGGCGCAGGCGCTCGCCCTCGTCCCGGCGGCCGCGCAGCCCGCTGCGTACCCGGTCGCGGTCGCGACGGCCGCCGTGGTCATGGGCGTCGCCGGCCTCGCGCTCGCGGCGGGGGCCTTCAGCCGAGGAAGAGGACCCGCAGCCGCCGCGTCGTGAAGACCAGGCCGATCGCCGTCATCACCGCGAAGTAGAGCACGTGGCCGAGGACCGCGATCGAGAGCGCGCCCGTCGTGAAGCCGCGCACGAGCTCCACCGCGTGCCAGAGCGGCAGCGCCTGGATGACCGCCTGGATCCACGCCGGGTACACCGACAGCGGGTAGAAGGTCGCGGAGAACAGGAACATGGGCAGCAGGACGAAGTTGATCCAGTCCATCTGCTGGAAGGTCTTCATGTAGCTCGTCACGGCCATGCCGAAGCTCGCGAAGGCCAGCGCGATGAGCACCACGGACGGCAGCGCGAGGATCGCCCACCACGACAGGTTGAGGCCGAGCACCTGCATCACGACCAGGAAGCCGGACGAGTAGACGACGCCGCGGAGCAGCGCCAGGCCGATCTCGCCGAACGCCACGTCGAGCGGCCCGAGCGAGGTCGCGAGCATGCCCTGGTACAGCTTCGAGTGGTTCATCTTGAAGAAGACGTTCCAGGTGGAGTCGTAGACGGCGCCGTTCATGGCGGAGACCGCGAGGAGCGCCGGCGCGATGTACGCGGCGTACGGCACGGGCTGGCCGGTGCTCGTGGTCACGTCGCCCACGAGGGAGCCCAAGCCGATCCCCATCGCGAGCAGGTAGAAGACGGGCTCGAAGAAGCCGGAGAGGACGACCGTCCAGTTGGTGCTGCGCGTCGCCAGCAGGCCGCGGGAGAGCACCGAGCGGGCGTTGCCGGCGTAGAGCGCGCGGGGGCCGCCGCGGCTCCGACGGGCGGCGGGCGCGGGGGCGTCCGCCGGCATCGTGGATCCGGTCATGCGCGCAGCCTCCTCGTCGCGACGCGGCGGGCCAGCGTCCAGCCCACCGCGAGCCAGAGCAGCAGGTACGCGACGTGCGCGACCGTGAGCCAGAGCGGCTCCTCCATGCCGTAGGTGGCGACGCGGCCGAGCTCGGTGCCGTGCCAGAGCGGCGAGATCCAGCCGATCCACTGCAGCCAGACGGGGAACTGCGTGAGCGGGAAGAACGTGCCCGAGAACAGCGAGAGCGGCGTGATCACGAAGCGCATCACCATCGCGATCTGGCCGGTGTCCTGCGTGAGGGTCGCGACGTAGGCCATGAGCATCACGCCGATCGCCATGCCCGTGAGCACCGCGGCGCCGATCGCGAGGACGCCCGTGCCGAGCGGCACCGCGCCGAACAGGAGCATGAACGCGAAGTAGGCGATGCAGGTGGGCGCCATGCGGATCGCGACGCCGATCACCTGGCCGTCGATGATCTGCGCCGGGGTCAGCGGCGACGCGTTCATCGCCTGGAAGACGGGGTTCCACTTGAAGCCGCCGAAGATCGGGTAGCTGAACTCCTCGCTCGCGACCGTCATGGCGCTCGTCGCGAGCAGCGCGGGCGCCACGAACACGAGAAAGCTGACGCCGAGCGCCTGGTTCGCGTCCGTGCCGCGGTCGACGACCGTCGCGAGGCCGACGCCGAGCGCGTAGAGGTAGACGTAGGGGCTCGCGATGCCGGTCGCGAGCGCGGTGCCGAGGTAGGCGCGGATCCCGAGCAGCCGGTGCTCGGCCGCGTACCAGGCGCCGAAGCGGCGGGGGCGGACGCCTCCGGCGACGGCACGGGCGCGGTGGTCGGCGCCGGTGCCGGATCCCTCGGCCGCGGGTCCCCCGGCGGCGGCGTGGTCGACGACGCTCACTCGACCAGGCTCCGTCCGGTGAGGCGCAGGAAGACGTCCTCGAGACTGGAGCGGCGCACGAGCGTGGTGATGGGCTTCAGGCCCTGCTCGAGGATCCGGCTGAGCACGGCCTCGCCGTCGGACGCGTACACGAGCACGCGGTCGGGCAGCACCTCCACGCGGTCGCCGAACCCGGCGATCTCGCGCGACGCGGACTCGTTGCGGTCGGACCCGAAGCGCACCTCGAGCACCTCGCGGCTGGAGTGGTCGCGGATGAGGGACGCAGGCGAGCCCTCGGCCATGATCCGACCCTCGTCGACCACGACGATCCGGTCGCACAGCTGCTCGGCCTCGTCCATGTAGTGCGTGGTCAGGACGAGCGTCGTGCCCTGCTCCTTGAGGCGGAACAGCCGGTCCCAGAGGATGTGGCGGGCCTGCGGGTCGAGGCCGGTCGTCGGCTCGTCGAGCAGCAGGATCCGCGGGTCGCTGATGAGGGCGCGCGCGATCGTGAGCCGTCGCTTCATGCCGCCGGAGAGGTCGTCGACCTTGGCGCCCGCACGGTCGCTGAGCTGCGCGAACTCGAGCAGCTCGTCGGCGCGCGCCGCGACCTGCTTCCGCGGCAGCCCGAAGTAGCGGCCGTAGACGATGAGGTTGTCGCGCGCCTTGAGCTCCAGGTCGAGGTTGTCGGCCTGCGGCACGACGCCGAGCTGCGAGCGGATCTCGGGACCGTGCGTGTCCGGGTCGAGCCCGAGGATGTCGAGCGATCCGCCCGTGCGCGAGGAGACCGCGCCGATCATGCGCATGGTCGTGGACTTGCCCGCGCCGTTCGGGCCGAGCAGCCCGAAGGACTCGCCGGGCGCGACCTCGAACGACAGGCCGTCGACGGCGACGTGGTCGCCGTACTTCTTCACGAGGCGGTCGGCGGTGATGACGGGGGTGGGCACGAGTCCACAGCCTAGGGATGGCCGGGGGTTTTCTCCACGGGCGGAATCACTCCCGGCGGTCGCGCGGCGGCCGGCGCGTAGAGTCGCCACGGCGATGCGACACGCGCGACGCGCCGCTCGTCGGCCGCCCGCCCGGTCGCCGGCCGTCCGCCCGGCTGCCCGCGCGCCGCATCACGATCGCACCCACCCTCCGGGAGAACACGCATGAGCACCGCCCGCCCCGAGTCCGCCGCCCCGCGCGCCCGGTCCCGCAACCCGTTCGCCCGCCGCGACTCCGCCGACGACGGACCCCGCGCGCGCTTCTCGGAGCTCCTCCCCTACATCCTCGAGCAGCGCGGCCTCATGGCCTTCGTCGTCGTGCTGAGCGTGCTCGGCGCGGCTGCGAGCCTCGGCCAGCCGCTCCTCGTGCAGCGGGTCGTCGGGGTCGTGCAGGAGGGCGGCCAGCTGGGCGTCCTCGTCTGGGCGCTCGTCGGCCTCGTCGTCGTGTCCGGCGTGCTCTCCGGCTACCAGCACTACCTGCTGCAGCGCATGGGCGAGGGCATCGTGCTCTCGTCGCGCCGCACGCTCGTGCGCCGGATCCTGCGCCTCCCCATCTCCGAGTTCGACACGCGCCGCACGGGCGACCTCGTCTCCCGCGTCGGAAGCGACACCACGCTCCTCCGCGCGGTGCTCACGCAGGGGCTCGTCGAGGCGATCGGCGGCGCGGTCACGTTCCTCGGCGCCATCATCGCGATGCTCATCATCGACCCCGTGCTCCTCAGCCTCACGGTGCTGGTCGTCGCGGTGTCGGTCGTCGCCGTCGTGGGCCTGTCCGGGCGGATCCGCGTCGCCAGCCAGCGCGCGCAGCGCAAGGTCGGCGACCTGGCCGCGAGCGTCGAGCGGGCCATCGGCGCGATCCGCACCGTCCGCGCCAGCAACGCCACCGACCGCGAGATCCGGACCATCGAGGCCGACGCCGAGGGCGCGTGGGAGATGGGCATCAAGGTCGCGAAGGCCTCGGCGGTGGTCGTGCCGATCGCCGGCATCGCGCTGCAGGCGTCGTTCCTCGTGGTGGTCGGCGTCGGCGGCTTCCGCGTCGCGTCGGGCGCCATCACGGTCGGCGACCTCGTGGCCTTCATCCTGTTCCTCTTCCTCATGATCATGCCGCTCGGCCAGGCGTTCGGCGCCGTGACCGCGGTCAACCAGGCGCTCGGCGCGCTCGGCCGGATCCAAGAGATCGTGAAGCTGCCCGTCGAGACCGACGGCGACGCCGACCTCGCCGGACGGCTCCGGGACGATGCGCCCGTGGCCGAGGACTTCACCGACGCGCCCGCCGTCGAGCTCGTGGACGTGCGGTTCGCGTACCCGGTGGCGGCGGATGCGGACACGGATTCCACCTCGACGCCCGAGGGATCTGTGCCCGCCGCTCTGCCGACGGACGCCGTCGACGCCGCGGACGCCGCCCCCGGCGCCGACCGCACCGGCGGCGGCGTCCTCCAGGGCATCAGCTTCCGCGCCGAGCGCGGCACCCGCATAGCGCTCGTCGGCCCCTCAGGCGCTGGCAAGAGCACGATCCTCGCCCTCATCGAGCGCTTCTACGACCCGACGTCGGGCGTCGTGCGCGTCGGCGGGCGCGATATCCGCACGCTCGACCGCGAGGACCTGCGCCGTCAGATCGGCTACGTCGAGCAGGACGCGCCCGTGCTCGCCGGCACGCTCCGCGAGAACCTCACGCTCACCGCGTTCGACGCCACCGACGAGGACTGCGTCCAGGTCCTGCACGCCGTGAACCTCACCGAGGTGCTCGCGCGCAACGAGCTCGGCCTCGACGCGCCCGTCGGCGAGGACGGCATCATGCTCTCCGGCGGCGAGCGCCAGCGCCTCGCGATCGCGCGCACCCTGCTCTCCGCGCCGCCGATCCTGCTGCTCGACGAGTCGACCTCCAGCCTCGACGGCCTCAACGAGCAGCTGCTCCGCAAGGCGATCGACGCGGTCGCCGAGCACCGCACCCTCATCGTGATCGCCCACCGGCTCTCGACCGTCGTCGACAGCGACCTCATCGTGGTCGTGGAGAAGGGCCGCGTCGTCGGCACCGGCACCCACGCGGAGCTCGTCGTCTCGACGCCGCTCTACCGCGACCTCGCGAAGCACCAGCTGCTCGTGTAGCGAGTGCGCCGGGGCGCCGGGGATCCGCGGGCGCTGCGGCGCTGGGCTGCAGCGCTCGGGCTGCGCTGCGGTGCGGTGCGGTGCGGTGCTCACACGATCCGGCACCCCAGCGCCCCAGCGCCCCGGCGGTGACGAGCGTCATGCGCCCGGCGCCGGCTCCGCCCGCTCCGGCGCGCTCAGGTGCATCTCCCGCGCCGCGAGGAAGACCGGCAGCGCGACCGCGAACGCCACGAGCGGGGCGAGCAGCACGTAGATCCAGATTCGGCGCATCCGGAGGCGACGCCCCTCGACGACGATGAAGACGACGCTCGCGACCGCCGCGATCAGCAGGTCCCACGACAGCGACGAGACCGACGGGCCGCCGGCGGAGAGGTCGGCGAGGAAGTCGCGGCCCTCCGTCACCACACGGATGTTCGCCGACCAGGTGAGCACGAGGCCGGCGACCGCGAGCACCAGGTAGACGACGGCGAGGCGCGTGGGGCGCCGACGTGCGGGACGCGTGCTCATGGGGACCCCTTCTCGTGGATGAGGCCAGGCTAGGCGCTGGCGCGCCGAGCTGACCCGCCCGCCCGGGATCGGTCGCGGAGCGGCCCGCCGCTCGCCTGGGGAGGAGCGGGCCGCGCGATCAGCCGGCCGGTGCCGTGAGCGCGTAGAGCGCGACCGCGCTGGCGGCCGCGACGTTGAGCGAGTCGATGCCGTGCGCCATGGGGATCCGCACGACGGTGTCCGCGGACCGGATCGCCTCCGCCGACAGGCCCGGCCCCTCCGAGCCGAGCACGATGGCGAGCCGCTCGTGCTCCTCGGAAGGGAAGTCGCGGAGCGAGACGGCATCGGGCGTCAGCGCGAGCGCGGCGACGTGGAACCCGGCGTCGGCGAGCGCGGCGCGGGTCTCCGGCCACTCCCCCGTGCGCGTCCACGGCACCTGCAGCACCGTGCCCATGCTGACGCGGATGGCGCGGCGGTAGAACGGGTCCGTGCAGCGCGGCGTCACGAGCACCGCGTCCGCGCCGATGGCGCTGACCGAGCGGAAGATCGCGCCGACGTTCGTGGGATCCACGACGTCCTCGAGCACCACCACGCGCCGCGCGCCGGCCAGCAGCGACGCGACCGACGGCAGCGCGGGCCGGTCGAGCGACGCGACCACGCCGCGGTGCAGCACGTAGCCGGTCAGCTCGGCGAGCAGCTCGCCGGGCCCCGTGAAGACGGGCACGTCCCGGTCGCCGACCAGCGCCAGGGCCTCGTCCACCGTGCCGCCGAGCGCGAGCACCGACCGCGGCTCGTGCCCGGCCCGGAGCGCCCGCTCGAGCACCAGCGCGGACTCGGCCAGGTAGATGCCGTGGCCCGCGCCCGCGGCCTTCCGGAGCGCCACGTCGGTGCGGTGGCTGTAGTCGGCGAGCCGCGGATCCGCCAGATCGTCGACCGGGACGACGTGCGCCACTACGACGCGAAGGGGTCGGGCGTGAGCGTGTACTTCGTGTTCAGGTACTCGTGGATCCCCTCGAGCCCGCCCTCGCGGCCGAGCCCCGACTGCTTCACGCCGCCGAACGGCGCCGCCGCGTTGGAGATGACGCCCATGTTGAGGCCCGTCATCCCCGTCTCGAGCCGCTCGATCATGCGCTGGCCGCGCGCGAGGTCCTGCGTGAAGACGTAGGAGACGAGGCCGAACTCGGTGTCGTTGGCGAGGCGCACGGCGTCGTCCTCGTCGTCGAACGGCACGATCGCGACCACCGGCCCGAAGATCTCCTCGCGCAGGATGTCGCTGCCCTCGGCGACGCCCGTGACGAGGGTCGGCGGGTAGAAGTGGCCGGCGCCCTCGCGAGGCTCGCCGCCCGCGCGCACGGTCGCGCCGCGCTCGACGGCGTCGCGCACCAGCCGGTCCGCCTTGTCGACGGCGCGGCCGTCGATGAGCGGTCCGACCGTGACGCCCTCCTCGGTGCCGCGCCCGATCCGCATCGCGTCGATGCGCTCCTGCAGCCGGTCGGCGAACGCGCCCGCGATCGACGCCTCGACGATGAAGCGGTTCGCCGCCGTGCACGCCTGCCCGACGTTGCGGAACTTCGCCGCCATCGCGCCCTCCACCGCCTTGTCGATGTCGGCGTCCGCGAAGACCAAGAACGGCGCGTTGCCGCCCAGCTCGAGCGAGACGCGGAGGACGTTCTGCGCGGCCTGCGCGCCGAGCTGGCGACCGACGGGCGTGGATCCGGTGAAGCTCAGCTTGCGCAGCCGCGGGTCGGCGATGAGCGGACCCGTGACGTCGGCGGCGGCCGTGGTGGGGATCACGTTGAGGACGCCAGCGGGCAGCCCCGCCTCCGCCAGCAGCTCGGCGAACCGGAGCGTGGTGAGCGGGGTGAGGTCGGCGGGCTTGATGACGACCGTGCAGCCCGCGGCGAGCGCCGGCGCGATCTTGCGGGTCGCCATCGCGAGCGGGAAGTTCCACGGGGTGATGAGCAGCACCGGCCCGACGGGATGCTGCGACACGATCATGCGGCCGGTCCCCTCCGGGTTCGTGCCGTAGCGGCCCGTGATGCGCACGGCCTCCTCGGAGAACCAGCGGAGGAACTCGCCGCCGTACGTCACCTCGCCGAGCGACTCGGCCAGCGGCTTGCCCATCTCGAGCGTCATGAGGAGGGCGAACTCGTCCTTGCGCGCCTGGAGCAGGTCGAACGCGCGGCGGAGGATCTCGCCCCGGGCGCGCGGCGCGGTCGCCGCCCACGCCGCCTGCGCGGCGACCGCCGCGTCGAGGGCGCGCGCGCCGTCCGCGGGGCTCGCGTCGGCGACCCGCGCGAGGACGGCGTCGGTCGCGGGATCCCGCACCTCGAACGTCGCGCCGCCCGCGGCGTCGACCCGCTCCCCGCCGATGAGCAGGGTAATGGGCGTGCCCGACAGGAGGTCGGTCTCGGTGGATGCGCTCATGCTGTCCTCGCTTCTTCGGTGCTGTGTCTTGCTCGTGTCTGCGCTCGCGCTGGTGCGCGCGCCGCTGCTCGCGGTCGCGGTCGCGGCCGCGCCGGCCGCGCCGGCCGCGCCACGGGTCAGTCGGCCGGGCCCTCGACGATCTCGGCCCCCGCGTCGCGCAGGCGGTCGAGGGCGGCGGCGCTGGTGGCCGGCGCCACGCCCGCGACGAGGTCGGCGAGGATCCGCACGCGCTTGCCCTGGTGCACCGCGTCGAGCGCGGAGGCGAGCACGCAGTAGTCGGTCGCGAGGCCGACCACGTCGATGTCGGTGATGTCGTGCAGCACCAGCAGGTCCGCCAGCGGCACGCCGTCCTCCGTCGTGCCCTCGAAGATCGAGTAGGCGGGCGCGCCCTGGCCCTTGCGGATGTGGAAGTCGACGGCGGTGACGTCGAGGTCGGGGTGGTACTCGGCGCCGGGGGTGCCCTGCACGCAGTGCTCGGGCCAGGTGGTGGAGTAGTCGGGGACGGTGCCGGCCGCGGCGAAGTGCCCGCCGTTGCCGCCCGTGGCCTCGTGCCAGTCGCGGGACGCGAGCACGTGGTCGTAGCGGTACGGCTCCGCGGCGAGGAGGCGGGTGATCCCCCGCGCGACGTCGCCGCCGCCCTCGACGCCGAGCGCGCCGCCCTCCGTGAAGTCGTTCTGCACGTCGATGATGAACAGGGCCCTGCTCATGCGCCGCTCCTTCCCCGGGCCGGGCCCGGTGCCGTGGATCCGCCGCCCGGGATCGGGCCGCGCGTCACTCGTCCCCCAGGTCCGCCCCGCAGCGGTACGTGCCCGCGGCCAGCGCGTCGAGGGCGATCTTCGCGTCGCCCGTCACGTTCCCGATGGCGTAGAAGGCGAAGGTCAGCTTCGTGCCGTCGGCCGCGTCGACGATGCCGGCGAGCGTGTAGCTGGTGTCGATCCAGCCGGTCTTGGCCACGACGTGCCCGCGGGCCACGGCGCTGTCGCCCGTGAACCGGCTCGCCAGGGTGCCCGTGCGGCCCGCCACCGGGAGGCCGTCGTGCAGGTAGCCGAGCGACTGCTGCCGCTGGTCGACCTGGATCATCAGCTGCGCGAGCAGCGACGGCGGGACCCGGTTGTCGGGGCTGAGCCCCTGGCCGTCGACGATGGTGAGCGTGGAGGTGTCGAGCCCGTACGCCTGGAGGGCCTTCGGGATGCCCGTCGCCAGCGACTGCTGCGTGTTCCCCGCCCCGACCTGGATGCTCGCCAGCCGCGCGAGCGACTCCGCGAGCACGTTGTCGGAGTTGATGAGGGCCGTCTGGATGAGCGACGACACCGGCTGCGACTCCACCGTGCCGAGCACAGCGGCGCCGGCGGGTGCCGTGCCCTGCGTGACGTCGGCAGACCCGCCCAGCATGGAGCGGAAGGTGCTCCCGACGCGCGCCAGGGGATCCTCGCTGCGCGCCGACACGACGGCCGCGGGATCCGCCCGGTCGGCGTCGAGCTGCAGCGGCGTCATGAAGCTGGAGTACCCGGCCTTGCGCTCGGTGGCGGCCCACGAGGGGATCCACGTGTCGCCGGAGAAGAGGGAGGTGTCGAGCACGATGCGCGTGATGGGCGTGCCGGCCGTCGCGGGATCCGCGGCCCAGGCCGTGCGGACCTGCTGGGCGAGGTCGCTGAGGCGCGGCGCGCCCGGGTAGACGGAGCTGCCCGAGGTGAGGCGCGACAGGGTCGGGTCGCCGCCGCCGACGAGCACGACCGTGCCGGGCTCGGATCCGCGGACGACCGTGGTGGCGATGCGCCGGTCGGGGCCGAGCGCGGCGAGGGCGGCGGCCGACGTGATGACCTTCATGACGCTCGCCGTGCGCTCCGGCGTGCTGCCGTTCCGGTCGAACAGCACCCGGCCGGACGCGGCGTCGCGGACCTGGCCCTCGAAGGTGGCGAGCCGCGGATCCTGCGCGAGGGACGAGATGGAGCACATGCGGAGGTCGCGCGCGGCCTGGTCGGCGGGCGCGGTGCGCGGCGGCGCCTGCGTGGGCGTGGGGCTCGTGGTGGGCGTCGGGTCGGAGGTGGCGGCGACGCTCGCGGAGGCGCTGCCGGCGCGTCCGGTCAGCGCGCCGGCGCCGACGGCACCGGCGGCGAGCAGGGCCACCACGGCGACGGCGGTCGTGAGGGAGCGGGTGCGACGGCGGTCAGGCGCGCGGACGCGTGACGCGGGGTCGTCCTGATCGGTGCGGTCGGCGCGCGCGCGGTCGGGGCCGTCGGCTGGGGGTCGCATGGGGCCATGTTAGACGCCGCACCCGAGGGCACGTCCGGCCGCCGGCGCCCCGGGGACGCGTTCGACGATGGCACCCTGCGAGGGACGAGCGGTGCCGTCTCCCGGCCCGCGTTCGGAGAGCGCGACGGGGAGGAGGGGTGGTGGAGCCGCCTGTCAGAATCGAACTGACGACCTTCTCATTACGAGTGAGATGCTCTACCGACTGAGCTAAGGCGGCCCGGCCCGGACTCAAGGAGTACCGGGCACGAGTAGAGAGCATACCGGATCCCGGAGGGCGCTCCTGCACGCGGGCGCGCCCGAGCCGCAGCGGGGACCGCGACGCCCGCGCGGGGCCCCGCCCGGTCAGCCGCAGGTCGTGCCGGCGGCCGGCGGATCCCCGCCGAGCAGGTAGCCGTCCACCGCGGAGACGATGCACGGATCCCGCTCGTCGTACGCGATGTGCCCCTCGCCCTCGTAGGTGAGCAGCACGCCCGAGGAGAGCTGACCCGCCAGCGCCTCCGCCCACGAGTACGGCGTCGCGGGATCGCCCGTGGTCCCGACGACGACGATGGGCGCCGCGCCCTCCGCCGACACGGGTGCCGGGGCTTCCCGGGCCGCGTACGGCCAGTTGCCGCAGAGCGGGTCCGGCTCGCCGTCGCGGGAGGTGTCGTCGTCCGCCAGCTCGCCGGCGGCGGCGCGGATCTCGGCCGCCTCCGTCACGAGCACCGCCGGATCCCGCTCCACCGGGTAGTCGATGCACTGGATGGCGAGGAACGCCTCGTAGAAGTTGCCCGTGTACGTCCCGTCGGGGCTGCGGCCGAAGTAGGAGTCGGCGAGCGCGAAGGCCGTGGCCGACTCGCCGCGGAGGGCCTCAGTGAACGCCGTCGTGAGCGCCGGCCACTGCTGCTCGCTGTAGAGCGCGGAGTCGATGGCGCTGCGCATGACCTGCCCGTCGAGCTCGCGCCCGTCGGCGGCGCGCAGCGGGCTCTGGTCGAGGCGGTCGAGGAGGGCGGAGACTGTCTCCTCGCCGTCCTCGACGGATCCGCGGAACGGGCACCCCTGACCCGCGAGGCACGCGGCCATGTAGGACTCGAACGAGCTGCGGAAGCCGGTCGTCTGCGCGAGCACCACGTCGAACGAGCTCGCGGACGGATCCGTCGCGCCGTCGAGCACCATCCGGCCGACGTGCCCGGGGAAGTCCTGCGCGTACTGCGCGCCGATGCTCGTGCCGTAGGAGTAGCCGAGGTAGTTGAGCTCCTCGTCGCCCACCAGGGCCCGCAGCATGTCGAGGTCGTGCACGGTGCTCTGCGTGTCGATGAACTGCAGCAGCGGGCCGGATCGGGCGGCGCAGGACTCCGCGAACGACTTCGACGCCTGCACCAGCTCCTCGTCGTGCGCGGGGGTGCCCGGAGGCGCCTCCGTCTCGCCGTAGAGGAAGGAGTCGAGCTGGGCGTCGTCGACGCAGTCCACGGCGGTGGACGCCCCGACGCCGCGGGGATCCCAGCCGACGACGTCGTACGCGTCCTGGAGGTCGCGCGAGACCGCGTAGTCGACGCTGGCCTTCACGAAGTCGACGCCGGACGCGCCCGGACCGCCCGGGTTGACGAAGAGCGACCCGCGCGGGCCGTCGGCGCCGCGGGCGGTGTGCCGCACGAGGGCGAGCTGGATGTCGGTGGCCGGATCCGGCGCGGACCAGTCGAGCGGAGCCGTCGCGGTCGCGCACTGGGCGCCGTCCTCGCAGGGGGACCACGCGAGGGTCTGCTCGTAGTACCGCGCGAGGTCGGGCGCGACGTCCTCCGTCGTGGGACTCGAGGTGGAGCTGCGCGGCTCGGGGACGGGGATGAGGCCGCAGCCGCTGAGCGCGACGACCGCGGCGAGGAGGAGCGCGCCCAGGGCACCGGCGCGACGCACGGCCGCCGGCCGCGGCCCCGGGCGCCTCACGCGCGACCCGCCGCGCGCGTGCGGGTGATGGAGACGAGCATGGACTCCAGGGCGAGCGCCGGCGAGACGTTGCCGTCGATCCGGCGCCGCGCCACCCCGACCGCGTCGAGGACCGCGAGCGACGCCGCCGCGGATCCGGCCTCCGCGGCCTCCGCGATCCGGGGGGCGATCGCCTCGTTCACCTGTGGCAGGTCCGCCCCCAGCTGGTGCAGGAGCACGTCGCGGTGCAGGGACATGAGGTCGACGAGGATCCGGTCGATGCCGTCGCGGAGGCTCCGCGTGGCACGCCGCTTCTGGTCCTCCTCGAGCTGCCGGATCTGCGAGCGCAGCTGCGGCGGGATGGACCCGCCCTCCTGCACGCCGAGGGACCGGAGCGCGCGCTCCCGCTCGTCGGCGTCACGCTGCACCGTGAAGGCCTTGGCGTCCTGGCCGGCGAGCTCGAGCATCGCGGCGGCCGCGCGCACGGCGTCGCCGACCGAGCGGATGCCGAGCGCGAGCTCCAGGGTGCGGCTGCGGCGCTCCCGCGCCTCGGCGTCGGTGGCGAGCCGGTGCGCCATGCCGATGTGGCTCTGCGCCTCGCGCGCCGCGCGCGTCGCGGTGGCCGCATCGACCCCGTCGCGTCGCTGGATCAGCGCGGCCACGTCCTCGACGGACGGGATTCGCAGCCGCACGCTGCGGACGCGCGAGCGGATGGTCGGGATGAGGTCGGCCTCGCTGGGCGCGCAGAGGATCCAGATGGTGCGCTCCGGCGGCTCCTCCAGCGCCTTCAGCAGCAGGTTGGACGTCCGCTCGGTCATCCGGTCGGCGTCCTCGACGACCATGACGCGGTAGCGGCCGACCGACGGCGAGTACTGCGACGACGTGACGAGCGCGCGCACCTCGTCGATGGCGATGATGACCCGCTCGGTCGCGAGCACGCCGAGGTCGGGGTGGCTGCGGGCGGCGACCTGGCGGGCCGTCGCCGCATCGCCCTCCGGGGTGCCGTCGCTGAGCAGCGCGGTGGCGAAGGCGTAGGCGAGGTTCGAGCGGCCGGATCCGGGGGGCCCGGTGATCAGCCAGGAGTGCGCGAGCGCGGTGCCGGTGGCGTCGCGCGCCGTGGCCCGCGGGCTGCTCGCGGCGGCGAGCAGGGCGACGGCCTCGGACTGGCCGGTGAGCTCGTCCCAGATCGCCCGGCCGTCCGGGCTCGCGGACGTCGCGGACGCCGGCGCGGCGGTCGCGTGCGTCGCGGACGCGCGATCGGTCGCCGGGTCGGTCATGCGGAGGCTCCCGCCGTGATCAGCGCCTGCGCCCGGGTGCGGATCTCCGTGGCGATCTCCTCGCGCGGACGAGCGGCATCGAGGACCAGGAACCGCTCCGGCTCGGCGCCCGCGAGCCCGAGGAACGCCTGGCGGACGCGCTCGTGGAAGTCGGCGCGCTCGGCCTCGAGCCGGTCGAAGCGCGTCCGGGCGGCGTCGAGGCGGACCCGGGCCGCGCCCTGGTCGAGGTCGAGCAGCACGGTGAGGTCGGGCAGGAGCCCCTGCGCGGCCCAGAGCGACAGGTCGCGGATCTCGCCGGCGTCGAGCACGCGCCCCGCGCCCTGGTAGGCGACGGACGAGTCGAGGTAGCGGTCCTGCAGCACGACGGCGCCCCGCTCGAGGGCCGGCCGCACGACCGTCTCGACATGGTGCGCGCGGTCGGCCGCGTACAGGAGCGCCTCGGCGCGCGGCGCGATGTGGCCGCGGCGGTGCAGCACGATCTCGCGGATCTCCACACCGAGCTCGCTGCCGCCGGGCTCGCGGGTGACGACGACCTCGTGGCCCTCGTCCTCCAGCCACCCCCGGAGGAGCGCCGACTGCGTGGACTTCCCCACGCCGTCGCCGCCCTCCAGGGTGATGAAGACGCCGGTCACGTCGCGTCGGACGCCGTCGCCGCAGCAGCGGCCGCCTTGTTGGCGGCCCGCGTCGCCGCGGCCTTCGTGGCGGCGGCCGACCTCGAGGTGGTCGTCTTCGCCGCGGTCGTCTTAACGGAGGTCGTCTTCGCGGCACCGGTCTTCGTCGCCGCCGTCTTCGCGGGCGCCTTCGCCTTCGCCTTGGCCGGGGCCTTCGCCTTGGCCTTCGGCTTCGCCGGCCCCTTGGCGCGCTTGTCGGCGAGCAGCTCGACCGCGCGGTCGAAGTCGATGTCCTCGACGGACTCGCTCTTCGGGATCGTCGCGTTGGTCTCGCCGTCGGTGACGTACGGGCCGAAGCGACCGTCCTTCACCTTGATGCCCTTGCCGCTCACGGGGTCCGCGTCGAACTCCTTGAGCGCGCTGGACGGACGACGGGCGCCGTACTTGGGCTGCGCGAACACCTCGAGGGCGCCGGGCAGGTCGATCTCGAAGATCTGCTCCTCGCTCGTGAGCGACCGCGAGTCCGTGCCCTTCTTCAGGTACGGGCCGTACTTGCCGTTCTGCGCCGTGATGGGCGTGGCCGTCTCCGGGTCCTCGCCCACGACGCGCGGGAGGTCGAGGAGGCGCAGCGCCGTCTCGAGGTCGACCGTCGCGAGGTCCAT
The DNA here is from genome assembly GCF_021922925.1 of Clavibacter phaseoli. Lineage (NCBI taxonomy): Bacteria > Bacillati > Actinomycetota > Actinomycetes > Micrococcales > Microbacteriaceae > Clavibacter > Clavibacter phaseoli. Next base: position 1,873,932 of record NZ_CP040786.1, read on the forward strand.
CGACTTGAAGATGGATGCCGTGCGCGGCTTGACGGCCGCCGCCTTCTTCGCCGCGGGCTTCTTGGCGGGCGCCTTCTTCGCGGGTGCTGCCGTGGCGGTCGCGGACGCGCTCTCGAGCACCTCGCCCGTCGCGGGATCCACGCCGTCCGCGGGAGCGGCGGGCGCCGCCTCGGGCTCGGGATCGAGCTCGGTGACGTAGGGGCCGTAGCGCCCGTCCTTCGCCACGATCTGCTTGCCGTTCTCGGGGTTGATGCCGATGACGCGGTCGGTGACGACGGGCGCGTCGATCAGCTCGCGGGCCTTGGCCGACGTCAGCTCGTCCGGCGCGAGGTCCTCCGGGAGGTTGACGCGGCGGGGCGTCGCGTCCGCGGCGGCACCCTCCTCGTGGACCTCGAGGTAGGGACCGTACTTGCCGATGCGGAGCGTGATGTCGTCCGCGATGCGCAGCGAGTTGATCTCCTTGGCGTCGATCTCGCCGAGGTTGTCGATCGTGGGGCGGAGGCCCTTGTGCGCCTCGTTGCCGTAGTAGAAGCCCTTCAGCCAGTCGACGCGCTCGGCCGATCCCTCCGCGATGCGGTCGAGGTCGTCCTCCATGCCCGCGGTGAAGTCGTACTGCACCAGCTCCGTGAAGAACTCCTCCAGCAGCCGCACCACCGAGAAGGCGATCCAGTTCGGGACGAGCGCGGTGCCGCGCGGAGTGACGTACCCGCGATCGACGATCGTGGAGATGATGGCGGCGTAGGTCGACGGACGACCGATGCCCAGCTCCTCGAGTGTCTTGACGAGGCTCGCCTCCGTGTAGCGCGGCGGCGGGCTGGTCTCGTGGCCCTTGGCGTCCACGTCCACGAGGCGCAGGTCCTGGCCCTTCTTGAGGTCGGGCAGCTTCGCCTCGCGCGGCTCGGCGGCGCCGTGTCGCTCCTCGTCGCGGCTCTCCTCGTAGGCGGCCAGGAAGCCGCGGAACGTGATGACCGTACCCGAGGCGGCGAACTCGGCCACCTCGCCGGCGGACGTGGGCCCGGCGGCGATGACGACCGACGCGGTGGATCCCTTCGCGTCGGCCATCTGCGACGCGATGGTGCGCTTCCAGATGAGGTCGTAGAGCTTGTGGTCGTTGCCGCGCAGCGTGGAGGCGAGCTGCTGCGGGGTGCGGAAGGTCTCCCCGGCGGGCCGGACGGCCTCGTGGGCCTCCTGCGCGTTCTTGCTCTTGCCCGCGTAGAGGCGCGGCTTGTCCGGCACGGTCTCGGGACCGTAGAGCTCCGCGGCCTGCTTGCGCGCCGCGTTGATCGCCTGCTGCGAGAGCGAGGGCGAGTCGGTGCGCATGTAGGTGATGTAGCCGTTCTCGTAGAGCGACTGCGCCACGCTCATGGTCTGGCGTGCGGAGAAGCGCAGCTTGCGCGCCGCCTCCTGCTGGAGCGTCGACGTGGTGAACGGGGCGGCGGGGCGACGCGTGTAGGGCTTCGACTCGACGCTCTGCACCTTCAGCGGCACGGACGGGTCACGGAGGGCCTCGGCGAGGGCCTCGGCGCTGCTCGCGTCGAGCGGGCGCGAGTCGTTCTTGAGGGCGCCCTTGTCGTCGAAGTCGCGGCCCGTGGCGATGCGCGCGCCGTCGATCCGGACGAGTCGGGCGTCGAACGGCAGCTCCTGCTCGAGCGGCGAGAGCGACGCCGTGAGGTCCCAGTAGGAGGCGGTGACGAAGGCGAGCCGCTCGCGCTCGCGGTCGACGACCAGCCGGGTCGCGGCGGACTGCACGCGGCCGGCCGAGAGGCCCGGGCCGACCTTGCGCCACAGGACGGGCGACACCTCGTAGCCGTAGAGGCGGTCGAGGATGCGGCGCGTCTCCTGCGCGTCCACGAGGGCCGTGTCGATGTCGCGCGTGCTGTCGCGAGCGCGCTCGATGGCCTCCTTGGTGATCTCGTGGAACACCATGCGCTTGACCGGCACCTTCGGCTTCAGCACCTGGAGCAGGTGCCAGGCGATGGCCTCGCCCTCGCGGTCCTCATCCGTCGCGAGGAAGAGCTCGTCTGCGTCCTTGAGCGCCCGCTTGAGATCGGCGACCGTCTTCTTCTTCTGGTCGCTGACGACGTAGTACGGCTCGAAGCCGTTCTCCACGTCGACGGAGAACTTGCCGAGGGTGCCCTTCTTCAGCTCGGGCGGCAGGTTCTTCGGCTCGATGAGGTCGCGGATGTGACCCACGGAGGCCTGGACCTCGTATCCGCTGCCCAGGTACTGGGCGATCGTCTTGGCCTTGGCCGGCGACTCGACGATGACCAACTTCTTCGTGCCGGGCACGTGACTCCTTATATATGCGTTCATGGGGGCCGGTGGCCGGCCCGGTGTAGGGGGATGCGTGCCCGATCGGATCCGATCGGATCCGGGGCGACGTGCGGCGGGGTCCCCGACAAGGCACACCATACACACGCGCACCGACCGGCCACCTAATCGCGACGCCGCCCGGATGCGACGCGTCGGGGCGCGTCAGCCGCCCCGACGGAGCGCACCGCTCGGGCACGGATCCGGGCGCCCGAGGGGATGGCGATGGGCCGCCGTCCGCCCTCCGGGACCGCACGGGACCGGCGCGTCGCGACTCCGCTGGGGGCGAGGAGGCCGGGGCCGAGAGCTCCGGCGCCGATCATCCTGAGGCCGATCCCGGAGGTTGACCGGCTCGCGCGCGGGCCGTCACCGCGAGGCCCGACGGACCGTCGCGGCGCTCCGCCTCCACGACCGCCGTCGTCCCGGTGACGTCGCAGCGCGTGAGCGCCGCCCCGGCGGCGACCACGACCTCCTCGGCCGCCGAGCAGGGCGAGCCGGCCGCGAATCCCGCGGCGACGTCGGCCGCGGCGAGCGCCCCGGAGTCCGCGGCCCCCGCCGCGGCCGCCCTCTCCACGAGGACCGAGGAGACGGCGACCGTGGCGAGCGCGAGCGCCGTGAGGGCGCCGAGCACGCCGACCGCGACCACGGTGCCCGACCCCGCGTCGCCGTCACGGGACACCCGGATCCTCCTGCCATGCGCAGCCTCGGGCCGAGACGCGGATGCCCGCGTTGCCGGCGGGCCCGAAGCGGCTGGGTGCCGTGAGCTGGACGCAGACGGCATGCCCCGAGCGGTCCACCGACATGGCGGCCCCCTGCGCGGCGCCCTCGATGCGCGCCGCCGCCGTGCCCGCGTCCTCCCCGCGCCCGAGGCTCCGTGCCGCCTCCTCCGCCGCGGACGTCAGCATCACCTGCTGGCCGACCGTCTGCACCGCCCCCAGGCACAGCCCGAGGACCAGCACGACCGCGGGTAGCACGACCGCCAGCTCCGCGGCGGCCGCCCCGCGATCCGCGACCGGGCGTGCACCCGGATCACCGTGCGGACGCCGCTCGGGGCGGGTGAGCGGGATCACCGGTCGTAGGTCAGGGCACGGCGCACGAGGTCGAGGAGCATGCCGCGGACCTCGTCGCTCTGCAGGATCACCACGAGGAGGCCCGCGAACGCCACCGCCGCCATGGTCGCGATGGCGTACTCCGCGGTGGCCGCTCCCCCGTCGCCCGCGGCGTGACCCTGGAGCGCCCGACGCACCGCGCGAGCGACGCGCGCGGGACGCGGGGGCAGGAGCCTCGGTGACGCCTCCACGACCTGGGCGCGGCATGCCGCCGCGCAGCCTGTCGATCGTCCCGATGATCCGGACGGCGCCCCAGGCGCCGCGGCCAGCGGCCAGACGGCGCGGCCCTCCGGCACCACCCCGGTTCGGGCCGTCCCCCGTACCGGTCCTCCGGCTGCCGCGACCTCCGCGCCGCGGACGTCGACCACGCGCGCCCGCTCGTCGACTCGTCCCATGTCCTCGTCCTCTCCCTCTGGCGGGCGGTGCCCGCCGTCCTGTCCCTGCCGACCGTCGGCCGGGACGTCACCATGCCCGAGGCGCGGGCCGCGGGTCGCGGCGGGCGCCGTGACGGTGGACGCGCTCATCCGCGGCCCAGTGTTGAGGACACGACGGCCAGCAGCATCGGCACCACGCCCACCGCCAGGAACGCGGGCAGGATGCACACGCCGAGCGGCAGCATGAGCCGCGCCGCGAGCCGCGCCGCGGCCCGTTCGGCCCATGCGGCGGCATCCCGGCGGATCCGCTCCGCCTCGCTGCGGAGGAGGACGGCGACGGGCGCTCCCGTTCGGGCCGCCGCGTCCACGACCGACCCGACGGCGTCGAGGTCACCGCCCGCGCCCAGCCCGGCGCGTTCGCACGCGCGTCGGACGACCGCGACGGCCCGCGGCACGGACGCGCCGCCGGACATGGCCGTCGCCACCAGGTCGAGCACCAGGCCAGGAGCCGGATCGCGCGGCATGGCCTGCCTCACGAGGCCGCGATTCCAGCGCCACCCGATCGCCACGAGCGTGGAGCCCGCGACGAGGCAGGACATACCCGGCACCGTGGTGAGCAGGACGCGCAGCGGATCGAAGCCCAGTCCCGCCGCCAGGAGCACGCCGGCGCCGGGCATGAGGAGCACCGTGCGGCTGGTCGCCACCGGGCCGGCGAGCGCCGTCTCCGCGTCGCGGCGCACCCGGGCGACGTCGACGAGGGACTCCGCGAGTCGCTCGAGGGACCGCGCGAGGGGAGCTCCCGTGAGGTCGGCGACCTCGAGACATGCGGCGATCGCGGACCATGACCGCGCGGTCGCCGCGCCCCCGGCGTCGACCGCCGTGGCCTCTGCCACGACGCGGACCGCGAGGGGAGCCGATCCGGCCCCCGCGGCCACGCGGCGGACCAGGGCGGGCACCGCCTGCTCCCCGCGCCGCGGACGGCCGCCGGGCGGTGCCAGCTGCGACCAGGCGCGCTCGAGGTGCAGCCCCGCGCCGAGCAGCACCGCGAGGCGTCGCACGAACGCGGCGACCTCCTCCGCCTCCTCGACCACCGACCCCGCGGCGGCGCCTCGGAGGCGGAACCGGACCCGGCGCCGACCCCGCGGAGCGCGCCCCGTCACGCGCGGCTCCCCGACGCATCTGTCGCGGACGGCGACGCGGACACGGCGGGCCGCGGCACCGGACCCGCGTCGGGTGCCCAGCGCACCGGCAGGACTCGGAGTCGCCCGTCGTCGCCGGTCGTGAGGCGCCCGGCGGCGACCACGCGCCGCCCTCGTGACGTCCGCGCGAGGTGGATGACGAGGCCGATCGCGCTCACCGCCTGGCGCGCGGTCGTGACGGCGTCCATGCCGGCGAGCGCGCCCAGCGCCTCCAGCCGGGCGGGCACGTCCGCGACCCCGTTGGCGTGCAGGGTGCCCGCGCCTCCGTCGTGGCCGGTGTTGAGCGCTGCCAGCAGCTCCCGGATCTCGCTGCCCCGGCACTCCCCCACGACCAGCCGGTCCGGCCGCATCCGCAGCGCCTCGCGCACGAGGCGCGGCAGCGACAGCTCCCCTGACCCCTCGATGTTCGCCTGCCTGGCCTCGAGCGACACGACGTGCGCGTGCCGCACCCGCAGCTCGGCGACGTCCTCGACGAGCACGATGCGCTCGCTCGGATCCGCCCGGGCGAGCAGCGCGCCGAGCAGGGTCGTCTTGCCGCTGCCGCCCGCCCCCGTGATCAGGAGGTTCGTGCGCCGACGCACCGCCTCCTCGAGCAGCGCCCGACAGCCGGGAGGGAACGCCCCCGCCGCGTCGAGGGCGTCGAGCGTCGGCCTCGCCCGCGAGGGCAGCCGGATCGAGAGCAGCGTGCCGCGCGTCGACACGGGCGGCAGGACCGCGTGGATGCGCATCCCGTCGCCCAGGCGGACGTCCACGCAGGGCGCCGCCTCGTCCAGGTGCCGCCCGCCCTCCGCCGCCAGCCGCACGGCGAGCGCCCGGACGGCCGTCTCGCCGCCGAGGTCGACGTCGGGTCGGCGCTCCGGGCCGGACCCGCGGTCCACCCACACCCCGCCGTCGCCGTTGACGAAGACGTCGGTCGTCCGGGGATCCCGCACCAGATGGGCGAGCGGACCGAGCGCCGCCGGGACGCGGCGCGGCGCCGAGGCGGGCTCCGCGCCGGCGACGCCCGTAGGAGCCCGGAGCGCCACGACGGCACCGGCTCCCGGGTCGTGCCCGCGGGGGTCGCGGGCCCGGGGGACGAACGCCGCGGGGGTGACGACCGGAGGACTCGCACCCGGCCCACCCGCGGCCCGGAGCCGCGGCTCCTCCCCCGGGAGGACGCCTCGACCGACGACGGATGCCTGCCACTCGACCATGCGCGGAGGCTAGGCGGAGGAGGACGTCGAGGAGCCGCGGCGGACGACGACGGGGAGTCGGATCCCGAGCGAGTCCCTGGGGAGGAGAGGGGCGGCGCCCATCGGGGGAACGGGCGCCGCCACGTGACGACGGATCGGGGGAATCCTGGACTCGCCACACGTCGGGCTTGGCCCGACGGCATGAGCATACGCCGCACGCCTCCCGCCACGGGAGGGTTCTGCGCGTTCTGGCCGTTCCCCCACCGGACTCCCGGCCAGCCCCTCACCGCAGCGCCTCACCGTCGCCCTGGCACCCGGCGCCCCACCCGCTAACGTGGGTCGCGGAGAGGATGACGATGACGATGTCCACGAACCCCCGCTCGACCCAGCCCGGAGCCCCGAGCCCCGCCGCCGCCGACGAGGAGGGGACGACCACCCCCTCGCATCCGGCGGCGACACCCGAGCCGGGCCCCGTCCACCCGCCGTCGGACGCGTTCCGCGCGACGCGCGTCGCCGACGAGTCCCTCACCGCGTCCGCCGCCGCCGACCGCCTCGGCTTCTGGGCCGACCGGGCCCGCGAGCTCGTGACCTGGGAGACGCCGTTCGAGACGGTCCTCGACTGGTCGGGCGCGCCCGTCGCCCGCTGGTTCCCCGAGGGCCGGCTCAACGTGGCCTACAACTGCCTCGACCGGCACGTGCTCGCCGGGAGCGGCGACCGCGTGGCGCTGCACTGGGAGGGCGAGCCCGGCGACACCCGCGACCTCACCTACGCCGAGCTCACCGCGGAGGTCAAGCGCGCCGCGAACGCCCTGCACGACCTCGGCGTCGTGGCGGGAGACCGGGTCGCGATCTACCTCCCGATGATCCCCGAGGCCGTGATCGCGATGCTGGCCGTCGCGCGCATCGGCGCCGTGCACTCCGTCGTGTTCGGCGGCTTCAGCGCCGAGAGCCTGCGCGCCCGCATCGACGACGCCGCGGCCCGCGTCGTCATCACCGCGGACGGCGGCTGGCGCAAGGGCAAGGTCTTCCCGCTGAAGCCGGCCGTCGACGCGGCGCTCGTCGGATCGGCCGGATCCGTCGAGCACGTCCTCGTCGTGAAGCGCGGAGAGAACGAGGTCGACTGGGACGAGAGCCGCGACCTGTGGTGGCACGAGCGCGTGGCCGCCGCGGATCCGGAGCACGACGCGCAGGCGTTCGAAGCAGAACACCCCCTCTTCATCCTCTACACGAGCGGCACGACCGGGAAGCCGAAGGGCATCCTGCACACCTCGGGCGGCTACCTCACGCAGGCCGCGTACACGCACCGCAACGTCTTCGACCTGCACCCCGAGACGGACGTCTACTGGTGCACGGCGGACGTGGGCTGGATCACCGGCCACAGCTACGTCGTCTACGGCCCGCTCGCGAACGGCGCCACGCAGGTCGTCTACGAGGGCACGCCCGACACCCCGGAGCCCGGCCGCTGGTGGGACATCGTGGAGAAGCACGGCGTGACGATCCTCTACGCGGCTCCCACCGCCATCCGCTCCTTCATGAAGACCGGCCGCGAGATCCCGGACGCCCGCGACCTCTCCTCCATCCGGCTGCTCGGCTCGGTCGGCGAGCCCATCAACCCGGAGGCGTGGCGCTGGTACCGCGACGTCATCGGCGGCGGCGACGTGCCCGTGGTCGACACGTGGTGGCAGACGGAGACGGGCGGCATCATGATCTCCGCGCTCCCCGGCGTCACCGCGACGAAGCCGGGGTCCGCGCAGTCGCCCATCCCCGGCGTCGAGGTCGCCGTGGTCGACGACCAGGGCGAGCCGGTGGCCCGCGGCGAGAGCGGCCTCCTCGTCGTCACCGAGCCGTGGCCCGGCATGCTCCGCGGCATCTGGGGCGATCCCGAGCGCTACCGCGAGACGTACTGGGACCGCTTCGGCGACCGCTACTTCGCGGGCGACGGCGCCAGGCTCGACGAGGACGGCGACATCTGGCTGCTCGGCCGGGTGGACGACGTGATGAACGTCTCCGGCCACCGCCTCTCGACCGCGGAGATCGAGTCCTCGCTCGTCGCGCACCCGTACGTCGCCGAGGCGGCGGTCGTCGGCGCGTCCGACGAGGCGACCGGCCAGGCCGTCGTGGCCTTCGTGATCCTCCGCTCGGCCGAGGCGAGCGCCCTCGGCGACGAGGACCCGAACGAGGTCCTGCGGAAGCACGTCTCCGACCAGATCGGCGCCATCGCGAAGCCGCGGCGCGTCTTCGTGGTCCAGGAGCTGCCGAAGACGCGCTCGGGCAAGATCATGCGGCGGCTGCTGCGGGACGTGGCCGAGGGCCGGGCGATCGGCGACACGACCACGCTGGCCGACACGCAGGTGATGCAGGTCATCAGCGACCGGATGAGCGCCGGCTGACCCGACCGGACGACCCCGACGACGGAGAGGGCCGGGTGCGACGCGCACCCGGCCCTCTCCCCTGTCCGCCGGGCGGATGACGGCTAGTAGACGAGCGCCACCACGAGCTCGACCTCGACGGGCGAGCCGAGGGGCAGCTCCGCGACGCCCACGGCGGAGCGCGCGTGGATGCCCGCGTCGCCGAGGATCTCCCCCAGCACCTCGCTCGCGCCGTTGATCACGCCCGGCTGCCCGGTGAAGCCCACGGCCGAGGCGACGAAGCCCGTGACCTTGATCACGCGCGCGATGCGGTCGACGCCGCCGGCGGCGTCCGCCGCGGCTGCCAGCCCGTTCAGCGCGCAGGTGCGCGCGTGCGCCTTCGCGTCCTCGGCCGACACCTCGGCGCCGACCTTGCCGGTCGCGGCGAGCGCGCCGTCGACGAAGGGCAGCTGGCCGCTCGTGTAGACGAGGCCGCCGTGCACGACGGCGGGGACGTAGGCGGCGACGGGCGCCGCGACCGCGGGCAGCTCGATGCCGAGCTCGGCCAGTCGTGCGGAGATCGCGCCCATCAGGCGCCGTGCTCCGCGCCGGCGACCGGGCGCTTCATGTACGCGACGAGCCCGCCCTCGGGGCCGGTGACGACCTGCACGAGCTCCCAGCCCTGCGATCCCCAGGTGTTGAGGATGGCGGCGGTGTTGTGGATCATCAGGGGCGTGGTGAGGTACTCCCACTGCGCGGGCGTTGCGGTCATCTCGGCTCCTTGCCGGTCGGGTCTGGATGCATGACGGGACGGGCGCGGGCGGCCGGCGCACAGGTCTCACGGGTTCCCATACACCCTTCCCGTACTCTGGAGTCTATGTCTGCTTCCAAGAACACGCCCGGCCGCGTCGCCGCCGCGCTCACGGGCGTCCTCGGCATGAGCGCCGTCGCCGGCGTGCTGGTCGCGGCGATGGTCACCCCGGCCATCGCCGTCACGAGCCTCGCGGCGAACAACACGATCGGCCTGTTCGAGGACCTGCCGGACTACCTGCAGATCGACAACCTCGCCCAGAAGACCGAGCTCTACGCCACGCAGGGCGGCCAGCCGGTGAAGTTCGCCGAGTTCTACGCGCAGAACCGCGAGGAGGTCGGCTGGGACGAGGTCTCCGACAACGCGAAGGCCGCGGCCGTCGACACGGAGGACCCCCGCTTCTACGAGCACGGCGGCGTGGACGTGCAGTCCACGTTCCGCGCGCTCGCCCAGAACGTCATCGGCGGCGGCGTCGAGTCGGGCGCGAGCACCATCACCATGCAGTACGTGAAGAACGTCCTCGTGCAGAAGGCGGAGACGCTCGCGGCGACGGATCCCGACGCCGGCAAGAAGGCCTACGCGGAGGCGACGCAGGAGTCGACCGCCCGGAAGCTCAAGGAGATGCGCCTCGCGATCGGCCTCGAGAAGAAGTTCTCGAAGAACGACATCCTGCTCGGCTACCTCAACATCGCGAACTACGGCGGCAGCGTCTACGGGATCCAGTCGGCGGCCAAGTACTACTACGGCGTCAACGCCACGGACCTGAGCATCGCGCAGGCCGCGAGCCTCGTCGCCACGGTCAACTACCCCACCGCCCTCCGCATCGACGAGCCGGGCAACATCCCGGCGAACCAGGAGCGGCGCGACATCCTCATCGACAACATGCTCAAGCACCACAGCATCACGCAGGAGCAGCACGACGAGGCGATCGCCACCCCGGTCACCCCCGCGATCACGCCGTCGGTGAGCGGCTGCAACGCCGCGCAGCCCTCCAGCGCCGCGTACTTCTGCGACGCGGTCAAGTACACGGTCGAGAACTCGGACGCCTTCGGCAAGGACGCCACGGAGCGCACGAACAACCTCAACCGCAACGGCTACAAGATCTACACGACGCTCAACCTCGACCTGCAGGCCAAGGCCACCGACGACATGCGCAAGCAGATCCCGACCACGATGGACAGCATCAACGTCGGATCCGCCATGACGAGCGTCGAGGCCAAGACCGGCCGCGTGATCGCCATGGTGCAGAACACCGACTACGGCAACGGCGACCAACGCGGCGTCACGAGCGTCAACTACAACACCGACCAGAACTACGGCGGCTCCATCGGCTTCCAGGTCGGGTCGACGTACAAGCTCGTCACGCTCCTCGAGTGGTTGAAGGAGGGACACTCGGTGAACGAGGTCGTCCAGTCCTCCAAGGGGACGTGGAGCGGCCGCGACTTCCAGGACTCCTGCACCGGCGGCAACCTCGGCTCCGACGTCCTCAAGGTCACCAACGACGGCGCGGCCCCGGGCGCGAACCGCACGGTGATGTCCGGCACGGCGAACTCCACCAACACCGCGTTCATGGCCATGGCCAGCGAACTCGACATGTGCGGCATCGGCCAGACCGCGAAGGACATCGGCATCCACCAGGCCGTGCCGGGCAAGCCCCTCTCCAACTTCGTGTCCGACATCATCGGGTCGGGCGGCAACAACATCGCCCCGCTCACCATGGCGCAGGCCTACGCGACGGTCGCCAACAACGGCACCACGTGCGACGCGATCATGATCGACAAGGTCGTCCTCCCCGACGACACCGAGATCACCCCGCCGTCGGCGAACTGCCGCGAGACGGTGAGCCAGGACGTCGCGCACACCGCGGCGTACGCCCTGGCGGGCGTCATGGGCGCGACCGGGGCCGCCGCCAACACGAATGACGGCACGCCGCTCATCGGCAAGACCGGCACCACGGACAAGGCGAAGGACACCTGGTTCGTCGGCTCCAGCACCGAGGTCACGACGGCCATCTGGGTCGGCAGCGCCTCGGGTCAGCAGATCCAGCAGCGCAACACCCGGCTCCCGAACGGGCAGCTCATGTCCACCGCGCGCTTCGCCGTCTGGAAGCCGTTCATGCAGGCCGTCAACGCGGTCTACAAGGGATCGGCGTTCCCCGGCCCGGCAGCGGACCTCACCCGCACGCCGACGGTCCAGGTGCCGGACGTCTCCGGCATGTCGCCCGCCGACGCCCAGTCGGCCATCGAGGGCGCCGGGCTGAGCTTCGCGCAGGGCGGCGCACGCCCGTCCTCGAGCGTGCCCGCCGGGCAGGTCGCCGGATCCGATCCGGGCGCCGGCGCGAACGCGGCGCGCGGATCCACCGTCACGGTGTTCGTCAGCAGCGGGCCCGACCAGAGCCAGCAGCAGGGCACGCCTGGCACGGTGCCCAACGTGCAGGGACAGGACGTCACGAGCGCACGCCAGACGCTCCGCAACTCCGGCTTCGACGTGACCATCGCGCAGGAGCAGGTGCAGGACAACTCGCAGATCGGGAAGGCCACGCGCACGGATCCTGCGGCCGGCCAGCAGAGCAGCGGCCCCGTCACGCTCTACATCGGACGCAGCTGATGGGAGTGATCGGCACGATCGCCCGCACCGTCGGCGGGGTCGCCGCGGCCGGTGCGGCGGTCTTCGCGTACGCGTCGTTCTACGAGCGCCGTCGCTTCACCCTCCGCGAGGTCACGGTGCCGGTGCTCCCCGTGGGCGCCGACCCCATCCGCGTGCTCCACCTCTCGGACATGCACATGGCGCCCTGGCAGCACAAGAAGCAGCGCTGGGTGCGGGAGCTCGCGGACCTCGAGCCCGACCTGGTCGTCGACACCGGCGACAACACGGGCCACGAGCAGGGCATCGTCGCCGTCGAGGAGACGCTCGAGGCCTTCCGCGGGATCCCCGGGGTGTTCGTCCACGGCTCGAACGACTACTACGGGCCGATGATGAAGAACCCGTTCAAGTACTTCACCGCCAACACGCACGCCACCCAGCGGCCGGCCGACCTGGACCTCGCCCGGCTCGAGCGGCTCTACGCGTCGCTCGGCTGGGTCGACCTCAACAACGCCGCCGGCGCGATCGAGGTCAACGGCACCCTGCTCGAGTTCTTCGGCGTGGACGACCCGCACCGCGAGTTCGACCACCTCGAGGCGCTCCCCGGCGCCCTCGACGCGCTGCGCGAGGACGGGGACGCCTACCAGGGCGCCTCGGACGCGCCCGTCGTGTCGGTCGGCGTCGCGCACGCGCCCTACCGCCGGGTGCTCGACTCGTTCGTCACCAACGGCGCCCGCATGATATTCGCCGGCCACACCCACGGCGGCCAGGTCTGCGTGCCCGGCTACGGCGCGCTCGTCACCAACTGCGACATCCCCCGCCGGCAGGTGAAGGGCCTCAGCGTCTGGCCGCACGCCGACCGCGCCGCGTTCCTGCACGTGAGCGCCGGGCTCGGCACGTCGATCTACGCGCCCGTGCGCTTCGCCTGCTACCCCGAGGCGACGCTGCTCACGCTCACGGCGGTCTGACCGCCCCGGCGTACTCGGGAGCCCGGAACATCGGGTATCGTAGAACCCGGCCCTCGGGCCATCGGGGTGTGGCGCAGTTTGGTAGCGCGCTTCGTTCGGGACGAAGAGGTCGCAGGTTCAAATCCTGTTACCCCGACACACCGCCTCCTCCGGGAGGCACAGCACGACAGCCAGCACGACGAAGGGCCGCTCCTCCGGGAGCGGCCCTTCGTCGTGCGGGACCCGGTGTCTCGCCTAGCGCGAGGCGGGCTTCAGCCGCAGCGCCGGCCGCTCGATCGCGTAGTAGGTCGCCGCGGAGAGCGCGAGCGTCACCGCGCCCACCACGAGCGTGTTGAGGGCGAAGCCCGCGAGCGTGTCCGGCAGCACGAGGCCCGCACGCCGGAGGAAGCGGATCACCGGCAGGTGCCACAGGTAGACGCTGAACGAGATCGTGCCGAGCCAGGCGATCCACCTGAGCTCGAGGAACCGCGTCACGGGCCCGAGGGATCCCCCGCGCCGAGGCAGGGCCACGAGCAGCAGCAGCGTCGCGCACGAGGCGGCCACGATGCTCTCCTCGAACGCGCCCACGGGCGCCTCGGAGGCGACGACGATGAGCGCGGCGGCGACGATCCCGGCGGGTACGCGCCACGCAGCCACGCGGTCGCGCAGGCCCTCGTCCGCGGACAGCGCGACCAGGACGACGGCCGCCGCCATGCCGTAGGCGAAGAGGTCCGCGTGCACGAGGATGCTGCGGTTCGCGACCGCCTCCCACGTCACGCCCCACTCGCTCGCGAGACGGCCGCGGTGACCGAGCGGCGCCTGCGCGATCATCGACCACACCTTGCCGGCCACGCCGATCAGCAGGAGCACCGCCGCCGGCGCGAGGGCGCGGATCCACGTCGCCCTCCGCCGCAGCACCCGCGCCGCGAGGAGCGCCACGATCGGCAGCACCATGTAGAAGGACACCTCGACGGCCAGCGTCCACGCGACCTCGATGCCGCTGCGGAGCGTGCGCGGCGTGTACCCCTGCAGGAGCAGCGCGTTCACGATCGTGTCGACGGGACCGAGCGTGCCCACCGCGATGCCGGCGTCGCGGGTCTCGCGCGGCAGGATCGCGACGCGGAGCACGAGGCTCACGAGGAGCAGCACCACGATGTAGCCCGGGAAGACGCGGAGCGCGCGGTTGACGGCGTAGCGCGACAGGCGCGGCATGGCCCCGCCGTCGACGAGGCCGCGCGCGAACGGCAGGAACAGCAGGAAGCCGCTCAGCACGAAGAACAGCGTGACGCCGTGGCTGAAGAAGGCGACCTCCCCGACGAGCGGGATGTCGGTCGTGGGCCGGGCCAGCTGGCGCTGCACGTGGTAGAGCAGCACGGCCACGGCGGCGACCCCGCGGAGCCCCTCGATGCCGGGCAGGAGCGTGCGCACGCGCGCGGGCGCGGAGGTCGGGGTCCCGGTCATCTCGGCCTTCCCGGGTCGGTGGAGCGGCGGTCGTCCAGTCTACGAGGCGCTCGATCGGAGGGATCCAGCGCCGGGCGGCGCACAGCACGACGGCCGCCGCCCGGAGGCGACGGCCGTCGGCGCGCGCTCCCCATCGAGCGCGGGCTCATCCCTCCGCGGGAGGGGCGGGCTGGGACGGCGCCGGGGCGGCGGGCGCCTCGGGTGCCGTGGGCGCCGCCGACTGCGTGGGCTTCGGTGCCGGCGGCACGTAGGGCTTCTTCGTCAGCGTGCTGCTCGGCGCGGGGAAGCCCTCCGCCGGGTAGCGGTCGTCGATGAACGTCTGCAGCGGCTTGAAGATGCGGTGACGCGCGGTGTCCGCGGCGGCGCCGTTGAGGACGTTGCGGCGCATGGGCGCGAAGCCCTCGACGTTGCCGACCCACACGGCCGTGGTGACCTCGGTGGAGGATCCGACGAACCAGGTGTCCTTCGCGCGGTCGGTCGTGCCCGTCTTGCCCATGATCTCCGTGCCGTCACGCGGGTTCGACGCCGCGCCCGTGCCGCCCATGACGGCCTTGAGCGTGAAGGCCGCCGTGTTCGCGACCTCGGGGCTCATGGCCTGCGAGCACTCGCTCTTCGGGGTCACGAGCTCGGACTCGTCCGGGAGGACGACCTTGTCGATCGCGATGGGCGGGCACATGGTGCCCTGGTTCGCGACGGATGCGAAGGCGGTCGCCATCTGCAGCGGAGCGACCGTGTTGCCGCCCGAGCCCACCACGTCGGACGGGAAGCTCGACAGGTCTCGCTTGTCTGCGTTGTACGCGCCCATGTCCGTCGCCGTCTTGCTGATGTCGCAGAGGTCGAGCTGGCTCGCCATGGCGACGAAGGCCGAGTTGACGGATGCGACGGTCGCGGCGAGCACGTTCTGGTTCGACGTGGCACCGGTGTTCGTGTCGTTCGTGACCTTGTAGTCCGGGGAGCCGGCGAGGTTGTCGCCGCAGCGCGTGAACTCGCTGGCCGACCACGTGGTCTTCGACGCGTTGACCGTCTGGTAGATCGACTTCCCGCTCTTCAGCCAGTCGACGAGCGTGAAGATCTTGTACGTCGATCCGACCTGGAAGCCGGCAGAGCCGCCGTGCGCCTTGTCCGCGGAGTAGTTGATCTCGGTGACGCCGGGCTGGTCCTGCGCGACGCCGTAGTCCGTGTTCTGCGCCATCGCGATGATGCGGCCGGTCTTGACCTCGCGAGAGACCACGGATCCGCCGATCTTCGTGAAGCGCGCCGTCGTGGGCACCTGCTTGCGCATCTGCTCCGCGGCGTTCGCCTGGATGTCGAGGTCGAGCGTCGTGTAGACCTGGAGGCCGCCGCGCTTGAGCAGCGCGTCGCGGTCGGCAGCGGTGTCGCCGAACTCCGCGTTCGTCAGGATCTCGTTCTTCACGTAGTCGCAGAAGTACGCGGCCGAGATGGGGTTCGCCTGGATGCAGCCGCTCGTGGACGGCGTGATGGTCGGCGTGATCGCGGCGGCGGACGCCGTGTCGTACTGCTCCTGCGTGATCTTCTGCTCCTTGAGCATGTTCCGCAGCAGCAGGTCGCGGCGCTCCTTGTTGCGCTCGAGGTTGTCCGGGTTGTCGATCTTGAAGACCTCGGGCGCGTTGACCGTCGCGATGAGGCTCGCGGCCTGCTCGAGGGTCAGGTCGGCCGCCGAGACGTTGAAGTAGTAGCGCGCGGCCGACTCGATGCCGTAGACCCGGCTGCCGAAGTTCGCGATGTTGAGGTACGCGAGGAGGATCTCGTTCTTGGAGTACTTCTTCTCCACCCCGATCGCCATCCGCATCTCCTTGAGCTTGCGGGGCATGTCGGGCTGGGTGGCCTCGGTGAAGGCCTTGCGGCCCTCGGCCTGCGTGGCCTCGTCCGAGGAGTCGACCATGTTCTGGGCCTTCTGGACCAGGACGTTGCGGACGTACTGCATCGTGATGGTGGAGGCGCCCGACTGGACCTCCTTGTTCAGGACGTTCTGCGCGAGCGCGCGCGCGGCCGACAGCACGTCGACGCCGCCGTGCTCGTAGTAGCGGGGGTCCTCGGTCGCGATCGCGGCGTCCTTCGCGTACTGCGAGACGGCGTCCCACGGGACCTCCTCGCGATCCTGCGAGAAGAACTCGGCGAAGGGGACCTGCTGGTCGCCCTGCTTGGCGTAGAGGACCGTCTTCTGCGCGAGGTTGTCGATCTGCAGGTTGTCGGGGATGTCCTCGAAGACGCCGATGGTGCTGTTGGCCGCGATGCCGGAGACGGCGATGGCCGGGGTCACCATGGCGGCGACGAGCACGCCGGCGATCGCGCTCATGCCGACGAGTCCGAGGAACGCGCCCAACCGGGTCGAGATGGTCAGGTCAGTTTTCCTCATGGTACGAATCTAACCCGCGCCCGGAGGCGCCACATCCGCCTCAGGGAGGGTCTCAGCTCCCCGTGGCCGAAATGTGATGAGTGCACGTACGATCAGGCCGCGCGGACCTCGCCGATGGCCAGATCGCGCACGGTGCGGAGCGTCTGGACGCGGTGGTCGAGCGTCGTCGAGGACGGCGCGACGATGAGCTCGTCCGCCCCCGTGCTCGTGAGCAGGCGCTCGAGGCCGATCCGCACGGCGTCCGGCGAGCCGATGGCCTGGCGGCGGTCCCGCGCCCCGATGATCTCCCGCTCGAGGTCGCTGAACTCGTAGGCGGCGGCCTCCGCCGGATCCACGGGCTGGGGCTTCCCGCCCATGCGCATGCGGAGCCACGTGATGCGGCCGGCGCGCGCCTCGCGCTCGACGACGTCCGGGTCCTCGTCGGCGATGACGCTCACCGCGATGGCGCTGCGCGGGGCGGCGAGGTCGTCGCTCGGCTGGAAGCGCTCGCGGTACAGCGCGAGCGCCTGCTCGGTGCGGTCGCCGGCGAAGTGGTGCGCGAAGGCGAAGCGGATCCCGAGGGCCGCGGCGACCTGCGCGGAGTACCCGCTGGATCCGAGGAGCCACATCTGCGGGACGTCGCCCAGGCCCGGGACGGCCGTGATCCCGCGCAGCGGGTTGTCGTCGGCCATGCCGCCCGTGAAGAAGCCGACCAGGTCGACGAGCTGCTGCGGGAAGTCGTCGACGCCGAGGCCCGCCTCGCTGCGCCGGAGCGCCATCGCGGTCGCGCCGTCGGTGCCGGGGGCCCGGCCGATGCCGAGGTCGATGCGGTCGCCGTAGAGCGCGCGGAGGGTCCCGAACTGCTCGGCGACGACGAGCGGCGTGTGGTTCGGCAGCATGACGCCGCCGCTGCCGACGCGGATGGTGGAGGTGCGGGCCGCGATGCCCGCGAGGAGGACGGCCGGGGCCGAGCTCGCGATGCCCGGCATCCCGTGGTGCTCGGCGACCCAGAAGCGCGAGTACCCGGCTGCCTCGGCGGCCTGGGCGAGCCGGATGCTCCCGGCGACCGCGTCGGCGTTCGTGCCGCCGAAGGGACGCGGGGCGAGGTCGAGGACGTTCAGCGGGACGCGTTCGAGGTGGGTCACCCCGGGGAGAACGGGCGGGATCCGCGGCGCATTCCCCGTGGGGGCCGCGTTGCTAGGCTGCGGCCCTCATGGATCCCGCCGCCCCCGCTCCCCCGTCGGGCAGGCGGCGCGCGCCGGTCGGCGGCTCCGCTCCCGCGCGGTCCGCCTGGGGCGCTCGGCGCGACCGCGGACGACGGCGCGTCCGCCGGAGGCAGGCCGCCGCGCTGCTGTCCGCGTACGTGGCCCTCATCGGGCTCGTGACGCTCACGCCCGACAGCGTCGACCGCGGCGTGTACCCGTACCTGATGCGGCGCGTGGTGTTCGTGCAGCACCACGGCATCCCCGGCTTCCGCTACTCGATGATCGAGGAGGTCGCCAACGTCGCGCTGTTCTCGCCGCTGGGGATGCTCGGCGTCCTGGCCCTCGGGACGCGACGCTGGTGGGTCGTCGCGCTCGTGGGGACGGCGATGTCGGCGGCGGTCGAGCTCGCGCAGGGCGCGTTCCTGCCGGCGCGCGTGGCGTCCCTCACCGACGTGGCGACGAACGGGCTCGGCGCGCTGTCCGGTGCGGCGCTGGCGGCGCTCATCGGCTCCCGGACGCGACGACGCGGGCGGATCCGGTCGTGATCGGATCCGCCCGCGTCGGGGCTCATGCGGGGCCGGGCGTCAGGAGGCGCGGCGACGGCGGGCCGTCGCGATGCCCGCGGCCGCGGCACCGACGAGGAGCAGCCCGCCGCCGGTGATCGCGAGCCCGGTGGGCAGCGTGCCGCCCGTGATGGGGAGCGAGCCGGCGGCCGCCGCCGTGCTGGCGCTGGCCGGCACGACGGAGACGATGCCGCACCAGTGGTCGCCCGACGCGGCGTCCTCGTTGGCGCGCCAGGTGCCGGTGGCCGACGCGGGGACGACGAGCGTGCCGGACACGGATCCGTCGGCCGCCGCGGTGACGGAGGCGGCGGGGTCGCCCGCGGAGGCGGGGGCGCCGGCCGCGGAGGCGAGGCGGAGGGCGACCGTCTCGCCGGCCGCGAACGAGCCGGCCGCGCCGGTGATCGTGACGGACTCGCCGGGCGCGACGGCCGCGGGGGTCACGGACATGCCGCCGCACGCGAGGGCGGAGTCCTTGGGGACGTAGTTCTCCGCCTGGGCGGCGAGGGGAGCGGAAACGGTGATCGCGAGCGCGACGAACGCGCCCGCCAGGGTCTTGGCGAGCATCTCGGGTGTGCCTTCACTTGTACGCCCGGGGCGGACGTGCGGGGGCACGACGGGTATCGCCTCGGGGCGGTGGTGTCCGCGGGCGCGATTTCGGGTCGGCGCCTTCAGGCGGACAGCGGGTCGGGTAAACCCACGCTGGAGATGCTAGCGGCGCCCGCCGCCCGCGCGAAGGGGGACGGGCGGGATGGACCCCGGACTGGGGGGTGCCCGGAGACGGCGGAAGGCCCCGAGGCGGATGCCTCGGGGCCTTCCCTCGCCGGGCTCCGGGAGGGAGTCAGGCGACGCGTGCGGTGATGCGGATCAGACCGTGGTGCGCTGGCGACGGACCGTGGCGAGCACGACGACGAGAGCGGCACCGAGCAGCAGCAGGCCGCCGCCGGTCCAGATGAGGACGACGGGCAGCTGGCCACCCGTGACGGGGAGGCCCGCGGCGCCGTCGGCGCTGGAGCCGCCGGTCGCGGTGCCGTTGCCGGCGGCCGCGACGACCGAGATGGAGGTGGAGACCGTGTTGCCGAGGGTGTCGGTGCCGGTCAGGGCGTAGGTGCCCGTGGCGGAGCCGGCCGGCAGCGTGACGGTGACGCGGAGGCCGCCGGCGCTGGTCGAGTTCTTGGTGATGGAGTTGGAGGTGACGGCCATGGGGGCCGTGCGGAAGGACGCGAGCGTGGCGTTGGCCGCGTCCTCACCCGTGATGGTGATGGTGACGGGGACGACGGGAGCGAAGGAGCCGTCCGCGAAGGACAGGACCGTGCTCTGGCCGGGCGCGACGGTCGGGTCGCTGACGGTGACGCCGCCCTCGGGCGTGTACGGGTCCGCGTTGGCGGCGGTGGCGACGGTGAACGTCGCGGCGAGGGCGATGGCCGCCCCGGCGATGATCTTCTTGAGCATGTGGTTCCCCCAGTGTGAGCTTCTCGTGGTGCACAGGGGCCACCAGCGGACTCGGGTCCGCTGTCGATCTTTCCCCCACTGAGGAGACTACTGGGATGCGTCGCAGGAGAGCGCGCGGAATTGTGTTGCGATCGTGTTAATCAACGGCGTCGTGACGATGGACAGGGGTGTGTCGGTCTTTTTGTCCCCCAGCGTGTCCACGGATATGCGGACCTCCTGGCCGGGCTCCAACGTCACCTCGACCTGCGCGACGGCCCGTCCGCCGACCACCTCCGGCTGGAACGGGGCATCCTGCCCGTCGATCCGCACGTGCAGCGGGACCGTGCCGGGTGGGCCGTAGACCGCCACGCGGGTCTTGACGTCGCCGGGGGTCACCCCGTAGACGCCGCCGCCTGTGATCACGGTGGGCAGCGAGGCCGCGTCGGCCGGGGCCGTGGATCCGAGGGTCACCTCGGTGCGGTAGTTCGGCCGCCCGTCGTCGCGGCACATGGCCATCGCGAGCGTGGCGCGCATCGAGAGGAAGTAGTCCATCTTCGCGCCGGTGGAGTCGTTGAGGAAGACGCCGAAGACCGTCGACTCGTCGTTGGTCGTCGGCAGCGAGCCCTGGAAGGTCGTGCCGTCGAGCGTCGCCTGCTCGTCCGCGCGCGAGCTCCAGATGAGGATGCGGCGCTCCTCGGCGGCGTGGCCGAGCGCGGAGACGAGCGCCGCGGGATCCACGTCGCCGGATGAGATCTTGGCGAACACCGACTCGGCGACGCTGGCGAAGACCGCGTCCTGGACGTCGGGATCGGGGTAGCGGAGGTACACGTCGTGCAGGAGCAGGTCGACCGCGTCGTCGGAGCGGAGCACGTCGCCGGTCGCGAGCGTGATCGGGCCGGTGGCCTCGAGCAGGTACGAGAGCGCGACCGGATCGATGCTGATCACGCCGTCGACCGCGGTGCCGTGCTTGAGCCGCCACATCTCGGCGGCGAGCGGCGCGGCCTGCGGGAACTCGGGCGTCAGCGTCACGTCCTGCATGTACCGGCCGGTGATGGTGCCGTAGAGGCCGGCGGTCTGGGGATCCAGCGGCAGAGCAGGCTCCGTGAGCCGCGGGAATGCGCGCGCCGAGTCCTGGCCGCCGAGCGAGAACGCGCCGCCGCCCGTGCGGACGAGCGCGAGGGCGCCGGGGATCCCGCCCGAGGAGCGCACCTCGGCGTTGTTCTGGAACATGAGGAGGTAGCTGCGGTCGCCGTCGGCGCCGAGCATCGCGGGGGCGAGGTCGGTGACGTGCCGCACGACGGCCAGGGTCTCGGCGGCAGAGCCGACGGTCTCCTCGAGACGCGCGACGGCGTCGGCGACCGGCCGGATGGTGCTGCCGGTGTCGATGGACGTCACGTCGTCGAGCGCCGCGTCGAGCGCGTCGTCGGCCTGGCGGACGGGCTCCTGCGCGGCGACGATCGGGTCGAGGTCGAGCTTCCCGTCCTTCGGCGTGAGGCTCGAGACGTCGAGCGTTCCGGCGATGCCGACGACGGGCTGCAGCGCGTCGCCGCCGATGCGGTCGACGATGCCGGAGATCTCCCGGAAGGCGCGCAGGTTCGGACCCACGAAGGGCACGTGCTCGGTGACGGCCCAGACCGGATCCCCGGTGAGCTGCACGGCGCGCGCGGAGTGCTCCCGCAGCTGCGCGACGTTCGCCGAGGCTCCCGCGGCATCGCCCCCCAGGAGGTCGCGCTGCACGGAGGACGCGAGCGGCACCGCCTGCTCGAGCTCGCCCCGGGCGAGGAGCGCGCGGGCGGCGATCCACGCGATCCAGAGCAGGAGCAGGACGGCGAGCGCGGCAGCGGCGACCCGCAGGACGCGAGCGCGCGTCCAGGGGCGCCTGGTCCGTCGGCGCCTCGGCGACCGCGCGACGTCGGTCGCCGTGGTCACCAGGTGGTCCCGCCATCGGCGGAGATGCTGACGTCGTCGCCGGTGAGGAGCCAGACGTCGCGACCGGCGGCCGACATGGCCACGGATCCGCTGGTGGGGACGGCAGCCGCGCAGCCGAGCACGCTCACGGCGCCCGACGCGGGGACGATGCGGCCGACGCTCGTGCCGGCGCAGGAGTCCGTGGTGCCGGCGGTGAGGATGCCGTCCGTGCCGAGCGCGAGGGCGAGGACGCCCGGGGCGTCGATCCTGCGGAAGTCGCCGCTGCCCGAGCGGACGTGCAGCGCGCCGGAGCCGCAGAGGACGGCGGCGGCCTGGCCGCTGTCGACCACCTGGACGGCGTCGTCGCACGGCGCGTCCTCAGGGCCCTGGACGAGCTGCACCGTGCCGGGCTGCGTCGGGTCGACGTACGCCGTCGTCGCGGTGAGCGCGGGCGCGTCGCGCCAGAACTCGCCGCCCGTGAAGCTCTGGAGCGTGGTGCGGGTGCACGCGGCGGTCACGTCGGCGACGATGCTGCCGACGTCCGGGCTCTCCACCTGCAGCGCGAGGATGCGGCGCGCGTCGAAGGTGCCCGTCGAGCGGGTGTCCCAGGTGCGGCCCTCGTCGATGGTGGTCTGGATGCGGGCGGGCTCGCCCGTGCAGGAGCCGCCGGTGGTGCGCCAGGCGACCTCGGCGTTCCCCGCCGCGAGGAACACTGTCGGCGCGGCCACGGTCTCGCTCGCGGCGGCGCTCGGCGTGGGGGATGCCGCGGGCGTCGCCGCGGCGTCCGTGCTGGTGGCGGACGGCGCGGGGGCGGCCGTGCTCTCGCCGGCCGATCCGCCGCCGGTGCGGGTCACGGCCGCCGAGACGAGGATCAGGTCGATCACGAGGAAGGCGACGACGGCGGTCACGCCGACGCCGGGGATGATGCGGCCGAGCGACGGGCGACGGCGTGCGGCGCGTCCCGTGACGGCCATCGGCTTCCGGCCGTCGGGCGCGGACCTAGCCACGCGCGGCTCCCGAGGGTCGACGGGCGCGGTGGGCGGAGGGGCGTCCTCGCAGGCGGCGCGGTGGCGCCTCGGCGTGAGCCGACATGGTGTCTCCCGGTGTGGCGGGCATCGTGCGGCGCGCAGGCGGTCCACCCTCGCGGGCGACCGGATCCGGTCCGCGCCCGGACGTCGAGCCGGGACCCGCTCCTCCGATGGAGCACGGGCCCTCGGTCCGCGCAACGGGAGATGCGGGTCGAGCGGTGGTGTCACCCGGATCGTACAGGCCCCCGCACGACGGGCCGGGACGACACGGAGCGACGGCGGGTCAGGTGGTGGCGGGGCTCGTGCCGTCGGCGCTGTCGGGGCGCACGTAGGAATAGCCGTACTGGCCGTACCCGTACGCGTCGGGGCCCTTCGTCGGGAGCATGGTCAGCACCACGCCCAGGACCTCGGCGCCGACGCTGTTCAGCGACTCGATGGCCGCGTGGACCTGGCCGCGGTGGGCGCGCCCGGACGAGACCACGAGGATCGCTCCACCCGCGCTCTTCGACAGCACGGCGCTGTCGGTGACGGGGAGCAGCGGCGGCGCGTCGATGAGCACGGTGTCGAACTCGGCCTCGAGCTCCTTGAGGAGCGTGACCATGGTGCGCGAGCCCAGCAGCTCGCTGGGGTTCGGCGGGATCTGCCCGGCCGGCAGCACGAACATGTTGCGGTTGCCCCACGGCTGCAGCACGTCCTTCAGCTGCGCGCGGCCGATGAGCACGTCGGTGAGGCCCACGGCGCCCTCGAGCCCGAGGTAGGACGCGAGCTTCGGGCGGCGCAGGTCGGCGTCGATGACCGCCACCCGGGCCCCCGCGTCGCTCAGGGCGATGGCGAGGTTGGCGCTGGTGGTGGACTTGCCCTCGGACTCGACGGCGCTCGTGATCACGAAGCTGCGCGCGCGACCGCCGAAGTCGAGGAACTGCAGGTTCGTGCGCAGGCTGCGGAAGGACTCGGCGCGCGGGCTGCGCGGATCCGACTGCACGATGAGCGGGCGCTCCTTGGCCTTCGGGTCGAAGGCGATGCCGCCGAGGATGGGCGCGTGCGTCACGAGGCGCAGGTCGCGCTCCCCGCGGATGCGCGTGTCGAGCGTGGCGCGCAGCACGGCCGCCGCGACGCCGAGCGCGAGCCCGATGAGCCCGCCGAGCGCGAGGTTCAGCGGGACCTTCGGGGACACGGGCGATGCCGGGATCCGCGCCTCCTGCAGGGTGGTGATCTTCACCTGCGGCTGGCCGTTGGAATCGAGCGGCGTGAGCTCGGCGACGACGTCGGTGAAGCTCCGCGCCACCGCGTTCGCGATGGTGGCGGCCTCCTCGGCCTGCTCGTCCTGCACGGAGATCTCGATGATGACGGTGTCCACCGCGGCGGTGGCGGTGATCCGCGGCGCCAGCGACTCGGCGGTCGCGTCGAGACCCAGCTGGGCGATGACCGGCTCGAGCACGACGGGCGTCGCCACCACGTCGGCGTAGCTCTTGACCGCCTGCTGCGTGAACGTGTTCCCCTGGCTCAGGTCCTGCACGGTGCCGGCCGACTGCGTCGAGACGAACACCTTGGACGACGCCCGGTACTCCGGCGTCTGCACGAGCGAGTAGCCGGCGGCGGCGCCCACGCCGAGCAGCAGGACCAACAGGATCAGGATCCACGATCGTCGCAGGATCCGGATGTATTCACGCAGTTCCACAGGCGATCCCCCTCGTCGATGGAGCGCCCCCCGACGGCGCTCACGCCCATGCTCCCACAGCCGCGGACCCGCTCCGGTTCCCCGGCGCGGGGAATGACGTCTCGCGGATGACGCCCCAGCATCTGGGGCGCCGATCCCGGCGGAGGCTCCGACTAGCGTGGATCCGGGGTCAGGCCACCCACCTCCCCCACGCGCACGGCCCGCCCGCTCACCCGAAGAGAAGGTCCGCACCCCCATGCCCGACGTCTGCGTCGCCCTCATCCCGCTCGCCACCCTGCTGATCACGGGGGCGCTCACGGCGTACGGCCTCCGCTACCTGCGCGACTGACCGGGAGCGCCCGGAGCTGGACCCGGCGCGATCAGGAGAAGTCGGCGTCGGGGCCCGCCGGGTAGCCGAACGCCGACGCGCCCACCTCGACCGGCCGGCCGCTCGTGAGCACTCCCCCGCTCTCGGCGAGGTAGCAGGCGCCGCAGAGCGACATGTACGTGACGTCCTCGCCGTCGATCGCGACCTGGTCGCCGGCGAAGATGAACCGCTCGCCGACCTGGCGCGCATTGAAGACGGCCTTGCGCCCGCAGCGGCAGATGGTCTTCATCTCCTCGAGGCTGTGCGCGATCTCCAGCAGCCGCCGGCTCCCGGGGAACGCCACCGTCTGGAAGTCCGTGCGGATCCCGTAGGCGATGACCGGGACGTCCTGCAGGATCGCGATGCGCAGCAGGTCGTCCACCTGCGACTCGCGCAGGAACTGCGCCTCGTCGACGAGGAGGCACGCCGTGGGCCCGCCCTTCTCCTGCAGCACGCGCTCGCGGTGGATCCCGAACTCCTGCCAGACGTCCGCGTCCGGCTCGAGCAGGAAGTCCACCGGGCGGCGGACGCCGAGGCGGGACACGATGTCGCGGTCGCCCTTGGTGTCGATCACCGGCTTCGTGAGCAGCACGTGCTGCCCGCGCTCCTCGTAGTTGTAGGCGGCCTGGAGCATCGAGGTGCTCTTGCCGCTGTTCATCGCGCCGAAACGGAAGTAGAGCTTGGCCATCTACCGAAGGTAGCCGTCCTCGGCGGCGCGATCGATCAGGTCGGCCCGACGACCCGCGATCCTCCCGACGAGGCGGTACTTCGCGCGGACGCGACGGAGGTACGTCTTCGCCGTCTCGTACTGCACGTTCATGGCCGCGGCGACGGCCTGCGTCGACCGGCCGGTCACGTAGAGGCGGAGGGCCTGCTCCTCGCCCTGGCTGAGGCGGGGGCTGGCGAAGGCGCGTGACGCGCCTTCCACCTCCTCGCCCGCCGTCCCGTCCTCGTGCCGCCGCCCGGATCGGGCGCCGGAGGCGACCGCGCGGACCGCGGCGACGATGTCCGCCGCGGGCACGGGGCCCGTCAGCAGCGCGGCGGCCCCTGCGTCGACCACACGGCGACGGACCTCCTCCGCCCCCGACCGCGAGAGGACCACGACGGCGGCCCCCGCCGCACGGCAGGAGCGGATGCGGCCCTCGAGGCTGACGACGTCGGCGAGGTCGTAGTCGACGACCACGACGTCCGTCGGGAAGCGCGGCGAGCGCACCAGCTGGAGCCATCCGGTCGTGCTGACCACGACGTCGATCTCGGGCGCGCGCCGACGGAGGATCGCGCAGACCTCGTCCAGGGCGGACTCGTGCCCCATGAGCACGCCGACGCGCACGGGCTGCGGCGATGATCGCCGGGACGCGTCGCGCGTGCCCGCTCCGGGGTCGCGCTCGCGGGTCATGTCAGAACCATAGCCAGGGGGCGCGTCGACACGGTGGACGGGGGCGTGGGCGGACACGTCCTCCTGTCGTCAGAACAGCGTGGCCTGCGTCGCGGAGGCGGCCGGCAGCGCCGCGGTGACGAGCGGGCCGGGCGTCGGCGCCTGCGTCCAGCTGCCGCGACCGCGAGCCGTGGTGGCACGGCTGTCCGCGCCCTCCTGGCTCCAGCCGGGCCGTGGCCGGTCGCCGACCTGGGCAGGGGCGCCCTGCAGACCGGGCAGGTCGGCGCGGGACAGGACGCCGCCGGTTCGGGGATCCACCCTCCCGCCGCCGAGGCCGTGCCGCCGGACCAGCGGGTCCATGCGCGCCTTGAGCCACGACCGGTAGGCCTGCGGCGCGTACGCACCCCGCGCGTACAGGTCGAGGTAGCGCCCGACCAGCTCCGGGCGCTCGCGCTCGAGCCACTGGAGGTACCACTCCTTCACGCCCGGCTTGAGGTACAGCGCCGAGTAGAGGACACGCGTGCCGCCGGCCTCCCGGATGCGGGTGAGCGCGTGCCCGAGGTGCTCGACCGAGTCCGTGAGCATCGGGAGGATCGGCATCATGAACACGGTGCAGTCGAGGCCCGCCTCGCGGATGGCCGTGACGGTCGCGAGCCGCGCGGCGGTCGTGGGCGTGCCGGGCTCCACCGACTGCTGCAGGTCGTCGTCGAGCACGGCGATGCTCATCGCGAGGTCCACCGGCACGGTGGCCGACGCCTCCCGGAGCAGCGGGAGGTCGCGGCGCAGCAGCGTGCCCTTGGTGAGGATGGACAGGGGGGTGCCCGACGAGGCGAGCGCCGCGATGATGCCGGGCATGAGCGCGTAGCGGCCCTCGGCGCGCTGGTACGGGTCGGTGTTGGTGCCGAGCGCGACCGCGTCGTGCGTCCACGTGGGCTTCGCGAGCTCGCGCGCCAGCACCTCGGCCACGTTGACCTTGACGACGATCTGATCGTCGAAGTCGCGACCGCCGTCGAGGTCGAGGTACTCATGGGTGGGGCGCGCGAAGCAGTACACGCAGGCGTGAGTGCAGCCGCGGTAGGGGTTGATGGTCCAGCCGTACGGCATGACCTTCGACTCCCCCGGCACGCGGTTGAGGGCCGACTTGGCGAGCACCTCGTGGAACGTGACGCCCTGAAAATCCGGGGTGCGCACGCTCTGCACGAGGTTGCTCAGGCGGGCCAGCCCGGGCAGCGCGTCCGCGCTCGCGTCGGACAGCCTCTGCGCGCTCCATCTCATGCACCCATTCGAACACACATTCGAACGGGATGCGAGCGGGCGGGCACGTTCCCGCGCCCGCCCGTCCCGTCAGTGCTGCAGCTCGAGGACCTCGGCGGTCTGCGCGATGATCTTCGGCGTCTTCTTGGGGTCGGACGCGACGAGGGTGCCGTAGTTCGGGATCATGCGCGTGAGCGGCTTCTTCCACCCGGCGATCCGGTCGGGGAAGCAGCGCTCGAGCACGTCGAGCATGATCGGGACGGCCGTGGACGCCCCGGGCGATGCCCCGAGGAGGCCCGCGATGCTGCCGTCGGCCGCCGCGACGACCTCGGTGCCGAACTGCAGCACGCCGCCCTTCTCCGCGTCCTTCTTCATGACCTGGACCCGCTGGCCGGCCGTGACCTGGTACCAGTCCTTCGGGTCGGCCGTGGGCATGAACTCGCGGAGCGAGTCGAACTTCGTCTCCTTGGAGGCGAGGAGCTGGCTGACGAGGTACTTGATGAGGCTCACGTTGTCCTTGGCGACGGCGAGCATCGGGATGATGTTGTGCGGGCGGATCGACGTGAAGAGGTCGAGCAGCGAGCCCTTCTTGAGGAAGCGCGGGCTGAAGCTGGCGTAGGGCCCGAACAGGAGCGAGGTCTCGCCCCCCACCACGCGCGTGTCGAGGTGCGGCACGGACATGGGCGGCGATCCGATGGCGGCCTTGCCGTAGACCTTCGCCCGGTGCTTGGCGACGATCTCGGGGTCGTCGGTGCGGAACCACTCGCCGCTGATGGGGAACCCGCCGAAGCCCTTGATCTCGGGGATGCCCGACTTCTGCAGGAGGTGCAGCGCGCCGCCGCCCGCGCCGATGAAGACGAACCTCGCGTCCACCTCCACGGTGGAGCGGCCGACGTCGTTCCGGATGCGGAGGTGCCAGCTGCCATCGCGGTTCTTGGACAGGCCGCGGACCTCGTGGTTGAGGTGCAGGGCCGCGCCGTGTTCCGTGAGGTAGTCGACGAGCTTGTTCGTGAGGGCGCCGAAGTCGACGTCGGTGCCGCCCTCGAAGCGCGTGGCCGCGATGACCTCGTCCTTCTCGCGCTGGAGCACGAGGAGCGGGGCCCAGGAGTGGATGACCGCGGGGTCCTCCGTGTACTCCATCGCCTCGAAGAGGGGGTGGGCGCGCATGGCGTCGAAGCGGCGGCGCAGGTACGCGGCGTTCTCCTCGCCGCGCACGAACGTCATGTGCGGGGTGGGGTTGATGAACTCCTTGGGCTCCGGCACGGCGCCGGCCGTGACGAGGTGCGCCCAGAACTGGCGGGAGAGCTGGAACTGCTCGTTGATGCGGGTCGCGGACCCGATCTCGATCTTCCCGTCCTTCTCCGGCGTGTAGTTCAGCTCGCAGAGGGCGGCGTGGCCCGTGCCCGCGTTGTTCCACGGGTTGCTCGACTCCATGGCCACCTCACCGAGGCGCTCGAAGATCTGGATGGTCCAGTCGGGTTCGAGCTGCTTGATGAGGGTGCCGAGCGTCGCGCTCATGATCCCGCCGCCGACGAGGACGACGTCTACCGGTTCCGCTGTATCACTCACCGGATCAGTGTACGCCCGCCCTCCCGCGCCCCCTCGGGGGTCGCCTGCGGTGGTACGGGGACCCTCACGAACGCCGCCGGAGGAGGGATCAGCGGCGGGCCGCGACGACCTCGGCGATCTGCACGGCGTTGAGCGCGGCGCCCTTGCGGAGGTTGTCGTTGCTGATGAACAGGGCGAGGCCGCGGCCCTCGGGCGCGCCCTCGTCGGCGCGGATGCGGCCCACGTAGCTCGGGTCGGTGCCGGCCGCCTGGAGCGGCGTGGGGATGTCGGACAGCTCGACGCCCGGGGCCGTCGAGAGCAGCTCGACGGCGCGGGCGACGCTCAGCGGCGACGCGAACTCGGCGTTGACCGACAGCGAGTGGCCGGTGAAGACGGGGACGCGGACGCACGTGCCGCTGACGAGCAGGTCGGGGAGCCCCAGGATCTTGCGGCTCTCGTTGCGGAGCTTCTTCTCCTCGTCGGTCTCGAAGAGGCCGTCGTCGACGATGCTCCCGGCGAGCGGGATCACGTCGAAGGCGATGGGGCGCTGGTACACGGCGGGCTCGGGGAGCTCGACCGCGCGGCCGTCGTGGACGAGGCGGCGCAGCGCCTCGGGACCCGCGGCGACGGCGGCCTCGGCCTGGCCCGCGAGCTCCTCGGCGCCGACGAGGCCGGATCCGGATACGGCCTGGTAGGTGCTCACGACGAGGCGGGTGAGCCCGGCCTCCTCGTGCAGGACCTTGAGGACGGGCATCGCGGCCATGGTGGTGCAGTTCGGGTTGGCGATGATGCCGCGACGCGCGTCGTCGATGGCCTCCGGGTTGACCTCGGAGACGACCAGCGGGACCTCGGGGTCCATGCGCCAGGCGCTGGAGTTGTCGATGACGAGCACGCCCGCCTCGGCGAAGCGGGGCGCCTGCGCGCGCGACGTGGTGGCGCCCGCGGAGAAGAGCGCGATGTCGAGGCCCGTGGGATCGGCCGTCGCCGCGTCCTCGACGGTGATGTCGCGGCCGGCGAAGGGCAGCGTCGTGCCGGCGGAGCGCGCCGAGGCGAAGAAGCGGATCTCGGCGACGGGGAACGCGCGCTCCTCGAGGAGGCGGCGCATGACGGCGCCGACCTGGCCGGTGGCGCCGACGACGCCGACGCGGAGGCCGGGGGTCTCCGGGGCGGGGGCGGCGGATCCGGCGGGTGCGGTGTCGGTCACGGGTGTCTCCTCCTGCGGTGCGCGGGCGCGCGGGTCGGGCGTGCGGGTCGGGCGGGTGCGGGTCAGCGGCCGGTGCCGGCGTGGACGACGGCGACGTCGTCCGCGTCGAGCCCGAACGCGTGGTGGACGACGCGCACGGCCTCGTCGATGGTGTCGGCCCGCGTGACGACCGAGATGCGGATCTCGCTGGTGGAGATCATCTCGATGTTGATGCCGGCCTCCGACAGCGCGGTGAACAGCTGCGCCGAGACGCCCGCGTTGGTGCGCATGCCGGCGCCGACGAGCGCGAGCTTGCCGATCTGGTCGTCGTGCTGCAGGCCGGTGAACCCGACCTCGTCCTTCTCGGCGGCGAGCACCGTGAGGACGCGCTGCGCGTCCGACTTCGGGAGCGTGAACGAGATGTCGGTGAGGCTCGTGGCGGCGGCCGACACGTTCTGCACGATCATGTCGATGTTCGCGCCGGTCTTGGCGACGATGGTGAAGATCTGCGCGGCCTTGCCCGGCACGTCGGGGACGCCGACCACCGTGACCTTGGCCTCGCTGAGGTCGGCGGCGACGCCGACGATGACGGGCTCTTCCACATTCTCTCCATCCGTGGGGTTGTAGACGATGGTGCCCTCGTTGTGCGTGAACGAGGAGCGGACGTGCAGCAGGACGCCGTGCCGGCGGGCGTACTCGACGGCGCGGATGTAGAGGACCTTCGCGCCGGACGCCGCGAGCTCGAGCATCTCCTCGCTCGTGATGCGGTCGATCTTGCGGGCGAGCGGCACGACGCGCGGGTCGGCCGTGAAGATGCCGTCCACGTCGGTGTAGATCTCGCAGACGTCGGCGCCGAGGGCCGCCGCGAGCGCGACCGCCGTGGTGTCGGATCCGCCGCGGCCGAGCGTGGTGATGTCGCCCGTGCCGCGGTTGAAGCCCTGGAAGCCGGCGACGATGGCGATGGCGCCCTCGCCGAGCGCGTCGCGGACGCGGCCCGGGGTGACGTCGACGATGCGGGCGGCGCCGTGCTGGGCGTCGGTGATCATGCCGGCCTGGCTGCCGGTGAAGGAGCGCGCGTCGTAGCCCATGCTCTTGATGGCCATGGCGAGCAGCGCCATGGAGATGCGCTCGCCCGCGGTGAGGAGCATGTCGAGCTCGCGCGGCGCGGGGATGGGGGTGACTTCGTGCGCCAGGTCGAGCAGCTCGTCCGTCGAGTCGCCCATGGCGGAGACGGCGACGACCACGTCGTTGCCGGCCTTGCGCGTGGCGACGATGCGCTTCGCGACGCGCTTGATGCTCTCGGCATCGGCCACCGACGATCCGCCGAACTTCTGCACGATGAGGCTCACGGGCGACTCCTGGGGTTCGAGTGGGCGCGGGAGGCCCGGTTCACGATTGTAGGGCGGGGCGATCGGCGGTCCCGCCGTGTGACGGCGCGCGCCGGGCGGTCCGCCGCCCGGTCACTCCCCCACGAGGCGCCGGCCCTCGAAGGCCCGGCCGAGGGTGACCTCGTCGGCGTACTCGAGGTCGCCGCCGACGGGGAGGCCGGAGGCGAGGCGCGTGACGCGGATGTCGAAGGTGGAGAGCAGCCGCGAGAGGTAGGTGGCGGTCGCCTCGCCCTCCAGGTTCGGGTCGGTGGCGATGATGACCTCGGTGACCGTGGCGTCGGCGAGGCGCTGCATGAGCTGGCGGATGCGGAGGTCGTCCGGTCCGATGCCGTCGATGGGGCTGATGGCCCCGCCGAGGACATGGTAGAGCCCGCGGAACTCGCGCGTGCGCTCGATGGCGACGACGTCCTTGGCCTCCTCGACCACGCAGATGGTGGCGGGGCTGCGGCGGGGATCCCGGCAGATGCCGCAGGTCTCCTCCTCGCTGACGTTGCCGCAGATGGCGCAGAAGCGCACCTTGTCGCGGACCACCGTGAGCACCTCGGCCAGGCGCGAGACGTCGAACGTCTCGGTCTGGAGGATGTGGAACGCGATGCGCTGGGCGGACTTCGGGCCGATTCCCGGCAGGCGGCCGAGCTCGTCGATCAGCTCCTGGACGATTCCCTCGTACATGCGGCGCTAGTCCTGACCTGTGGGGCGGATGGTGGGGCGGGCCTTGCGCTCGACGGGCTTCTCCTCGATGAAGCTCGCCTGCAGGATCTCGCGGACGACGGACTCGCCGTAGCGCTGCGGCGCAGCGGATGGCGGGGCGGCGGCGGTCGCGGCCTTCGCGGGGGCGGGGGCCGAGGCCGGCCGGGACGCGGATCCGGACGCGGCAGCGGGCGCCTGCGGCGAGGGGACGGACCGGGCGACGGGCGGGGCCGAGTCGGGAGACGCGCCGCCCGTGGCCCAGCCGGGCTCGGCGGGGCCGAACTCGTCGGGCTCAGGCTCCTCGAAGTCGGGCACGTGCGCGTCGGGGACGACCGCGGATCCGCGGGGCGGCGCGCTCGGGGCGGTGGAACGCGGCGAGGTCGCCGGCGCCGCCGGCGCGGAGGCCGCGGGGCTCGCGGGCGCGGGCGCGGCGCTCTCGGGGCGGGAGGCGGGCGCCCGGACCGCGGGCGCATCGGACGCGCCGGGGTCGGACGTCGGGATCGCCACGGTCGCCCAGCCGCCCCCGGCCGGGGTGGTCTTCGCGCGGGGCGCCGTCTTCGCGGGCGGGGTCGACGACGCGGCGGGCGGGGTCGAGGCGGCAGGGGCGGGTGACGGGGCGGCGCTCCCGCCCTGCGGGCGCGTGCCGCCCGCGGAGGCGGTGGATCCCGCGGGGCGGGAGGCGGCGGGCGCCGACGACGCGGATCCGCCGCCGGTCGGTGCCGCGGAGCCCGTGGAGGTCGCGCTGCCGCCGTGCGGCTCGACGCGCGCGATGAACTTCACGCGGATGCCGAGCACGTCGAGGATGGCGGTGCGCAGGATGTCGCTGACGCCCTGGCCCGGGGCGCCGCGCTCCTTGAACTTCTCCGCGTCGTTCGCGCTGACGAAGGCGAGCGTGAGCACGTCGTCCGCGAGGGCCCGCGGCGTGGCCGTGACGGCGACGAGCCACGCGCTGCGCTTGGCCTTCTCGACGGCCTCCACGACCGACGGCCAGGCGTCCCGCAGCTGCTCGAAGGTGACCGGGCCGACGGGGGCCGCGGGTGCGGTGGCCGCGGGTGCGGGGGTCGCGGACGACGCCGTCGGCGGAACCGTCGCGGCGGGCTCCGGAGCCGGCGCCGAGTCCGCGGGGGCCTCCGGCGCGGAAGGCACGGGGGCGGGGTCGGCGGCAGGAGCAGGGGCGTCGACCGGGGTCGGCGCCGGAGCGGCGGCGGCTGCAGGAGCGGACACGGGCGCCGCGGCAGGAGCCGACGCGACGGCAGGGCGAGCGGGAGCCGACGTCACGGGCACCGGATCCGCCGCCGCGTCGGCCACGCCGACCCGGCGCTCGAGGCGCTCGACCCGGGCGAGGGCGCCGCGGTGCGTGTCGTCGCTGGCGGGCACGAGCACGCGCGCGACCAGGAGCTCGAGGTGCAGTCGGGGCGACGTGGCGCCGGTCATCTCGGTGAGGGCGGCGTTGACCACGTCGGCGGCCCGCGACAGCTCGACGGCGCCGAAGGCCACGGCCTGCGCGCGCATGCGCTCGAGCTCGTCCTCCGGGGTGCCGCGCAGCACGGCGGCGGCGCCCTCGATGGAGGTGGCGCCCACGATGATCAGGTCGCGCAGGCGCTCGAGGAGGTCCTCCACGAAGCGGCGCGGATCCTGGCCGGTCTGGATGACGCGGTCGACGCCCGCGAACGCGGCGGCGCCGTCGTGCCGGGCGACCGCGTCGATGACCTCGTCGAGCAGCGCCGCGTGCGTGTAGCCGAGCAGGGCGACGGCGCGCTCGTACTCCACGCTCTCGTCCTCCGAGCCCGCGATGAGCTGGTCGAGAAGGGAGAGGGTGTCGCGCACCGATCCCCCGCCGGCCCGCACCACGAGCGGCAGGACGCCGGGCGCCACCTGCACGCTCTCCTCGCGCGACAGGTGCTCCACGTAGTCGAGCATCTGGGCGGGCGGCACGAGACGGAAGGGGTAGTGGTGCGTGCGGGAGCGGATGGTGCCGATGACCTTGTCCGGCTCCGTGGTGGCGAAGATGAACTTCACGTGCTCCGGCGGCTCCTCCACGATCTTCAGCAGCGCGTTGAAGCCCTGCGGCGTGACCATGTGCGCCTCGTCGAGGATGAAGATCTTGTAGCGGTCGCGCGCCGGCGCGAAGACCGCGCGCTCGCGGATGTCGCGGGCGTCGTCGACGCCGTTGTGGCTCGCGGCGTCGATCTCCACCACGTCGAGGGATCCGCTGCCGTCGCGGCTGAGCTCGACGCAGCTCGGGCAGACGCCGCAGGGGGTGTCGGTGGGGCCCTCGGCGCAGTTGAGGCAGCGCGCGAGGATGCGAGCTGACGTGGTCTTGCCGCAGCCGCGGGGGCCGCTGAACAGGTACGCGTGGTTGACGCGGTTGGTGCGGAGGGCGGTGCGCAGCGGATCCGTCACCTGCGTCTGGCCGATGAGCTCGGCGAAGTTCTCTGGCCGGTAACGGCGATACAGGGCGGTGACCACGGTCCCGAGGATACCGGGCACCCCCGACCGTCCGGCCGCCGGAGCGTCAGGCCTCGGCGGTGACCTCGGCCGGCGCGGCTGGGGAGGAGCGGCGCTCGCGCATCTGCCGCAGACGGCGGGGCGCCTCCGCGCGGGCGCGCCGGGCGAGCGCGATCCCCTCGCGCCAGGTGGCGTCGCGGATGAAGAGGAAGTCGAGCGCGATCATCGCGAGGGAGAAGGGCCAGAGGCCGAGCAGGATCCCGATCATCACGTGCATCCCCGTGATGACCACGAGCGCGACGACGCGGGTCGGCCGCCACAGGACGAGCAGCGGGAACAGGCCCTGGAACGCGACCGCGACGAAGCTCGCCAGCATCACGCCGACGCTCGCCTGGGCGAGCAGGTCGCTCAGCCACGGCCACGGCCGGTAGCCCTCGATGACCAGCGAGTAGTAGGTGGCGGATCCGTCGCGCCACTCCGGACCCTGCAGCTTGAGGATCGCGGAGTTCACGTACACGAGCATGATCTGGTACCCGCAGAGCACCAGGGCGGTGTTGTGCAGGAGCACGCGCACGAGCCGCGGGATCCGGTCGACGAGCGTCCGCGCCGCCTCGACGTGCCGCCCGGGCCGCCGACGCACGATCCCGGCCTCGGCCGCCTCGCGCTCGCGCCGCCGCCGGACCGCGTCGAGCGACAGGTGCCGGGACAGGTCGGCGAAGAGCACGAAGAAGAGGGTGAGGCGCAGGACGGTGTCGCCGCCGTTCGTGAGCAGCGTGCTGTTGGTCGACAGGCCGATCCAGGAGAGGAGGAGGAACGGCGTCACGATGCGCGTGCGCCAGCCGAGCGTGAACAGCGCGGCGAGCACCACGAGCACGAGGTACGCCAGGTCGAAGAGCGTGGCGTCGGTCTTCGAGAAGAGGCCCGTGAAGATCGGGAGCCAGCCGCGGCGGGTCGCCTCGGGGTCGATGAACCGGGATCCGACGCCCCACAGGTAGTGGCGGTCGGCGAAGCAGGTGACGAGCACCAGGAGGATCACGGCGCCGAGGGTGATGCGGAGCGCGGCGAAGCTGAAGGTGGCGTGCTCCCGCTCGGTCATCCAGGTCGCGAATCGCCGGGGCCAGCCGCGCGGGTCCCGGAGCGCCGTGAGCAGCTCGCGGTCCTGCAGCAGCCGGCGGACGCGGGCGGCGCGCGCGGAGGGGATGGGGCGGGCGGTCCGGGGGCGCCCCGCCCAGGATCCCGCGGCCGCGGTCCTCGGCGTCGACGTGGTCTCGTGCGTCCTCGCGCTCATCGTGCGTACCTCTCCACGATCCCCTGGTAGACGCTCAGCGCCTGGGGGTCGATCACGTCGTCGGCCTCGCGCCACCCGAAGGTGCGCGTGGAGGGGGCGAACTGCTGCTGGTCGTCGGACCGGTGGGCGAAGTCGTTGGGCCGCTCGGTCGCGACGCGCCAGCGCACGCGCTCGATGTCGCGGCCGAACCAGGCCGTGGCCCAGTAGGTCGTGAACTCCTTGAGCACGTAGTCCGCGCGGAGCATCGTGATGACGCGGCCGCGGCTGCCCTCGTCGAGCGCCTGGAGCTGGTCGATGAGGGAGACGGCCGTCTTGGCCGCGAACCCCGAGTCGGTGTCGGCGCGGCGGATGAAGGTGTCCTGCACGATCGCCTGCTGCTCGGGCGTGAGGCCCCGGAACCGCTCCGTGTAGGTCTTGAGCAGGTTCGCGCTCTGCTTCACGGTGCGCGAGCCCTGGATCCGGCCCTCCCCCGCCTCGTACTCGGCGCGGGTGATGTCGACCCACTCGCTCTTCACGAGCGCGCCCGAGCCGTCGCGCCACTGGGCCTGCATCTGGAGGTAGCGGTTGGTCTTCTGGATCGACGGGGCGAAGACGTTCCACTGCTGGCTGAAGTAGGGGCGCGCGGCGGCGGTGAGGGCGCGGGTCGCGTCGCCCTGCGGGACGACCATGAGGATCGAGGTCGCCACGTAGATCACGACGACGAGGGCCGCGATGGCGCTGCCGATGCGGGCGCCGCGCGTGAGACCGGTGGTGGCGGGGCTCGTGGGCGCGGGATCCGCGGGCGGCGGGGAGGAGGACGCGGCGTCGGCGTCGTGGTCCACGTCGGGATCGTGGTGGGTCGTGTCGGTCATCGTGCGCCGTCCCCCTCGTGCGTCGGGTGGGTCCTCGTGGTGCGGGTCGTGAGTCCGTGCGGGTGGTGCTGTGGTGCTGTCGTGCCCGGGAGCGGGTCCGGCGGGCGGCCCGGCTCTCGCCGGACCGCCCGCCCTCCTCGCGCTCAGCTCGAGCGGATCACGCCCGTCGGCTGCGGCCGCGGTGCAGGGCACCGGCGCCGGTCAGCATCATCAGGAGCGCGATGCCGCCGAGCAGCAGCATCCCGTCGGCGTCGCCGCCGGTGACCGGGAGGATCCCGCCGCCGTAGCCGCCGTTCCCACCGCCGATGGGCGCGCCGGGCTGTCCGGCCGGGACGGTGGATCCGAGGACCCGGAACTGCGTGATCATCTCGTCCGCCATGCCCGACTGTGAGCCGACCACGGTGACCGAGTGGTTCCCGAGCTCGAAGTCGGGGCCGACCTCGAAGGTGAACAGCGCGCGTCCGTCGGCATCCGCGACGAGGGGCGCCAGCGGCATCGGCGTGGAGTTCACCGTCGCGTTGAGCGTCTCACCGGGGATGAAGTTGACGGCGTCGACCATCTGCATCGCGCCGCTCCCGCGGACGATCTCCGTGAAGCGGACGACAGCCCGGGTGGGGGCGTCGGCGCCGTCGGTGGATCCGTCGGTCGCGTCGGCGGCGTCCGTGGCGTCAGCCGCGTCGGTGCCAGCGGCGTCGGTCGCATCCGTACCAGCAGCGTCCGTTGCGTCAGTTCCGGCAGCGTCCGTCGCGTCCGTGCCAGCGGCATCGGTTGCGTCCGTGCCAGCAGCATCCGTCGCGTCCGTACCAGCAGCATCCGTCGCATCCGTGCCAGCAGCATCCGTCGCATCCGTACCAGCAGCATCCGTCGCATCCGTACCAGCAGCATCCGTCGCATCCGTGCCAGCAGCATCCGTCGCATCCGTACCAGCAGCATCCGTCGCATCCGTGCCAGCAGCATCCGTCGCATCCGTACCAGCAGCATCCGTCGCATCCGTACCAGCAGCGTCAGTCGCATCGGTGCCAGCAGCATCCGTCGCATCGGTACCAGCAG
Organism: Clavibacter phaseoli; assembly: GCF_021922925.1. Taxonomy (NCBI): domain Bacteria; kingdom Bacillati; phylum Actinomycetota; class Actinomycetes; order Micrococcales; family Microbacteriaceae; genus Clavibacter; species Clavibacter phaseoli. The sequence goes on from NZ_CP040786.1 coordinate 1,911,833, forward strand.
CATCCGTCGCATCCGTACCTGCGGCATCGGTCGCGTCAGTGCCAGCAGCATCCGTCGCGTCAGTTCCGGCAGCGTCCGTCGCGTCGGTGCCAGCAGCATCCGTCGCGTCAGTGCCGGCAGCGTCCGTCGCGTCCGTACCAGCAGCATCCGTCGCATCGGTGCCAGCAGCATCCGTCGCATCGGTGCCAGCAGCATCCGTCGCATCCGTACCTGCGGCATCGGTCGCGTCAGTGCCAGCAGCATCCGTCGCGTCAGTTCCGGCAGCATCCGTCGCGTCCGTGCCAGCAGCATCCGTCGCGTCCGTACCAGCAGCATCCGTCGCGTCAGTGCCAGCAGCATCGGTCGCATCGGTGCCAGCAGCATCCGTCGCGTCAGTTCCGGCAGCGTCCGTCGCATCCGTACCAGCAGCGTCCGTCGCATCGGTGCCAGCGGCATCCGTCGCATCCGTACCAGCAGCGTCCGTCGCGTCCGTACCAGCAGCGTCCGTCGCGTCCGTACCAGCAGCGTCAGTCGCATCCGTACCAGCAGCGTCCGTCGCATCCGTACCAGCAGCGTCCGTCGCGTCCGTACCAGCAGCGTCCGTCGCGTCCGTACCAGCAGCGTCCGTCGCGTCCGTACCAGCAGCGTCCGTCGCGTCCGTACCAGCAGCGTCCGTCGCGTCCGTACCAGCAGCGTCCGTCGCGTCCGTACCAGCAGCGTCAGTCGCGTCCGTACCAGCGGCATCCGTCGCGTCGGTGCCAGCGGCATCGGTCGCATCCGTGCCAGCGGCGTCCGTCGCGTCAGTTCCGGCGGCGTCCGTCGCGTCAGCGCCGGCGGCGTCCGTCGCGTCAGCGCCAGCGGCATCCGTCGCGTCAGCACCAGCAGCATCCGTCGCGTCAGCGCCAGCGGCATCCGCAGCACCGTCGGCGTCGACCGCGTCAGCGTCCGTGCCGCCGTCCGCGTCCACGCCGCCGTCGACGTCCGTGCCGTCGCCGTCCACGTCGATCGCCGCCGTCTGGTCGGAGTCGGTGCCCTCCTCGCCGTCCACGCCGACGTCGAACTCCACCGTGTCATCGCCGGCAGGAGCGCCGCCGATGGTCTGCGTCGCGATCGCCTCGTAGGATCCGCGCTCCAGCCCGAAGAAGGTCACCGAGTAGTTGCCCTCGGCGTCCACCTCCGTGGTGATCGGGTCGAGCCCCACGATGGAGACCGTCACCGTCCCCAGCGGGTCGGCCGTGCCGGAGATCGGCACGTCCCGGGTAGTCCCGCCGTTGAGCGGGAACTCCTGGAAGTCGAACGGGGAGTCGATGACCACCGGCACGCCGACCGTGAAGGTCACGGTGTCGGTGCCGACGTCGACGCCGCCGATCGTCTGGGTGACGGTGCCCGTGTAGGTGCCCGAGGGCAGGGCGGGCGTCGCCAGCTCGAAGCCGCCGTCGTCGTCCACGTCGACGGGAGCCGTCGTCGTGCCGCCGACCGTGAGCGTCACGGTGGCGTCGGGGTCGGCCGTGCCCGTCACGGGGACCGTGGTGGTGGTGTCCCCGTCGGGCAGCGGGAAGAAGTCGCCGTCGTCCGGGGTCGCGATGACGACCTGGTCGACGCCGGCCACGGAGACGGTGAAGTCCGCCGAGTCCGAGCCCGCGGGGGCGTCGCCGATGGTCTGCGTCACCGTGACGGTGTAGCCCGCGGCGGTGAGCCCCGGGAACGTCGCCTCGAAGCGGCCGTCGTCTCCGACCACCTGCGTGACGGGCGTCTGGCCCGTCACCGCGATGAGCACGGAGGCGCGCGGGTCCGCGCTGCCGCTGACGGTCACGGGCACCGAGGTGCCGCCGACCGGGACCACGAAGTCCTGCCCGTCGGTCGGGGTGTCGATGACCGGGGCGACGGCGGGCGCGACGACCGAGAAGTCGACCGTCGCGGTCCCCGAGGGGATGCCGCCGATGGTCTGGGTCGCCGTCGCCGTGTAGTCGCCGACCGGGAGGTCGGCGAACAGCACGTCGTAGGTCCCGTCGTCACCCACGAGCTCGGTCCGCGGGTCCTGGCCGGGGATCGTCACCGTCACGCTGGCGCGCGGGTCGGCGGCGCCGGTCACGGGGACGTCGGCCGTCGGCACGGTGCCGGCGCTGAGGATCTGATCGCCGTCACGGGGTGCCGTGATGGTCACCTCGGCGGCGGGGGCGCCGACCGTGAAGGTCACCGTCTCCGTCCCGCGAGCCACGCCGTCGATGGTCTGGGTCGCGGTCGCGGTGTAGGTGCCGACCGGGAGGCCGGGGAACACCACGTCGTAGACGCCGTCCACGCCGACCGTCTCGGTCTGCGCCGTCTGGCCGGGGATCGTCACGGTGACCGAGGCGCGCGCGTCAGCCGTGCCCTCCACGGGCACGTCGACCGTCGGGTCCGCCGCGGTGGTCAGGAAGAGCTGGTTCGCGGAGGGCGTCGTGATCGTGATGCCGGCGGCCGTCGGGGCGACGGTGAAGGTCACCGAGTCGGAGCCCGCGGCCTGTCCGCCTATCGTCTGCGTGACGGTGGCGGTGTAGGTGCCGGCCGGGAGGGCCGGCGGCGTGAGCGTGAAGGCGCCACCGGGTCCGACCGGGTCCGGCCCGACCGTCTGGCCGCCGACGGTCAGCGTGACCTCGGCGTCGGGATCGGCGGTGCCGGTGACGGGGACGACGACGGTCGTCTGCCCTGCCGGCAGCTCGATCACCTGGCCGTCGGTCGGCGATGTGATGGTCACCTCGTCGGCGACGGGAGCCGGGACGGCGCGCACGGTCGAGCGGGCCAGGTCGATGGTCGGCCCGTCTCCGAGGAGCGTCACGCGCAGGGCGGTCACCGAGGAGGATCCCGCGTCGACGCCGTCCGCGTCGACGAAGGCGTCGGGCGTCTGCTCGTTGACCGTGAGGCGGACCACCTGGTCGACGACCGGGAACGCGGGGGCGAGCGCCGTGATCACGCCCGTGCTGACGCCGGTGAGCGCGGTGCCCACGGCCGGCAGCAGCGAGGTGTCGGCGTTGGCGCCGAGGAGCCCGGTGACGAGGTCGTCGAACAGCGGCGTGAGCAGCGCGAGGTTCACCGTCGCGTTCAGCGGCGGGAGGAGCGCGGTGCGGGCGAGGCTGACGGTGGGCGCCGTGCCGGTCGTGCCGCCGAGGAGGCGGTCGAGCGACAGGTTCACGTCCACGCCGAGCGTGCCCGCGTTCACGTTCGCGTTCAGCACCCGCGTCGTGAGCGGTGCGGTGACCGCCACGTTCACGGTGGTGGAGGCGCGGAGCGCGTCGACCAGGCGGTTCGGCAGCACGTCCGTGAAGATGTCCGTGATCGCCGAGTCGACGACGCTCGCGAGGAGCGCCGAGGTCAGGACCGAGGTGCCGGCGGCGCGGTCGTTCAGCGCCTGGATCCGGTCGAGGTCCACCGTGATGGTGCCGTCCGACACGTCGATGGAGACGGTGCCGTCCTCGCTCGTGAGGGGCTGCGCGAGCGCGGCCTGCACGACGGCAGCCGTGTTCACGTTCGCCGTCGCGGTCGCCGTGGGGGTCCCGACCTGGAGGGCCGAGGTCAGCACGTTCTCCCCGAGGATGCCCTGGAGGAGCGGCCCCGTGGCGGCCGAGACGTCCACCGAGCCGGCGATGCCGGGCGCGATGCCGGCCACCGCGGTGGTGAGCCGCGAGCTGATCTGCGCCACGAGCGGGCTGGTGAGCACGGCCTCGGCCGACGCGATGTCGTAGTCCGAGGTCGGCGTGCCGGTGCCCGTCGAGGTGACGGTGGAGGAGATGGCGCCGAAGCGCAGCGAGAGGTCGGAGAGGAGGTCGTCCGCGCCGATGGACGCGATGGTCGAGCCGAGGTCGATGACCGTCTGCTGCCCGCCGCCCTGGCCGACCGTGATGGCTCCGCTGTCCGACACGGCTCCGGCGGCGCCCGTGGCCCCGGTCGGCCCCGCGGACGCGTACTGCTGCAGCACGCCGGCCGCGGCCGCCTGGTCCAGGTCGAGGAGGGAGCCGAGCGTGACGCCGGCGGAGAGCTGCGCGTTCGCGAGCCCCCCGAGGACGCTCACGTCGAGCGGCGCGTTCTCGACCTGGGTGGTCGTGTCACCCGGTCCGTACGAGGCGTATGCGCCGTCGAGGGCGATCGCCTGCGGGAGGTTCGTCAAGGTCAGGAAGCGGCCTTCGGCCTCCGCCGTGTCCCCCGTCGCGGCGTTCGCGGGCGCGGTGCCCCCGAACGCGACGATCGCCGCGGCGAGCCCGAAGGCCGTCGCGGTCGCCAGCCTGCTTCTGCGGCTGGGCATGTGTAGTGCCATCTGCGTTCCCCTCGATTGCATGGCCGGCCGCGCTCGTGGACGCGGCCGTGCGTCACCGCGGGGCGGCCCCCACCACTCCCACGGTCGTCTGAGGCTCGCATCCGGCCGAGGGGCGGACAACACTGCGGGGCACTGGTCTGCGCGGGCGTGGACCACGCAGTCGCATCAGTGGGCATCCCAGTACCGCTACTGGTCCGGCGGCGCGGCACGACGACGCGAGGCCCGCGATCCGTGGGGATCGCGGGCCTCGTGGGCGTGCGGGAGGGGCCGGCCGGTTCAGCCCGCGGTGGCCGCCAGCGACTGCCGCGCGATCTCGAGCTCCTCGTCGGTGGGGATCACGAGCACCGCGACGGGCGACCCCTCGGGGCTCACGAAGCGCGCCTCGGAGCTGATCAGCTCGTTGCGGTCGTCGTCGATCCCGATGCCCATGAACTCGAGCCCGGCGAGCGAGCGGCGGCGCACGAGCGGGTTGTTCTCGCCGACGCCGGCGGTGAACACGACCGCGTCGACGCCGCCGAGCTGCGCCGCGTACGCGCCCACGTAGTGGCGGATCCGGTGGCGGTAGACCCCGAGCGCGGTCTGCGCGGCCTCGTCGCCGTCGGCCGCGGCGCGCTGCACGTCGCGCATGTCACCGAGCCCGGTGAGCCCGAGCAGGCCGCTCCTGCGGTTGAGCAGCGTCTCGAGTTCGTCGAGGCCGAGGTCGGTGTGGCGGGCGAGGTGGAACAGGATCGCGGGGTCGATGTCGCCGGAGCGGGTCCCCATCACGAGGCCCTCGAGCGGGGTGAGGCCCATGGACGTGTCGATGGAGCGCCCGCCCTGCACCGCGGCGGCCGACGCGCCGTTGCCGAGGTGCAGCACGATGATCCGCGTCTCCTCCAGCGGCTTCCCGAGCAGGCGCGCGGCGGCCTCCGAGACGAACTTGTGGCTCGTGCCGTGGAAGCCGTAGCGGCGGATGCGGTGCGCGGCCGCGAGCTCCCGGTCGATCGCGTACGTGTACGCCTCGGCCGGCAGCGTCTGGTGGAACGCGGTGTCGAAGACGGCGACGTGCGGCACGTCGGGGAACGCGGCCTGCGCGGCCTCGATCCCCTGCAGCGCGCCCGGGTTGTGCAGCGGCGCGAGCGCGGAGAGGTCGTCGATGTCGGCCTTCACCCGGTCGGTGACGACGGTCGGCTCGACGAACACGTCGCCGCCGTGCACGACGCGGTGGCCGACCGCGACGGGCGGCCCCTCCTCGAGCGACGGGCCGTGCTCGGCGAACGCGTCGAGCATCGCCTGGAAGCCGGCGGTGTGGTCGGCGATGGGCAGCTCGCGCTCCCACGAGTCGCCGCCCGCCCTGTGCCGGGTGGATCCGGTCGGCTCGCCGATGCGCTCCACGAGCCCGGACGCGAGCACGGACTCCGTGCCCATCTCGATGAGCTGGTACTTGAACGACGACGATCCGGAGTTGACGACGAGGACGACGGGCACGGGCGGGCTCCTGACGGGTGCGGCGGGTGGGGAAGGGACGACGGGACGGGCGGGCGCCTAGCCCGCGTCGATCCCCTCGGCCTGGATGGCGGTGATGGCGACGGTGTTGACGATGTCCTGCACGAGCGCGCCGCGCGAGAGGTCGTTGATGGGCTTGCGGAGCCCCTGCAGCACGGGCCCGATGGCGACCGCGCCGGCCGAGCGCTGCACGGCCTTGTAGGTGTTGTTGCCCGTGTTGAGGTCCGGGAAGATGAACACCGTCGCGCGGCCGGCGACCTGCGAGTCGGGCATCTTCGTGGCCGCGACCGCCGCGTCCGCCGCCGCGTCGTACTGGATGGGGCCCTCGACCGCGAGGTCCGGCCGCAGCTCCCGCACGCGCGCCGTGGCCTGGCGCACCTTCTCCACGTCGGCCCCGGCGCCCGACTCCCCCGTCGAGTACGACAGCATCGCGATGCGCGGCTCGATGCCGAACTGCGCCGCGGTCTCCGCCGAGGAGATGGCGATGTCGGCGAGCTGGTCGGCCGTGGGATCCGGGTTCACGGCGCAGTCGCCGTAGACGAGCACGCGGTCGGCGAGCGCCATGAGGAAGACGGACGAGACGACCGAGACGCCGTCCGTGGTCTTGATGATCTCGAAGCCCGGCCGGATGGTGTGCGCCGTCGTGTGCGCGGCGCCCGAGACCATGCCGTCGGCGAGGCCGAGCTGCACCATCATCGTGCCGAAGTAGGACACGTCGGTGACGGTCTCGCGCGCGATGTCGAGCACCATCCCCTTGTGGGCCCGCAAGCGCACGTACTCCTCGGCGAAGCGCTCGCGGAGCACCGCGTCGAACGGGCTGAGCACGGTCGCGCGGCCGATGTCGATGCCGAGGCCGATGGCGCGCGAGCGCACCTCGATCTCCTCGCCGAGGATCGTGACGTCGGCGATGCCGCGGCTGAGGATCGTGCCGGCGGCGCGCAGCACGCGGTCGTCGGTGCCCTCGGGCAGCACGATGCGCTTGCCGGCCTTCCGCGCGCGCTCGATGAGGCCGAACTCGAACATGAGCGGCGTGACCACGTCGGAGCGGCTGACGTCGAGGAGCTCCAGCAGCCGGGACGTGTCGACGTGCTGCTCGAACGCGGCGAGCGCGATGTCCATCTTGCGGGCCGACTCGGGCGAGAGCCGGCCGCGCGTCTGCGTGATGCGCTTCGCGGTCTCGTAGGTGCCGAGCTGGGTGGAGATGATCGGCAGGGTCTGGTCGAGCCCGGCGATGAGCGTCTCGATGGTGGGCGACAGCGCGAAGCCGCCGTTGAGCACGATGCCCGCGACCGTGGGGAAGGTCTCGGAGGCGTGGGCCGTCAGGACGCCGAGGAGGACCTCGCTGCGGTCGCCGGGGATCACGACGATGGCGCCCTCGGTGAGGCGCGCGAGGACGTTCTCCATCGACATCGCGGAGACGACCACGCCGAGCGCCTCGCGGCTGAGGAGCGCCGCGTCGCCCTTGACGAGCGTGCCGTCGACCGCGTCGAGCAGCTCGGCGACGGTGGGGGCGACGAGAAACGCGTCCTCCGGGATCGCCCAGACGGGCACGTGGGGCGCCTTGGCCTGGAGCGAAGCGGGGACGGCGGCGGGGATCGCGGCCGTGATGGCGTCCAGCTGCTCGGGGTCGGCGCGGTTCACGACGACGCCGAGGAGGCCCGCGTGGGCGGTGACGAGCTCGGGGACGGCGAGGTCGGCGATCTGGCGCATCTCGTCGGGGCTGCGGCCGCCGGTCTCGTCGGAGCGGCGGCCCGTGAGCACGAGGAGCACGGGGGCGCCCAGGTTCGCGGCGATGCGCGCGTTGAAGGACAGCTCGGTCGGGCTGCCGACGTCCGTGTAGTCGCTGCCCACGATGACGACCGCGTCGCACTTCGCCTCGACGGCCTTGTAGCGCTCGACGATGCGCGAGAGCGCGGCCTCGGGATCCGCGTGCACGTCGTCGTAGGTGACGCCCACGCACTCGTCGTAGTCGAGCTCGACGCCGTCGTGCGACAGCAGCGCCTCGAGCACGTAGTCGCGCTCGACGATGGACCGGGCGATGGGCCGGAACACGCCCACGCGCTGGATCTGGTGAGTGAGGGTGTCGAGCACGCCCAGCGCGACCGTCGACTTGCCCGAGTGCCCTTCGGCGGACGTGATGTAGATGCTCCGAGCCATGCCCGCAAGCCTATGGGCGTCGCCTGCATGGCGGCCGGATCCCCCCTGGACGGCGCGGGGCCGGTGGGCCACCCGAGCCGCGCGTTAAAAGGAGAAGACCCCTCGCGCACCTGCCAGAGCCCGGCTGCCCTTGCTGCGTCTCCGCCCTGGGGGAGTTCACCTGGATGGCACCACGCGAGGAGCCGACACCGAGTGTACCCGACGGCGGGAGCCCGGCGGTCGGCCCGGGCCCGCCCAGGAGCCGGTCACGAACCGCGCGTACCGTGGAGCCCATGCGCATAGTCATCGCCGGAGGACACGGCCAGATCGCCCGACAGCTCGAACGACGCCTCGCCGACCAGGGTCACCAGCCCGTCGGCATCGTCCGCAACCCGGACCACGCGTCCGACCTCGCCGACGCGGGCGCCGAGGCGCTCGTGCTCGACCTCGAGAAGAGCGACGTGGATCAGGTCGCCGCGGCGCTCGAGGGCGCCGACGCCGTGGTCTTCGCCGCGGGCGGCGGTCCCGACTCGGGCCCCGAGCGCAAGCTCACCATCGACCGCGACGGCGCCATCCTGCTGGCCGACGCGGCGGAGAAGGCGGGCGTCAGCCGCTACGTCATGATCTCGGCCATGGCCGTCGACGGCTTCGACCCCGACAGCGACGACACCTACGAGATCTACCAGCGCGCCAAGTCCGAGGCGGACGCCGACCTGCGCGCCCGGGACATCGACTGGACCATCGTGCGTCCCGGCGGCCTCACCGACGACCCCGGCACCGGCCGGATCCAGGTGAGCACGTCCACGGGCCGCGGCACCATCCCGCGCGCCGACGTCGCCGAGATCGTGGCGACCGCGCTCATCGACGGCACGGGCGTCCGCGTCCAGTTCGAGGCGATCTCGGGCGAGGAGCCCGTCGCCGAGGCCATCGCGGGTCTGCGCTACTAGCGGCACCCGCACGACGCGCGAGCCGCGCGCATCCGGATGACGGTCCCCTCCTCCCCGGAGGGGGCCGTCATCCGCTTCCGGGCTGCTGAGGCACCCGGGTCGTGCCGCGGACGACGTGTCGGGCCGACGGCACCCGAAGCCGTCGTCCTCCCGTGCATCGCCCGCATGGTGCGCCGGAGCGCACCGTCCGGAGCATCCCCATGCCCGGACATGAAGGACACGCTAGGAGCGTCCGATCGTGTCCCCCACAGTGCCGACTACTTATTTCCGCGGCGCATCCGATCAGTAAACGTCGATGCGCCTTCTCGGATCCCCGCATTCCGCGCAAGATGGAGGCACACGGACCGCGCAGCCTCGGGGGATGCGGCGCGGACCACAGCTTTCCGCGACGGGGGTCACATGAAGCAGATGACGCACACCTACCTGCGGTCGAGCGCGCGCGTCGAGGGCCCGGCTCCCGGCCGAGGCGGACGCGCGCGCGACCTGGAGACGCTCGAGCGCTGGCTCGGCGCGGGCACGAGCGCCGTGGTCACCGGCACCGTCGGATCCGGCCGCAGCCACGTGGCCGGCCGCGTGGCGGACGCCCTCACGCGCAACGGCCTCACGGTCATCCGGGCCCACGCCTCCACGCCCGACCTCGCGGACGTCCTCCGCCGGGTCATCGACCAGGTCCCCGGGATCCGCTCCGCGCGCCCGATGCCCGCCGTGCGCCCGGTCGTGGTGATCGACGACGCCCACCTCATGCCGCCCGAGCTGCGCGCCGCCCTCGCGGACGCGCGCGCGAGCGAGCGGTGCACGCTGCTCGTGACCGTCGACGACGCGGGCGGCGACCCCCGCCAGCTCCGCGCGCGGGACCCCGAGCCCGGCGGGGACCAGGCCGTGCGCACGGCGCAGGCGGCCCACGAGATCCTCGGGCTCTGGCGCAACGGCTACGCCGAGCGGCTGGACCTCTCCCCGCTCGACCCGGCCGAGGTCGACGCGATGATCGACTCCATCGCGGGCCAGGTGGCGCTCGACCAGGCGACGCGGGTGCAGATCCAGCGGCGCAGCGCCGGCCGCCCGTTCCTCGTGCGCGAGCTGACCTTCGAGGCGCTGGAGGCGGACGGCACCGACCGGACCGTCACGGGCTACGCCTTCCCCAGCCCGCACGCGCCGCGCGCCCGGATCCTCGACCTCGTGTCCTCGCGCGTGTCGATGCTCGGCGACGACGAGCGGAGCACGCTCGTGCTCCTGGCCCGGCTCGACGGCGTGCCGTACCAACGTGCGGCCCGCCTGTTCGGCGAGACGATCCTGCGCGTGCTCGGCGCGCGCGGCCTCGCGCGCGTGCAGGGCCAGGGCGACCGGATCCTCCGCGCCGACCTGCTCGAGGCCGAGGCCGCGCTCGCCCGCACCGACCCGGACGCCGTCGACGCCCTCACGCGCCGCGTCGTGGGGATGCTGCTGCAGGAGGCCGCGCACGGCGTGCCGCTCAGCCCCAAGGAGAGCCTGCTCATCGCGCGCACCCTCACCGACGACGGCCGCCGCGACGCCGTCCAGCGCTTCGGCGCGGATACCCTCGCGGGCGTGCACCTGGTCGCCGCGCGGCTGGCGAACGACGTCGGCATGACGCACGACGCGCTCGCCTTCGCGGCGATCGCCGGTCAGGGCGGCTCGCGGGGGTACGCGGCCTGCGAGACCGGACGCGCCCTGACCGTGCTCGGCAACCCGGCGCGCGCGATGGAGGCGCTGGAGGGGCTGGACGCGGCGGTCCTCACGCCGGCCGAGCGCGTCGAGGCGCTGCACTGGCGCGTCCTCTCGACGCACGCCGCGATGCCGGGGACCGACCGCGTCCGCCGGCTGCTCGACGGGATCGCGCGCGACGCGGACGCGGACCCGGACGAGCGCGCGCAGGCGGCCGTCATCGGCGCGAACATGTCGCTCGGCCTGATGCGCTGGGAGGCCGCCCTCGTCGCCGCCCGGGACGCGTCCGCCCTCGCGACCAGCCCGCTGGTGCAGCTCCGGGCGCAGCGCGCCGTCGTCCTCGCGCTCGGCCACCTCGGGCGCGGCGCCGAGCTCGGCGACGCCATCGACGAGGGGCTCGGGCTCGTCGCCCGCCGCGTCGACCGCCGCGGCACCTACGACGACATCCTCCTGGAGGAGGCGCGCCTCGAGCTGCTCTCGGCGAGCGCCTTCAGCCGCCGCCTCTGCCGTCTCGACCTCCCCGACCTCGAGCGCGAGCTGGACGCCTGGGTGGAGTCGGCGATCGCGCAGGACGCGCAGTGGTTCATCCCCGTCCTCGGCGCGATCACGGGCGGCGTCGCCCTCGACCTCGGCCGGCTCGACCGCGCGGAGGCCGAGCTGTCCCTCGCGGACGACCGGCTCATCGGCCCGGACATCGGCACGTGGCGGCTCTGGATCGGCATGCAGCGCGCCCGCGTGCTCGCGCTCCGCGGCCGCGCCGAGGAGGCCGAGCGCATCGCGACCGAGATCGCGCACCGCGCCGACCCGCGCTACCCCTACCAGCGCATGCTCGCCGAGGGCGTGCGCGTGGAGATCCTGGCGTCCCGCGGACGGCCGGAGGAGGCGGCGACGCTCCTGCTCGACGTGGGCGACCTCAGCGGCGACGCGCACGCGCTGCGGGCCGGCATGCTGTTCCGCGCGTGGATGCTCGGATCCACGGACGCCCGCCTCGTCCCGGGCGCCCGCCTGGTCCGCGAGCGCACCGACGTGCCGGCGCTGCACGGCATGGCCGAGGTCGTGGAGGGATCCCGTACGGGCGACGCCGCGCTCGTCGCCCAGGGCGTCCGCACGCTCGAGGAGTCGGGCCTGCACCAGCAGGCGCGCACCGCCTGCGAGGACCTCCTCCGGATGCTCGCGGGCACCGAGCCCGGACCCGCCCTCACGGAGGCGCGGGCGGCGCTCGCGCGGATCCAGGCCCGCATCGACCGCGGCGCGCCCGCGGCCGAGCAGGCCACGGTCACGCCCGTGCTCGACGTGAGCATGCTGACCCGTCGGGAGCTCGAGATCGGCGTGCTGGCGGCGCAGGGGCTGAGCAACAGGGAGATCGCCGGCCGCCTGTTCCTGTCCGTCCGCACGGTCGAGTCGCACCTCTACCAGGCGCGCGCGAAGCTCGGCGCGCCCTCGCGTCGGGCCCTCGCGGGGCTGCTCGACACCCCGGGTGCATCGAGCCTCGTCGCGGGCAGGTAGTATCGACGGGTGCCGCCGCGTTCCTGACGCCGCGGCACGCGTCATGGAGGATTCGCCTAGTGGCCTATGGCGCACGCTTGGAAAGCGTGTTGGGTGAAAGCCCTCAGGGGTTCGAATCCCCTATCCTCCGCCAGTCGCACGAGAGCCCCGACGGACCCCGGTCCGGCGGGGCTCTCCTCGTCCCCGGTCCCGCATCCCCGCGATCCGGGCCCTCCGTGCCGCACCCCGTGCCCCCGTCGGAGGTCGTGCCCTTGTACCCCGGCCGTCTCCGCATGTCCCCCATAGAGCCCCTGCACACCGGCGCGGCTCCCACCTAGGCTGGACCGGTCGTCGCGCCCGCACCCGCGGGCGCCGCCCGCCCGGACACGCGCGGCGCGACGGACGACGGCGGACGCGAGGACGGCCTCGGACCACGACCGGAGGCGACGTGCAGCACGACGACGACGCGTCCCCCGACCACGCGAGCACCACCATCCGGCCCCGCTCGGCCCTCCTGCGGCAGCTCGCCCTCGCGACGCTCGCGCTCGTCGTCCCGCTGGGCGCGGCGCTCCTGGTGCTCGCCATCCCCACGGGCAACGCGGCGGCCGTGATCGTCGGCGTCGTCGTCGTGGCGCTGCTCGGCGCCCTGCTCGCCGGGCTCTACCTCACCTCCTACGTGCGCATCACGCACGCGACGGGCGACGTCGAGTCCCGCTTCCTCGGGCGTCGCACGCGCGTCCGTCGCGGGGCCGTCCACGACCTGCTGGTGGTGCACGTCTACCAGGGCCTCACGCTCGACACGCAGCCGCGCCTGTTCGTCATGGACGCCGACGGCCGGCTCCTCCTCCGCCTCAGCGGCCACGTCTACGACCTCTGGACCATGCGCTCGATGGCGGCGGACCTCGACCTCCCGCTGACGGAGCAGGCGCGCGTGCTCACGATGGCGGAGCTGCGGGGGGCCCGCCGCGGGGTCCTGCCCTGGTACGAGCGGTCGCGCGTCGCGCTGGCCGGGGCGCTCGTCCTCCTCGGCGTCGCCGTGATAGGCGCGGTCGTCGGGATCATGGCGCTCACGGGCGTGCCCGTGTCGATCCGGCTGTGACGGACGCGGCCGCGGCCGCGGGGCTCGGGCCCCTCCTCGCGCGCTGGCGGCTGGATCCGGACGGCTCGGCCGTCCGCACCGCGAGCAGCGTGCTCGCCCCGGTCCGCCGCGACGGCGCGCGCCTGATGCTCAAGGTGCCGCTCGTGGAGGAGGAGCGGCGCGGCGGGCGCCTGATGGCCGCGTGGGCCGGCCGCGGGGCCGCGCCCGTGCTCGCGTCTGGCGCCGACGGCACCGTGCTCATCGCGCGCGCGGACGACCCGGGGATCCTCGTGCGGGAGGCGTCCGCGGACGGGCCCGACGCGGACGCGCGCGACGACCGGGCCACCCGGATCCTCGCCCGGGTGGCCGCGCGGGTGCACCGCGTCCCGCGGGAGGCGCCGGTCGTCGCCGAGGTCGTGCCCCTCGCCGTCTGGTTCCGCGAGCTCGTCGAGCCCGCGCGGCCGCTCCCCCGCGCGCTCGACCGCGGCGCCGCGGTCGCCCGCGAGCTGCTCGCCGGATCCGGATCCGCCGCGGTGCTGCACGGCGACGTCCACCACGGCAACGTCCTGCGCTTCGGCGGCGGAGACGGACGCGGCGACGACGACGACTGGCGCGCGATCGACCCGAAGGGCCTCGTGGGCGACCCGGGCTTCGACACGGCGAACGTCCTGGCCAACCCCACCCCCGCGATCGCCCTGCGCCCCGGACGCCTGGCGCGACGCGCGCGCGTGATCGCCGAGGAGACGGGCGCCGACCTCGACGCCGTGCTCGCGTGGGCGGAGGCGTGGTGCGCGCTCTCCGCGGCGTGGGACGCGGACGACGCCGCGAGCCGCGCCAGGGTCGAGGTTCTCGGGCGGCTCGGCACCGCCGCGCGCGACGCCCGCCCGGGCCTCGGACGCCCCCTCTAGCCGGCCCGCTCCGGCGCCCGCTCCCGGGATCCGCGCGGCGCGAGGTCCGACGCGCGCCCCGCGACCGCGCCCAGCGCGCGCTCGAGCGGCCCCCGCCCGACGATCCGGGTCCAGAGCAGGCAGAGCGCGACCGTCACGACGACGAACGCCAGGTACGCGCCGTCGTCCGCGATGAGGTCGCCCTCGGGCGCGAGGAGGTCGATCACGACGATGTGTACCGCGTACACCGTGAGAGCGAGCTGCCCCACGGCCTCGAACGGCACGAGCACGGCGGGCAGGAGCGCGGCGATGCGCAGGCACAGGCCGATCACGGCGATGGCGAACCCGCCGGATCCCACGACCTCGAACGGCGACCCCTCGTGCGGCGTCGTCGAGAGGATGTACTCCCAGCCCGGCGGCGGCGCGGGCACGGCCGCCTCCAGGAGCGCCGACCCGCCGTAGGCGAGCACGGCCAGCCCGGCGCCGACCGTCACGAGCAGCAGCTGCACGCGCGCGGATCCGAGCGCGAGCCGGCCGATCCCGAGGCCCGCGATCGCGAACGCCACCCAGGTGAGCGCCGGGTAGTGGCCGGTGACCACGAGGATCACGAACGGGTCCGGCCGCATGAGCGCGCCGTCGAAGTGGATGGCGAGCGCGGTCGTCACCAGCGGCAGCGCGACGGCGGCGACCGCAGCGAGCGCGAGCAGCCGGGACGCGCGCCAGCGCAGCAGCGGCAGCACGGCCACGAACAGCACGGCGTAGACCTCGAGGATCACCGCGACGTACGTCTGCAGCGACGCGAGCAGCCCGCCGAGGAGGAACAGGCACGCGGCGCGCACGAGGACCTTGAGCCGCGCCCGCGCGAGGTCGGTCCCGTCCGCCGGCCGCTCCCGCCCCGACATCAGCGCGATGGAGAGGCCCGCGAGCGTGGCGAAGAGGATGGAGGACCGGCCGTCGGTGATCGCGAGCCAGGACGCGGGATCATCGAGCTCGAGGGTGCGCTGCACGGCGACGTGCGCCGCCATCATCCCGAGGACCGCGAGGCCGCGCGCGGCGTCGACGCCCCGGAGGCGGGCCGGGTCGCGGGCGGGGCTCATGGCCTCACCCTACCCAGCGCTCTCCGGCGGTAGACCGGCGTCAGTTCGTGAGGGCCGGCACCGTCCGCGGCTGCACGATGAGCCACATCGAGAGGATCGACACGACCGCGCACGCGCCCATCACCGACGCCATGGGCACGCCCGAGGTGATGCCGAGGACGCCCACGATGGGCGAGATGGCGCCCGCGAGCCCGAAGTTCACGGCGCCCAGGAGGGAGGCCGCCGTGCCCGCCTCGTGCCCGTGGTTGACGAGCCCGAGGACCTGCACGCAGGGGAAGCCGAAGCCGCACGCGAGGATGAAGAAGAACAGCGGGATGAGCGTGCCCAGCAGGCCCGCGTCGGTGAAGGTGCCGAGCAGCACGATGAGGGCGCTCGAGACGAACTGGACGACGACGACGCCCGCGAGGATCCACTGGGGCCCCACCACCTTCGTCATGCGCGCGGCCACCTGGTTGCCGATCACGATGCCCAGCGAGTTGACGCCGAACAGGATCCCGAACTGCTGCGCGTCGAAGCCGTAGACGTCCTGGAACAGGAACGACGAGCTGGAGAGGTACGAGAAGAGCCCGGCGAACTGCATGCCGCCGATGATCGCGACGCCGACGAAGACGCGGTCGCGGAGCACGTTCCGGTAGCGGCGGAGGAGCGCCCCCTTCTCCTCGACCACGACGTCCTCGCGGGGCAGGGTCTCGACGATGAGGAAGACCACGGCGATCACGACGGCGATGCCGTAGGCCGCGAGCGCGTAGAAGACGCCCCGCCAGTCGACGATGCGGAGCAGCTGCGAGCCGATCACGGGGGCGAGGATCGGGGCGAGGCCGGTCACGAGCGCGAGGCGGGAGAGCATCCGGACGAGCGGCCGCCCGCCGAACAGGTCGCGCACCATCGCCATCGCGACGACCGCGCCGGCCGCGGCACCGGCGCCCTGGAGCACGCGGAAGACGAGCAGCATGCCGACGTCGGTCGACAGCGCGGCGCCGAGCGACGCGAGGATGTGCCCGCTGGACGCGACGATCAGCGGCAGACGACGCCCGACCCGGTCGCTCCAGGGACCGACCACGAGCTGGCCGAGCGCGAACCCGACGGTCGTGCCGGTCAGGGTGAGCTGGATCGCCGCGTCCGTGACGCCGAACTCGTCCTTGAGGACCGGGAAGGCCGGGAGGTAGAGGTCGATCGTGAACGGCCCGAGGCCGACGAGGGCGCCCAGCACGATGATGTAGACGATGCGCTCCCGGCGGGAGAGCGCGTCGCCGGGATGGAGGACGGCAGACGACACGGGGCGTTCCTTCGGCGGTGACGGGGGCGCGGGGCGCCGCGGGACGGGGACGGCCGGCGTGGACCGACTCGATGTCCAACGAGCGCGCCCTCGGCGTATTCCCAGCTGGAAGAATTTCGCGGGACGGGACGCGTCAGCCGCGGAGCGCCGCCACGACGCGCTCCACGTCGTCCTCGTCGTTCCAGACGTGGAAGGCGATGCGCGCACGGCCCGCGCGGCCCGACGCGACGATCCCGGCCGCCCCGAGCGACGCGAGGTCGGCGCCGTCCGCGTCCGGCCAGGTGACGATCGCCTGCCCGCGCGGCTCGATGCCGAGGCCGACGCTCACGAGGTCGCCGAGCTCGACGTTCCGCCGGTGCACCGCGTCGAGGTCGAGGCGCGCGAAGAGGGCGATGGCCGGGGCCGCGCCCACCCACGCGCCGAAGGCGGGCGACACGTCGAAGGCGCGCGCGTCCTCGGCGAGCGCCATCGCGGGCCCGTAGCAGGATGCCCACACGTCGGCGCCCGCGTACCAGTTCGCCTGCACGGGCACGAGGGTCCGGCGGTAGCGGTCGGACAGCGTGAGGAAGGCCGCGCCGCGCGGCGCGCAGAGCCACTTGTACGCGTGGCAGGCCGTGGCGTCGAAGAGGCCCGCGTCGATCGGCATGGCGCCCGCCGCCTGCGTGGTGTCGCACAGCGTGAAGGCGTCGTGGGTCCGCGCGGCCTCCCGGATCGCGGCGACGTCGGCGACCCGTCCGTCGGCGGACTGCACGAGCGAGAACGCGACCAGGTGCGTGCGCGGGCCGATCTCGGCCGCGAGCTCCTCGAGCGGCACGTGCCGCACGACGACGCCGCGCGCCTCCGCGACGACGAACGGGTAGGTGAGCGAGCTGAAGTCGCCCGTCACGCACAGCACCTCCGCGCCCGCGGGGACGGCGGCGGCCAGCACGCTCACGAAGGAGGCGGTCTGCGAGCCCACGGCGACGGATCCCACGGGCACGCCCACGAGCGACGCGTACGACGCGCGCACGCCCTCGACGACGCCGCCGTAGCCGTGCGCGGTGGATCCGCCGGCCGACCACGTCGTGAGGTCGGCCCGCAGGCGCTCGACCGTCGCGCGCGTGGGCAGGCCCATGGTGCAGGCGGAGAGGTACCCGGGCCCCGCCTCGAACAGGTCGCGCAGGTCGGCGGGCAGCGGCGCGGTCGTCATGCGTCCAGCGTGTCGAGGGCGGATCCATCGAGCAAGACCCCTCCCGGCATGCGTCCCATAAGCCCGCGTTATGCTCCGCGCATGACGGACGCTCCCCCGACCGCGCGCGACCTCGACTCGACCGCGCTCGCCGCGGTGCACGCCCTGGCCGTCCGCGGCTCGATCACCGCGGCCGCGGCGGCGCTCGGCATCAGCCAGCCGGCCCTGTCGCAGACCCTCAGGCGCCTCGAGGCGCGCATCGGCGTGCCCGTCACCGCGCGCGCCGGCCGGGGCGTCGTCCTCACGGAGGCCGGCCGCGTCCTCGCCCGGCACGCCGAGACCGTGGTGCACGCCATCGACCGGGCCGCCGACGAGCTCGACGACCTGCGCGGCCTCCGCGCCGGCACCGTCCGCGTGGCGGCGTTCCCGTCGGCGTCCTCCACGGTCGTGCCGCGGCTGCTCGGCGGCCTCGCGGCGGCGCATCCGGGCCTGGGGTTCGGGTACCTCGAGGCCGAGCCGCCCGAGGCCGTCGCGGCGGTCCGCGCGCGCGAGGCCGACGTCGCCGTGACCTTCGCCTACCCCGACGACCCCGACGATCCCGCCGCGCGCTCCCTCGACGGCCTGGAGTCCCGGCCGCTCTGGCGCGAGACGCTGTGGGCCGTGCTGCCGGAGGCGCGGGCGCTGCGGCACCGCGGCCCGCTCGCGCTCCATGACCTCGCCGACGACAGGTGGATCGCCGGCTGCGTCCGCTGCCGCCGCCACCTCGTGAGCGCGTGCGCCCGCAGCGGCTTCGCGCCGGCGACGTCCTTCGAGACGGACAACGCGGCGGCGGCCGTCGGCATGGTGCAGGCCGGGCTCGGGGTCGCGCTCCTGCCGTCCCTGGCGCTCGCGACCGCGCCCCTCCCCCGCGGCGTCGTCCGGCGCCGCGTCTCCGGCGTGGGCGAGCGCGTCGTCCACGTCGTGACGGCGCCGGGCGGATCCGCGTCGCCCGCAGTGCACGCCGCCGTCCAGGCGCTCGCGCGGCTGCGCGTGGGCGACTGGGAGCTCCGTCGGACATGAGCGCGATCGGCCCGCCCGCGGCCGGCGCGCGACCCGTCCCCGGCGGATTGTCGGAGGTGCTCCGTAATGTCTGAGGGGTCTGCCCGCGGGTCCGCCGCGGGCTCCCTGACGCGGAGGAACGAGAGCGCATGTCGGACGAGCACCGCGACGAGCTCCAGGACGAGGTCCAGGCCTCGGGCGGATCCACCGAGCGGCTGAACCGCCACCTGCAGCGCAGCCACTCGGAGCAGGCCAGGTACCTGTCCGCCTACTTCGGCTGGAGCCTGCACGGCGACGTCATCCGCTCGCACGGCACGACGGTGGCCATGTTCGTGGAGGACCTGGCCGACGCCATGGTCGCGCTGGGCTGGCTCGACGGCACCGGCATCATCTGGGCGGCCGTGCCGGTCGACGCCGACCGGGCCGTCGCGCAGGTGCGCCGCCACCAGATGGAGCAGGGCTGGATGCCGCCCGGCACGGAGTGATGACGCGGGCCTCCGTGCGGGCTGTGCGTGCGGCCCCCGGTCGCGCCGCCGCTAGATCTCGGGAGTAGCGTCCGAAGGGATCAGGCCGTCGGGGGACGCGTCTCGCAGACGGCCAGGAGGACACATGACGGACCACGCTGGAGCGCTGCTCGACCGCGACATGGGACTGCTGCTCGCCGCCGCGTCCCGAGCGGTGATCTCGCTCTACAGGCCGCTGTTGAAGCCCTACCACCTCACGCACCCGCAGTACCTCGTCATGCTCGCCCTGCACGACGAGGACCCGCGTAGGGCCGGCGACCTGAGCGACGCCGTGCAGCTCACGCCGGGCACGCTCTCCCCGCTCTTCAAGCGCCTCGAGCTCCTCGGCTACATCACGCGCCAGCGCGACCAGGCCGACGAGCGCCGCCTCCTCATCGCCCTCACCGATCGCGGGCGGCGCATCCTGCCGGACCTCCTGCGGGTCGCCGAGCAGGTCCACGAGGACGTCGTCCACCGCAGCGGCACCGACTCGAACGCGCAGGCGCGCCTGCGCAGCATGACCGAGCTGCTCCTCGACGCCTGAGCGCCGCGGCGGCCCGGGTCAGCGCGCCCCGTCGACCACGCGCTGCCAGAGCGTGTGGTCGCTCCACGCGCCGTCGATCCTGAGGTACGCCGGCGCGATCCCGATGGGGTCGAACCCGGCGCGCGTGAGCACCTGCTCGGATCCGCCGTTCCCCACCAGCGTCGACGCCTCCAGCCGGTGCAGCCCGGCGGCGCGCGCGATGCGGACGGCCTCGCGCGCCGCGGCGGTCGCGAGGCCAGCGCCCTGCCGCTCCCGGTCGATCCAGTAGCCGAGGCTCGCGCTCTGCGCGGCGCCGCGCTTCACCGCGAACAGGTCGCAGCGGCCGATTACGCGGTCGCCCTCGAGGATGAGGTACGGCAGGCCGGATCCGGCCGCGCGCTCGGCGACGCGGCCCGCGAGCTGCGCCCGCTGCCCCGCCGACGTGAAGAAGGCGTCCGTGCGCGCGGGCTCGAACGGGCGGAGGTGCTCCCGGTTGGCGCGGTAGGCGGCGGCGAGCGCGGCCGCGTCGGTGATCCGCGCGGGCCGCATCACGACGCCGTCGGCGAGCAGCGCGCGCTCGTCCGTGCCGGGCGGCGGCCCGCTCACGCCCCGGGGCGCACGTGGCGCTCGGGTCGCGCGTCCGCCGCGGGGATGGCGCGGTCGGCGATGAGCCGCGCGTACCAGAGCGCGCTGTCCTTCGGCGTCCGCTCCTGCGTGTCGTAGTCGACGTGCACGATGCCGAACCGCTTCGAGTACCCGAAGGCCCACTCGAAGTTGTCGAGCAGCGACCACACCTGGTATCCGCGGAGGTCCACGCCGCGCTCGATCGCGCGGTGCGCGGCGGCGAAGTGCCGCGACAGGTAGTCGATCCGCGCGGGGTCGTGCACCGCCCGCGCTCCGTCGTCGCCCACGGTCACCTCGTCGTCGAACGCGGCGCCGTTCTCCGTCACCATGAGCGGCAGGTCGGGGAACTCCTCGTGCAGCGACACGAGCAGGTCCTCGAGGCCCTGGGGCTCGATGTTCCAGCCCATCGCCGTATACGGGCCGGGCTGCTCGAGGAACTCGACGTCGTCGGTGCCGGGGAACGGGGTCGCGGCGACGTCGCCGTGGATGGCGGTGCCGCCGCCCGCCGACGAGCCGTCCCGCATGCGGACCCGGCTGGTGTTGTAGTAGTTGACGCCCAGCAGGTGCAGCGGCTGGCGGATGAGCTCGCCGTCCCCCGGGAGCACGAACGACCAGTCGGTGATCCGGGCGGTGTCCGCGATCACGTCGGCCGGGTACTCGCCGTGCAGCAGCGGGTCGAGGAACACCCGGTTGCCCACGCCGTCGACGCGGCGCACGGCCTCGGGGCCCGTGTCGCCCTCGCCGCGGATCACGTGCAGGTTCAGCGTGATGGAGAAGCGCGCGTCCGCCGGCACGACCTCCCGGAGCGCCCGGACCGCGAGCCCGTGCGCGAGGTTGAGGTGGTGCACCGCGCGGAACGAGTCCTCCGCGTCCGCGCGACCGGGTGCGTGCACGCCGGCCGCGTAGCCGAGGTACGCCGAGCACCACGGCTCGTTGAGCGTGGTCCAGGTGCCGATGCGGTCGCCGAGCGCCTCGCCCATGATCCGCGCGTAGTCGGCGAACGCGTACGCGGTCTCGCGGTTCGTCCAGCCGCCCTCGTCCTCGAGCGCCTGCGGGAGGTCCCAGTGGTAGAGCGTCGCGATGGGCGTGATCCCCCGCGCGACGAGCCCGTCCACCAGCCGCCCGTAGAACGCCAGGCCGTCGGCGTTCGCGGGGCCGCGCCCGGTCGGCTGGATGCGCGGCCACGCGATCGAGAAGCGGTACGCCTCGAGGCCGAGCGCCTGCATCAGGTCGAGGTCGGACTCGAGCCGGTGGTAGTGGTCGTCGGCGATGTCGCCCGTGTCCCCGCCGAGGACCTTCCCCGGCGCCCGGCTGAAGGTGTCCCAGATGGAGGGGCCGCGCCCGCCCTCGTCGACCGCGCCCTCGATCTGGTAGGCGGCGGTGGCGGATCCGAACAGGAAGCCGGGCGGGAACGCGAGCCCCTCGCCCTTATCATCCGTGGGATCCCCGGTGGTCCCGGCTGCGGCGTGCGATGCGTCGGTCATGGCGTTCGGGGACCTCTCCGTCGGGGTGGGCGGCCGCGCGACCCGCGCTCGCGCGCCCGGTCGGACATGGCCTCCCGCCATCCTGCCCGGGCCCCGGCGACGCGTCCAGCCGGCCGTCCGCGCGGCCGTGTCGACGTTGTGCCCCGGCCGCGCTCCGGTTAGGTTGTAGCTAGCAACAAATCACCGACGACGTTGACAGGAGACACCATGGCGCTCACCCCCACCCGCGAGGACAAGTTCTCGTTCGGACTCTGGACCATCGGATACACGGGGGCCGACCCCTTCGGCGGCCCCACCCGCTCCGACCTCGACGTGGTCGAGGGCGTGGAGCGCATCTCGGAGCTGGGCGCCTACGGCCTCACCTTCCACGACGACGACCTCTTCGCCTTCGGATCCACCGACGCCGAGCGCCAGACGCAGATCGACCGCCTCAAGGGCGCGCTCAGCGACACCGGCATCGTCGTCCCGATGGTGACCACCAACCTCTTCTCCGCGCCCGTCTTCAAGGACGGCGGCTTCACCAGCAACGACCGCGCCGTCCGCCGGTTCGCGATCCGCAAGGTGCTCCGCAACATCGACCTCGCCGCCGAGCTCGGCGCGCAGACGTTCGTGATGTGGGGCGGCCGCGAGGGCGCCGAGTACGACTCCGCCAAGGACGTCCGCGGCGCGCTCGAGCGCTACCGCGAGGCCGTCAACCTCCTCGGCGACTACGTCACCGACAAGGGCTACGACATCCGCTTCGCGATCGAGCCGAAGCCCAACGAGCCCCGCGGCGACATCCTGCTGCCGACCCTCGGCCACGCGCTCGCCTTCATCGAGACCCTCGAGCGCCCCGAGCTCGTCGGCGTGAACCCCGAGGTCGGCCACGAGCAGATGGCGGGCCTCAACTTCACCGCCGGCATCATGCAGGCGCTGTACCAGGGCAAGCTCTTCCACATCGACCTCAACGGCCAGCGCGGCATCAAGTACGACCAGGACCTCGTCTTCGGCCACGGCGACCTGCAGAACGCGTTCTCGCTCGTCGACCTGCTGGAGAACGGCGGCGTGGGCGGCGGCCGCTCCTACGACGGCCCCCGTCACTTCGACTACAAGCCCAGCCGCACCGAGGACATCACGGGCGTGTGGGACTCGGCCGCCGCGAACATGCGCATGTACCTGCTCCTCAAGGAGCGCGCGCAGGCGTTCCGCGCCGACCCCGAGGTCCAGGAGGCGCTCGCCGCCGCCAAGGTCCAGGAGATCTACACGCCGACGCTGAACGAGGGCGAGTCCTACGACGACATCCTCGCCGACCGCTCCTCGTACGAGGACTTCGACGCCCCGTCGTACTTCGACGCCAAGGGCTTCGGCTTCGTGCGCCTCAACCAGCTGGCGCTCGAGCACCTGATGGGCGCGCGCTCCTAGCGCTCCCCCGCAGCACCGGAGGGCCCGGCATCCACGTGGGTGCCGGGCCCTCCGTCGTCCCCGCGACGGCTCTGCGGGATCGCCCGACGGTCGCGCCGGGCACGCGGAAGGGCCCGGCATCCGAGTGGATGCCGGGCCCTCCGGTGTCAGCGCGGGTGGATCAGGTCGCGGACTTGGATCCGCGGCTCTTGTTGAACACGTCGAACGCGACGGCCAGCAGGAGCACGAGGCCCTTGATGAGCTGCTGGTACTCCGTGCCGAGGCCGAGCAGCGACATGCCGTTGTTGAGCACGCCCATGATCAGACCACCGATCATGGCGCCGGTCACGGTGCCGATGCCGCCGGTGACGGCCGCGCCGCCGATGAACACCGCGGCGATCGCGTCGAGCTCGAAGCCGTTGCCGGCGCCGGGGAGCGCCGAGTTGCTGCGGGCGGTGAAGGCGATGCCCGCGAGCGCGGCCAGGAAGCCCATGTTCACGAAGAGCAGGAAGTCGACGCGCTTCGTATTGATGCCGGACAGCTGCGCCGCGTTGAGGTTGCCGCCTCGGGCGTAGATGTGGCGACCGAAGATGCTGCGCCCCATGACCGCCGTGTAGACGAGGACGAGGACCGCGAGGATGACCAGGACGATCGGCGTGCCCTGGTAGCTGGCGAGCAGGTACGTGATGCCGAGCACGAGGATCGCGATGGTGGCGAGCTTCGTGATGAACCAGGCGAAGGGCTCGTCCTCGAGGTTGAGCTTGACGCGGGCGCGACGCTCGCGGAGCTGCTGCGCGACCAGGAAGACCGCGGCCAGCACGCCCAGCGTGACGGTGACCCACTCGAGGTAGGAGGTGCCGCCCGAGGGGTCGGGCAGGAAGCCGGCGCCGACCGAGACGTACTCGTCCGGGAACGGCGTGATGGGGCGGTTCTCCAGGACGATCTGCGCGAGGCCGCGGAAGGTGAGCATGCCGGCGAGGGTCACGATGAACGCGGGGATCCCGACGTACGCCACCCAGAAGCCCTGCCAGGCGCCGATGAGGCCGCCGATCACGAGGCTCGCGAGGATGGACGCCCACCAGGGCCAGCCCCAGTTCACGGCGAACACGCCGGAGACGGCGCCGATGAGGGCCACCACGGATCCGACCGACAGGTCGATGTGGCCGGCGATGATGATCATGACCATGCCGATGGCGAGGATCAGGATGTACGCGTTCTGGACGACGATGCTCGTGACGTTGCGCGGCTCGAGGAGCGTGCCGTCGGTGAGGATCTGGAACAGCACCACGATCGCGATCAGCGCGATGAAGATGCCGATCTGCCTGAGGCGACTGACGAGGAAACCCGCCACACTGCTGAGACTGGACATGGTGACTATTCCTTTTCCTTGGTCATGTAGGTCATGAGGCTCTCGGGGGTCGCCTCGGCGATCGGCAGCTGTCCCGTGATGCGCCCGGCGGAGAGGGCGTAGATCCGGTCGCAGATGCCGAGCAGCTCGGGCAGCTCGCTGGAGATGACGATGACGGCCTTCCCCTGCGCGGCGAGCGCGTTGATGATCGTGTAGATCTCGTACTTGGCGCCGACGTCGATGCCGCGGGTGGGCTCGTCGAGGATCAGCACGTCCGGGTCGGAGAACATCCACTTGGAGAGGACGACCTTCTGCTGGTTGCCGCCGGAGAGCTTCCCCGTGATGGCGCCCACGCTCGGGGCCTTGATGTTCATCGACTTCCGGTAGCCGTCGGCCACCACGTACTCCTGGTTCGCGTCGACCCAGCCCGCCTTCGCGAGCTTCTCGAGCGCGGCGCCGGAGACGTTGCGCTTGATGTCGTCGATGAGGTTGAGGCCGTAGTGCTTGCGGTCCTCGGTGGCGTAGGCCAGGCCGTGCTTGATGGCCTCGCCGACCGTCTTGGCCTGGATCTCCTTGCCGCGCTTGTAGAGCTTGCCGGAGATGTTCGCGCCGTAGGAGCGGCCGAAGACGCTCATCGCGAGCTCGGTGCGGCCCGCGCCCATGAGGCCGGCGATGCCGACGACCTCGCCCGCGCGGACGTTGAGGTTGGCGTGGTCGACGATGACGCGCGAGTGCTCCTGGGGGTGATGGACCGTCCAGTCCTCGATGCGCAGGATCTCCTCGCCGATGTCCGGCGTGCGGTCGGGGTAGCGGCTCTGGAGGTCGCGGCCGACCATGCCCTTGATGATGCGCTCCTCGCTGATGGAGTCCCGCCCGAGGTCGAGGGTCTCGATCGTCTTGCCGTCGCGGATGATCGTCACCGCGTCGGCGATCGCCTTGATCTCGTTCAGCTTGTGGCTGATGATGATGCTAGTGATGCCCTGGCCCTTGAGGTGCTTGATCAGGTCGAGCAGGTGGGCGGAGTCCTCGTCGTTGAGCGCCGCGGTGGGCTCGTCGAGGATGAGGAGCTTCACCTCCTTGGAGAGGGCCTTCGCGATCTCCACGAGCTGCTGCTTGCCCACGCCGATGTCGGCGATCTTGGTGGCCGGGTTGTCGCTCAGCCCGACGCGGGCGAGGAGCTTCGACGCCTCCACGTTGGTGGCGTTCCAGTCGATGAAGCCGCCCTTGGAGATCTCGTTGCCGAGGAAGATGTTCTCCGCGATGGAGAGGAAGGGGCTCAGCGCGAGCTCCTGGTGGATGATCACCACGCCCGACTTCTCGCTGTCGCGGATGCTGGAGAACTTGACGACCTCGTCCTCGAGGACGATGTCGCCGTCGTAGGAGCCGGCCGGGTACACGCCGGACAGGACCTTCATCAGGGTCGACTTGCCCGCGCCGTTCTCGCCGCAGATCGCGTGGCACGTGCCGCGCGTGACCTCGAGAGTGACGTCCTGCAGCGCCTTGACGCCGGGGAACGTCTTGGTGATGCCGCGCATCTCGAGAATGTGGTTGGCCATGGCCTGCCTCACTTGTGTGGATGGTGGTGCCGGGTTCCCGGCGGTGGTGCTGCGGGCGGCGGGTGACCGCCGTCCGGGGACGGGCCGGCCGTGGTGCACGGCCGGCCCGACCCGGTGGAGGCCGGTCGACGCGAGCGTCGACCGGCCGGTGCGCCGCCGGAGGCGGTGCGGGTGAGGGCTACTCGCCCTTGTCGATCTCGTCCTGCGTGTAGTAGCCGCTGTCCACGATGACCTCGACGAGGTTGTCCTTGGTCACGACGACCGGGGCGAACTGCTTCGTGGGGACGTCCTTCACCTTGTTGTTGTAGGTGTCGGGCGCGTCCGGCGTGCCGCCGGTGAGCAGGGTGTCGACCATCGTGACGGCCTCCTTGCCGAGCAGGCGCGTGTCCTTGAAGATCGTCGAGTACTGGACGCCGTCGAGGATGAGCTTGTCGGACGCCTTCTCGCCGTCCTGGCCGGTGATGATCGGCATGGCGTCGCTGGCGACGCCGGCCGAGGTCAGGGCCTGGATGATGCCGCGCGACAGGCCGTCGTAGGGCGACAGGACGCCGTCCGGCTTGGCGCCGCCGGGGTACGAGCCGGAGAGCAGGTTCTCCATGCGGGCCTGGGCGCCCTCCTGCTTCCACTGCTGGATCGCGACCTGGCTGAAGTCCGACTGGCCGGAGCCGATCGTGACCTGGCCGGAGTCGAGGAACGGCTTCAGGACGCCCATCGCGCCGTCGTAGAAGAACTGCGCGTTGTTGTCGTCCGGGCTGCCGGCGAAGATCTCGATCGTCTTCTTCTCGGTGCTGCCGGTGGCCTTGCCGTCGGCGTCCACGAGGCCGAGGCCCTGCAGGAGGGAGTTGCCCTGGAGCACGCCGACCTGCTCGTTGTCGAACGTCGTGTAGTAGTCGACGTCCTCGGTGCCGTTGATCAGTCGGTCGTACGCGATGACCTTGACGCCGTCGTCGGCCGCGGTCTTGAGGACCTGGGTCAGCGCGGTGCCGTCGATCGACGCGACGATGAGCGCCTTGGCGCCCTTGTTGAGCATCGTCTCGATCTGCGAGATCTGGTCCTGCACCTTGTCGTTCGCGTACTGCAGGTCGACCTTGTAGCCGAGCTTGGTGAGCTGGTCGTTGACGTTGTTGCCGTCGTCGACCCAGCGCTCGCTCGTCTTGGTGGGCATGGCGACGCCGACGAGGGCGCCCTTGTTGTCCTCGGTGCCGCCGGCGCTGCCGCCGCGGCCTCCGCCGGAGCCGCCGGAGCAGGCGGCGAGGGAGAGGGCGATGCTCGTGGCGGCGATGCCGACGAGGACCTTCTTCATCTTCACGATCGTGTCCTTTCGTACTGCTGCTGTGAGGCGCGCATCCGGCATCTGCGCCGGATCCGCACCCCTGGTGTGGGTGTTACAGGCCCTGGGCCAGGCGGTGGTACGCCTGGTTCCAGCGGACTTCCTTGGTGAAACCCTTGAGGGTCGTGTCCTCGTCGATGACGAGGAGCTCGGTGCGCGCGATCTCGGCGAAGTCCTCGAAGACCTCGACGCCGACCTGCGTGCTCATGACCGTGTGGTGGGCGGCCCCGGCGGTGAGCCAGGCCGCGGCGCTCGTCGCGAGGTCCGGTGCGGGCTTCCACACGGCGCGGGCGACGGGCAGGTTCGGGAGCGGCTCGTCGAGCGGGACGACCTCCACGACGTTCGCGACGATGCGGAAGCGGTCGCGCATGTCCGACATGGCGACGACGACCGCGGGGCCGGGGTCGGTGTCGAAGACGAGGCGCACCGGGTCCTCGCGGCCGCCGATGCCGAGCGGGTGGATCTCGAGGCTCGGTCGGCCCGTCGTGAGCGTGGGGCAGATCTCGAGCATGTGCGCGCCCAGGATCTTCTCCTCGCCGGGGACGAGGTGGTACGTGTAGTCCTCCATGAGGCTCGCGCCACCGGGGAGACCCGCGCCCATGACCTTCGCCGCGCGGATCAGCACCGCCGTCTTCCAGTCGCCCTCGGCGCCGAAGCCGTAGCCCTCCGCCATGAGGCGCTGGACGGCGAGGCCGGGGAGCTGGCGGAGGCCGCCGAGGTCCTCGAAGCTCGTGGTGAACGCGCCGAAGCCGCCCTCCTCGAGGAACGAGCGGAGCCCGACCTCGATGGCCGCGCCGTAGCGGAGCGACTCGTGGCGCTCCCCGCCGCGCTGCAGTTCGGGCTGGATGTCGTAGAGGCGCTCGTACTCGTCGACCAGCGCGTCGATCTCGGCGTCGGTCGCCGCGTCCACGCGCTCGACGAGGTCGTTGACGCCCCACGTGTTCACGCTGACGCCGAACTTGAGCTCAGCCTCCGTCTTGTCGCCCTCGGTGACCGCGACGTTGCGCATGTTGTCGCCGAAGCGCGCGACCTTGAGCTCGTGCACGGCGGCCCAGCCGGCGGCGGCGCGCATCCACGTGCCGATGCTCTGCCGCACGGACTCGGTGCTCACGTGGCCGACGACCGTCTTGCGGACGACGCCGAGGCGCGACTGGATGTAGCCGAACTCCCGGTCGCCGTGCGCGGCCTGGTTGAGGTTCATGAAGTCCATGTCGATGCTGCTCCACGGCAGCGCGACGTTGGCCTGCGTGTGCAGGTGCAGGAAGGGCTTCTGCAGGGCGTCGAGGCCCTGGATCCACATCTTCGCGGGGCTGAACGTGTGCATCCACGCGATGAGGCCGATGGTCCGGTCGCTCGCGTTGGCCTCGAGGGCCATGCGGCGGATGCTGTCGGAGTCCTTGAGGACGGGCTTCCACACGACGCGGACGGGGATGTCCGACGCCTCCTCCAGCTGCCGGGCGATCTCCTGCGACTGCTCGGCGACCTGCTGGAGCGTCTCCTCGCCGTAGAGGTTCTGGCTGCCGGTCAGGAACCAGACCTCGTAGTGGTCGAGGGCGGGGGTGATGCGGCTCACTTCAGGGCTCCTTGGGGTGCTTGTCCGTAGACGTTCTGGTAGCGGTCGAACAGGGAGTCGACGGCCTCGGCGGGGAGGGGCGCAGGCGTGCCGAGCTGGCGGGAGATGTGCACGGTGCGCGCCACGTCCTCGACCATGACGGCCGCCTTCACGGCGTCCTTCGCGTCCTTGCCGATGGTGAAGGGGCCGTGGCCCGCCATCAGGACGGCGCGCGAGCGGTGCCCGGTGAGCGTCTCGACGATGCCGCGGCCGATCGAGTCGTCGCCGATGATCGCGAACGGGCCGACGGGGATCTCGCCGCCGAACTCGTCCGCCATCGCGGTGATGACGCACGGGATGGGCTCGCGCCGCGCCGCCCACGCCACCGCGTAGGTGGAGTGCGTGTGGACCACGCCGCCCACCTCGGGCATGTTGCGGTAGACGTACGCGTGCGCCGCGGTGTCGCTCGAGGGGGCGTTGCGCGAGCCGGGGGTGTCCGGGATCACGTTCCCGTCGAGGTCGCAGAGGATCATGTTCTCGGGGCTGAGGTCGTCGTAGGAGACGCCCGACGGCTTGATGACGAAGAGGTCGGCGCCGGGGACGCGGCCGGAGACGTTGCCGCCGGTCCAGACCACGAGCCCGTAGCGCACGAGCTCGGCGTGCAGCCGGGAGACCTCGGAGCGGACGCGGGCGACCGCGACCTCGATCTCGGGGGCGTAGGTGCTCACGCGCGGGCCTCCCTCTTCAGCGACTTGAGGCGCTTCATGACGTCGTTGGCGCCGCGGCCGAAGTAGTCGTGCAGCGTCGAGTACTCCTCGTAGAGGCGGTCGTAGGCGAGCGCGCGCTCCTCGCTCGGCTGGTACCTGCCGCGCTCGACCTTGCCCATGGCGTCGCCCGCGACGCGCACGTCCGGGTAGGCGCCCGCGGCGACGGCGGCGTGGATGGCGGATCCGAGCGCCGGGCCCTGCTCGCTCGTGATGACCGAGATGGGCAGGCGCAGGATGTCGCTGTACGCCTGCATGAGGAACGCGTTCTTCAGCAGGCCGCCCGCGACGATGAACTCGGTGACGGGGACGCCGGACGCGGCGAAGGTCTCGACGATCTTGCGCGTGCCGAACGCGGTGGCCTCGAGCAGCGCCCGGTAGACCTCCTCGGTGCGCGTCGTGAGCGTCGTGCCGACGACGAGGCCGGAGAGCTCGTGGTCGACGAGCACCGAGCGGTTGCCGGAGTGCCAGTCGAGCGCGACGAGGCCGTGGCCGCCGACGGGCTGGTCGGCCGCGAGGTCGGTGAGGTGCTGGTGGACGCTCTTGCCGGCGGCCGCGGCCTCCTCGGCGTAGCGCGGGGGCACCTGGTTCTTCACGTACCACGCGAAGATGTCGCCGACGCCGGACTGGCCGGCCTCGTAGCCGTAGAGCCCCGAGACGATGCCGCCGTCGACGACGCCGCACATGCCGGGGACCTCGGTGAGCACGTCGCTGTTCATGACGTGGCACGTGCTCGTGCCCATGATCGCGACCATCTGGCCGGGCTCGACGGCGCGGGCGACGGGGGCCGTGACGTGCGCGTCGACGTTGCCGACCGCGACCGCGATGCCCTCGGGCAGGCCCGTCCAGGCGGCGGCTTCGGCGGAGAGCGTGCCGGCGGCGGATCCGAGCTGGCCGATCTCGTGCGCGACCTTGTCCTCCGCGAAGGACGCGAAGTCGGGGTTGAGCGCGCCGAGGAACTCGCGGGTCGGGTACTCGCCGTCCTGGAGGATGCCCTTGTAGCCGGCGGTGCAGGCGTTGCGGACGTAGCTGCCGGTGAGCTGCCAGACGATCCAGTCGGCCGCCTCGACCCAGTGCTCCATGAGGCCGTACAGCTCCGGGTCCTCCTCGAGCAGCTGGAGGCCCTTGGCGAACTCCCACTCGCTGGAGATGAGCCCGCCGTAGCGGGCCAGCCACTCCTCGCCCCGCTCCTCGGCCAGCGCGTTGATGCGGTCGGCGTGCGACTGCGCGGCGTGGTGCTTCCAGAGCTTGACGTAGGCGTGCGGGCGGTCGGCGTACCCCTCGACCTCGTTGAGCGGCGTGCCGTCGGCGAGGGTGGGGACCATGGTGCATGCCGTGAAGTCGGTGCCGATGCCGATGACCCGCGCGGGGTCGATGCCGGCCTCGCGGATGGCGGCGGGGACGGCCTGCTTGAGCACGTCGACGTAGTCGCTCGGGACCTGCAGGGCCCACTCGGGCGGCAGCTGCGCGCCCGTGGCGGCGAGCGTGTCGTCCATCACCGCGTGCGGGTAGTCGAGGACGCCGGAGCCGAGCTCGACGCCGTCCGAGACACGGACCACGACCGCGCGGCCGGAGAGGGTGCCGTAGTCGACCCCGATGACGTAGCTCTCGGTCTCCACGCCGGGCTGGGCCTCGGCTGCGGTGCTCACGGGGGCGCTGGGCACGGGATCGACTCCTTCGTCTGATGCATCGCGGTCCGGGAAGGCCGCGTGCGATGTGAACGGTCACATCGGCGAAGGTGAGTCTACGACTCGAGATGGCCGCTCTGTCAACCCAGACGCCCCCACCCCCTCGAAGTGGGGTGTCAACGTCCATCCGAGGGACCGGGATGTCACGTCGAGGGCGGTCCGGAGGACGCGCGGACGACGAGCTCGGGCATGATCGTGCCGCTGTACCGCTCGCCCGATCCCCCCATGCCGTCGAGCAGCAGCGCGACGCAGCGGCGGCCGACCTCGGCGAAGTCCTGGCGGACGGTCGTGAGCGGCGGCCAGAAGTGCGCGGCCTCCGGGATGTCGTCGAACCCGACGATGCTGACGTCGCGCGGGACGTCGAGGCCGGCGTCGCGCACGGCGTGGATGAGGCCGAGGGCCATCTGGTCGTTGCTGGAGAAGATCGCCGTGAAGTCGCGGAGGCGCAGCATCTCGCGACCGGCGTAGAAGCCGAACTCCGCGGTCCAGTCGCCGAGGATCGGCGCGGTGGTGGGCACCTCCGCGGCGGACATGGCGTCGAGGAAGCCGCGCATGCGGGCCTCCGCCTCCATCCAGTCCTGGGGTCCCGCGAGGTGGTAGATGTCCCGGTGGCCCAGGTCGAGCAGGTGGCGCGTGGCCAGGCGCGCGCCCGCGATCTGGTCGACCGAGAGGTCGGGCGCCGTGTCGCGGCCGGCGGTCTGCATCGTGACGTACGGCACGTCGAGCGACATGCTCGCGATGACGTCGCGCACGCGCACCTGCGGGGCGACGACCACGAGCCCCTCGACGGCCTGGTCGACGAGGTGGCCGAGCGCGTCCTTGATCGCGGCCTCGTCGGACGACGCCAGGTTGCAGGTGGTGACCAGGTAGCCGGCCTCGCGGGCGGCGGCCTCGATCGCCGCGATGGAGGAGGCGGGGCCGTACTGGGAGCTCTGCGACGTGAGCACGCCGATGGTCCGCGACCGGCTGGTGACGAGCGCACGGGCCGCGCGGTTGGGCCGGTACTGGAGCTGCTCCATCACGTCGAGCACGCGCTGGCGCGTCTCCGCGCGGAGCGAGGGCGAGTCGTTGAGCACGCGCGAGACCGTCTGGTGCGAGACCCCGGCGAGGCGCGCGACGTCGCGGATGCTCGGCGCCCTGCCGCGCGGCGTCTCCGTCGTCATCATCGACCCCGTCTCCGTGCGGGCGTGCGCCCGACCGCGCCCTGTGGCGCAGGTGTCACATTGTCACATGTGACTGTCACATGGCGCACGGGAGCGGAGGGATCGCGGCCGGGAGGGCGCGCGCCCGCGGTCGGACGCCTGCGGCAGACTGGTCATCCACCCGACGAGAGGCACCACCTGTGACGATCACCGCCGCGGCAGACGGATCCGCGCTCGGCAACCCCGGACCCGCCGGCTGGGCCTGGTACGTCGACGACGAGCACTGGGCCGCGGGCGGATGGCCGCATGCGACCAACAACCAGGGCGAGCTCAAGGCGGTGCTCGAGCTCTTCCGCGCCACCGCGCACCTCGACGACGAGCTGCTCGTGCTGTGCGACAGCCAGTACGTCATCAACTCGGTCACCAAGTGGATGCCCGGGTGGAAGCGCAAGGGCTGGCGGAAGGGCGACGGCAAGCCGGTGCTCAACGTCGAGCTGCTCAAGGAGATCGACGCCGAGATCCAGGGCCGCCGCTACCGCTTCGAGTGGGTCAAGGGGCACGCGGACCACCCGCTCAACGAGGCCGCGGACGACCGCGCCCGCGCGGTGGCCACCGCGTTCCAGGGCCGGCGCCCGATCCCCGAGGGGCCGGGCTGGGCGGGCCACGACGCCGACGACGCGACCGGCACCGCCTCCCCCGACGACGCGACGGAGTCCGCCGCGGTCGAGGCCGACGCCGAACGCGCGGCCGACCCCGTGACCGCCGCGGCGGAGGAGATGGAGGCCGAGGTCCCCGTGCAGCCCGGCCTGTTCGACTTCGACGCGTTCGACGAGGAGATCGCGCCCGAGCCCGGCGACACGACCCTCACCATCGCGCTGGACCGCGACACGATGGCCCGCCTCACCGCCCACGCGCGCGAGCGCGGGGTGAGCGTGGACGAGGCCGTGCGCGAGCTCCTGCCCTGAGGGCTGCGCGGCCCGCCGCCCGTCGAGGCGGCGGGCCGGTCGCGCCTAGTGCTTGCCCTGCTTGAGGGCCTTGCCGAGCGCGCGCTCGAGGTCGACCACGAGGTCCTCCACGGCCTCGATGCCGACGGAGAGGCGCACGAGGTCGTCCGGCACCTCGAGCGGCGTGCCCTTGACGGACGCGTGCGTCATCTCGGACGGGTAGCTGATGAGCGACTCGACGCCGCCGAGCGACTCCGCGAGCTGGAACACGCGCGTGCCCTCGACCACGCGGCGCGCGGCCTTCGCTCCCCCGCGCACCTGGAACGAGATCATGCCGCCGAAGCCCGTCATCTGGGACTTGGCGATGTCGTGGCCCGGGTGCTCCGGGAGGCCCGGGTAGTGCACGGCCGTGACGTCGGGGTGCTGCTGCAGGAAGGCGGCGATCTCCTCGGCGTTCGCGGAGTGGCGCTCGACGCGGACGGCGAGGGTCTTGATCCCGCGGGTGGTGAGCCAGGCG
Source organism: Clavibacter phaseoli (assembly GCF_021922925.1). Lineage (NCBI taxonomy): Bacteria > Bacillati > Actinomycetota > Actinomycetes > Micrococcales > Microbacteriaceae > Clavibacter > Clavibacter phaseoli. The sequence goes on from NZ_CP040786.1 coordinate 1,945,732, forward strand.
TCCATCGGGCCGGAGACGGCGCCGATCGCGAACTGGAGGAAGCCGACCTTCTCAGCGAGCGCGTCGTCGACGAGGATCACGGCGCCGCCGAGCACGTCGGAGTGCCCGCCGAGGTACTTGGTGGTCGAGTGCACGACCACGTCGGCGCCGAGCGTCAGCGGCTGCTGGAGGTACGGCGAGGCGAACGTGTTGTCGACGACGACCACGGCGCCGGCCGCGTGGCCGAGGTCGGCGAGCGCGCGGATGTCGCTGATCTTCATCAGCGGGTTGCTCGGGGTCTCGACCCAGAGGACCTTCGCGGGACCGGACCCGAGGACCCGCTCGACCGCGGCGAGGTCGCTCATGTCGACGGTCTCGACGACGATGCCCCAGTCGCCGAGCACGCGCGTGAGGAGGCGGTAGGTGCCGCCGTACACGTCGTCGCTCAGCACGATGCGGTCGCCGGGGCGGGTGATCGCGCGCAGCAGCGTGTCCTCGGCGGCGAGCCCCGAGGCGAACGAGAACGCGTGCTTCCCCCTCTCGAGCGACGCGAGCAGCTCCTGCAGCCCCGTGCGCGTCGGGTTGGCGCTCCGCGCGTACTCGTAGCCCTCCCGGAGGCCGCCGATGCCGTCCTGCACGAAGGTGCTCGTGAGGTACAGCGGCGGGATGACGGCGCCCGTGGTGGGATCCGGGTCCTGGCCGGCGTGGATCGCGCGGGTGTCGAAGTCGTGCTTGTCGCTCACGGTGCTCGTCTCTGTGGGTCGGGAGGGGTGCGGGCGTCGGCGCCGGCGGGTCAGTCGGTCAGGTAGGTGAGGAGGTCGTGCCGCGTGAGCACGCCGACGGGCTTGCCGCCGTCGCTCACCATGAGGGCGTCGGCGGATCCGAGCGCGCTCCACGCCTCGGGCACGGTCTCGTTCACGCCGATGAGGTCGAAGGCCGCGCCCGTGAACGGCCCCACCTGGTCGGAGAGCTGCGCGCGACCGCTGAAGACGAGCTCGAGCAGGCTGCGCTCGTCGACGGCGCCCGCGACCTCGCCCATGACGACCGGCGGCTCGGCCGAGAGGACGGGCAGCTGCGACACGTCGTACTCGGTCATGATCCGGATCGCGTCGCGGATGGTGTCGTTCGGGTGCGCGTGCACCAGGTCGGGGAGGCTGCCGGTCTTGGCGCTCATCACGTCGGCGACCGTGCGCTGGCCGTTGACGCGGGCGAAGCCGTACGACTGCATCCACCTCTCGTTGAAGATCTTGCCGAGGTAGCCGCGGCCGCCGTCCGGCAGCAGGATCACCATCACGTCGTCGGGGCCGAGGCGCTTCGCGGCCTTGAGCGCGGAGACGACGGCCATGCCGCTGGATCCGCCGACGAGCAGGCCCTCCTCGCGCGCGAGCCGCAGCGTCATGTCGAACGACTCCTGGTCGCTCGAGGCGATGACCTCGTCGACGACGTCGGGGTCGTAGGCCGCCGGCCAGAAGTCCTCGCCCACGCCCTCGACGAGGTAGGGGCGGCCGGTGCCGCCGGAGTAGACGGACCCCTCGGGGTCGGCGCCGACGATGCGCACGCGCCCCTCCGACACCTCCTTGAGGTAGCGGCCGACGCCGCTGATGGTGCCGCCGGTGCCGACGCCCGCGACGAAGTGGGTGATCTCCCCCTCGGTGTCCCGCCAGATCTCGGGACCCGTGGTCTCGTAGTGGCTGAGCGGCCCGTTGGGGTTGGAGTACTGGTCGGGCTTGAAGGCGCCGGGGATCTCGCGTGCGAGCCGGTCGCTCACCGAGTAGTAGGAGTCGGGGTGGTCGGGCGCCACGGAGGTGGGCGTGACGACGATCTCCGCGCCGTACGCCGTCAGCACGTTGCGCTTGTCCTCGCCGACCTTGTCCGGCAGCACGAAGACGCAGCGGTAGCCGCGCTGCTGCGCGACGAGCGCGAGCCCGACGCCCGTGTTGCCCGAGGTGGGCTCGACGATGGTGCCGCCCGGCTTCAGCTTGCCCTCGCGCTCGGCGGCGTCGATGATGCGCGTCGCGATGCGGTCCTTGGCGCTGCCGCCCGGGTTCAGGTACTCGACCTTCACGAGCACGGTGGCCGAGATCCCCTCGACCACCTTGTTGAGCTTCACGAGCGGGGTGTTCCCGATCAGGTCGAGGATCGTGTCGGCGTACTTCACGTGAGGTGGCGCTCCCGGTATCAGGTGTGCGGTCCGGCGGGCCCCGCTCGTCCAGTGTAGGCGCGCGCCTCCGCCGTGTTGCGGGGCGTCGGCGCGGCCGTGAGCAGGGTCCGCCCAGGACGGGCCGATACCCTGGTCGCACATTCCCCCAGCAGAGAAGGACCCTCCGTGGCGCGACGCGACGACACCACGCCCTCCGGCGACGAGAGCGGACGGCCCGTCCCGCCGACCGCCAAGCAGGCCCAGAAGGACCTCACGGTCAAGCAGCAGCGCGAGGCCCGCCGCGCCGAGAAGGTGGCGGCCCTCAAGAAGCAGCAGGACCGGGCGCGCCGCAACCGGCTCATCGGCATCATCACGGGATCCGTGGCCGCCGTCGCGGTGGTCCCGATCGTGATCGGCGTGGTCGTCTCGAGCGGCACCCCGAAGCAGGACCCGGACGACATCTCGATCCAGGGGCTGCAGACGTGGGACTCCCTCCCCAGCACGCATGTGCAGGGCACGGTCGACTACGCCGCCAAGTACGACGGGATGAGCCCGCCCGCCGGCGGCGAGCACAACGCCATGTGGCTCAACTGCGGCGTCTACGACCAGCCGCAGCCGAACGAGAACGCGGTGCACGACCTCGAGCACGGCGCCGTGTGGATCACCTACGACGCCGCGAAGGTCACGGGCGACGACCTGGCGAACCTTCAGAAGTACGCGGAGTCCTTCGGCGGCTACGTCACCATGTCGCCGTACGAGGGCCTCGACTCCGCCATCGCGCTGTCCGCCTGGGGCGCGCAGGTGAAGGTCGACTCGGTCGACGACCAGCGCATCAAGGACTTCATGGCCAAGTACTGGAAGAGCCCGAACGCCCCCGAGGCCGGCGCCGCCTGCACGGGCGCCCTCGAGGGCGAGGGCCGGGTCGGCTGACCGTGACCGACCGCGGCACCGACGGATCCGACCGCCCGCAGGAGGGCGACGTCGTCGTGGACCACGTCCCGGACGACGACATCCGCGAGGAGGAGCTCGAGGGCCTCGTCGCGCACGGCGAGGAGGCGCGCGCCCGCGGGCGCCGGCTCCGCATCGGCCTCGCCGCGGGCATCGTCGCGGTGGCCCTCGTGGTCGCCGGGCTCCTGGTGGGCCGGGTCACCGCTCCCGTGTCGGCGCTCACGCCCAGCACGAACAGCGCGGAGGCCGGGTTCTCCCGCGACATGCAGGTGCACCATGAGCAGGCCGTGCAGATGTCGCTCATGATCATCGACCGCACGGACGACCCCGAGGTCAAGCTCATCGCGCAGGACATCGCGCAGGCGCAGTCCCAGCAGGCGGGCCAGATGTACGCCTTCCTCACCTCGTGGGGTCTCGACCAGGCGCCGTCGCAGCCCCGGATGACGTGGATGACGCTGCCGACGCTCGACGGGAAGACCGACCACTCCTCGATGGACATGACGCCGGGCGCGACGATGCCGGGTCTCGCGTCGCAGGCGGACCTCGACGAGCTGCAGGGTCTCTCGGGCGTCGCGGCGGAGCGGAAGTTCCTCACGCTGATGATCGCCCACCACCGCGGCGGCGTCGAGATGGCGCAGGCGCTCCTCGACCGCTCGCGGAACCCGCTGGTCACGGACCTGGCGACCGGCATGGTGATGGTCCAGGACAAGGAGATCCTCTACATGCAGCAGCTCCTCGACGCCCGGTCCTGAGCCGCTCCCCCGCACCGCCCGTCCGCCTCGCGGGCGGGCGGTGCGTCGTCCGGCGGCGGGTCGGACCGGCGGACGGTGCCGGATCCGCGGCTCAAGCCGCCGCGGTGCGCTGGTCGCTGTAGAGGCGCGCGTACTCGCCGCCGCGGGCGAGCAGCTCGACGTGCGTGCCCTGCTCGACGATGCGGCCGGCGACGACCACGAAGATCACGTCGGCGTCGACCACGGTCGAGAGCCGGTGCGCGATCGCGATGGTGGTGCGGCCGCGCGAGGCCGTGTCGAGCGCCTGCTGCACGACGCGCTCCGAGATCGCGTCGAGCGCGCTCGTGGCCTCGTCGAGGATCAGCACGGCCGGGTCCTTGAGCAGCACGCGCGCGATGGCGATGCGCTGCTTCTCGCCGCCGGAGAGGCGGTAGCCGCGCTCCCCCACGAGCGTCTCGTAGCCGTCGGGGAACGACTCGATGGTCTGGTGGATGTTCGCGGCCCGCGCCGCCTGCTCGATCTGCTCCTGCGTGGCGCCGGGCCGCGCGTAGCGGAGGTTCTCGCCGATGGTGGCGTGGAAGAGGTACGTCTCCTGGCTCACGATGCCGATGTTCTCCAGCAGCGACTCCTGCTCGAGGTCGCGCACGTCCTCGCCCGAGAAGAGCACGCGGCCGCCGGTGACGTCGTGGAAGCGCGGGATGAGGTACGAGACCGTCGTCTTGCCCGCGCCCGACGGGCCGACGAACGCGGCGAACTGGCCGGGCTCGATGGCGAACGACATGCCGTCGAGCGTCGGCCGCTCGCCGTGCCGCGTGTCGGGGTAGGAGAAGCGGACGTCCTCGAACGCGACGCGGCCGAGCGCCGGGCCCGCCGCCACCTGGCGCGCGTCGTGCCGGTCGCGGATCGCGGGCTCGAGGTCGAGGTACTCGAAGATGCGGGCGAACAGCGCGCCCGAGGTCTGGAGGTCGAGCGCCACGCGCATGAGGCCGATGAGCGGCCACATGAGGCGCGCCTGCACGGTCGTGAAGGCGACGATGGTGCCCGCCGTGACGCTGACGCCGCCCGTGATGAGGAAGCCCGCGACCACGTAGACGATGGCCGGGATGATCGACAGGAAGATCTGCACGAGCGCGAAGAACCACTGCCCGCTCATCTGCTGGCTGACCTGCAGCCGGATCTGCGTGCGGTTCTCGGCCTCGTAGCGCTCGGTCTCCGCGGCCTGCCGGTTGAAGCTCTTCGACAGGAGGATGCCCGAGACGGAGAGCGTCTCCTGCGTGATCGCCGTCATGTCCGACAGCGACTCCTGGGTCCTCGACGCGATCCGCGCCCGCACCTGGCCCACGCGCCGCTGCGCGATCACGAGCACGGGCATGAGGACGACGGCCACGAGCGTGAGCTGCCAGTTGAGCACGAGCATCGCGACGAGGGCCGCGATCACGGTCACGGTGTTGCCGAGCACGCTCGACACCGTGTTGGTGAGGACGGCCGCGACGCCGCCCACGTCGTTCTGCAGGCGGGACTGGATCACGCCCGTCTTCGTGCGCGTGAAGAAGCCGAGCTCCATGCTCTGCAGGTGGCGGAACAGGTCGACGCGCATGGATCCCATGACCCGGTTGCCGACCGTCGCGGTGAGGTACGTCTGCCAGACGCCGAGGCCCGCGCCCGCGACCCAGATGGCGATCATGATCCCGACGAGCTCGACCAGCACGGGGATGTCGGGGCCGCCGGTCGGCGGGAAGAGCCCGCGGTCGAAGGCCTGCTGCGTGAGCAGCGGCGGCACCACCGTGAGGCCCGCGCCGACCAGCACGAGCGCGATCGTGAGGACCAGCGCCCGGCGGTGGGGGCGGAACAGCTCCGCGATCCGGCCCAGCAGGTTCTCGACGCGCGGCGCCTCGGCGTTGGCCCTGCGCTGGGCCTCGGCGTCGGCCGCGCTCACCCGCCCGCGGCGTCCGCCGCCTCCGCGCATCCCGCCGCCAGCGGCGATGTCGCCCATCCTCGTCATTCCGGCGATTTTACGCCCGTGGGGGATCGCTCCCGACCACGCCGGAGCCCGGCACGACGACGGCCCGGCCGCCCGCGCGAGCGGACGACCGGGCCGGGTCGGAGGGAGGTCGGATCAGCCCTTCGTGGATCCCGCCAGCAGGCCCCGCACGAAGTACCGCTGGAGGCTGAAGAACACGATCAGCGGGACGACGAGCGAGACGAACGCGGCCGCCGTGAGCCGCTGCCAGTCCTGCCCGCGCGTGCCCGTGAGCTCCGCGAGGCGCTGCGTGAGCGGCGCGACGTCGGCCGTGCCGCCCGAGAAGATCAGCGCCACCAGGAGGTCGTTCCAGACCCAGAGGAACTGGAAGATCGCGAACGAGGCGATGGCCGGGAGCGCGAGCGGCAGCACGATGCGGAAGAACACCTGGCCGTGGCTCGCGCCGTCGACCCGCGCCGCCTCGATGACCTCGCCCGGGATCTCCGAGATGAAGTTGTGCAGCAGGAAGATCGCGAGCGGCAGCGCGAAGATCGTGTGCGCCACCCACACCGGCAGGTAGCCCTGGTCGGGGATGATCGGGACCACCGCGTGCACGGCCTCCTGCAGCGGGCGGAGCGTGCGCGTGAACATCTGCAGCAGCGGGATGAGCGCCATCTGCAGCGGCACGATCTGCAGCGCGAAGATCAGCACGAACAGGAAGTTCGAGCCCTTGAACTTGATCCACGCGAACGCGTACGCGGCCATCGACGCGATGACGAGCGGGAACAGCGTCGCCGGGATCGCGATGGCGAGCGAGTTCACGAAGTACGAGCCCAGCTGCGGCGACGACTGCGAGGTGGAGAGCAGCACGTCCTGGTAGTTGTCGAGCGTGAAGCCCGGGTTCTGGAAGATCGTCCACCAGCCCGTGGTCTGGATGAGGCCGGCCGGGCGGAACGACGAGACGAACAGGCCGAAGGTCGGCAGCGTCCAGAGCACCGCGATGATCAGCGCGGCGACCGTGGCGCGACGCGACGTGAGCCGGTTCTTGACGCGGCGGCTCTTCGCCCCGACGGTGGCCGCCTGCTCGATGGTGCCGCGACGGGTCCCGCGGTCCGCGACGGGCAGGTCGGCGGGTGCGACGCTCATCGGATCTCCCTCTGCTTGCTCATGACGCGGACGTTGTAGATGACGATCGGCAGCACCATGAGGAACAGCACGATCGCGAGCGCGGAGCCGCGGCCCTGCTCGCCGGCGCGGAACGCCTGCGTGTACATCTCGTTGGCGATGACGCTCGTGTCGAAGTTGCCCGCGGTCATGGTGCGGACGATGTCGAACACCTTGAGCGTCGCGATGGAGATGGTCGTGACCACCACGACGAGCGAGCCGCGGATCCCGGGGAGCGTCACGTTGAGGAAGCGCTCCCACGCGTTGGTGCCGTCGAGCTGGGCGGCCTCGATCTGCTCGGTCGGCACGCCCTTGATGCTCGCGGAGAGCACGACCATGGCGAAGCCGGTCTGGATCCAGATCATCACGATGATGAGCAGCGCCGTGTTGATGGGCGAGGTCTGCAGCCACTGCACGGGCTCCTGGCCCGTCCAGACGAGGATCTGGTTGAGCAGGCCGATCTGCGCGTTGTCGCCCGACTTGTAGTCGTAGACGAAGCGCCAGATGATGCCGGCGCCGACGAACGAGATGGCCATCGGCATGAAGACGAGGGCCTTGAAGTACTTCTCGCCGCGCGACTTGTCGATGAAGACCGCGTAGGCGAGGCCGATGGCCGTCGACAGCAGCGGCACGAAGACCACCCAGATGACCGTGTTGAGCAGCGTGCGGAGCGCGGACGGCTGGGTGAACATCCAGACGAAGTTGTCGAAGCCGGCCCACTCGCCCGTGTTGTCGCGGAACGCGAGGAGGGTCGTGCGGAACGCCGGGTAGACGAGGCCGACGGCCAGCAGGATCAGCGCGGGGAGCACGAAGGCGCCGAGCTGCACCCAGTCCTTGCCGCGCTTCGGCGCCTTGTCGATGAGGAAGAGGATCAGCCCGATCACCACGGCGAAGACGGCCAGCGCGGCCACCACCTGGAGGATCTTGCCGATCAGATCAGCGGTCGTCATGGACGTCTCGCCCTTCGGGTCGGGGTGGGGAGGGGATGTGGGAGCGGGGCCGCCGCGCGTGCGCGGCGGCCCCGCAGGGACCGGCGTGGACGACGGCCCCGGTGCCGGCCCGGTCAGGGCCGGCGGTGGATCAGGACGCGGGCCAGCTCGACTCGATGGCGTCGACCGTCTTCTGGGTCGAGTCGCCGCTCAGCCAGCCGACGATGCCCTTCCAGAAGGAGTCGGTGCCGACCGCGCCGGGCATGAGGTCCGAGCCGTCGAACCGGAACGTGGCGTTCGGGTCCTGCAGGATCTCGATGCTCTGCTTGAGGATGTCGCTCGACGCGTTCGCGGGGTCCAGCCCCTTGTTCGCGCTGATGACGCCGCCCAGCTTCACGCGGTTGTTCGCCCAGGTGTCGCTCGAGAGGTAGGAGAGCACCGCGGTGATCTCGTCGCTCGTCTTGAACGCGCCGACGAGCTCGCCGCCGCCGGTGACGGCCGTGGCGTCGCCCTCGTCCGTGGGCGGCAGGAGGAACGCGTAGACGTCGCCGTCGGGCGAGACCTTCGCGTCGGTGCCGTCGGCCTTCTTCCAGAAGCCCTCGTAGAACGAGGCCTGGTGGTGCAGCGAGCACTCGCCGTCGAGGATCGGGAGGCCGGCGTCGCCGAACTCCGTGGAGATGATCGACGAGACGTCGCCCAGGCCGCCGTTGACGTAGTCGGGGTTCTTGATGATCTCGCCCACGCCGTCGAAGGCGGCCGAGATGGCCGGGTCGTTGAACGGGATCTCGTGCGACACCCACTTGTCGTAGGTCTCCGGACCCGCCTCGCGGAGGACGTAGTCCTCGATCCAGTCGGTGCCCGGCCAGCCCGTGGCGTCGCCGGAGCCGATGCCGACGCACCAGGGCTTGTGGTCGCCCTCGGCCGCGATCTTCTTCGTGAGGTCCATGAGCTCGGCGGTGGACTTCGGGACCTCGTAGCCCTTCTCCTCGAACTCCGCCGGCGAGTACCAGACGTAGCCCTTGACGCTCGCCATCAGCGGCGCGCCGTAGAAGGTGCCGTCGACGGTGCCGTAGCCCTTCCAGTCGGTGGACCAGTTCGCGTCGACGTTCTCCTCGACCGCGGCGGGCGCGGCCTGCAGGTAGCCCTTCGACGCGAGCACGTTGAAGAGGCCGGGCTGCGGGATGATGCCGATGTCGGGAGCCGAGTCGCCCTCCGCGAGGACCGCGATCTGCGCCTCGAACTCCTTGGTGCCCTGGTAGTTCACGGTGATGCCCGTGCAGGTCTGGAAGTCCTTCCAGGACTCCACGAGGCGGTCGGCCTCGTCGTCCTGGATCGTGCCGCCGATGCTGACCTCGGGGCTGCCCTCGAACGTGCCGTACGACGAGTACGGCGAGCAGTCGGTGTCCGCGGCGTCCTCGGCCGCGATGTCGCCCGTGCAGCCCGTGAGCGCGAGGCCGGCGATGCCGACCGCTGCGAGGGGTGCCGCGAAGCGACGTCGGAATAGGGCGTGGCCCATGTGCGTCTCCTCTTCATCGAGTGGATGCGGGTCCGCCCCGCCGTCCTGTCATGCGGGCGACGGCGGGTGAGGCGCCGTCGCCTGACCGGATCTCCCCGCGATAGGGAACCGGTTCCACAGGTCAATGTAGGGGTACTCGCAGGTCGCGGCAAGGTGGCTCAGGTAACGAAACGGTCTACTTCTCGGCGCCGACGGGGGCGCGACTGGCGCGGATGGTCCATCATCGGAGTCGGCCCCCACGCATCCTGGAACCGCTTCCAGTGCGTGCGCGTCCGGCGCGACGGGGCGCCGCGGGTCCCGATGGAGGGAGCGCGATGAGCGCCATCGCGGACGTCGCCCGGCTCGCCGGGGTCTCGAAGGCCACCGCGTCGCGCGCGCTCAGCGGCCGGGGCTACGTCTCCCCCGCCACGCGCGCCCGCGTCTCCGCGGCCGCCGCCGAGATCGGGTACGTCGTCTCCTCGAGCGCGTCGAGCCTCGTGACCGGCCAGTCGAAGAACGTGGGCGTCGTCCTGCCCTTCATCAACCGCTGGTTCTTCGCGGAGCTGCTCGAGGGGATCGAGGAGGCGCTCATCGAGGCCGACTACGACCTCACGCTGTACCGCCTCACCGCGGATTCCGAGCAGCGCCGGAAGGTGTTCGAGTACTTCCTCGTGCGCAAGCGCGTGGACGCCGTCATCGCGGTGAGCGTCGCCCTCACGCCCGCGGAGGTCGTGCGGCTGCGGGCGCTCGGCAAGCCGCTCGTCGGGATCGGCGGGCCGGTCGAGGGCATGAGCACGCTGAGCATCGACGACGAGGCCGCGGCGCGCCTGGCCACCGAGCACCTCCTGAGCCTCGGGCACGCGCGCGTCGTGCACCTGGGCGGCGACCTGCACGCGCAGATGGCGTTCTTCGTGCACGCGAAGCGGCTCGCGGGCTACCGGGCGGCGATGGACGCGGATCCCCGCGGGCTCGAGCCCCGCTTCGCCACGGCGGAGTTCACGATCGACGGCGGCTTCCGCTCCGCCATGGCGCTGCTCGCCGACCCGCGGACCCGGCCGACCGCGATCTTCGCGGCCTCCGACGAGATCGCCATCGGGACGATCCTCGCGGCCAGGCAGCTGGGCATCGCGGTGCCCGCCGAGCTCTCGGTCGCCGGGATCGACGGGCACGCGCTCGCGCCGCTGTTCGGGCTGACGACGGTGCAGCAGCACCCGCGGCTGCAGGGGCGGACCGCCGTGGGCATGGTGCTCGAGGGGCTCGCGCCGGCGGGCGCGGCGGAGCGCACGGTGACGCTGCCCGTCGACTTCACGGCGCGCACGAGCACGACGGCGCCCCCGGCCCCGCCTGCGCCGTGAGGGCGGGCGGGACCGGGGGCACGGTCGTGCGCGGGGCCGACGTCAGGCGTCGCCCGCGGTGACGGCCTGCGCCTCGTCGAGGGCGTCGACCGGCTCGGCGTCGACGCGGCGCAGCCAGCGGTGCCCGGCGACGACGATGACGAGGGCGAGGAGCACGGATCCGGCGGCGGCGTAGTAGGGCGTCGCGTCGGAGAACAGGCCCGCGAGCTCGGTCGCCGCGGGCGGGGCGATGGCGCCGCCGAGGAAGCGGACGGACGAGTAGGCGGACGAGGCGACGCTGCGCGGGTGGTCCGTCGCCTCCATCACGCACTCGGTGAGCACGGTGTTGAGGACCCCGAGGAGGAGCCCGCCGACGATCACGCACACCACGAGCCCCGCGGAGGAGCGGACGACCAGGCCGGCCGCGGCGAGGTCCACGGCGAGGAGCGGGAGCACGAGCCGGAGGACCGAGGTGCGCGCCATCCGCCTCGTGAGCAGCGGCGCCACGAGCACCGACGTGATCGCGAGCCCGACGCCCCAGCCGAAGAAGGTGAGGCCGAGGCCGATCGCGTCGAAGCCCAGCGGGAACGGCGTGTAGGCGAGCAGCACGAAGAAGCCGATGTTGTAGAAGAGCGCGGCGGCCGCGAGGACCGCGAGCGCGGGGGTGCGCAGCGCGCGGAGCGGGGCGGACAGGCGCATGGGCGCGCGGGGCGCGGTGTCCTTGCCGAGGAGGGCGAGGATCGCGACGAAGCCGACCGCCATGAGCGTCGCGGTGCCGAAGAACGGGCCGCGCCAGCTCCAGCTGCCGAGGAGGCCGCCGAGCAGCGGGCCGACCGCGATCCCGAGGCCGAGCGCCGCCTCGTAGAGCATGATCGCGGACGCCGTGCCGCCGGACGCGGATCCGACGATCGTGGCGAGCGCCGTGGAGATGAAGAGCGCGTTGCCGAGGCCCCAGCCAGCGCGGAAGCCGATGACCTGCTCCACGTCCTGCGAGAGGCCGGCGGCGGCCGCGAAGACCACGATGATCGCGAGGCCGATGAGGAGGGTGCGCTTGGCGCCGATGCGGCTGGAGATCCAGCTGGTGATGAGCATCGCGAGCCCGGTGACGAGCAGGTAGCTCGTGAACAGGAGCTCGGTCTCCGTGGCGGTCGCGTCGAGGCTGTCCGCGATGGCGGGGAGGATCGGGTCGACGAGCCCGATGCCCATGAACGCGATGACGCACGCGAAGGCGACGGCGAAGACGGAGCGGGGCTGGCGGAAGATGTCGCGGAACGACGCGTGCTGCTGGGTGGACACGGGTGCGGTGTCGCCTCCTGGGATCGGTGCGGGTGGGATGGTGCGGATGGGTGGCGCGGCGCGGTCAGGCGCCCGCGGGGGCGCCGTCGATGCGCGACATGACGACCTCGACGGCCCGCGCGAGCACGGCCACGTCGTCGGCCGGGAGGTCGGCGAAGCGCGGCACGAGCGCGGTGGCGAGGCGGTCGCGCCAGTCGTCGAGCGCGGCGCGGCCGGCCGGCGTGATCTCGAGCAGGGTCGCGCGGGCGTCGGACGGGTCCGTCACCTGCGCGATCCAGCCCTGGCCGACGAGCGAGCGCACGATCTTGGTGGTCGTGGGCTGCGAGACGCGGCTGTGCTCGGCGAGCGCGCCGAGGCGCATCCCGCCGGGCCAGGTCACGAGCACCGACAGGGTCCGCCAGATGGCGGGCGAGCTGGTGCTGCCGACCTCGTGCGCAGCGAGGCGCGTGAGGCGGTGCCCGGCGGTCACCAGGTCGCCGAGGACGGCGCGGAGGTCCGGGACGGTCGAGGTCATGGACCTATCATATAGCTGAGCTATGGATATGTCGAGCGGGGCTGGGCACCCCCGAGCTGGGGGGACGTCGACGGACACCCGGCTCCGATCCACGGGGACGCCGGGCCCCGCACGTCCTAGCGTGGACCCAACCCGGCCCGATCCCGGCCGGTCGCGCGCGCAGGAGGTGCGATGGCCGACGTCCCCACCGTCGACGCCCTGGAGCGCGCCGTCGACGAGGCGCTCGACCGCGGCGACGCGACCGCCGCCGCGCACGCGATCGCCGTCACCTGGCCGCACCACGTGGACCTCCACCCGCGCCGCGTCCGCGACCTCTACGACCGCATCTCCCCCGTGGCGTGGGAGCACGACGCGTGGCTCGTCTCCGGGCTGGCGGCGACCTACCGCGGCACCTCGGAGTCCGACCGGCGCGCGTCGCTCCCCTACCGCTCGGCCGTCGACCTGCTGCTGACCGCGGATCCGGCGCCCGCCCCGATCGTGCGCGCCGCCGTCCTCGTGCACCGCGCCGCGGGCGACCGCCGGGTCGGCCGCCTCGCCGAGGCCCGCGCCTCCCTCGCCGAGGCGCGGCGGATCCTCGACACCGAGCGCGGCATGCCGCTCGCCGTGCGGATCAGCCTCCAGGCCGCGGTCGCGCTCCAGAGCGGGCTGGTCCTCACGCACCTGGGCGCGTTCACGGCCGCGCGGGACGAGCTGCGCACGGCCGAGGCGCTCGCCGAGCGCCACCTCGTGCTGACCGACCGGCTCGAGTGCCGCGGCGCCCTCGCGTACGTGGCCTACTGCCTGGGCGAGGTCGAGGAGGCGCGGGAGCTCGTCGAGCGCGCGCGCGAGCTGCTGTCGGGCGAGGGATCCGGTCCGGAGCTCGCGCGGAGCGGCTTCCGCGCGCCGGCGGAGATCGCGGCCGCGTTCCTCGCGGTGGACGCGACCCGACGGGACGACGCCCGCGCCCTCCTCGAGGATCTCCGACCGGCGTGCTCGGGCACCGACTGGGAGCTGCTCGGGCTGTACGCGGAGGCGATGGTCGCGGCGATCCAGGGCCTCCGGTTCGACGCGCTCGACCACCTGCGACGCCTTCACAACCTCGGGACGGCGTGGCAGGAGCACGGCCCCGTGCCGATCATGCGCGACACCCTCCGGGCGTCGCTCCTCACGCACCTGGGCCAGACGGCGGCGGCGTGGGAGCTCGTCCGCACGCTCGCGCCGACCGAGCACCACTCCACCTGCCCGGCCACCGTCGCCGGCCGCCTGCGGGTCCTCGCGGACGACCACGCGGGTGCGCTGGCGGAGATGGCCGACTGCCTGGCCCTCGGCGACGCCCACTCCGGTCGCACGTTCGCCGACGTGCTCCTCGTCGTCGCCGCCGCGCACGGCGGGCTGGGCGACCGGGCGCGGAGCGACCACGCCTACGACCGGGCGGCGCGGTACGCGACCTCGACCGGGATCCTGCGGCCGTTCGCGGTGTTCCCGGCGGCCGCCTCGTCGACGCTGCTCGACCGGGCCCTGGGGCGCGATCAGCCGCCGGAGGTGCGGCGGATGCTCGAGGGGATGCGCGCCGACCGCGGAGAGGCCGCGTCGGTGCCCGTGGACCCGCTGACCGAGCGCGAGCGCGTCATCGTCGCGCTGCTGGCGGACGGGTTGACCGTGGCGAGCATCGCGGGCCGCCTCTTCATCTCGCCGAACACCGTGAAGTCGCACGTGCGGAGCGTCTACCGCAAGCTCGACGCGTCGACCCGCGCCGAGGCGGTCGACCGGGCCCGCGCGCTCGGCCACGACCTCCGTCCCGGGTCCACCGGCTGAGCCGCGCCGGCCGTCCCCGCGGGGAGCCCGCCCGGGGACGACGCAGGGCGCCGACCCCCTGAGGGGATCGGCGCCCTGAGCGCTGTGCGGTGGTGCGAGCTACTTGACGGTGACCGTCGCGCCCGCGGCCTCGAGCTGGGCCTTCGCCTTGTCGGCGGCCTCCTTGTTGGCGCCCTCCAGGACGGCCTTGGGGGCTCCGTCGACGAGGGCCTTCGCCTCACCGAGACCGAGGCTCGTGAGGGCGCGCACCTCCTTGATGACCTGGATCTTCTTGTCGCCGGCGGCCTCGAGGATGACGTCGAAGGACGTCTTCTCCTCGACCTCCTCCGCGGGGGCGGCCGAGCCGGGGGCGGCGGCAGCGGCGACGGGCGCCGCGGCGGTGACCTCGAAGACCTCCTCGAACTTCTTGACGAAGTCGCTGAGCTCGATGAGCGTGAGCTCCTTGAAGGCCTCGATGAGCTCGTCGTTAGAGAGCTTTGCCATGATGTATCTCCTTGGGTTGGTGTGGTGTCTCTTGGGATCAGTGCATCGCGCCCCGGGGATGGGACCCGAGGGGTGCTACTGAGCCGATTCCTGCTTCTCGCGCAGCGCCTCGACGGTGCGTACGGCCTGCGAGAGCGGTGCGTTGAACAGGTACGCCGCGCCGAAGAGCGAGGCCTTGAAGGCGCCGGCGAGCTTGCCCAGCAGCACCTCCCGCGACTCGAGGTCGGCGAGCTTGTTCACCTCGTCCGCCGTCAGGGGGTTGCCGTCGAAGTAACCGCCCTTCACGACGAGAAGAGGGTTGGCCTTGGTGAAGGTGCGCAGCGCCTTCGCGACGGCGACGGTGTCGCCGTGCACGAACGCGATCGCGGACGGGCCGACGAGCTCGTCGTCGAACGACGAGATCCCCGCCTGGTTCGCCGCGATCTTGGTCAGCGTGTTCTTCACCACGGCGTAGGTCGCGTCTGCACTGATGCTCTTCCGCAGCTGCTTGAGCTGGGCAACGGTGAGACCGCGGTACTCGGTGAGCAGTACGGCGTTCGAGCTGCGGAACTTCTCCGCGAGCTCGGCGACCGAGGCTTCCTTGTTCGCCATGGCACTCCTTATCACGTGGTTCCCCGACACCGCGGAAGCGGTGCGAGGTGCTGGCAGCCCCCGGCTGCACACATGAGAAACGCTCCGGCACAGGAGGCCGGAGCGGGAGTGTCGCGCAGGCCCTCAGGGCATGCGCTGCATCGTGCTTCGATCACCTGCGCGGGCCTTCACCTGAGTGAACCTTCGTCCGGCGCATCCCCTCGCGGAGGCACGCCGACGACCAGCGGTCTGTGGCTCCGTTCAGAGTAGGGGACGGGGATCGCCCGCGCAAGTCGGGCGGCGCGGGCGATCCCCGGAGCGGTCAGTAGCCGACGACCGCGTGCGGCACGTAGTGCTCCTCGAGCCGCGCGACCTCGCCGTCCGTGAGCTCGAGATCCAGCGACGCGACGGCGTCCTCGATGTGCGACGCCTTCGTGCCGCCCACGATGGGAGCCGTCACGACCGGGTTCCGCGACACCCACGCCAGCGCGACCTGCGCGCGCGGCACCCCGCGCGCCTCGGCCACCTCGGCGACCGCGGCGGCGACCCGGCGGTCGGAGTCCTCCTGCGCGGCGTAGAGCGTCTTCCCGAACTCGTCGGTCTCGCTGCGGGCGGTCGACGCGTCCCAGTCGCGCGTGAGGCGGCCGCGGGCGAGCGGGCTCCACGGCAGGGATCCCACGCCCGCGTCGGCGCAGAGGGGCAGCATCTCGCGCTCCTCCTCGCGGTTGACGAGGTTGTAGTGGTCCTGCATGGTGACGAACGGCGCCCAGCCGTTCGCGCGCTGCAGGTGCAGCGCCTTCGAGAACCGCCAGGCGTCCATCGACGAGGCGCCGAGGTAGCGCACCTTGCCGGCCTTCACGAGGTCGTGCAGCGCCTCGAGCGTCTCCTCGAGCGGCGTCGCCGGGTCGAAGCGGTGGATCTGGTACAGGTCCACGTAGTCGGTCCCGAGCCGGCGGAGGCTCTCGTCGATCTGCCACATGATGTGCTTCCGCGACAGCCCGCGCGAGTTCGGCCCCTCTCCCATGGCGCCGTGCACCTTGGTGGCGATGACCACCTCCTCGCGCGTCGTCATCGCCTTGAGGGCGCGGCCCGTGATCTCCTCGCTCGACCCGTCGGAGTACACGTTCGCGGTGTCGAAGAACGTGATCCCGAGCTCGACCGCGCGGCGGATCAGCGGGATCGAGTCCTCCTCGGAGAGCGTCCACGCGTGGTTGCCGCGCGTCGGCTCGCCGTAGCTCATGCAGCCGAGGGCGATGGCCGAGACCTCGGTGCCCGTGCTGCCCAGGCGGACGTACCTCATGACGGGTGCCCCGCGACCGGGTCGTCGCCCGTGGTGGCCGGGGCGTGGTCGCGCCAGGTGTGCTCGGGCTCGTAGCCGAGGATCCGGCGCGCCTTGTCGATGGACAGCAGCGTCTCGTGCTCGCCCAGCTCCTTGGTGACCTCGACGCCGGGGAACACCTCGGCGGCGAGCTCGGCCGACGAGCGGCTCATCACGGTGTCGGCGTTCGCGACGATGAAGCGGTCGAAGCCGCGCCCGTCGTGCTCGAGCGCCTTGCGGACGGCCTGCGCGCCGTCGCGGCCGTCGATGTAGCCCCACAGGTTCCACTTGCGCGCGAGCGCGTCGTCGTCGAAGCCCGGGAATCCCTCGTAGTCGTCCACGTCCATGACGTTGGAGAAGCGGAGCGCGGTGACCTGCAGCTCGGGATCCCAGCGGCACAGCTCGATCGCCATCTGCTCCTCGAGGTGCTTCACGAGCGAGTAGGTGCTGTTCGGCTGCGCGGGGTACTCCTCGTCGACCGGGATGTAGGGCGGCGGCACGTCGAACGGCAGGCCGAGCACGGTCTCGCTCGAGGCGTAGACGATCTTCGTGATCCCCGCCCGGCGCGCGGCCTGGAAGACGTTGAAGCTCGTGAGCATGTTGTTGTGGAACGTGGCCACGTCGCTCAGGATCGCGGGGGCCGGGATCGCGGCGAGGTGCACGATCGCGTCGAACCCGTCGTGCAGGTCCTGGACGCCGAACAGCGCGTCGACCACCTGCCCGTAGTCGGTGGTGTCGACGCGGACGTAGCCGGATCCGCGCTCCCCCACCTGGTCGATGTTGGTGACTTCGTGTCCGTGGGCGCGCAGGTCGGCCACGACGTGGCGGCCGAGCTTCCCCGAGCCTCCGGTGACGGCAATTCTCATCAGCGAGCATCTCCTTCGTGGGGCGGTTCCGCCCCTCGTCCATCCTGGCCCGCGGCCGGGAGGGGTGACAGCGGCACCCGGCGGACCCGCAGCCCGCGCGCACGACGACGGCCCGCCGCCCCCTCTCGGGGACGACGGGCCGTCGTGGTGGTGCGGGCTGCGCTACTCGCTCGTGATGGCGAGGTCCGGCGTGCCGGTCCCGGTGCCGATGCCGGCCGCGACCGAGATGCCCTCGCGCTGCGTCGTGACGAACGTGAACCGGCCGTCCACGTAGTCGACGTGCACGTGGTCGCCCGCGTTGAGGTCGCCCTGCAGGATGCGCTCCGACAGGCGGTCCTCGATCTCGTGCTGCACCGCGCGGCGGAGGGGCCGGGCGCCGAGCGACGGGTCGAAGCCGACCTCGATGAGGCGCTCCTTCGCAGCGGTCTCGAGCGTGATCGTGAGGTCGCGGTCCATCATGCGGTCCGACAGGCGCTTCACGAACAGGTCGACGATCTGGAGCAGCTCGGGCTTCGACAGCTGCGGGAAGACGATGGTGTCGTCCACGCGGTTGAGGAACTCGGGCTTGAAGTTCTTCTTCAGCTCCTCGCTGACCTTGCCCTTCATGCGCTCGTAGGAGTTCGCGGCGTTGTTCTCGACCTGGAACCCGACCGGGGCACCCGTGATGTCCTTGGTGCCGAGGTTGGTGGTCATGATGATGACCGTGTTCTTGAAGTCGACCACGCGGCCCTGGCCATCCGTCAGGCGTCCCTCCTCCAGGATCTGGAGGAGCGAGTTGAAGATATCCGGGTGGGCCTTCTCGATCTCGTCGAAGAGCACCACGGAGAACGGCTTGCGGCGGACCTTCTCGGTGAGCTGGCCGCCCTCCTCGAAGCCGACGAATCCGGGAGGGGCGCCGAAGAGGCGGCTCACGGTGTGCTTCTCGCCGTACTCGCTCATGTCGAGCGAGATGAGGGCGTCCTCGTCGTCGAACAGGAACTCCGCCAGGGCCTTCGCGAGCTCCGTCTTGCCGACGCCCGTGGGGCCGGCGAAGATGAACGATCCCGAGGGACGGCGCGGGTCCTTGAGCCCGGCGCGCGTGCGGCGGATGGTCTTGGACAGGGCCGAGATGGCCTCCTCCTGGCCGATGACCCGCTGGTGCAGGGCCTTCTCCATGAAGACGAGGCGCGAGGACTCCTCCTCCGTGAGCTTGAAGACCGGGATGCCCGTGGCCTGCGCCAGCACCTCGGCGATCAGGCCCTCGTCGACCTCGGCGGTGGTGCGGACGTCGCCCGAGCGCCACTGCTTCTCGAGGCGGAGGCGCTCGCCGAGGAGGTTCTTCTCCTCGTCGCGCAGGCTCGCGGCCTTCTCGAAGTCCTGGTCCTCGATGGCGGTCTCCTTGGCCACGCGGACCGTGGAGATGCGCTCGTCGAACTCGCGCAGCTCCGGCGGCGCGGACAGGATCGAGAGGCGCAGGCGCGCGCCGGCCTCGTCGATCAGGTCGATGGCCTTGTCCGGGAGGAACCGGTCGGCGATGTAGCGGTCCGCGAGGTTCGCCGCGGACACGATGGCGCCGTCGGTGATGGACACCTTGTGGAACGCCTCGTACCGGTCACGCAGGCCCTTGAGGATGTTGATGGTGTGGGGCAGCGAGGGCTCCTGCACCTGGATGGGCTGGAAGCGGCGCTCGAGGGCCGCGTCCTTCTCGAAGTGCTTGCGGTACTCGTCGAGCGTGGTGGCGCCGATGGTCTGCAGCTCGCCGCGCGCGAGGAGCGGCTTGAGGATGCTGGCCGCGTCGATCGCGCCCTCGGCGGCACCCGCGCCGACGAGCGTGTGGATCTCGTCGATGAAGGTGATGATGTCGCCGCGCGTGCGGATCTCCTTGGTGACCTTCTTCAGGCGCTCCTCGAAGTCGCCGCGGTAGCGGGACCCGGCGATCAGCGAGCCGAGGTCGAGCGTGTAGAGCTGCTTGTCCTTCAGCGTCTCCGGGACGTCGCCCTTGACGATGGCCTGCGCCAGGCCCTCGACGACGGCGGTCTTGCCGACGCCGGGCTCGCCGATGAGGACGGGGTTGTTCTTGGAGCGGCGCGACAGGATCTGCATCACGCGCTCGATCTCCTTCTCGCGCCCGATGACGGGGTCGAGCTTGCCGTCGCGCGCGGCCTGCGTGAGGTTGCGCCCGAACTGGTCGAGGACCGTGGAGCCCGCCTGCTGGCTCTGCTGCGCCTCGCCGCCGACGGCGACCGCCTCCTTGCCCTGGTAGCCGGACAGGAGCTGGATGACCTGCTGGCGCACGCGGTTGAGGTCGGCGCCGAGCTTGACGAGCACCTGGGCGGCGACGCCCTCGCCCTCGCGGATCAGGCCGAGGAGGATGTGCTCGGTGCCGATGTAGTTGTGGCCGAGCTGGAGGGCCTCGCGGAGCGACAGCTCCAGGACCTTCTTGGCGCGCGGCGTGAACGGGATGTGCCCTGTGGGCTGCTGCTGGCCCTGGCCGATGATGTCCTGGACCTGTTCGCGGACGGCATCGAGGGAGATGCCGAGCGACTCCAGGGCCTTGGCGGCCACGCCTTCGCCCTCGTGGATGAGGCCGAGCAGGATGTGCTCGGTCCCGATGTAGTTGTGGTTGAGCATCTTGGCCTCTTCTTGGGCCAGGACGACGACGCGACGAGCGCGGTCGGTGAATCTCTCGAACATCTGTATCTCCCTGGGCACCGGGGCAGGGGGCCGGCGCCGATATGTAGAGAGTAACGACGGGTCCGAGGAGTGCATGCCCCTGTTCGCCGTGGGCGTGACGCGATGCGGCGAACGGCGGATCCGGGCCGGGAGCGGCCGGGGAAGGCGCTCCGCGCTAGCGGTCGGCCTCGGGCGCGGGCACGCCCATGCGGGCGCGCTCCTTCGCCTCGATGGCGGCGTACGCCTTGCGCTCCTGCTTGTCCGCCTGGATGACGGCTCGCATGATGAACCAGAAGATCAGGCCCACGCCGAGCGTGGGGAGGATCGACCAGATCGCGCTCGCCCAGAAGTCATCCATGCGAGAAGGATACGCCGCGCTCTAGGTGAGGATGCCGTAGACGCCCTGGCCGATCATGACGACGGCGATGCCGCCCACGATGATCCAGAGGGCGTAGCGCGCGGTGGTGGGCTTCTTCGGGTTCGAGCCGTCGGGGCCTAATGGCATGGTCGCCTACTTCACTAGGGGGAACAGGATGGTCTCGCGGATGCCGAGACCGGTGATGGCCATGAGGAGTCGGTCGACCCCCATGCCCATGCCGCCCGAGGGCGGCATGCCGTGCTCGAGGGCACGGAGGAACTCCTCGTCGAGCGGCATGGCCTCGTCGTCGCCGCGCGCCGACTGGCGCGCCTGGTCGACGAAGCGCTCGCGCTGCACGACGGGGTCCACGAGCTCGGAGTAGCCGGTGGCCAGCTCGAAGCCGCGGATGTAGAGGTCCCACTTCTCGACGACGCCCTCGACGGAGCGGTGCGCGCGCGTGAGCGGGGAGGTCTCGACGGGGAAGTCGAGCACGAAGGTGGGGCGCTCGAGGCCGCCCTTCACGAAGTGCTCCCAGAGCTCCTCGACGAGCTTGCCGTGCGTGCTCAGCGGCACGACGACGCCCTCGCGGTCGGCGATGGCCTGGAGCTCGTCGACCGTCGTGGCGGGCGTGACCTCGACGCCCGCGGCCTCGCTCAGCGAGCCGTACATGGAGATCCGGTCCCACTCGCCGCCGAGGTCGTACTCCGTGCCGTCGGCCCACGTGACGACGTGGCTCCCGGCGACGGCCATGGCCGCGTCCTGCACGAGCGTCTGGGTGAGCTCGGCGATGGAGGTGTAGTCGCCGTAGGCCTCGTACGCCTCGAGCATCGCGAACTCGGGGCTGTGCGTCGAGTCGGCGCCCTCGTTGCGGAAGTTGCGGTTGATCTCGAAGACGCGGTCGATGCCGCCGACGACCGCGCGCTTGAGGTACAGCTCGGGCGCGATCCGGAGGTACATCTCCGTGTCGAACGCGTTCGAGTGCGTGACGAACGGGCGGGCGGACGCGCCGCCGTGCATCACCTGCAGCATGGGCGTCTCGACCTCGACGTAGCCGCGCTGGCGGAACGTCTCGCGCATGGAGGCGTTGACCTTCGCGCGGTCGAGGACGTTCTTGCGCGCCTGGTCGCGCACGATGAGGTCGAGGTAGCGGCTGCGGACGCGGGTCTCGTCCGAGAGCTCGGAGTGGAGGTTCGGCAGGGGCAGCAGGGCCTTCGAGGCGATGCGCCACTCGCTCGCCATGATCGACAGCTCGCCCTTGCGGCTCGCGATGACGCGACCCGCGACGAAGACGTGGTCGCCCAGGTCGACGAGCTCCTTCCACGCGGCGAGGGCCTCCTCGCCGACCTCGGCCAGCGAGATCATGG
This sequence comes from Clavibacter phaseoli, assembly GCF_021922925.1. Lineage (NCBI taxonomy): Bacteria > Bacillati > Actinomycetota > Actinomycetes > Micrococcales > Microbacteriaceae > Clavibacter > Clavibacter phaseoli. The sequence continues at coordinate 1,967,627 of NZ_CP040786.1, forward strand.
CCTGGATGCGCGTGCCGTCGCCGGCCTGGAGCGTGGCGAAGCAGAGCTTGCCGGTGTTGCGGAAGTGGACGACGCGGCCCGCGATGCCGACGACGTGGTCGGTCTCCTCGCCGGGCTCGAGGTGGCCGAACCCCGCGCGGACCGCGGGGATCGTGGTCGTGACGGGCACCTGCACCGGGTACGCGCCCTCGCCCGGACCGCCCTCGGCGTTGAGGCGGGCGCGCTTGGCGAGGCGCACGGCCTTCTGCTCGGCGACGTCCTCCGCGGATCCCTCCACGGCGGGAGCGGGGGCGGTCTCGGGCGTCGCGGGCGTTCCGGGGCTGTCGGTCATGTGCGGGCGGATCCTCGCGGGTCGTGGGGTTCTCATCGGCCGAGCGGCCTCCCGTCGATTCTCGCAGGTGCGGGCGGGGCCGGGGCACGCCGACCGACTCGCGGCCGGGTCAGGCGATGACGACGGTCTCGTTGTCGATGAGGCGCGTGCTTCCGACACGGGCCGCGACCACGGCGAGCGCGACGCCCGTGAAGCCGTCGTCCACGGACTCGAACGTGGTCGGATCCACCACATGGAAGTAGTCGAGGGACACGGCGGGCTCGCCCATCACCACGGACTGGGCCGCGGCGATGACGGCGTCGATGCCGCGGGACCCGGCGCTCTGGGCGGCCTCGAGGGCGGCGGGGATGACGCGCGCGGCGCGGCGCTCGCGGTCGTCGAGGTAGCGGTTGCGGCTGGAGAGGGCGAGTCCGTCGGGCTCGCGCACCGTCTCGAGGTCCTCGATGCGGACGGGCAGGTCGAGGTCGCGCACCATGCGGCGGACGAGGTGCAGCTGCTGGGCGTCCTTGCGGCCGAAGGTGGCGACGTCGGGCGCGACGATGTGGAGGAGCTTCGCCACCACGGTGAGCATGCCGTCGAAGTGGCCGGGGCGGGAGCGGCCCTCGAGCGTGAGGGCGACGGATCCGCCGGTGACGCGGACGCGCGCGGGGCCGTCCGGGTACATCTCGGCCGCGGAGGGCGCGAAGACGAGGTCGACGCCGGTCTCCGCGAGCGCGGCGACGTCGGCGTCGAGCGTGCGCGGGTAGGCGTCGAGGTCCTCGCCCGCGCCGAACTGCAGCGGGTTGACGAAGATCGACACGACCACGAGGGATCCGAGCTGGCGGGCGCGGCGGGCGTGCGCCAGGTGGCCCTCGTGCAGCGCGCCCATGGTGGGGACGAGGACGACGACGGGCGCCTCCCCCGCGGCGGTGCGCGCGGCCCGGTGGTCGCGGACGCGGGCGCGCAGCTCGGCGATGCCGGTGACGACGGTGGGCGTGGGGATCGTCATGCCGTGGTGCTCCTCGGGTGCTCGGGACGCGGACGCACCAGGTTAGTGCGGCGCGGGGCCCTCGTCCGTCGGCAGCGGCACGTCGCCCGTCGTGAGGCGCGCGCCTCCGGCCGGGGAGGAGCGGCGGAGCGCGTCGTCGACGGCCGAGCGGATCAGCGGGCCGAGCACGCGGCCCGGCTCCTCGACGCCGATGCCCGCGAGGAGGCCCGCCGCCTGGTCGACGATGGCGGTGGAGAACGTGGTCGCGGTGGAGATCGCCTCGGCGTACGCCGGGCGGTCGCGCTCCTCCACGACGACGGGCTCGCCGCCCATCTCCACGACGAGCACCTGCGCGATGGGGAGCACGGGCGCGGGCGCGGTGACGGCGAACCAGCTGTCGGCCATCCGGCTCAAGTCCATGCTCGTGCCGGTGAACGACATCGCCGGGTGGATGGCGAGCGGGATGATGCCGGACGCGAAGGCGGGGGCGAGGACCTGGATCCCGTGCGCCGCCGACGTGTGCACGACGAGCTGGCCGGCCTGCCACGCGCCCGTGGCGGCGAGGCCCGCGACGAGCCCGGGCAGCTCGGCGTCGGGGACGGCGAGGATCACGAGCTCGCTCCGCTCGACGAGGTCGGGGATCTCGAGGACCGGGACGCCCGGCAGCATGGCCTCGGCGCGCTCGCGGCTGGCGGCGGAGACCGCCGAGATGCCGGTGATCGCGTGGCCGGCGCCCGCGAGCGCGGCGCCGAGGACGGGGCCGACGCGACCCGCGCCGACGATGCCCACGCCGAGGCGGCCGGAGCGCTGGGACGGGGCGGTCATGCGGGGTCCTCGGGGGTGGAGCGGTGGCGCGGGGCGGGCGGGGTCGGCGGCGGGGGCGGCCAGTCAGCGGGATCGGCCGGGACGTCGGACGCGGGGGTCGGAGCCGCACCGGGCGCGGACGGCGCGGACGCGGCGGCCGGCGCGGACGGCGCGGCCTCCGAGGGCTCGGCCGGCGCGGGCGGCGCGGCCTCCGAGGGCTCGGCCGTCGCGGACGCGGCCGCGGATCCCGGCGCCGGCCAGCTCGCGGCCTCGGCGCCCCAGCGCGCGGACGTGTCCGACCGGGCGGAGGCGACGGCGGCCGCGACGAGCCGCGTCGACAGCTCCATCCCCGTGGCGCGGTCGATGGCGCCGAGCCGCGTGTCGACGGGTCCCGCGACGGTGGCGGCGCGCACCGAGACGAGATCGAGGCGGCGGTCGATCGGGCCCTGCGTGAGGTCCACGCCCTGCGTCCGGGCGTGCGGCACGATGACGAGGCGGCGCCAGATCATGCCGCGACGGACGAGGAACGCCGACGCGTCGACCGCGAAGCCGGTGCGGCGCCAGGAGAACGGCTTGAGGATCCACGCGCGGCGCGGCGACGTCGTGAAGCCGTCGTCGACGCCGCCGCGGCCGGTCATGCCCACGGCGACGAGCGCGAGCGCCTGCTCGCCCACGAGGTCCGGCAGCACGAGGCCGAGCACGCGGTCGACGTCGCGGCGGTCGCCCACCGGGAGGATCGACGTGTTCTGCTGGCCGGCCGCGCCGGGCGACGAGGAGTGCGAGGCGCGCGTGATGCGGATCTCCCACCAGCCGGCCGCGCGCCAGAGCAGCGGCTGCACGACCTCGACCGCGTGGATCCGGCCGGGCGGGATGGTGTCGTTGCTCGTCGACAGCAGGCCGAAGCCGACCCGGACGCCGTCGGGCGTGCCGGCGACGCTGTAGCGGAGGGAGCGCGTGATGCGCCGGACGAAGAAGCCGGCGGATCCCAGCAGCGTCGGCAGCAGCGGCACGAGCAGGTACCAGGCCTCGAACCGGACGATGAGCGGGATCCCCACCACCACGAACAGCACGAGCACGACCGTGGGCGCGGAGAGGAGCACGGCGCCGACGAGGCGCGGGATCGGGATGCGCACGACCGACTGCGGCGGCGCGGCGTCCGGGTCGAGCTCGGGGGCGAGGAAGTCGTCGACGCGGGAGCCGACGAAGCCGCGGGCGGGAGCGCCGGGGGCGGCGGGAGCGGATCCGGCCGCCTCGGCCCGGGCGCCCGACGCGAGCCGCAGCACGCGCAGGCGGAACGCGTCGGCGTCGCGGGAGCGGAGGTACTGCAGCGGCAGGTTCGCGTCGTTGCCCGCGACCTGGATCTCGAGCTTGGCCGCGCCGATCAGCCGCGCGACGAGCGGGCGCACGATGTTGACGCCCTGGATCCGGTCGAGCCGGGCGCGCCGGTTGGTCCGCGAGAGGATGCCGCTGCGCACCTCCACGGTCTCCTCGGTGACGCGGAACGTGTGCATCCGCCACGAGAGGTAGGAGACGCCGACCGCGAGCAGCGTGAAGGCGAGGAGGGCGAGGAGCACCCAGATCAGGGCGCCGGTCTCGACGAGCATCGGGATGAGGTCGCCCTCGCCGCCCTGGTCCTGGCCGGGGACGAAGCGCTCGACGATCTGCTCGCGCAGGGACGAGAGCAGGAAGCCGATCGCGACGATGAACACGAGCCCGCCGCGCAGGACGGGGGTGGCGGGGTGGAGGCGGTGCCAGCCGCCGTCGGTGAGCTCCTCGGCGATGCGGGCCTCGGCGGCGGGGATCGCGGGGGCGACCGCGGGCGCGGGCGCCGCGTCGGCCGGCTCCGCGGACGCGCCGGGCGCCGGATCCTCGGGCGTCCGGTCGCTCACAGCCCGGCCCGGCGCGTCTCGGCCAGGGCGACCAGCCGGTCGCGCAGCTCCTCGGCGTCCGCGTTCGTGAGCCCCGGGATCTGGATGGCCGCCGCGGCCGCCGCCGTGACGAGCTTGAGGTCGGCGAGGCCGAGCACGCGGCCGACGGGGCCGCGCGTGATGTCGACGAGCTGCATCCGGCCGTACGGCACGGCGACGACGCGCGTCCACATGATGCCGCGGCGGAAGACGAGGTCGTCCTCGCGCAGCTGGTAGCCCATCGCCCGCACGCGACGCGGGACGATCACGAGCGTCACGACCAGCTCGATCACCGCGGCGGCGCCGAGGACGATGCGGAGCCAGCCCGGCGCGCCGACGACGGACAGGAACACGGCGATGCCGCCGAGCACGAGGGCGGTGATCACGCCGCCCACCAGCTCGACGCCGACGAGGCGGGGGGAGACGCGGCGCCACGAGACGCCGTGCGGGTCGACGTTCGGGGTCACGGTGCTCCTCGGTGGTGCGGTCGGGCCCGCGAGCGGTGGTGCCGCGGAGCCTCTGAGCGGGGTGCGGTGGGGCATGCGAGCGGTGGCGCTGCGGGGTCCTACGAGAGCTCGCGCGCCGGGTCCCCGGGGCGCGAGTCGTCCCGGTCGTCGGGCGGGACCGTGCACCAGTGCTCGGCGACCAGCCCGGCGACGAGGAGGACGACGGCTCCCACCGTACCGGCCACCGCCAGCCCGACGGAGGACGCGCCGGGCAGCACCGGCCGGGCCAGCACGAAGGCCAGCACTCCCCCGGTGATCCCGGTGAGCAGCGCGCCCGCGAGCGCCGACGCCTTCGCGAGCAGCACCACGCGCGTGGCGCGGAACGGGTCGACGCGGCCGGGCGTGCGGCCGAGCGTCGAGCGGCGGATGGGGCGGGCGAGCGCGAGCAGCACGATCCCGACGATGAGGAGCGTCGCGCCGAGAGTGAGCGGCGGGATGAGGAGCGCGCGCCCGCTCATGAGGAGCGCGTTCTCGGCGAACCAGCCGACGGCCGCGCCCGCGATGAGCAGGGCGATGAGGGTGGTGGAGCGCGTGCGGGTCATCGGGTCGCCTCCGCGGGGTCGGCGTCGGCGGTGGGTCCGGCGGCCGGCTCGAGGGCGGCGAGCAGCGCGGCGACGCGGCCTCGGCCGGGCAGCTCGGCGTCGGGATCCGCCTGCAGCCAGGGCCCGAGCACGAAGGCGCGCTCGGCGGCGCGCGGGTGCGGGACCGTGAGGCGGTCGTCGTGGATCCGCGCGTCGCCGTACGCGACCACGTCGAGGTCGATCGTGCGGTCGCCCCAGCGCTCCGCGCGCACGCGGCCGAGGTCGCGCTCGATCGCGGCCAGCGCGTCCAGCAGCGCGTGCGGCCCGAGGCCGGAGTCCACCAGCGCGACGCCGTTGAGGTAGCCGGGCTTCGTCGGGTCCTCCCCGTCGGCGGTCACGGCGACGGACTCCACGAGGTCGGAGGACCGCACGACGCGGAGGCCGGGCACCGCGTCTATGCGGGCCAGCGCGCGCTCGACGGCCGCGCGCCGGTCGCCGAGGTTGGATCCCACGGCCACGACCGCGCGCACGGTCTCCCCCGGCGCCGGCAGGGCGGACGCGCGCTCGATCACGACGGCCACGTCGTCGAAGGGGACAGAGATGGGCGCGTCCGGCTTGTGCACGGTGACGCGCACCGACCGGGCGACGGGATGCGCGAGCACGACGCCCGCGACGCGCTCGGCGAGCGTCTCGATGAGGTCGACGGGATCCCGCTCGGCCGCCGCGGCGACCTCCTCGGCGAGCTCGCCGTAGTGCAGCGTGCGCGCCAGCTCGTCGGTGCCGCCGGCGGGCGCCAGGTCGAGCGCGACCTCGAGGTCGATCACGAACGGCTGGCCGTCGCGGCGTTCCTCCGCGAACACGCCGTGGTGGGCGTGCACGCGGAGGCCGGTGAGGAGGATGCGGTCGGCGGGGAGGGGCGTCACCATGAGCGGCCCACGACGATGGAGGGGAGGTCGGCAGGGTCGGCCGGGTCGTACCAGAGCGGCAGCTTGCCGCCGACGGCGGGGAGCAGCCGGTCGGCGGTCGTCACGGTGCGCGTGACGTGGTGGTCGCGCCCGTCGCCGTCGGTGAAGGCCACCGTGAGGCGCGCGCGCACCGCCTCGCCGGATCCGTCGAGGCGCTGCACGGCCGTGACGATCGCCGAGGTGCGGCGGCCGGTCTCGGTGACGCGGCGGGCGGTGGCCGCGAGGCGCGCGACGCGGCGCTGGACGACGGCCCACGCGACGGCGGCGGCGATCCCGAGGACGGCGAGCACGGCGGCGACGAGCCCGAGGACGGCGTGCGACGCGTCGCCCTCGACCGCGGCGGACGAGAACGGCAGAGCCCCCACGATCCCGAGCGCGGTGCCGAGCAGCACGACCGCGGCCGGCCACAGCGCGGCGCCCACGGTGGTGAGGACGGGCGACAGCAGCACGACGGACGCGTAGGCGGCGCCGAGGGATCCGAGGAGCCCGAGCACGACCGCGACGACCTTCGCGACCACGACGGCCGCTCCCGCGCCGGCGGCGAGGTCGGCGGGGAAGGTCAGGCCGACGCCGAGGATCACGGACGCGATGAGCGCGGCGATCGCGATGCGCACGAGCACCGCCTGCGGGGAGACGACGACACGGTCCTGGCTCACGGCGCTCATGCTCCTACTCTGACAGACCGGCGACGGCCGACGGCCCGGCGGATGCGGCGGCGAGGGCCTCGGCACGCCCGCGCGACCACGCCTCCTCGACCGCGAGCGCGGCCCGGGTGGAGGCGACGTCGTGCACGCGGACGGCCCACGCCCCGGCGCGCGCGGAGAGGGCGCTGACGACCGCGGTCGGCACGTCGCGCTCCTCGACGCCCGCGCCCTCCGGCAGCAGCCGCCCGAGGAAGCGCTTGCGGGAGGCGCCCACGAGCACGCGGTGGCCGAGGCCGACGAACGCGTCGAGGGATCCGAGCAGCTGCCAGTCGTGCGCGGCCTCCTTCGCGAAGCCGAGGCCGGGGTCGACGGCGATCCGGGCGGGATCGAGCCCCGCGGCGACGAGCGCGTCGACGCGGGCGCGCAGCTCGTCCCGCACCTCGCCCACCGTGTCCGCGTACCTCGCGCGTGCCGCCATGGCGTCGCTGTGCCCGCGCCAGTGCATGGCCACGTAGTCGACGTCGGCGCCCGCGACGACCGCGGCCATCCGCGGATCCGCGAGGCCCCCCGACACGTCGTTGACGACCAGCGCCCCCGCGGCGACGCACGCCTCGGCGGTCGCGGCGCGCATGGTGTCGACGCTCACGGCGATCCCCTCCGCGGCGAGCTCCCGGACCACGGGCAGCACGCGCCGGAGCTCCTCGTCGGCGTCGACGCGGAGCGCGCCCGGGCGGGTGGACTCGCCGCCCACGTCCACGAGATCCGCGCCCGCGGCGACCATCCGCCGGGCGTGCGCGAGCGCGTCGTCGAGGGCGAGGTGGTGGCCGCCGTCGCTGAAGGAGTCGGGCGTCGCGTTGAGGATCCCCATCACGAGCGTCTGCCCGGCGGGCGACGACGGCGTGGTCACGGCCGGCCCCGGGAGCCCGCCGCGGGCAGCAGAGCGAGCACCTCGGCGCGCGCCGCGGGCTCGGCGAGCGATCCGCGCGCCGCGATGGTGATGGTCGTGCTGCCGGCCTGGCGGGTGCCGCGCGCGGTGACGCAGCCGTGGGTCGCGTCGAGGATCACGGCCACGCCGCGCGCGCCGAGCCCCCGCTCGAGCGCATCGGCGATCTGCTCGCCCAGCCGCTCCTGCATCTGCGGCCGCGACGCGAGGTCGTCGACGACCCGCGGCAGGCGGCCGAGGCCCACGATCCGCTCCCCCGGCACGTAGGCCAGGTGCGCGACGCCCGTGAACGGCAGCAGGTGGTGCTCGCAGATGGAGCGGAACGCGATGCCCGTCACGATCACGGGCTGCGGCGCGGCGTCCGTCTTCGGGAGCGGGAATGTCTCGCGCAGGTGCCGGAGCGGATCCGCGCCGACGCCCGCGAAGAACTCGCCGTACGCTTCGGCGACCCGCGCCGGGGTGGTCGCGAGGCCCTCCCGGTGCGGGTCCTCGCCGATGGCCAGGATCAGCTCGGCCACGGCCGCCTCGATGCGCGCCCGGTCGACGCCCACCGGCTCAGGCCGTCGCGGGGCGCGGGAAGGGCGAGCGCTTCGGCTTGCCGGCCGGCGGCTCCGAGTCGACCGCGCCGTCGACGACGCCCTGGTCGATGGGCGCCTTCTGCGGCATGGCCACGGGGGGCAGGTCGGACAGCGGGCGCTTGTCGCTCGAGAGCCACTGCGGGCGCGGGGGCAGCTTCTTGACGTCCGCGAAGATCGCCGCGAGCTGGTCGTGGTCGAGCGTCTCCTTCTCGAGGAGCTCGGTGGCCAGGTGGTCGAGCACGTCGCGGTTGTCGTTGATGACCTGCCACGCCTCGTCGTGCGCGCCGTCGAGGAGCGCGCGCACCTCGGCGTCGACCGTCAGGGCCATGTCCTCCGAGTAGTCGCGGCCGCCGCCGAGCTCGCGCCCGAGGAAGGGCTCGCCCGAGCTGGAGCCGAGCTTCACGGATCCGACCTTGGCGCTCATGCCGTACTCGGTGACCATGCGACGCGCGGTCGACGTGGCCTTCTCGATGTCGTTCGACGCGCCCGTGGTGGGGTCGTGGAACACGATCTCCTCCGCGACGCGGCCGCCCATGGCGTACGTGAGCTGGTCGAGCAGCTCGTTGCGGGTGACGGAGTACTTGTCCTCCAGCGGCAGCACCATCGTGTAGCCGAGGGCGCGGCCGCGCGGCAGGATCGTGACCTTGGTGACGGGGTCCGTGTTGTTCATCGCCGCCGCCGCGAGCGCGTGGCCGCCCTCGTGGTACGCGGTGATGAGCTTCTCGTGGTCGCGCATGATGCGGCTGCGGCGCTGGGGCCCGGCCATGACGCGGTCGACGGCCTCGTCGAGCGCGCGGTCGTCGATGAGCTGCGCGTTGGAGCGCGCCGTCAGGAGCGCGGCCTCGTTGAGGACGTTGGCGAGGTCGGCGCCCGTGAAGCCGGGCGTCTTCCGCGCGAGGACCTCGAGGTCGACGCCCGCGGCGAGCGGCTTGCCGCGCCCGTGCACCTCGAGGATCTGCTTGCGGCCCTGCAGGTCGGGGGCGTCGACGCCGATCTGGCGGTCGAAGCGGCCGGGACGGAGGAGCGCGGGGTCGAGCACGTCCGGCCGGTTGGTGGCCGCGATGAGGATCACGTTGGTCTTGACGTCGAAGCCGTCCATCTCCACCAGGAGCTGGTTGAGGGTCTGCTCGCGCTCGTCGTTGCCGCCGCCGACGCCGGCACCGCGGTGGCGGCCGACCGCGTCGATCTCGTCGACGAAGATGATGGCCGGCGCGTTCTGCTTGGCCTGCTCGAACAGGTCACGCACGCGGCTCGCGCCGACGCCCACGAACATCTCGACGAAGTCGGATCCGGAGATCGAGTAGAAGGGCACGCCCGCCTCGCCCGCGACGGCGCGCGCGAGCAGGGTCTTGCCGGTGCCGGGAGGGCCGTAGAGCAGCACGCCCTTGGGGATGCGGGCGCCGACGGCCTGGAACTTGGCGGGCTCCTTGAGGAAGTCCTTGATCTCCTCGAGCTCCTCGATGGCCTCGTCCGACCCGGCGACGTCGGCGAACGTCACCTTCGGGGAGTCCTTCGAGGCGAGCTTCGCCTTCGACTTGCCGAACTGCATGACGCGGTTCCCGCCGCCCTGCATGCCGGAGAACATGATCCAGATGAAGAAGCCGATGAGCAGGAGCGGCAGCAGGATGCTGAACGCCGACAGGAGCCAGCTCGGCTGCGGCACCTGGTCGTCGAAGCCCTCGGCGGGGTTCGCGGTCGTGATGGCGGAGACGATCTCGCCGCCGCGCTGCGCGACGTAGTTGAACTGCACCATGGTGCCGTTGTCGCCGTCGGCGCTCGCGAGCGTGAGGTCCACGCGCTGCTCGCCGTCGATGATCTTGGCGGAGGCGACCTTGCCGTCCTGGATCAGCTCGAGGCCGTGCTGCGTGGTGATGGTCTTGTAGCCGGACCCGGTGATGAGGCTGAAGCCCACCGACACCACGACGATGGCGAGGACGACGATCAGGATCGGGCTGCGGAGGAGTTTCTTGAAGTTCATGAGCGTAGGGGCGCGGGCCCGACACCTTTCTGCCCGTGCCGCGCCGTACGGCGACGAGATGTCTCGAGGATACAAGCGGCCGTCTGGGCGTGGCCGCGGTGTTCGCCGCCAGCCGAACGTGCGCCGGCATGGAGGCGGGTAAGAGGAGCGGGACGCGTCAGCTGTAGACGTGCGGCGCGAGGACCGCCACGTCGCGGAGGTTGCGGTACCGCTCCGCGTAGTCGAGGCCGTAGCCGACCACGAAGTCGTCCGGGATCTCGAAGCCCACGTACTTGACGTCGACCGCGATCTTCGCGGCCTCGGGCTTGCGCAGCAGGGCGCACACCTCCACGCTCGCGGCGCCGCGCGAGCGCAGGTTCGCCAGCAGCCAGGAGAGCGTGAGGCCGGAGTCGATGATGTCCTCGACGATGAGCACGCGCCGGCCGGTGAGGTCGGCGTCGAGGTCCTTGAGGATGCGGACGACGCCGCTCGACTTGGTGCCGGAGCCGTAGGAGCTGACCGCCATCCAGTCCATGTGGATCGGCAGCGCGAGCTCGCGCGCGAGGTCGGCCATGACCATGACCGCGCCCTTGAGGACGCCGACGAGGAGCAGCTCCTCCCCCGCGTAGTCGCGCTCGATCTCGCGGCACATGCCGGCGATGCGGCCGTGGATCTCGTCCTCGGTGTGGAGGACCTCGGTCAGGTCGTCGGCGATGTCGGTGGATCTCATGTCACTCTTCCGTCGTCCTGGCGCTGAGGACGATGAGCTCGTCCTTGCGTACGACCCTAACGCCCGGCAGGTCGACCGGCCCCTGCCCGTGCCAGTCGGTGACCAGCCGCGCGACCTCCAGGACGTGCGTGCGCGAGAGGTGGGCCGCGAACTCCTCGCGCGCGGCGAGCCGGATCAGCCGGTGCCGCAGCGCCGGCGGCGCGGCGAGCAGCGAGGCGACCTCCAGGGAGATGCCCGCCTCGGCGTGGTCGGCGATCTCCTCGACCATCTCGGCGGCGAAGTGCTCGAGCGCGTCGTCGTCCTCGCGCAGCTGGTCGGCCGTGCGGGCGAGCGCCTCGGCGATGCCGGGGCCGAGCTCCCGCTCGAGCACGGGGAGCACGTCGTGGCGGACGCGGACGCGGGCGTAGGCGGGATCCGCGTTGTGCGGGTCCTGCCATGCGTCGAGGCCCTGGTCGGCGCACGCGGCGCGGGTGACGGCCGCGCGGATCCCGAGCAGCGGCCGCAGGTACACGGCGTCGGCGTCGCGGGCGGGCGCGGAGCGGGCCATGCCGTGCAGGCTCGTCGCGCCGGATCCCCGTGCGAGCCCGAGCAGCACGGTCTCGGCCTGGTCGTCGAGGGTGTGGGCGAGGAGCAGCGCGCGGGATCCGGTCTCCCGGAGGGCCGCGTCGAACGCCGCGTACCGCGCGGCGCGGGCGGCGGCCTCGGGACCGGACGCGCCCGGATCCACCCGCACGCGCGTCACGACGACCGGCGCGAGGCCGAGGGCGCGCGCGGCGTCCGCTGCCCGGGCGGCGACGCCGGCGGACCCGTCCTGCAGCCCGTGGTCGACGACGACGGCGCCCACGGCGACGCCCGCGCGCGGGCCCTCGAAGGCGGCCGCCGCGGCCAGCGCGAGCGAGTCGGCGCCGCCGGAGAGGGCGACGAGGGCGGGGCCGGCCGGGCTCCCGGGGATCGCCGCGAGCGCCTCGCGGACCGCCCGCCGGAGGTCCGCGACGGCGGGGGTCAGACGGGGGCGCTCGGAGGGCATCCACTAACGTTATGGCAGCATCCCGCCCACGTCAGAACCACGAGGAGCACGCGCATGGCCAGCTACGACGTCGTCGTCGAAATCCCCAAGGGGTCCCGCAACAAGTACGAGGTCGACCACGAGACGGGCCGCGTGTACCTCGACCGCGTGCTCTTCACGTCGTTCGTCTACCCCACCGACTACGGCTTCTTCGAGAACACGCTCGGCCTCGACGGCGACCCCGTCGACGTGCTCGTGCTCCTCGAGTACCCCGTCTTCCCGGGCGTCGGCGTCTCCATCCGCCCCGTGGGCGTGTTCAACATGAGCGACGAGGCCGGCATCGACTCCAAGGTCGTCGGCGTCCCCGCGAAGGACCCGCGCTGGGCCCACATCCAGGACATCGACGACGTGCCGCAGCAGACGCGCAACGAGATCGAGCACTTCTTCGAGCACTACAAGGACCTCGAGCCCGGCAAGTGGGTCAAGACCGAGGGCTGGGGCGACGCGGCCGAGGCCGAGCGCATCGTGCAGGCCGGCTTCGAGAAGCTCCAGGCCGAGGGCGACGGCCACGGCGGGGAGCCGGAGGAGGACGCCTGATCCGCGTCACCGCCTGAGTCCGCGCGCCGGACACGACGACGCCCGCCCCCGCAGCTGATGCGGTGAGGCGGGCGTCGTCGTGTGACGGGTCGGGGATCAGCCCGGGCGGCCGACGTAGGGCATGAGGTCGCTGCCGCCCCAGAGTCCCTGGATCTTCACCACGTCGCCGGGCTTCGGCGCCGCGATGATCGTGTTCCCGCCGAGCGAGATGGCGTCGTGGTAGAAGCCGCCGCCGCTGTTCCAGAAGATGATGTCGCCCGCCTGGCGCTGCGAGAACGGGACGAGGCGTCCCTGCGCCTGCATCTTGGCGTACTGGCTGCTGACCGAGTGGCTGCCGACGTCGATCCCCGCCGCGCGGTACGCCATCATCACGAGGCCCGAGCAGTCCCACTGGTTCGGGCCCGCGCCGCCGAGGACGTAGGGCTCGCCGAGCTGGGCCTTCGCGAACGCGATGGCGACCTGGGCGGCGTTGCCGGACGGGGCGGGAGCCGGCGCGGGAGCGGGCGCCGGCGCGGGCGCCGGACGCGACGGCTGCTGCGGGGCCGGCTGCTGCGGCGCGGGAGCGGGGGCGCTCGACCCGCCGCCGGACGAGGATCCGCCGCCACCGGACGACGAGCCGCCGCCGCCGGAGGAGGATCCGCCGCCGCCGGACGACGATCCGCCGCCGGAGGAGGAGCCGCCACCGGTTCCGCTGGACGGCGCTGCCGCCGAGGCCGCCGCGGGGATCGGCGGCTGCGTGATGCTCTGGATGTACTGCGCCTCGATCTCCGCGGTGGAGTCCTTGAGGAGCGCCAGCTGCGCGATGAGCTGGTCGCTGTTGCGCGTCTGCTCGGTGACCGCGGCCTGCGCGGTCGCGGCGGCGGAGTTCGCGTCGTCGAGCGCCTGCTGCGCCTCGTCCGCGAGCCGGGCGAGCTCGTCCTTCGCGACCTGCGCCTGGTCGCTCAGCGACGCGGCGCTGTTGCGGTCCGCGAGCGCCTGCTGGTACACGGACTGCGTGCTCTCGGACAGCTTCGTCATGGTGCCGAGCGAGCGCAGCAGCTCCTCCGCGTCGTCGCCGTCGGACGCGAAGAGGCTCGCGGTGATGTCCTGCCCGCCCGCCCGGGCGAGGTGGCTCGCGAGGAGCCCCGCCCGCATCCGGCTGGTGAGGGCCGTGGCCTGCGCCTCGTCCGCCTTCTTCTGCAGGCGCGCGAGCTCGTCGGCCTTCGCGTCGCGCGCGGCCTGCGCCTCGGCGTACTTCTCGCCGGCGATCAGGGCGGCCTTGTTCGACTGGTCCGCCGACTCCTGGAGGCCCGTCACGAGCTCGGTCACGCGGTCGATGGCCGCCTGCGTGTCGGCCTGGTTCGCCTTCGCCGCCTGCACGTCGGCCCACGAGGGGTAGTCGGTCGCGGCGAACGCGGTCTGGGCGGCGACGCCGCTGGACACCGCGATCACCCCCACGGCGATCGTGGAGATGACGACCGTGGTCGGGCGGAGGTGGCTCATGTCGTTCCTCATGTCAGTGCGTGCTGGTGATGGAGACGCCCTGGCCGTGCATGAACGCCACCGGATCGGTGGGGTTCCCGTTGAGGCGTATCTCGAAGTGGGAGTGGCAGCCGGTCGAGCCGCCGGTGGTGCCGGTGATCGCGATGGGCTGGCCCGCGACGACCTGCTGCCCGTTGCGCACGAGCGTGCCGCCGTTGGCGATGTGCCCGTAGGCGGAGGAGACGCCGCCGCCGTGGTCGATGCGGATGTAGTTGCCGTAGCCGCCGTTCCAACCCGCGAACACGACGGTGCCGGCGTGCACGGCGTACTGCGTCTCGCCGCAGCTGTAGCCGCGCACGAGGTCCTCGCCGGCGTGGAAGATCATGCGGTGCTGGATGGGGTGGAAGCGGGGGCCGTAGTAGCCGCTCGTGTTCGCGCCGGGAAGCGGCGCGGTCCAGCCGGATGCGCTGATCGCGCCGGGCGAGACGTCGCCGCCCGCGCGGCCCTGGCTGGCGGCCAGGGCGTCGGCGTCGGCCTGGCGCTTGCGGACGCCGGCCTGGTAGTCGTCCTCGGTGGCCTCGCGGTCCTCCGCCATGACCGCGAGCTTCGCGTCGGCGTCGGCCTTCTGCGCGTTCTGGTCCTCGAGCGCCTGCTCGAGGTCGGCCTGCGCCTGCGCGGCGTCGGCCAGCAGCTGCTCGGCCTTCGCCTTGAGCGCGTCGAGCTCCGTGAGGGCGACCTGCGCCTGGTCGCTGAGGGACTTCGCGGCGTTGCGGTCCTGCAGGGCGATCGCGTAGATCTGGTCGGACTTCTCGGCGACCTTGCTCATGGTGCCGAGCTTGTCGAGGAGGTCGTCGGTGCCGTCGCCCTCGCTGAGGAGGAGGGTGCCGGAGAGGTTCTGTCCGCCGGAGCGCATCAGCTGCTTGGCGAGGCCGGCGGCCTGCTCCTGCGACTTCGTGGCCTTGGCGTCGGCCGCGTCGACCTTCTGCTGCAGCTGGACGGTGTCCTCGTACTTGTCGTCGGCCGCCTGCTGCGCCGCGTCGTGCTCCTCGCCGCGCTTCGTCACGAGGTCCTGCGCGTCGGTGACCTTCTGCTGGAGGGACGCGATCTCGTCGTTGATCCGCTGCACGAGCGCCTGCTGCGCCTGCTCGTCGCCGCGCGCCTTCTGCACGTCGTCCCACGAGGCGAAGGTCTCGGCGTGGGCGGGGGCGGCGATCGACCCGGTGAGGAGGACGGCCGCGATCGCGACGATGGCCTGGAGGCTGCGGCGTCCGCGCGGGCGCGACCGCGTGGCGCCCTGGCTGCGCGGTCTCCGGAGGAGGTCCTGGTGCATGGTGATCCCGATCATCGTGTCGCCCGGCTGGCCGGCTGTGCCTCCCTGCAGGGCCGGCGGGGAGCGCGGATCACATCCGTCACGCCTTCACCGGCTCTCACAGTAGCAACGGGGGTGCGCGGCGCACAGCGCGCCGATGCGGGGATCCACGCTGGGGATCCCTCCCCGGGAGGGTCGACCGAAGGCTAACCCCGCGGCAGGGTGCCGCCGCAGCAGCGCGCTGGCCGTGTCGCGAACCTGGCAGGAGGCGGTGGAGGACCCTGCCGATCCGCGCGCGGAGCCCGTGCGCGCGGAGCCGACACGCCGTCCGATCCGCATGATGGCGGGGCGGTCGCCCTCTCGAGGAGGGTCGATTTGAGTCCTCGCCCGGAGTGCGGTTATGCTGACGTGTCGGTTGCTGCGAGATCTGGGAGACCAGGACGAGCGGCCCTATCGTTTAGTGGCCTAGGACGGCGCCCTTTCACGGCGTTAACACGGGTTCGAATCCCGTTGGGGTCACCAGGCAATGACCGACAAGCAAGGCCCTGTAGCGCAGCTGGTTAGCGTGCCGCCCTGTCACGGCGGAGGTCGCGGGTTCAAGTCCCGTCAGGGTCGCCACGGACGGCGAGCCCTCTCTCACGAGAGGGCTTCTGTCCGATGTGGGCGTCTTCTCGCAAGCCGCCCGCTCGCCTGGGTAGCTCAGTTGGTAGAGCGTTCGACTGAAAATCGAAAGGTCCGCGGATCGACGCCGCGTCCAGGCACCATCTCGCCGGTCCCCGTCCTCGACGGCAGGGCCGGAGTCCTTCTTCTCGGCCCGTTACCGGCGGCCCGCCTCAGGCGCCGGACGCGAGCGCCGCCGCGAAGGCCGCCAGCACCGCGTCCGAGAACAGGACGAAGCGCACCAGCTCGATCCCGTCCGCCGCGCCGTCCGCGATCGCCTCGCGCGCCGACGCGACCGCCACGCGCGCCGCGTCGTCGACCGGCCAGCCGTAGACGCCGGCCGAGACCGCGGGGAAGGCGACGCTGCGGATCCCGAGGGCCGCGGCCTCCTCGATCGACCGGCGGTAGGCGCTCGCGAGGACCGGGGTGCGGTCGTCGGACGCCGACCAGACGGGACCGACCGTGTGGATCACGTGGCGCGCCGCGAGGCGGAAGCCGGGCGTCGCGACCGCGTCGCCCGCGGGCAGGCCGTCGGGCAGCCGCTCCGCGCGGATGCGGCGGCAGGCGGCGAGCAGCTCGGGGCCGGCCGCGCGGTGGATCGCGCCGTCCACTCCCCCGCCGCCGAGGAGCGACGAGTTCGCCGCGTTCACGATCGCGTCGAGGTCCTGCCGGGTGATGTCGCCGCGCACGGCCTCGAGCTCGGTCATGGATCCAGCCTGGCCCGGATCGGCACGGGGAGGGAGACCCGCGCGGACGACGCTGTCCGACGGGCGGCGACCGGAACCGTTCGGGTGGGCTCCGGGCACATCGGGATTATTCGGAACCCGGGGAAGAACGGATTGGGCGGCCCGCCGTGCGCGTCCCCGACGGGGCGCTCCCGGCGGGCCGTCATGACCGCGACCGGCCGGCGGCCCGGTCGTGCGGAGGCGACGCGGGGATACTGGAGGGGTCGGTGACCTCCTGCCGGCGTCGACAGGAGTCCCATGGCCAAGCCCGCATCCCGCCCCGCCCCCGAGCGCACCGACGGCTACGTCGCCCTCCGCAGCTACGCCGCCATCGGGGACGGGCGCACCGTCGCGCTCATCGCGGAGGACGGCGACATCGACTGGCTGCCGCTGCCGAACCTGCACACGGCGCCCGCGTTCGCCGCGATGCTCGACGCCCCGCACGGCGGCCGGATCACGCTGCGGCCCGACGAGGACTTCGAGGTGACGCGGGCCTACGTGCCCGGCACCAACGTGCTCACCACCACCTTCACCACGGCGTCCGGCACGGTGCGCGTGACCGACGCGCTCGTCACGGGCGTCGCCGGTCGCCTGCCGTGGTCGGAGCTCGGGCGTCGGGTCGAGGGGCTCGCGGGCGCGGTCGCGATGAGCTGGCTCGTCGCGCCCGGCACCGCGCTGGGCACGTCGTCGCCGTGGGTGCAGTCGACGCACAACGGGCACGTCATCCGCGTGGACGGCGTCACCCTCGCGGTCGTCGGCCTCGACCACGGTCCCGCCGAGCCCGGGACGCAGTCGCTGTCCGGCGCGTTCACGACGAGGGAGGGGTCGCGCCACGTCATCACGATGGTGGGCACCGAGCGGGAGCCCGTGCGGATCCCGAACCCGGAGATCGTGGACGAGGGCATCGACCGCACCATCCGCAACTGGGAGTACTGGAGCGCCGAGTTCCGGTACGAGGGCGAGTGGGCCGAGGCCGTGCAGCGCAGCGCCCTCGCGCTGAAGCTGCTCGTGCACGCGCCCACCGGATCCATCGCCGCGGCCGCGACGACCTCGCTGCCCGAGCGGATGGACGGCGGCAAGAACTGGGACTACCGCTTCGCCTGGGTGCGCGACCTCGCGTACACGGTGAACGCGCTCGTGCGGTTCGGCCTGCGCGAGGAGACGCACGCGGCGGTGTCGTGGATGCTCCGCACGATCCGCGACAACGGCCCGGACCTCCACGTCTTCTACTCCCTCGAGGGCGGCGTGCCCCAGGGCAGCTCGAACCCCGAGGTGCCGGGCTGGCGCGGCGTCGGGCCCGTCGTCGACGGCAACGACGCGCAGTCGCAGCTGCAGCTGGGCGTCTTCGGCGACCTGTTCGACGTGGTGCGCACCTACGTCCGCGACGGCAACGTGCTCGACGCCGACACCGGCCGGCTCCTCGCGACGTTCGCCGACCGCACCTGCGACATGTGGCAGAAGCGCGACGCCGGCATGTGGGAGCTCGAGGACGAGCAGCACTACACGACCTCGAAGCTCGGCTGCTGGCAGGCGCTCGACTGCGCCGTCGAGCTCGCGGAGCTGGGCCAGATCCCCGGCGTGCCGGACCGGTGGCGGGCCGAGCGCGACCGGATCCGCACCTGGGTCGAGGAGGAGTGCTGGGACGAGGGGCGCGGCGCCTACGTGATGCACCCGGGCAGCCAGCGGCTCGACGCGAGCATCCTGCTGCACGCCGTCTCCGGCTTCGACCGCGGCGAGCGCATGTCCCGCACCCTCGACGCGCTGCGCTCCGAGCTCGGCCGCGGGCCGCTGCTGTACCGCTACTCCGGCATGCCGGAGGAGGAGGGCACCTTCGTGGCATGCGCGTTCTGGATGGCGGGCGCGCTCGCGTGCGTCGGGCGGATGGACGAGGCGCGCGAGCTCATGGACCAGCTGGTCGACCTCGGCAACGACGTCGGGCTGTACGCCGAGATGATCGACGCCGACGACGACGCGTTCCTCGGCAACCTGCCGCAGGGGCTCAGCCACCTCGCGCTGGTGAGCGCGGCGCTGACGATCGACGAGCTGTCGAGCGGGCGGAAGCGCTCGACGCGCACGCCGCGCGCGAAGCGGTAGCGGTCCGGCGCTAGGCGCGCGGGCGGAGCGGGCCGGCGAACTCCGTGCGAACGCCGCGGGAGAACAGCACCGAGTCGGGCGCGCGGTCGACGACCCCGGGGAGGCCAGCGGCCGCGACCAGCTCGTCGTCGAGGTCCACGAGCTCGGCCCGCTCCAGCGTCCACGCGTCGTGCGTGTTCGGCCAGTAGCGCGTCACGCCGCCGCGGGCCACGTGCATACCCCAGCGCGCGGTGAGGAAGTCGGCGAGCGGATCCCCCTCCACCTCCTCGCCGAGCGGCCGCACGGAGAGGCGCGACGACGGACGCGAGCCCGTGTGCCTTCGTGAGGTGTAGGTGACCACGCCGTCGTGCTCGTCGTGGGTCATCGACGCCCACATGTACGGCAGGCCGAGGCCCACGCGCGCCCCGATCACCGGCAGGAGCTTCGCGGCCTCGAGCGACCGGAAGACCACGCCGCGGCGGCCGTCGTCGCCGACGCTGTAGAGGCGCACGTTGAGCTCGGCGAACGTGCCGGCCCACGGCACGGCCGGCAGGGGCGGGAAGGCGCTGCGCGACAGGACGAACGGGATGAGGCCGACCCAGCTGGATCCGTCGTGGACGTCCGGTCGCGTGCCCGGCGGGAGGAGCGGGGCGACGAGCGCGGGATCCACGCACCAGTGCACGAAGGCGAGGTCGCTCCACACCTGGCGGATGACCGCGCGGCCGGGGAGGTCGGGGGCGGCGGCGGAGACCGGATCCGCGGGGCGGGTCATCGGGCGCGCCCGGGAGTCGCCGTCGCGGGCGCGGGCGTGTCGATCGTCTCCGCGGCGGGCGCCGGGCGGCCGGCCGCGCGGATCACGTCGATGAGGCCGCGGCGCATCTCGGCGGAGCGGGCGAGCTCGGGGACGACGTCCTGCTCGAGCGCCTGCGCGCGCTCCCACGCGTCGGCGCCGGCCTGGGTGCGGGCGACGACGTGGCGGCGGCGGTCGTGGGGATCCGGCGCGCGCGACACGAGCCCCTCCCGCTCCAGCCGCTCGAGCGTGCGCGACATGGTCTGCGTCTCGACGTGCGCGGAGCGGGCGAGCTGGATCTGGCTGAGCGGCCCGTCGCGCAGGAGGTGCAGCGCGATGAGGCCCGCGTGCGTGACGCCGAGGGTCGCGAGAGCCTCCGACCAGGCGTGCTCGACCGCGCGCGCGGCCGTGGACAGCAGCCGCCCGGTGGGCCAGCTGGCGAGCTCGTCGTCCTGCATGGGCGCCCTCCTGCTACAGTGATCGTCAGCAGGCTTACTATCCGCCTGCTGACATTCCCATCGTAGAGGAGCAGGCCGCATGGGCACCGTGAAGGACATCGTCCGGCAGATCGTCGTCATCTCGAGCATGGCGTTCGCCGTCATCGGCTCCGCGTTCGGCTCGGGCGCGTTCAGCGGCCAGAGCATCCAGAGCGCGTCGAGCGGCGCCCTCAGCGCGAGCTACACGCCCGTCGCCCCGGCCGGCCCCGCCTTCTCCATCTGGAGCGTCGTCTACCTCGGGCTCGTCGCGTACACGGTCTGGCAGGCGCTCCCCGCCCAGCGCGCCGACGAGCGCCAGCGCCGGATCGGCTACCCCGTCGCCGTGACCCTCGTGCTCAACGCCGTGTGGATCCTCACCGCGCAGGCCGGGTTCCTCGTCCTCAGCGGCGTCGTCATCGTCGCGCTGCTCGTGACGCTGATGTGGACCTTCCGGGCGTTGATGGCGACGCGGCCGCGGAGCCTCGTCGAGGGCGTCGTGCTCGACGGCACGATGGGCCTCTACCTCGGCTGGGTGAGCGTCGCGACCATCGCGAACATCGCGTCGATCCTCACGGCGGCGGGCCTCCAGCCGGGCACCGCCGGGCGCGACGCGTGGGCGGTGGCGCTGCTGGCGGTCGCCGGCGTCGTCGGCGCGGTGCTCGCGCTCCGCGACGGCGGGCGGCTCGCGCCCTCCGCGGCGATCGCGTGGGGCCTCGCGTGGGTCGCCGTCGGACGCCTCACGGGCGAGCTGCTGTCGACGCCGGCCGCCGTGGCCGCGATCGTGGCGGCCGCCGCGGTCGTCGTCCTGACGCTCGTCGCCCGCGCACGGGCGGGTTGGGCCGGGCGGGTCGCCGCGCGTCCCGCGGTCGCCGCCCGCTAGCGGGGCGGCTCCCCCGCTCCTCCGCTCGCCGGCTCAGCCCGCCGCGGCCGCCCGGTAGGCGGCGTCGGCCGCGTGCTTCGCGTCGACGAGGCGCTGGATCCGGCGGTCGGTGTCCGCGTCCGGCCGGGTGAGCTCGGGGTGCGCGGCCCGCCACGCGACGATGCCGCGGACGGCGAGGTGGAACGGGATCCGCGGCTGGAACGCGGGGACGAGCCGGCGGATCCGGGTGGTGTCGAACACGGCGCTGTGCGAGAGGTCGCCCAGCACGAGCTCGGACCAGCCCCAGTCGGGCTCGACGATCGGGAACTGCTCGGCGGGCACGTGCACGAGCCGCGCCTCGACCCCGAGCGCGTCGGCGACGAGGCGGTGGATCCGGTCCCAGGTCGAGACGTCGTCGCTCGTGATGTGCAGCGCCTCGCCGACCCCGCGCTCGTCGCCGAGGATCCCGACGAGGCCGACGGCGAAGTCGTCCGCGTGCGTGAGCGTCCAGAGGGAGGTGCCGTCGCCCGGGACCACGACCTCCTCGCCGCGCGCGATGCGGTCGACGACCGTCCAGTCGCCCGCGAGCGGCGGGCTCGCCTCGTCGTAGGTGTGCGACGGGCGCACGATCACGACGGGGAAGCCGCTCTCCGCGTGGTGGCGGAGGAAGGCGTCCTCCATCGCGATCTTGTCGCGCGCGTAGGAGAGGAACGGGTTGGCCCGGAGCGTCGACTCGGTGATGGGGGTCTGGAGCGCGGGCTTGCGGTAGATCGACGCCGAGCTGATGGCCACGAACTGGCGGGTGCGGCCGGCGAAGAGCTCCACGCGGCGGTCGGCGCCCGCGGCGTCGAAGGAGAGGAAGTCGACGACCGCGTCGTAGGTGCGGTCGCCGATCGCGGCGAGGAGGGCGTCCGGGTCCTGGACGTCGGCGACGAGCGTCGTCACGCCCGCGGGCGTGCCCCGGCCCTTCGCGTCGGCGCCGCGGTTGACGACCGTGACGTCCATCCCGGCGGCGACGGAGGCCCGGACGCACGCGGCGCTGATGGTCCCCGTCCCCCCGAGGTAGAGCACGGACAGGGTGGCGGCATCGGGGGTCATCGGGTCCTCGTCATCGAAGCGGGGGCGCCGGTCGGATCCGCGCCCTGCGTGCACGCTACGCCCGCGGCCGCCCCTCCTCACCCGCGGCGGAGGGGGAAAGGTTGCGGACATCCGGGGCGCGGTGGACGCCCGTCGCGGCGCCCGCGTAGGTTCCTGGCGACCGCACCGACGCACCCGCCCGCGGCCCGCCTCCTCGCCGCCTCGCCGCGTGCGGGTGCCGGGCGCGCGGCGCACACCCTCGAGGGGATCCATGCCCGCCACGCCATTCGACCCGTCGACCGCCGGGTGGCGCCCGACCGCCATCCCCGAGGCCCGCCGCGCGGACGCGGTGATCACGGTCCGCGGCGCCGACGGGCAGCCGCTCGCGCACGCCGAGGTGCGGGTGGAGCAGGCGAGCCGGGACATCGCGTTCGGCAACATCGGCTTCGACCTCATCCCGCTCGCGAACGGCGAGACGGATCCCGAGGCGGCCGGCGTCGAGACCTTCGGCGGCGCGCGCCTCGAGGGGCTGGAGCGGCTCGCGGAGCAGTGGCTCGGCGTGTTCGACACGGCCACGCTCCCCTTCTACTGGGGCCGGTTCGAGCCCGTGCGCGGGAGGCCCGACACCGCGCGGCTGCTCGCGACCGCCCTCTGGCTGCGCGAGCGCGGCGTCGCCGTGAAGGGGCACCCGCTCGTCTGGCACACGGTCACCGCGCCGTGGCTGCTCGACCTGCCGCTCGACGAGGTGGAGCGCGTGCAGCGGGAGCGGATCCGGCGCGACGTCGGCGACTTCGCCGGGCTCGTCGACACGTGGGACGCCATCAACGAGGCCGTGATCATGCCGGTGTTCGACCGCGAGGACAACGGCATCACCCGGCTCGCGGCGGCGCGCGGTCGGCGCGCGATGGTGCGCATGGCCTTCGAGGAGGCGCGGGCGGCGGATCCGACGGCGACGCTGGTGCTCAACGACTTCGACCTCTCGCCCGCGTACGAGGAGCTCATCGAGGAGGTGCTGGGCGCGGGGATCCCGGTGGACGCGATCGGGCTGCAGACGCACATGCACCAGGGCTACCGCGGCGAGGAGGAGGTGATCGGGATCGTCGACCGGTTCGCGCGGTTCGGCCTGCCGATCCACATGACGGAGACGACGCTCCTCTCCGGCGACCCGATGCCTCCCGAGATCACCGACCTCAACGACTACCGGGTCACGAGCTGGCCGTCCACGCCCGCGGGCGAGGAGCGGCAGGCGGAGGAGGTCGAGCGGCACTACCGCTCGCTCGTCGGGCACCCGGCCGTCGCGGCCATCACCTACTGGGGGCTCGCGGACGACGGCATGTGGCTGGGCGCGCCCGGCGGCCTGGTGCGCGCGGACGGCACGCCCAAGCCCTCGTACGACGCGCTCCGCCGACTGATCCGCGAGGAGTGGCGGCTCGCCCCGACCACCCTGCGCACGGACGCGGAGGGCCTTATGCGCGTCACGGCGTTCGCGGGGGGCGTGCGGGTGGCGCACGCCGGGCGCGAGGCCGTCGTCGCCGTGGCGGCGGGCGCGTCGGCGGTGGAGGCGGTGCTGGGCTAGGACGGGACGCGGGCGTCGGCGGACCGGTCGGCGGCGTCGCGGACGGGATCGACGTCGACGGGTTCCGCGGCCGGCGCCGGCGCCGGGGCGCTCCCCCGGCGGGCCTTCGGCAGCACGCGCGCGAGGTCGAGCACCCCGCGCACGTCGCGGCGCACGGCCGGCACGAGCGCGACGGCGAGCGCGTACAGCACCGCGGTCGTGCCGACGCCCGCGAGGAGCTGCAGCACGGCGGACCCGGTGTCGACGAGGGCGAGGAGCGCGCCGGTCGCGACGCTCACCGTCCCCACGACCCCGATGATCCGGAGCGCGCCCATGTAGAGCCGGCGCGTGGGGATCGGCGCCTTGCGCGAGAGCCACCACAGCGAGATCGGCCAGCAGATGGCGGGCGCGGCGGCGTACCCGGCGGCGATGCCGACGATGCCGCCGGTGGACCCGATGAGGATGCAGCTCACCTTGATCACGGCGCTCAGCAGCGAGAAGCGGAAGAGGTCGCCCGTGAGGCCGCGCGACACGTAGACCCAGTAGCCGACGAACGCGAGGGTGTCGAAGATGCCCGCGATGGCGAGGAGGCGGAGGATCGGCGCGACGCTGTCCCACTGCGGCCCGAGGAACACCGCGGTGATGGGGACGGCCGTGGCCGCGACGAGGCCGAGGCCCGCGCCGAGCGTGTAGCCGAGGGCGAGCTGGCCGCGCGCGACGTAGTCGGCGAAGCGGCGCTGCTCGTCGGCGAGGCGCGAGAGCACGGGGATCGCGACCGTGGTGAGCGGGCTGCGGATCTGCGCGAGCGGCGTCATCAGGAGCTGGAACGCGCGGTTGTAGATGCCGAGCGACCCGGCGCCGAAGCGGAGGCCCACGAGGAACGTGTCGATGTTGTTGCTGACGTAGCCGACCATCTGGCTGGACACCATGTTCCAGCCGAAGCGCAGCAGCGGGCCCATGGGCTCGCCGCGACGCGGGAGGCGCGGGATCCAGCGGGCGAAGCCGACCGCGAGGCCGAGCAGCACGAGCGTCTGCGTGAGCTGCTGCGCGACCAGCGCCCAGTAGCCCCAGCCGAGGAGCGCGCCGCCGATGGCGACGAGGAGCGCGACCGCGGGCGCCGTGACGTCGGCCGTCGCGAGCGCGCGGAACCGGAGGCTGCGGGTGAGGCTCGCGCGGTACTGGGTCGCGAGGCCGTTGAAGACGAAGGTGAGGCTGAGGGCGTGCGCGATGGGGATCAGCTCGTCGTGGCCGAAGATCGCCGCGAGCGGCCAGGCGGCGCAGAAGACGAGCGCGGCGAGCACGAGGCCGATGCCGGCGTTGATCCACCAGAGGTTGTCGCGCTGGCCGCGGCTGAGGTCGCGCGCCTGGATGGCCGCGTTGGAGAGGCCGAAGTCGCGGAAGATCTCGCCGACGCCGATGATGGCGAGCACCATCGCGAGCAGGCCGTAGTCGGTGGGCGTGAGGAGCCGCGCGAGGACGACGACGGACGCGACCTGGATGAGGATGCGGACGAGCTGCGCGCCGATCGTGACGATCGCGCCGCGGGCCGCGCGGGCTCCGAGGCCCTGCGTGGCGGCGGGCGGCGTCTCCGGGGCGGGCGCGGCGGCGGGCGAGGCGGGCACGCTCGCCGCAGCGACGGCGCGGGAGGCGACGGCGTCCGCCGCGGGATCGGCGGCGGGGTCGCGCGGATCGCCGGGCAGGGCGGAATGCATGGGGCTCCGTCGTCGGGTCGAGGAGGGGGTGGCGATCGGGTCGGCTGCGGGTGACAGCCGGATCACCGCGAGCTCGGGTGTCGGGCGGGCCGGCCGGGTATGCGGGCCCTGTCCGATGCTATCCACGCGGGCGCGAGGATCCAGCCCCCGAACGGGGTGGGCGCGTCAGCCTCGCTCGACCCCGCGGCGGATCCGGAGCGCGCGCCGGTACGCGGACGCGTGCGCCGTGCCCGCCCGGTCCCAGTCGCGCGCGGCGAGGTCGGGCGACGCCGCGCGCGCGCCCGTGCGCACGGCCTCGGTCGCGCGCAGCAGCTCCTCGGGGGTCAGGTCGCCGTCGAAGAGGTGGATCCAGCCCGGGCCGACCTCCTCGTCGAGCGCGCGGTTCACGGCGTTGTCGGGCACGAGCACCGGCCGGTCGAGCGAGAGCGCCGCGAGCGCGCCGCCGGAGTTGTGCATGAAGCGGTACGGCAGCACGACGAGCTCGGAGGAGGTGACGATGTCGACGAGCTCGGCGTCGGACTGGAAGCGGAGGTCGAGGCGGATCCGGTCGTCGCCCGCGGCGAGCGCGCGGATCGTCCCGGCCAGCTCCTCGGAGGACGGGTTGCCGCCGATGCGCAGCGACAGGTCGGCGCCCGCGTCGCCCGCGCCGCGGAACGCCGCGACGAGCTGCTCGACGCCCTTGTACCGGCGCACGAGGCCGACGTAGCCGAGGCGGCCGGGCACCGCGTCGGCGCGCGGCTCGTCGCGGAACCAGTCGCGGTAGTGGCCGTGCAGGATCGTGGCGTGCGGCTGGTCGGCGGGGATCTCCGTGATCGGGTTCACGCGCACCCGCAACGTGGTCGTCCGCTCCATGAGCCCGAGCAGCAGCGACTCGCGGCGGCTGATGCCCTGCGGCCGCTCGAGGTTGTGCACGGTGCGGACGATCGGGATCCGGCGGAGCGCCAGCTTCGCGAGGAGCGCGACGGTGAACGCCTGGCGGACCGCCTTCTTCAGCGGGCTGTGCCCGTCGACGAGGATCTCGGGCCAGTGCACGTGGAACACGTCGTAGCGCCCGAGCAGCGCGGTGCGCCAGCTGAAGTGCAGCGGGCGGACGCCGGGGGTCGCGGCGAGCGCGCGCCCGAGCATCACGATGTACGGGTTCGTCGTGGGGCGCGGCGCCTGCGACGACTGGAGGACGACGAGGTCGCGGCCGGGCGGACGGGCGGGGACGGTCATGGCGCTCCTGAGCGGGATGACCGGCGGCGGTTCGTCGGGCACGACCACGGGGTCATCGGTCGAGGAAATAGACTATGCCACCACCCGCCCGCACCCGAGGGCGGTCCCCGCCGGCGACGCCCCGCCCGCCGCGCGCCCGACCGATGGGACCCGCATGCCCCGCCCCGCCCTCCTCGCCGTCGTGGTCGTCAACTACGGATCCGCCGACCTCGTGCGCGAGAACGTGCTGCCGCTCGTCGAGCGCCTCGACGACGCGCTGCTCGTGGTCGTCGACAACCGCACCACCGACGCGGAGCGGGAGCGCGTCCGCGACCTCGCCGCGCACCCGTCGACGCGCGTGCACGGCGTCTACCCGGACGGCAACACGGGCTTCGGCACCGGCATGAACATCGGCGTGGACGCGGCCCGCGCGCACGGCGCCCGCGAGTTCCTGCTGCTCAACCCCGACGCGACCATCGCGCCCGACCAGCTCGGCATCCTGCGGGGCGTCGTGGCGGCGGATCCGCTCACGCTCGCGGCCCCGACCATCCTCCGGCCGGACGGCAGCACGTGGTTCCGCGGCTCCGACCTCTACCTCGCCGACGGCCGGATCCGCTCCGCCGCCCGCCGCGCGCAGCACCCCGGCCTCGCGACCGAGCCGTGGCTCACGGGCGCCTGCCTGCTCGTGACCGACGAGCTGTGGACGCGGGTCGGCGGCTTCTCGGACGACTACTTCCTGTACTGGGAGGACGTGGACCTCTCGCGCAAGGTCGTGGAGGCGGGCGGATCCCTGGCGGTCGTGGAGGAGGCCGTCGCCGTGCACGCGGAGGGCGGCACGCAGAGCGCCGGCCACGAGAGCGCGGGCCAGGCGAAGTCGGGCACGTACTACTACCACAACATCCGGAACCGGCTCCTCTACGGGGCCCGGCACCTCGACGCGGCGACGCTCCGCCGGTGGCGGCTGCTCACGCCCGTGATCGCGTACGAGGTGCTGCTGCAGGGCGGGCGACGGCAGTTCGCGCATCCGGTGGCGCCCGTCTCGGCGGCCCTGCGCGGGATCCGCGACGGCTACCGGCTCTCCGGCGGCTGGCGCGCGGTGCCGGCCCCCGCGCCGACGGCCGCCGCGCCGACGACCCCGGCACCCGCCCGCCCGATCGCGCCCGCCTCCTCGCTCGTGGTCGCGATCCTCACCTACCGGCGGCCCGAGGACATCCGCGCCGTGCTCCCGCTCGTCGCCGCCCAGGCCGCCGAGCTGCGGGAGGCCGCGGAGGCCGATGCCGCGCTCCCCCGTGCCGTGCGGATCGTCGTGGTCGACAACGACCCAGCGGGGGGAGCCGGCGCGGCCGTCGAGGACGCCGCCGCGGACTCCCCCGTGCCGATCGCCTACGTGCACGAGCCGACCCCCGGCATCTCCGCCGCCCGCAACCGCGCGCTCGACGCCGCGGGCGACGACGACCTGCTCGTGTTCCTCGACGACGACGAGCGGCCGGATCCGGGCTGGCTCGCCGCCCTCGTCCGCGCCCGCCAGGCGACGGGCAGCGCGGGCGTCGCCGGCCCCGTGCGCAGCGAGTACGAGGTCGAGCCGGACGCATGGGTGCGCGCGGGCGGCTTCTTCACGCGCCGCCGGCCCGCGACCGGCACGCGCCTCGAGGTCGCCGCGACCAACAACCTCCTGCTCGACCTCCGCGCCGTGCGCGCGGCGGGCCTCCGCTTCGACGTGGACCTCGGCACGCAGGGCGGCGAGGACACGCTCTTCACGCGGCAGCTCGTCGCGTCCGGCGGGCTGCTCACCTGGTGCGCCGAGGCGGGCGTCGTGGACGTCGTGCCGCGCGCCCGCACCACGCGCCGCTGGGTCGTGCTCCGCGCCTTCAGCAGCGGGAACTCGTGGAGCCTCACCTCGGTCGCGCTCGCCCCGGCCTCGACGCCCGCGCGCACGCGGATCCGCGCCGAGGCCACCGCCCGCGGGCTCGTGCGGGCGCTCGGCGGCACCGGGCGGATCGCGGTGGGCGCCGTCACGGGCAGCGTCGCGCACCGCGCCAAGGGCACCCGCACGCTCGCGCGCGGCGCCGGCATGGTCGCGGGCGCGTTCGGCTGGTCGTACCAGGAGTACGCGCGGCGCGACTGAGCGGATCTGCGCGGGCGCCCGCCCGCCCTCCCCTGGACGGGGGACTCGTCGGCGCGCGCCCGCCGACGTACGATGCGAGGGCAGAAGACCCGGAATCCTGCGTCGGTCGACCACCCATCGCCCGCCCGCACCGCGCCGCCGACCCGCCCTGGTCGTCGGGCTCCGTCTTCGGCGTACCCGAAGAGCGAAGAAGGCCATGCCCGCACCCGAGAGCACCCCGTCCGACCTGCGTCCACGTCGCGAGCGCCGCGCCCGCAGCCGCCGCACCACCGTCGCCGTGATCGGCGCCGCCTCCGTCCTCGCCGTCGCGGCCGTGGTCGGCACCGTGGTGGTGAGCGGATCCGGATCCGACTCCCCCGCGTCCGCCGCCGACACGAAGGAGTGGTCGGACGTCGCGCCCACCGCGGGCGCCACGGAGACCCCCGCGCCGCTCCCCGAGGGCGACACCGCGACGCTCGGCCAGGAGGTGGCGACCACCGTGGGCCTCGACGAGACCGCGACGTTCCCCGGCTCGATCCAGGCGCGCATCGTCTCCGTCACGCCGACCAGCACCGACGGCGGCCGCGTGGGCGAGCTGAGCGGCGACGCGGTCGACGTGCGGCTCGAGCTCGTGAACGTCACGGACGCCGCCGTCCCGGTGGACTCCGTGGCCGTCAACGTCTTCTACGGCGCCGATCGCACGCCCGCGACTCCCGCCGACTCCGACACCGTGATCCGCGGCACGCTGGAGCCCGGCGCGTCCGCGACCGGCGACTACGTGTTCAGCGTGCCCGCGGCGTCGGCCGACGCGATCAGCGTGGTCGTGGCGCGCGACGCCGGCTCGCCGGTGGTCGTGTTCCAATAGCGCGGGCGCACCACCCGCACCGACGAGACGGGCGCGGCCGGATGATCCGGCCGCGCCCCTCTCGTGTCGTCGTGCGCGCGTCAGCTCGGGCTCGCGGACTCCCGCTCCGGAGCCGTCGAGGACCCCTGGGATAGGGTCGGCGCCGCCGCCGGACGCGGGGCACGAGACGTCTTCTCCGTCTCCGCTCGGTAGTACGCACGCTTGTCCTTCGTGGGCCGCACCTTGTTGAGCACGACGCCGAGCACGGATCCCCCCGACTTCTCCACCGCGTCGAGCGCCTCGGTGAGCTGGCCGCGGTGCACGCGCGTCTGGTCGGTGACCACGATGGCCCCGTCCGTCATGCGCGCCACGAAGGCGGCGTCGGCGACGGCGATGAGCGGGGCCGTGTCGAGGACGATCACGTCATAGGTCGCCCGCGCCTGCGCGACCAGGTCCTCCATGCGCCCGGAGGCCAGCAGCTCGCTCGGGTTCGGGGGGATCTCGCCCGAGGTCAGCACCTCGAGGGAGCCCTCGCCCCACGGCTGCACGACGTCCTCCATCAGCGCCTGGCCGACGAGCACGGTCGTGAGGCCGGCGTCGCCCTCGAGCCCGAGGTACTGCGCGATGACGGGACGGCGGAGGTCGGCGTCCACGAGCAGCACGCGGCGCCCGCCTTCGCTGAGCGAGATCGCGAGGTTCGCGGCGACCGTGGACTTGCCCTCGCCGGGGATGGACGACGTCACGACGAAGCTCGACGCCCGCTCCCCGAGGAGCACGAAGCGGAGGTTCGCCTTGAGCTGGCGGAAGCCCTCGGCGGCGGTCGAGAGCGGCCGGAGCGCCATCGCGAGGCCCGTGACGCCGCGCTCGCGCTCCAGCGACCCGAGCAGCGGCGCCGTGGTCAGGTGCGCCACGGTCTCGGCGGAGCGGACGCGGGTGTCGAGCAGGCGCACGAGCGCGAGGCCGAGGAGCCCCGCGAGCAGCCCGAGGAGGAGCCCGGCGAGCGTGTTCGTTCGGCCGTTCGGCGCCGACTGGAACTCGGGCTCGGGGGCCTCCTGGATCACGCGCACGGAGACGGTGGGCGAGCCCTCGGCGCCGGTGGGCGCATACGCCTCCGCCGTGTCGCGGAGGCTCGTCGCGACGGCGTTGGCGATGTCCGCGGCCTGCGCGGGCGACGGCTCGGTGACGCTGATCTCCATCACCACGGTGTTCTGGGGCGTCGTGACCGTGACGGCGCGCGCGAGCTGCTGCGGCGTGAGGTCGAGGCCGAGGCGCGTGATCACGGGCTCCAGCACCGCGGGCGACTCGGCGAGCTCGCCGAAGGAGAGCATCTGGCTCTGCGTGTAGGTGGCGCCCTGGTTGAGGTCGCTCGCGCTGGATCCGCTGCTCAGCGAGAAGTAGAGGCGCGACTGCGCGGTGTACACGGGCGTCGCGAGCTGCGACAGGCCGAACGCGACCGCGCCGCCCGCGAGCGTGGCGGCGACCACGACGTACCAGAGTCGGCGGAGCAGGGCGGTGAACTCGTGGAGCGTCATCGTGAGGGGGTTCTTCCGGGTAGGAGCGGCGGGGCGGTGGTGCGGGCGGGATCGGGGCGGTCGGCGGCGACGGCCGCCACGGGGTCGGGCGGCGGCTCGGGCAGGGGCGCGCGGTCGCGGCGGAGGATCTGGCTGGTCGCCGCCACGCCCGCCAGGAACCACACGAGCGTCGCGTACTGCGTGATGAGCGCGACGGACGCGAGCGCCGGGATCTGCGCGACGAGCGCGATGGTGGCCGCGGTCGCGTGCCCCCGCAGCACGAGCCAGACGCCGACCGCGAGGGCGACGAGCACGGCGCCCGCCACGAGGAGGCCGAACGTGAGGCCCGTGAGCACGAGCTGGCTGTCGATGGAGCGGAACGGGCCGTAGAAGACGCGGCCGTCGCTGCCGCGGTGGGCCTCGGGGGTCGTGCCGAGGATGCCCATGCCGGGGACGAGGCTGTAGAGGTCGCCGCGGTAGTCGGAGCTGGCGCTCGCCTCCGTGCCCGCGTCGACGAACACGGCCTGCACGAAGGGCGCGACCGCGGCCGCGACCACGACCACGCCGGCCGTGACGGCGGCGCGCACGCGGAGCGAGATGGCGTCGCGGAGGAAGACGATGGAGAGGACGAGGCCGAGCACGGCGCCGAGCATGCCGACGCGGCTGAACGTGAGGACGGCGGCGAGCATCATCACGGCCGTCATGCCGAGGCGCGCCACGAGGCCGAAGCGGGACGCGAGCGTGAGCGGGATCGCGATGGCGAGCGCCGAGCCGAGCGCGATCGAGTGCCCGTACGCGCCCTCGGCCCGCAGGATCCCGCCGCGCCCCTGCAGCGTCGCCCACGTCTCGCGGAGGCCCGCGTTGCCGGGGAGGAGCACGAACGGGTTCCAGCCGGTCGCGAACTCGACGATCGCGAGCGCGGCGACGACCGTGAAGACGACCGCGACGATCCGCTCCAGCGAGGCCATGCCGATCCGGTGCGCCGCCATGCGCCCGAGCAGGTAGCCGGGCAGCGCGTAGGTGAGGAACGTCACGAGCGTGGACATGCCGATGCCCGCGCTGCCGCCGACGACGACGCCGGCGATGCCCGCCGCGGTCATCAGCACCACGAGCGCGTCCAGCGGCGAGACCCGGAAGCCCGGCACCGGCACGATCGCGAGGATCACGAGGACGGCCGCGACCGTCGACGGCGGCAGGTAGTAGCCGCCGAGCGGCACCCCCGACCAGACGGGCACGAAGGAGAGCACGACGAGCCACAGGGCGACGGCCGTGCGCGGCAGGCGCCGCAGGACGAGCAGGAGGAGGGCGCCGCCCGCGAGCGCGATGCCGAGCACGAGCAGGGTCTGGAGGCCGGATCCGGCGAGCAGGGCGCTCATCGCCTCCCCTCCCCCGGGAGCGCGCGCGGGCGTGATGGCGCCATGTCTCCCCCCTCCTTCGTTCCCCCGGCCGCGGGACGGCCCTCATCGATCATGTCAGTGCGACGCCCCGGCGGGCGGGTCCACGTGGGACCCGCCCGCCGGGGCGTCGTCTTCCGGCTCCTAGCTCACCGGGCCGTGCCGTCCGTCACCAGCAGGTCGTCGAGCGTGAACGCGACCGGCGCGGTCGCCGAGCTCGACAGGTAGGTCTGGATCCCGAACGTCCCCGCGGTCTGAAGGGCGGCCAGGGTCCCGGTCGTCGTCGACTGCCACGCGGTCGGTTCGGCCTGGCCGACGGGCCAGACCTTCGCGTTCATCGTGGTGGGCGACGTGCCCGTGACCTGCACGCGGACCCGCAGCTGCTGCCCGGCCGTGTACGTGAGGTTCGGGACGACCACCGACTTCAGGTTGGTGCCGTTCTCGGACTGCACGATCATGACCTGGCCGGTCGACCGCACCCAGACCTGCGTCTGGTAGAACGACGTGCCGACCTGGCGCGAGTTGATCCGCACGTACGCGCCGCCGCCCGTGGGCACCTTGTCGAGCGCGAAGCTCACCTGGGCGTCCGAGGTGGTGGTGCTCACGGCGTCGAGGCTGGCGGTGCGGGTCTCGCCCGCGGGGCTGGCGACCTGCGCCTTCCCGTCCTGCACCTTGAGGATCGACGCGTTGCCCGTGATGCGCCAGGCGCCTCCGGTCTCCGCCGTGCCCCAGCCGTTGGCGGCGGTGCGGGTGAAGGTGTCCTGCGCGAGGATCCCGGTGGCGGGCGGCGTGACGACCGGGGCGGTCACCGTGACGGTGCCGTCCTTCTTCGCCGACGCCAGTCCCTTGTCGTCCGTGACCGTGAGCGACACCGTGTAGGTGCCCGCGGCGGCGTAGGCGTGGGTCGCGGTGCGGCCCGTGCCCGTCGTGCCGTCCCCGAACGCCCAGGCGTAGGAGGCGACGGTGCCGTCCGCGTCGGTCGACGTGGATGCGTCGAACGAGGCCGTCAGGTCCTTGGCGGTCGACGTGAACGCCGCCGTCGGGGCCTGGTTGGCCGGCGTGACGACCGGGGCGGTCACGGTGACCGTGCCGTCCTTCTTCGCCGACACGAGGCCCTTGTCGTCCGTCACCGTGAGCGACACCGCGTAGGTGCCCGCGGCGGCGTAGGCGTGGTCCACCGTCTTGCCGGTGCCCGTCGTCCCGTCGCCGAACGCCCAGGCGTAGGACGCGACCGTGCCGTCGGCGTCGGTCGACGTGGATCCGTCGAACGAGGCGGTCAGGTCCTTGGCCGTCGACGTGAACGCCGCCGTCGGGGCCTGGTTCGCCGCGACGGGAGCGGTCACCGTGACGGTGCCGTCCTTCTTCGCCGAGACGAGGCCCTTGTCGTCCGTCACCGTGAGCGAGACCGCGTAGGTGCCGGCCGCGGCGTAGGCGTGGGTCGCGGTGCGGCCCGTGCCCGTGGTCCCGTCCCCGAACGCCCAGGCGTACGAGGCGACCGTGCCGTCGGCGTCCGTCGAGCCGGATCCGTCGAACGAGGCCGTCAGGTCCTTGGCGGTCGACGTGAACGCCGCCGTCGGGGCCTGGTTGGCGGCGGGCGCCTGGCCGTCGCGGGCGACGACCAGGTCGTCGATCCGCGTCGTGACGGGAGCCGTCGCCGACCCCGAGAGGTAGGTCTGGATCCCGACGGAGCCGGCGGCCTGCAGCGCGGCGGTCGAGCTGGTGACGCTCGTCTGCCAGGCGGCGGGCTCGGCCTGGCCGGCGACCCACACCTTGGCCTTGACGGTGGTCGGCGAGGTGCCGGTCGTCAGGACGCGGACGCGGAGCTGCTGGCCGGCCTGGTAGGTCGTGCCGGGGAGGATGTACGACCCGATGGTCGTCGCCCCCTCCGACTGCACCAGCTGGATCTGCCCGGTCGCCTTGATCCAGACCTGCGTCTGGTAGAAGGCCGAGCCCACCTGGCGGGAGTTGACCCGGGTGTAGGAGCCGCCGCCCGTGGGGACGGAGTCGAGCGAGAAGGTCGCGCTGACGTCCGACGACGTGGTGGAGACCGCGTCGAGGGTCATCGTGCGGGTCTCGCCCTTGGGCGAGACGACCTGGCCCGTGCCGTCCTGCACCTTGACGATGTTCGTGCCGCCGGTGACGCGCCAGGCGCCGCCGAGGTCGGCCGTGCCCCAGCCCGTCGCGAGGGTGCGGCCGAACGAGTCCTGCGCCAGCACGTTCGACGCGGGCGCCTGGACGGTCACCTGCGAGGTGGTCGTCGTGGCGAGGCCCTTGTCGTCCGTGACCGTGAGCGACACCGCGAAGGTGCCGGCCGCGGCGTAGGCGTGGGTCGTGGTGCGGCCCGTGCCGGTGGTCCCGTCACCGAAGGCCCAGGCGTAGGACGCCACGGTGCCGTCGGGGTCGCTCGACGTGGAGGCGTCGAGCGAGGCGACGAGGTTCGCCACGGTGCTCGTGAACGCGGCGACGGGCGCCTGGTTCACGGGCGGGGCGGTGACCGTGACGCTCGCGGTCGTGCGACCGGTCGCGCCCTTGTCGTCCGTCACCGTCAGCGCGACCGTGTAGGTGCCGGCCTTCGCGTACGGGTGGGCGATGGAGGCCCCGGTGCCGGTCGTGCCGTCGCCGAACTCCCACGCCCAGGACGCGATGGTGCCGTCCGGGTCGCTGGATCCGCGGCCGTCGAGGTTCGCGACGAGGTCGGTCGTGGTGGACGCGATGACCGCGGTGGGCTCCCGGTTGACCGGGGGCGCCGTGACCTGGACCTGCGTGGACGCGGTGCCCGTGAGGCCCTTGTCGTCCGTGACCGTCAGCGTCACCGTGTAGGTGCCGCCCGCGGCGTAGGCGTGCGTCGGCGTCGGGCCGGTGCCCGTGCCGCCGTCGCCGAAGTCCCACGCGTAGGAGGCGACGGTGCCGTCGGCGTCCGTCGATGCGGATCCGTCGAGCTTGGCCGTGAGGTCGGTCGCCGTGGCCGTCACGACGGCGGTCGGCGCGATGTTGGCGGGGGCCGCCTTCACCGTGACGTCCTGCTGCGTGCGGTTCGTGGTGCCGCGGTCGTCCGTCACCGTGAGGACCACCGGGTAGGTGCCCGCCGCGGCGTACGTGTGCGACTGGGTCGCACCGGACGCCTGGACGCCGTCGCCGAAGTCCCAGGCGTAGCCCGTGACCGTGCCGTCGGTGTCCGTGGATCCGGTCGCGTCGAACGACGCCGTCAGGAAGTCGGCGGTCTGCGTGAACGCGGCCTTGGGGGCCTGGTTCGGCACGCGGCCGGTCGTCCCGAGGGAGTAGTGCGTCGCGATGGTGCTGGCCGCGAGCACGGTCGGGTAGACCGCGACCTCGTCCATGCGCCCCTCGAAGGTGCCGCTGGAGGAGCCCCACGTGTTGTCGCCGCCGATGCGCCAGTAGCCGTCGTAGGCCTGCGCCTGCGTCTGGCCGTTCTGGCCGACGAGGTCGCCGTCCACGTAGAGCTTCAGGCCGTCGGATCCCTGCGACGCGACCATGTGGTGCCACTGGCCGTCGTTGTAGGCGCGGGGCGAGCTCGCGAGGTTGGTCTGGCCCGTCCACGTGCCGAACTGCAGGCGTCCGTCGTCCTGCATGTAGACGTGGCGGTCGTAGCTGCCGGAGAAGTTGAACGGATCCGCGTTGTCGCCGAAGCCGATCAGCTTGCCGCCGCGCGTGGTGGTCGTCTGGAACCACATCTCGAGCGAGTAGGAGGTCGGGTTCGCGACCCGCTGCTGGCTCACCGCGATGCTGTCGGAGAACGCCGCCGCCTGGCCGACGGAGCCCGAGAGGGCGCCCGCCTGGCCGAAGCGCACGTTGCGTCCGACGTTGGCGCCGACGTCGTTCTGGCCCGCGTCCTTGAGCGTCGACGAGCCGTCGGCGTCGTCGAGGCGCCAGTAGGAGGACGGGTCGGCCGCGTAGACCGCCTTGCCGTAGGCGTCCGAGGGCGCCGGCGGGATGGGCGAGGTGCGGCCGGACGCGACCAGGTGGTCGACGACGTCGGCGCGCGTGAGGGCGGTCGGGTAGATCGACACCTGAGCGATGTCGCCGGCCAGGTAGTAGCTCCGGGGCTGGTTGGGCCAGCCGCCGAGGTTGTCGCCGCCGACGCGCCAGTAGCCCTTGTAGTCCTGGCCGCGCGTGGTGTCCGCGCGCTGGCCGGCGAGCTTGCCGTCCACGAACAGCTTCATGCCCTCGGCGCCCATGGTGGCGACGATCTGGTGCCACTTCCCGTCGTTGAACCCGGGGGCCGAGCTCAGGGTCTGGGTCGCGCCCGTGTAGACGCCGAAGAGGACGCGGCCGTCGTTGTCGAGGTAGACCATGCGGTCGTAGTTGCCCGACGTGCCCGTGTTGCTGCCGCCGAAGCCGACGACCTTGCCGCCGTTCGTCGAGGACGTCTTGACCCACGACTCGACGCTGAACGTGTCCGGCGCCTGCACGGCCTGGGGCGTGACCGCGAAGGACCCATCCTGGCCGGAGAAGGTGGTGGCGGTGGATCCGTCGATCGGGCCCGCGGCGCCGCGCGTGGCGTTGTCGACGCGGAGGTCCTCGAACGCGACGTGGTCGAGGCCGGCGGTGCCGTCCTTCTCGTCGAGCGGGTAGTACGCGGTCGCGCCGTCGTCCTTCACGCTCGTGGCGTACGCGTCGCTGCCCGACTGGTCGGTGACGGTGACGGGCGAGGCGCCGTTGCGGTCGGTGGAGTTCCCCGAGGAGTCGGTCACGACGACCTTGTAGGTGTGCGAGCTGCCGGGCACGAGGCCCTTGTCGATGAAGCCCATCGACGGCCGGTTCCAGAAGGTCGAGTCCTGCGTGACCTGGTAGACGGGCGTCGCGGTCTTGCCGTCGCGGATCACCTTGTAGGTGAGGCGCGAGTTGTCGCGGTCGAAGGTGGCCTGCCAGGAGACGCGGGCCTCGCCCTTCGTGTACGAGATCGACTTGGGGACGAGCTGGTCGTTGCCGTTCGGGCCGACCTTGTTCGGGGCGTCCTTGGCCATGGCGTAGCGGACGAGGCCCTGCTGCGCGGTGGTGTTCACGAACGGGAACTCGCCGCCGACGACGATGTAGTCCTCGTTGCCGTTGACGCTCCAGGCCGCCTGGCCCTGTCCCGTGAAGGAGCCGGTCACGTACTTCGGGAACCAGTTGAGCAGCGACGGGGACGGCGTGCCGGCCCAGTTCGCGTAGCCGTACGGGTCGGCCGTGGCCGTGCCGGTCGCGGTCTTGGAGAACGCGAGGCTGTGCTGGAAGGTCCACGGGTCCGTCTGCGGGAAGCCGCCGATGTTGCCGCAGTAGTGCGGGTGGCCCGCGACGTACGCGACCTTGCTCGTCGCGAAGACCGAGTAGGTGTCGCCGTGGCAGTCCTCGACCCAGTTCACGACGCCCGTGTTCGGGTCGGCCGAGAAGGCGCCCTCGAGGTTGCCGCCGTTGCCGAACGTGTAGCCGGATCCGTAGACCCGGTCGTCGGTCGCGTACAGGCTCGTGATCGACGACTCGGTGCCGGCGTTCTTGACCTGCTGGTTCGCGGCCCACGGGAGCGAGGCGCCCGTGGCGGGATCGACCGCGCCGAGCCCGTAGGTCGGCGTGCCCGACAGCTGCGTGAAGCGGCCGCCGACGATGAGCTTGGACGCGTCCTTGGTGAGGGTGAGCGCGTCCACGACGGTGTCCGCGTCCGCGACGAACGGCTTCGTGCTGCCGTCGGTCGCGGACACCGCGGCGAGGTACTTCCGAGCGGCGCCGTTGACGCTCTGGAAGGTCCCGCCGAGGTACACGGTGTCGTTCGAGGCGCTCACCGTGCGGGTCTGGCTGCCCATGATGGGGCGGAAGGAGGGGATGATCTTGCCGGTCGCGGTGCTGAACGCCGCGGCGCGGTAGTAGCCCTGGCCGTCGACGTCGGTGAAGTCGCCGACCACGTAGATCCGCGAGCCGTCGGGCGACGCGGTGACCGAGAGCGCCTGCGCGTTGAGCTTCGGCGCGAAGGACGTGATGAGCGCGCCCGTGCGGATGTCGTACGCGAGGAGGTTGCTGCGCGGCGTGAGGTTCGTGCCGGCCGCGGCGCCCGCGGGGCGCGCGTTCTGGAACTTGCCGGCGACGTAGACCGTGTTGCCGACGACGACCTGCGACCAGGCGACGCCGTCGATCTGGGTCGTGGGCAGCGGGTCGGCGGTGACCGTGACGGGCGTCTTGGGGTCGGTCGGGTCGACCGGCGCGGAGTCCGCCAGGGCGGGCTGCGCGATCACGACCGCGGACAGGATGACCGCGGCGGCCGCGGTCATCGCGGCCAGGCGGCGTCCCGCGGTGGAGATGATGCTCATGGTGTCCTTGCTTCGGGTGGGTGGAGCGGGTGAGGGAGTGCCGGTGGTCAGCGGTCGCTGGCCGGTCGGGGGCTGCCGGTGCGCGTCGTGGCGCGGAGCATCGTGCCCACCGACCGCGCGATGCGCTGCCGGTAGAGCTCGGGTCCGTGCCGGTGCTCGGCGCGGAAGCGGTCGCGCGCGGCCCGGGCGCGGTAGGCGTCCCAGTCCGTCGCGATGTCCTGGAGGGCGTCCGCGAGGGCGGCGGGATCCGAGGGCGGCACCAGCTGCGCCGACTCGTATCCGCCCGCGGCCTCGCGGAGGCCGGAGGTGTCGCTGACCACCACGGGCCGCGCGGCCAGCAGCGCCTCGACGGCGGTGTTGCCGAACGGCTCGTCCACCCGGGAGGGCACGACGCACGCGTCGGCGGCGGCCACGAACGGGGTGACGTCGGCGTGGAAGCCGTGCATCGTGATCCGCTCCTCGAGGCCCAGCACGCGGATCGTCGTGCGCAGCTGCTCCTCGTAGGCCTCGTAGCCGGGGAAGACGGCGCCCACGATGTCGAGGGTCGCCAGGGCGCCGCGGTCGCGGAGCTCGACGATGGCCTCGACCGCGACGTCCACGCCCTTGCGGTCGGAGAGGCGGCCGACGTAGAGGACCCGGAGGCCGCCGTCGAGCGCCTCGCGCGCGGGGACGACCGCGGCGGGGCCGGGCACGCCGTTGTAGACGACCTCGGCGCGGCGCGCGACCCGCGGGAGGGCGCGGGCGAGCACGTCGACGCTGTAGCGGCTGTTCGCGACGACGCTCGTGGCGAGCGCGAGCGGCAGGGCGAGCGCGGTGCCGACGGCGCGCGACGCGGATCCCTCCGCCTCGTGCACGTGGGCGAGGACCGGGCGGCCGGCGAGGCGGCCGACGAGGATCCAGAGCGGGATCGTCACGGTGTTGACGTAGACGGCGTCCGGGCGCTCGCGGCGCACGAGCCCGAGGCCCGCCGACAGGCCGCGGACGGACTGACCGACGAGGGCCGCGAAGCCGCGCGGGCGCAGCATCGACTTCCGGAGGACCGGGGTGGGCGTGTGCTGCACGCTCGCGCCGACGCCCGTGAGCGCGGCGACGAGCGGGCCGTCGGAGGGCAGGGTCACGACCGTGCGGGCGCCGGCGGCCACGAGGCCCGCGACGCTCTCGAGCAGCACGCGGTCGGATCCGTAGAGCTCGGCGCTCGGGTGCGCGACGAGGATCGTGCGGCCGCGGAGGTCCGCGCCCTCGTCGTCGGCCCGGGCGATCGCCTGCTCCGTGCCGGCGAACGCGGTCACGCGGTCACCCGCGCGGAGCCGGCGGCGGCCTCGGCGCGGCGCGCGTCGAGCGCGCCCATGTCACGGAACCACTTGACCGACGCGAGCGCGAGGTGGCCGGCGTTGGCGAGCATCATCAGCGTGTACACCGCGAGGAAGACGACGGGGGCGCCGAGCAGCGCGAACACGATGCAGAGGAAGCCGTAGTCGGTGGGGATCACGAGCAGCGAGCGCAGGAGCGTCGAGCGGCCGGCCTCGGGCGCGGAGGCGCCGGTGACCTGGTGCACGCGCTTCAGCTGGTCGTTGAGGATCATCGCGAAGAAGCTCGCGGCAGCGACGATCGCGTAGGCGACGGGCACGAGCAGCCACGCGTCGGAGTCCGTGGCGGGCCAGCGGAACATCGACACGAGCACCGCGAGGTGCAGGGACGAGATCTTGATGCAGTCGACGACGTGGTCGAGCCACTCGCCCGAGAGCGAGCCGCCGCCGCGGAGGCGCGCGACCTGGCCGTCGGCCGAGTCGAACGCGTAGCCGACCGCGAGCAGCAGCCACACGGCGATGCCGAGCCAGGCGGCGGGCTGCACGAGCGCGATGAGGGCGATCCCGGTGAACGTGAAGGCGGCGCTGATCGCGGTCACCTGGTTCGGGGTCAGCCCCGCGCGGTAGGCCCACGCGGCGAGCAGCCGGCCGGCCGGCCGGTTCACGCGGATCGAGTACGCGGGCGCGCCGCGGGCGGCCTTCTTCTGCGCGGAGGCCAGGCGGCGGACGACGTCGAGGTACGACTCGTCGCGCGCGGGCGCCGTGGTGCCGGTCGCGGCGGTCATCGGCTCTCCTCGAGGAGGAAGGAGGTGCGGCCGGCGTCGCTCGGACGGAGCTCCGGCTCCCAGCGGGTGGCCGAGCGGACGCCGCGGCTCATGCCGTGCGTGGAGTAGCCGCGCGTCATGCGCGCCGCGAGCTCCTCGTAGCCGTCGGCGATGGCGTCCCAGTCGTAGGTCTCCTCGGCGCGCTCCTGCAGGCGGCGGCCGATCGCGACGGCCTCCTCGGCGTTCGCCTCCGCGCCCTCGACGAGCGCGGCGACGCCGGCGGCGTCCGACCAGAAGCGGCCGTCCTCGCCGAGCACGTCGCGGTTGAAGACGTTGTCGTTGGCGAGCGTCGCGGTCGCGGCGCCCATGGCGCGCAGCAGCGACGGGTTGGTGCCGCCGACCGAGTGGCCGTGGATGTAGGTGAGCGCGTGGGCGTAGAGCTGGTCGAGCTGCTCCTGGTCCCACACCCCGCCGAGGCGCTGGATGCGCGGGTCGGCGGTGGCGACCTGCTCGATGCGGTCGGTGTACGCGGCGGAGTACGGCGCGGATCCGACGACGACGAGCGGCAGGGTCGCGTTCGACGCGGTGTACCCGTCGACGATGACGTCGACGTGGTTCTCCGGCTCGAAGCGCGCGACGACGAGGTGGTACTGGCCGGGCTCGAGGCCGAGCTCGGCGAGGCGGTCGCTCGCGGGGTCGCGCAGGATGTTGGCGCCGTAGGTGAGCAGCTCCGTGGGGATCCCGAACTCGTGGTCGTAGTAGTCGGCGATGCCCTGGGCGTCCGAGATGAGCGCGTCGGCGTTCTTCACGGCCATCTGCTCCGCGATCCGGTAGTACTTCTTGCCCATGCGGCCCCACTTGCCGCGCTTCCACTCGAGGCCGTCCACGTGCACGGCCGTGGCCACGCCGCGCGAGCGGATGAGGGGGACGAACGGCGCGTTGGCGGCGTTGAAGACGAAGGCCGCGTCCTGGCGCTTGCCGAGGGCCAGGTGGATCGCGGACAGCGCCGTGTGGCTGAGGGTCTCGATCGACTTGGTCTTGAGCGCGGGCAGGTGCACGAGCGTCATGCCGAGGTGGGTGCGCGGGCGCGCGCGGTTCGCCGAGCGGCAGTAGACGGTGACGTCGTGGCCGCGGGCGGCGAGGCGCTGCCCGATCTCCTCGATGGCGGTCTCGAATCCGCCGTACGCGGCGGGGACCCCCCGGGTCCCGACCATGGCGATGCGGAGTCGACGCGGTTCGATAGCAGACATTGTTAGTAGGCCCCCACGGGTCGGGTGAGCACACGGAAGGTGCGCCACATGATCATCACGTCGCCGGTCAGGGACCAGTTCTCGACGTAGTACAGGTCGAGCCGGACGCTCTCGTCCCAGCTCAGGTCGCTCCGGCCGTTCACCTGCCACATGCCCGTGAGGCCGGGCTTGATGAACAGACGGCGGTGCACGTGGCTCTCGTAGCCCTGCACCTCGCGGCGCAGCGGCGGGCGCGGGCCCACCAGGCTCATGTCGCCGACGAGGATGTTCCACAGCTGCGGCAGCTCGTCGAGCGAGTAGCGGCGGAGCACGGTGCCCACGCGGGTCACGCGCGGGTCGCTCCGCATCTTGAAGAGCGGCCCGGATCCCTCGTTCGCGGCGGCGAGCGCCTCGAGCTCGGCCTCGGCGGTCACCCGCATCGAGCGGAACTTGAGCATGTGGAACTCCTGGCCGGACTTCCCCACGCGCTCCTGGCGGAAGATGGCGCCGCCGGGGCTGTCGATGCGCACGATGCACGCGATGACGAGCATCACGGGCGCGAGCACCACGAGCGCGAGGCCGGCCACCGCGATGTCGAGGGCCCGCTTCATCACGTGCTTGCCGCCCTCGAACTGCGGGATCTCCACGTGGATGAGCGGGAGGCCCTCGACCGGGCGGAAGTGGATCCGGGGGCCGGCGACGTCCGTGAGGCGCGACGCGAGCACCAGCTCGATCGACGAGCCCTCGAGCTCCCAGCCGAGCGTGCGGACGGCGTTGCTGCCGGCGCGCGGCTGGCTGGCGACGATGACGGCGTCGGCGGCGGTGCGGGCGGCGGCCGCCGCGACGGATCCGAGGTCGGAGACGACGGGGATCGTGCGCCCGGCGACCTCGAGGCCCTCGAGGTGCTCGTCGATCGCGACGCCCACCACCGTGTAGCCGGAGGCGGGACGCAGCAGGATCTGCGCGGCCACGTCCTCGACGTCGGCGCGGGCGCCCACGACCACGACGCGGGAGAGGTGCGCGCCCTGCAGCCGGCGGCGGATGAGCCACTGGCGCCAGCTCCAGCGGGCGAGGAGCAGGGCGACCACGCCGAGCGGGAAGGCGATCACGACGTAGCCGCGGGCGATGTCGACCTTGAGGAGCAGGAAGCCGATCGCGAGCGCGCCGAACGTGATGGCCGACGCGTTGACGACCCGCTTGTACTCGGAGACGCCGACCCCGACGATGCGGGCGTCACGGGTGCGGAAGGCGCCGAGGACGGCGATCCAGGCGGCCACGACGATCACCGAGACGACGCCGTAGTCGAGCTGCAGCGAGCCGGCGTCGACCGCCGCGTCCCCCGTGCCGAAGCGCGTGAGCTGGGCGACGAGGACGGTCGCGATGATGATCGCGTAGTCGCTCGCGATGAGGCGGGTGCGGTAGTCGCGGGCCCAGCGGCGGCCCGAGGGGACGACGGGGGTGGCCGCCGCGACGCCGGATCCGATGATCGGGCGGTGCGCGGAGCGGCGCTCGGTGCGCAGGCGGGTGCGCTCGTCCCGGGTCGCGGGACGGTTCCTCGTGGTGCTCATCGCGTGCCGTGCAGCGCGTCGAGCGGTCGCGGGATGTCGGAGGGGCGGGTGGGCGCGTTCGGGCGCGGACGGCGGGTACTGTCCTGCGCCGATGACGGGTTCATCGGGTGTGTGCCTGCGTTTCGGGTTACAGGTGGGTGGTGCGGGGTGCGACGCGGTCCGGGAAGACCTCGTCCGGTTCACGGCTCGGGGACGGACGGGCTGGGTGGGCCTCGTCCGAGAGCGTCCATCGCGGGTACGACGGGTGAACACCGGGTGGTGACGGTGGCAATGCTAAACGCTCCCTGTGCCCCGTCGCCCCTCCCCCTTCGGGGGACGGACGCCCCCCGGCCCCGTCGGCCGCCCTCACCCGGCCGACGCGCCGAGCACGCGGGCGCCGGTCGCCACCCCCCGGAGCGCCGCCACCGCGGCGGGCACCCCCACCGCGACGGTCGCCTGCCGGCCCGCGATCTCGTCGGTCAGCCGCCAGCCGGATCCGAGCGCCGTCCGCCCGACGACGTCGAGGCTCGTGCGGTCGTTCCCCGTCGCTCCGGCGAACGCCCCGATCGTGTCGTAGACGGCCGGATCCCCGGGACCGCGCGCCCACACGATCGCCCACCGGGGGCTCGCCGCCTGGTCGCGCTGGTAGACGTTGCCGGATGTCGTGATCCCCATCTGCGTCGCGGAGCGCTCGTGCGAGTGGTCCTCCACGGCGAGCAGCGCGTTGCCGGTGCTGCCCTGCATCACGTTGTCCGCCACCTGGATGTCGGTGACGATCCACGTGACCGTCGGGTCCGGCAGCTGCTGCCGGGGGTCGTGCCCGGCCTCCCCCAGGTTCGCCGCGCGCCGGGTGCCCTGCGCGATGTCGACGTCCCGCCTGTTGCCCGAGAAGGTGTTGGCCCACACCTGCGCGTGGCCGGAGTCGTCGATCCAGAG
Source organism: Clavibacter phaseoli (assembly GCF_021922925.1). Lineage (NCBI taxonomy): Bacteria > Bacillati > Actinomycetota > Actinomycetes > Micrococcales > Microbacteriaceae > Clavibacter > Clavibacter phaseoli. The sequence continues at coordinate 2,011,909 of NZ_CP040786.1, forward strand.
ACCCGCGGCGCCGTTGCCCGCGGAGACGACGTCCACGAACGCGAGCTGGGCCGACAGCTCGAAGACGACGCCGTTGCCCGTGTTCGCCAGCACGTCGCTCCCCGCCACCGTCGCGTCGAACACCGACTCGTCGAACCAGAGGCCGTTCCCGTCGTTGCGGAGGAACGCGCTGTCGGTCACGTCCACGTCGCGGCTGCGGGTGATCTTGAACCCGCCCGAGACGGGTGCCCGGTTGAAGCCCTCCGCGTTGTCGTCCGCGACGAGGAGCTGGGAGGCGCGGAGCCGGTCGGCGTAGTTCGCGTGGATCCCGAGCATGCCGTTGCGCGCCGAGGTCACCGCGCGCAGGGTCGCGTCCGTCGCCTGCACGGAGAGGCCCGTGGTCGCGTTGTCGGTGATCGCGACGTCGGCGATGGTCACGTCCCTGCCGCTGACGACGACCGCGCCCATGTCGGGGACCGACGGCGCGTACCGGCGGATGCCGATGCCGCGCACGGTGCTGCCGTCGCCGCGCACGGCGAGGGCGCTGACGCGGTCGCTGGCGCGCACGGTCCGGCCGCCCGGATCCGAGCCGAGGTAGAGGCGGTCGGCGGTGGTGTCGACGAAGAACGTGCCCGCGGTCACCTGGGCGAGCGAGGCGACCTGCCGCTGCGCCGCCTGGCCGATCCAGACCTGGTCGGGGTGCGCGGCCATCGGCCGGGCCGGGCTCACGAACGCCCAGCCCTCCCGCGTGCCGTCGGGCGCGCCGCGCGTGTAGGTGGGGCTCGCGTCGAAGGCGACGTCCCAGCCGGAGGCGTAGCGGGTGGATCCGGATGCGGTCCACGACGTCAGCGTGCGGCTGCCGTCGAGCCAGACCGCCTCGCCCGGGTACGACTGCAGCGTGAGCGCCTTGCCCGCGGGCATCACGACGGTCTCGTGGTACGTGCCGGCGCGGACGACGACGGTGCGTCCCGACGGCGCCGCGTCGACCCCCCTCTGGATGCTCCGGTACGGGGACGCCTTCGTGCCGGCGCCGCCGTCCGAGCCGGTGGGCGACACGTAGACGCCGTCGGCGGGCGCCGGGTAGGTCGCGGTGCCGACCGCGGCGGAGCCGGATCCCGTGCCGGGCCGGGCGTCGCCGCGGGGCACGGCCTGCTCCGGGTCCGCGGAGGTCGGCGCGGGAGCGGTCGGGGTGGGCGTCGGGGTCGGCGTGGCGGTCGGCGTGGGCGTGGGGGCCGGCGTGGGCGTCGGCGTGGGCGTCGGGGTCGGCGTCGGCGTCGCTCCCGCCCGCGTCAGCGGCCGCACCGCCAGGTCGTCGAACGCGAGCGCCTGCGGGCGCGACGACGACGAGAGGTACGACCAGACGCGGGTCGCGGATCCGGCGGTCAGCCGCGCGGCGCTCGCGTCCCACGCGGCGACCTGCCAGGCGGGCACGGCCTGCCCCACCCGCCAGGCGCGCGCGTCGACGGCCACCGGCGAGGATCCGGAGACGCGGGTCTGGATGCCCAGCACCTGCCCGGGCACGAGCCCGCGCGCCACGACGACCTCGGCGGCGATCGTGGTCTGCGCCGCCGTGGATCCGTTCACCCGCACGACCGAGAGCCACGCGTCCCCCGCCGGGTCGACGCGCACGCTCGCCTGGTAGTACGACGACCCGGTCGCCCGCTGCTGGAGGCCCGCGTGGACGCCGCCGCCGACGGCCGGGATGCGCGGCAGCATCACGCGCATGGTGGCCTCGGCGTCCGCCGAGACCGCGCCCGGCACGCTCGCCGTCAGGGACGTCCCCGCCTTCGGCAGGTCGACGACGCCCTGCGTGCCGTTGACCCGGAACGCCGACGGCAGGTCGTACCCGTAGGCCGCGGCGCCGGCGGCCGTGCCCCAGCCGCCGGTCGCGCTGCGGGTGAACGCGTCCGAGAAGACGGCGGCGCCGGCGACGAGGTCCTGGCCGGTCGCGGCCGACGCGGGACCCGCGGCGACGAGCGCGGCGGGGAGGACGAGCCCGGCCGCGACGGCCAGGGCGATCGCGTGCCGGCGGCGGACCGGGGGACGGGAGGTGCGGGACGTGCCGTTCATGGGACGGTCCTTGCGTGTGCGCGGCGGCGGATGGCGGTGGATGCCCGTCCGGGGACGGGCTCGTGGGTGCGATCCCAGGCTCCGTCTCCGCCGTCCGCCGCTCGTCGCGCAGGGGCCAGTAGTCGTACTCATCCGCCGCGCCGCCGCACTGGTTCGCGCCCTGACGCCGCCGCCCCGGCCACCGGCGCCCCTACCGGCGGGCACCGCGACGGACGCGGTGACGCCGCGTACGCCAGGACGGGCCGACCCCCGAGGGGATCGGCCCGTCCTTTCGTGCGCGCGGGGTCAGCCCACGTCGGCCCCGAGCTCGCGCGCGCCGGTCAGCCAGCCGAGCAGGCCCGCAACAGCGCCGATGAGCGGCACGGCCACCTGGGTCTCGACGCGACGGACCTCGTCGGTCAGCCGGAAGCCGGATCCCACGACGGGGCGTCCGTCGATCGCGAGCGAGGTGCGGTCGTTGCCGGTCGCGGCGCTGAACGCCTGCACGGATCCGTAGACGGCCGGGTCGCCGGCGCCGCGGGACCAGATCACGGCCCAGCCCGGGCGGTTCCCCGCGTCGCGCTGGTACACGTTGCCGGAGGTCGTGATCCCCATCTGCCCGGCCGAGCGCTGGTGCGAGTGGTCCTCGACGGCCAGCAGGGCGTTGCCGGTGGATCCCTGCATCACGTTGTTCGCGATGTCGATGTCGGTCACCACCCACGTCACGGTGGGGTCCGGCAGCTTCTGGCGCGGATCGTGGCCGGGCGTCGAGAGGTTCGACGCGCGTCGCGTGCCCTGCGAGATGTCGACGTTGCGGTCGTTGGCGACGAACGTGTTGTTCCAGATGTCCACGTGGCCGGTGTCGTCGATCCAGACGCCCTCCTCGCCGTTGCGGGCCACCACGTTGTCCACGATGGCGATCTGGGCCGACAGCTCGAAGGCGATGCCCGATCCCGCGTTGTCCATCACGTCGTCGCCCGTGACGTTCGCGTCGTACACGGACTCGTCGAACCACAGGCCGTTGCCGGCGTTGCGGAGGATCGCGCTGTCCTTCACGTCCACGTCGCGGCTGCGGGTGATCTTGAACCCGCCGGACACGGGCGCCCGGTTGAAGCGCTCCGTGTTGTTGTCGGCCACCAGGAGGCGCGTGGCGCGCAGCCCGTCGGCGTAGTTCGCGTGCATCCCGAGCATGCCGTTGCGGGCCACGGTGAGCGCGGTCGCCTTCGCGCCGGTCGCCGTGATGGAGATGCCCGTGGTGGCGTTGTCGGTGATCACGAGGTTCTCGACCGTGACGTTCCTGGCCTGCACGACGACGGCGCCGAGGTCCGGCACCGAGGGCGCGTACCGGCGGATGCCGATGCCCCGCACCGTGCTGCCGTCGCCGCGGACACTGAGCGCCTGCACGAGGTCGCTCGAGCGCACGGTCTGGCTGCCCGGGTCGGATCCGAGGTAGAGGCGGTCCGCGGCGGTGTCGACGAAGAACGTGCCGGCGACGAGCTGGGCCCGCGAGGCGACCTGCTTCTGGGCGGTCTGGCCGATCCAGACCTGGTCGGGGTGCGCGGCCATCGGGTACGCGGGGTTCACGAACTGCCAGCCGGTCGCGGTGCCGTCGGGCTTGCCGCGCGTGTAGGTGGGGCTCGCGTCGAACGCGACGGTCCAGCCGCTCGCGTAGCGGGTGGACCCGGAGGCCGTCCAGGACGAGACCTGGCGGCTGCCGTCGAGCCACACGGCCTCGCCCGGGTACGACTGGAGCGTGAGGGCCTTGCCCTGCGGCATCACCACCGACTCGTGGTACGTGCCGGCGCGGACGACGACGGTGCGCCCGGCGGGGGCGGCGTCGACGGCCTTCTGGATGGTGGCGTACGGGGACGACTTGGAGCCGGATCCGCCGTTCGAGCCGGTCGGCGCGACGTACACCGCGTCGGACGGGACGCCGTAGGAGGTGGATCCGACGGGCGCGGAGCCGGAGCCCGTGCGCGCGTCGCCGAGGGAGACGCCCTGCTCGGCGTCGGACGAGCCCGAGCCGGAACCGGTGCCGGGTGCCGGGGCGGGCGCGGGAGCCGGGGTCGTCGGCGCCGGCGTCGGGGTCGGCGCGGGGGCCGCGGCCTGCGCCGTCAGCGGTCGGATCGCCACGTCGTCGAACGCGACGGCCTGCGGCCCGGAGGACTTCGAGAGGTACGACCACAGGCGCGTGCCCGTGCCCGAGGTGAGGCGCGACGCGCTCGTGTCGACGGCCGCGGCCTGCCAGCCGGGGACGGACTGGCCGTCCACCCACGCGCGGGCGTCGATCGCGACCGCGGTGGAGCCCGAGACGCGCGACTGGATGTTCACCACGCGGCCGGGCACGACGCCCCGGGCCACGACGGTGTCGCCGACCACGGTGGTCTGCGCCGCGGTGGATCCGGTGACGCGCACGACCGAGAGCCGCGCGTCGCCCGCGCTGTCGACCCGCACGCTCGACTGGTAGTAGGAGGAGCCGGACACGCGCTGCTGGAGCCCGGCGTAGACGCCGTTGCCCTGCGCGGGGACGCGGGGGATCAGCACGCGGACGGTGGTCTCGCTGTCGACGGGAGCGGCGACCGGCACGGCGGCGGACGCGGCGGTGCCGGCCCGGGCGAGGTCGATGACGCCCTGCCCGCCGTTCGCGCGGAACGCCGAGACGCCGTCGTAGGAGTACGCCGCGGAGCCGGCGGCGGTGCCCCAGCCGCCGGTGGCGCTGCGGGTGAAGGAGTCGGAGAAGACGGGGCTGCCCGCGGTGAGGTCCTGCCCGGTCGCGGCGCCCGCGGTCTGCGGGGCGACGAGCGCGGCCGGGACGGCGAGGCCGACGGCGACGGCGATCGCGATCAGGTGGCGGGCGGGCCGGGGGCGGGATGCGGGGGCGACGTGCTTCGGAGTGCGGCGGCGGGTCGATCGACTGGATGGGGTGCGGTGGCGCATGCGGGCGGGTCCTCGCTCGGATCTGTCCGTCAGACAGGCTGGTGAACACCCACCAGACAGGTGGGGTTGAGTGAATGTAACCCAGAAACAGCCTGTTGTGTCCCCCGAAAGGAGGTCATGGCGGGGGCGGGGGTCCCGCGCCCCCTGGATCACCGGCATGCCCCCCCGTTCGGGTATCCCGCTTCCGCGGTCGGCCGGGTCGCCCGTAAGATCGGCGGAGGTCCACCCGCTCCCCGTCGCCCCCACCCAGGGCGGCCGACGTACCCGCGTCGCGGAGCAGGAGGACCCCGCCCGGCGTACCCGCACCGGGCTGCACCCGATCCCGCATCCGCGCGTACCCGCGCCCGGAACGCGGACGACCCGAGACACGTGTGCCATGACCCGAATCGGCTACGCCGCCGGTGCCTTCGACCTCTTCCACGTCGGACACCTCAACATCCTCAAGCACGCCAAGAGCCAGTGCGACTTCCTCATCGCGGGCGTCGTCTCCGACGAGATGCTCGAGCGCAACAAGGGAATCACGCCCGTGGTGCCGCTCGCCGAGCGCCTGGAGATCGTCAGCCACATCAGCTACGTCGACGAGGCCCGCGCGGAGACGCTGCCGGACAAGCTCGACACCTGGCGCGACGTCGGCTTCGACGTCTTCTTCAAAGGCGACGACTGGCGCGGCACCCCGAAGGGCGAGCGCCTGGAGGCCGAGTTCGCGGCCGTCGGCGTGGAGGTCGTGTACTTCCCGTACACGATGCACACCTCCAGCACGCGGCTGCGGCGCGCGCTCGACATCCTGAGCGGCGTCGGCGCGCCCGCGGCGGCCCCCGCCGCGACGCTCGCGCAGCCGGCCGCGCACGGCTCCCCCGCGCTGGTCGGCCGCTAGGCCGCAGCGCCGCCAGGGCGTCAGGGCGTCAGGGCGCCAGCAGGTCGGCGCGCGGACGGGCCGCCGCGCCGCTAGGCCGTCAGCCGGTCCGCCGCGCGCTCGGTCGCCTGGATCAGCGCGTCGAGGATCCCCGGCTCGTCGAAGGCGTGCCCGGCGTCCGGCACCATCGTGAAGCGCGCCTCGGGTAACGCCCGATGCAGGTCCCACGCGGTGACGGCCGGCGTGCACATGTCGTAGCGGCCCTGCACGATCTCCGTGGGGATGTCGCGGATGAGGTGCGCGTCGCGGATCAGCTGGCCGTCCTCCATCCACCCGCCGTGCGTGAAGTAGTGGTTCTCGATGCGCGCGAACGCGAGCGCGTACGTCGGCTCGGCGAAGCGCGCCACCACCTCGGGCTTCGGCAGCAGCGTGATGCCCGACGCCTCCCACGTGGACCACGCCACCGCGGCCGGCCCGTGCACCGCGGGGTCGGGATCCGCGAGCAGCCGCGCGTACGCGTCGATGATCCCGCCGCGCTCCACCCCGGGCACGGGCGCCGTGAACGCCTCCCAGCCGTCGGGGTAGACCATGCCGGCGGGCCCCTCGTAGAACCAGTCGAGCTCGGTCGCGCGCAGCGTGAAGATGCCGCGGAGGATGAGGCCCGTCACGCGCGCCGGGTGCGTCTCGGCGTAGGCGAGCGCGAGGGTCGAGCCCCAGGATCCGCCGAACACCAGCCAGCGCTCGACGCCGAGGTGCTCGCGCAGCCGCTCGAGGTCGGCCACGAGGTGCCAGGTGGTGTTGACGGACAGATCCGCCGAGGGGTCGGAGACGTGCGGCGTGCTCCGGCCGCAGCCGCGCTGGTCGACGAGCACGATGCGGTACCTGGCCGGGTCGAAGAGGCGCCGGTGCGCCGGGCTGGTCCCGCCGCCGGGCCCGCCGTGCAGGAAGACGACGGGGATCCCGTCCGGGTTCCCCGAGACCTCCCAGTGGAGGAGCTGGCCGTCCCCCACGTCGAGCATGCCGGTGTCGTGCGGGTCGATCTCGGGGAAGAGGCTCTGCATGCGTCGAGCCTACGGGCGCCCGGACGCCGTCCACCCCCGGACGGGGTCGGCGCACCGGCCGCCGCCGCGTAGCCTTCCAGGGACCCGACCGCATCCCCCGGAGACGAGGACCCATTGCCCGCCCTGCCCACGAGGCGACCGTCGCCGGGGAGCGTCCCGCGCACGGTCCTGCGGCCGCTGGTGCCCCTCGCCCACGGCGCCGCGATGGCCCTGGCGCGGCCGACGCTGCGCCTGCACCTCCACCTCTACATGCGCGAGATGGAGGCGGGGATCTTCCCGCAGCACGACGACGTCTCCGCGATCGCGGGACCGGATCCCGAGCGCGTCCTGTTCGTCGGCGACATCGGCGTCGCCGGGTACGGCGTGCTCCTCGCCGGGATGGCGATGCCCGCGCAGGTCGCCGCCCGGCGCACCTCGGCGACGGGCCGCGGCATGGAGTGGGAGAGCGTCGCGGCGTACGACATGACCGCGCGGAACGCCGCCGCCGCCATCGCCGACCGGGACGCCGCGCCCCTCGACCTCGCGGTGGTCGCGCTCGGCATCCCCGACGTGCTCGTCGCGACGTCGGTCGAGGAGTGGACCGACCGGCTGACGGGGATCATCGCGAGCATCCGCGCCCAGGCGGGCGACGGCTGCCGCATCGTCGTCACGGGCATCCCGCCGATGGACCGGTTCCAGCCGATCCCGATGGTCGCCCGGAAGCTCCTGCAGGCGCAGGTCGGCCGGCTGAACCGCGCGACGGCCCTGCTCGACGACCCGGGGCGCGGCGTGATCCACGCGCCCTACCCCGACATCTCCGGCACGCGCCTGCACGTCCGCGACCGCTTCTCCTACCGCGTGATGCACGCGCACTGGGCCGAGGCGATCATGCCGTTCCTGGGCGACCCGCAGCCCGTCGCCGACTGACGTCCGGCAGCCGTAGCCTCGTCGCATGAGCGATCTCCCCGCGTCCGCCGCCCCCCTCGCCGACGTCCCCTGGACCGGCGGCACCTGGACCACCGAGCCGGAGGCCGTGCGGATCCACGAAGGGGGGATGGACGTGACCGCGCGCGAGGGCAGCGACGCCTGGCGCATCACCTCGTACGGCTTCGTGCACGACACCGAGCACGCGCTCCTCGCGCCGCTGCCGCAGGGGTCGGCCGTGGAGGTCGCGTTCACGCTCGACCTCCGCGAGCAGTTCGACCAGGCCGGCGTCTTCGTGCGGGTCGACGCGGAGACGTGGACCAAGGCGGGCGTCGAGCGCAGCGACGGCGAGGACGGCCTCGGCGCGGTCGTCACGCGCGGCGTCTCCGACTGGTCGCTCGCCCCGGTGCCGGGCTGGTCGGGCCGCCTCGTCACGATCCGCGCGAGCCGCTCCGGCGACGCCCTCACGGTGCGCGCCCGGGTCGACGACGAGCCATGGCGCCTCGTGCGGGTCGCGCCGCTGGATCCCGACGCCGCCGTGACCGCGGGCCCCTTCTGCTGCGCGCCCACCCGTGCGGGCTTCACGGCCCGCTTCGCGTCGTGGCGCACGGGCCCGGCGGACGCGGCGCTGCACGACTAGGCGCGCTACCGCGGCCGGGCTCCGTCAGCATCCGCGTCCGCGTCCACGAGCACGACCTCGACGCCGGCCTGCCGGGCGTCGTGGAGGAGGGCGATCGGGGCGTCCCGGGTCGTGACGATGGCGTCGAGGTCCGCTATGCCGCCGAAGCGGTGGGCCGCCGTCCGCGCGAACTTGTCGGGCGTGGCCACGAGCACCACCCGGCGGGACGCCGCGAGCGCGGCGCGCTTCACGAGCGCGTCGCCCCAGCCGGCGACGGTGAGCCCGGTGTCAGGATCCGCCGCGCACGCGCCCAGGACGGCGACGTCGAACCGCATCCCCCGCACGGCGTCCACCGCGCTCGCGCCCGTGAAGGCGAGGTCGTCGTGGTCGACGGCGCCGCCGGGGACGATCACCTGGTCCCCGGGCCGGGCGGCGAGCGCCGCGGCGGCGTGCAGGGACAGGGCGAGCGCCGTGATCCCCGTGCCCGCGATCTCGCGCGCCACGGCGAGCGCGGTCGTGCCGTTGTCGATGAGCACGGCGTCACCCGGCCGGATCAGCGTGGCAGCCGCGCGGCCGAGCGCCGCCTTGAGCGACGCGTCCTCGTCCCGCCGGAGGGCGAACGGGTACTCGACGCCGCGCCGGGTGGCCGGCTCGGCCCCGCCGCGGACCCGGCGCAGCGCGCCCTGCTCGGCGAGCTCGACCAGGTCGCGGCGGATGCTGATGGTCGACGCGCCCGTGAGGGTCGCGAGCTCGTCGACCGTGCGGCGGCCGGAGTCGAGCGCGCGGATGATCGTTCGGTGGCGTTCTGATCGTTGCACGTGATCATCCTGGTCCCTAGCGTGACCGCCATGACCCCTCCCACCCCGCCCATGCGGCGCGCGACCGCGGGCGTCGGCCTCGCCTTCGCCAGCAACGGGGCGATCTTCGCCTCCCTCCTGCCCTGGTACCCGCTCCTCTCCGAGCGGCTCGACCTCGGCGCGGCGCAGTTCGGGCTGATCGTCGCGTGCTTCGCCGTCGGGTCCATCGCGTCGTCGGCGCTGCCGGCGCCCCTGATCGCGCGCTTCGGCGCCGTGCCCGTCGCCGTGGTCGGCACGGCGCTCGTCGGCGTCGCGGTCGCCGCGGCGGCCTGGGCCGCCGCCGGGTGGATGCTCGCGCTCGCGCTCCTGGCGGCCGGCTTCCTGGACGCGGTCGTCGACGTCGCCCAGAACGTCGCCGGCATCCGGGTGCAGGACGCCGCGGGGCGCTCGATCCTCTCCTCCATGCACGCGCTGTGGAGCCTGGGGGCCGTGGCGGGCGGCGGGGTCGCGACCCTCGCGGCGGCGGCGGGCGCGGACGTGCGGCTGCACCTCGCGCTGACGGGCGCCGCGTGCCTCGCGCTGGTGCTCCTCGGCGGCCGGCTGATCGGCCCCGCCGCCCGGGCCCCCGGCGACGCGCGCCCGGCGGCATCCGCGGATCCGGCGGCGCCCGTCCGTCGCGGATCCCGCCTCCGTCGCGCGCTCGTGGTCTCGCTGCCCCTCGTGGCCGTGGCGATCTGCGGGACCATGGTCGAGGACGTCGCCAACAACTGGGCCGCGCTCTCGGCCGTGCGGATCGGCGGCCTGCCCGTCGACGTGGCCGGCGTCGCCTTCATCGTCGTGATCGGCAGCCAGTGCGTCGGCCGGTTCACGGGCGACGCGCTCATCCAGCGCACCAGCCGCGCGGCGGTCGCCCGGCTCGGTGGGGCGCTCATCGCGCTCGGCGCGATCCTCGTGGTCAGCACGACGGGTCAGGTCGCCACCTTGCTCGTCGGCCTCGCCCTCGCCGGCTACGGCTCGGCGACGCTCGTGCCGAGCGCCATGAGCGCGGCCGCGGAGATCCCCGGTGTGAGCGCCGGCGCCGGCGTCACCATCGTGAGCTGGCTCATGCGCCTGGGCTTCCTCGTGACCAGCCCGCTGATCGGAGGCCTCGCGGACGCCGTCGACCTCCGGCTGGGCCTCGGCCTCGTGATCGTCGTGGGCGTCGCCGCCGCCCTCCTGGCGGGCGCCCTCGGCGGACGGCGGCCGCACCCGGGCGCGGTGGGGGCGTCAACCCGCTGACCGACGGCCGCGGGACCCGCCAGAAGCGGGCGCTGGCCCCCTACCTCTTCTTCTCGCTCTTCTCCATCCGCGGCGCCGAGCCGTCGGCGATCCGCGCGTCGCGGTAGGCGCGCGCCTCGTCCTGGCGGTCCCTCTCCTGGCCCGAGGCGACCGCCGCGCGGACGTGCGCGGGCGTGTAGCCGAACGCGTCCACGAGGTCCTGCGCGTGCGGGCGGAGGCGGGCGACGAGCCGGTCGATGTAGGCGGTGACCGCGCGGGCGCGGGGCGCGCTGAGGCGGCCGTGGATCAGGAACCAGGCGAGGTCGTCCTCGATGAGGCGGAGGCCGAAGAGGTCGCGGGTCCAGGTGAGGATGCGGCGGGTGCCGTCGTCCATCGCCCGGCCGGTCTCCGACGCGGGGTCCAGCGCCTCGGTGAACGCCTCCCACTGGAGCAGCTGCGCGTGCGCGCGGGCCGCCTCGATGAGCGCGTGCTGGTGCCGGTTGAACAGCGCCGCGGCCTCGGCCGGCGGCATCTTGCGGGTGGCGCGGAGCGCGGTGGCGATCTCGCCGACCATGGCCTCCACGCGGCCCGTCAGGAGCGCGCGCTGCGTGTCCGGCTCGCGGAGCTGGCCGACGGAGCGCGCGGTGGATCCCCGGTCCGCGAGCGCCTGCCCGAGCGTGCGCAGGCCGGTCGAGCGGAGCGTGCGATCCGCGGCCTGCTCAACGGCGTAGCGCGCGAGCACCCCGAAGTCGGCCTTCGCGAACCGTCGGTTGACGTCGGTGAGCAGGCGCTTGGCGACGAGCTGCAGGAGCACGGTGTTGTCGCCCTCGAAGGTCGCGTAGACGTCGAGGTCGGCGCGGAGCCCGACGAGGCGGTTCTCGGCGAGGAATCCCTGGCCGCCGGTCGCCTCGCGCGCCTCCTGGATGGTGTCGAGCGCGTGCCAGGTGCTGAGCGGCTTGAGGGCGGCGGCGAGCGTCTCGAGGTCCTGCCGGTCCTCGTCGGTGTCGGTCTTCCCCGAGAACACCGAGTCGAACTGGCCGAGGAGCTTCTCGTGCGCGAAGGACGCGGCGTAGGTGGTGGCGATGCGCGGGATCAGCCGGCGCTGGTGGCGCTGGTAGTCGAGCAGCACCTCCTCGTCGGTGCCGCCGGCGACGAACTGGCGGCGCTGGTTGCCGTACGTGACGGCGATCTGCAGCGCGATCTTGGCGGCGCTCGTGGCGGCGCCGTCGAGCGAGACGCGGCCCTGCACGAGCGTGCCGAGCATCGTGAAGAAGCGGCGGCCGGGGCTGGCGATCTCCGACGTGTAGGCGCCGTCCTCGGCCACGTCGCCGTAGCGGTTGAGGAGGTTCGCGCGCGGCACGCGCACGTGGTCGAAGTGGAGCCGGCCGTTGTCGATCCCGTTGAGGCCGCCCTTGAGGCCGTCGTCCTCGCCGCCGACGCCGGGCAGGAACGCGCCGGTCGCATCGCGGAGCGGCACGAAGAAGCAGTGCACGCCGTGGTTCACGCCCTGCGTCACGAGCTGCGCGAACACCGTCGCGGCGCGGCCGTCGACCGCCGCGTTGCCGAGGTAGTCCTTCCACGCCGCGCGGAACGGGGTGTGCAGGTCGAACTCCCCGGTCTCGGGGTCGTAGGTCGCGGTCGTACCGATGCTGGCGACGTCGGATCCGTGGCCCGTCTCGGTCATCGCGAAGGCGCCGGGCGTCTCGAGCGTCATGATCCCGGGCAGCAGCTCGCGGTGGTGGCGCTCGGTGCCGAGGTGCATCACCGCGGAGCCGAACAGCCCCCACTGCACGCCCGCCTTGATCTGCAGCGACGGATCCGCGGCCACGAGCTCCTCGAAGCCCGCGATGTTGCCGCCGTGGTCCTCGAGCCCGCCGACGATCCGCGGGAACGCGCGGTGCACGCCGCCGTGCTCGACGAGGATCTTGAGCTGCTCGCTCACGCGCGCCCGGTGCTGGTGCATGTCGAGTCCCTCGACGCGGTGGAGCTCGGGACGGCTGGTGAGCTCACGGGAGGAGCGGCGGACGTCGGCCCAGCGGCCGAGGAGCAGGCGCCCCAGCGCCTCCACGTCGACGCGGGGGCCGGCGTCGGTCCCCGCGTCGCCGTCGGCGCGGTCGAGCTCGCGCGCGACCTCGGCGTCCACGTCGCCCGCGACCGGGACGCCCGCCTCGCGCAGCGCGCCCTCGTGCACCGAGCCCTCCTCGGCCGCGCCGCCCTGCGGGCCCGCGGCGGGGCCTCGTCCCCTCGTGCCGCGGGTGGTGCGTCCTCGTGCCGCCGTGTCGACCATGGATCCTCCGTGCCGTCGCCTGGACCGGCATCCCTGCCGGCACCGGCCACGCTATGCACGGATCCCCCGGCTGCCGAAAATCACGTCGCGGGCCTCCAACGCGCTCCCGCGGCAGGCGGTCGCGCGTTGTGGGAACCCTCAGCGGCGGGCGGCCCGGGAGCCCGGACCGCCCGATCGATCGTGCCGGTCGTCAGGCGCGGGCGCCGCGCGCGCTCACCCGCTGCGGCACGCCCCACGGGTTCGCGGTGCGCAGCGGCTCGGGCAGCAGCGCGTCGGGCACGCCCTGGAACGCGACGCCGCGGAGCAGCCGGTCGAGCGACGCCGTGCCGACGCTCGTGCCGCGGTCGAGCGTGGTGGCGGGCCAGGGTCCGCCGTGCTGCTGCGCGTCGGTGACGGAGACGCCCGTCGGCCAGGCGTCGACGAGCACGCGGCCGGCGCGGGCGGCGAGCACGCGGATCAGCTCGGCCGCGGCCTGGTCGGCCTCTCCCTCGCCGAGGTGGACGCTCGCGGTCAGCTCGCCCGGGAAGGTGCGCGCCGCGAGGGCGGCGAGGTCGGTGCCCGCGGGGTACTCGACGAGGAGCGCGAACGGGCCGAAGACCTCGTGGCGGAGGGCGTCGCCCGCGGCCTCGAAGTCGGCGAGCGCGACGGCGGCGACGGTGGGGGTCACGGATCCGTCGTCGCCGGCGGGCGCGCGGCCCTCCGCGACGAGGCGCACGCCGTCGACCGCGATGGCGGCGGCGCGGCCGCCCGCGTAGCCCTCGGCGATCTTGCGGTTCAGCATCCCGTGCGGGGCGACCGTGCCGGCCTCCTCCGCGAGGACCGCGTCGAGGCCGTGGCCCGCGGGGATCAGCACGATCCCGGGCGCGGTGCAGAGCTGTCCGGCGGATCCGGCCGCGCTGGCCACGAGGGCCGACGCGATGTCCTCCCCGCGCTCGGCGGCGGCGCGCTCGGTGATCACGACGGGGTTGACGCTGCCGAGCTCGCCGAAGAACGGGATCGGGTCGGGGCGGGCTGCGGCGACGTCGGCGAGGAAGCGGCCGGCGCGGAGCGAGCCCGTGAAGGTGGCGGCGCGGATCCGCGGATCGCGCAGCATCGCGAGCCCAGCCTCCTCGCCCTCGACGAGCTGCAGCGTGCCCTCGGGGAGGCCCGCCTCGACGAGCGCGGCGGATGCGGCCGCCGCGACGAGGCGCGACAGCTCGGGGTGGCCGGGGTGGGCCTTCACGACCACCGGGCAGCCGACCGCGAGCGCCGACGCGGTGTCGCCGCCCGCGACGGAGAAGGCGAACGGGAAGTTCGACGCCGCGAAGTTGAGCACCGGGCCGACGGGCACGAGGTACCGGCGGATGTCGGGGCGCGGGGCGGGTGCCGCGTCGGCGTCCGCGTGGTCGATGCGCGCGTCGAGGTAGCGGCCGTCGCGTACGGCGGCCGCGAGGATCCGCAGCTGCACGGTCGTGCGCGTCAGCTCGCCGGCGAGGCGGCCGGGCGCGAGCGCGGTCTCCCGCTCGGCGACGGGCAGCAGCTCGGGGCGGATCGCCTCGAGCGCGTCGGCGACGGCGTCGAGCGCGCGGGCGCGGGCCGCCGGCGCCAGCGCGGCGAGCGGCGCGGCGGCCCGGGCGGCGCGCGCGGCGACGGCGTCCACGGTCGCCTGCGCGGTCGGGTCGGTGGTCGCATCGATCTCGTGCGGGGTCATGTCTCTCCTCGGTGGGGGCTCATCCGTCAGAACCGGAAGCCGCTCGGGAACGGGTCGGTGGGATCCAGCAGGTACTGTCCCATGCCGGTGATCCACGCGCGCCCCGTGATGGCGGGGACGATCGCGGGACGGCCGGCGACGGTCGTCTCGCGGAGAATCCGGCCGGTGAAGCGGCTGCCGATGAACGACTCGTTCACGAAGTCGTCGCCGACCGCCAGCTCGCCGCGCGCCCACAGCTCGGCCATGCGCGCGGACGTGCCGGTGCCGCACGGCGAGCGGTCGAACCAGCCGGGGTGGATCGCCATGGCGTGCCGCGACAGCCGCGCGTCGGATCCGGGCGCCAGGAACTCCACGTGGTGGCAGTGGTCGACCCCGGAGATCTCCGGGTGCGACGGCGCGTCCTGGTCGTTGATCGCGCCCATGATCGCGAGCCCGGCCTGGAGGATCTCCTGCTGCCGCTCGCGGTCGAACGGCAGCCCGAGCGCGTCTAGCTCGACGACGGCGTAGAAGTTGCCCCCGAACGCGAGGCTGTACGGGACGGTGCCGTGGCCCGGCACGTCGATGGAGGCGTCGAGCCGCTCCACGTACGACGGCACGTTCTCGATCGTGACGGACGCGGCGCGTCCGCCATCCACGTCGACGCGCGCGATCACGAGCCCGGCCGGGGTGTCGAGCCGGATCGTGGTGACCGGCTCCTGCACCTCGACGAGCCCGGTCTCCACGAGCACGGTCGCCACGCCGATGGTGCCGTGGCCGCACATCGGCAGGCAGCCGGACACCTCGATGTAGAGGACGCCCCAGTCGCAGTCGTCGCGCGTGGGCGGCTGCAGGATCGCGCCGCTCATCGCCGCGTGCCCGCGCGGCTCGGTCATGAGCAGGAGCCGCAGGTGGTCGAGGTGCTCGATGAGGTGCAGGCGGCGCTCGTTCATGGTGGAGCCGGGGATCACGCCGAACCCGCTCGTGACGACGCGGGTCGGCATGCCCTCGGTGTGCGAGTCGACGGCGTGGAAGACGCGGGAGGACCTCATCCCTCGATCATCGCCCCGCGAGGTGGTCGAGCGCGCGGCGCGTGTCGCGCGTCACCTGCTCGGCGACGGCGGCGGGCAGCGGCGCGCGCGGCGGTCGCGTGGGGCCGCCCGTGCTCTCGCCGGCCACGTCGATCGACAGCTTGATGGCCTGCACGAACTCGGTGCGCGAGTCCCAGCGGAAGACGGGGACGAGGTGCTGGTACAGCGCCTTCGCCTCGTCGATGCGGCCGCTGGTCGCGAGCCCGTACAGCTCGACGGCCTCGCGCGGGAACGCGTTCGGGTAGCCCGCGAACCAGCCGACGGCGCCCATGATGAGCGACTCGAGCAGCAGGTCGTCGGCGCCCGCGATGACGTCGAGGCCCGTGAGGTCCTGGATCTCCGTCACGCGCCGGATGTCGCCCGAGAACTCCTTGATCGCCACGACGTTCTCGAGCGCGTCGAGGCGCTGCAGGAGCTGCGGCGTGAGGTCGACCTTGGTGTCGAACGGGTTGTTGTAGGCCATGATCGGCAGGCCCACCTCGTCGACGCGCGCGTAGTGCTCGACGACCTCGTCGTCGCTCGCCCGGTAGATGGTGGGCGGGAGGAGCAGCACGCCGTCGGCGCCGTCCTCGGCCGCGATCTCGGCCCACTTCTTGGCCTGGTGCCAGCCGACGCCGTGCACGCCGGCCACGACGATCCCGCGGTCGCCGACGGTCTCGACCGCGACCTGCACGACCTTCCGGCGCTCCTCGTCGGTGAGCGAGGAGTACTCGCCGAGGGATCCGTTCGGGCCGACGCCGCGGCAGCCGTTGGACATGAGCCAGTCGCAGTGGGCGGCGTACGCGTCGTAGTCGACGGCGAGGCCGGCGGGGGCCGACGCGTCCTCGCGGAACGGCAGCGTGGTGGCGACGACGACGCCTCCGAGGTCCAGGGCGGGTGCGGTCATGGCATGTCCTTCCGGTCGGTGGTGCGAGGCGGTGCGGGGGTGGTCGGGGGCGCGTGCTCGCGGGGCGGATCCTCCCCGGTCGGCGGGTCGTCGGCGCCGGGCGCGGCGAGGGACGGGGGTCCGGCGTCGCGGCGGTCGTACGCGGCGGCGAGCTCGCCGAGGCGCACGGGCGAGGCGATGGGGCGGCGGTCGGATCCGGGGCCCGGCGCGGCGGGCGCGTGGGCGGATCCCCCGCACGCCGGCGCCTCCGCGGCGAGCAGCTGCTCGACGGTCCGCCCGCAGACGCGGCCCTGGCAGATGCCGAGGCCGGCGCGCGTCGCGAGCTTCATGGAGCGGAGGTCGGTGGACGACGCGGCGCGGGCGGTCGCGCGGAGACGCCCGACGGGCACCTCCTCGCAGCGGCAGGCGAGCGTGTCGTCGCGCAGCCAGCCGGTCCAGCCGGGGCGGATCCCGTGCGCGGCCTCGATGCGGCCGGCCACGTCGTGGGCCACGGCCCGGCGGCGGACGGCGGGCGCGACGGCGGCGTCGGACGGGGATCCGCCCGCGGCGCAGTGCCCGGCGACCTCGCCCTCCGCGAGGGCCTGGTCCACTCCCCCGATGCCGGTGATCTCGCCGGCCGCGTACACGCCCACGGGACCCGCGCCCTGGTCGGCGTCGACCTCGACGAAGCGGTCGGAGCCGATGCGGCAGCCCGCCGCGATGGGCAGCTCGAGCCGGGGCGTGAACCCGTGGCCGACGCACACGGCGTCCACCGCGATCCGCCGCTCGGTGCCCGGGATCGGCGCCCACGACGCGTCGAGGCGCTGCACGGTGACGGCCTCGACCCGGTCGGTCCCGTGCGCCGCGACGACCGCGCTGCCCGTGGCGTACCCGATGCGCTCGCGCGCCAGCACGGAGACGTACCCGGCGAGCTCGGCGGCCTTGTGCGGCGCGCGGGCGAGGCCCGCCGGACGTCGGAGCCAGCCGCGGGCGAGCCCCGGCACACGCGCGGCCTCGTGGATCCCGACCACGCGCGCCCCCGCCTGCACGAGCGACACCGCGACGGGCAGGAGGAAGGGGCCGGCACCCGCGACGATCATGCGGTCGCCTATGCGCACGCGCTCGCCCTTCGCGAGGGCCTGCGCGGCGCCCGCGGTGAAGACGCCCGGGAGGTCCCAGCCGGGGAAGGGCAGCGTGCGGTCGTGCGCGCCGGTCGCGAGCACGAGCCCGTCGGGACGGAGCGCGAGGGGCTCGCGGCGCGATCCGTCGACCTGGCCGACGAGCACGTGGACGACGGCGGCGGGCGTGGCGGGCGCGTCAGCATCGGCGTCCGGCGTCGGCCGCTCGATCGCCCACACCTGCGCGCCCGTGACGATCGCGCAGCCGTCGTCGGCGGCGAGCCGGGAGCGGAGCGCGGTGAACGCGTCCCAGCCGTGGTGCAGGATCCGCTCGCGCGCCGCCGGACGCGACTCCGGCAGGTGCCGCCAGTACTGGCCGCCCAGCTCGTCGGACGCGTCGAGCAGCGTGACCCGGGACCCGCGTCCGCGGGCGGCGGCCGCGGCGGCGAGCCCGGCCGGTCCCGCGCCGACGACGACGACGTGACGCCGGTCGTCCGCGCCGCTCACGACGGCTCCCCCGCGCGCTCGGCCGGTCCGGTGGATCCGGCGGGTCCCGCGGATCCGGCGTCCTGCGCGGTCGCGTCCGGCACGGTCGCGCCGGGCCCGGTCTCGACCACGTCGCCCTCGACCGCGCGGCGCTGGCAGGCGCGCACGTCCGGCAGCCCGTTGACGGTGACGGTGCAGTCGAAGCACACGCCGATCCCGCAGAAGACGCCGCGCGGACGGCCCGCGCTCGCGGTCGTGCGCCAGGCGAGCGTGCCCGAGGCGAGCAGCGCGCCGGCGATGGTCTGGCCGCGCACGCCCTCGACGGGATCCCCGTCCACGGTGAAGCGCACCGCCTCGGCGGGTCCCGGGCGGACCGGGTCGCGCGCCGGATCCACGCGCCGCGGCGTCATGCGCGCACCCCGGCGGCGTGGGTCGGCGACGCGGCGCCCCCGGACGCGGCGCCCCCGGGCATCGCGAGCCCGAGCGACGCGCGCGCCACGGAGAAGGGCCGCACGTCGAGCGGCGTCGCGGCGCCCGTCATCTGCGCGGTGATGAGGTCCGCCGTCGCGACCGACAGCCCGATGCCCGCGCCCTCGTGCCCGCTCGCGTGCCAGAGGCCGGGCAGCCGCGGATCCGGGCCGACGACCGGGAGGTGGTCGGGCAGGTAGGGCCGGAAGCCGCCGTAGGAGCGCATCGCGTTCGCCTCGGCGAGGAAGGGGAAGAGCCGCACGGCCTTCGCGGCGAGCTCCTCGAGCACGGCGACGCGCAGCGACGCGTCGAAGCCCACGCGCTCGCGGCTGGATCCGATGAGCACCGTCCCGGACGGCGTCGACTCCACGACGCCCGAGGTCTGCAGCGCGCCGTCGCCGGATCCGACCGCGCCCACGTAGTCGCCGTCGTAGACCTTGTGGAGGACGCGGTGCGGCATGCGCGTGGTCACGAGCACGACCCCGCGCCGCGGCAGCACGGGCAGCTCGACGCCGAGGGCGCGCGCCACCTCGCCCGACCAGGGGCCGGCGGCGACGAGCACGTCGTCCGCCGGGATGTCGCCCGCGCTCGTCCGCACGCCGCGGAGCGCGCCGTCGGCGTCGAGCAGCGGCCCCGTCACCTCGACGCCCGTGCGCACGACCGCGCCCGCGCGCCGGGCCGACGCCGCGAGCGCCTCGGTGGCGATGGCGGGCTGCACCTGCGCGTCCTCGGGGTAGTGCACGGCCGCGGTGATCGCCGGGTTCAGCCACGGCTCGAGCTCGAGGGCCCGGCGCGCGTCCACGGGGATCGCGTCGACCCCCGCGGAGCGCTGGGTGGCGGCGAACGCGAGGAGCGGATCCGCGCCCTCGTCGGTGGTCGTGACGACGAGCCCGCCCTTGGGCTCGTACTCGATGGAGGGCAGCGCGTCGCCCAGCTCGTCGGCGAGCTCGTCGGCGACCTCGGGCCAGCGGCGGGCGGCGAGCTGCGCGAGCTCGAGCTCCGCGCCGGGGCCCTTGTCGGAGACGAGGATGTTGCCCTCGCCCTGCGCGCTCGTGCCGGAGGCGACGGCGGCCCGCTCGACGACCGTGACGCGGATCCCCGCCCGAGCGAGCGACCGGGCGCACGCGGCACCCACGATGCCCCCGCCGACGACGACCACGTGACGCGTCATGGTGTCCCTGCTCTCACGGGTGGATGCGCCTCGGGAGGCGGTGCGGCGGTCGGCGATGACAGTAATATGTCACACATCGTCGACGAGGGGAAGCCCCTCCGTCGCCGGACGGATCAGGCGACGGTGTCCGCGGGCTCGGGATCCGCGACGCCCGCGGCCTCGTCCTCGCCGCGCCCCGCCCACCAGCCGGTGGCGTGTCGGATGTGCCGCACCATCAGCTGGTGCGACCCGGGGCCGTCGCCGGCGACGAGCGCCCGCAGCAGCTCGTGGTGCTCGGCCGCCGACGCGTCGAGCATGGCGCTCGCCTTCATCGACGCGAGGCCGACGAGGCGCGTGCGCGAGCGGAGGTCCGCGATGGCCTCGGTGAGCACGGGGTTGCCGAGCATCCGCGTGAGGGAGAGGTGGAACTCCTGGTCGGCCTCGAGGTACGCGCGGAGGTCGCCCTCGCGCGCGCCCTCCTCGATGCGGTCGGCGAGCGCCTCCAGCCCCGGCAGCGCGCCGTCCGGCAGCTGGCCGGCGAGCCGCTCCATGGCGGGCGCCTCGAGGAGCTGGCGCACCTGCACCAGGTGGCCGAGCTCCTCGTCGCTCACGGCGGTGACCCGGAAGCCCTTGTTGCGGACCGTCTCGACGAAGCCGCGCTTCTCGAGCTCGAGCACCGCCTCGCGGACGGGCGTCGCCGAGACGTCGAAGCGCACGGCGAGCGTGGGCACGGTGATGAGCGTGCCCGGCTCCAGCTCGCCCGAGACGATGGCCGCGGACAGGGCCTGGTGCACGTGCTCGCGCAGGCTCGCGCGCGGCGGTGCGGGACGCAGTGCGGAGAGGCTCATGCGGATCCTCCTCCTCGGCTCAGGACGGGGACCGCTGCTCCCGCATCCAGGACTCCAGGCCCCGGGCGTCGATCGGCAGCGCGTCCGACAGCACGTCGGACCCCGTCTGCGTCACCACGATATCGTCTTCGATCCGCACGCCGATGCCCCTCAGCTCGGGGGGCACCATCGCGTCGTCCGGCGGGAAGTACAGGCCCGGCTCGACCGTCAGCACCATGCCCGCCTCGACCGCGCGGTCGTAGCCGGCGTGGCCGGCGCCCGAGCAGTCGTGCACGTCGAGCCCGAGGTGGTGCCCGATCCCGCAGACGAGCCAGCGCCGGTGGTGCTGCCCCGAGGGCGAGAGCGCCTCGTCGACCGAGACGGGCAGGATCCCCATGTCGTGCAGGCCCTGCGCCACCACCTCCATGGACGCGTGGTGGAAGTCGACGAGCGGGCGCCCGGGCGCCACGGCGTCGAGGCCCGCGCGGTGGGCGCGCTCCACGACGTCGTGCACGAGCCGCTGCTCGGGCGTGAAGGAGCCGGAGATCGGGAACGTGCGGGTGACGTCGGCCGTGTGGAGGCTGCGGGCCTCCACGCCCATGTCGAGGAGGACGAGCTCGCCGTCGCGGAGCGGCCCGTCGCAGCGCACCCAGTGCAGCGTCGTCGCGTGGCCGCCGCCGCCCACGATCGTCGCGTAGCCGGGTCCGTTGCCCACCGTGCGCGCGTGCCGGTCGAAGGTGCCCTGCAGCCAGCGCTCGCCGCCGTGGGCCTGCGCCCGCGGGATCTCCCGCACGACCTCCGCGAAGCCCTCGACCGTGTCGTCGACCGCGCGGCGCAGCTCCTCGACCTCCCACGCGTCCTTGAGCACGCGCAGCTCGCCGAGCGCCGCCACGAGGCGGGGGTCGCGCGGCACGTCGGCGAGCGCCGAGGGCACGCCGGTGACGGCTCCCGCGCGGCGCACGTCGCGGACGCCGGCGAGGTCGCGCGCGATGCGGTCGGGGTCGCGCACCGGGATCCCGAGCGCTCGCTGCCAGTCGGCGTGCGCGGGGGCGGGGCCGACCCAGAGCTCGCCGTGGTCGGCGTCGGAGAAGAAGCGCGGATCGCCGGGGTGGGCGGGCGCGGGCACGTGCAGCACGGCGTCGTGGCCGCCCGGCACCGCGTGCATCACCAGCACGGCGCCCTCGATCTGCACGCCGGTCAGCCACACGAAGTCGCTGTCGGCGCGGAACGCGTAGCGGCAGTCGTCGTTGCGCGTGGGCGCGTAGCCGCTCGCGACGGCGAGCGTGACGCCGGGCATCGCGGCGCTCAGCCGGGCCCGGTGCGCGGCGCCGGCCTCGACCGCGCCGGGCACGGTCGTCGGCGTGCGGTCGGGGGTGATCCAGCCGCCGGCCATGAGGTCGCGGAAGGCGGGCACCTGCGCGAGGCGCGGGGGTCGGCGGTCCTCCGGGGTGACGGACGCGGGGGTCGTGCGGGGCGTCGTGTCGGTCATCGGGGCAGGCCTCCTCCATCGCGGGCGATCGTGTCCATCAGGCGCCCGAGGACGCCGGGCGCTCCCAGGCCGTCGTGCTCGTGCTCGTTCGTGATCCACGCGCGGACGTTGCCCACGCGCGCGACCGTGTCCTGCTGCAGACCCGCGTCCACGTACATGTCGTCGTGGTAGATCGCGGCGGCGACGGGCACCTCGTTGGCGGCGAGGCGGGCCGGGTCGTAGAGCTCCGGCCAGTCGTCGCGGCGGGCCATGACCTCGACCGCGCCGCGGAACGGGCGCAGCAGCCGGATCTCCTCGAACATCCAGGGGTACATCATCTCGCCGGTGAGCAGCAGCGGCCGGGCAGTCGGCGCGAACGCCGGGTGCCGGCCGCGCTCCCGCTCGGCGGCCCACGCGGTGGCGGGCCGGGTTCCCGACGCGTAGATGCTCTCCTGCATCGCGGCGAACAGCGGGTTCGCGGCGTAGGAGGTGAGGCGCAGCGCCTCGGCGAGGAGCACGTCGGTGGGCTCGCCGCGGTCGTCGACGGCCTCGTCGAGGAGGGCGTGGATCCGCTCGCGCCCCGGCGCCATGCCGAGGTCGATGCCGATGGTCTGCAGGCGCCGGACGGTGAGCGCGTCGCCGTCTGGGAGCGTGACGTCGCCCGCCGCCAGCCGGTCGGCGAGGCGGGACAGGATCCCCACGTCGGCCGGATAGCGCGCGTGGTAGCCGGCGTTCTTCCGGACCGTGCGCGGGTAGGTCCGGCGGTAGACCTCCTCGGCGTCCGGGTCGAGCGAGGCGAGGCCGCCCGTCACGTAGCAGGCCGACAGCGCCTCGGGCGCGAGCGACAGGTACGTCAGCGTGAGGAAGCCGCCGTAGCTCTGGCCGAGCGTCGACCAGCGTCGCCCGCCCTCGAGGTGCTGCCGCAGCGCCTCGGCGTCCTGCACGATCGAGTCGGCGCGGAACAGCGCGAGGTACCGGGCGGCGGACGCGTGGTCGTCGCCGAACCGGATCATGGTGCGCGCCGTGACGGGCGTGCTCCTGCCGGTGCCGCGCTGGTCGAGGAGCACGACGCGGTGCGTGCGGAGGGCGTGGCCGATCCAGCCGCCGTCGTCGAGCACGCGCGGCGACTTCCCGCCCGGGCCGCCCTGGAGGTAGAGGAGCGCGGGCAGGTCGTCGCCGCGGCGGTCGGGGGCGACGAGCTCGCGGGCGAACACCGTCATCGTGGCGGTGGGCTCGCCGTCGCGGGCCGCTCCCCAGTCGAGCGGGACCTCGATCTCGTGGTCGGTGACGTGGACGCCCGGGACGGTCGCGGATCCGACGATCACGCGGCCGACCCGCCCGCCGCGTCGAGCCCGGCGGCGTCGAGGCCGGCCGCGGCGCGCGCGGCGGTCCGCCTCCGGTCCCACTCGGGGTCGATGCGCGGCACGGCGTCGAGGAGCGAGCGCGTGTACGGGTGCTGCGGCCGCTCGAAGACGTCGTCGCGCGTGCCCTCCTCCACGACCTTGCCGGCGCTCATCACGGCGACCCGGTCGGAGAGCTGCCGGACGACCGCGAGGTCGTGCGCGATGAAGACGTAGCTGAGGCCGCGCTCGCGCTGGAGGTCGCGGAGCAGCGCGATGACGCGCGCCTGCACCGTCACGTCGAGCGCGGAGACCGCCTCGTCGCACACGATGAGGCCCGGGCTCACGGCGAGCGCCCGCGCGATCCCGATGCGCTGGCACTGCCCGCCCGAGAACTGCGCCGGGTAGCGCTGCGCGTGGTCGGGGTTGAGGCCCACCCGGTCGAGCAGGTCGCGCACGAGCTTCCCGTGCCCGCCCGGCGTCGTGACGCCCTGGTACCGCAGCGGCGCGCTGATGATCTGCTCCACCGTGTGCCGCGGGTTGAGCGACGACGCCGGATCCTGGAACACCACCTGCACCTGCCGCCGGAACTCGCGCAGGGCCGCGCCCTTCGCGTGCGTCACGTCCTCGCCCTTGAGCGAGAACGTGCCGGAGGTCGGGTCGAGCAGGCGGGCGACGATGCGCGCGGTCGTCGACTTGCCGGATCCGGACTCCCCCACGATCGAGAGCGTCTGCCCGGTCGGCACGTCGAGGTCGACGTGGTCGACGGCGAGGAACCGCCGGACCGGCGGGCGGAGGCCGGAGCCGCCGCGCGTCACGTACTCCTTGGTGAGGCCGCGGGCCGAGAGGAACGGCTCGGGCGCGGTGGCGGAGGTGCTCATGAGGCGGTTCCCGTCGTCGGTCGGTCGTAGGCGGCGTCGATGCGGGGGATCGCCTCGAGCAGCGCGTGCGTGTACGGATCCTCGGGCGCGGTGAACACGCGCTCGGTCGTGCCGCTCTCGACGCGGTGCCCGCCCTGCATGACGAGCACCTCGTCGGCCAGGGAGGAGACCACGGCGAGGTCGTGGGTGATGACGAGCATGCCCATCCCCGTGTCGCGGCGGATCTCCCGCAGCAGGTCGAGGATCTGCGCCTGCACCGTCACGTCGAGCGCCGTGGTCGGCTCGTCGGCGATGAGCAGCTCGGGCTCGAGGCAGAGCGCCATCGCGATCATGATGCGCTGCCGCATGCCGCCCGAGAACTGGTGCGGGTAGTGGTCGACGCGCGTGCCGGCCTCGCGGATCCGCACGCGCTCGAGCGCCTCCACGACCACCTGGCGCACGGCCCGGCGGGATCCGCCGCGGTGCGCCCGGTAGGCCTCCTCGATCTGGAGGCCCACCGTGTAGTACGGGTTGAGCGACGACAGCGGGTCCTGGAAGACCATCGCCATGCGGTCGCCGCGCATGGCCCGCAGCTCCCGGTCGGTCCGACCGACGAGCTCCTCGCCCGCCAGCCTGATGCTGCCGGTGACCTTCCCTCCGCGGGGCACGAGCCCCATCACGGCGAGCGAGGTCATCGACTTCCCGGAGCCCGACTCCCCCACGATGCCGAGGGTGCTGTCCGGCTCCACGCGGAAGGAGAGGTCCTTCACGACCTCCACCGGCCCCCGCGAGGTGGGGAACGCGATGGTGAGGTGCTCGACCTCGAGCAGCGGCGTCCCGGGGACGGCCCGCGCGGGCGGCTGGTGCGGTGCGGTGGCGGTCACGCGGTGATCCTCACTCGGGGGTCGAGCACGGTGTACAGCACGTCGACGACCACGTTCCCGACGACCACGAAGGCCGCGGCGAGGAGCGTGACGCCCATGATGACGGGCTGGTCGTTCTTGGCGATGGAGTCGGCGGCGAGCTTGCCGACGCCGTTGAGGCCGAAGATGCTCTCGGCGATCAGGGCGCCGCCGAGCAGGCCGGCGAAGTCCATGCCGAACAGGGTGACGACGGGCGTGAGCGACGGCCGGAGCGCGTGGCGCCGGATCACGAGCGCCGCGGACAGGCCCTTGGCCCGCGCGGTGCGCAGGTAGTCCTCCTCGAGCGTGTCGAGGACGTTGGCCCGCACGATGCGCGCGTACACCGAGGCGTACCCGAGCGCGACCACGATCCACGGCATGAGGTACGAGTCGAACCACATGACCGGGTCGTCGGCGAACGCCACGGACTGCGGGAACGGCAGGATCTGCAGCTGCACGACGAGCACGTACTGCAGGAGCAGCGCGGCGAAGGTCGTCGGCACGCTGATCCCGGTGAGCGCCGCCGTCATCGCGGCCCGGTCCCATCCGGTGCCCTGCTTGATCGCGCTGACGAGGCCGCCGGCCACGCCGAAGACGACCCAGAGGACCGCCGCGCCGACCGCGACCGTGATGCTCACGGGCAGGCGGGACAGCATCAGGTCGAGCACGGGCTGCTGCGTCTGGAAGCTGAAGCCGAGGCACGGCGCGGCGCACTGGATCGCCGTGGGGCCGTCGCCGTAGGTGCGGCCCGTGAAGATCCCCGCGATGAAGTCGCCGTACTGCGCCCAGAACGGCCGGTCGAGGCCGAGGAGCTGGCGGATGGAGTCGATCTTGTCCGGCGTGCAGGTCTTGCCGCAGATGGTGACGGCGGGATCCGGCTGGAGCAGGAAGAAGATCATGTAGGTGAACAGGCTGATGAGCGCGAGCACGATCAGCGCCGCCCCGGCCCGGCGGAGGAGGTAGCCGATCATGCCGCCTCCCCCTGCTCGAGCGCGGTGCGGAGGTGGTCGCCGAACACCGTGAACGACAGCACCGTGAGGAAGAGGAACGAGCCCGGCACGATGAAGTACGCGGGGTCGACCGTGTACCAGGCGACCGAGTCGGCGATCATCTGACCCCACGAGGGCGTCGGCGGCAGCACGCCCACCCCGAGGAACGACAGGCTCGCCTCGGTGCCGATGTACCCCGGCACCGAGAGCGTGGCCAGCACGATGATGGTGCCGCGCAGGTTCGGCAGCACCTCCCGGAAGATCACGCGCATCGACGAGGCGCCGGATGCGCGCGCGGCCTCCACGAAGTCGCGCGTGCGGATCGTCATGGTCTGGCCGCGCACGATGCGCGCCGTGTACGGCCAGCCGAAGACGCTGAGCACCAGGACGAGCAGCGCCGGGCGGTTGCCCGCGGGCAGCGCCGAGAGGATCGCGATCATGAAGATCAGCGCCGGGAAGGCCATGAGGAAGTCCATGACGCGCGACACGATCTGGTCGACGATCCCGCCGAAGTAGCCGGCGACCATGCCCGCGACCATGCCGACGGCCGTGGTGACGACCGTCGCGGAGACCGCGATGAGCAGGGACACCCGGGCGCCGTACGCGATGCGGGCGAAGATGTCGCGCCCGTTCTGCGGCTCGACGCCGAACCAGTGCGAGGCGCTGACGCCGCCGAACGGGCCGATGGGCAGGCCGCCGAGGACGGGGTCCACGGCCGTCGCGTCGAACGTCGTCGGACCCCAGCCGGTGATCCCGCTCAGGAGCGGCGCGAACACCGCCAGGACCAGGACCAGCACCACGAACGCGGTGCTGGCGATCACGGACGGCTTCGACCGGAGGGCCGCGACCACGCGCTTGGCCGGCGTCACGGCGGGCGGCCGTCCCGTCGGGTAGGCGGAGGTCGCGTCGGGCGCCGACGCGCCCTGGAGGGTGGCGGTCACCGCCTACTTCCCCGTGTGGAGGCCGACGGTGGCGAAGTCCACGCCGCCCGCGAAGTACGGGTCCGCGTAGGCGTTGCGCACGTTGGCGCCCAGCACGAGGAGCGCGCTGCCGAAGTAGAGCGGGACGGTCGGCGCGAGCTCCTGGATCTGCTCGTCGAGGTCGCCCCACGCCGCGTTCGCCGCGTCGAGGTCGGTCATGGACGAGATCTCGTCGATCTTCGCGTTCACGGCCGGATCGTTGAGCTGCGCGACGTTGTTGTTGCCCTTGGCGCTGATCTGCCGGCCGTCGAAGAGCGTCGGGAGGACCGTGCTGGCCGAGCGCCAGTCCGGGCACCAGCCCGTGACGGCGGCGTCGTGCTGCTGCGAGGTCGTGCCGATGGTCTCGTAGTAGGTCGCCGTGTCGATGATGTTGAACTCCACCGTGATGCCGACCTTCGCGAGCGACTGCTGGAGCGACTCGCCGATCTTCTGCTGGGTGGGGAGGTTGCGCTGGTCGAGCGTGATGGTGAAGCCGTCCTCCACGCCCGCCTCCTTGAGGAGCGCCTTCGCCTTCTCGACGTCGCCCGCGCTGTCCGTGCTGGGGTACAGGTCGAAGTCCTTGTGGCCGGGCACGGTGGGCGTGAGCATCGTCGAGGCGGGGACGGCGAGAGACGGCCCGCCGATGACGTCGATGACCGACTTCTTGTCCACGGCGTAGGCGATGGCCTGGCGGACGCGGGGGTCGTCGAGGTGGGGCTTGGTCGTGTTCAGCGCGAGGTAGGTCGTGCAGCCGCCGTCGCCGGTCACGGTCCGCGATTTGATCTCCGGGGTCTGGATGCGGGAGACGGAGGCCGCCGTGATCCCGCCGGCGATGGCGTTCTTGTCGTCGCCCTGGCCCGCGATCATGCGCTCGTCGATGGTCGCCTGGTCGAGGCCGACGTCGAACTGCCAGACGTCGGGCTTCGCCGTGCGCACGTCGTCGGTGGCCTGGTCCCACTCGGTGTTGCGCTCGAGGGTGAGGGAGGAGCCGGGCGTGCGCGCCGTCACCTTGTAGGGCCCGGACGCGATCGGCTGCTGGTCGATGCTCGTCGCCGTGACCTTCGCGGGATCGGCGGGGAACGGCGTGAAGGTGCTCTGCGCGGCGACGCTCGCGAACTCCGGCACGGAGCGGTTGAGGTGGAAGACGATGGTCTTCTCGTCGGGGGTCTCGATGGAGGGCAGGTCGCCGGAGATGTAGGGGCCCTGGTAGGAGTCGCCGCCCGCGAGGTACATGCGGGAGTACGGGGAGCCGATGGCCAGCGACGGCTCGAAGGCGCGCTCGACGCCGAACTTCACGGACTCGCTCGTGATCGGCGAGCCGTCCTCGAACTTGAGGCCGTCCTTGAGCGTGAAGGTCCAGACGGTGGCGTCCGCGTTCGGGGTCCCCGTGTCGGTGGCGAGGTCGGGGGCGATCGTGGCGCCGTCCTTCCCGGAGACCGTCGTCAGCGTGCGGTAGATGAGCCGGTAGAGGTTCTGGACGCCGGTGTCGTAGCCCATCTCCGGATCCAGGTGCGAGAAGTCGGCGCTGGCGAGCACCTGGATCGTGCCGCCCGTGTCGGCGGGGCCGGTGACGCCGCCTGCCGCGGCGCCGCCTCCGGCGCCGGCGCAGGACGTGAGGGCGAGGCTGGCGGCGACGGCCAGCCCTACTGCGGTGATTCGTCGGTTCATCGGACTCTCGTTTCGTGGATGGCGGCCGTGGCGCACCGGGTGGGGAGTGACGGACGGGGTCGTGCGATGGGAGGGGATGGGGGGGAGCGGAGGTGCGTGCGACCGCCCCGGATCGGGTCGATCCGGGGAGCCGCGCGCGCGGGCCGAGGCGTCAGCCGGTGTCGGCGGCGCGGATCCAGACCCGCATGGCGGCGGGCGACCGGTTGCCCCAGAGGGCGTACGGCACGAGCACGGCGTCGACGGGATCGGCCGACGCGGCGGGGGCGACGGCGCCGGGGACGACCTCGGGGTAGAGCTCGTCGGGTGCGGGGACCGCGCGGCGGAGGCGCACGGCGAGCGCGACGCCCGACGCGGGATCGGCGGCGTCCGACGCCGGACCCCACGGCGCGGCGAGCGGGAGCGGGACGGTCCGCGCCGACGCGAGGTCGCGCGGGTCGAGGAGCAGGTCGTCGACGGGGGCGCCGGCGTCCTCCTGCTCGACGGCGAACACGATCGGGCCGCGCGCCACCGCGAGGCTGCCGCGCGTGGCGTCGAGGTGCGGGTGGGATCCGAGGGCCCGCACGGGCATGTCCAGCTCGACCACGAGCGCGTCGCCGGCGACCCAGGCGCGCGTGGCGCGGATCCACCGGTCGTCGGCCTCCGCGTCGACCTCGGCGGTGGACCCGTCGGCGCCCGACACCACGGCGCTCGCCGACCGGCACCAGCCGGGCCGGCGCAGCACGATGCCCGTCTCCGCGCCGGATGCGCGCAGCACCTCGACGCGCACGGCGCCGTCCCACGGGTACGCGGTCGTCACGCGGACGTCGATCGCGTCGGTGCGGATCACGCACGCGGCCGGGTGCGCGATGACGAGGTCGTCGCCGTCCCGCACCGCGACGTGGTCCTGCAGCTCGCTCATCCAGCGGACGATGTTCGGCGGGCAGCACGGGCAGGTGAACCACGGGCGCCGCATCAGCTCGCCCTCGGTCTCGGCGCCGGACTGCGCGTGGTGGTCGGGGCGGCGCTGGAGCGGGTTGTCGTAGAAGAAGCCCGTGCCGTCGGCGGAGAGTCCCACCGCGTAGGCGTTCAGCAGCACGGTCTCGTGGGTGTCGAGGAACCGGGGCTCGCCCGTCGCGAGGAACAGGCGCCACGCCCACTGCATGACGGCGATGGCCGCGCAGGTCTCGCTGTAGGAGCGCTCGCTCGGCAGCTCGTAGGCGTCGCCGATCGCCTCGTCCGAGTGGCGGCTGCCGAGCCCGCCGGTGACGTAGAGGCGGGTGCGCACGGCGTCGTCGAAGAGGCGGATCGAGGCCGCGAGCAGCTCGGCGTCGCCCGTCTCCGTCGCCACGTCCGTCGCGCCAGCGGCGAGGTAGGCCATGCGGACGGCGTGCCCCGTGACGGCCGGCATCTCGCGGAAGGGGTGCGCGTCCTGGAAGTACTCGGCGGGGAAGACCCGCGTCGCCACCGTGCCGTGCCCGCGACGGTCGACGAACGCGGAGGCGAGGTCGAGGTAGGAGCGCTCCCCCGTCTCGCGATGCAGCTCGACGAGCGCCATCTCGACCTCGGGGTGGCCGCAGACCTCGGCGCGCCCACCCGGGCCGAACTCCCGCACCGCGGCGTCGGCGAAGCGGCGGGCCACGGCGAGGAGCCGGCCGTCGCCGCCCTGTCGGGAGTCGGCGACGGCGGCCTGGATCAGGTGCCCTAGGTTGTAGAGCTCGTGGCCCCAGGCGAGGTCGGACCAGGGCGCGCGCTCGGATCCGGGCCGCTGCACGTAGGAGCCGATGTAGCCGTCCTCCGCCTGCACGCGCTCGAGCACGTCGGTCGCCTCCTCGAGGAAGGCGCGCATCTCCGGGCTGGCGTCGCCTCGGCCGACCTCGTAGGCCACGCCCTCGAGGGTCTTGTAGACGTCGGTGTCGAGGAACGGGTAGCGCGGGACGAGCCGCTCGCCCGGTCCGTCGACGGCCGCGCGGAGGTCGTCGAGGTTGCCGGCCCGGGCCATGGACGCGATCGCGTGGGGGATCGTGCGGACGCGGTTGCGCTCCTGCCATGCCCCGAGCAGGCCGCCCTCCAGGGTGACGGCGTCGGTGCCCAGCGGTCGTCGGGATCCGGTGCTGGGGAGGACGGCAGCGCGGCTCGCGGCCGCGCGGATAGCATCCGCATCTGCTCCTGTGACTGCCATGGCGCTCCCTCGTCCGGCCTCGGGCAGCCGGTGGTAGGTGACATATTACAAATACGCCATACGGTGTTGGCAATCCCGATGAAGCGTCTGCGGCCTCCCGTTACACGCTGTTTACATGGGGACCCGCTCGCGCCCCCGCCGACGGGCCGGCCCGCTACCACGGCCCGGCCGCTCCCCACAGCCCGCGTGGAGCGCACGGCCGGACCAGTACGATCGTGGGCAACGGCGACAGCTCTTCGGGTGAGCTGTCCCGCCAGCGCCGGGCCGGTCTTCGGGTAAAAGTCGGCCGTGTGCGCGGCTCGGTCCCGCAGCCCTCGAGGCTCGGGACCGGGTCCCCTCCCCGCCGCCGCGGCGGCGCGCCCGCGTCCTACTCGGCCGCGGCGGATCCGGCGGCGACGACCGCGAGCAGCCCCTCGCCGTAGGTGTCGAGCTTCTTCTGGCCGACCCCCGTGATGCCCGCGAGCTGGCCGAGGTCCTGCGGGCGCACCGTCGCGACCTCGCGCAGCGTGACGTCGGCGAACACGACGTACGCGGGGACGCCCTGCTCCTTGGCCTGCTCCGAGCGCCACGTGCGGAGCGCCTCGAAGAGCCCCTGCGCCTCCTCGGGGAGGTCGACCACCTGGCCGCCCTTCGCCCGGGTGGTGCGGGTGCCGCGGCCGCGCACGAGGCGCTCGGGCTCCTGCCGCATGGGCACCTGCCGGGATCCGGTGAGCACGTCGCCGCTGCCCGGGGTGATGACGAGGGTGCCGTAGCCGTCGTCGCTCACGCCGAGCAGGCCCTGCGCGAGGAGCTGGCGGACGACGCCGCGCCACTGCACGTCGGTGAGCTCGCCGCCGATGCCGAAGGTGGCGAGCTGGTCGTGCCCCTGCTGGCGGACGCGGTCGGTCTCGTTGCCGAGCAGGATGTCGATGAGGTGCGCGGCGCCGAAGCGCTGGTTCCGCTCGCGCTGCAGCCGGACGATCGTGGACAGCAGCTTCTGCGACGGGACCGTGGCGTCCCACGTCTCGACGGGCTCGAGGCACGTGTCGCAGTTGCCGCACGGACCCGTCTCCTCGCCGAAGTAGCGCAGGAGCTGCACGCGCCGGCAGCCGACCGTCTCGCACAGCGCGAGCATCGCGTCCAGGTGCTGCGAGAGCCGGCGGCGGTGCTGCGCGTCGCCCTCGGACTGGTCGATCATGCGGCGCTGCTGGACCACGTCCTGCAGGCCGTAGGCGAGCCAGGCCGTGGAGGGCAGGCCGTCGCGGCCCGCGCGCCCCGTCTCCTGGTAGTAGCCCTCGATGGACTTCGGCAGGTCGATGTGCGCGACGAAGCGCACGTCGGGCTTGTCGATGCCCATGCCGAACGCGATGGTGGCGCACATGACGATGCCGTCCTCGCGGAGGAAGCGCGCCTGGTTGCGCTGCCGGACGGCCGCGTCGAGGCCCGCGTGGTACGGGAGCGCGGTGATGCCCTGCTTGTTCAGCGCCTCCGCCGTCTGCTCGACGGTCTTCCGCGACAGGCAGTAGACGATGCCGGCGTCGCCCGCGTGCTCGTTCCGGATGAGGTCGACCAGCTGCTTGCGCGGCTCCGCCTTGGGCACGATGCGGTAGCGGATGTTCGGGCGGTCGAACGAGGAGACGAAGTGGCGCGCGTCCTGCAGGCCCAGGCGCGCGGTGATGTCGGCGTGCGTGGCCTCGTTGGCCGTGGCGGTGAGCGCGATGCGCGGCACCTCCGGCCAGCGCTCCTGCAGCATCGACAGCGCGAGGTAGTCCTTGCGGAAGTCGTGGCCCCACTGGGAGACGCAGTGCGCCTCGTCGATGGCGAAGAGGGCGATGCGCGCCTCGTCGAGGAGGCGCCCCATCCGGTCGAGGATGAGGCGCTCGGGCGCGAGGTAGAGCAGGTCGAGGTCGCCGTCGAGCAGGGCCCGCTCGACCTCGCGGCTGGTCTCGAGGTCCTGCGTGGAGTTGAGGAACGCGGCCCGGACGCCGACGGCGCGCAGCGCGTCGACCTGGTCCTGCATGAGCGCGATGAGCGGCGAGATGACGACGCCCGTGCCCTCGCGCACGAGGCTCGGGATCTGGTAGCAGAGCGACTTGCCGCCGCCCGTGGGCATGAGGACCAGCGCGTCGCCGCCGCCGATGACGTGCTCGACGATCTCCTGCTGGTCGCCGCGGAAGGCGTCGTACCCGAACACCGTGCCGAGGCGCTCGAGGGCGGGGGCCAGGGCGCCGTCGGAGGGCGCCGTGCCGGCGGGAACGGGAGGGGTGGAGGTCATCGGGGCAATCGTATCCGGGGGCCGGTCGGCCGGCGGCGGGGAGGAGGGCGGTGGGGACGCGGACGGCCCCTTCCGGATGGGGAGGGGCCGTCGGCGCGGATCAGGCGCGGATGCGGATCGGGCGCTGCTCAGATCGCGGTGGGGTCGGCGCTCGCGCCGGGGGTGGCCTGCGCGGCCTCGGCGGCGGCCTGCTCCTTGAGGGCGGCCACGTCGACGGCGCGCACCTCCTCGATGAGCGACTCGAGCGCCGGGGCGGGCAGCGCGCCCGCCTGGCTGAAGATGAGCGTCTGGTCCTTGAAGATCATGAGCGTCGGGATGGCGGAGATGTTCGCCTGCTGCGCGAGGAACTGCTGTGCCTCGGTGTCGACCTTGCCGTGGACGATGTCGGCGTGCTTCTCGCTCGACTTGTCGAAGACGGGCGCGAACTGCTTGCAGGGGCCGCACCAGTCGGCCCAGAAGTCGACGACGACGATGCCGTTGGAGTCGACGATGCTCTCGAAGTTCTCGGCGGTCAGCTCGGTGGTGGCCATGGTGCGTCCTCTTCTCGTGCTCGGTTCGTGCGGTCAGGGGGTCCAACCGGGCATGCCGCCCGCGCATTCCACGTGCGTCCCGCGGCTACCAGACGAGGACGATCGAGGGCCAGACGGTGCTCGACCCCTTCGCCTCGTCGTCGCCCGCGTAGCTCGCGGTGAGCAGGTGGATCCCGCGGGACAGGCGCGGCAGGGTGACGGTCGCGCGGCCGGCGTCGGCAGCCGTGACGTCGACCGTGGCGATGGCGCGGCCCCGGTCGAGGATCTGCACGCGGCCGGTCGGCGCGGTCGCGCCGGCGGCCAGCTTGACCGTGTACCTCACCGGCTGCCCGCTGCGGACCAGCAGGCGGTCGGCGTAGCCCACGAGCGTCGAGGCGTCGCGGATCGTGTCGAGGCCCACCTTCACGGGGTCGTGGTCGCTGGAGCGGAAGGCGCTGGATCCGTCGGTCGCGGCCCCGCCGTACTCGCGCGCCGCCCACTCGGGCGCGTTGATGTCCCACACCCCCACGCCCGTGACCGCCGCGGCGCCGGCGCGGGTCGCGAGGACGTGGTCGAGGGATCCGACCTCGCCGTCGAAGGAGTAGGTGCGCTCGCCGGGCGCCTTCGCCGCGACGAGGTCGACGAAGCCGGCGTCGCGGAGGACCTGGATCGGGTCCTCCTCGGAGTAGGCGTTGAAGTCGCCGAGCAGGTAGATGAGGTCGGATCCGCTCGACGCCTGCAGCTCGGACGCGAAGCGCGCGACGGCCTTCGCCTGCGCCACGCGGTCGGCGTTGAAGAAGCCCTGGCCGTCGGCCGGCTGCGTCCCCGAGCCGGACTTCGACTTGAGGTGGTTCGCGACCACCGTGAAGGTCCGGTCGCCGCCGCGGAACGACTGCGCGACGGGCTCGCGGGCGTTGCCCCAGACCGTCTCGTCGATCTGCGTGGCGGCCGCGCCCACGGGGGTGACGGCGTCGGTGCGGTAGACGATCGCGTTCTGGATCTCGTCGGTCGGCGTGGACTGCAGCGCGACCGGGGTGCGCACGTAGTCCCAGACGCGGGATCCGGCGGCGTCGTTGAGGCCGCGCACGAGGTCGGCCGTCGCGGTGTCGGCGGGCTCGCCGAACCTCGTGGAGTTCTCGATCTCCATGAGGGTCACGACCTGCGCGTCGAGCCCGGTGATCGCCGTGACGATCTTGGCGCGCTGCCTCTGGAGCTCGTCCGCGGTCTGCGCGCCGCGCTCCCCGAGGGTCGTGAAGTAGTTGAGGACGTTGAAGCCGGCGATGCGGACGTCGCCGCCGACCTCGGGCGAGGACGCGGGGCGCGGGTCCGCGCTCGCGAAGGTCGGCACGCGGCCGGCCGCGTCGAGCGAGGTGACGGGCGTCGTGGGCTGGAGGCGCCAGTCGTCGAAGCCGTAGGCCAGCACGTAGGGCGTGGCCGGGAAGACCGGGACGTCGCCGTTCCGCACCACGCGGTCGGCCGTGTAGTACGGCTGCGTCGCGCCCGCGGGGTACGCGGCGTTCGTCAGCTGGATGTTGTAGCCGTCGTCGAGGAGGAGACGGCGCGCGCGGTTGTCGGCGGCGATCCGGTCGGCCTCGGCGCCCGGGCGCACGACGTCGGTGGCCTTGACGGGCAGGTCCGCGCCGGCGCTCAGCCAGAGCGTGCCGAAGGTGTCGAGCTGGTGCGCGGATCCGACGCGGTAGTCGCCCGTGGGCGTCACGAGCATGCTCTCGAGCGACTCGCGGTCGGCGCCGCGCAGGGTGTCGGGCAGCGGGGTGGCGGCGGGCACGCCGACAACGGCCTCGACGAGGTCGGTCGCGGTCGCGGCGAGCTGGGTCTGGCCCTGGCGCTCGGACGCGGTGCCCGTGACGCGCACGAGGTCGCCGATGGCGACGGCCGGGTCCGCGCTCGCCAGGTAGACGAAGATCCCGTCGGAGGCGCCGGGCGTCGCGTCGATCGCGCCGCCCGAGCCCCGGGTCTGGATCACGATCCCCGCGTAGCCGCTCGCCCCGCGGTAGTCGGCGGTGACGACGCCCTCGACCGTGACGACGCGGCCGGCGAACGGGGTCGCGCTGCCGGTGCCCTGCACGTCGGCGATCGCGACGGTCGCGGTCGCGGCCTCGGCGGGCGACGCGACGAGCGCGCAGAGGCCGAGGGCCAGCGCGCTCGCGACGGCGAGCGGGCGGGCGACGCGGCGGGCTCCCGCGGGACGACGGGCCGGCCAGGCGGCCCCCGATCCGGATGCGGTGGCGGGTGCGGTCTCGGTGTCGTGCATGGCGTCGTCCCCCTCGGCGTCGCGGGTTCCCCCGCATGGGGGATCACCCGTCGAGCGTAGGCCGGGGGCGACGCCGGGCGGCGGGCCGCAACCGGATCGTCATCGGCTCGTCATGCGATCGTCGCGGCAGGGCTCGCCGCGCGGCCGAGGCGATGGCGGACCACCTCCTCCACGTACTATCGTCAGGACAAACATTCGCCCGCCGGCCCGAGGAGCAGTGCGACGACGCATGGTCCAGACCCGCACCACCCCCGCATCCCGCGCCGCCGTGACGGCCCGCCCGAGCGGATCCGCCGCGTGAGGGCCACCGTCGCCGGCGCGCCCGTGAGCTTCGGCGTGTTCGAGCTGACGCCCGAGGGCGCCGAGGTCGTCACGCCCGACGACATGGTCGAGGCGCTGGCCGAGACCGGGTACGCGGGAATCGACCTCGGGCCCGTGGGCTACCTCGGCCGCGGCCGCGAGCTGCGCGACCGGCTCGCCGGCGCGGGCCTCGAGCTCGCGGGCGGCTGGATCCAGCTCCCCCTCTCCGACGACGACGCGTTCCAGGCGTCCCTCCCCGAGCTCGAGGCGTCGCTGCGCGTGTTCCAGGAGGCCGCCGAGGCCGGCCCCGCGCGCCTGCCGCTGCCGACGCTCGCCGACGCCGGATCCGCGACCCGCGCCGCCGCCCCCGGCCGCGGCGCCGAGGCCGACCCGCTCGACGACGCCGCGTGGTCGCGCCTCGTCCGCAACACCGCGCGCGCCGCGGAGATCACGCGCGCCGCGGGCTTCGAGCCGACCTTCCACCACCACGCGGGCACGTTCGTGGAGTCGCCCGCGGAGATCGACCGGTTCCTCGACCAGGTCGACGTGGGGCTCACGCTCGACACCGGCCACCTCGTCATCGCGGGCGGCGACCCGCTCGCGGCGATCTCCCGCTGGGGCGCGCGGATCACGCACCTGCACCTCAAAGACGTCGACGGCGCGGAGCTCCGCCGCGTGCTCGCGGCGGGCGGCGGCATGCGCGAGGTCTGGTCCTCCGGCGCGTTCGTGGCGTTCGGCCGCGGCGACGTCGACCTCGCGAGCGTGATGACGGCGATCGAGGCGCAGGGCTACGACGGCTGGGTGGTCGTGGAGCAGGACGTGCTCAACGCGCCCGACGCCGACATCCGCCGCTTCCGGGCCGAGCGCACGGAGGACCAGCGCGTCAACCGCGAGGCGCTCCGCACCTGGGCCTGATCCGGAGCGCGACCCGCCGCGCACCGGCACCACCACCACGACGAACGAGGACCGACGACATGACCACGACCCCCCTGCGCTTCGGACTGATCGGCACCGGCCGCATCGGCCAGGTCCACGCCGCGAACATCGCCGCGGATCCCGACGCCGAGCTGGCCTGGATCTGCGACCCGTTCGTCGACGGCGCCCGCGCCCTCTCCGCGCGGCTCGGCGGCACGGTCACGGAGGACGCCGCGGAGATGATGGCGTCCGGCGGCGTCGACGCCGTGCTCATCGCGTCGCCCACGCCGACGCACGTCGACCTCATCGCCGCCGCGATCGACCACGGCCTGCCCGTGCTGTGCGAGAAGCCCATCGACCTCGACATCGCGCGCGTCGACGCGCTCCTCCCCCGCGTGCTCGCGTCCGGCGTGCCCGTGGCGCTCGGCTTCAACCGCCGCTTCGACCCGGCGTTCGCGGAGGCGCGCGCCCGCGTGGCCGCCGGCGAGATCGGCCAGCTCGAGCAGCTGTCGATCGTCAGCCGCGACCCGGCGGCGCCGCCCGCCGCGTACGTGGCGGTGTCCGGCGGGATCTTCCGCGACATGACCATCCACGACCTCGACATGGCGCGCGCGTTCCTGCCCGACATCGTCGAGGTGCAGGCGACCGGGTCCACGACCTTCGACCCCGGCGCCCGCGAGCACGGCGACTTCGACACCGCGGTCGTGACGCTCCGCGCGTCCACCGGCGCGCTCGTCGTCATCACGAACTCACGGCACAGCGCCGTGGGCTACGACCAGCGCATCGAGGCGTTCGGCTCCCTCGGATCGCTGCAGGTGTCGAACGCGCTCACGAGCCTCGTCAGCGTCTCGACCGCCACGAGCGTCGAGGGCAAGCCGCCGTACCAGGACTTCTTCCTCGAGCGCTACGCCGCCGCGTACGTCGCGGAGCTGCGCGCCTTCATCCGCCTGGCGCGCGGCGAGGCCTCGGACAGCCCGACGTTCGCCGACGGCCGCGCGGCGCTCGTGCTCGCCGACGCGGCGCAGCGCTCCGCCGAGGAGCGCGTGGCGGTGCCCGTCTCGCTCTGATCCCGGCCGAGGGACCCGCCCGACCGCGCGCGCCGCGGTCGGGCGCCCTCGCGCGCGCAGGAGGGGCCGGGGAGGCGCCACACTGGAGGGTCGGACCGGTCGGGGAGCCCGCCGGACGACGTCGGATCACGACGAGGATCCGTCTTGTCAGCATGTGTTGACAAAGCACGTCGGGCGGAGCCATGATCGCCCCGACGACGACGTCCAGGACCCCGCGCGCGGGCGTCCGCCCGACAAGGAGCATTCGATGAAGAACAGATTCCTCGCCCCCCTCGGCCTCGCGGTCGCCGCCGGGCTCCTCCTCACCTCGTGCGCGGGCACCGGCCAGGAGGCCGCGCCCACCGCGGGCGGCGCGAACGGCGGCGGCGGCGACCTCACCTTCGCGGTGGTCACGCACTCCGGCCCGGGCGACGCCTTCTGGGACCGCGTGAAGTCGGGCGCCGAGACCGCCGGCGGCCAGTACGGCGCGACCGTCACGTACAACGCGGACCCGGATCCCGCCAAGCAGTCCCAGCTCATCGACAACGCGGTGGCGCAGAAGGTGAATGGGATCGTGGTCTCGATGGCGAACCCCGACGGCGTGAAGGACAGCGTCGAGAAGGCCGTGGCCGCGGGCATCCCCGTCGTCACCATCAACTCCGGGATCGAGCGCTCGGCCGAGTTCGGCGCCCTCACCCACATCGGCCAGAGCGAGACGGTCGCGGGCGAGGCCGTCGGCAAGCGCCTCGGCGACGCGGGGCTCAAGAACGCGCTCTGCGTGATCCAGGAGGCCGGCAACGTCGGCCTCGAGGAGCGCTGCTCCTCCGCGGCGAGCGCCTTCTCCGGCCAGATGGCGAACCTGCAGGTCGACGGCACGAACGACGCCGACGTGAAGGCGACCATCAAGTCGAAGCTGCAGGCGGATCCCTCCATCGACGGCGTGCTCACGCTCGGCGGCCAGTACGCCATCGACGCGGTCGGCGCGGTCGAGGAGTCGGGCAGCTCGGCGAAGATCGGCACGTTCGACCTCTCGGAGGACGTCGTGAGCGCGGTCGAGGCCGGCACGATCCTGTTCGCGGTCGACCAGCAGCCGTACGTGCAGGGCTTCCTCGGGATCACCGCGCTCGACCTCTACGCCACCAACGGCAACGTGATCGGCGGCGGCCAGCCCGTGTACTCCGGCCCCGCGTTCGTGACGGAGGACAACGCGGCGCAGGTCGCCGAGTTCGCGAAGAACGGCACCCGGTAGGCGGTGGGGCCGGGCGCGCACGACGCGCCCGGCCCGCCGCCTCCCCATCACCCCCGCACCGCACCGCTTTCCCCGACGCTCATCGAAGGAGCCCGCGTTGACCACGACGGACATCGTGACGATCGCCACGAGGCCGCGCCTCGAGAACAGGCCGATCCGCAAGATCCTCGCCCGCCCGGAGATCGGCGCCCTCGTGGCCGCCCTCGCCGTGCTGCTGTTCTTCTCCCTCTACACGCCGCAGTTCCTCACCCTCGCCGGCGCGGGCGTGTGGCTCGAGTCGGCCTCGACCTTCGGGATCATGGCGGTCGCCGTGGCGATGCTCATGATCGGCGGCGAGTTCGACCTCTCCGCCGGGGTCATGACGGGCTTCTCGGCCCTCGTGGTCGGCATCCTCACGTCGCACTACGGCCTCAGCATCTGGGTCGCGGTGCTCGTCTCGCTCGCGGCGGCCCTCGCGGTCGGCGCGCTCAACGGCTTCCTCGTGATGAAGACGGGACTGCCGAGCTTCATCGTCACGCTCGGCACGTTCTTCGCGCTCGCGGGCGTCGACCTCGCCGTCACGAAGCTCATCACCGGCCAGGTCGCGATCCAGGGCATGACGAAGGTGCCGTCCTACGACCAGATCCAGCCGATCTTCGGCTCGTCGCTCCAGATCGGCGGCGGCAACTTCTACGTCTCGGTGCTGTGGTGGTTCCTCGTCGCGGCCGTCGCCACCTGGATCCTGCTGCGCACCCGCGCCGGCAACTGGATCTTCGCGGTCGGCGGCGCCAAGGAGTCCGCCCGCCAGGTGGGCGTGCCCGTCTTCAAGACGAAGGTCGGCCTCTTCATGGGGACGGCGGGCGCCGCGTGGCTCGTCGGCATGATCTCGCTGTTCCGCACCTCCACGGTGCAGGCGAACACGGGCGTCGGCCAGGAGTTCATCTACATCATCTGCGCGGTCGTCGGCGGGTGCCTGCTCACGGGCGGCTTCGGCTCGGCCATCGGCGCGGCGCTCGGCGCCCTGATCTACGGCATGGTCTTCCAGGGCATCACGTTCGCCCAGTGGGACACGAACTGGCTGCGCACGGTGCTCGGAGGCATGCTCCTCGCGGCCGTGCTCCTCAACAACCTGGTGCGCACGCGGGCGGGAGGCGGACGATGACCACCGAGACGAGCGCCAGCGCCGCGTCCGAGCCCCTCGCGGGCGCGATCCCGGGAGCCGCGGAGGAGGCCGGCGGCCGCCCCACTCCCCCGCTGCCGCCCGCCGGCACGACCATCCTCGAGGTCCGCGACATCGGCAAGAGCTACGGCGCCGTCAACGCGCTCACGGGCGTCTCGACCGTGGTCGCGGCCGGCCAGGTCACGTGCGTGCTCGGCGACAACGGCGCCGGCAAGTCGACCTTCATCAAGATGCTCGCGGGCGTGCACGCGCCGAGCGAGGGCACGATGCTGCTCGACGGCGAGCCCGTGACGCTCGGATCCCCCCGCGCCGCGCTCCAGGCCGGCATCGCGACCGTGTACCAGGACCTCGCGGTCGTGCCGCTCATGCCCGTGTGGCGGAACTTCTTCCTCGGCTCCGAGATCACGAAGGGGAAGGGGCCGTTCCGCCGGCTCGACGTGGCGGCCATGAAGGCCATCACGCACGAGCAGCTCGCGCAGATGGGCATCGACCTCCGCGACGTCGACCAGCCCATCGGCACGCTGTCCGGCGGCGAGCGCCAGTGCGTCGCCATCGCGCGGGCCGTGCACTTCGGCGCCCGCGTGCTGATCCTCGACGAGCCGACCGCCGCCCTCGGCGTCAAGCAGTCCGGCGTCGTGCTCCGGTACATCGCCCGGTCGCGCGACCGGGGGCTGGGCGTGGTCTTCATCACGCACAACCCGCACCACGCGTTCCCGGTGGGCGACCGGTTCCTGCTGCTCAACCGCGGATCCAGCCTCGGCACGTTCGAGAAGGACGAGATCACCCTCGGCGAGCTGACGAGCCTCATGGCCGGCGGCGCCGAGCTCGACTCGCTCGCGCACGAGCTCGCGCGCGACCCGGGGGCGGAGGCACCGGACCCGGACGGGGGCCGCTGACCGGCCGACGCCGGATGCGCCCCATGCCAGGATGAGGCGTTGACCTGACCTACGAGGGAGCGATCCACGTGACGCAACCGGAGCAGATCCTGCCCCCCGACCTGTTCCTCGCGCTCGACCGCTCGGGTCCGGTCCCCCTCTACTACCAGGTGGCCAACCTGCTCGAGACGGCGATCCACGACGGCACGCTGCCGGCCGGCGCGCGGCTCGAGAACGAGATCGCGCTCGGCGCCCGCCTCGGGCTCTCCCGGCCCACGATCCGCCGGGCGATCCAGGACCTCGTCGACAAGGGCCTGCTCGTGCGCCGCCGCGGCATCGGCACGCAGGTCGTGCACGGCCGGGTCACCCGCAACGTCGAGCTCACGAGCCTCTACGAGGACCTCGAGCGGCAGGGCCAGACGCCGCGCACGGAGATGCTGTCGTCGTCGCGCGGCGAGGCCGACGAGAGGGTCGCGGAGTCGCTCGGCGTCGCGGTCGGCAGCCCCGTGCTGCACCTCACCCGGCTCCGGACGGCCGACGGGGTGCCGCTCGCGATCCTCGACAACGTGCTCCCCGAGCCGTTCGTCGACCTGGATCCCGAGGAGCTCGCCACCCACGGCCTGTACCAGCTGCTGCGCGGCCGCGGCGTGATCATGCGGGTCGCCAAGCAGCGCATCGGCGCCCGCGCGGCCACCGCGTCCGAGGCGCGCCTGCTCGACTTGCCGCGCGGCGGGGCCGTGCTCACGATGTCGCGCACGGCGTTCGACAGCTCGGGCCGCGCCGTGGAGCACGGCCAGCACTGCTACCGCCCGGACCTGTACTCGTTCGAGATCACGCTCGTCGACCGGTAGCGCGGCGGGTCGCCCGGACCGCGTCGCGCGCGGGCGCTGCCACGATGGGCGGATGACCCCCGACGACGACCCGACCGCCGCCGCGCCGCTCGACCGCGTCGCGTGGCCCGTCCGCACCGAGCGGCTGCTCCTCCGCCGCATGACCACGGCCGACGCGCCCGCGATGTGGGCGTACCGGCGGCTCGACGACGTCACCCGCTGGGTCACGTCCCGGCCCGTCGACGAGGCCGCGTGGATCGCGGGGAGCGCCGCCATGCTCCGCGACCAGCTCGTGCTCGAGCTCGACGGCCGCGTGGTCGGCGACGTCATGGTGCGGGTCGAGGACGCGTGGGCGCAGCGCGAGGTCGCGCACCTCGCGGTCGGCACGCAGGCGGAGCTCGGCTGGACCCTCGATCCGGCCGTCGGCGGGCGCGGCCTCGCGACCGAGGCGGTCCGGGCGGCGCTGCGGATCGCGTTCGAGGGGCTCGGCGTCCGCCGGGTCGTCGCGAGCGCCTTCGCCGACAACGCGCCGTCGCTCCGGCTGGCCGAGCGCGTCGGCATGCGGCGGGAGTCGTACGCGGTCGCCGACTCGCTGCACCGCGACCTCGGCTGGATCGACGGGGTCGGCTACGCGCTGCTCGCCGAGGAGTGGGCGGCGCGCGGCTGAGCCGCGTCCCACGACCCGCCCCACGGGATCCAATATCCTATAGGATCTCCTCACGTGCTCGATGAGGAGGACACCACGGATGACCCGGCTCTGGAACGACCCCGCTGACTTCGCCGACGACATGACGGCGGGCTTCGTCCGCGCCAACGCCCGGTGGGTCCGGCGCGTGCACGGCGGCGTCTCCCGCTCCACCCGCGCGGCCGAGCCCGAGGTGGCGGTCGTCATCGGCGGCGGCTCGGGCCACTACCCCGCGTTCGGCGGGCTCGTCGGCCCCGGCCTCGCGCACGGCGCCGCGATGGGCAACCTCTTCGCGTCGCCCTCCGCGCACCAGGTGGAGTCGGTGATCCGCTCCAGCGAGCAAGGGCGCGGCGCGCTCCTCCTCTACGGCAACTACGCGGGCGACGTGCTGCACTTCGACGACGCGCAGGAGCGCGTGCGCGGCGACGGGATCGACTGCCGCACGGTCGTCGTGACGGACGACATCTTCAGCGCCTCGCCCGACGAGCAGGCCAAGCGCCGCGGCATCGCGGGCGACCTCACCGTATTCAAGGTCGCGGGCGGCGCGTCCGCCGCGGGCTACGACCTCGACGGCACCGAGCGCGTCGCCCGGCTCGCGAACGCGCGCACGCGCTCGATGGGCGTCGCCTTCACGGGCTGCACGCTGCCGGGCGCCGACGAGCCGCTGTTCTCGGTGCCGGAGGGGCGCATGGCGATCGGGCTCGGGATCCACGGCGAGCCCGGCATCGACGAGACCGACATCCC
Source organism: Clavibacter phaseoli (assembly GCF_021922925.1). Lineage (NCBI taxonomy): Bacteria > Bacillati > Actinomycetota > Actinomycetes > Micrococcales > Microbacteriaceae > Clavibacter > Clavibacter phaseoli. The sequence continues at coordinate 2,055,504 of NZ_CP040786.1, forward strand.
GTCCGCCGACGGCCTGGCCGAGCTCTTCGTGCGGCAGCTGCTCGCCGACGCCGAGATCCCGGACGGCGTGACGGTGCGCGGCGCCCGCGTCGTGCCCGTGCTCAACGGCCTCGGTTCCGTGAAGAGCGAGGAGCTGTTCGTCGTGTTCACGCGCGTCGCGGACCTGCTCGAGGAGGCCGGGATCACGCTCGTGGATCCGCAGGTCGGCGAGTTCTGCACCAGCTTCGACATGGCGGGCGCGTCGCTCACGCTGCTCTGGCTCGACGAGGAGCTGGAGCGGCTGTGGACCGCGCCGGCCGACACCCCCGCCTTCCGCAGCGGCGCGTTCGACGGATCCGCGCTCCAGCCGGTCGACGCGCGCGAGGACGACGAGGTCGACGCCGCGATCCCGGACGCGAGCGACGCGTCGCGGGAGGCCGCCGGGCGCATCGCCGCCGCGCTCGACGCCGTGCACGCGGTCGTCGCGGAGCACGCCGACGAGCTCGGCCGCCTCGACGCGGTCGCGGGCGACGGCGACCACGGCATCGGCATGCTGCGGGGATCCCGCGCCGCCTCCGAGCGGGCGACCGCCGCGGTGGAGCAGGGCGCCGGCGCGCGCACCGCGCTCCGGCTCGCGGGCGACGCGTGGTCGGACAAGGGCGGCGGCACGTCGGGCGCGCTGTGGGGGCTCATCCTGCAGGCGGTCGGCGACGCGCTCGACGACGAGGGCGCGGATCCGGTGACCGCCGACCGGGTGGCCCGGGGCGTGGGCGCCGCGCGCGACGCGGTCATTGGCCACGGCAAGGCCGCGCTCGGCGACAAGACCATGGTCGACGCGCTCGTGCCGTTCGCCGACGTCCTCGCCGAGCGGGTCGGATCCGGCGCGCCGCTCGCCGAGGCCTGGGCCGTCGCGAGCGACGCCGCCCACGAGGCCGCCGACGCGACCGCCGCCATGACGCCCGGCATCGGACGCGCCCGCTCCCACGGCGAGCGCTCCGTGGGCACCGCCGACCCGGGCGCGATATCGCTCGCGCTCATCACCGCGGCCGTCGGCCGCGCCATCGCCGACCGGTGAGGTCCGGCGACCCCATCAGCACGATCAGCACCACCATGAGGAGGACCGGATGACCAGGACCTGGCGCATCGTCGTCGGCGCGGACGACGCGGGATACGAGCACAAGGAGGCGATCAAGGCCGACCTCGAGGCGAGCGGCCTGGTCGCCTCGGTGGTGGACGTGGGCGTCGACGCTGACGGCCACACGAACTACCCGACCGTCGCGACCACCGCGGCCGAGATGGTCGCGCGCGGCGAGGCCGACCGGGCCGTGCTGATCTGCGGCACGGGACTCGGCATGGCGATCGCGGCGAACAAGGTGGCCGGCGTCCGCGCCGTCACCGCGCACGACGGCTTCTCGGTGGAGCGCAGCGTGCTCTCCAACGACGCGCAGGTGCTCTGCATGGGGCAGCGCGTGGTGGGCCTGGAGCTCGCGCGGCGGAACGTGCGCGAGTGGCTGACGTACGAGTTCGACACGTCGAGCGCGTCGAACGACAAGGTCGACGAGATCCGCGCGTACGAGGCGAAGTAGGGCCGTGCCCCCGCAGCCGACCGCGCGGCCGACGTTCGTCGGCGTGAGCCTGAAGATGTACCTCGGGCACGCCGACACGGTCGCGTGGTGCCGGGCGGTCGCGGGCATCGCGCGCGCCCACCCGGCGACCGCGGGCGGCGAGGCCGAGATCGTGGTGCTGCCGTCGTACCTGTCGGTGCCGGCCGCCGTCGGGATCCTCGACGGGGTCGCCGCCGTCGGCGCGCAGGACCTCGCGACCGAGCACGCGGGCGCCTTCACGGGCGAGGTGTCGGGCGGGCAGATCCGGGAGCTGGGCGGCGCGTTCGTCGAGGTCGGGCACGCCGAGCGGCGGCGCCTCTTCGGCGAGACGGACGCGGTCGTGCGGCGGAAGGCGGACGCGGCCCTGCGGGCCGGGCTCGTGCCGATGATCTGCCTCGGCGAGGAGGCGGAGGGGGATCCCGCCGACGCCGCCCGGGAGTGCGTCCGGCAGCTCGACGACGCGCTCGCCCTCGCGTCCGAGCGCGGGCACGGCGGGCGGATCGTGGTCGCGTACGAGCCGCGGTGGGCGATCGGCGCAGCCGAGCCCGCCTCGGACGCGCACATCCGCGGCGTCTGCCGGGAGCTGCGCGCGCACGTCGGGGCGCTCGACGCGCACCCGGGGTCCGCCGTCGTCTACGGCGGCAGCGCGGGGCCGGGCCTCCTCACCCGCATCGGGGACGACGTCGACGGCCTGTTCCTCGGCCGCTTCGCGCACGATCCGCGGGCGGTCGCCGCGATCCTCGACGAGGTGCACGCGCGCGCCGCGGCCCCGCCGGCGCCCGACGCCTCCCGCTGACGGCAGACTGTCCTGGTGACCACCGGCCTCCCGTTCGACGCGACCTCGATGCCCGCGCGGCAGGGCCTGCGCGACCGCGTCTACGACCTCGTGCTCGACATGCTCATGGGATCCGCGATGGAGCCGGGCTCGCGCCTCGCCATCGACCAGATCGCGCGCGACCTGCACGTATCGCCCACGCCCGTCCGCGAGGCGCTCGTGCAGCTGGAGCGCACCGGACTCGTCGCGCGCGAGGCGCACAAGGGCTACCGGGTGGCCCCGCCCATCGCCGGCGAGCAGCTCGAGGCGCTGTTCGACGCGCGGATCGTGCTCGAGGGCGGCGCGACGGCCCTGGCCGCGGCGGATCCCGCGCGCCTCGTGCCCGCGCTCGAGGACGCCCTCGCGGCGCACGAGGAGACGACCCGCCGGATCCGCGCGTCCGCCGACGGCGCCGAGATGCCCGTGGGCCTCATCCGCGAGTACTTCGTCGTGGACTGGGACTTCCACCACCGCATCTTCGCGGCCACCGGCAACCCGTTCCTCCTCGACATGTCCGAGGCGATCTCCACCCGCGTGCACCGCATGCGCCAGACGATGCGCACGGGCGTGCACGACGCCGACGACGCCGTGCACGAGCACCGGGCGATCATCGACGCCGTCGCCGAGGGACCTGAGGCGGCCGCCGCCGCCATGCGCGCGCACATCGAGCGCGTGCGCGAGCGGTCGCGCGATGACGCGGCCGGATCCCCCGCCTAGGGCGCGTCCGCGGCCGGGCGACGGGGAGCCGGCGCGATGAGCCGCCGAGATGGGGCCGGGGGATCTTGGCTAGCGGATTGGGGCTGGCGCGCACCCAGGCCCCCGCAATACATCGCGAGTGCACGAAGGCATCGCGTACCAGCCCAGTCCCCGCAGCGCACACCGGAGCCCGATCCCGCATCGAGCCCGTCCTGCCCCGGGTCCGACTCGGCCTCGGGGGTCCATCGCGCACCACCTCGACGGACCGCGTCCGTCGCGGGTGGCCCGCCGCCCGGAAGGCGATCCCCTGAGCACCTCACGCCGCGGGCCCGCGCGCCCGCGCTGTCCCACGACCGCGCCACGCTTCCTCCGGCCGTCTGACCCGGCGTCCTCGGGCGTCACCCGACCTCCCTCCTCCGGACCCGAGGCGGAGCAGGGAGAGGGACGCGGCACGCGACATCCCCCACCCCCGCGCGTGCCGGGTCCTGTCCCCTCGCGCTCCGGCGCGACGGCCGGCCCGCCTCAGCGGTCGACGTACCCCATGTGGATCTGGTTGTAGCGGTCCCCCCGCACGCCCACCCGCTCCGCGAGGGACGACAGGTCGGCGACCTCGTCGGCGGAGAGGCCGACCGCCGTGGCGCCCGCGTTCTCCTCGATGCGCGAGGTGCGTCGCGTGCCGGGGATGGGCACGATCCACGGCTGCCGGGCGAGCAGCCAGGCGAGCGCGACCTGTCCGGACGTGGCGCCCTTCGCCGCCGCGAGGGCGGAGACGTGGTCGACGAGCGCCTGGTTGGCGGCGCGGTTCTCCGCCGTGAAGCGCGGGATGGTGCCGCGGACGTCGCCCTCCGCGAAGGTCGTCGACGCGTCGACCCCGCCCGTGAGGAAGCCCTTGCCGAGCGGGCTGAAGGGCACCAAGCCGATGCCGAGCTCCGCCAGGGTCGGCAGGACGTCGGCCTCGGGGTCGCGGGTCCACAGCGAGTACTCGCTCTGGACGGCGGTCACGGGATGCACGGCGTGGGCGCGCCGGATCGTCTCGGCGGAGGCCTCGGACAGCCCGAGGTGCCGCACCTTGCCCTCCGCGATGAGCTCCCCGACCGTGCCCGCGACGTCCTCGATCGGGACCTTCGGGTCGACGCGGTGCTGGTAGAGGAGGTCGATCGCGTCGGTGCGGAGGCGGCGGAGGGACGCCTCGGCGACGGCCCGGATCCGCTCGGGGCGGCTGTCGAGACCGACGCTCGCGCCGTCGCGGATGTCCCAGCCGAACTTGGTGGCGACGACGACGCGGTCGCGGACCGGCTCGATGGCCTCGCCCACGAGCTCCTCGTTCACGTGCGGCCCGTACACCTCCGCGGTGTCGAAGAACGTGACGCCGAGGTCGACGGCGGAGCGGATCACGGCGGTCATGTCGTCGCGGGTGCCGGGGTTCGGGCCGTAGCTCTGGGACATGCCCATGCAGCCGAGGCCGATGGCGGACACCTCGAGTCCCTGTCCGAGCGTGCGCGTGTGCATGGTGGCTCCTCTCGTGGTGGGGTCGGCCTCAGCGGCCGTCGTACTCGCCGTCGGTGATGTGCTCGGCCCAGGAGGTCGTGTCCGCCGGGTCGTCCGCGCCCTCCAGGATCGCGAGGTGCTCCATGGCGGATCCCGGCGCGGCGGCGTGCCAGTGCTCCTCGCCCGGCGGCGTGTAGAGCGTCTGCCCGGCGTGGACCTCGAGGATGCGGCCGTCGCGCGTGCCGAAGCGGCCGATCCCGGCGGTGACGTGGAGGTACTGGCCGCGCGCGTGCGAGTGCCAGGCGGTGCGGGCGCCGGGGGCGAAGCGCACCCGTCCGACGACGGTGCGCTGGTCGCCGTCGTGGGGGGCGACGATCGGCTCCAGCCAGACCTCGCCGGCGAACCGCTCCGGCGGGTTCCTGGTGGCGGGGCGGTCGGGTTCGATGATCATGGGGCTCCTCCGGGGGTCGGGTCGTGGCGGGTCAGGGAGGCGGGGGCCGAGCGGTCGCCGGCGTCCGTCGCGGCCCAGGTCGCGAGGAGGCGCAGCTGGTCCTCGGCGGGGCTGCCGGGCGCGGCCGCGTAGATCATGAGCGACAGGCCGGGGTCGGCGAGCAGCTCGGTGCCGACGAGCTGCAGCGAGATGTCGCCGACGACCGGGTGGTGCGCGTCCTTCCGGACGCCGTCGTGCCGGCGGACGTCCGCGTTGGCCCAGCGGTCGCGGAAGGCCGCGCTCCGCGTCGACAGCGCGCCGATGACCGCGGTGATGCGCTCGTCGAAGGGGTCGCGGCCGGCCTCCAGCCGCAGCACGGCGACGGTCGCGTCGACCGCGGCCATCCAGTCCGGGTAGAAGGCGCGCGCGGCGGGATCGAAGACGTTGAACTCCGCGAGGTTCGGCACGCCGTCCCCGGCGCCGTCGAAGACGGGCGCGTAGAAGGCGCGGCCCAGGGCGTTGGCCGCGAGGATGTCCATCGCGCCGTTGCGGACGAACGCGGGGGCTCCCGTGATGGCGGCGAGCGCGGTGTGGACCCCCGGCCGGACCCCGGGGGACGGGCGGCGGCGCGGGCGCGACCGCTCCGACGCCTGCGCGCCGCGCGCCAGGTCGGCGAGGTGCGCGCGCTCGGCGGCGTCGAGCCGGAGGACCCCCGCGAGCGACTCGAGGACCTGCGTGGACACCCCCGCGATCCGCCCGCGCTCCATCCGCGCGTAGTACTCGGGCGAGACGCCCGTGAGCATGGCGACCTCCTCGCGGCGGAGCCCCTGCACGCGGCGCCGGCCGCCGAGGTCGGGCAGGCCGACCTCGGTGGGACGGAGCCGCGCGCGCCGGGACGTGAGGAAGGCGCGCACCTCGTCGCTGTTGTCCATGCGCCTCACGCTAGGCCCGGTCCGCCGCCGGTGACAGGCACGGGGAGTACGTGCATCGCCGGTGCCTCCCACCCGGCCGCGCCGGGGTGTGGGCTGGATCCATGACCCACGACGGAGGAGACCCCATGACCGAGCGCCCCGAGCGGGATCCCCGGCCGAGGCAGGCGGGCGGCGGCCGGCGGACGCTGGGCGGATTCGCCCCGAAGCTCGCCGCCCTGACGGACGACGTGCTCTTCGACGACGTCTGGAACCGCCCCGAGCTGTCGCCGCGCGACCGCAGCCTCGTCACCGTGGCGGTGCTCGCCGCGGGCGGGGACCTCGACCAGCTCGCGTTCCACCTCGGCCGCGGCGTGGAGAACGGCCTGACCCGCGAGGAGCTGGTCGAGGCGATCACCCACGTCGCCTTCTACGCCGGCTGGCCGAAGGGCATGGGCGCCATGGGCGTCGCGCAGCGCGTGCTCGGCGGGTAGGGCGTCCGGCGCGGACCGCTCACGACCCGGTGAACCGCTGCTCCCCCACGACGCCGAGCAGCGCGAGCGCCTCCGCGGCCCCGGATCCCGGCACCGGGGTCAGGACGAGCAGCACCTGCGACTGGTCCTCCGTGAAGAGCGCCTGGCAGTGGACCTCGATCTCGCCCACCTCGGGATGCACCAGGGTCTTCCGCTCGTCGAACCTGCTCCCCACCTCCTGGAGCTCCCAGTAGCGACGGAACTCCGCGCTCGTCGCGAGCAGGCTCGCGAGCACCTCGGCGGCGAGCGGATCCGGGTCGGCCTGGGACGCGGCGACCCGCAGCTGGGCGACCTGGAGGCGCCCCTGCCGCTCGTGGTCGCGCTCGGGGTAGTGCCCGCGCTCCTCGGGATGGGCGAACCAGCGGTGCACGCCGCTGCGGTCGAGGCCGCTCCAGGTGGTGTCGTCGCCGAACAGGGCGGAGGCGAGGCGGTTCTGGACGAGCGTCTCGCCGAGCTCGGTGATGACGAGGGCGGGGGCGTCGTCGAGGCGGTCGAGCACGCGCATCAGGCCGGGGCTCACGTGCGGCGACCGCCGGGCCCGCCGGGGCGTCCCCTGGCCGGCCAGGCGGAAGAGGTGGTCGCGCTCGTCGAGGCCGAGCCGGAGCCCGCGGGCGATGGCGGTGAGCATCTGGTCGGAGGGCTGCGGGCCCCGGCGCTGCTCGAGCCGCGCCCAGTAGTCGGCCGACATGCCGACCACGGCCGCGATCTCCTCGCGGCGGAGACCCGCGGTGCGGCGACGGGCGCCCGGGGGCAGGCCCACGTCGGAGGGCTGCAGCGCCTCCCGGCGCGCACGGAGGAAGTCGGCGAGTCCGGGACGGTCCATGGCCCCATCCTCGCCCCCGCCGGGCCGCGCATCCAGGGACCGCCGCTCCCCCGATGCGCGCTCCCTTCCCGGCCGGTCGGGCGCGACGCAGGCTGGACGACGACGGGGCGCACGGCCCCGCGGAGGAGGCACCATGAAGACCACCGGCAGCACCGTCCTGATCACGGGAGCGACGTCGGGCATCGGCCTCGGCCTCGCCGAGCGCCTGCGGGCCCGCGGCGACACCGTCATCGTCGCCGGCCGCCGACGCGCGCTGCTCGACGAGATCGTCGAGGCGCACCCCGGCATGCACGCGCTCGAGCTCGACGTCACGGATCCCGCGTCGATCGCCGCGGCCGCCGAGCGGGTCACCCGCGAGCACCCGGGCCTCGACGCGGTCGTCACGATGGCCGGCATCATGCTCCCCGAGGACCTGCGCGACCCGGCGCACCTCGAGGTCGCGGAGTCGACCATCACGACGAACCTGCTCGGCACCATCCGCACGGCCGCGGCCTTCGGGCCCTGGCTCGCGGCGAAGCCCGACGGCGTGCTCATGACCGTGTCCTCGGGCCTGGCCTCCGTGCCGCTGCCCGCGACGCCGACCTACTCGGCGACGAAGGCCGCCGTGCACTCGTTCACGCAGAGCCTGCGCGTGCAGTGGGCCGCCACGCCCCTCCAGGTGATCGAGCTGGTCCCGCCGGCCGTGCGCACGACGCTCATGGGCCAGCAGGACGAGGAGTCGGCGATGCCGTTGGACGAGTTCCTCGACGAGGTGATGCGGATCCTCGAGGGGCAGCCCGAGGTGGAGGAGGTGCTGGTGCAGCGCGTGCGGTTCCTCCGCGACGCCGAGGCCGAGGGGCGCCACGCGGACGTCCTCGCGCTGCTCGCGCAGCGGAGCCACTGAGGCCGCTGGATGACGCGCGGCCGCACGGCATCGCCTCCGTGCGACCCGGCGGGTCCGGCGCCTACCCGATCGGCGCCGGCCCCAGCTCGTCCATCAGCTGCTTGATCGCCACGTACGCCTTGTTGCGGTACGCGACGAGCGCCTCGGTGCGCTCGGCGGGCACGTCGAGGTAGCCGGATCCGGTCTTCGTGCCGTACTCGCCCGCGTCGACGTGCTCCTGGAGCGACGCCGGGGTCGCGAAGCGCTCGGGCCAGCGGGTCTGGAGCGACGCGTAGCAGAACGCGTAGACGTCGAGGCCGGCCATGTCGGCGATCGCGAACGGGCCGAACACCGGCAGGCGGAAGCCGAAGGTCGTGCGGACGATCGTGTCGATGTCCTCGGGGGTCGCGATGCCCTCCTCGACGATCTGCGTCGCCTCGTGGAAGAGCGCGTACTGCAGGCGGTTGAGCACGAAGCCCGTCGAGTCGGTGACGCGCGCGGTCTCCTTGCCGGTCTCCGCCACGATGGCCTCGGCCATCGCGACGGCGCTCTCGTCGGTCGTCGCGTGCGGGATCAGCTCGACGCCCGGGATGAAGGGCGCCGGGTTCGAGAAGTGCACGCCCAGGAAGCGCTCCGGGTGGGTGACCGCCTCCGCGAGCGAGCCGATGAGGATGGTGGAGGTGTTGGATCCGATGACCGCGTCCGGCCGGGCCGCGGCGCAGATGCGGGCCAGCGTGGCGTGCTTGATCTCGATCTTCTCGGGGACGGCCTCCTCGATGAAGTCGGCGTCGGCGACCGCCTCCTCGATGGACGCGGCCGGGGCGACGTTCGCGCGGATCCGCTCCACGGCGTCGGCGGGGAACAGCCCGTCGGCGACGAACCGCTCGGCCTCCGCGATGAGGCGCGCGTGGTTCGCGACGGCGATCTCCTCGGAGATGTCGGCGATGAGCACCCGGTGCCCGGCGAGCGCGAGGACCTGCGCGATCCCGCCGCCCATGTACCCGGACCCGACGATGGCGATGCTGCGTGCGGTCATGATGCCTCTCCCTGTGCGTCGCGCGTCTGCGGCAGCAGCGTGCGGATGTAGTCGCGGTTCTCCGCGCAGACGCCGAGGCTGTCGCCGCCGTACTGCTCGGTGAGGATGATCCCGTCGAAGCCGAGCTCGACCCCGTCGCGGATCACCTGCCGGTAGTCGATGAGGCCGGCCTTCATGGTCGTGGGCACGCTGGTCGCCCAGCTGCCGTCGGCCGCCTCGTCGCGCATGTAGTTCTTCACGTGCCAGTAGTTGGCGTACGGCAGCGTCTTCGCGTACAGCTCGCGCCAGCTCTCGACCGGGCGGTGCAGGCGGATGAGGTTCGCGACGTCGGGGTTGAGCCCCACGTTGTCGAGGCCGATCTCCTCCACGAGCCGCACCGCGCTGTCGGCGGTGCCGAGGTACGTGTCCTCGTACATCTCCAGCGCCATGCGGAGGCCCAGCTGCGCCGCGTGCCGGCCGAGCTCGCGGAGGCGCGTGACGGCGGCGTCCCACACCTCGGGGTCGTCGGGGTCCTTCGGGCCCTCGGCGGTCCAGAACCACAGGGCCTTCCGCTGCGCGTCGCTGAACGGCTGGTGCAGTCCGGTCGAGAAGACCTCCATGCCCATCTCGGCGATCGCGTCGATGGTGCGGTGCGCGTAGGCGAGGTTCTTCTCCTCGTGGCCCGGCATGATGACGCTCTGCCGCTGCAGGTGCACCGACGGGATGCCGACGCCGTGCGCCCGCGCGACGGAGACGAGCTCGTCGCGCCGGGAGGGCTCGAGGTCGGCGGGGCGGACGTGGCTGTCGGCGAGCTCGGCGAGCGTGAAGCCCTCGCGCGCGATGTCGGCGAACATGCGATCCCAGACCGCGGCGTCCGCGTCGTGGAGGGCGGTGCCGTCGCGGCCCACGGTGGCGAAGGAGTGCAGGCAGGTGGCGATGGGCCAGTCCGCGGCGCGGAACGCCGGCTCGGGTGTCGTCGCGGGTGTGTCCGGCATGCTGCTCCATCGCGGTCGTCGGGTCCCGGATGCCCGGGGTCAAGATCCTATAGGAAATAGCATCCTGACGCCCGGGTCGCTCCGGAGCCGATCCCGCGTCAGCCGAGCAGCGGCCGCTGCGCCCTCTTGCGCTCCACGTACTCCGCGTGCGCCGCCTGCGTCGACGGCATCTCGGAGACGCCGGGGACGGGCACGTCCCACCAGCCCTCGCCGTCGGGGCCGTAGACGAGCGGGTCGGACTCGACGTGGATCACGGTGGTGCGGTCGGAGGCCTTCGCGCGCCGCACCGCCTCGCCGAGCGCGGTCGTCGCGCCGGGGCCGGGGGCGACCTCGATCACGTCCACGCCGTAGCTGCGCGCGTTCGCCGCGAGGTCCACGGGCAGCGGCTCGCGGCCCTCGAAGGCCCGCGTCGCCGGGTCGAGCTGGCGGTAGCGGGTGCCGAAGCGCTCGGTGCCGACGGTCTCGGAGAGGTGGCCGATGGACGCGTAGCCGTGGTTCTGGATCACCACGACGATGATCTTGATCCCCTCGGCCACCGCCGTCACGAGCTCGGTGTGCAGCATGAGGTAGGAGCCGTCGCCGACCATGACGATCACGTCGCGGTCGTCGCCGTACGCCTCCGCGCCGCGCTTCACGCCCAGCCCGCCGGGGATCTCGTAGCCCATGCACGAGAAGGCGTACTCGACGTGGTAGCCGAGCGCGTCGCGCACGCGCCAGAGCTTGTGGAGGTCGCCCGGCAGGGATCCGGCCGCCTGCACGACGACGTCGCGCGGGTCGCTCGCGGCCTGCACGGCGCCGATGATCTCGGGCTGCCCGGGCAGCGCGCCGCCCATGGGGGCGAGGGCGCGGTCGACGGCGGCGTCCCACTCGCGCTTCTCGCGGGCGATGCGGTCGGCGTAGGCGGCGTCGACGCGCGTGCCGGCGAGCGCCTCGATGAGCGCCTCCAGGGTCTCGCGCGCGTCGGCGACCACGGGCAGCTGCGTGCCGTGCTTGTACGCGTCGAAGGCCGCGACGTTGACGTTCACGAAGGTCACGTCAGGGCGCTGGAAGGCCGTGCGGCTCGCGGTGGTGAAGTCGGAGTAGCGCGTGCCGATGCCGATCACGACGTCGGCCTCGGCGGCCAGGCGGTTCGCGGCGGTGGATCCGGTCGCGCCGATGCCGCCGACGTGCTGCGGGTGGTCCCAGGCCAGGGATCCGCCGCCGGCCTGCGTGGTGCCGACCGGGATCCCGGTGGCCGCGGCGAAGCGCAGCAGCGCCTCCTCCGCCGCGGAGTAGATGACGCCGCCGCCCGCGACGACGAGCGGCGTGCGCGCGTCGCGGATCGCCTGGACCGCGCGGGCGAGCGGCCCGCGCTCCGGCAGCGGACGGCGCAGGTGCCACTCGCGCGGCGCGAGGAACGCGAGCGGCACGTCGAGCGCCTCCGCCTGCACGTCCTCGGGCAGCGCGATGGTCACGGCGCCCGTCTCGGCCGGATCGGTGAGCACGCGCATGGCCGCGAGCGCGATCGAGTAGAGCTGCTCGGGCCGCTGCACGCGGTCGAAGAAGCGCGAGAGCGGGCGGAACGCGTCGTTCACCGAGATGCCGGTGTCGTGCGGGTGCTCGAGCTGCTGCAGCACCGGATCCGCCACCCGGGTCGCGAACGTGTCGCTCGGCAGGAGCAGCGCCGGCAGCCGGTTGGCCGTCGCGAGGGCCGCGCCCGTGAGCATGTTCGCGGCGCCGGGCCCGACCGACGCGGCGCTCGCGTAGGTCGCGAGGCGCCGGTGCATGCGCGCGAAGCCGACGGACTGGTGCACCATCGCCTGCTCGTTGCGGGCCTGGTGGTACGGCATGAGGTCGGGATCCTGCGCGTTCGCCTGCATGAGCGCCTGGCCGATGCCGGCCACGTTGCCGTGGCCGAAGATCCCGAAGACGCCGGGGATGGTGCGCTCGCGGTGGTCGCCGTCGACCGTCCACTGGTTGGCGAGGAACGCGACGAGCGCCTGGCTGACGGTCATGCGGACGGTGGGCTCGGTCATCGGGCGGGTGCTTCCTGGTCGGGGGCGGATGCGGGGGCGGCGTCATCGGTCGCGGCGTCGGGGGCGAACGGCAGGCGCGGGTCGATGGCCTGCCCGGCCCACGTGCCGCGGATCCAGCCGTGCGCGGGGTGGTCGCTGATGAGCCAGGCGCGGTCGGCGCCCGGTCCCGCCATGACGTTGAGGTAGTAGAGGTCGTAGCCGGGCGCCGCGACGGCGGGCCCGTGGTAGCCGTACGGCACGAGCGCGACGTCGCCCGTGCGCACGACGGCGTCGATCGCGATCTCGCCCGCGGGCGACGACGAGGTGTGGAACAGGCCGAACGGATCCGCGCCCGCGGGCGCGTCGAGACCGCGGCCGACGGCGGTCTCGAAGTAGTAGATCTCCTCGAGCCGCGACTCCTCCCCCGGCCTCTCCTCGTCGTGCTTGTGCGCGGGGTAGCTCGACCAGTTCTCGGCGGGCGTCAGCACCTCGCAGACGATGAGGCGCTCGGCGTCGAGGGATCCGGGCGTGCCGGGCGTCCCGAAGTTGTGCACCTGGCGGCTCGAGCGGCCGGCGCCGCGCAGCTCGACGGGGACCTCCTCGCGGGCGATCCTGCGGCTCGGCACGTGCCGCGTGGCGGGCGACTCGGCGACGGCCACGCGGCCGGATCCGGTGAGCACCGCGCTCGACACGCACGACAGGTACAGCACGTCGGTGGGGCCGGCGAAGACCGACGCGCGGCCCGCGAGGTCGGTCACGCGCTCGTCGCCGTCGCCCTCGCGGTGCCGCACGGCGAAGGATCCCGCGAGCGGCACCACCATGCGCTCGACGCCCGCGGCGGGCAGCTCGAGCGCGTCGCCGTCGCCGAGCACCGCGACCCGGAGGCCTGTGTGCTCCCAGCCGGGGAGGGATCCGTCGACCACGCTCTCCCAGCCGTCGCGGCCGATGCTGCCGCGGGGGTGCAGCCACTCGTTCGTCGTCATGCGCGTCTCCGTCGTCGTCGTCGGGTGCCCGGCCGGGCGGGGGTGGATCAGTTCTGCGGGAAGCCCAGGTCGACGCCGCCGTGCGACGGGTCGAGCCAGCGGCTGGTGATCGCCTTCTGCTGCGTGAAGAACCGCACGCCCTCGGCGCCGTGCGCCTTGGTGTCGCCGAAGAGGCTGGAGCGCCAGCCGCCGAACGAGAACGTGGCGACGGGCACGGGGATGGGGACGTTGATCCCGATCATGCCCACCTGGACCTCGTTCTGGAAGCGGCGCGCGGCCCCGCCGTCGTTGGTGAAGATCGCGGTGCCGTTGCCGAACGCGCCGGCGTTGATGAGCGCGACGCCCTCCTCGTACGTCCGCACCCGGACGACGCCGAGCACGGGCCCGAAGATCTCCTCCGTGTACGCGCGCGAGCTCGTGGGGAGCTGGTCGATGAGCGTCGGGCCGAGCCAGAAGCCGTCCCGCTCGCCGTCGACCTCGATGCCGCGGCCGTCGACGACGACGCGCGCGCCGTCCTCCTCGGCGATGGCGATGTAGGACGCGACCTTGTCGCGGTGCGCCTCCGTGACGAGCGGCCCCATGTCGCAGCCGCGGCGACCGTCGCCGACGCGGAGGCCGGACATGCGCGAGGTGATCCGCTCGATGAGGGCGTCCGCGACGGGATCGACCGCGACGACCACGGAGATCGCCATGCAGCGCTCGCCCGCCGAGCCGAAGCCCGCGTTGACGGCCGAGTCGGCGACGAGGTCGAGGTCGGCGTCCGGCAGCACGAGCATGTGGTTCTTGGCGCCGCCGAGGGCCTGCACGCGCTTGCCGTGCTTGGTGCCCGTCTCGTAGACGTACTGCGCGATGGGCGTGGATCCGACGAACGAGATCGCCCGCACGTCCGGGTGCGTGAGCAGCCCGTCCACCGCCTCCTTGTCGCCGTTCAGCACGGTGAAGACGCCGTCCGGGAGCCCGGCGCGCTTCCACAGCTCGGCGATCCAGATGGCCGCGCTCGGGTCCTTCTCGCTCGGCTTCAGCACCACGGTGTTGCCGGCCGCGATCGCGATCGGGAAGAACCACATCGGCACCATCGCCGGGAAGTTGAACGGCGAGATGATCCCGACGACGCCGAGCGGCTGCTTGGTCGAGTACACGTCGACGCCCGTGGACACCTGCTCCGAGTACTCGCCCTTGAGGTGGTGCGCGAGGCCGGTCGCGAACTCCACCACCTCCTGGCCGCGCGTGATCTCGCCGAGCGCGTCGCTCACGACCTTGCCGTGCTCCGAGGTGATGATCTCCGCGAGCTCCCCCTTCTCGGCCTCGAGCAGCTCGCGGAAGCGGAAGAGGATCGCCTGCCGCTTGGCGAGCGACAGGTCGCGCCAGGCGGGGAACGCGGCGTTCGCCGACGCGATGGCGCGCTGGATCTCGTCGGCGTCCGCGAGCGCGACCTCCTTCGTGACGACGCCGCGGGCCGGGTCGTAGACGGGCGCCGTGCGGCCGGAGGTCGAGGGCGAGCGGGCGCCGTCGATCCAGTGCGGGACGACGGGGAGCGGGGCGGTGTCGGTCATGGTGTCCTCAGGCGGTGGCGGGTGGTGGACGGGTCGGTCTTCGGGGTCAGGGGCGGGCGCGGCCGTGCACGAGGTCGACGGCCTGGTCGACCGCGCGCGCGACGTCGCCGTCGGCGGGGTGGATCAGCGTGCGGCCGACGACCAGGCCGCGGACGCCGGGGAGGCCGAGCGCATGCTCCCAGCCGGCCCAGGTGTCCTCGCTCGCGCCCTGCGGATCCCCGCCGAGCAGCAGCGTGGGCAGGGTGGTCGCGGCCATGACGCGGGCCATGTCGTCGACGACGGGCAGCTTCATCCACGTGCGCGCGGAGGAGGAGCCGAGGCCGGAGGCGATGGCGATGGACGTGATGACGGCGTCGGGCGTGAGGTCGTTGACGATCCGGCCGTCTTGCCACGCGCTCATGAACGGCTCGAGCATGATCGGGAGGCCCGCCCGCACCGCGTCGTCGACCGCGCGGGCGTTGGCCTCGAGGGTGGCGGCCGTGCCGGCGTCGCCGAGGGCGATCCGCACGAGCGTCTTCGCGAAGTCGAGGCCGTCGCGCACGATCCCCGGGACGTCGTAGGCGGTGAAGCGGTCGTCCATCTCGAAGGCGGCGCCGCGGAGGCCGCCGCGGTTCATGGATCCGACGACCACCTTGTGGTCGAGGAGGCCGAGGAGCGCGAGGTCGTCGACGATGTCCGGGGTGCCGAGCACGCCGTCGACCCCGTCGCGCGTGAGGGCGGTCGCGAGTCCGGCGAGCAGCTCGTAGCGGTCGGCGAGGGCCATCGGGTCGTCGCCGACGCCGAGCGCGCCGCGGGCGGGGTGGTCGGCGGCGACGATGAGGAGGCGGCCGTCGTCGCGGATCAGCGGGCGGCGGACCCGGCGGGCGAGCGCGCGGGCGACGGCGGCGGGATCCGTGGCGCGCAGGTCGCGAAGGGCCTGGAACGCACCGGGCAGGTCGCCCGCGCGGACGAGCTCGGCGGGCGACGTCTCGTCGACGGCGGTCATCGGATCCCCTCCAGCACGGCCTCGACCTCGGCGGTCGTCGGCATGGCGGTCGAGCACTCGCGGCGGGACGCGACGATGGCGCCCGCGACGTTGGCGAAGCGCAGGATCCGCTCGAGGTCCCACCCGGCGAGCAGCCCGTGCACGAGCGCGCCGCCGAAGCCGTCGCCCGCGCCGAGCCCGTTGACGACCTCGACCGGATACGGCGGCACCTCCACGGTCTCGTCGCGCGTCTTCGCGAGCACGCCCTTCGGGCCCTGCTTGACGATCGCGAGCTCGACGCCGCGGTCGAGCAGGGCGTCGGCGGCCCGCAGCGGATCCGTCTCCCCCACCGCGATCTCGCACTCCTCGCGGTTGCCGACCGCGACGGTCACGTGCTCGAGCGCGCGGCCGACCTCGCGGGTCGCGTCCGCGGGCGACGACCAGAACATCGGCCGGTAGTCGAGGTCGAGCACGGTCAGCGGGCGGCGCGCGCGGGCGGCCCACGCGGCGTGGTGGGCGGTGCGGCTCGGGTCCTCGCTGAGACCCGTGACGGTCGACCAGTGGACGCGCGCGTCCTGGATCGCCGTCGTGTCGAGCGCGTCGGCCTCGATGCAGAGGTCGGGCGCCTTCGGGCGGCGGTAGAAGTAGAGGGGGAAGTCGTCGGGCGGGAAGATCTCGCAGAAGGTGACGGGCGTCGGCAGGTCGTCGACCGGCGTCACGAACTCCGCGGAGACGCCGAGCCGCTCGAGCTCCCGCGTGACGTACCGGCCGAACGGGTCGTCGCCGACGCGCGAGACGAGGGCGGCGGATCTGCCGTGGCGGGCGGCCGCGACCGCGACGTTGGCCGCGCTCCCGCCGAGGTACTTGCCGAAGGTCTCGACGTCCTCGAGGCCCACGCCGTCCTGGAGCGGGTAGAGGTCGACGCCGACGCGGCCGATGGTGATCACGTCGTGGATCGGGGTCGAGGCGGGGACTGCGTTCATGGCAGGGCTCATGGCGGCGCTGCTTCCTCTCCGGCGATGGAGGGCGGTGGGCGGGTGCTGCTGTCCGTCCAACGTAGCGCATGTTCTGACATAGGCACATGCCTTATCGGGGGCAGGGTCGCGACCCGCTCAGTCGAGCGGCAGGTGCATCACTTGCAGGCCGACGAGCCCGTCCTCCGCGTGGTCGAAGGCCTCGGGGACGGTGCCGATGATCCGGAACCCCAGCGACCGCCACAGATGCACGGCCGCGTGGTTGGTCTCGACGACGGCGTTGAACTGGATCGCCCGGTAGCCCTCCGCGCGCGCCCACGCCAACACGAACTCGCCGAGCGCCCGGCCGACGCCGCGACCGCCGTGCGCGGGATCCACGAGGAAGGAGCCCGTGGCGACGTGCGCGCCGCGACCCGGGCGGTTCGGGCCGGCCTTGGCGGATCCGAGCACGGTGCCGTCGTCATCCACGGCCACGAAGGTGCGGGCCGGCGCCTCCGCCATCCAGTTCGGCCGCGCCTCCTCGAGCGACTGCCCAGCCGGGAGCGCGTAGGTGCGGCCGGCATCGACGATCGCGCGATAGAAGGGGTGGATCAGGGGCCAGTCGGCGTCCGTGGCGGGGCGGATCTGCATGCGGTCGAGGCTATCCGGCGGCGCCCGCGACGCCGAGCGCCGGCAGCAGCACCTCGTCGATCACGGTGACGAAGAACGCGCGCGACACCGGCCCGCGGCCGGCCGCGAGGCGCTGCGTGCTCATCGCCGGGACGACCTCGGCGAGCACGGCGAGGGCGGCGTCCGAGCGCGCGGGCGCCTCGCCACGCTCGACGGCGCGGCGCAGGAGCCGGCCGTAGACGTCGACGTAGGGGTCCGTGACCTCGGAGCGGATCGCCCGCGCCAGTCGCTCGGAGCCGCGCATCGCGGGCGCGAGGCCGGCGAACACGGCGGCGCGGCGGTCGGGCCCGCCGAGCCAGCCCGAGTCGACGACGGCCAGGAGGTCGTCGCGCAGGGATCCGGTGTCGGGCAGGGCCTCGGCCTCCGGCGGGCGGCCGACGCTGCGGACGGCGGCGAGCACCAGGTCCTCCTTCGTCGCCCAGCGCCGGTAGATCGTGGTCTTCGCGCGTCCGGTGCGGGCGGCGACCTCGTCGAGTGCCATGCCGTCGTAGTCCCGCTCGGCGACGAGGTCGAGGGCGGCGGCGAGGATCGCGGCGTCCCCCGAGCGGTCGACGGGGCGGCCGACGCGGGGCCGCGGGGCGTCGGTCGGCATGTCCATCCCGTCCAGGATAGGCCCGTCGCGGTATTCCGCTACTCAGGAACAGCGTTACTCCTCGCAGGCCGCGTCGCGGCCGCAGGAGGAGGAGCCATGCAGATCCAGGACGCGGTCGTCGTCGTCACGGGAGCGTCGTCGGGCATCGGCGCGGCCACCGCCCGGGCGGCGGCGCGGGCGGGTGCGCGGGTCGTGCTCGCGGCTCGACGGGAGGGGCGGATCCGCGCGCTGGCGATGGAGATCGGCGGCGGCGCGATCGCCGTGCGCTGCGACGTCACGGACGCGGCCGACGTCGCCGCGCTCGCGCAGGCCGCCCTGGACGCCTTCGGCCGCATCGACGTGCTCGTGAACAACGCGGGCCAGGGCCTCCAGTCGACGATCGAGGACCTGGCGCTCGACGACCTCCGCGCCGTCCTCGAGCTGAACCTCGTCGCGCCCCTCGCCGCGATGCAGGCGGTCCTGCCGGCGATGCGCGCCCAGGGCGCGGGCGCGATCGTGAACGTCAGCTCGGGCACCACCTTCGCCGACGTGCCGGGCACGGGCGGCTACGTCGCGTCGAAGATCGCGCTGGAGCGCCTGTCGGCGATCGCGCGCGCGGAGCTGGAGGGCACGGGCGTCGTCGTCTCGACCCTGATCCCCTTCGCCACGGAGACGGAGTTCATGGCCTCGATCCGCGCGGGCCGCGCCGAGGCGGAGGCGATGACGGCGGGCGCGGCCTTCGACACCCCGGAGACGGTCGCCGACGCGGTCCTCGCGCTCATCGCGAGCGGCGACGCGCGGATGGACCTCGTGCCGGCGGCGTACGGCGGGTCGCGCTGATCCCGGATCAGGCGGGCGGGTCGTCCGCCAGCCGCTGGAAGAGCACGTGGTCCTGCCACTCCCCCGCGATGCGGAGGTAGCGCGGCGCGAGCCCGTACCGCGTGAAGCCCGCCCGCGCGAGCACGGCCTGCGACGCGCGGTTGCCGAGGAGCGTGCCGGCGTCGACCCGGTGCAGCCCGAGCTCGCCGAACGCGAGGGCGACCGCGGCCTCGGCGGCGGAGGTCGCGAGCCAGTACCCCATCGCGCACGACTCGAGGATGCCCGACCGCCCGGCCCGCGCACGACGACGGCCGCCCCACCCCTCTGAGGGATGGGACGGCCGTCGTGGTCGTGCGTGGGCGCTAGGCGCGCGCGAGGTCCGCGATGATGCGGTCCCCGGCGGCGGCCATGACCGTCGTCGCCGTGATCTCGGCGCGACCCAGGAGGTCGTCCATGCGACGGCGGCGGGCCTTCGTGATCAGCGTCACGACGGTGCCCTGCTTGCCCGCGCGGCCCGTGCGGCCGGCGCGGTGGAGGTAGCTCTTGTACTCGTCCGGTGCGTCGGCCTGGATGACCAGCCCGATGTCGTCGACGTGGATGCCGCGGGCGGCCACGTCGGTCGCCACGAGCACGCGGACCTTGCCGCTCGTGAGGAGCTGCAGGTTGCGCGTGCGGCGCGCCTGGTTGAGGTCGCCGTGGAGCGACGTGGCCGGGATGCCGGCGTCCTCGAGCTGGTCGGCGAGCTGCTCGGCGAACGCGCGGGTGCGGGCGAAGATCAGCGTCTTGCCCTCGCCCGAGCTGAGCTGCTCGATGATCGCGGCCTTGTCGCGCTGCTCGATGAGGAGCACGCGGTGGTCGATGGTCGACGACGCCTGGTCCTCGCCCGCGACCTCGTGGACGCTGGGCGACGGCAGGAACTCGTTGACGAGCGTCGCGACGCCCTTGTCGAGCGTGGCCGAGAAGAGCAGGCGCTGGCCGTCGGGCTTCACCTGGCGGAGGATCCGCTGGACGGGCTCGAGGAAGCCGAGGTCGCACATGTGGTCGGCCTCGTCGAGGACCGTGACGACGATCTCCGAGAGGTCGAGGCGGCCCTGGTCGATGAGGTCCTCGAGGCGGCCGGGGGTCGCGATGAGGATGTCGACGCCGCGCTGCAGCGCACCGACCTGCTTGAACTGCGGCACGCCGCCGAAGATCGTGGTGGTGAACAGGCCCACCGAGCGGGCGATGGGCTGCACGGTGCGGTCGATCTGCATGGCGAGCTCGCGCGTCGGGGCGAGGATCAGCGCGCGGGGCTTGCGGCCCATCTTGCGGTTCTTCGCGCCGTCGTTCTCGAGCAGGCGCTCCACGAGGGGCGCGCCGAACGCGATGGTCTTGCCGGATCCGGTGCGGCCGCGGCCGAGCACGTCGCGACCCGCGAGCACGTCGGGGATCGTGGCGGCCTGGATCGGGAACGGGCTCGCCGCGCCCAGCTCCTCGAGCACCCGGACGATGTTCTGGCCGAGGCCGAGGGCCGCGAAGGTCACGCCGTCGACGTCCTTGGCCGTGGTGGCCTGGGCCTCGAGGCGCTCGAGCACGACGTCCTCGGCGGGAGCGTGACGCGGGGCGCCCTCCTTGCTCGGGTAGAAGTCGCTGTCGCGCTTGGGGCGGGCATCGTCGTAGGACGGGCGCTCGCTCCGGTGGGGGCGGTCACCGTAAGACGGGCGCTCGGACCGCTGCGGGCGGTCATCGTAGGACGGACGCTCGGACCGCTGCGGGCGGTCATCGTAGGACGGACGCTCGGACCGCTGCGGGCGGTCGTTGTACGAAGGACGCTCGGTGCGGGCCGGGCGATCGTTGTACGACGGACGGTCGGCGCGGTCGCCGTACGACGGGCGCTCGGTGCGAGCCGGGCGGGAGTCGTCGTAGGACGGACGCTCGGTGCGAGCGGGACGGTCGTTGTACGAGGGGCGCTCGGCGCGGTCGCCGTACGACGGACGCTCCGTGCGAGCCGCGCGGTCGTTGTACGCGGGACGCTCGGACCGCTGGGCGCGGTTGCCGTACGAGGGGCGCTCGTTCCGCTCGTTGTACGCGGGACGCTCCGAACGCTGCGGCCGGTCGTTCCCGTACGACGGGCGGTCGTTGCGCGGCGCGCGGTCGTTGTACGCGGGACGCTCGGATCGCTCGCCGCCACGCTCGGGACGCGAGTTCCCGTACGACGGACGCTCGGAGCGCTGTCCGCGCTCGGCGCCGTAGGAGGGACGCTCGCTGCGCTGGCCGCGGTCGTTGCCGCCGCCGTAGGAGGGGCGCTCGCCGCGCTGCGGGCGGGCGTCGCCGCGCTCGGGGCGCTGGCCGGCGCGGTTGGGGCGGTCGCCGTACGCGGGACGCTCGCCGCGACCGGCGGGGCGCTCGGCGCGGGGCTCCCAGTTGGGGCGGTCGCCGCCGCGCGCGGGGCGGGCTGCGCCGCCGCGCTGGGGGCGGTCGTCCTGGCCGGAGCGCTGCGCGCGCTCGTCGGCGTTCCAGCGCTGCTTCTTGGGCGCGGGATCGGAGTTGTAGCCGCGGTGGTTCGGGCTGCGGGATCCCGCGGGGGCGCGCTTGGCGCCGCGCGGGGAGTCGTTGTTGTAGGGCATGAGGGATTCCTCGTTCTGCTCGGATGCATGACAATGCGCATGTGCGAAGCAGCGCGCTACAGGATCAGGGTGCGCAGAGCTGCTCTCAACCCGGGCAGTCGTCGACCGGGGGCCGTGTCATCGCGTGACGTACCCCTCTGCGGAACGAGAGGGGGAAACCGGCCCACCTGACTGACAAATCCGATCCGCCCGGATGGATGGTCCGGTAGCGGTGTCAAGAGCCGACTGGAGAACACTACCGGACGAGGGCCCCGCGCACCAGGGCGGCGCTCCGCCCGGGCGCGCCCCGCGGCGCCCCCGGGCGGGGTCGGGACCGGGATCAGCCGGCGACGCCGGCCTCGGTCGTCGTCGCGGATCCGCCCGTGGGCAGCCCGCGCTCGGCCCGACGCCGTTCGCCGCGCGCCCGGATCCGCAGGCCCGCGCGCTCGACGATCGAGTACAGCGACGGCAGCACCAGCAGGGTCAGCACGGTGGACGACAGCAGGCCGCCGATCACGACGATCGCGAGCGGCTGCGAGATGAACCCGCCGTGCCCGGTGAGCCCGATCGCGAGCGGCAGCAGCGCGAAGATCGTCGCGAGCGCCGTCATGAGGATGGGCCGGAGCCGTCGTCCGGCGCCCTGCAGGATCGCCTCGCGGAGCTCGAGCCCGCGCGTCCGGTACTGGTTCACGAGGTCGATGAGCACGATCGCGTTGGTCACCACGATGCCCACGAGCATGAGCAGGCCGATGATCGACGCGACGCCCAGCGGGATCCCCGTCACGACCTGCAGCAGCACCGCGCCGGTCGCCGCGAACGGCACCGAGACGAGCAGCACGAGCGGCTGGATGAGGCTCCGGAACGTCGCGACCATGATGATGTAGACGATCAGGATCGCCGCCAGCACCGCGAGCCCCAGCTGCCCGAACGCGTCGGACTGCTGCGACGCGACGCCGCCGAGCGAGGCCTGCGCGCCGGCCGGCAGCTGCACGTCCGCGACGGCCTGCGACACCTCGGACGAGGCGAAGCCCACGTCGTCGCTGCCGGGCGTCGCGCTCACGGTCGCGCTGCGGAAGCCGCCCGTGGTCGTGACGGTCGCCGGGCCGTCGGCCACCTCGACGGTCGCGAGGTCGCTGAGCGGCACGGAGCCGCGCGCGGTGGGGATCCGGAAGTCGCGCAGCCCCTGCAGGCTCTGCGCGGCGTCGGGGTCCTGGATGTAGACGGACAGCGTCTTCTCGTCGATCACGACCTGCCCGACCGCGGCCGGCAGCCGGCTCGCGGTGACGATGCCGCCGACGGCCTGCTCGCTGAGCCCGGCGGCCGCGGCCTTCGCTCGGTCGACGGTCACGGCGATGTACGGCTGCGTCTCGGAGAGGTTGCTCGTGGCCTGCTCGATGGACGGGATGTCCTGCACGGCCGCGAGGATCGCGTCGGCCGACGCCTTGAGGTCGTCGGCGTCGTTCGCGGTGATCTGCACCTCGATGTCGCTCGAGGAGAACCCGCCCGACGCCGCCGCGAGCGACACGTCGCCCACGTCGGTGAGGCCGTCGACCGCGGAGCGCACGCCCTCGCGGATGGCGTCCTGGTCGGCGTCCGGGTCGGTCGTCAGCGCGAACGTGATGCCGCCGCCGCCCCCGAAGGCGGACGTGAGCGAGGTGCTGTCCGCGCCGATCGAGGTTTGCACGGTCTCGACGCCCGTGACGCCGATGAGCGCCTGCTCCACCTCCGTCGCCGCGGTGTCCTGCGCCTCGAGGCTCGTGTCGCTCGGCAGCTCCTGCGAGACGGTCAGCGTGTTCTGCCCGCTGTCGCCGAGGAAGTTGGTCTTCATGCTGGGGATGAGCGCCACGGTGCCGCCGAGCACGAGGATCGCGAGCACGAGCGTGACCGCCGAGTGCTTGAGGGTCCACGCGAGGATCGGCAGGTAGCCGCGCTGGAGGCGCGTGGGCGCGTCGCCGCCCTCGCGGTCGCCCTCGGCGGGGGCGGCGCCGGCGGCGGCGTGCGATCCGCGCGCCCGGCGGCCGGATCCCCCGCGGGCGTCGACCGATCCGCGGACGGCGACGTGCGCGCCCGTGCGCGCGGTCTCGGCCGCCGCGGCGGCGGCTGCCTTCCGGAGCGCCCGTCGCGACTCCCCCTCGGGCCGCAGGAACCAGTACGCGAGCACCGGCACGATCGTCAGCGCGACGAATAGGGACGCGGCGAGCGCGATGGTCACCGTGAGGGCGAACGGCCGGAACAGCTCGCCCGTGATGTCGCCCACGAGCGCGATCGGCAGGAACACCGCGACGGTCGTGGCGGTGGACGCCGTGACCGCGCCCGCGACCTCGCGCACGGCCGCGCGGATCGCCTCGAGCCGGTCGGGCGTGAAGGAGAGGTGCCGCTTGATGTTCTCGATCACCACGATCGAGTCGTCCACCACGCGCCCGACCGCGATCGTGAGCGCGCCGAGCGTGATGATGTTGAGCGTGTAGCCCGAGGCGAGCATCCCGATGAAGGTGATGAGCACGGACGCCGGGATGGAGATCGCGGTGACGATGGTCGACCGGATCGACAGCAGGAACACCAGGATCACGAGCACGGCGAACACGAGGCCGAGCAGGCCCTCGGTGGTCAGGCTCGAGATCGACTGCTCGATGAAGGGCGCCTGGTCGAACACGACCGTGAACTTCGTATTGCTGCCCAGGTCGTCCGAGAGCTGCGGCAGGAGCTCCGTCACGAGGTGGGAGACGTCCACGGTGTTGCCCGCGGGCGTCTTCGTCACGGCGATGGTGAGCGACGGCTGGCCGTCGACGCGCGAGATGCCGGTGGTCGGGTCCTGGCCGAGCTCCACGGTGGCGACGTCGCCGATCGTGAGCTGCCGCCCGCCCGCGGCACCGAGCAGCGGCAGCGACGCGAGGTCCTGGGTGGATCCGAGGCGCGTGCCCGACTGGACCGACAGCGTGGTGCCGTCCTCCGTCACCGATCCCGCGGGCAGGAGCGACCCGTTCGCGTCGAGCGCGTCGCGGATCGCCTGGTTGGAGAGGCCCGCGGCCTGCACCTCCGCGGGATCCGGCGTGATGACCACGCGCTGCCCGACCGTGCCGAGCAGGCTCGCGTCGCGCACGCCCGCGAGCTTGCGGATGTCGGCGAGGGTCGAGCGCTCGAGCGCGGCCGTGAGGTCCTGCGGGCTGAGGTCGCTGGTCACCGCGATCTGGATCACCGGCAGGTCGTCGATGCTGCCCGCGATGACCACGGGGTCGATGCCGTCGGGGAGCGTGGTGCGGATCCGGTTGATGGCCTGGTCGATCTTCTGCTCGGCCGTCGCGAGGTCGGTGCCGTATGTGAAGGAGGCGGAGATGACGGACGAGTCGGTGCGCGAGGTCGCCGTGGAGGACTCCAGGCCCGGCACCGCCTGGATCGCGCGCTCGATGGGCGTTGACACGTCCGAGTCGACGACCGCGGGCGAGGCGCCCGGGTACGCCGTGACGACCGCGAGCTGCGGGAACGTCACCGACGGGATGAGCTCCTGCTTGAGCGTCGTCAGCGCGATGCCGCCGAACACCCCGATGACGATCGTGATGAGCGCGATCAGGGCCCGGTTGCGGAGGCTGAAGACGGAGAGGAGATGCAGGGGGTGCTCCTTGTGGGACGCGGGCCGCGGGTGCGGCGGTCGCGCGGGCCGCTGATCGCCCGCACCGGGAACCCGCCCCGTGGGGGAAGTATCGCACCCGGGGTCGGGAAATCCCCGCTCGCGAAGGGTTTTCGGCAATGCGTCACCGCATCCAGCCGACGCCCCTCTCCACGGAGCATGCTGGAGGGATGGCGCACCGGGCATCGAGCACGAAGGACCGCGTCCCCGAGCCCAAGACCTGCGTCTCGTGCGGCCGCACCATCGAGTGGCGGAGGAAGTGGGAGCGCGACTGGGACGAGGTGCGCTACTGCAGCGACGCGTGCCGACGTCGTGGGGTGACCGACGTCGACGAGCGGCTCGAGCGACGGATCCTCGACCTCCTCGCGCACCGCGCCGGCGGCGCCACCATCTGCCCGTCGGAGGTCGCCCGCGCGGAGTCGCCCGAGGACTGGCGCGACCTCATGGAGCCGGCCCGCCGTGCGGCCCGGCGGCTCGTCGAGGCGGGCGAGGTGGAGATCACCCAGAAGGGCTCGGTCGTCGATCCCTCCACGGCCAAGGGGCCCATCCGCATCCGCCGCCGTCGCTGACGAGGCACACTAGGGGGATGCATCGACCGACCCTGACCGTCCTGGCCGCCATCGCGAGCGCGGTGCTCCTGTCCGGATGCGGGGTCCAGTCGCAGTTCCAGACGCCCACGACCGAGATCTACGCCACCACCGCGGAGGCCCAGACGGCGCTCGGCGCGTCCGCGCCGACGTGGATCCCGGAGGACGGCACGCTCATCCGCATCAAGTCGGAGTCGAAGGCGGGCACCATCGTCGCCGTCCAGACCGCGACGGCCGCTCCTGCCCCGGGCGGCTGCACCGACCTGCAGATGACCACCATCCAGGACACCTGGTGGCCGCCGGAGATCGACCCCGCGAGCGTCACGTGCGCCGACGGCTGGAACCTCTTCGGCGCGAACGGCCGCATCTACGGCTGGAGCTCCACGGTCGTCGGCTAGGCCGGGCTCGTCTCGCCAGCCTCTCCCGCGTCCCGCCGACGCCGCGCCGCCAGCGCCCGCAGCACGAGGATCACGACCACGCCGACCGCCGCACCCACGACCGTGTCGACCACCCGGTCGGCCACGAGCGGGAGCACCGGCAGCGTCCGGCCCAGGCCGCCCATCACGAGCGCGAGCGGCGTGATGAAGACGAGCGCCACCCCGTAGTGCCGGCCGACCGCGAGCTCGGCGGCGAACTGGCACGCGACGGCGACGGCGATGACGGCGGGCGCCGGGAGGTGCAGCGCGAGGATCCCCGCGGCCACGACCGACCCGGCGAGCGTCCCGAGCACCCGGTGCGCCACGCGCGTGAACGACAGCGGCCCGCGCACGACCGGCAGCACGGCGACGAGCGTCACGACCGCCCAGTAGTGGTGCCCGAGCCCGAGCGCCACCGCGATCGCGCCCGCCACGAGGGCGCCGACGACGTTCGCCACCACCGCGGTCCACGCGGCCGGGTCGCGGTGCACGGCGGCGTCGCGCACGGGGATCCGGGGCAGCGCGCGGAACCGGTGCGCGTGCGCGTCGGGCACCCAGCGGCGGAGCAGCCAGCCGGACATGCAGACGCCGGCGGAGAAGAGGATCGCGGCGACCGCCGTCACGAGCGCGTCGCGCGCCTGCGCGCCGTCCACCGGCACGGCCGCGCACACGACCAGACCGAACACGGGGAAGAGCGGATGCGGCGGCACCAGGCTCATCGCGGTGGACACGAGCGACGCCCCGCCCAGCACGATCGCGAGGCCCACGGCACCGAGCGCGAGCGGCGCGTCGGCGAGCGACAGCAGCACGCCCGTCGTGATCGCGACGAGCATCATCGCGGCCCCGGCTCCCACGCTCGCGAGCCGCAGCCGGTACCGCTCGTTCCGCCCGTAGAGCCCGGTGAAGGCCCCGAACGACGCGTACAGCGCGAGGTCGAGCCGGTCGATCGCGAGCAGCACGACGAGCGGCACGAGGAGCCCGACGCTCGCGCGCACCGCGGCCTCGAGGTCGAGCGTGCGGGTCGACGGCGGCCGGGGGGCGGGCGATGACGTCACACGGGGTCCGATCTCCCCGGGAGCGGAAACGGGGCCTCCCCACGCTACGCCCGCCCGGCGCCGCCCCCGGACGCGCCGACGCGCCCCCGGTCTCCCGAGGGCGCGTCGATGGATCCCGCGGGTGCGGCTAGGAGCGCGCGGCCCGCAGGACGGTGAACGAGCGGTCGCGCACGAGGATGCTCGTCGCGTCCTCGTCCGTGTTCTGCTCGGAGTCCGACGAGATGGCGAGGTGCCACGAGACGCCGAGGCCCTCGGGCAGCTGGAACTCGACGGGACCCTCGGCCGCGTTGAACGCGACGAAGAACGCGTCGCTGTCCTTGCCCTTCATGATCACGCCGATGCTGAACGCGTTCGGGTCCGTCCAGTCCTCGGGCTCCAGCGTCGCGCCGTCGGCCCGGATGAAGCGCACGGCCTCCTCCTGGCCCTCGACGTCGTCGCCGCGGAACCAGATGGGACGCAGCGCCCGGTTGCCGCGACGCAGGCGGATCAGCTTCCGCGTGAAGTCCTGCAGCTCGCGGTCCGCGTTCGCCCAGTCGAACCACGAGATCTCGTCGTCCTGGCAGTACGCGTTGTTGTTGCCACCCTGCGTGCGCGCGATCTCGTCGCCGCCGAGCAGCATCGGGACGCCCGAGGACAGCAGCAGCGTGCCGAGGAGGTTGCGGCGCTGGCGGTCGCGGATCGCGTTGACCTCGGGGTCGTCCGTCGGGCCCTCGACGCCGGCGTTGGAGGAGCGGTTGTCGCTCTCGCCGTCGTTGTTGTCCTCGCCGTTGGCCTCGTTGTGCTTCTCGTCGTAGGCCGTGAGGTCCGCGAGCGTGAAGCCGTCGTGCGCCGTGATGAAGTTCACGCTGCACAGCGGCGAGCGGCGGTCGGACTCGTACACGTCCGGGCTGCCGGTGATCCGCTGGGCGAGCGCGCCGAGCACGTTCTGCCCGCTGTGCCAGAAGTCGCGCACGTCGTCGCGGAACTTCCCGTTCCACTCCGACCAGTCCGCGGGGAAGCCGCCGACCTGGTAGCCGGCGGTGTCCCAGGGCTCCGCGATCATCTTCACGGGCGCGAGCACCGGGTCCTGGTGGATGAGGGTCAGGAACGCGCTGTGGATCTCGGCGTCGCCGTCCTGGCGCGTGAGCGTGGTGGCGAGGTCGAAGCGGAAGCCGTCGACGTGCATCTCCTCGACCCAGTAGCGGAGCGAGTCCATGATCAGCGCGAGCGCGGCCGGGTGGCCGACGTTGAGGCTGTTGCCGGTGCCGGTGGTGTCGAAGTACGACGCCTCGTCGCCCTCCACGAGCCGGTAGTAGGAGGCGTTGTCGATGCCCTTGAGCGACAGCGACGGACCCATGTGGTTGCCCTCTGCGGTGTGGTTGTAGACCACGTCGAGGATCACCTCGAGGCCGGCGGCGTGCAGCGCCTTCACCATCTCCTTGAACTCGGCGACCTGCTGGCCGCCGTCACCCGCGGAGCTGTAATCGGAGTAGGGCGCGAGGAAGCCGATGGAGTTGTAGCCCCAGTAGTTGCGGAGGCCCTTCTCCTCGAGGTGCGAGTCCTGCATGAAGTGGTGCACCGGCAGGAGCTCGACGCTCGTGACGCCGAGGTCGGTGAGGTACTCGATGGCGCTCGGGTGCGCGAGGCCCTTGTAGGTGCCGCGGATCTCCTCGGGCACCGACTCGAGCTGCTGCGTGAAGCCCTTCACGTGCACCTCGTAGACGACGGTCTCGTCGAGCGGGGTGCGCGGGGCCTCGTCGTCCTCCCAGTCGAAGCGGCGGTCGGCCACGACGGAGCGGGGCATGGACGCGGCGGAGTCGGCCTCGTTGATCGCGTCCGGGTCGTCGAAGGTGTGCGCGAAGACGTCCTCGCCCCAGGTGGGGTGGCCCTCGATCGCGATGGCGTAGGGGTCGAGCAGGAGCTTGGCCGGGTTGTGGCGGAGGCCGCGGGACGGGTCCCACTCGCCGTGGACGCGGAGGCCGTAGCGGGTGCCGATGCCGGCGCCCTCGACGAGGCCGTGGAACACGTGGCCGGTGCGCTCGGAGAGGCGCGTGCGGGTCTCGGTGCCGTCGTCGTCGAAGACGCACACCTCCACCGCCTCGGCGGTCTCGGAGTACACGGCGACGTTGAGGCCGCTGGGCAGCCCTCCGTCACGCGCGACGACGGTCGCGCCGAGCGGGTACGGGCGGCTGATGTAGGAACGGCTGATGGGAGGGAGGTCGATGGTCACGGGTTCAGTATGCTCGCGCTCGCCCAACTCCTTCGTGCACGAAGGGCGATCCCCAGGCAGCGGTCCGAAGCCGGCGCTGGCCGGACACCGGGCCGCCGCCCAGGCGGTCGCTACCGTCCGCGCAGCGAGGCCAGCGCCCGCTCGGCGCCGGCGCCCCAGGTCGCGAGGAGCACGCCGCGCCCCGCGGAGGGACGCGCGACGACCGCGCGCTGCTCGCCCGCGGCCGTGACCACCGGAGATCCGGCGGCGCCCGTGCCCAGCGCGCACGGCAGGGAGGTCTGGCCGCCGGCGTCGCGCTGCGGGCGTCCCGCGCAGGCCTCGAGCGCCGCGGTCGGGGATCCCGCGCTCGGGTAGCCGAGGATCGCGAGTCGCGGCGCTAGCCCGGTCGCCGGCACGAGCGTGGATCCGAACACGGGCTTCGCGGCGCCGACCTCGGCCCCGAGGACCTCGCCTGCCGGGCCGCTCACGCGCGCGAAGCCCGCGTCGTCCGCGGCACGGCCGGTGGTCGTCCACGCGGAGGACACCGCGGCGATCCGCACCGGCCAGATGCCGTGCGGCGCCGTGGCGCCCTGGGCGCCGGGCACGAAGGTCGCGAGCGCGGAGGCGGCGTGCGTCCGGCGGTCGACCAGGCAGTGGGCGGCCGTCGCGATGGCGTCGCCGTCGGGCGTGGCCACCACGCTCGCGGTGCAGGCGCGATCTCGTCCGCCGTCGACGTAGAAGAGGACGCCGACGAACGGCTGGTCCGGGTGGGGCACGGGCGTGGAGTCGGAGGCGGCGTCGGACGCGGACTCCGTGTATGCGGTCGCGGGGGCGGACGACACGGAGCCCCCGGCGACCGCGGGGCTGGCGGCGAGGGCGGCGGCGCGACGCTCGGGCGTCCAGTGCGCGGCGGCGGCGACCCGGTCGGCGGAGGCCGGGGCGACGACGACGGACGCCTCCTCGGCCGACGCCGCGACGGGCGCGGCGAGGACGGCCGACGAGGTGAGGCCGCCGGCGAGCGCCAGCGCGACGCCGGCGGCGGCCCGGCGTCGGGATAGGGATCGGGGGCGGGAGGCGGCCGAGGCCGCCGGGGTAGATGCGGTGGTGGATCGCGGACGGATGCGCATGTCGTTCCTCCAGGCTCGTGCGGCTCGCGACCCGGCGGGGACGTCGCTCGCCGACGCGGACGTCGAGACGGACAGCCCTCGGGGGACGCGCGGACGCCGGCACGGTACCGGGATCGGCCCGCTCGTCGTCGGCCACGTCCCCAGGGCCGGGGCGCGGCCGTCAGACCAGGACCGACCGGTCCACGACGTCGTGCTCGCGGCCCCCGTCGAGCCGGCCGGCCGAGGGCGCGAGCCCGCGCCAGGAGTCCTCGAGGATGTCGAGCGCGCGGTCGGTGGCGGCGGGCGGCGCCGTGATGGGGATCCGGAGGAACCGCTCGAACGCGCCGTCGTGACCGAAGCGGCCGCCGCCCGTGATCGCCAGCCCGCGCGACCGGGCGGCCAGCGCGAGCTCCGTGCTCACGGGCGCGCCGATCCCGACCCACACCGCGAGCCCGCCGTCGACGTGCGGGACCTCCCAGCCGGGGAACCGCCGCGCGAGCTCGGCCTCCACGTGGTCGCGTGTCTCCCGCAGACGCGCGCGGCGCTCGGCGAGGATCCCGTCCATCCCACCGAGGACGTCGGCCACCACGAGCTGCTCGAGCACGGGCGTGCCGAGGTCGCGGGACGATCGCGCGCGCGCCAGGTCGCGCAGGAGCGGCCGGCCGGCCCGGATCCAGCCGACGCGGAGCCCGCCCCACACCGTCTTGCCCACCGACCCGACGAGCACGACCGCGCCGGGGGACCCGTGCACGGCGAGCGGCGGATGCGCGGTCGGCCGGTCGATGTCGAGCTCGGCCGTCGTCTCGTCCGCGACCACGGTGACGCCGTGCGCCTCGGCGAGCGCCACGATCCGCGCCCGCTGGTCCTCGGGCATCGTCCGGCCGGTGGGGTTGTGGAAGTCCGGCATGAGGTAGGCGACCGCGGGCCGCGTGCGGCGGATCGTCTGCTCGAGCACGTCCTCGTCCCAGCCGCCGGCGCCGACGCCCGCCCCGACGAGCCGGGCGCCCGCGTCGCGCAGCGCCTGGATCGCGTGCGGGTAGCTCGGCTGCTCGACGAGCGCGCGGTCGCCGCGGTGCACGAGGACGGAGGCGAGGAGGCCGATCCCGTGCTGCGCACCGACCGTCACCATGACGTCGTCGGCCTCGGTCGGCAGGCCGCGCGCGCGGTAGCGGGCCGCGACGGCCTCGCGCAGCTCCGGGAGGCCGTCGACGTCGTAGCCGTGCCCCTCGAGGTTCGCGGGCAGCCGGGCGGCGGCGCGCATCGCGGCGTCGGCGAGCGCGGGCGCCGCGGGCACGGCGGCGCGGCTCATGTCCGCCACCTCGCGGCCGTCGCCCTCCGCGCGGAGCGGGCTCCGGGGGATCCGCGTCACGCTGCCCGAGCCGCGGCGGCTCGCGAGGTGGCCGGTCGCGCGCAGCGCCGCGTAGGCCGCCGCGACCGTGGTGCGGCTGAGGCCGAGCGCGGCCGCGAGCTCCCGCTCGGCGGGCAGCCGGGCCCCCACGGGCACGCGCCCGTCGAGCACGAGGTGCCGGATCCCGTCGGCGAGCGCCTGGTACGCCGGCGCCCCGGGTCGCGCCCACTCGCCCAGCAGCGCCGTGAGGGCGGTCGGGCCGAGCACGGCGGAGGGAGCGGATCCAGCGAGGGTCATGAGGCCACAGCCTGTCGATTGGCCTCTTGTCCCGCAACCCCCGGGCACGATTGGATCTCCCACATGCTCCGTCGCTCAGTCCAGTTCGCCATCGGCATCTTCCTCTACGGCTTCGCCATCGGCATGATGCTCCAGGCCGCCATCGGCGTCTCGCCGTGGGACGTCCTGTCCCAGGGCGTCGCCCTGCAGAGCGGCCTGCCGTTCGGCGTCGTCACCAACATCATCGGCGCGCTCGTGCTGCTGCTCTGGATCCCCATCCGCCAGCGTCCCGGCTGGGGCACCGTGCTCAACGTGCTCTTCGTCGGCTACAGCGCGCAGGTCGGGCTGGCCGTCATCCCCGCGGTCGACAGCCTCTGGATCCGCGTCCCGCTCTTCGCCGCCGGCCTCGTGCTCCTGGGATTCGCGACGGGCCTCTACATCGGCGCGCACTTCGGCCCCGGTCCCCGTGACGGCCTCATGACCGGGATCCACCGCCGCACGGGCTGGCCGG
This sequence comes from Clavibacter phaseoli, assembly GCF_021922925.1. Lineage (NCBI taxonomy): Bacteria > Bacillati > Actinomycetota > Actinomycetes > Micrococcales > Microbacteriaceae > Clavibacter > Clavibacter phaseoli. The sequence goes on from NZ_CP040786.1 coordinate 2,087,875, forward strand.
TGTGGCGCGTGCGCGTGGGCATCGAGCTGGTCGTGCTCGCGATCGGCTGGGCGCTCGGCGGGAACGTGGGCATCGGGACGCTCGCCTTCGCCCTCCTGATCGGCCCCATCGTCCAGCGCACGCTCCCCCTGTTCGACCTGCCGGTGCCCGCGCGCCGCCCCCGCGGTCGGGGGCGCGGAGCCACCCCGGACGACCCGGCGGGCACGCTCCCCACGGGCCCCGTCGCGACGGTCCGGTAGTCCGCGGGGCGACGGGGATCCAGCGGGGTCACGGGCCGCGCCCAGCGCCGTCGCGGCCCGGGCGCGTCGCGGGGTATCGTTGCCGCTCGTGACTCCGGACCCCCAGGCTCCCGAGAGCAGTCCCGCCAAGCGGCTGCTCATCGGCGAGAAGCTCGCCAGCGACAAGCTCGAGGGCCAGCTGCTCCCCAAGCACCTCGCGCTCCCCATCTTCGCGAGCGACCCGCTCAGCTCGGTCGCCTACGCGCCGCAGGAGCTGCTCCTCATCCTCACGCTCGGCGGCCTCGCCTTCCTGAGCTTCGCGCCGTGGGTCGCGGCCTGCGTCGTGATCCTGCTGGTCGTCGTGGTGCTCAGCTACCGCCAGCTCATCAAGGCGTACCCGTCCGGCGGCGGCGACTACGAGGTCGCCCACAAGAACCTCGGCGAGAAGGCCGGCCTCGTCGTCGCGTCCGCGCTCCTCGTCGACTACATCCTCACGGTGGCGGTGTCGGTGGCCTCGGGCGTCGACAACATCATCAGCGCGATCCCGGAGATCGCCCCCTTCCGCGTGGAGATCGCGGTCTTCTTCGTGGCGGTCCTCGCGGCCGTGAACCTCCGCGGCGTGCGCGAGTCGAGCAAGGCCTTCGCCGTGCCGACCTACCTCTTCATCGCCAGCGTGGGCCTCATGATCGTGGTCGGCCTCGTCCGCACGGCGCTCGGCGACCCGCCCGTCGCGGAGTCTGCCGCGTACACGGTCGAGACCCCGAGCCTGTCGCAGGTCGCGTTCATCCTCCTGCTGCTGCGCGCGTTCTCGAGCGGCTGCTCCGCGCTCACCGGCGTCGAGGCCATCTCCAACGGCGTGCCCGCGTTCCGCACGCCCAAGGTCAAGAACGCGCAGGCGACCCTCGTGATCATGGGCGGCACCGCCATCGTGCTGTTCGTCGGCCTCACGGCCCTCGCGCTCATCGCGCAGGTGCACTACGGCGAGAAGCCGTGCGACCTCATCGGCTGGGCCGGCTGCGCCACCGAGCCGCAGAAGAGCCTCATGGCGCAGGTCGCGGGGGCCACGTTCGGGAACGGCAGCGTGATGTTCTACCTGCTGCAGGCGACCACCGCCGCGGTGCTGCTGCTCGCGGCCAACACCGCGTTCAACGGCTTCCCCCTGCTCGGGTCCGTGCTCGCCAAGGACGCCTACGCGCCCAAGTCGCTGCTCACCCGCGGCGACCGCCTCGTCTACAGCAACGGCATGCTGCTCCTGGCGCTCGGCGCGACGCTCATCCTCGTCGTCTACCAGGCCAACCTCACGCAGCTCATCCAGCTCTACATCATCGGCGTCTTCGTGTCGTTCACCCTCGGGCAGACCGGCATGGTCGTGCACTGGACCCGCATGCTCCGCGAGGGCTGCGCCAACCGCGGGGAGGTGATCCGCGGCCTCGCCATCAACGCGTTCGGCGCGCTGCTCACCGCGCTCGTCCTCATCGTCGTGACCATCACGAAGTTCACGCACGGCGCCTGGCTGGTGTTCGCGATCATGCCGGTGCTCTTCCTCCTCATGCTCGGCGTGAACCGCTACTACCGCGACGTGGAGAAGGAGATCGAGGTCGATCCCGTCACCGTCTTCGGCTCCACGGGCGACCACGCGGTCGTCCTCGTCGGCCGGATGCAGAAGCCGGTCCTCAAGGCCCTCGACTACGCCATCGCGGCGAACCACGACAGCATCGAGGCGGTGCACGTCTCCGTCGACGACGAGGCGACCCGGCTCCTGGAGCGCCAGTGGGTCGAGATGGGGATCGAGATGCCGCTGCGCATCGTCGCCTCGCCGTACCGCGACATCAGCTTCCCGCTCATCAAGTACCTGAAGTCCCGGCGGGCGGAGCACGGCAGCGAGATCATCACGGTCTACACCCCCGTCTACATCGTCGGCCACTGGTGGGAGACGCTGCTGCACAACCACAAGGCCCGCCGGATCCGCCAGAAGCTGCTCCTCGTGCACGGCGTCACGCTGGCGCTGGTGCCGTGGCTGCTCGACTCGTCCGAGCTCATCTACGGCCGCCGGTCGCGTCCGGTCCCCGGGCAGGACCGCCGCGGCGAGCCCGTGCGCCCCGCCATCCGCCGGCCCGGCCCGCCGGTCACGCCGGTGAAGCACACGAGCGGCCGCGAGACGCCGTAGCCGCGACTCCCCGACGACGGCGGGTGTCCTCCGAATGGAGGACATGCGGTTAGGGTGGTTAGTGCACGAACTCTTCCCCCGAGAGGTTGTGCCGACCGGCCCGACCCCCTGCGCGCATGCGCCAGGCGGTCGGATCGCGGTGACCGGGTCGGCCCGAGAGGCCCGTGTCGCGGGGGTCCGCGTCGCGAGTACCCGCGAACGGCGCCGGGCCCCCGCCCCCACCCGCCGAGCTGGTCGTCCGACGCAGCCCGCGGCCGGCCCTCAGCCCAGGGCCGCGACGACCTGCCGCGCGACGCGGCGTCCCGCGCGGTTCGCGCCGATCGTCGAGGCCTGCGGACCGTAGCCCGCGAGGAACACCCGCGGATCCCGCGCCGACACCCCCGACTCGACCCGCACGCCGCCCTCCTTCTCGCGCAGGCCGAGCGGCGCGAGGTGCCGGATCTCCGGCCGGAAGCCGGTGGCCCAGATGACGGCGTCGACCTGGTCGCGCCCGCCGTCCGCCCAGACCACCCCGTCCTCCTCGAAGCGCGCGAGGGGACCGCGGCTGTCGAGCACCCCGCGCCGGATCCCGGCGACGATGCGCCGCGTGCGCGGCACGCCCGTCCCGCTGACGATGCTCGGCAGCGCCTCCCCCGCGCGCGCGGCCTGGTCCTGCAGGTCCACCGCGCGCACGGCGGCCTCGACGTCGAGCTCGCCCGCCTCGAGGAAGTCGACGGGGCGCCTGGTCGACCACAGGGTGCGCGCGGCCACGCCCTCCAGCTCCAGGAGGAAGCCGATGGCGGAGGTGCCACCGCCCACGACGAGCACGCGGAGCCCGCGCAGGTCGGCCGCCGCGCGGTAGCCGGATGTGTGGAGCTGCCGGCCGCGGAAGGTCGCGAGCCCGGGGTACGAGGGGATGAACGGCGCGCCCCATGTCCCCGTGGCGTTGACGACCAGCCGGGAGACCCGGTCGCCGTCGGTGGCGCGCACGAGGAGGGGGAGGGCGGAGTCCGACGGATGGGCGGCCCGGCGCCGCGACGCGGCCGGCGGCGGCACGTCCGCGTCCAGCACGGCGCGCACCTCCACGGGGCGGGCGACCCGCAGGTCGAAGTGCCGCTCGTACAGGCCGTAGTGGTCGCGGACGACGTCGCGCGCGGGGAGGCGCCGGTCGGCCGTGGCGAACGAGATGCCGAGCTCGGACATGCCGGGCAGGTCGGCGACGCGGTGCGCGGATCCGAGGCGCAGCGCCGCCCAGCGGTGCTGCCAGGCCCCGCCCGTCGTCGGCCCGCGGTCGAGCACGACGGCGTCGGTCCCCATGCGGAGGCCGAGCCGCTGCAGGTGGTACGCGACCGAGAGGCCGGCCTGTCCGGCGCCGATGACCACGACCTGGGTCTCTGCCGGTTCGGAGCTCATGGGACGACCAGGCTAACGCCCGCTCCCCGGCGGAGGCCGATCACGGGACGAGGTCGTACGATGCCCGTGCACGCTCTCGGACGAGGGGGACACGCCCGGGACGACGAGGGCCACATGTTAGGGTAGCCCCTAGGTTTTCTCCAATCCCTGTCCGCTGCATCCAGCGTTGTCACCGCCCGTCGGGGCCTGAGTCGTGAGGGGGTCTCGCATGGGGCGCGGCCGTCAAAAAGCTAAGCACACCAAGATCGCGCGAGAGCTGAAGTCGTTCAGTCCCAATGTGGACTACACGCAGCTGGAGCGCGAGCTGACCACCCACGGGGCGGTCGACGAGCAGTACGCGGCCGAGGCCGCCAAGTGGGACGAGTACGCCGACGAGCCGGACGCCTACGTCCCGGGCGACGAGCAGAAGCGCGCCTGATCCCGCCTCCGGCCCCGCCGGATGAGCGTCGGACCCGCCTCCTCGCGAGGCGGGTCCGCTCATGTGCGTCCGCGTCCGCGTCGTCCCGCGGCGGACCCGCGAGAGCCGACGCACGGGGCGCGACGCGGATCTAGTCGCGGTAGCGGCCGGTGAGGCGCACGGCCCCGCCGTCGACGCCCTTGGCGCCCTGCTCGAAGCCGGCGCCCGCCGGGGCGTCGCCGATCGTGACGCGGCCGGCCTCCCACGTCGGGATGCCCGCGGCGGTGAGCGCGTGCGCGATGCCGTCCGCGGCCGCGGCGTCGACCACGGCGATCATGCCGATGCCGAGGTTCCAGGTGCCCTCCGCGCTCTCGAGCGTGGAGCCCGCGATGCCGGCCAGCGCGCGGAAGACCGCGGGCGGCGACCAGGTGGAGCGCTCGAGCTCGCTGAACGACCCGCGCGGCAGCACGCGCGCGAGGTTCGCCGCGATGCCGCCACCGGTGACGTGGCTGATGGAGTGGACGCCGGGGCCGAGCTCCGGCTGCGCGAGCACGTCGAGCAGCGGGGTCGTGTAGAGGCGCGTGGGCTCGAGCAGCACCTCGCCGACCACGCCGCCGAGCTCGGCCGAGGTGTCGCCGAAGCCGATGCCGGCGGTGGCGAGGATGTGGCGCACGAGCGAGAAGCCGTTGCTGTGCAGGCCGCTGGAGGCGAGGGCCAGCACGACGTCGCCGTCGCGGACGCGGTCGGATCCGAGCACGGAGTCGGCCTCGACCGCGCCGACCGCGGCACCCGCCACGTCGTAGTCGTCCGGGCCGAGGAGGCCCGGGTGCTCGGCGGTCTCGCCGCCGGCGAGCGCGGTGCCGGTGGCGGAGCAGGCGCGCGCGATGCCGGCGACGATGTCGGCGATGCGCGCGGGCACGACCTTGCCGCAGGCGATGTAGTCGGTCATGAAGAGGGGACGCGCGCCGACCACGACGATGTCGTCGACGACCATGCCCACGAGGTCCTGGCCGATGGTGTCGTGCTTGTCGATGGCCTGCGCGATGGCGACCTTGGTGCCGACGCCGTCCGTCGAGGTGGCGAGGAGCGGGTGGCGGAAGCGGGTGAGGGCGCTCGCGTCGAACAGCCCCGCGAAGCCGCCGAATCCGCCGATGACCTCGGGGCCGTGCGTGCGGGACACGGCCTCCTTCATCAGCTGGACCGCGAGATCGCCGGCCTCCGTGTCGACGCCGGCCTCTGCATACGAGCTCTTGGTGGTCACCGGGACAGAGTAGCGGCCGGGCGCGCCGCTCCCGTGTGGGAGACTGGCCGCTCCCCCACCTCTTCTACTCTTCAGGAGTCAGCCGAAGCATGTGCGGCATCGTCGGCGTCGTATCGTCCGAACCCGTCAACCAACTCGTCTACGACAGCCTCCTGCTCCTGCAGCACCGCGGTCAGGACTCCACCGGCATCGCCACGGCGGAGGGCAACACCTTCCACGTGAAGAAGCTCAGCGGCCAGGTCCGCGAGGCCTTCCGCACGCGCGACATGCGATCGCTCCTCGGCACCATGGGCCTCGGCCACGTGCGCTACGCCACCAAGGGCAGCGCGGCCGACGAGGACGAGGCGCAGCCGTTCTACGTGAACGCGCCCTACGGCATCGTCCTGGTGCACAACGGCAACCTCACCAACACCCGCGAGCTCGCGCAGGAGCTGTTCCACGTGGATCGCCGCCACACCAACACGAGCTCGGACACCGAGCTGCTCGTCAACGTCCTCGCGCACGAGCTGCAGTCGCAGGTGTCGGGCATGGCGCTGGATCCCGACCAGGTGTTCACCGCCGTCGAGCGGGTGCACGAGCGCGTCGAGGGCTCGTACGCCTCCATCGCGATGATCGCCGGGCACGGGCTGCTCGCGTTCCGCGACCCGTTCGGGATCCGCCCGCTCACCCTCGGCCGGCGCGAGCTCGCCGGCGGTCGGATGGAGTGGGTCGTGGCGAGCGAGTCGCTCGTCATGGAGTCGCTCGGCTACGAGATCGTGCGCGACGTGGCGCCCGGCGAGGCCGTCTTCATCACCATGGACGGCGAGATGCACGCGCGCCAGTGCCACCCGAGGCCGCGCCTGATCCCCTGCGCGTTCGAGTTCGTGTACCTGGCGCGGCCCGACTCGGTCATGTCCGGCATCAGCGTCTACGACGCGCGCCTGCGCATGGGCAACCGGCTCGCCGCCACCATCGCGGAGCACAGCCCGGCGGGCGACATCGACGTGGTCATGCCGATCCCGGACTCGTCGCGCCCGTCGGCCATGCAGGTCGCGCAGACGCTCGGCATCGAGTACCGCGAGGGCTTCTACAAGAACCGCTACGTCGGCCGGACCTTCATCATGCCGGGGCAGGCGCAGCGCAAGAAGTCGGTGCGGCAGAAGCTCAACGCCATGAGCTCGGAGTTCCAGGGCAAGAACATCCTCATCGTCGACGACTCCATCGTGCGCGGCACGACCAGCCGCGAGATCGTGGACATGGCCCGGCAGGCCGGCGCCAACAAGGTGACGTTCACGTCCGCGGCGCCCCCCGTGCGCTACCCGCACGTGTACGGGATCAACATGCCGTCGCGGCAGGAGCTCATCGCGCACGGGCGGAAGATCCCCGAGATCGCGACCGAGCTCGGCGCCGACCACCTCATCTACCAGGAGGTCGCGGACATGCGCGACGCCATCCTCGAGGGGTCCACCGGCGTGGAGGACCTCGAGATGAGCTGCTTCACGGGCGAGTACATCACCGGCGACGTCACGCCGGAGTACCTGTCCTGGCTGGAGCGCACGCAGCTCAGCTGATCGGCGCGGCGGGCCCGTGGCTCGGGCGCCGGATCAGGCGCCCGGCTCGCCCTGCTCGCGCTCGGCCGTGAGCACGCGGGAGCGGCGCGAGGCCGCGCGATCCAGCGCCAGCGCGATGAGCGCGGCGAGCCCGCCGAAGAGGACGACCGCGAACAGCGCGAGGAACGCCAGCACCTGGGCCTCGGAGAACTCCGGGTTCGGCGGGAACGTCAGCGTGAGGATCATCGCGACGACGATCCCGAGGACCGCTCCGACGCCCATGAAGCGGAAGTAGCGGGGGGACCGCCGCACGAGGACCTCCGTGCGGCGCTCGTCGTCGGGCTGGGGTCGGGCGTCGGTCATGGGTCCATCATCCCCCGCGCCGCGGACGCGGGGCGAACCGCGGCCGCGCAGGCGACGCTCAGCGGTCGGCCGGGAGCTCCCACGGCACGGGGAGGAGGCCGCGCAGGTCGGCGCGGAGCCCGGACGCGCGCACGGCGCCCGCCTCGACGCCCGCGTCCCAGCTCGTGCCGCCCGTGGCGAGCGCGATCCACGTGGCGGGGTCCGTCTCGATGACGTTCGGCGGCGTGCCGCGCGTGTGGCCCGGGCCCTCGATGCACTGGACGGCGCCGAAGGGCGGTACGCGCACCTCGACGGTGCCGCCGGGCGCGAGATCCGCCAGCGACTGCAGCAGGAACCGCACGGCGGTGGCCCGCGTCTCCCGGTCGGCGTCGGCGCCCCGGGCGAGCGCGGCCCGCACGGCGGGCTGTCCGACGGTGGGGTGGATGCGCGCCTTGGCCATCGTCCCAGGATGCCAGAGCGGCGCGGCCCCTCGGCCCGCCCGGGGTCGCCGCACCCCTCCTACTGGGGCGTCGCGTCGTGTCCGTCCTTTGGGGGACATCCATTACCGTGTATGGAAGTGCCCGGCGGTGACACGACCCGCCCGGCACGGCAGGACGTCCTCCCTCCCGTCGCCTCCCCGGGCGGCGGGAGGGGACGGACGACGTGCCCGCCGGCGGACCCGAAGAACGCCGGCGCGGCAGGGAGCCGACCCCACCCGTTCCCGCGGAGGGTCGGCTCCCCCTCCCCTGTCCTCCCGACGGGCGGATGCCGTGCGCCCGCCGCCGCCCTCAGGGGCCCGGACCGGCGGGATCCCGTCGATAGGGTGGGGGCGTGAAGATCCTGGTACTCGGTTCCGGTGCGCGCGAGCACGCCATCGTCACGGCCCTGCTCCGGGAGGACGCGGGTCATGAGATCGTCGCGGCGCCCGGCAACGCCGGGATCGCGCGCGTCGTGCCCGTCGTGAAGATGGACATCGACGACCCCGCCATCGTCGCGGAGCACGCGCTCGCGGAGGGCGTCGAGCTGGTCGTCGTGGGACCGGAGGCGCCGCTCGTCGCCGGGGTCGCGGACGCGCTCCGCACCCGCGGCATCCCCGTCTTCGGGCCGGGCCGGGCGGCCGCCGCGCTCGAGGGATCCAAGACCTTCGCCAAGCGCATCATGGAGGAGGCGGGCGTGCCCACGGGCCGCGCCGCCCAGGCCGGCACGATCGACGAGGTCGAGGCCGCGCTCGACGAGTACGGCGCCCCCTACGTCATCAAGGCCGACGGCCTCGCCGCCGGCAAGGGCGTGCTCGTCACCGCCGACCGCACGCTGGCGCTCGAGCACGCCCGCCACTACCTCGGCCAGGGCACGGTGCTCGTCGAGGAGTTCCTCGCCGGGCAGGAGGTGTCGCTCTTCCTCCTCTCCGACGGGCACGACGTGGTCCCCCTCTCCCCCGCGCAGGACTACAAGCGACTGGGCGACGGCGACGCGGGACCGAACACGGGCGGCATGGGCGCGTACTCGCCGCTGCCCTGGCTGCCGGAGGGCTTCGTCGACGAGGTCATCGACACCATCGCGCTGCCCACCGTGCGGACGCTCGCGGCGGAGCAGACGCCGTTCATCGGGCTGCTCTACTGCGGCCTCATCCTGACCGCGGACGGCATCCGGGTGATCGAGTTCAACGCGCGCTTCGGGGATCCGGAGACGCAGGTCGTGCTGCCCCGCCTCGTCACGCCGCTCTCGCAGCTGCTCCTCGCGGCGGCCTCGGGCGAGCTCGGCGGGGTCGCGCGTCCGGAGTTCTCCGACGACGTCGCCGTCACCGTGGTCGTCGCGAGCGAGGGCTACCCGGAGGCGCCGCGGACGGGCCGCGTCATCCGGGGCGTGGAGGAGGCGGAGCGGGTCGAGGGCGTGAGCATCGCGCACGCCGCCACCGCCGAGTCGGACGCCGGGCTCGTCGCCACCGGCGGGCGCGTGCTCAGCGTCGTCGCGACGGGTCCCTCGTTCGCGGAGGCGCGGTCCCGCGTCTACGAGGCGGTCGGGCGGTTGTCGCTCGACGGGTCGCAGCACCGCACCGACATCGCCGCGCAGGTGATCCGATGAGCGCCGGGACGCCCGCGGGCCACGCCGCCGAGTGGGACCTGCCGGGCTGGGAGCACGCGTACTCGGGCAAGGTCCGCGAGCTGTTCAGCCCCGCGATCGACGACACCGACGACCGCGCGCTCGAGGGCGAGCCGCACGTGCTCGTGGTCGCGACCGACCGCGTGAGCGCCTACGACTTCGCGCTCGAGCCGGGGATCCCCGGCAAGGGCGAGCTCCTCACGCAGCTCAGCCTCTGGTGGTTCGACCGGCTCGACGTGCCGAACCACCTGGTCGACGGCGCCACCCTCGACCGCATCGGCATCCCGGACGAGGTGCGCGGGCGCGCGATGCTCTGCCGGGTGCTCGAGATGCTGCCCATCGAGTGCGTGGTGCGCGGCTACCTCGCGGGATCCGGCTGGGAGGAGTACCGGCAGCACGGCACGGTGTGCGGCATCCCGCTGCCGGCCGGGCTCGCGCAGGGCGACCGCCTGCCGGAGCCGATCTACACGCCCGCGTGGAAGGCGCCGCAGGGCGAGCACGACGAGAACATCACCTTCGCGCGCACCGAGGAGCTCGTGGGGCACGAGGAGGCGGCGCGTCTCCGCGACCTGTCCCTCGACGTGTACCGCCGTGCGTCGGCCATCGCCGAGGAGCGCGGCGTGATCCTCGCGGACACCAAGTTCGAGTTCGGCATCGACCCGCGCACGGGCGTCACCACGCTGGCCGACGAGGTGCTCACGAGCGACTCGTCGCGCTACTGGGACGCCGAGGCGTACGCGACCGGCAACCGCACCGACAGCTTCGACAAGCAGATCGTGCGCGACTGGCTCGCGGCGAACTGGGATCGCACCGGCACCCCGCCCGTCCTGCCGCAGGAGATCGTGGAGCGCACGGCCGAGCGGTACCGGGAGCTCATCGCGCGGCTCACCGGGCGCTAGGGGCGCGTCGGCCGGGCCGGCGCCCGGAGCGGACCCGGAGCGGATCCCGCCTAGAGGTGGTCGTAGCCGCGGACGACGCGGTCTATGGCGACCTCGGCCACCTCGCGGGCGTCCGCGTCGGGCAGCTCGTCGAGCGCGCCCTCGATGTCCTGTCCTCCCATGCGGAGGACGGCGAGGCGCTCGAACTCCTCGACGGCCTCGGGCGTGGGCTCGGCGGTCGCGCCCTCGGGTGCGGCGTCGTCGGCGTGCGGGTCGATGTGCTGGTCCATGGTGGGTCCCCTCTGTCGTGCGCGGCCGGTGCGGATCGCGCCCCAGCCCTGCCGTCAGGCTCCCACACCCGCATGGCCGGGGGATCCGAGGCCGCCAGACTGCCACATCCGCGCGGGCCACGCCGCCCGCCGGCAGCCGGGCGCGGACGCTTGTAGGTTCGAGGGACGACCGGGCCCCGCCCGGACGACCCCTCGACGATTCGGCGCCCCTCTCGTGACATCCGCTCCCCTACCCGCATCCGCCCTCGACGCGAGCGTGCCGCCGCGCGTCCGCCTCGCCTCCGGCGCGGTGCCGCCGAGCGAGGACGCTCCGGGGACCGCGGTCGCCCTCGTGCGCCAGGCGCTCGCGGCGACGCCCCCGGGGCCTGGCTGGACGACGGAACGGGCGCTGGCGCTCGCGGTCGCGCTGGGCGAGAGCGGTGCCCGGCCGGGATCCGGCGGCACGGCGGACCTGTGGGAGGCGCTCGCGACGCTCGCCGCCGCGGATCTGGGCATCGCGCGCACGGTCGAGCCGCACCTGGACGCGCTCGCGATCCTCGACCAGGAGCGGGACGCCGCGGGCGGCGGCGGCTCCGGGCTCCCGGCCGACGGGGAGGACGGACCCGAGGCGCGCACGTGGGGCGTCTTCGCGGCCGAGGGCGGCGGGGATCCGCTGACGGCCGTGGCGGACGCCGACGGGTCCGACGCGGTGCTGCTGTCCGGCACGAAGCCGTGGTGCTCGCTCGCCGGGTCGCTGACGCACGCGCTCATCACCGCCGCCGTCGCCGACGGCACGCGCGGGCTCTTCGCGGTGGACCTGCGGCACGCGGGCGTCGAGGTCGTGCCCGGCGCATGGGTCGCCCGCGGGCTGACCGAGGTCCCCAGCGGGCCGCTGCGCATGCGCGACGTGCCGGCGCGACGCGTGGGCGCGCCCGGCTGGTACCTCGAGCGGCCCGGGTTCCACTGGGGCGGGATCCAGGTCGCGGCCTGCTGGTACGGCGGCGCGGTCGGGCTGGCGCGCACGCTGCTCCGGGCCGCCTCCCGCGAGGGCGCCGACCGCCTGCTCCTCATGCACCTGGGCGCGGTCGACGCGACGCTCGACGGCGCGCGCGCGTCCCTCGCCGAGGCGTCCCTGCTGGTCGACCGCGGGCTCGCGGAGGGCGAGGAGGGGCGCCTTCTCGCCAAGCGCGTGCGCGCCGTCGTCGCCCGGGCGGTGGACGAGACGCTGACGCACGTCGCGCACGCGCTCGGCCCGGCGCCGCTCGCGCAGGACGCGGATCACGCCAAGCGCGTGGCCGACCTGGAGCTGTACGTGCGGCAGCACCACGCCGAGCGCGACGACGCCTCGCTCGGCGGCGCGCTCGCGGAGGGGGCCAGGCGGCGGACGGCGGAGGCGACGGCGGCGGATGCCGGCGCCCCTGCCTCCGGGGCGCCCACGGGCACCGAGCAGGTGTCCGCGCCCGCCCCGAGCCCCGCGGGCGGCGTCGCCTTCGACGCGCGCGAGCCCGGCACCGACGCGGACGCCTGGGACGCGGATCCGCGCTGGGACGCGCTCGCCGCCCCCGACCTCGCGGGGATGGCCGCGCTCCTCGTGGTCTCCGCGCACGCCGACGACGAGTCCATCGGCGCCGCGGGCCTCATGGCGACCGCGGCCGCGCGCGGCGTGCCGGTGACCCTCGTGATCGTGACGGACGGCGCCGCCTCGCACCCCGGATCCCCCACGCGCACGCCCGACCAGCTCGTCGCCCTCCGCCGCGACGAGGCCCGCGCCGCCCTCGACGCCGTCGCGCCCGACGCCCGGCTCGTGCTCCTCGGCCACCCGGACGGCGGGATCCGCGAGCGCCGCGACGCCGTGCGCGATGACCTCGCCGCGCTCCTCGCCGACGCCGCGCCGGGCACCTGGGTCGCGGCGCCGTGGCGCGGCGACGGGCACCGGGACCACCGCGTCACGGGCGAGGTCGTCGCCGAGCTGGTGGGCGCGCTGCCCGCCGCGCGCGGGATCCGGCTGGTGGAGTACCCGGTCTGGATGTGGCACTGGGCGACGCCCGCCGACCCGCGCGTGCCGTGGGCCGCGATGCGCGCCCTGCCGCTCGACGAGCCCGCGCGGGAGGCCAAGCGGGCGGCGATCCGCGCGCACGCCAGCCAGGTGGATCCGCTCTCCGACGCCCCCGAGGACGCGGCCGTGCTGCGGCCCGGCTTCCTCCGGCACGCCGACCGCGACCGGGAGGTGCTGATCGTGGGCGAGGACGCGCCCGCGACCCCGACCGCCGCCGAGCGCTTCGACGCCGCGTACGCCCGGGCGGAGGATCCGTGGCGCGTCCAGACGCGCTGGTACGAGCGCCGCAAGCGCCTCGCCACCCTCGCGGCGCTGCCGGACGAGCGGTACGGCCGGGCGCTCGAGATCGGCTGCTCCATCGGCGTGACGACGGCGGGCCTCGCCGAGCGCGTGGACGAGCTGCTCGCGGTGGACGTCGCGCCGACCGCGGTCGAGCGGGCCCGGGCGCGCCTCGCCGACGCCCCGCACGTGCGCCTCGAGGTGCGCGACGTGGGCGCCGACTGGCCGGACGGAGCCTTCGACCTCGTCGTGATGAGCGAGGTCGGCTACTACCTCGACGACGCCGCGTTCGACCGCGTGCTCGCCGCCCTGCCCGACGCCCTCGGCGCCACGGGCACGCTCGTCGCCTGCCACTGGCGGCACCCGGAGGGCGACTTCCGGCGCACGGGCGACGAGGTGCACGCGCGGCTGGCCGCCGTCCCCGGCCTGCACGTGCTGGCGCGGCACGAGGAGGACGACTTCCTGCTCGAGGTGCTGTCGGCGGATCCGCGCTCGGTCGCGACCCGCACGGGGCTGCGATGACGGGCGGGTCGGCGGCGGCGGCGGAGCCGGCCGCGCGGATCCGCGCGGTCACGGTCGTCATCCCGGCGCGCGACGAGGAGGAGCTGGTCGGCCGCTGCCTCGCGTCGGTCGAGGTCGCCGCAGCCCGGGCGCGCGCCGCGGGGGTCCGCGTGCGCGTGATCCTCGTGGCCGACGACTGCCGGGACCGCACCGCCGAGGTGGCGCGCGCCGCCGGCGTCGAGGTCATCGAGAGCGCTGCCGGGCGCGTGGGCGCCGCGCGCGCCCAGGGCGTCGACGCGGCGCGAGCGGGCTGGGACGGCGACGACGCCGAGCACTGGATCGCGTGCACCGACGCCGACTCCGCGGTGCCGCCCGCGTGGATCACCAGCCAGCTGGAGCTCGCGGACACCGGGACCGACGTGGTCGTCGGCACCGTCCGCCCGGAGCTCGACGACCTCAGCCCCGCGCAGGTCGAGGCCTGGCGCGCCACGCGCGTGCCCGGCCACGCCAACGGGCACGTGCACGGCGCGAACCTCGGCGTGCGCGCCGACGCGTACGTCGCGGCCGGCGGGTTCCCGGCCGTCGCGGAGCACGAGGACGTCGACCTCGTGACGCGGCTGCGGGGCATGGACGCGCGGATCACGGCGTCGGCGGCCGGCGAGGTGCTCACGTCCAGCCGTCGCGAGGGCCGCACGCCCGGCGGCTACGCGGGGTACCTGCACGTGTCGCTGCTGGAGCGGGCGCGCGAGCGGGAGCTCGAGCGCCAGCGCGCCGCGGGGTGCGACAGCCCCTGCGTGCCGGCGGGCTGACCGGACGTCCGTCCGTCAGCTCGTCGTCGCGGCGTCGTCCGCCATCCTGCGCGTCCCCGCTGCGGTCCCCTCCGCGACGGCCCGCACGACGGCGGCCGCCGTCCGGAACTGCTCGGCGGTGAACCCGTCGAGCGCGCGGTCGACCTCGGCCTGCGCGCCCTGCAGCACGGCCATCACGCGCGTCCGGGACGCGGCGGTCGGCCGCAGCGTGACCACGCGCCGGTCGGCGACCTCCCGGCTCCGCCCGATGTGCCCGCCGCCCTCCAGCCGGTTGATGAGCGCGGTCGTGGCCCCCGAGGTCAGGTGCAGCCGCTCCGAGAGTCGCGCCGGGGACAGAGCCCGGCCGGCGGTCTCCGCCCAGATCACCTCGGCGAGCGCCGTCGTGTCCGTCGTCGGCAGCCCGATGGCCGCGGCCAGCTGCCGCACCGAGTCGTCGAAGGCGGTCGTGTGGTCCCGCAGCCGCTCGAGCACCTCGGAGCGGTCCCCGGGGACCGCGATGGTGTGGGACATGACGTGATCCTCCGAGACGTCGAGAATGCTTCACGGTAAAGCATCTACGCCATAGAGTCTACTCGCGCCCGGGATCCCGGGGCAGCCCGACGATCGAGGAGATCACCCATGGCCGACACCGCCCACCACCGCCCGAGGGTCCTCGTGACGGGAGCCAGCATCGCCGGGCCCGCGCTCGCCTGGGGCCTGCATCGCGAGGGCTTCGACGTGACCCTGCTCGAGCGCTCGGCAGAGCAGCGCCAGGCGGGGCAGAACATCGACGTGCGCGGCCTCGGCCGCGACGTCCTCCGGCGCATGGGCATCGAGGACCTCGTGATGGCGAACCTCACGGGCGAGGACGGCACGCGCTTCGTCGACGAGGAGGGCCGCGTCCTCGCGACCTTCCCGCGCGCGGAGGGCGAGGACGGGCCGACGGCCGAGGTAGAGATCCTGCGCGGCCGGTTCGCGGGGATCCTCGTCGACTTCGTGCGGGACGACGTCGAGATCCGCCACGGCGACTTCGTGACCGGGGTGCGGCAGGACGCGACGGGGGTGGACGTCGAGCTCGCGAGCGGATCCCGCGAGCGCTACGACCTCCTGCTCGTCGCCGAGGGCCGCAGCTCCCGCACGCGTCGGCTGGCGTTCGCCGAGGAGACCACCCTCCGCGACCACGGCGTGAGCATCGCCTACGGGACGATCGACCGCGTCCCCGGCGACACGGGCTACTGGGACTTCCTCACGGGACGCGGCGCGCGGAACGCGACCATCCGGCCCGACGACGAGGGCACCATCCGCGCGAGCCTGTCGTTCGAGTCGGAGCCGTCCGGCTTCGAGCAGCTGCCGTTCGACGCCCAGATGACCGTGCTCCGCGCGCGCTTCCGCGGCGCGGGCTGGCGGGTCGAGCGGATCCTCGACGGCTTCCAGGCGCGACCGGACGAGTTCTACACGCAGCGCATGGAGCAGGTGATCGTCTCGACGTGGTCGAAGGGACGCATCGCGCTCCTCGGCGACGCGGCGTGGGGATCCGGCCCCACGGGGATGGGCACGACCCTCTCGCTGGTCTCCGCCCACGTGCTCGCGGGCGAGCTGGGACGCGCCCTCGCGGACCCCGCCGACACCTTCGCCGCCGCGTTCGCGCGCTACGAGGCGCAGCTCCGCCGCTACGCCGACAGCGCGCAGGGGCTGCCGCCGGGCGGGGCGCGCCTCACGCACCCGTCGTCCGCGGTCGGGCAGCGGGTGCTGCGCGGTGCCGTGCGGGTGGCCGCGTCCCGACCCGTCCGCGAGTTCTCCGACCGGTTCCTCCTGACGAGCGCGCGCCACGCGCCGACGCTCGCCGCCTACCCGCGGCTGCGCGGCTGACGAACGGGACCAGGGCGCGGCCGCTCGGCCGGGCGCCCTCTTGGCCGGCTCATCGGATCGCCATGGCCGCCGCATCGGATCGCCCGGCACGGTGGGCACGTCCCGACCGCCGGGGCACGACGAGACCGAGATGAGACGAACATGAGCCGCATCCCCGAACCCGACCGCACCCCCGACGGCCCCGCCTACGAGGGCCGGCTGCTCGCCCGCGCCGACGAGGAGGTGGTCGACCAGGGAGCCGGCTTCGACCTCCGGACGCTGCTGAGCCGGCGGGCCGTGCTCGCCTACCTCGGGGCGGGCATCGGATCCGTCGCGCTCGCGGCCTGCACGAGCGGCGCCAGCGGATCCACCGCGACCGGCTCCCCGTCCGCGGCCGCGACGACCTCCACCGGCGAGATCCCCGACGAGACCGCCGGCCCCTACCCGGGCGACGGATCCAACGGCGCCGACGTGCTCGAGCGCTCCGGCATCGTGCGCAGCGACATCCGCTCCAGCCTCGACGGGGGCGCCAGCGCCGCGGGCGTGCAGATGGCGCTCACGCTCACGATCCTCGACACCGCGAACGGCGACGTCCCCTTCACGGGCGCTGCCGTGTACGTGTGGCACTGCGACGCGGCGGGCGGCTACTCCCTCTACTCCGACGGCATCACGGAGGAGACCTACCTCCGCGGGGTGCAGGTCGTGGGCGACGACGGCACCGTGTCCTTCAGCTCGATCCTCCCCGCCTGCTACACGGGCCGATGGCCGCACATCCACTTCGAGGTCTACCCGAGCGTGGACGACATCACCGACTCCACGAAGGCCATCGCGACCTCGCAGGTCGCGATCCCGCAGGACGCGTGCACGGCCGTCTACGCGCGCTCCGAGTACGCCGGATCCAGCGCCAACCTCGCGCAGGTCACCCTCGACTCCGACAACGTGTTCGGCGACGACGGCGGCGCCCTGCAGCTGGCGACCGTGACGGGCGACGCGACCGCGGGCTACTCGGTGGCGCTCACCGCGCGCGTCGACACGGCGACCACCCCGACGGCGGGGACCGCGCCCTCCGGCGGCGGCGCCGGTGGTGCGGGCGGCGGCGCGGGCGGGACCCCGCCCGCCGGCGCCCCGCCGACCGGCGGGACCGCGCCGACCGTCGCCCCCACGACCGGCGCCGACGGCTGACGCCGGCTCACCGCGACCCGACAGGACACCCCATGGGACTGCTGCAGAACCTCTCCGGCTGGCACGCCGTCGTCATCCTCACCGTCGTGCTGCTGCTCTTCGGGGCCGACCGGCTCCCCGCCCTCGCCCGTGGCGCGGGCGAGTCCATCCGGACCTTCCGGACCGAGGTGCGCGACGACGACGCGGATCCCTCCGCCGAGCCGTCGAACGCACCCGCGCCCGCGCCGCAGGACGCGGGCACCCGGATGAGGACGTAGGGGCGCGCGCGGGGCGTGCCCGCCGGCTCAGGCCGCGGGGGTCCGACCCCGCGCCGCCTGCAGCGCCGCCCAGCGCCGGTGCGCGAGGACGTGCAGGACCAGGGAGGCCGCCCCGGCGACCGTGAGCGCCGCCGCGAGGATCCAGAGGCCGGTGTCGCCGCCGATCCCCGCCGCCACGGCGCTGACGACGGCCAGGGCCGCGAGCCCGATGCCCACCGCGAGGAGCCCGTTCGTCGGCGCCTCGAGCGGGCGCGGCGCGGAGTCCGGCGCAGGCACGCGATCCCACGTCACGATGAAGAGCGTCGCGATCGGACCGAGCACGATCGAGACGAGGAACCAGTTCCACCTCGATCGGCCCTTCTGCTCCGCGAGCCCCGCGTTCACGAGGGCGAGCGTGACCCACCCGTAGCTGCCGATCCACGTCTGATCCATGCCCCGACCGTAGGGCACGGCCGCCGCCGGCCCGCGGCCCGGGCTATTTCCCCACCTGCTCCGCTACCCTCCATCCATGCACAGAACCGCGCGGGAGCCCGCTCCCGACAGCCACAGTCCCGGCGCCCGGACGACCCCGGGCACGCCCCGCGCACTCCGCGCCACCCGCCAGACCGGCGCCCGCTCGTGAACGGCGACCTCGTCCTCAACATCGTCCTGGTCGTGGTGTTCGTCCTCGTCGGCGGCGTGTTCGCCGCCACCGAGATGGCGCTCGTCACCCTCCGCGAGGGCCAGCTCAACGCCCTCGCCGCCCGCGGCCGCCGCGGCGAGAAGGTCGCCGCGCTCGCCCGGAACCCCAACACCTTCCTCGCGGCGGTGCAGATCGGCGTCACCGTCGCCGGCTTCGCGTCGGCCGCGTACGGCGCCTCGTCGATCGCGCCGTCCGTGGTGCCGCTGCTCGAGTCGTGGGGCCTCGAGTCCGGCCTCGCGTCCACGATCGCGACCCTCCTGCTGACGCTGATGATCGCCTACCTGTCGCTCGTGCTCGGCGAGCTCGCGCCCAAGCGCCTCGCCATCCAGCGCAACGCGGGCTTCGCGTACGGCGTCGCGCCCGTGCTCAACGGCTTCGCGAACCTCATGCGCCCGGTGATCTGGCTGCTCTCCGTCTCGACGAACGTGGTCGTCCGCCTCCTCGGCGGCGACCCGCACAAGACCGGCGAGGAGATGAGCGAGGAGGAGCTCCGCGACATCGTCTCCAGCCACGAGGGCCTCCCGGACGACGAGCGCCGGATCCTCGACGACGTGCTGTCGCTCCGCCACCGCCAGCTCAGCGAGGTCATGAAGCCGCGGCCCGAGATCGCCGCGCTCGACGGCACCGGCACCGTCCGCGACGCGGGCATCGACGTGCAGGACCGGCCGTACTCGCGCTACCCGGTGGTCGACAAGACCATCGACGACGTCATCGGGTTCGTGCACGTGCGCGACCTGTACCAGGCGATCGCGGCGGATCCCACGCGGCCCGTGTCCGAGATCCTCCGCCCGATCCCCTACCTCCCGGCGACCGCGCGCGTGCTGCCGACGCTGACGATGATGCGCGCCGAGGGCCACCAGATCGCCGTGATCGTGGACGAGTACGGCGGCACCGACGGCATCGTCACGCTCGAGGACCTCGTGGAGGAGGTCGTCGGCGAGATCTTCGACGAGTACGACACCGACTCGGCCGCGCGCGACCTCGCGGAGGACGGCGGCACGATCGACGGCCGCCTCAACTTCCAGGACTTCGAGGAGGCGACGGGCGTCAAGCTGCCCGACTCCGCGTCGGACACGGTCGCGGGCTTCGTCATCGAGAACCTCGGCCGGCTCGCGCAGGTCGGCGACACGGTCGAGGTCGACGGCGTGACCCTGCAGGTGACGGCGCTCGACCGGCGGCGGATCTCCGAGATCCTCGTCATCCCGCGGGAGGAGCCGGCGACGGAGGACGCGGCCGCCGCGACCGCCTAGCGCGACGGCGGCGGGCGCGTCCCGGCTCAGGGCAGCGGGATCACGCGGTCCGCGACCGTGCGGCCGCCGACCTCGGCAAGCCCGTCGTCGAGCAGCCGCGTGACCAGCTCGCTGCCGCGGCCCTGCGTGATGCGGAGGCCGCGGCCGAGGTGGGCCGTGACGCGGAGGGCGGCGGCTCCGGTCGCCTCGTCCTCGGCGATGCCGAGCGCGGGAGCGGCCATGCGGGAGCGGATCCAGCCAGCCGCCTCGTCGACCCACGCCCACGCGTAGAGGTGGTCGGCGCCCGCCGCGGAGACCGCGGCGGCGAGGTCGAGCGCGGCCAGGTCGGCGGCGGAGGGCAGCTCGCGCCAGGCGAAGACGGGCGCCCAGGCCGGGTCCGCGGTCACGCGCACGACGTCCCCGTCGCGGGTCACGGCCACGATGCCGGCCGGCACCCGCAGGTGGTCGACCGGCACGCCGCGCGACGCCAGCCACCAGGCCGTGCCGACGGTGGGGTGCCCGGCGAAGGGCAGCTCGCGCGCGGGCGTGAGGATGCGGATCGACGCGCCCCGCGGATCCTGGCCGGGCGCGTCCACCGCGTCGACGAAGACCGTCTCGCTGAAGCCGAGCGCCTGCGCGATCGCGAGCTCCCGGCCCTGCGTGCGCGGCGAGGCGAGCACGATCCCGAGCTCGTTGCCGTAATGCCCGTCCGCGTCCGCGAACACCCGCAGCACGTGCACCTCGTCCGGCCGCACGCCGTCGAGCGCGACGACCGGACGGTCCGTCACAGCTTCGCGTAGCGTGCGCGGGCGCCGCAGTACAGGCCGTAGGCGATGAGGCCGAGCCCGGTGATCGCGAGCACGGCGACGCCGGCGGGCAGTCCCGCGAGCGCCTGGAGCGCGCCGTCGAGCCCGGTCGCGCGGCTCGGGTCGGCCGTGACCGCGCCCACGATGAACAGCACGCCGACCGCGACGAGCGCGACGCCCTTGGCGACGTAGCCCGCGACGCCGAGCGCCGTGATCCCGCGCCCGAGCGATCCCGACGGCACCGATATGTCCTCGCGGAAGCGCTTCGTCGCGCCCTTGAACCCGAAGTAGACGCCGACCGCCACGACCGCGAGGCCGAGGATCACGAGCAGCACCACACCGCCGGGCGCCGCGAGGAGCCGCGCGCTCAGCGACTGGGTCTGCTCGGAGGAGTCGCTGGATCCGCCGGTCGCGAAGCGCAGGGCCGTGAACGCGATCGCGAGGTAGGCGACGGCCTTGCCGAGCTCCTTCGCGCGCGCCGCCCAGGTGCGCTTCGCGTCCTCGCCGCGCGCGAGCACGGTCTCGACGAGCTGCCAGAGGCCGAGCCCGAGGAGGCCGACCACGACGACCCACAGCAGCACGCGGCCGCCGGGCGATCCCGCGATGGAGCCGAGCGCGCCGGACTGGTCGGCCTCGCCGCCCCCGCCGCCGGTCGCGAGGCGGAACGCGATCACGCCGATGAGGAGGTGCAGCAGGCCGTTGACCGCGTGCCCGAGGCGCGCGGCGACAGCGAATCCGCGGGAGCGCTGGAGGCTCGACGCGGCGCCGGTCGCGCTCACGAGGCGGAGGACGCGGAGGGGCGGCCGGTGAGCTTCGCGGTGAGGCCGCGCGCGGCCCTCTTCACCGGTTCGACGGGCGAGGACGCCGGCGGCTCCGGCTCCTCCTCGTCGGGCTCCATGATGATCTTCCACGCGGTCCAGGCGACGGCCGTGAGCGGCACCGAGAGGATCGCGCCGACGATGCCGCCGAGGATCGTGCCGGCCGTCAGCGCCAGCAGCACGACGAGGCCGTGCAGCTTGAGCGCGTTGCCGAGCACGACCGGCTGCAGCAGGTTGCCCTCGAGCTGGTTCACGAGGATCACGATGGCGACGACCCAGATCGCGGTGCCGAGGTCGTTGGTCACGAGCGCGACGAGCGCCGCGAGGATGCCCGCGACGGTGGCGCCGACGATCGGCACGAACGCGCCGATGAACACCACGAGCGACAGCGGCAGCGCGAGCGGCACGCCGAGGATGAAGAGGCCGGCGCCGATGAAAACGGTGTCGACGAGCGCGACGGTCGCCGTGCCGCGGATGTAGCCGCCGAGCACCTTGGCGCCCTCGTGGCCCACGCGCACGGCGCGCTTGCGGCCGCGACCGCGGAACGGACGGATGAGGAAGGCCCAGATGCGCGGCCCGTCCTTGACGAAGTAGAAGAACACGACGAGCCCGAGCACCGCGCCGGTGACGACCTCGGCCGCCGCGGAGACGCCCGCGATGGCGCCGGATCCGAACTGGCTGCTGGTGAGGAAGTCGACGGCCTGCTGGCGGAAGGAGTCGACCTGCGCCGAGTCGATCGGCAGCCCACCCTCCTCGATGAACGCCTGCAGCTGGTCGACGCCCTCGCTGGTGGCCTTCACGAGCGTCGGCCACTGGCTCTGCACGCCGAAGACGACGGCCGTGATGGCGCCGCCGAAGAGCACCAGCCCGGTGAGGAGCGCGATGACCGCGGCGAGGGCGTCGGGGACGCCGCGGCGCTCCATCCACAGCACCATCGGGCGCACGGCGCACGCGAGGATCAGCGCGATGATCACCGGGATCACGACGAGCTTGAGCGAGATGGCGGCGTACACGATCGCGATGGCGACCACGAGGACCGCCAGGATCTGCACGCAGCGGATGGAGAGGCGGCCGAGCTTGTCCTGCCAGACGGACTGCGGGGTGGTCATGCGCTCCACCCTACGGGCGGGCGGGCCGCGCGACCGGGCCGCGAGCCGGGCCCGGACACCCGCGTGACCGGCCGATAGCCTCGACCCATGGGACCCCGCCTCTCCGTCGTCCGCGAGGGCGCGCTCGACGTCGCCGACCACACGTCGATCGCGGCGCTCCTCGCGCTCGCGTTCCCCGACTTCCGCGAGGGCTACGCCGGCGCCCGCAGCTGGGCGGGCGCGCAGCCCGAGCTGAGGATCCTCGTGCACGACGGCGACGCGCTCGTGGCGCACGCGGGCCTCCGCCGCGTGTTCGTGGCGCTCGGCGACGGTGAGGGCGACCCGGCCGACGACCTGCTCGTGGGATCCACCGGCATGGTCGCCGTGCACCCGGACCGGCAGGGGCAGGGCCTCGGCACGCTGCTCGCCGACGGGATCCGCGGCGCCCTCGCCCGCCTGGCCGTCCCGTTCGGCCTCCTCGAGACGAGCGAGTCGACCACCGGCTACTACGCCCGCCACGGCTGGATCCCGCTCCCCGGCCGCACCGGCCACTACAACGGCTTCACCCTCCTCGGCGCCGCGGAGGTGGTGCACCAGGACCACGGCTGGCTGATGCTGCCCGTCACCTCCGCCGCCGCCGCGTTCCCCGCGGGCGACCTCCACGTGAACGGGCAGCTGGTGTGAGCGCGCCCGCCGCCGTGATCCGCCGGGTGCGGCCCGAGGACTGGCGCGAGTACCGCGCCCTCCGCCTCGAGATGCTCGAGGACACCCCGCTCGCCTACCTCGAGACGCTCGAGAGCGCCCTGACCCGGCCCGACTCCGACTGGCAGGGCCGCACCCTGCGCGCGGCGCGCCCCGGCAACACGGCCTACGCCGCGGTGGATCCCGCCTCCGGCCGATGGCTCGGCGCCATGAACGCGTACGTCGCGACCGACCCCACCCGCGTGATGCTCGTGAGCGTCTACATCACCCCGTCGGCCCGGGGTCGCGCCGCGGGCGTCACCGACATGCTCCTCGACGCCGTCATCGCCTGGGCCCGCGACCGCCCTTGCGCCCGCGCCCTCCGCCTCGAGGTGCACGAGGACAACCCGCGCGCCCGCGCCTACTACGAGCGCCGCGGCTTCGTCCTCACGGGCCGCAACGTGCCGTACGCGCTGGACCGCACGCAGAAGGACCTGGAGATGGAGCTGCCGCTCGTCTGAGCGCATGCGCCCCGCACGCGACGACGCCCGCCCCCTCACCGAGGGGACGGGCGTCGTGTCGTTCGATCAGCGGATCACCGCCGCGGCTCAGTGGGCCGCGACGCCGACCTCCTCGGCGTCGCGCGTCGGGCCGGGGGTGGCCTCGGCGACGGGCGCGTCACCGGCGAGCGGCGGCAGGCCGGCGGCGACGGCCGCACCGAGCCAGGCGTCGACGTTCGTCCAGTACTGGATGACGCGGGCGCGGAGCTCGGCCGTGGTGACCTTGCTCACGTGGCCGACGATGTTGCCGACGAGGCGCTCGCGCTGGGCGTCGTCCATCGACTCGTTGACGAGCATCCGGGCCTGGACGAAGTCGTCGTCCTCGGCGTGCAGCGTGGCGGCCGCGCGGACGAGCTCGCCGTCCTGCTCCCAGCCGGCGCTCTCCGCGGCGCGAGCCGGGTCGGCGTGCGCGCCGCCCAGCGAGTTCGGCGCGTAGACGGGCGTGCCGGCGTCCTGGAAGGTGTAGCGCCCGGCGCCGTCCTTCGAGTAGCTGTGCACGGGCGACTTCGGCGCGTTCACCGGCAGCTGCGCGTGGTTGGTGCCCACGCGGTAGCGGTGCGCGTCGGCGTAGCTGAAGATGCGCGCGAGGAGCATCTTGTCGGGGCTGGTCTGGATCCCGGGCACGAAGTTCGAGGGCGCGAACGCGGCCTGCTCGATCTGCGCGAAGTAGTTCTCCGGGTTCCGGTTCAGGGTCATGGTGCCGACCTCGATGCGCGGGTAGTCCTTCTGCGACCAGACCTTGGTGAGGTCGAACGGGTTGAACCGGTACGACTTCGCCTCCTCGTAGGGCATGATCTGCACCTCGAGCTTCCACTCCGGGTAGTCGCCGCGGTCGATGGCCTCGGTGAGGTCGCGGATGTGGAAGTCGGCGTCCTCGCCAGCGATCTGATCGGCCTGCTCCTGCTTGAGGATCTCGATGCCCTGCTGGGTCTTGAAGTGGTACTTCACCCAGAAGCGCTCGCCGGCCGCGTTGATCCACTGGTACGTGTGCGAGCCGAAGCCGTCCATGTGGCGCCACGAGGAGGGCAGGCCGCGGTCGCCCATGAGCCACGTGACCTGGTGGGCCGACTCGGGCGAGAGCGTCCAGAAGTCCCACTGCATGTCGTGGTCGCGGAGGTGCGAGCCCGGCAGGCGCTTCTGCGAGCGGATGAAGTCGGGGAACTTGATCCCGTCGCGGATGAAGAAGACGGGCGTGTTGTTGCCGACGAGGTCGTAGTTGCCCTCGTCCGTGTAGAACTTCAGCGCGAAGCCGCGCGGGTCGCGCCACGTGTCGGGGCTGCCCTGCTCGCCGGCGACGGTGCTGAACCGCGCGAGCATCTCGACCTCGGCGCCGGGCTGGAAGAGCGAGGCGCGGGTGTACGCGCTCACGTCGCCCGTGACGCGGAAGGTGCCGAAGGCGCCGCCGCCCTTGGCGTGGACGACGCGCTCCGGGATGCGCTCGCGGTTGAACTGCGCGAGCTTCTCGACGAGGTAGTGGTCGTGCAGCGGGATGGCGCCGTCGGGGCCGACGGAGAGCGAGTGCTCGTCGCTGGCGACCGGAGCGCCGGAGTCGGTGGTCGTGAACTTCTGGTCGGTCATGGTGTTTCTCCTGTCAGCGGTGGAACGGGGAGGTGCTGGCTCGGGTCGTCCGGCCGGGGGCGGGCCGGTGGCGACGGTCAGGTCGCGACGGTGGCACCGGGATCCGCGGTCGCGGTCCGGCAGGCGGGGCACAGGCCCCAGTACGTCACCTCGGCGCTCGCCACGAGGAACCCTGCCGAGTCGGACGGCGTGAGGCAGGGGGACTCCCCCACCGCGCAGTCCACGTCGACGATCGTCCGGCAGGACGTGCACACGAGGTGATGGTGATTGTCGCCCGTCCGCCGCTCGTAGCGCGCGGACGATCCCGCGGGCTCGATGCGGCGCACGAGCCCCGCGGCCGCGAGCGCGCCGAGCACGCCGTAGACCGCCTGGATGCTCGTGCCGGGGAGCTCGCCCTTCACCGCGCGCAGCACCTCGTCGGCGTCCGAGTGCGGATTCGCGTCGATCGCCGTGAGGACGGCCACGCGCGGCCGGGTCACGCGGAGGCCCGCCCCGCGGAGCGCGACGCGCAGGGCGTCGGCGTCGAGGGGCGGCGCGTGGTGGTGCGCGTGGGCGGTGGGCATGGCATCGAGTAGAGCACACTTCCCTTGAGTGGTTCAAAACACCACGTGAACGCGGCGCGTCGCGGACAGGAGCGTGCCTAGGCTCGAGAGGCGGCCCATCCGGCCGCAGGAGAACGGAGCACCGCATGAAGCACATCCACACCGGCACGGGCCTCGACGTCGGCCGCATCGGCCTCGGCTGCATGGGCATGAGCGCCTTCTACGACGGCGCGGGCCAGGACGAGGCGGAGTCGATCCGCACGCTCCACCGCGCGGTCGACCAGGGCGTGACGCTCTTCGACACGGCCGAGGCGTACGGGCCGTTCACCAACGAGCGCCTGGTCGGATCCGCGCTGAAGGACCGTCGCGACGACGTCGTCATCGCCACCAAGTTCGGCCTGCTGAAGCACGCGCCGGGCACGGACGCCGAGGACTACGAGCGCGGCATGGACAGCTCGCCCGCGAGCATCCGGATCGCCGTCGAGGCCTCGCTGCAGCGCCTCGGGACAGACCGCATCGACGTGCTCTACCAGCACCGCGTCGACCCGGCCGTGCCCATCGAGGAGTCCGTCGGCGCGATGAAGGAGCTCGTCGACGAGGGCAAGGTCCTGCACCTGGGGCTCTCCGAGGCCGGGCCCGACACCATCCGCCGCGCGCACGCCGTGCACCCGATCTCGGTGCTGCAGAGCGAGTACTCCATCTGGACCCGCGACCCCGAGGGCCCCGTGCTCGAGGTGCTGCGCGAGCTCGGCATCGGGCTCGTCGCGTACTCGCCGCTCGGCCGCGGCTTCCTCACCGGCGCGATCTCGAGCGTCGCCGACCTCTCCGAGGCCGACTACCGCTCCTCGTCGCCGCGCTTCGCGGAGGAGGCGTTCGCGCAGAACATGCGCATCGTCGACGCCGTCAAGGCCGTCGCGGGCGAGCTCGACGCGACGCCCGCCCAGGTGGCGCTCGCGTGGATCCTCGCTCAGGGCGACGACATCGCCGTGATCCCCGGCACCAAGCGCGTCGCGCGCCTCGACGAGAACGTGGCCGCGGACGCCGTGACGCTCTCCGCCGACCAGCTCGCGCGCCTGTCCTCGCTGCCCACCCCGGTCGGCGACCGGTACGCGGACATGGGTCCCGTCGGGCGCTGATCCCCTGGCACGCCCGCGGGCCCGGTCGCCTCGGCGGCCGGGCCCGCGTCGTGTCCTCAGCGCGACGCGCGGATCAGACCGCCTGCTCGAGCCCCCGACGCCTGTTCGCGAGCACGGGCAGCGTGCCGCGCGCGGCCTCGACGGCCGAGGGGTCGATGTCGACGACGAGCAGCTCCTCCTCGCCGCCGAGGCGGTGCAGCACCTCGCCGAGCGGGGAGACGACGGCGCTGCGGCCGATGCCCGTGGGCGCGCCGCTCGCGGGGTCGTGGCCGCGGGATCCGGCGGGCAGGGTCGCGGGGTCGCCCTGGCCGACCGCGACCACGAAGGTCGTGGAGTCGAGCGCGCGGGCCCGCAGCAGGAGGTCCCACTGGTCGGCCTTGCCGGGGCCGGCTCCCCAGCTCGCGCAGACGACGCTGACGGCGGCGCCGCGGTCGGCGCCCGCGAGGAACAGCGCGGGGAAGCGCACGTCGTAGCAGGTGGCGAGGGAGGCGCGCGTGCCGCCGACCTCGATCACGGCGACGCTCTCGCCCGGGTCGACGGCGTCGGACTCGCGGAAGCCGAACGCGTCGAAGAGGTGGATCTTGTCGTACGACCCGGCACCCGCGGCCTCCTGGCCGGACGGCCGGGCGACGAGGAGCGTGTTGCGCACGCGGCCGTCCGCGCCGGGCGTGAACATGCCCGCGACGATCGTGACGCCGAGCCGGTCCGCCACCGAACGCACGCCCGAGGCCCACGGCCCGTCGAGCGGCTCCGCGATCTCGGGCAGCGGGTTCCCGAACGCGCGCTGCGCCGCCTCCGGGAACACCACGAGCTCGGCGCCCTGCCGCGCGGCGTCCTCCGCGAAGGCGGTGATCCGTGCGAGGTTCTCCGCGGGATCCGGCGAGCTGATGATCTGGGCGAGCGCGATCTTCATGGTCCTCCTCGTGATGTATACATAGCGTATGCGAGAACGGGCGGGCGATCCAGGCACCTCGGCGAGCGCCCTCTCCGGCCGCGAGCGGGCCTACGAGTTCCTGCACGCGCACGTCCTCACCGACCCGGACCAGCAGGGCGCGTTCCTCAACGAGCAGGAGCTCGCGGAGCGCATCGGCGTCTCCCGCACGCCCGTCCGCGAGGCCCTGCTGCTGCTCGCCGCCGACGACCTGGTGGAGATGATCCCCAAGCGCGGCGCCCGGATCCCCGTCATCACGGGCCGCCAGATCGCCGAGCTGATGGAGCTGCGCGGCGTCCTCGAACGGCACGCCGCCACGAGCGCCGTGGAGCACGACCGCACGCCGCTCGACGCGATGCGCGACGTGCTCGAGCAGCAGCGCGCCATGGTCGAGACGCCGCCGCGCGAGAGCGGCCGGGAGTTCATCGAGCACGACCGCCGCTTCCACCAGCTCCTCGTCGACGCCGCGGGCAGCGAGCTCATGAGCCGCACCTACGCGAAGCTCCGCGCGCGGCAGATCCTCGTCGGCGTCGAGGCGCTCTACCGCGCCACCGACCGGCAGGACCGCGTCTGCGAGGAGCACGCCGGGATCGTCGACGCGCTGGCCGCGGGCGACGCCGCGGCCGCCCGCGACGCGATCGACCGCCACCTCGCGGTCACGCTCGAGGTGCTGCTGCGCGCCTGACGCGGCGCCCGCCGCACCGCGGGGTCGCGCGCGCCGCGGCCCCGCGGGTCAGTGCCAGGACGCGAAGTCGGCCTTGCGGATCATGCAGTGCACGCCCTTCACCTGGTCCACGACCTGGGACACCTCGAAGTCGCCGGCCGCCGAGAGGTAGGCGAGCGCCACCGAGCGCGCGAGGTCGAAGCGCGTCGCGAGGAAGTCGACCGCGTTGCGCACGGCGTTCCGCATCGCGACGTCGAGGTCCACGTCCATGCCCGTGGGGATCCAGTGCGTCGGCGTCTCGAGCACGGGCTCCGCGAGCCCGCCCGTCGCGCGCCGCGCCTCGGCGCCCGAGAGGGTCGTGAGCCGGAGGGTCGCCCGCAGCGGCGCCTCGAACGCGGTGAGCGCGACCTCGCCGTTGCCCTGCGCGAAGTGCGGGTCTCCGGTGGAGAAGAGGGCCTCGTCGGCGAGCACGGGCAGGTAGAGGGTCGACCCGGCGATCGCGTGCTTCACGTCGATGTTGCCGCCGAAGCGCCCCGGCGGCACCGAGTGGTGCGCCTCGGACCCGGGCGTGGCCACGGCCATGAGGCCGAGGAACGGCGCGAGCGGGAAGGCGAGCGTGCGGGCGTCGCCGGCGTGGATCACGCCGACGCGGCGCCCGTCGCGCTCCTCCACCCAGGCGAAGTGGCTGACGGATCCGCCCGTGATGATCGTGTCGACGTCGCGCGTGGCCAGCGAGTGCGGGTCGGCCGGCATCTCCCCGGCGAGCGCGCCGAACCCGTGCCGGTTGCTGATGAAGCCGTAGGGCACGCGCGGCGCCAGGTCGAGCACGTCGACGCGCAGCACGTCGCCCGGTCGCGCGCCGCGGACGCCCACCGGTCCCGTGACCACGTGCGGGCCGTCCGCCTCGGTGTTCGCGATCCCGCTCGCCGCGATGTCCACCGCGTCGTCGAGCACGCGGTCGCGCCCGACGCCGAACTGGGCGAGGTAGGCGACGGGATCCCGGCCCTGGTCGTCGAGGATCCCCTCGTGGCTGACGGTGTCGATCGTCACGGCCTCCCCCGACGCGACCGTCAGCACGGGCCGGCTCTCCGCGGTCGGCAGCCAGCCCCAGCGGATCTCGTCCGCCCGCGACGGCAGGTGGTGCCGCCCGAGGACCGGTCCGGTGCCGGACTGCAGGACGTCGCTCATCGCGTCCCCCCGCCGGGGATCCCGACGACGAGGTCGATCTCCACCGTGGCGCCGACCGCGAGCCCCGTGACGCCCACGCAGGTGCGGCTCGGCAGGGGCCCCGCGAACCAGGAGCGGTACTCCTCGTTGAAGCGGTCGAAGTCCCCGAAGTCGGTGAGGTAGACGCGCACCATGAGGGCGTCGTCGAGCGTGGCGCCGAAGCGGGCGACCACGGCCGTGAGGTTCGCGAGCACCTGCCGGGTCTCGGCGACGAGGCCGCCGCCGACGAGCTCGCCGGTCGCGGGATCCGTCGGCATCTGCCCGGTCACGTACAGGGTGTCGCCCCAGCGGGTGGCGTGCGCGAACGGGCCGACCTGCGGCGGCACGCCGGTGGAGGCGTCGAAGGAGTGGACGGTGCGCTCGGTCATGGTCACGCCTCCGCCTGGTTCATGGCGTTCACGAAGCGGGCCGTGACGGGATCCCGCGGCGCGTCGATGACCTGGCGGGCGGGGCCGTCCTCCACGACGACGCCCCCGGCCATGAACACGACGCGGTCGGCCACGTCGCGGGCGAACCGCATCTGGTGGGTGGCGATGAGCATGGTGAGTCCTTCTCTCTGGGCGAGACCCCGGATGACGGCGAGCACCTCGGCCACCAGCTCGGGGTCGAGGGCGCTGGTGGGCTCGTCGAGCAGCAGCACGCGCGGGCTCGCCGCGAGGGCGCGGGCGATCCCGACGCGCTGCTGCTGCCCGCCGGACAGGTGCCGCGGCAGCACGTCGGCGCGGGCCGCGAGGCCGACCCCGGCGAGCAGCTCGCGGGCGCGCGCCTCGGCGGCGGCGGGATCCATGCCGGCGACCCAGCGCAGGGGCGCGGCGACGTTCTGCTGCGCCGTGAGGTGGTGGAACAGGTTGAACTGCTGGAACACCATGCCGACGCCGGCCTCCACGCGCTGGGCGGCGACCGCCGCCTCGGGCGCCAGGCGCCCGGCGGCGTCGAGGCCGATGGGGCGGCCGGCCAGCAGCACCTCGCCGGAGTCCACCGTCTCCAGCCGGTTGATGGTGCGGAGGAGCGTGCTCTTGCCGGAGCCGCTCGGCCCGAGGAGCGCGATGACCTCGCCCGCGCGGATGGTGAGGTCGATGCCGCGGAGCACCTCGTTCGCGCCGTACCGCTTCCGCACGCCCCGCAGCTCCACGATGGGCGGGCCGAGGACGCGCGCGCCGGGGTCCGCCGGGCCGGTCGGCGCGCGGCCGTCCGGGCTGGCGACGGCCGCCGCGGCCACCGGATCCTCCGCCGCGGCTCCCCCGGAATCGACGCCGCCGTCCGACGCCGCCGCCCGCGCGCGCCGCCGCGGCACGAGGCGCGACAGGAACGACCTGCGGTTCGTGCGGTCGAGGTCGGCCGCGTCCTCGACGAGCAGCTGCGTCACGGTGACGATGCCCGTGAGGAGCAGGTACATCACCGCCGAGGCGAAGTAGATGCTGAAGTACTCGAACGTGCTCGACGCGAGCTGCTGGCTGCGGAGGGTGAGCTCGGGCACGGCGATGATCGACGCGAGCGCGCTGTTCTTCATGGTCGACACGGCCTCGTTCCCGAGCGCCGGGACGATCGAGCGCGCCGCCTGCGGCCCGACGACGCGGCGCATGACCACACGCGGCACCATCCCGAGGGCGCGGGCGGCGGCGGTCTGGCCCGCGTCCACCCCGCGCACGCCCGAGCGCAGGATCTCGGCGAAGAACGCCGCCTCGTTCAGCGCGAGCGCGAGCGCCCCCGCCGCGATGGGCGACAGCACGATGCCCACGTGGGGCAGCGCCGTGAAGACGAACACGAGCTGCAGGATCAGCGGCGTCCCGCGGTAGATGACCGTGTAGGCCCGCGCCAGGACGGCGAGCGCGCGGAACCGGCTGAGCTGCATGGCCGCGAGCACGCCGCCGACGAGCAGCCCGCCGAAGAAGCCGTAGAGCGTCAGCTGCGCCGTGATGCCGATGCCCTGGAGGAGGTACGGGAGGGTGAGGTAGTGCAGGAACTGGTCCACGGGGATCCTTCCGGTGCCGTCGCCGGGTCAGTCCGTGGTGCTGAGGATGGTGGGCGCCTCGACCGCGTTCTCGTCGAGGTCCCAGTCGGCGGCGAGCCGCTGCTGCAGCCCGGAGTCCTGGACGGCGACGAGCGCGGCCTCCATGGCGTCGCGGAAGTCGGTCCGCTCCTGCGGCACGGCGATGCCGATCTTGTAGTCGAGGGTCACGGCCGTGGCCTTGTCGAGGTCGTCCGGGTGCTCCTGGATGAAGCGGTTCACGGTGTTGACGTCGTTGATGTACGTGTCGGCCCGGCCGGCGAGGATCGCGTGCACGCAGTCGGCGTTGCCGTCGAAGAGGCTCACGGTCGGGGCCGCCTCGCCCGCCGCCTCGCAGTCGGGGGCGAGCGCCTCCACGAGCGGCACCTCCACGAAGCCCTTGTTGAGCGCGACCGTGGTGCCGCAGAGCGAGGTGTCGATCCCGGTGAGCTGCTTCGGGTTCCCCTTCGCGACGAGCAGGCCGTCGAAGACCTTGGAGTAGGTGATGAAGTCGGCGTTGGCCGCCCGCTCCTCGGTCGCGTAGATGTCGGAGATCACGAAGTCGGCCTGGCCGCTCGCCATGGTGGGGATCAGCTCGGCGAACGCGACGGGCACGTAGTCGACCGTGAAGCCGAGGCACGCGCCCATGGCCTCGCCGAGGTCGATGTCGAAGCCCTCGTAGACGCTCGGGTCGTCCGCGTTCACCGACTCGTAGCCGGGGGTGTGCGGGTTGATGGCGTTGGTGAGGGTCTTCCCGACCCAGTCGGGGTGCTGCTCGCGCAGGGCGGAGCACGTGGACCCCTGCGCGAGGTCGGAGTACTTCACGGCGGCGGCCTCGCCGCCCGCGCTGGCGCCGCTCGCGCAGCCGGTCAGGAGGAGGAGGGCGGCGGCGAGGGCGGCGGCACCGGGGAGCGCTCGGATCACGGGGGTCCTTTCGGGAGGCCGCGGCGACGGGGAGGATGCCGCGGGAGGAGGTGATCGGCCGGATGGTCGGACCAAGTGAGACCGAAGGTATTCGGCGTTCGACGACATCACGAGCCCCGGTCGCGACTGGTAACAGCCTCTTCACACGGCCGAAACACCGGGCGCCGGCACGAGCCCGGCGGCGGACGGCGACGCCTATGCTGAGCGGAACCGACCGCCGGGATCCGCACCCGGGCGGCACCCGCGCACCGAGGAGACGCCGATGACCTCCTCCATCCCGGGCATGCGACGGTCGCGCAACGTGCCCGTGGAGCTGGTCGCCCACCTCGAGCGCCTCATCGCCACCGGCGAGCTCGCCCCCGGCACGAAGCTGCCCGCGGAGCGCGAGCTCGCGCTGAGCATGTCCGTGTCGCGCTCGTCGCTGCGCGAGGCCATGCACGAGCTCGAGTCGAAGCACCTGGTGGAGCGGACGCCGGGACGCGGGACCATCGTGATGCGGCCGTCCGACGAGGTGACCCGGCTGCGGGGGCTGGCGCCCGACCGCATGTCGGCGGATCACGTCGCGGAGCTGCGCGAGGTCATCGAGCCGCGGGTGGCGGGATTCGCGGCCCTGCGCGCGACGCCGGCCAACGTCCTGCAGCTGTCCGACGTGCTGGACCGCTCGAGCGAGGACCTGCGGCAGGCCGAGTCCCTGCGGCTCGACGTGGAGTTCCACCTGCTGCTCGCGCAGGCCGCGCAGAACCCCCTGCTCTCGGCGCTCTGCACGATGTCGAGCGAGTGGACGGGCGACGTGCGCGCGCACTCGCACGCCACGCGACGCGGGCGCCGGATCTCGCTCCGCGGCCACCACGCGATCCACGAGGCGGTCGCGGCCCACGACGTGGCGGGCGCGCAGGCCGCCATGGCCGCGCACCTCGCGGACGTGCGCGAGCTCATCGCGCGCGCCGCCCACGACGACGACGGCGCCGACGGTCCGGGGACCGTCGACGCCGTCGGGTGAGCGGGAGCCCCGGGGTCAGCGCCCGGTGACCGGCGCGGCCACGCCCTCGGCGCCCGTGCGCACGTACTCCTCGTCCTCGGACACGTCCGAGTCGCGGCCCATCGCGAGCCCCACGAGCGTGAGCACGACGGCGGCCGTGAGGTACAGCGCGATGCCGACCCAGCTGCCCGTCTCCTCGTAGATGATCGTGAACATCAGCGGCGCGATGGCCCCGCCGATGACGCCGGCGATCGTGTACGCGAGCGAGGCGCCCGTGTAGCGGAGGCGCGGCGAGAACTGCTCGATGATGTACGCCGCCTGCGGCCCGTACATGAAGGAGTGGAAGAACAGCCCGAGCACGATGCCCACGCCGAGCACGAAGGTCGACGAGCCGTCGGTGATCGCGAAGAACACGTACGCCCAGACGGCCGCGCCCACCGCGGCGGCCGCGTACACGGCCCGGCGGTTGATCCGGTCGCTCACGGCGCCCGCGAACGGGATGGTGAACAGCTGCACGGCGGATCCCACGAGCACCGCCACGAGCACCTGGCTGCGGTCGAAGCCCAGCGTGTTGACGCCGTAGGTGAGCGTGAAGACCGTGAAGAGCGCGTAGAGGACGTCGGGTCCGACGCGGGAGAGGATCGCCGCGACGAGCGGGCGCAGCTGGGTGCGGAACACCTCGGACACGGGCGCGCTCGGCCGATCGCCGCGCTCCTGCAGCGCCTTGAACACGGGGGTGTCCTCGAGCTTCAGGCGGATCCAGAGGCCGAACGCCACGAGCAGCGCCGAGAGCAGGAAGGCCACGCGCCAGCCCCAGTCGAGGAAGTCCTCCTCGGTGAGCAGCACCGTGAGCAGCGCGAGCGCGCCGTTGGCGAGCAGGTTGCCCGCGGGCGGGCCGACCTGCGCGGCCGACGACCAGAAGCCCCTCTTCCGCGGATCCCCGAACTCGCTCGAGAGCAGCACCGCGCCGCCCCACTCGCCGCCGACGCCCACGCCCTGCGCGAAGCGGAGGAGCACCAGGATGATCGGCGCCGCGAGCCCGATGGTCGCGTAGCCCGGCAGCACGCCGATGAGGAAGGTCGCGATGCCGATGAGCAGCAGCGTGAGCACGAGGACGGGCTTGCGACCGATCTTGTCGCCGAGCCGCCCGAAGACGAACCCGCCGACGGGGCGCGACACGTAGCCGACCGCGTAGGTGGAGAACGCGAGGATCGTCGCCGTGTACGGATCCGACGACGGGAAGAAGACGACGGGGAACACGACGGCGCTGGCCGCCGAGTAGACGGCGAAGTCGTACCACTCGAGCGAGGTGCCGGTGAGGCTCGCGGTGAACGCCTTCACGAGCTCGCGGCGGGTGGGCTTCTCGGTCGCGGCGGGTGCCGCGTGCGCGCCGGATGCGGGCGCGGTCGCCGCCGGGGAGGCGGTGGGGTCGTCGGCCATGGGGCTCCTCGGGTGAGGGAGCCGGGCGGCGGATCCGGCGATCGGATCCCGCCCGGCGTCCGGTCGGTGTGCTGTATACAGTAGGCATACCGGAGCCCCTGCACCATGGCCGGGGCACCCGGATCCGCAATTCTTCACACGCTCGAAACACCACCGGAGGACCGATGACCACCCTGCGCTTCCAGCTGCCCGACGGATCCACCCCGAGCGTCGAGGTCGTGTCGCTCCTCAACGCCGGCTACGCGGGCCGCGACCAGGCCGAGGTGCAGGCGCACATCGACGAGCTGGCCGAGCTCGGCGTGCCCGGACCCGAGACCACGCCCGCGCTCTACCCCGTCGCGCCGTACCTCGCGTCGCAGGCCGACGCGGTGCCCGCGCAGCACGGCCGCACCTCGGGCGAGGCCGAGTGGGCCCTCGTGATCACCGACGACGACGTGCTCCTCACCGTCGCGTGCGACCACACCGACCGCGCGCTCGAGGTGCACGGCGTCGCGTGGAGCAAGAACGCCGGACCGGACGTGCTGGGACGGAAGGCCTGGCGCCTCGCCGACGTGCGCGACCGCCTCGACGCGATCCGCCTGCGCGGCTGGGTCGGCGAGGAGGGCGCCGAGGAGCTCATCCAGGACTCCACGCTCGCCGCGCTCCTCACCCCCGACCACTGGCTCGAGGTGCTCGAGCAGCGCGGCCTCCGGGTGCCCGGCACGGTGCTCATCTCGGGCACGGTCGCCATGGTCCCGGGCGTCGACCAGTTCGCGTCGCGCTGGCGCGTGCAGCTCGAGGATCCCGCCACGGGCGAGACCATCGACGCCGCCTACCGCGTGGAGCTGCTCCCCGAGGCGATCGGCTGATCCCGTCCCGCGCCCGCCACGCGACCCACCAGCGCCCGCCCCGCCGGCCCATCCCGGCGGGGCGCGGCCGTCCGGTACGCTGAGCGCATCCACCCGCCTCCAGGAATCCGGAGTCCCATCGTGCCCACGATCGTCGTCGAAGTGATGCCCAAGGCCGAGCTGCTCGACCCCCAGGGGAAGGCCGTGGCCGGCGCCCTGGCCCGCCTCGGCAAGGACCGCTTCACCGGCGTCCGCATCGGCAAGCGCTTCGAGCTCACCGTCGAGGGCGAGGTGGACGACGCGCTGCTCGCCGACGTCCAGTCGCTCGCCGCCGACATGCTCTCCAACTCCGTCATCGAGGACGTCATCAGCGTCCACGTCGCCGGGCTCGACGGCTTCGGCATCAGCGCCGAGGCCGACATGGCCACCGGCAACGTCACCGACAAGCGCACGGTCGCCGACGGCGGCACGGCGGAGACGAACGCCGCCGCGCACCCGCTCCCCCACGGTTCCGCCGCGGCGGAGCAGCGCTGATGCGCGTCGGGGTCATCACCTTCCCGGGATCCCTCGACGACCGCGACGCGCAGCGCGCCGTCCGTCTCGCGGGCGCCACCCCGGTCGCGCTCTGGCACGGCGACCACGACCTCAAGGGCGTCGACGCGATCGTGCTCCCCGGCGGCTTCAGCTACGGCGACTACCTGCGCGCGGGCGCCATCGCCGCCTTCGCGCCGATCATGCGCGAGGTCGTCGACGCCGCCGAGCGCGGCGTCCCCGTGCTCGGCATCTGCAACGGCTTCCAGATGCTCACCGAGGCGCACCTGCTGCCCGGCGGGCTGATCCGCAACGAGGCGGGCAACTTCGTGTGCCGCGACCAGCGCCTCCGCGTCGAGGCCACGAGCACCGCCTGGACGAGCGCCTTCACGCCGGACGAGGAGATCACCATCCCGCTGAAGAACGGCGAGGGCGGCTTCATCGCCGACGCCGACACGCTCGACCGCCTCGAGGGCGAGGGCCGCGTGGCCTTCCGCTACCTCGGCGGCAACCCGAACGGATCCCTGCGCGACATCGCCGGGATCACCAACGCCCGCGGCAACGTCGTCGGCCTCATGCCCCACCCGGAGCACGCCGTCGAGGAGGGCTTCGGACCGGACACCCCGGCCGCCATGCGCTCCGGTGTCGACGGCCTCCGTCTCTTCACGTCCGTCCTCGAAGGAGTCCTCGCGCAGTGAGCGTCCACCCCGATCCCGCATCCGTCCCCACCGAGACCCCCGCGGGTACGGGGCAGGGCGTCCGCCGCCATGTCGCCGACACCGTCGAGATGGCCGAGCGCACCCCGGAGAAGGAGCAGCCGTACGCGGCGCTCGGGCTCACGGAGGGCGAGTACCTCAAGATCCGCGAGATCCTCGGCCGCCGCCCCACGAGCGGCGAGCTCGCCATGTACTCGGTCATGTGGAGCGAGCACTGCTCCTACAAGTCCTCGAAGAAGTACCTGCGCCAGTTCGGCCAGAAGGTCTCCGAGTCCATGAAGAAGGACCTCATGGTCGGCATGG
Source organism: Clavibacter phaseoli (assembly GCF_021922925.1). Lineage (NCBI taxonomy): Bacteria > Bacillati > Actinomycetota > Actinomycetes > Micrococcales > Microbacteriaceae > Clavibacter > Clavibacter phaseoli. The sequence goes on from NZ_CP040786.1 coordinate 2,124,988, forward strand.
GCGAGAACGCCGGCGTCGTGGACGTGGGCGAGGGCTGGGCCGTCACCTTCAAGATCGAGAGCCACAACCACCCCTCCTACATCGAGCCGTTCCAGGGCGCGGCCACGGGCGTCGGCGGCATCGTCCGCGACATCATCTCGATGGGCGCCCGCCCCGTCGCCGTGATGGACGCCCTGCGCTTCGGCGACATCGACGACCCCGACACCGCGCGCGTCGTGCACGGCGTGGTCGCGGGCATCAGCTTCTACGGCAACTGCCTGGGGCTGCCGAACATCGGCGGCGAGACCTACTTCGACCGCGTGTACCAGGGCAACCCGCTCGTCAACGCACTCGCGGTCGGCGTCCTCCGCCACGAGGACCTCCACCTCGCCAACGCGCGCGGCGTGGGCAACAAGGTCGTACTGTTCGGCGCCCGCACGGGCGGCGACGGCATCGGCGGCGCCTCCATTCTCGCGAGCGACACGTTCGCCGACGGCGGCCCGACCAAGCGCCCCGCGGTGCAGGTCGGCGACCCGTTCGCCGAGAAGGTGCTCATCGAGTGCTGCCTCGAGCTGTTCGCCAAGGACCTCGTCGAGGGGATCCAGGACCTCGGCGCCGCCGGCATCTCCTGCGCCACGAGCGAGCTCGCGTCCAACGGCGACGGCGGAATGCACATCCGGCTCGAGGAGGTGCTGCTGCGCGACCCGTCGCTCACGGCCGAGGAGATCCTCATGTCGGAGAGCCAGGAGCGCATGATGGCGGTCGTGACGCCCGAGAAGCTCGAGGGCTTCCTCGCCGTCGTCCGCAAGTGGGACGTCGAGACGAGCGTGCTCGGCGAGGTCACCGACACCGGCCGCCTCGTCATCGACCACCACGGCGAGCGCATCGTCGACGTCGAGCCGCGCACGGTCGCGGTCGACGGCCCCGTCTACGACCGGCCCGTCTCCTACCCCACGTGGATCGACGCCCTGCAGGCCGACTCCGCGTCGCGCCTCGCGCGCCCCACCGCGCCGGACGACATCAAGGACCAGTTCCTGCAGCTGCTCGGCAGCCCGAACCTGGCCGACGCGTCGTGGATCACCGACCAGTACGACCGCTACGTCATGGGCAACACGGCCCTGTCATTCCCCGACGACGCCGGCATGGTCCGCGTCGACGAGGAGAGCGGCCTCGGCTTCTCCGTCGCCACCGACGCGAACGGCCGCTTCTGCCAGCTCGACCCGTACCGCGGCGCGCAGCTCGCCCTCGCGGAGGCGTACCGCAACGTCGCCGCTTCCGGCGCCACGCCCGTCGCCGTGAGCGACTGCCTCAACTTCGGCAGCCCCGAGGACCCCGAGGTGATGTGGCAGTTCAGCCGCACGGTCGAGGGCCTCGCGGACGGCTGCCTGGAGCTCGAGATCCCCGTCACGGGCGGCAACGTCTCCCTCTACAACCAGACGGGCACGCAGGCGATCCACCCGACGCCCGTGGTGGGCGTGCTCGGCGTGATCGACGACGTCGCGCGCCGCATCCCCTCCGGCTGGCAGGACGAGGGCGACAACATCTACCTGCTCGGCGTCACGCGCGAGGAGCTCGACGGATCCGCCTGGGCCGGCACCGTGCACGACCACCTCGGCGGCGTCCCGCCGGTGGTCGACCTCGCCGCCGAGAAGGAGCTCGCCTCGCTCATCGCGGCGGGCGCCACGCAGTCGCTCGTCGCGAGCGCGCACGACCTCTCCGACGGCGGCCTCGGCCAGGCGCTCGCGGAGGCCGTGATGCGCTTCGGCGTCGGCGCCCGCGTGTGGCTCGACGGCATCGTGCAGCGCGACGGCGTCGACCAGGCGACCGCGCTCTTCTCCGAGTCCACCGGCCGCATGCTCGTCACGGTGCCGCGAGAGGACGACGTCAAGTTCCAGGGCCTCTGCGAGGGGCGCGGCTACCCCGTGCTCCGCATCGGGGTGACGGACGCGCAGGCGCCCGGCCTCGAGCTGCAGGGCCTGTTCACCCTGTCCGTGGACGAGCTGCGCGGGATCCACCGCGCCACGCTCCCCACCCGCTTCGGCACCGCCGTGGAGGCATGAGCATGACCGACCCCGCATCGACCCCCGTCTGGTCGCCGTCCCTCGCCGAGCTCACGGAGCGCGTGCCGCTGCCCGCGGGCGCCGACATCCAGATGGGCCCCGTGCTCTACGACCACGAGGGCACCGAGCTCGAGGGGCTCCTCGCCCGCGACGCCGCGCAGAGCGGCCGCCGCCCGGCCGTGCTGGTGATCCACGACTGGTTCGGCGTCGGCGGGCACGTGGCCGCGCGGATCCAGATGCTCGCGCGCCTCGGCTACGTCGCGTTCGCCGCCGACGTCTACGGCCGCGACGTGCGCCCCGGACCGGAGGAGGCCGGCCAGGTCGCCGGGTCCTTCTACGCCGACCTCCCGCTCATGCGCGCCCGCGTGCAGGCCGGCATCGACCGCCTCGCGGCCGAGCCCGATGTCGACCCGTCCCGCATCGCCGTCATGGGCTACTGCTTCGGCGGCAGCGCCTCGCTCGAGGTCGCCCGCGCGGGCGCCGACATCAAGGCGGCGATCTCGCTGCACGGCAGCCTGGTGGTGCACGCGCCTGCCGACGTCGCCGACGTGAAGGCCGCGATCCTCGTCCTCACGGGCGCGGACGACCCGATCGTCCCCGACGAGAAGGTGGCCGCCTTCCAGGACGAGATGCGCACGCGCCCCGCGATCGACTGGCAGGTCGTCACGTACAGCGGCGCCCTGCACGCCTTCTCCGTCCCGGGCGTCGACTCGCCCGACCACGGCGCGCAGTACCAGGACCGCGCCGAGCGCCGCTCGTGGCGCGCGCTGACGGACTTCCTCGCCGAGCACCTGGGCTGACCGGCTCCCCTGCGTCGCACCGCGCCCCGCCGGCACCCGCCGGCGGGGCGCGCGTCTGTCCGCGGGCCATGCGCCGGCTGGCGGAACCCTCCGGGCCGGGCCGACACGCCGACCCCGGGTTGCCATCGCCGCACCCCTCGCGTAGACCTGTGCGTGCAGTTCACGCATCCGCCACCCGCCGTTGGCCCCCGCAGGGGTCGCGACGCGCAGGCTGATCATGCGAGACACGTGCGACCCGAGGAGATCTCCATGATGGCCAGCGGCGGATTCAGCCGACGCGACCTGTTCGACGGTGCCGGATCCTCCGATCCCGGCGTCGGGCGGCCCACACGCGGTTCCGGCACGGCGCTCCTCGAGCGACCGCGCGCGGACGAGACCACCACCACGACGGACGGCCCGGACGGCACCGCGGAGGCCGACCCCCCTCCGTCTCGGCCGGCGGCAGCGACGCAGCTCGCTCCCGCCCCGCCCCAGGAGGCGACCATCGGCTCGGCCGAGGGCGACCTCGTGCACGTCATGACGTGCAACATCCGCCTGGCCCGCGCCTCGACCGAGCCCGGCGATCCCGACCACTGGGCCGACCGCGAGCCCGTGCTCGCCCGCTTCCTCCAGCTCGAGCAGCCCACCGTCCTCGGCCTGCAGGAGGCCCTCTCGGCCCAGCTGCCCGCCATCGCCCGGGCGCTCCCCCACCACCGCATGCTCGGCTACGGCCGCGACGGCGGCTCCGGCGGCGAGTACAGCGCGATCTTCTACGACGAGCGTCGCCTCGACGTCGTCGCGTGGGACCAGTTCTGGCTGTCCGACCTGCCGGAGCTCATCGGATCCCGCTCCTGGGGCTGCAGCACCACCCGCATCGCGACGTGGGCGCGCTTCCGCGACCGCCGCAGCGGCGCCGAGTTCGTGCACCTCAACACGCACCTCGACCACGAGTCCGAGCTCGCGCGCGTGAAGAGCGCCGACCTCATCACCGAGCGGCTGCAGGAGGTCGCGTCCGGCGCGCCCGTCGTCGTCACGGGCGACTTCAACGCGCCGGCCGAGGAGTCGGCGGCGTACGACATCCTCACGCGCGACGCGGGCCTCGCCGACACCTGGACCACGGCCGCGCACCACGCGACCCCCGGCATCGGCACGTTCACGGCGTACGGCGACCCGGTGCCCGAGGGCGAGCGCATCGACTGGATCCTCGCGGGCAGCGGCGTCGAGGTGGTCGACTCGGCCATCAACCCGTACACGTTCGAGGGCCGCTCTCCCTCCGATCACGCCGCCGTCCAGGCGCTCGTGCGCCTCGCGCGCACCGCCTGACCCGCGTCGCACCGACGCCCGGCCTCCCGTCGGCCGGGCCGACGCGATCACGCCCGCCGGGGATCGGCGGCGCGCCACGCCGCCACCGGGCCGATGGAGACCGCATGTCACAATGGTCTCCGAGCGGCCCCGTGATCGCAGCGGCTGACGGGGTCACCGGCTCGCCGCTGCCGCGGACCCCTCCACGATCGGATGAACACCTATGCCCGCACGTCGCATGGCCCGGGGCGCCGTCAGCGCCCTCGCCGCCGTCCTCCTGCTCGCCGGGTGCACCAGCTCGCCGCAGCCCGCCCCCACCGCGACCGAGGGCCAGCCCGCGCCCAGCGCGTCCGCCACGACGGCGCCCGAGGACATGGTCCGCATCGTCGTCATGGGCGACTCGAACACGAACGGCTTCGTCGGCACGCTGCCCCAGGGCATCGACCAGGGCATGGCCTACGTCGACTACGTCGTGGGCGACCCGCTGACCTTCGCCGGCGGCTGGGGCACCGACGGCGCGACGAGCACCGTCATGGCGGCCAACACGCCCACCGTCGAGGACGTCGACGTGGCGCTCATCATGATCGGCACCAACAACCGCCTCGCGGGCGTGCCGGACACGCAGCTCGACGCGGACATCCTCCAGACGGTCGAGAAGCTCGCGCCGAAGGAGACCGTGATCCTCGGGATCCCGCCGCAGAACGCCTCGCCCGAGACGCCGCCCGAGGTCAACGCGCACCTCGAGCAGTTCGCCGACGCGCAGGGCTACCACTTCTTCAACCCGTGGGTGAACCTCACGAACAAGGACATGAAGTGGCGGACCGAGTTCTTCCGCGACGGGATCCACACCAACATGACGGGCTACAAGCTCATGGGCGCGGAGGTGCGCAAGTACGTGCGCACCGAGGTGCTCGACGACAGCGCCCAGAAGTAGGGGCATCCCCCCGCCCTCCCGCCGGCGACCCGGCGGTTAGGGTCGAATCGGTGCCTCCGCAGCGTCGCGCCCGCACCAGAGGAGAGCCCGCGTGACCAGCACCGTGACAGTGAAGAGCGAGACCGGTCGGAAGATCGAGTTCCTCGAGGCGGTCCGCGGCGTCGCGTCGTTCATCGTGGTGCTGCAGCACCTCATCGCCGCGGAGTACCCGGCGTTCGAGGACTTCAGCCGGCAGTGGGTGGACGCGGGGCGCGTGGGCGTCGTCGCGTTCTTCCTGGTCAGCGGCTACGTCATCCCCCTGAGCCTCCAGCGGCAGGACACCCGCACCTTCCTCGTCCGCCGCCTCTTCCGCCTCTTCCCGCTCTACTGGCTCGTGCTCGGCCTCATGATGCTGTGGGTCGCGACGACGGGCGAGGGCGAGCTGGGCGGGCCGCTCGTGATCATGGCCAACGTGCTCATGGTGCAGGGCGCCGTGGGGATCTACACGATCGTCCCGACGGCGTGGACCCTGGGCATCGAGCTGATCTTCTACGGCCAGTCCCTCGTCGCCAAGCTCATCGGCCGCCTCGACCGCAGCGTGGTCATGGGCTACGTGTGGCTCGCCGGCTTCGTCGCCGCGGCGATCGCGGGCCGGGTGCTGGAGCGCGAGCTGCCGTGGACGCTGCCGCTGCTGCTCTACACGGCGTCGCTCGGGCACGCGATCCACCTGCGCGACCGCGACGGATCCACCGCCTGGCGCGGCCTCCTCGTCGCCGGCGTCGTGGGCGTGCCGCTGTTCACGTACCTCAACGGCGGGCAGGACGCGACCTGGCCGCCCTTCGACTACGCCGTGTCGTTCCTGCTCGGCCTCGGCCTGTTCTTCGCGTTCTACGCCACGCGGCAGGCGGCCCACTCGCGCGTGCTCATCTGGCTCGGCGCGATCTCGTACGCCGCGTACCTCCTGCACCCGCTCGCCTACCGCGTGATGCGCGCCGTCGACGTGCCCGAGGGGATCGTGCGGGTCGTCGCCGCCATCGCCCTCACGCTCGTCGTCTCCTGGCTCGTGCACCGGTTCGTGGAGGTGCCCTTCATCGGCGTCGCCCGCCGCCTCACGAGCCGCTCCGCGGGCGCGAAGGCCCCGCGGCACTAGGTCCCCCTCGCGGATCCCGCGCCGGGCCCCGAGGCCCCCTGGGGTCCGGTCGGCGGGCTCCCGCGCCGTCGCGCGGCCTCGTGCGCTCAGCCGCCGCCGTCCGCCACCGGCCGTCGGCCGTCGGACGCCCGGCCCTCGCCGCGGCCGCCCCGCGCGCCGGCGTGCGATGCCGCGCGGCCCGCGCGGTCCCCTGGGGGACAGCGGGCGCAGCGCGCCGGACGCCGGACGCCGGACGCCGGATCATCCGAGCGCGTGGCAGGACGCCCGCCTGCAGGCGCGAGGCGCTCGATGCCCGCCCGCAGGCCCACGACGCACGACGCACGACGCACGACGCACGACGACGGGCGCCCCTCCCGGAGGAGGAGCGCCCGTCGTGGCGTGCGGTGGTGCGGCGGGTCAGCCGGCGGCCGGGGCCAGGAGGCCGAGCGTCGCGAGCTCGTCCGACATGATCGGCGCGAGGTCCTGCGACTGGCGGGCCGTGAGGTGCGACGTGTCGCCGCGCACGGGGATCCCGTTGACGAACGCCGGGCACGTGCCCTGGCTGCAGAACCAGCCCTGCGTGTTGATGAACTGCACCGGGGCGCCGACCTCGGCCGCCGCGGCCTCCATGGTGCGGGCGTGGCTGATGAACGACGGCGACACCTGCGACGTGCAGTCCTTCGGCGCGCTCGTGGGCGTCTTGCACTCCACGAGCGCCGTGGCTGCCGGCGGGCGGGACAGGACGATCACGTTGGAGGAGGCGGTCTTGAGCGAGCCCATGGTGGTGAGCGCGCCGGCCTGCCACTCGCGGTCGGCGGCGCCGCCCGTGGCCTTGCTCGACAGGTACGAGTTGTCGACGGCCTCGCTCATGAGGATGAGCGCGGGCTTCGTGGCGTTCATCTCGCCGAGGGCCCAGTTGCGAAAGTCCGTGCACTCCGTGTACTCGGAGCCGTCGGTGTCCGTGCTCGTGACGGTGGACGCGGGGCAGCGCGCCATCGTGAGCACGCGCACCTTCCAGTCGTCGCCGAGGCTGGCGCGGAGCATGGGCGCGTAGCTGATCGCGAGGGAGTCGCCGAAGATGACCGCGGTCTTCTCCGGTCCCGCCGACGCGTTGCCGTAGACGCAGTGCTCGGTGTTCTTGATCGCGTCCTTCTCCTTGGCGAGGTCGGCGCCGAGGCAGCCGTCCTTCGCCCACTCGGGCGCGATGACGTCGCGGCCGAAGTCGCCGAACGACTCGACGGCGGGATCGAGCGCCGGCCACTCGTCGGATGCGAGGGCGGCCGTGATCTGGTCCGTGCGGGTCGCGAGGGCGTTGCCGGTGGCCTCGACGGGCGCGGCCGTGCCGCCGGTGCTCGGCGTCCCGCTCCCGAGCTGGCTCTGGTCGGCGGGCTCGTCGCGCACCACGGCCACGGCGACCACGCCCACCACGGCGACCGCGACGACGGAGAGCGCCGCGACGGTCATCTTCAGCTGCGCCGCGGAGGACCGGCGGCCGGCCTTCTTCGGGTCGAGCCAGCTGGAGCGCCGGATCGGGTCCTCGACGAGGTGGAAGGAGGCGATGGCGAGCACGAGCGTCGCGCCGATCGCGGCGCCGTAGTACTCAAGGGTGCCGGTGCCGAGGAGCGACGCCAGCAGGATGATCGCCGGGAAGTGCCAGAGGTACAGCGAGAACGACAGCCGGCCGATGTAGGTGGTGACCGGGTTCGTGATCGGCACCATGGCCTTCGACACCCCGCCGATGCCCGACGCGATGACGAGCGCGGTCGCGACGACCGGCAGCAGGCCGAAGGGCACCGGGAACGCGTTGTCGCCGGAGACGAGGAAGAAGGAGGCGACGATGCCCGCGAGGCCGACGTAGCCGAGGACCGGGCGGATCGACGCGGGCAGCGTGGCGATGCGCGCCGCGAAGATCGCGAGGAGCGCGCCGATGCCGAGCTCCCAGGCGCGGGAGAAGGTGGAGAAGTACGCGACCGTCGGGCGGGCCGACGTCTCGTAGAAGCCCCAGGCGAGCGACGCGACGATGAGGACGGCGACCGTGATGCCGATCGTCCGGGTGAAGAGGCGGGCGCGCTTGACGCGGTTCTTGGGGGTGCGGCGGCGGGCGAACGTGATGACCAGGAAGATCAGCACGGGCCAGACGAGGTAGAACTGCTCCTCGACCGACAGCGACCAGTAGTGGCGGAACGGCGAGATGGGGCCGTCGGACGCGAAGTAGTCGGTGCCGGCGCTGGCGAAGTGCCAGTTGGAGACGAAGAGGGCGGACCAGATCGCGTCCCAGAGGCTGGCCTGCGCGCGCACGACGTTGAAGACGAGGAACGAGACGGCCGTGGAGACCACGAGCACGAGCAGCGCGGCCGGCATGATGCGACGGACGCGGCGCTTGTAGAAGTCGAGGAACGAGATCGTCTTGGTGCGCTCGTACTCCTTGAGCAGCAGGCCCGTGATGAGGAAGCCGCTGATGACGAAGAAGACGTCGACGCCCACGAAGCCGCCGGAGGGCCAGTCGAAGAGGTGGTCGACGATGACGGCGACCACCGCGAGGGCGCGCAGGCCCTCGACGTCCGGCCTGAAGCCGCGGTTCACCGTCGGCGAATCCCCCTCGGATGGCGGGTTCTTGTCGTCCGGTGCGGAGCGGAGCTCCGACGGGTCCGGGAGCGCGGGCGTGCCCCGGCGAAATGTCTGCGAGCTCATGGCCCAGGTCCCTACTCACTCGTGTACCGCCGTGCAGCACTGCTGTCTGAGCGACCCTAACAGGGCGTCACAGGGCCTACCATGCCCCGGACGGGGGCGTTCCGGGCTGCTGGCACCGCTCGAGAGCTGTGTGATGATAGACAGCCGAGGCTGTGGATATCCCACGTATGCGGACACTCCGCGCCTGTGTGCTTTTGGGGAAGGGTTCTAAGTTATGGCGCTCCGTGACTTCATTCGGATGCTGCGTAGGGGCGCGGTGCTGATCATCCTGACGCTCCTGGTCGGGGTGGGCGCCGCGGCGGCCTTCTCCCTCCTCCAGACCCCCGAGTACGAGGCGTCCACCAAGATGTACGTCGCCCAGAGCAGCTCGGGCAGCGTGCAGGACCTCCAGCAGGGCAACAACTTCATCACCCAGGCGGTGAAGAGCTACGCGGACGTCGTCACGACCCGCGCCGTGCTCCAGCCCGTCATCGACGAGTTCGGCCTCGACATGACGTCGCGCGAGCTCGCCGAGTCGGTCCGCGCCTCCGCGCCGCTCGACACCACGATCATCGACATCACGGTGAAGGACCAGTCCCGCCAGGACGCCGCGACGCTCGCGGACGCCATCGGCGCGAGCCTCACCACGGTCGTCGGCACGCTCGTCCCCGAGACCATCGAGGGCACGCCGCAGGTGCAGATCACGCAGCTCGAGCAGGCGGAGATCCCCGAGTCGCCGTCCTCGCCGAACCTGCCCGTCAACATCATCGTCGGCGCGCTCATCGGCCTCCTGATCGGCGTGGGCGTGAGCCTCCTCCGCGAGACGCTCGACAACCGCATCCGCGGGGAGCGCGACGTCGAGCTCGTCACGACCAAGCCCATCCTCGGCGGCATCGCGTACGACCCGAAGGCGACCGAGCGTCCCCTCATCGTGCAGGACGACCCGCGCAGCCCCCGCGCCGAGTCCTTCCGCAGCCTCCGCACGAACCTCCAGTTCCTGGAGTTCGGCGGCCGCTCGCGCAGCTTCGTCATCACCTCGTCCATCCAGGGCGAGGGCAAGTCGACCACCAGCTCGAACCTCGCGCTGGCGCTGGCCGACTCCGGCATCAAGGTCGTCCTCATCGACGCCGACCTCCGCCGTCCGCGCCTCGCGTCCTACATGGGCCTCGAGGGCGCCGTGGGCCTCACCGACATCCTCATCGGCCGCGCCGAGATCGAGGACGTCATCCAGCCCTGGGGCTCGGGCATGCTCTCGATCCTCCCCGCCGGCCAGATCCCGCCGAACCCGTCCGAGCTCCTCGGCTCGCAGGGCATGGCGCGACTGCTGCAGGACCTCGAGGCGCGCTACGACGTGGTGCTCATCGACGCCCCGCCGCTGCTCCCCGTCACCGACGCGGCGATCCTGTCCAAGAACGCCGGCGGCGCGATCGTCGTCGTCGCCGCCGGCCGCACGCACCGCACGCAGCTGAAGAGCGCGATCGCCAACCTCACCAACGTGGGCGCGGACGTGCTCGGCCTCGTGATCACCATGCTCCCCACCAAGGGCCCGGACGCGTACGGCTACGGCCACTACGGCTACGGGTACGGGTACACGGAGGACGAGGACGGCCAGAAGACCAAGGCGCCCATCGAGAAGATCAAGGCGTAGCTCCCCTCCATGTCGGAACTCCCCCCCACGAGCCGCAGGGCCGCACGCGCGGCCCTCGGCGACGCATCCTCCGAGGGCGTCGACGACGGCTCGTTCCGCGTCCTGTTCGTCTGCTCGGGCAACATCTGCCGCTCCGCCCTCGCCGAGCAGGTCCTCCGGGCCCGCGTGCGGGCGATCTTCGGCGGCCACGCCGCGGAGGCCGACTCGGTCGTGCGCTTCTCCAGCGCCGGCACGATCGCGGCCGACGGGCAGCGCATGCCCGAGCAGGCGGCGGAGCTCTCCGTGCGGTACGGCGGGGACCCGAGCGAGCACCAGGCGCGCTTCCTGACGCCCGGCATCATCCAGGGCGTCGACCTGGTGCTCACCATGGCGCGCGAGCACCGCAGCGCCGTCGTGCGCGCCGTGCCCCGCGCCAACCGCTTCACCTTCACGATCCGCGAGTTCGCAGCGCTCTTCGAGCACCTCGTCGAGGTGACCGGGGACGAGAAGCACATCGCCTGCGACGGCGACGTGCCTGAGCAGCTGCGCGCGCTCATCCCGCTCGTGGCGGCGCAGCGGGGCGTGACCCTGCCGCCCGCCCACGAGGACGACTACGACGTGGTCGACCCGTACCGCCGGTCGCAGGCCACCTACGACGCCTCCGGCGAGCAGGCCGGCGGCGCCATCGAGTCGATCCTCGAGTCGGTGCGGGCCGTGACCCGCACGGACGCGCCCCGCCTTCGGGGCTGACCCGACCCGCCCACCACCGCACACGAGCGCACGCAGCTCCATCAGACACCACCGGCTCCCGAACGGAGCCGCCTGCCCCGGGGGACCAGTGGACACGCAACAGACACGACGCACGGACGAGGCCCAGGAGGGGTCACGCTGGCGGGTCGTCTACGCCCGGCGCCTGGCGCTGAGCGACGCGATCGTCATCATCCTCACGACCTTCGGCGTGCAGTTCCTGTGGTTCGGCACGACGGCCGGCACGGTCGACCTCGGCGGCAACGCGCGCGGCGTGGCCGTGACCTACACGATGGTCTCCGTCGTGCTGATCCTCGCGTGGCTGTTCGTGCTCACCGTCTACAGCACGCGCGACTACCGCATCGTCGGCACCGGGACGGCGGAGTACAAGCAGGTCGCCGACGCGACGCTGCGCCTCTTCGGCATCATCGCCATCGTCGCGTTCCTCGTGAAGATCGACCTGGCGCGCGGCTACATCATCGCTCGGCCTCGTGCTGCTGCTGCTCTCGCGCACGCTCTGGCGCGTGTGGCTGTCGGCCCAGCGCCGCCGCGGCGAGTTCTCCTCGCTGATCCTGCTGGTCGGATCCCTGGAGAGCACCACCCACACCGCCACCACCCTCGCCCGCGCCCCCAAGGCCGGCTACCGCGTGGTGGGCGCGTGCCTCACGGGCGACGCGCGGCCCTCCCGCCTCCCGGGTCTCGACGTGCCCGTGGTCGGGAACGCCGACGACGCGCTCGTGGAGCTGGAGCGCCTCGGCGCCGACACGCTCGTCCTCACGTCGAGCGACGAGCTGCCGCCCGAGCGGATCCGCGAGCTCAGCTGGTCGCTCGAGCCCGGCCGCCACCACCTCGTCATGGCCCCCGGCCTCACCGACATCGGCGGCCCCCGCATCCACACGCGCCCCGTCGCCGGCCTGCCGCTCATCCACGTCGAGACGCCGCGCTTCGAGGGACGGAAGCTCCTCTCCAAGCGCCTCTTCGACATCGTCGTCTCCGGCATCACGCTCATCGTGCTGAGCCCCGTGTTCCTCATCCTCGCGATCCTCATCAAGGCCACGAGCTCGGGCGACGTCTTCTACAAGCAGGAGCGCATCGGCCTGAACGGCGAGCCGTTCCACATGCTCAAGTTCCGCTCCATGCGCATGAACGCCGACGCCGAGCTGTTCGCGCTGCTGGAGCAGCAGGGCACGGCCGACACCCCGCTGTTCAAGGTGACGGACGACCCGCGCATCACGAGGGTCGGCGGCGTCCTGCGCCGCTACTCGCTCGACGAGCTGCCGCAGTTCCTCAACGTGTTCCTCGGATCCATGAGCCTGATCGGCCCGCGCCCGCAGCGCGAGGGCGAGGTCGCGCTCTACGACAGCGCCGCCCGCCGGCGCCTCCTCATCAAGCCCGGAATGTCCGGCCTCTGGCAGGTCTCCGGCCGCTCCTCGCTCTCGTGGGAGGACGCCATCCGCCTCGACCTCTACTACGTGGAGAACTGGTCGCTCACGGGCGACATCATCATCCTCGCCCGCACGTTCAAGGCCGTCTTCGGCGCGGACGGGGCCGTCTGATGGGCGGGCTGCTGGTCCAGGAGTGGATCGAGAAGTCCGGGGGATCCGAGAAGGTGTTCGACGCGTTCGCGCACGCCTTCCCCGACGCCGACCTCTTCACGCTCTGGAACGACGACCCGGGCCGCTTCGGCGACCGCCCGGTCCGGGAGAGCTGGCTGGCGCGCACGCCGCTGCGCCGGAGGAAGCCGCTCGCGCTGCCGTTCATGCCGCTCACCTGGAGCTCGCTCGACCTCGACGCGTACGAGTGGACGCTCTCGAGCTCGCACCTGTTCGCGCACCACATCGGCCAGGGCGACCGCGCGACCCGCCAGCACGTCTACGTGCACAGCCCCGCGCGCTACCTCTGGACCCCCGACCTCGACCAGCGCGGCGCCAACCCGCTCGTGAAGGCCGCCGCTCCCCCGCTCCGCGCGCTCGACCGGCGCCGCGCGCAGGCGTCGCACGCCGAGTTCGCCGCGAACAGCGCGTTCGTGCAGGCCCGCATCCGGAAGGCGTGGGACGTCGACGCGCGCGTCATCCACCCGCCCGTCGACGCGACCGCGATCCGCGGCACCGCGTCCTGGGAGGGCGAGCTCACGGGATCCGACGCCGCGCTCGCCGCGTCGCTGCCCGAGTCGTTCCTCCTCGGCGCCAGCCGCTTCGTGCCGTACAAGCGCCTCGACCTCGTGATCCGCGCGGGCGAGGCGGCCGGCGTGCCCGTCGTGCTCGCCGGATCCGGCCCGCTCGCCGACGAGCTCGCGGCGCAGGCCGCCGCCGCGCGCGTGCCCGTCACGGTCGTGCCGCGCCCCTCGGACGCCCTGCTCTATACGCTGTACCAGCGCTCGCTCGCGTACGTGTTCCCCGCGGTCGAGGACTTCGGGATCATGCCCGTCGAGGCGATGGCCGCGGGCGCCCGCGTGCTCGTGAGCGACGTGGGCGGCGCGACCGAGAGCGTCGTCGACGGCGTCACGGGCGTGCACGTGCACGACTGGGAGGGCGCCGGCCTCGCCGACGCCGTGGCACGCGCCGCCGCGCTCGATCCCGCCGCGAGCGTCCGCCGCTCCGCCGACTTCGACGCCGACGTGTTCGAGCGCCGCATCGCCACCTGGGTCCGCCACGACGGCGCCCGGCTCGACGGGGCGGCCGCGTGATGCGCCGGCTCGTCGTCAACGAGGCCTACGCGGGGCAGCGGGTCACCGGCCAGCAGCGCTACGCGACGGAGATCGCCCGCGCCCTGGAGGGCAAGCGGGGCGTGACGCGCGCCACGCCGTCCGACGGCATCGCGTCGTCCGGCGCGCGCAGCTGGCTCTGGGTGCAGACGACCCTGCCGTGGATCACGCGCCAGGACGTGCTGCTCTCCCTCACGAGCCGCGCGCCGCTCGTCCACCGCCGCCACATCGTGGTCGTGCACGACCTCTTCGTGCTCACGAACCCCGAGTGGTACAGCCGCGAGTACGTCGTGACCCACGTGCCGCTGCTGCGCGCGAACCTGCGCGACGCGCGCGTCATCGTCACCGTGAGCGAGCCCGTCGCCGAGCAGGTGCGCGAGCTCGGCCTGTCCAGCGCGCCCGTCGTGGTCGCGCCCAACGCGCCGAGCCCCGTGTTCGGCGAGCCGCGCGACGCCGAGGAGCGCGCCCGCGTGCTCGAGCGGTTCGGCGTGACCGACGGCGGGTACCTGCTCGCGGTCGGCAGCATGGATCCGCGCAAGAACCTGAAGCGCCTCACCGAGGCCTACCTCGAGCTGCCCGCGGAGACGCGCGCCGCGGCCCCCCTCGTGCTCGTGGGCGCGAAGAGCGCCGTCTTCGGCGACGTCGACATGGCCGAGTCGGACGACATCAAGCTGGCCGGCTACGTGACCGACGACGAGCTCGCGGTGCTCTACGCGGCCTCGCGCGGCGTGGTCTTCCCGAGCCTCGCGGAGGGCTTCGGCCTGCCGCTCGTCGAGGCGATGGTCGCCGGCGCGCGCCTGGCCGTCTCCGACATCCCCGTCTTCCACTGGATCTGCGGGGACGACGCCGACTACTTCTCCCCCGCCGACACGTCCGCAATCACCGCGGCGCTCGCCCGGCTCGCGGCTGCCGCCCCGCTCGACGAGGAGGAGGCCGCCCGCATCCGACTGGCCGTCACCCGCCGCTTCGACTGGCGCACCTCCGCGCAGACCGTCCACGACGCCTACCAGAGCATCGGGACGCGATGATCCGTCGTCTCGCGCTGCTGCTCCCCACGGGGGCCGCAGGGCTCACGCGCGTGCTCCAGCTCGTGCTGCTCGTGGTCCTCACGAACCTGTCGGAGGGCTCGGCCCAGAGCGCCCTCATCACGGGGTTCGCGCTGCTCAGCTCGTTCGCGATCATCACCGACTCGGGCGCCGCGAACTTCCTGCTCTCGCTGCCGCGCACGCGCCTCACCCGGAGCGTGCACGCCCGCGCCGTCGCGTTCCACGCCGGGCTCGGCTCGCTCGGCGCCGCCGTCGCGATCGTCATCGCCGTCGCGGCCTCGTCCTCGATCCCCGGCGAGGCCGTGCTGCTGCTCGTCGCGCTCGGCGTCAGCCAGGTGCTCGACTCGCTCACCCGCACGATCCGGGCGCCCCTGCTCGTCGGCCGCCGCGACGCCTCCTACGCGTTCCCCGACCTCGCGCTCGTGGTGCTGAAGGCGGTGCCGCTCCTCATCGCCTTCCTCGTGCCCGAGATCCTCGTGCTGCTCGCGTTCCCGCTGGTGTCGCTCGTCGTCACCGCGGGCACGTGGATCGCCGTCCGCCGCGGCCTGCCGACCACGAGCGACGAGCCCGTGCGCGTGTTCCCGCAGATCCTCGAGTTCGGCCTCTCCGGATCCCTCAGCGCGCTCTACTCGCAGGCGCCGCTCGTGCTCGGCACGGCGATCCTCGGCGCCGACGCCGTCGTGCCGCTCGCGCTCGCCTACCGGATCGTGCAGCCGCTCGAGGTCCTGCCCGCGACGCTCTCGCAGCAGCTGATCCCGCGGATCCGCGCCGCCGGACGCCCCGCGCGCGCGTACTGGTGGCGGTTCGCGCTCGGCGGCCTCGTCCTCGCCGGGATCCTGGCGCTCATCCGCGAGCCCGTCGCCCAGCTGTTCGGCGGCGACGCGTTCGACCAGGTCGTGTTCCTCGTGATCCTCCTCTCGGTCGCCCCCAAGTTCGGCAACTACGCGCTCATGGCGTACGCGATGGGCTCCGGCCTCGTCCGCGTGCGGCTCACCGCGACCATCGTCACGGGCGTCGTCGCCGTGGTCCTCACGCTCGTCGCCGCGCTCACGGCCGGCCCCGCCCTCCTCGCCGGCGTCACGCTCGTCGCCGAGCTCGTCCTGAGCGCCGCCATCGCCGCGCTCCTCATCCGCAACCGCAGGAAGGAGGACGCATGAGGACCCTCATCGTCTCCGCCGACCGCACCCTCGCGTCCGGCCACCCGCAGAACCTCGGCGACGCCTTCCTCACCGACGCGCTGTCCGAGCGCCTCCGTCGGGCCGGCCACGAGACCGTGATCGCCGACTTCGGGCAGAACCGGCGCCTCGACTCCACCGAGGAGCGCGTGCGCGTCTCCGGCGTCCGCGCGCTCGCCGACGTCGTGCGCCAGGTCGACGCGGTCGTCGTTGGCGGCGGCACGCTCCTCGCGGACGACCAGCCGTCGCGCCCCTTCGCGGGCCTCCCCCGCCTCATGGCCGTCACCGGGCTCATCGCGCGCACCAGCCGCACGCCGCTCGCCGTGTTCGGCGTGGGCGCGGATCCCGTCAGCCGCCGCCGCGCGCGCCTCGCCCTCCGCGCGGGTCTCGACGGCGCCCGCGTCTGGACCCGGGACCCCGACTCCGCCGGCCGCGCCGCCGGGTACTCGAAGCTCCCGGTCGAGGTCGCCGCCGACGTCAGCCTCTTCGCCGCCCCCGAGCTCGCCGCGATGGCCGCGCCCGCCGACCGCCGCCGCGGTGCCGTGGTCGCCCTCAACGCGAAGCACTCCCCCGAGGTCACCCCCGCCCATGTCGCGGCGCTCGAGGAGCGCTTCGGCGAGGTCGTCTTCGTGTCGATGGACCAGGGCGACGACTCGGACGCCGGCGCGCTGCCGCCCGAGGTGCGCGCCAGGCTCACGACCGAGCCCGGCGACCACGGCTGGCGCCGCGCCGCGGAGCTCATTTCCGACCGCGAGGTCGTCGTCGCCTCTCGCATGCACGCCATGTACCTCGGTACGATGCTCACGACGCCCGTGGTCGCCGTCGGCGGCGCCACCAAGGTCGGGGCGTTCACGACCGAGTTCGGCACGCGCACGGAGCCGTCGTTCGACCGGGCGGTCCGCACCGCCATCGCCGGGACGGCCGACGCAGAGGCCGCTCGCACCACCGCGGCGGCTCTCGCCGCCGCCACCGCCCGCCTGGACGCGGCTTTCGAGGAGATGACTTCATGGGTCCGACGTACCGCCTAGCGACCCCGGCGGTCTTCGCGGCCGCCGTGGTCCTCACCGTCCTCGCCGCGCTCGGCGGCGTGGCCCTGCTCGGCAACGAGCTCTCCTACCCGTTCATGATCGCGGTGCTCGCGATCCTGCTGGTCGGC
Organism: Clavibacter phaseoli; assembly: GCF_021922925.1. NCBI lineage: Bacteria > Bacillati > Actinomycetota > Actinomycetes > Micrococcales > Microbacteriaceae > Clavibacter > Clavibacter phaseoli. Next base: position 2,142,275 of record NZ_CP040786.1, read on the forward strand.
GTGCTCGTGAAGGAGACGGTCTCCAACGGGGATCCGATCACCCCCGGCGGCATCGTCGCCTTCACGGGCCTCCTCCTGTTCGTGCTGCGCCCCCTCACGGTCGCCAACAGCATGGAGACGAGCCCCGGCGCCATCGCCGACACGCGCTTCTTCTCCCCCACGCTGCAGCTCGCGGCGAGCTCCGCGCTCATCGAGGCGCTGATCTTCTTCTCCGCGTTCTTCGTCGTGTACTACTACCAGGTGGCCCGCGAGGCCCGCCGCATCGCCCGCGGCGGCGAGGACGCGAAGGCCCTGGAGGACAACGCCCTCGCGGGCGGCCCCGCCTTCGTCGACCCCGACACGCAGGTGCGCTGGCAGCGCGTCTTCAACACGTCGGTGTCGCAGGCGCTCGTGGTCATCTCCTCGGTCGTGGCCCTCGGCCTCCTCGTGTACCTGGTGCTCTCCTCCGGCGGAATCCAGGCGTACACGACGGGCCTCGCCAACCGGAGCGACTTCCTCTCCGGCAAGTCGTTCATCGGCCTGTCGTACATCCCCGTGCAGATCGCGATCGTCTACAACGTGCTCGCGCGCCGCCAGAAGGGCCTCGAGGGCTGGAACTGGGTCAACCTGGTCGCCGTGCTGGTGCTCGTGGTGTGCGCCGGGTCCGCCGGCGGCCGCGGCCCGCTCATCATCGGCGTGTTCCTGCCGTTCCTGATCCTCAAGCAGATCGGCCCGAAGCCGTTCCGCTTCCGCACCATCGCCCTCATCGGCGGCGTCACGGCCGTGGTCGCGATGGTCTACTCGATCGTCATCCGCGAGTCCACGTTCGACAACGGCCGCTCGCTCGACCGCCTCACGCAGGACCCGATCGGCGTGCTCCTCGACCGCCTCACCAGCGGCATCGAGACACGGCCGTTCGACGTGCTCATCCGCCTCAACGAGGTCGCGTCGCTGCCCGACTTCGTCTACCAGTGGGGTGCCACGTACGCCGCGGTGCCGGCCTGGTTCGTCCCGCGCGGGCTGTGGGAGGACAAGCCCTTCGGTGGCGGCAACACGTGGTTCACGTCCACCTACGTGCCCCGGTTCTACGGCGTCAACCGCGTCGAGACGAGCCTGTCGGCCATCGGCGAGGCGTTCTCGAACTTCGGCATCCCCGGGGTCGTCGCCGTCGGCGCGCTCCTCGGGCTCGTGGCCGGCCTCTTCATCCGCGCCCGCATGCGCCGCCGCGGGCTCCTCGGCGCCGCCATCGCGGTCGTCGTCACCCCCTACCTCTTCTCCCTGATCCGCGGCGACGCGTACCAGGGCATGTCGACCAGCATCGCGTCGCTCGTGATCCTCGTGCTGTTCTTCTGGTTCTCCTCCACCCGCAAGCAGGTCACCGGGCCCGTCAGCGCGCCCGTGCCGCTGCCCGACGAGACCGCGCCCGCGGCCGTGCGCGAGCAGGCGCTCATCGGGGCCGGTGTCGCCGGCCTCGGCGCGGTCGGCGGATCCGCCCCCGAGCCGGCGCGCCCGGCGATCGGCAACGGCCGGGCCTTCCCGGCCGGACGACCGGTCGTCGACCGGAGCCGCGACCGGTGACGGGCATCGACGGCATCCTGCCCCCGGCCGACGGTCGCGGTGACGCGGATGGCGCCGACCGGGGCCGCAGCCGCCGCGCCGCGCGCGCGGACCGCGACGCCTCCCGCACCCGACGGCCGGTGTGGAAGCGCAAGCGCCTCTGGATCCCGGTGGGAGTCCTCGGCGTCCTGGTGATCGGCACCGCGGTCTCGGCCGCGCTGATCCTCCCCCGCGTCGACACGGTGCAGAGCGAGCTCCGCGAGGCGCTCCCGCTCTCCGACCAGGTGCAGACGGCGCTCCTCGCGGGCGACATCGACACCGCGAAGTCCGGCGCCTCCGAGCTCCGCGACCACACCGCGAAGGCCGCCCGGGCCGCGGACGACGGCGTGCTCGGCGCGTACGAGTGGGTCCCCTTCGTCGGCCCGAACATCCACGCCGCCCGCGTGCTCGCCGCGACGAGCGACCGCCTCGCCACCGACGTCGTCACGCCCGCCACCGAGGTCTCGCTCTCGGCGTTCACGCCCGTGCTCGGCCGCATCGACCTCGACGGGATCCGCTCCCTCGGCCAGACGGTCGACACCGCGAGCGACGGCCTCGCCGGCGCCCGCGCCGAGCTCGACACCGTCGACCGCGACGACCTCTGGGCGCAGGTGGCCGACGACGTCGACCTCATGGACGACACGCTCACGAGCACCGAGGCGACGGCGAGCACGTTCCGCGAGGTCACGGGGATCCTGCCCGACCTCCTCGGCGCCGACGGCGCCCGCAACTACCTGCTCATGTTCCAGAACAACGCGGAGGTGCGCTCCACCGGCGGCAACCCGGCCGCGCTCGTGCTGCTGACCGTCGAGGACGGCAGCGTGCGCATCGCGAAGCAGGCGTCGAGCAACGACTTCCCCCGGAACGTGCGCCAGGGTGACGTGCCGGACGAGACCGTGCGCCTCATCGAGCCGCGCTCGGACCGGTTCGAGCAGAACATCACGATGTTCCCCGACTTCCCCACGTCCGGCGCGCTCGCGAAGTCGTACTGGGAGGCCAACATCGGCGACCGGGTCGACGGCGTGCTGTCGTTCGACCCGATCGCGCTCAGCTACCTGCTGGAGGCGACCGGGCCGATCACGCTGGCGACGGGCGACGTGCTGGACGCGCAGAACGCGGTGCCCACGCTCCTCGGCGCCGTCTACAGCCAGTACCCCGACTACCTCGCGCAGGACCGCTACTTCGCGAGCGCGGCGAGCACGATCTTCGCCAAGCTCGTCACCGACACCCCGCCCGTCGTGCCTCTGGTCACCGCGATCGACCGGGCCATCGACGAGCGGCGCCTCCTCCTGTGGAGCACGGTGCCGGAGGAGCAGACCCTCATCGAGGGCGGGCCGCTGAGCGGCGCGCTGCCGGACGACAACACCGAGCAGACGGCGATCGGCCTGTACTTCAACGACATCGGCTCGGGATCCAAGATGAGCTACTACCTGCGCTCCGGGTCCCGGATCCAGGCGGAGACCTGCGGCGACACCACCACGTACACGGTGTCGGTCGACATGACGAGCATCGCGCCGCTCGACGCCGCGACGAGCCTGCCGCGCTACGTGACGGGCCTCGACGGCCAGGCCAAGGGCCGCCAGTTCGACGACCTGCTCGTGTACGGGCCCGTCGGATCCACCGTCACGGGCTGGAAGACGGACGCCGACCTCACCACCGAGGAGGCCCGCGGCACCGACATGGGGCGCGGCATGATCCGCATCCGCACCGAGCTCGCGCCGCAGGACACCAAGACCGTCGACGTCACGTTCACCATGCCGGCGTCCGACGACGCCGGACCGCTCGAGGTGCGCCACACGCCCCTCGTGCGCCCGCTCGAGTCCGACATCACGCAGGTCCCCTGCTCCACGGGTGGCTGATCCGCCGCCCGCGCCACGACGCCGCCGCGCCGCCCGCCCCGGATGGGGGCTTCGCGACCGTCACGCGTCCCCATAGGCTCGACGAGCCGCCGGGGGACGCACCCGCCCCCGCACGCCCGCACGCCGCCCCCGCGGATCCTCCAGGCCGAGAGCACACGTTGACACCCAGCACCACCGCCCCACCCCGCCGAGCGCACCGCGCCCGGCGCTGGATCGTCCGCACCCTCCTCGCGCTCCTCGTGCTGCTGCTCGCCTGGCTCCTGGCCGGCATCCCGCTGTTCGTCTTCCCGCCGGCGAGCCAGCCGGACAAGGCCGACGTCATCTACGTCATCGGCCCGCCCAACCCCACGCGTCGCGACCTCGCGGCGAAGCTGGTGGAGGAGGGCTACTCCGACACGGTCGTGTTCTCGGTGCCCGCCACCGGCCCGCAGTCCGCCGACGAGCTCGCGGCCTGCAACGGCGAGTACCCCTACGCCGTCACGTGCGACACCCCGTCGCCCTTCACCACGCAGGGCGAGGCCCGCTACCTCCGCGAGAAGTCCGAGGAGAACGGCTGGACGAGCGCCATCGTCATCACGTGGACCCCGCACGTCACCCGCACCCAGCTGATCTTCTCGCGCTGCTTCACGGGCGACCTCATGGTGGTCGAGGACCCGGTGGACTTCAGCTTCCGCCAGTGGGTGTCGCAGTACACGTACCAGACCGGCGCCTTCGTGAAGGCGCTCGTCACGCCCGGCTGCTGACGCCCGCTCCCCACCCGATCGTCGCCGCGCGGCCACGCGAGCGGCTGCACGTGGTCGAATGGGGGCATGACCCTCGCGATCGGCCCGACGACCGGCGACGACATCCACCTGATCTCGCTCAACGTGCGCATGCCCTGGCACGGCACCCGCGAGGGCGAGGCCGACCACTGGCCCGAGCGCCAGGAGGTGCTCACGCGCTTCCTGCAGCAGGAGCGGCCCACGGTGCTCGGCGTGCAGGAGGCGCTGTGGCCGCAGATCCAGGCCATCGAGAAGGCGCTGCCGCCGTCGTACCGCATGGTCGGGCAGGGCCGCGAGGGCGGCAGCCACGGCGAGCACGGCGCGATCTTCTACCAGGCGTCCCGCCTGACGCTCCTCGAGCACGACGTGATGTGGCTCTCGGACACCCCCGACGTGATCGGCAGCATGACGTGGGGCAACCCCATGCCGCGGATCCTCACCTGGGCCCGCTTCCAGGACGAGGCCACCGGCCACCCGCTCGTCGTGCTCGACACGCACCTCGACCACGACGTCGCCGAGGCCCGCGACCGCGCCGCCGAGGCCATCGCCGAGCTCGTGCGCACGCGCTTCGCCGGGATGCCGCTCGTGCTCATGGGCGACTTCAACGCGCCCGTCGACTCGTTCCCCTACGACGTGCTGACCCGCCGGGCCGGCCTCCGCGACTCCTGGCTCGACACCGCCCGCCAGGCGACGCCCGCGTTCGGCACCTTCCCCGACTACCGGCCGCCGGTCGTCGACGGCCCGCGCATCGACTGGATCCTCGTGAGCGACCGCGTGGACGTGCGCGCCGCCGCGGTCAACGACTTCGCCTGGCGCGGCCGCATGATGAGCGACCACCTGCCGGTGCAGGCGCTCGTGCGCCTGAGCTGACGCCGACGGGTCGGCTGACGCCGCCTCGGCCGACGCCCGCCGTCACGCGGCCGGCGTCGCCCGTCGGGCCTCGTAGCCTGGGGGGATGAGCACCGCACCGAAGGTCTACGCCATCCACGAGAACCCCGAGTGGTTCGGCCCGTTCGCCGCCGCGCTCGACGCGCGCGGGGTCCCCTACGAGGAGTGGCTCCTCACCGACGGCGTGCTCGAGATCGACGAGGCGCCGCCCGAGGGGATCTTCTGGTCGCGGATCAGCGCGTCGGCGCACACGCGCGACCACGCGCTGTCGAAGGACTACACGCGCGGTCTCATGAGCTGGCTGGAGGCGCACGGCCGCCGGACGGTCAACGGGCGCCGCACGATCGAGCTCGAGGTGAGCAAGGTCGACCAGCTCACGGCCCTCCGCGCCGCCGGCATCGAGGTGCCGGGGACGCGCGCCGTGATCGGCAGCCACCGCATCGTCGAGGCGGCGCGCGGCCTGCCGACGCCGTTCATCACCAAGCACAACCAGGGCGGCAAGGGCCTCGGGGTCCGGAGGTTCGACAGCGTCGAGGAGCTGGCCGCCTACGTGGAGGGGCCGGACTTCGAGGAGCCGCAGGACGGGATCACGCTGCTGCAGGAGTTCCTCGAGGCAGCGACGCCGCGGGTGACGCGGGTGGAGATCGTCGGCGGCGAGTTCGTCTACGCGATCCAGGCCGACACCGCGCGCGGCGGCTACCAGCTGTGCCCCGCGGACGCGTGCGCGATCGACCCGACGACGGGCGCGCTCGTGATGCCGCCCGGGGCGACCATCGCGCAGCAGCCGGGCGACACGATCTTCTCGCTGCGGGAGGACATCACCGCGGAGCACCCGCTCGTCCGGCGCTACGTCGCGTTCCTCGCGGGGCTCGGGATCGAGGTGGCCGGCATCGAGTTCATCGAGACCGCCGACGGCCGGCTCGTGACCTACGACGTGAACACGAACACGAACTACAACGCCGGCGTCGAGGCGGTCGCGCCGGCCTCGGGCCCGGGCGCGGTCGCCGAGCTGCTGGAGCGCGTGCTGCGGGAGACGTACCCGGAGGGCTGACGCCCGCGCGGCCCGACGCGTCGAGCCGCGCGGGCGGCGTCAGGCCGTCGGGCCGCCGTCCTCGGGGGCGACGGCGGAGGTGGCCGCGGGGGTGGCGGTGCCCTCCTCCTCGGCGATGCGCGTGTGGTGGTGGATGACCTCGGCGACGATGAAGTTCAGGAACTTCTCCGCGAAGGCCGGGTCGAGCCGCGACTCCTCGGCCAGCGCCCGGAGGCGGAGGATCTGGCGGCGCTCGCGCTCGGGATCCGCGGCGGGCAGCCCGTGCGCGGCCTTCAGCCGGCCGACCGACTGCGTGAACTTGAAGCGCTCCGCGAGCAGGTGCACGAGGGCGGCGTCGATGTTGTCGATGCTCCCGCGGATGTCCCCCAGCTCCTCGAGGGCGGCACGGGCGTCGTCGTCGAGGGGCGCCCCAGCGGGGCCGGTGTTCTCAGGCATGCGATGACCCTACCCATCCGCGGCTGGGACGACGGAGGCGGGCGTCCCCGCTGGGGACGCCCGCCTCGGATCGCACGGGTGGATCAGTCGACGATGGTGACCTTCACGTCGATGTTGCCGCGCGTGGCGTTGGAGTACGGGCAGACCTGGTGGGCCGCGTCCGCGATCTCCTGGCGGCGCTCGGGCGCCACGTTCGGGAGGTAGACGTCGAGCTCGACCGCGAGGCCGAAGCCGCCCTGGCCGTTGTCGCCGATGGAGACGCTGGCGGAGACGCCCGCGTCCTTCGTGTCGACGCCGGCGTTCTTGCCGACGAGGTGGGTGGCGCCGAGGAAGCAGGCGCTGTACCCGGCGGCGAAGAGCTGCTCGGGGTTCGTGCCCTCGCCCGAGCCGCCCATCTCCTTGGGGGGACGGGTGTCGAAGTCGATGCGGTCGTCCTCGCTGCGGACGTGTCCGTCGCGTCCTCCGCCGGAGGCGTGCGCGATAGCGGTGTAGATGGGTTCCATGGATCCATCAGACCACGACGGGCCTGAGAGCGCGCGCCGCCCGCGGTGGACGTTCGCGGCACGGACGGTGGATCCCGGGCGAACGCGGCGGGACGCGCGTCCGGCCTCCGCGCGCCGCCCGGGCGCGTCGCGGCGGCCCGTCCGGCGACCCGCCCGACGGCACGCCCGTCGGCCCGCCGGCGGTCAGGGCAGCAGGCCCGAGCGGTAGCCCCACACGACGGTCTGCAGGCGGTCGCGGGTGCCGAGCTTCGTCATGATCCGGGTGAGGTGGGACTTCACGGTGCTCGTCTCGATCACGAGCCGGCCGCCGATCTCGTCGTTGGAGAGGCCGTCGCCGAGGAGCCGCACGATGTCCTGCTCGCGGGGCGTGAGTACCTCGGTGCCGGGGTGCACGGCGGACGCGGCGCGGCGGCGGGTGAACTCGGCCATCACGCGGCGGGTGGTGACGCCGTCGAGCGCGGCGCGGCCCTCGGCGAGCGCCCGGACTGCCTGGATGAACTCCTCGGGCTCCGCGTCCTTGAGCACGAAGCCGCGGGCTCCGGCCTCGAGCGCGCCGAAGACGTACTCGTCGAGGTCGAACGTGGTGGCGACGAGGACGGCGGGACCCTGGCCGTCGCCGTGCGTGCCGCCGGCGGCGTCCGCGTCCGCTCCGGTGATCGCGCGGGTCGCCTCGATGCCGTCGCCGCCGGGCATGCGCACGTCCATCACCACGACGTCGGGCGCGAGGCGGCGCACGGTCTCCACGGCCTCGCGGCCGCCCGCGGCCTCGCCGACCACCTCGATCCCGCCGGCCGTCTCCAGCACGACGCGGAAGCCGGCGCGGACGATGGACTGGTCGTCGACCAGCACCACGCGGATCACGCGTCGGCCCTCGCCGCCGGAACGGGCTCCACCGGCAGCTCGAGGCGCACGCGCCAGGTGCCGGATCCGGTGGGGCCGGCCTCCAGGCGTCCGCCGACGAGCGCAGCCCGCTCGCGCATCCCGACGAGGCCGTAGCCCGGCGCGGTCGCGGGGGCGGCGGCGGGCAGCGCGTTCTCGATCGTGATGGCGATGCGCGCGGGGCCGGCCTCCGTCGTGAGCGTCACGGCGGATCCGGGGGCGTGCCGCCGGGCGTTGGCGAGCGACTCCTGCACGGTCCGGTACGCGGTGACGTCGGCGAGCGGCGCGAGGGCGGGCGCGGCACCGGTCGGGCACTCCTCGACCTCGGTGCCCGCCGTGCGAGCGGCCGCGACGAGCTCCGGCAGGTCGGCGAGGCCGGGCACGGGGGCGGTGCCCGCCTCGCCGCCCTCGCCGTCGGAGCCCTGGCGGAGGATCCCGACGATGGAGCGCAGCGCGTCGAGCGTCTCGCGGCCCTGGAGCCGGATCCCGCGGAGGGAGTCCTTGGCGCGCTCCGGGTCCAGGTCGACCAGGCGCTCGGCGGCGCCGGCCTGCACGACGAGCGCCGTCAGGTGGTGCGCCGCCACGTCGTGGAGCTCGCGGGCCATGCGGGTGCGCTCGGCGGCGACCGCGGCCCGGCTGAGGGCGGCCTGGTGCTCGAGGCTCTCGGCGGCCCGCGCGAGCACGTCGCGGTCGTGGCGGCGGCGGAGCGCGACCCAGGATCCGACGGCCGCGCTCGCGGCGGCGATGAGCAGGCCGCTGACGAGGATCGACGCGGCCGCGATGACCGTGTCGACGCTGAGCCGCACGTCCACGGCCGTGGGCACGAGCAGCCCGCGGACCTGGCCGGTGGCCGCCAGGTACGCCCCGACGGCCTCGAGGCCGATGGCCGCGGCCACGACGCGCACCGCGGACGCCGGCGGCAGGAGCGCCCCGACCGTGTAGGCCGCGACGACGGGCGCCGCGGCCCAGAACCCGAAGTGCGGCGGGAGCACTGCGACGAGCGCGCCCTGGAGGAGCGACACCGCCAGGAGCGTCGACCGCGGGTGCCGGCGGCGGAACGCGAGGGGCGCGCACTGCGCGACCGCGAGGATCGCGATGGTCGCGCCCTGCGCCGGGGACATGCTGCGCGAGGTGCCGTCCGCCCAGACGAGGGCGGCGAGCACGCCGAGGAGCAGCACCGTGAGGACCGCCCAGGCCGCGGCGGCGGCCGCGTCCCGGGCCGCGTCCGTGCGGATCCCGACGCGGCCGAGGGCGGCGCGGATCCCCTCGGCGAGCGCCCCGCGCGGACGGACGGCGACGCGGGCGGTCGCCACGGCGGCGTCGGGCGCGGGAGGGGTCACGCTCCGAGCATGGCAGGCGGGCCGGCCGCCGCCGTCGCCCGAGCCGTCGCCCGCGTCGGCGCGCATCAGTAGCTCACGCTCGGCGCGAGCAGCCGGAAGCCGACCGCGAAGGCGGCGACGGCGACCAGCGCGAGGAGGACGAGGATCCGCCCGGCGACGATCCACGCGCCGCGGCGGGTGCGGATCGCCTGCCAGACGGCGAGCGCGGCGGGGATCGCCGCGAGGGCGCCGAGGAGCTGCAGCCCCTGCAGGGTGCGGAGCGCGCCGGCGGGGACGTCGACGAACGAGAGCGCCTGCACGGCCGCGGCCGACCAGCCGAGGAGCGCCACGAGGGTCACGGCCTGGCCGATGCGGGAGAGCAGGTGCGCGCGGCTGCGGCGCGGTCGCGATGCGGCGGGGACGGCGGCGTCGGCGCGGGCGGCGCGACGTCGGCCGAGGCCGGCGATCGCCGTGGCCGGCCACACGACGACCGAGACGAGGAGCACGGCCACGGAGGCGAGCAGCAGCGGCATGACCGTGGACGCGACCTGCCACGGCTCCGCCCGGAGCATCGTGAAGGACCCGCCCCAGGAGATCGCGTCGACCGGTCCGCCGTCGGCGGAGGCGCGGGTGGCGAGCACGGCGTCGCCGCCGACCTCGCGCCACAGGTCGTCGCCCGCCTTCTCGTAGACGCCCGTCGTGACGCCGAGCGGCTTGGGGGTGACGGCGATGGTGCCGTCGGCGCGCGGCACGATCGAGGTCTGGCCGCTGAGGTTGAGCAGCGCGCCGGGGTTGGAGAACGGGGAGCGGGAGGAGAGCCAGGTGCCGGCGAGCGCGGCAGCGGCTTCCGGGTCGCCCGTGGGCGCGGCGGTGGATCCGGCCATGCCGGCGTCCGCGCGCAGGTAGCGGTCGGCGAACCCCTGCAGCACGGTCGTGCGGAGCTCCAGGGTGTCGACGGCGTCGCGGCCGTTGCCGTTGAAGGTGACGAAGATGCCGGCGTCGCTGTCCGGGAACATGCGCATGGCCGTGTGGAAGACGTTCGTGTCGCCGTCGTGGCCGAAGGCCGGGACGCCGGGCTCGCTGTCGTCGAAGAAGGCGAGGTCCATGCGCTGGCCGGCGGCGAGGGTGCCGAGCTGGTCGGCGCCCAGGGCCGGGCGGTGCATGTCGTCGAGGGTGGCGGGATCCAGGAGCGCCTGGTCGGCGGGCAGGTCGCCGAGGTGGCCGAGCATGAAGCGGGCCATGTCGGTCGCGGTGGCCGAGAGCGCGCCGGCCGGGGCCGCGTTCACGACCTCCGTCGGATACGCGGGCTGCGAGTCGTCGGGGTAGCCCTTCGCGAGGCGCGCGTCGAGGTCGGCGGGGAGCGGCTGCGCGAAGGAGGACGAGGTCATCCCCGCGCGGTCGAGCACCTCCTGCTGCACGAGGTCGACGAACGGCGTCCCGGCGACGCGCTCGGCGACGTAGCCTGCGAGGCTCGCGCCGTAGTTCGAGTACGCGGGGGTGGTGCCGGGGACGAAGACCTGCTCCGGCGGATCCGTGCGCATCACGTCGCCGAGGTCGCGCTCGCTGCCGGGCACGCCGATGAGGCCCGTGATGACCTCCTCGAACCCGGACGTGTGGGTGAGCAGGTGCCGCAGCGTGACGGCGCCCTTCGGGGTGGCGAGGTCGAAGTCGAGGTACCGCTGCACGTCGGCGTCGAGGTCGAGGCGGCCCTCCTCCACGAGCTGCATGACGGCCGTGGCGGAGACCACCTTCGAGACGGAGCCGACGCGGAAGAGCGTGTCGTCGGGATCCACCGGGCGGGCGGGGCTGCCCTCGGTGCCGGTGTCGGCGAGGCCGTAGCCGCGGGAGGTGAGCACCTGGCCGTCGGCGACGACCGACACGGCGGCGCCGGGGATGCCGGTGGTCGGCAGGGCGGAGCCGACGACGCCGTCGAGCCAGGCGTCGAGGTCGTCCTTCGTGAGGTCGTGGCCGCCCTGCTGGTGCTGCGGCGGGGCAGGGGGCGGCGGATCCGCGGGGGTCGCGGCGGTGGCGGCGCCCGCGGCGAGCGGGAGGGCGAGGGCCAGGGCGAGCGCGCCGACGGTCGCGGCGAGACGCCGTGGGCGGCGGCCGCGGTTCGGGGCGGCGGGGGTGGAGCGGGGTGTCGTGTCCATGCCTGCAACGCTCCCGGCTGGGCCGCTCCCGCACAGGGCGCGGGAGTCGGCACCTGCGTTGCGACTCGAGTCGCAGGCGCAGGCGCGGGCCGACGGGCGTCGGCGGCCGCGCGTCTAGGAGTCCGCGACGAGCTCGACCTTGAACCGCTCGCCGTCCTCGAGGAACGCGGCGCGGTGGTCGGGACCGCCGGCGAACGGGTGGCGGTCCTCGTACAGGCGCGCCCAGCCGTGGTCGGGCGCCGCGGCCCAGAGGCGCTCAACGTCGGCCGCGGATCCCGCGTGGAACGCGAGGTGGCTGAGGCCCGCCGCGCGCCGGTCGTGCGGGGCGTCGCGCGGCGCCCGGGCGATCACGAGGTAGGCGTCGCCGAGGCGGAGGCTCCGGCCGTCGGCCCAGCGGGCTTCCTCCGCGTAGCCGAGCTCGCCGAGGATCCAGCCCCAGGACGCGAGCGCCGCGTCGAGGTCGCGCACCTGCAGCTCCACGTGGTGGAGGGATCCGCGGGCCGTCACGCGGCGCGGCGCCGGGCGACGGCGTGCTCGGCGAGGAACGCGGCGGACCGCAGCGTGAGCCGCGGCTCGGCCCGGCGCAGCAGCCGCGTCGCCGCGACGGGCTCGGCCTCCCGCGCGGGATCGGCCCGCGCGAGCGTCCGCTCCGCCCACTCCAGCGCCGCGGTCGGCGGCTGCCCGCTCGTGGCGGTGGGCCCGCCGAAGACCGCGCGCAGCCGGGCGCGCGGATCCTCCCGGTCGCCGAGGATCATGGCCGCCCACCTGCTCTGCATCGTGCGTCTCCCGTCGTCCCCTCCACGCTACGGACGACGGCCCCGCGCGCGCGTCCGCCGTGCGGGGGACGCCGACGCGCGGTGCCGCACGAGACGGGGGCGCTGCCGGCACGGCGGATGCACGGACGCCGTAGGGTGAGGCAGTCGCCCTGCATCGCCAGAGCCGAACGACGCGCCGCCCAACGTCCCCCGTCATGTGCGCGAGCTGGTCTCGATGCACGCGCCCCGCCGATCCCGGCGCGACGCGCCGCCGCGCAGGACCGGGCATGGCTTCCCGGCCGGTCCCGACGCCGCGTCCCGCCACACCGATGTGCACCGCCCGGAGGCACGCCATCCCCCACGTCCGCTGCTACCCCGCCACCACCGCGTCGCGCGTCCACGCCAGCGCGCCGCCGCCGCCCACGGACGCCGATCCCGGCAGCCGCAGCTACCTCGACTTCGCGGTCGTCGCCGAGCACGCCGGGCCCCACGCGGTCGCCGTCACCTACGACCACTGCGGATCCACCCCGCTCGCGCTCGGCTTCGCCCTCGACCGCGCGCAGACCCGCACCGTGCGCTACCCGCCGCTCGCCGCGGGCACGACCCGGCGGACGCTCGTCGTCGACGTGGACATGCGCCGTGGACCCGGCGTGATCCGCGTGGCCGAGGGGTCGGCCGACGCCCGGCTGCACGTGCACTCGCTCCGCGTGACGGGGATCCGGCCCGGCGAGGACACGGGAGTCGAGGCTCCCGCCGCGCCCACGACGGACCCGTTCGCGACGGAGGCGGACGCGGCGTAGACCGTGATCGCTCTGCGCGGGGAGCGCCGGAGCGGAGCCGCCCGCGGGCACCGCGCCCCCGTATGCCCGCGCGCCTGGTGTTTCCCCATCCGAGGGGTTATGTTCGCCCCAGTCCCGATCGAATACCCGTCGCTGGGGACGTCGTGTGGCATCGCCGGAACGCGACGCCCCGGCGGCGCTCGCGATCACAGCAGGAGCCCGACCCGATCCGGGCCCCTGTGAGCAGGGCCCGGTGCGCGGTCGCGCGTTCGCCGGGCTCGGGCTCGGTGGCGCGTCCCCCGCCTCGCTCCCCTCCTCGCTCCACCGCCGTGCGGATTCCCGGATCATCTCGTGCACGTGCCCGTCCCGCCGACGTACGACGATCCAGGAGCTGCCCATGAGCGCGGACGGCCCCCTTCCGCTCGGCCGCCGCTCGATGCGCCGCGAGGACATCGAACTCATGGTCGCGATCGCCTGGAACGCCGAGGGACGGCAGCGCGGACTCCGTCCGCTGGCCTGGGAGATCGGCGACGCGGACTTCGTGCACTTCATCGGGAGCGCCGACGCGTACTCGCGCCCGGCGCGGCGCGAGATCATCGAGGACTGGATCGCCGAGCTCGGCCTCGCCGACGCCATCGACTCCACCGCTCCCCCGCTGCACCGCGTGGGCGGCGACATGGTGTGGACGGGAGCAATCGACTCCGTCGGCATGCAGTTCCACTACCCCGCGGAGGCGGGCGACGGGGATCCGTACGCCGACTGACCGACCCGTCCCGTCGGCCGCCCGTCGCCTCAGCTCGCGGGCGTGCGGAACAGGACCGGCCGTCCCTCGTGCGCCGCGATGCGCGCGTCGAGGCCGGCGCGGACGGCGGGCCACTCGTCGGCGAGGATCGAGTGGATGGCCGCGTCGCGCCAGGTGCCGTCCGCGCGCCGCTGGTCGCGGCGGCAGATGCCCTCGAGGGTGGCGCCGAGCTTGAGGATGGCGGCGCGCGAGCGCGCGTTGCGCGCGTCGGCCTGGAGCTTCACGCGCCCGAAGCCGGAGTCGAAGGCGAGGCCGAGCAGGAGGCGCTTGGCCTCCGCGTTCACGACGGTGCCCCAGACGCGCGGGTCGTACGCGGTCCAGCCGAGGTGCGCGCGCTCGCGGCGCACGTCGAGCTCGGTGAGGCTCGTGGTGCCGACGAGCTCGCCGTCGTGCGGGCCGCCGACGAGGATCACGGCGGTCGGCAGGTCGTCCCAGCGGAAGTAGCCGCGGGCCCACGCGTCGAAGGCGGGCGCGTCGGCGGGGAGCCCGGCCGCGCCGCCGCCGAAGCCGCCCGCGAAGACGGCCGGGTGCGCGATCGCCGCGCGCAGGGCGGGGAGGTGGTCGGGGCTCAGCGGGTCGAGCCGGACGTGGGTGCCGAGGAGGGACGCGGGCGCGGGGACGGTGGCGGTCACCCGGCCAGCCTGGCAGACGCGCGGCCGGGGCCCGCGGAGTGCGCGGGCCCCGGCCGGGTGATCCGTCCTAGCTGCCGGACGTCGCCGTGGGCGCGGGCGTCGTGGCGGGCGTGCCGCCGGACGTCGAGCCCTCGGAGGACCCGGGCTTGGTGGCCGGAGCCGCGGGGCCGCCGGCGGGCGGGGTGGGCGCCTTGCCGTCCGCGCCGACGGGCGGGGCGGGCGGCGCGCAGCCGTCGGCGGGCGGGGCCGGCGGGGTGGCGGGCGTGCCGTCCGCGTTGGTCGGAGGCGTGGGCGGGGTGGGCGGCGTCGCGGGGGTGCCGTCCGCGTTCGTCGGCGGCGTGGGCGGCGTCGGGGTCGAGCCGTCCGCGTTCGTCGGCGGGGTGGGCGGCGTGGCGGGCGTCCCGTCTGCGTTCGTGGGCGGCGCGGGCACCGTGGCCGCGGATCCGTCGGCGTTCGCGGGCGGGGTGGGCGGCGTCGCCGGCGTCCCGTCCGCGTTCGTCGGCGGGGCGGGCGGGGTGGATCCGTCCGGCAGCGCCACGGGCGCGGGCGGCGTCGTGCCGTCGGGCAGCGCGGGCGGGGCGGGGCAGGTCGCGGTCGTGCCGCTCCCGGATCCGGTCGACCCGCTGGTGTCGCCGCCGTTCCCGTCGGCGTAGGCCGCCGAGGAGAAGAGCGCGACGAGGCCGAGGGAGGCGCCCGCGATGCCGACGGCGATGCCCGTGCGGCGCTTGCGCGGAGCGGGGCCCGGCGTCGGCGCTCCCGGCTTCCGCTCGAAGACGGTGATGGTGTCGTCCATGATGGTCCTTCCGTGTCCGCCGCGGCGCGGTGTGCACCGGCGGTCGTGGATCCAGGTTCGGCAGCGGATCTGAAGTCCTCCTTAAGTTCGGCGCCCGGAGCGGACATGCGGCCGGGAGCGCCCATCCGCGGCTCCTACAGTCGGGGCATGCTCCCTCCCGCACGCGTCCTCGTGGTCGAGGACGACGCCGCCATCCGCGCCGCCGTCGTCGCCACCCTCACCGCCGAGCGCTTCGTCGTCCGCGGCCTGGAGTCCGGCGTCGAGCTCGAGGAGGAGGTCAAGGGCTTCCTGCCCGACCTCGTGGTGCTCGACTGGATGCTCCCCGGCCCGAGCGGCATCCGCCTGGCCGAGGGGATCCGCCGCTGGAGCGACGCCAGCGTCATCATGCTCACCGCCCGCGACGCCGTCGAGGACCGCCTGCGCGGCTTCGGTCAGGGCGTCGACGACTACATCGTGAAGCCCTTCGCGCTCGCGGAGCTCGTGGCCCGGGTCGGCGCGGTCCTCCGGCGGCGCGGTCGGCTCGCGTCCGTGGTGGAGATCGGCGACCTGCTCGTGGATCCCGACGCGGGCCTCGCCCGGCGCGGCGGCGAGCAGCTCGAGCTCACCTCCATCGAGTTCCAGCTGCTCGCCTACCTCGCCGCCCACCGGGGCCGCACGCTCTCCAAGACGCAGCTGCTCACGCAGGTGTGGGGCTACGACCAGGCCGACCCGAACCTGGTCGAGGTCCACATCAGCGCGCTGCGCAAGAAGATGGAGGCGAAGGGGCCGCGGCTCCTGCACACCGTCCGCGGGCTCGGCTACCGGGTGGAGGCGTGAGCGCGCGCGCCCGCGGCCGTGCTCTCGCCACCGCCCCGGCCGGCCCGCTGCGCACCGGGTCCCTCCGCACGCGCACGGTCCTCGCGGTGCTCGCGCTCCTGGCCGTCCTGCTCGTAGCGCTGTCGCTCACGGTGCAGGCGATCCTCGGGGCGCAGCTCCGGCAGCAGATCCAGGACCGGCTCGCCGACCGCGCCTCGGCGGCGGCCGCGCTGGTGGGCGTGCTCGACGACGACGCGCTCGCCGAGCGGCTGAGCGCGCAGGGCGTGGCCGTGCAGATCACGAGCCCGGACGGCGGCGCGGTCTCGGTGCGGCCGGGTCGCGATCCGCTCGGCGGCACGCTGCCGGGGCCGGATCCGCTGGGCTCGGCCCCCGGCTCCGCCACGACCGCGACGCCCACGACGGGCGGCGACACGGTGACCGTCAGCTCGAGCGCCGTGAGCTCGTCCGACGGCTCCCTCACCCTCCGCTCCGACCTCAGCGACGGCACGGTGCTCGTGCTGTCGGCGGGCACCGGATCCGTGGACGACACGCTCGCCACCCTCCGCGGGATCCTCGCGGGCGCCTCCGTCGCGTTCCTCGCGCTCGCGGCGGTCGCGCTGGTCGTCGTCGTGCGCCGGACCCTGCAGCCGCTCGAGGACATGACCGGCGTCGCCCGCTCCATCGGCCGAGGCGACCGCGGCCGCCGCCTCCGTCCCACGCGGCCCGCGACGGAGCTCGGCCGCACCGCGACCGCGTTCGACGAGATGCTCGACGACATCGAGCACGCCGAGCGCCAGGCCCTCGCCGCGGAGGCCCGCATGCGCGCGTTCGTGGCGGACGCGGCGCACGAGCTGCGGACGCCCGTCGCCGGGATCCGCGCCTCCGCCGACGCGCTCGTGCGCGCCGACCCGGGCGCCGAGGAGCGCGAGCGCCTGTCGGTGCACGTGGTGCGCGAGGCCATCCGCGCCGGCCGCCTGGTCGACGACATGCTCATGATGGCGCGGCTCGACGAGGGCCTCTCGGTCGAGGGCCGGCCCGTGCGCCTGACGTCCGTGGTCGAGCAGGCGGTCGCGCAGCAGGCGGCGCGCACGCCGGCGACGCGCGTCGTCGCGGACGTCCGCGGCGCTCCCCCGGCGGTGCGCGCGGATCCCGACCGGCTCGCGCAGGTCCTCGACAACCTCCTGCAGAACGCGGCCCGCTACGCCGCGTCCGAGGTGCGCGTGGAGGCGGAGGGCGCCGACGACGGCACCGTGCGCATCACGGTCGTCGACGACGGCCCCGGCGTCCCCGACGCCGACCGCGAGCGGATCTTCGACCGCCTCGTGCGCCTCGACGACGGCCGCGACCGCCGCGACGGCGGCGCCGGCGGCGCCGGCCTCGGCCTCCCCATCGCCCGCGCGCTCGCCCGCGCCCAGGGCGGAGACCTCGTGTGCCTGCCCGTGCAGCCTGGCTCCGGCGCGCGGTTCCTGCTGACGCTGCCGGTGGTGGATGCGGGCGCCTGACCGACCGCGCCGCCGGTCGCCGCACCGCCCCCGGCCTACGCTGACGACATGAGCACCGACGCCCGCGCCCCGCGCACCCTGTCCGAGCACCGGCCGACGGACGCGGAGGACCTCACCATCGAGGTCCCGGCGGCCCGGCTGTCGGCCGTGCGCGTGCCCGCCCGCACCGGGGATCCGGCGACCGCGCCCGTCGCGCTGCTCGTGCCCGGCTTCACGGGGTCCAAGGAGGACTTCTTCCCGCTGCTCGGCCCGCTCGCCGACCGCGGCTTCACGGTGGTGGCGTTCTCGCAGCGCGGGCAGTGGGGATCCACCGGCCCCGGCCAGGCCGAGCCGCCCGTCGACGCGTCGGGCTACGAGCTCGAGACCCTCGGCCAGGACGTGCACCACGTGGTCGACGCGCTCGCGGGCGTCGACGGATCCGGCGGCCGGCACGTCGCGACCGACGCCGCGCCCGCCGCGCCCCTCGGACCCGTGCACCTCCTCGGCCACAGCTTCGGCGGCGTGGTCGGGCTGCAGGCCGTGATCCGCGACCCCGGCCGCTTCGCCAGCTACACGCACTGGAACTCGGGCCCCCGCAGCCGCGGCGAGCGCTCCGAGCAGATCGCCGCCCTCCGCGCGTCGGGCAGCGCCGGGCTCTGGCCGCTGTGGTTCCTGCCCGAGCAGCTCGACGGCGACGACCCCGAGGTGGCGTGGTTCCGCACGCGCCTGCTCGGCACGGCGTCGGCGCAGCTGCTGGGCGCGCTGGAGATCATGCAGGCGCAGACCGACCGCGTCGACGACCTCCGCGCGACCGCGGTCCCCGTGCTCGTCTCCCACGGCGACGCCGACGACGCCTGGCCCCAGGACTGGCAGCGCGACATGGCCGAGCGCGCGGGCGCCCGCTACGAGGTGGTCGCGGATGCCGGCCACTCGGCCCAGGTCGACCAGCCGGAGGCGAGCGCGGACCTCCTCGCCGGGTTCTGGCGGAGCGCGGCGCCCGCGGCCTGACGCGCCGACGTCGCGGTACGCCCCGATAGCCTGCCGCCATGATCGTCTGGCTGAACGGCACGCACGGGGTGGGCAAGACGACGACGGCGCGGCTCGTGCAGGAGCGCCTCCCCGACAGCCGGGTCCTCGACGCGGAGAAGGTCGGTGAGGTGCTCATGGACATCCGTCCGCCGCTCCCGCAGCTGGACGACTTCCAGCACTGGGCGCCGTGGCGTCCCCTCGTCGTCGAGACCGCGCGCCGCGTGCTCGACTACGCGGGCGGCACGCTCGTGATGCCCATGACGGTGCTCACGGAGGCGTACTGGCGAGAGATCAGCGGGGGCCTCGCCGCGCACGGGATCCCGATCCGCCACTTCGTGCTGCACGCGGACACCGACAGGCTCCGCGACCGCATCCAGCACGACCCGGACGTCGGCCCGTCGGCCTTCCGGTTCTCCCGCGTGGAGCCCTACGCCGAGGCCGCGCGCACCTGGTTGCACGCCGAGGCGGAGGTCGTGGACACGACGCGCATCACGCCGGATGAGGCGGCGGATCGGATCGCGGCCGCGGTCCTCGCGGACGCACCTCGCAGCTGAGTCGCGGACGGCTGGCCCGCGGACGGCTGGCCCGCGGACGGCTGGCCCGCGTCCCTCAGGACAGCCGGCCGGTGTCCTCCTGGAACCACCGGATCAGCTCCAGGAGCGCGGGCCGGATGCGGTCGTCCGGACGGTCGCCCTCCAGGTCCTCGAAGGACTCGCGGTATCCGGGGATCCGCTCGGCAACGCGGGCGTCGTAGCGCGCGAAGCCCATGGTCCAGTCCGGGAACTGGCGCTCGGTGATCCGCTCCTCCATGAGCGTGGCGATGCGCCCGTGGCGGTCGTCCGCGAGGATCGCCGCCATGCGCTCCCGGACGTCGTCCTCCTCCCCCTCGATCAGCTGGAGGAAGCGTCCCTCGCGGTGGACGAGCAGGCCGGTGAGCCCGTGGGCCTCGTTCGTCGCGCGGCTCTGCGCCAGGAGCTGCGCGAGGTCGACGTCGTCGAAGGACCGCTCGGCGGTGCTGGAGTAGACGATGGAGAGCATGGGGTCCTTCCCGGTGCGCGAGGCCGCGCGGCCTGGGCGGGGTCGGGTCCCGCCGCCCCTCCAGCCTGGTCCGGGTCGGCCGCCGCGACCACGTCACGGCGGGACCCGTCGGATGCCGGATGCTGCTAGCCGTCACACCTCGTCGTGCAGCGTCACGTGGTAGCCGTCCGGGTCCGCGAAGGTGAAGGTCCGGCCGAAGGGGCCGTCCATCGGAGCGGAGACGATGCGGTGCCCGTCCGCGACGAACGCGTCGTGGATCCCCTGCACGTCCGTCGCGTGCAGCCACAGGGCCGCGCCGATCCCGGGCTGCGAGGTGCCCGCGATGTCGGTGCCGGGGACGACGTCACGCAGCGCGAACGCGATGGGCGTCGTGGTGAAGACGACGGCGTGCGGGGGTCCGGCGGGCGAGCGGACGAGTCCGAGGAACCGCTCGTAGAACGCCTGCGATGCGTCGAGGTCGGTGACCTGGAGCGAGATGAAGTCGGGGCCGGTGACGGGCATGGTGCCTCCTGTGTTCGATGTCAGATGCCTGACATGGATCACCGTATGTCAGAATGCTGACATGAGTCAAGGCGACGACGGCATCGACCTCCCGACCTCGCTCGGCTACCTGCTGAAGGAGGCCGCGAGCGCCCTGCGGTCCGCCATGGAGGAGGCCCTCCGGCCCCTCGGCATGACGATCACGCACTACTCGTGCCTGGAGCTCCTCGCCCAGCGCCCCGGATCCTCGAACTCCGACCTCGCCCGCGGCGCCTTCGTGACGCGCCAGTCGATGAACGTGCTCCTGCAGACCCTCGAGCGCGACGGGATCGTCACGCGCCCGGCGGAGGAGGCGATCGGTCGAGTGCAGCCGACGCGGCTCACGGCGGCGGGGCGCCGGCAGCTGACGAAGGCGAGCGCGGCCGTGCGCGCGGTCGAGCTGCGGATGCTCGGCGACCTCACCGACGCCGACCGGGAGGCGGCGACGCGGGTCCTGCGCGGCATGGTGCGGTCGCTGCGCGCGGACGGCGCCTGAGGCGCTAGCGGATCACCGCTCGACGACGAGCCGCCGCAGCTCCGCCGACGACACGTACCCGAACCGGTGCAGCTCGCGCCAGGCCGCCACGTACTGCTCGTGCCCCATGTCGAGATCCGCCTGGAGGCGCTCGCGGTTCATGGTGCGGGCATCGGCGCGGCTGAGGAAGCGCGCGAGGTCCGACGCGTCCGTGCCGAGGCGGGCGTCGTCGGCCCAGCCGTCGTGGATCAGGGTCAGGCCTCGAGGAGGTCGTGCAGCACGACGACCTGCTCGCGCTCCGGGCCCACGCCGATGGCGGAGATGCGGGCGCCGCTCATGCGCTCGATGGCCATGACGTAGTCCTGCGCGTTCTTCGGCAGATCCTCGAAGCGGCGGCAGGCCGTGATGTCCTCCTGCCAGCCCGGGAACTCCTCGTAGATGGGGGTCGCGTGGTGGAAGTCGGACTGCGAGACGGGCACCTCGTCGTGGCGCACCCCGTCGACGTCGTACGCGACGCAGACCGGGATGGTCGCGAGGCCGGAGAGCACGTCGAGCTTGGTGAGTACGAAGTCGGTGACGCCGTTGATGCGGGCCGTGTAGCGGGCGATGGGCGCGTCGTACCAGCCGCAGCGGCGCGGGCGGCCGGTGGTGGTGCCGAACTCGAAGCCCTTGGCGCGCAGGTACTCGCCCGACTCGTCGTGGAGCTCCGTGGGGAAGGGACCTGCGCCGACGCGGGTCGTGTACGCCTTGACGACCGCGATGATCCGCTCGAGGCGGTTCGGCGCGACGCCGGAGCCCGTGGCCGCGCCGCCGGACGTGGCGCTCGACGACGTGACGAACGGGTACGTGCCGTGGTCGATGTCGAGCATGGTGGCCTGGCCGGCCTCGAACAGCACGGTCTTGCCCTCGTCGAGCGCCGCGTTTAGCTCGAGCGACGCGTCGCCCACCATGGGGCGGAGGCGCTCGACGTAGGAGAGCAGGCTCTCGACGATCTCCTCGGCCGAGATGGCGCGGCGGTTGTAGATCTTGACGAGCATGTGGTTCTTGGCGTCGAGGGCCGCCTCCACCTTCTGGCGCAGGATGTTCTCGTCGAAGAGGTCCTGGATCCGGATGCCGACGCGATTGATCTTGTCCGCGTACGTGGGCCCGATGCCGCGGCCGGTGGTGCCGATCTGGCGCTTGCCGAGGAAGCGCTCCGTGACCTTGTCGATGGTGCGGTGGTAGTGCGTGATGACGTGCGCGTTGGCGCTGACGCGGAGGCGCGAGACGTCGACGCCGCGGGCGGCGAGCGCGTCGAGCTCGTGGAACAGCACCTCGATGTCGACGACGACGCCGTTGCCGATGACGGGCACGACGCCCGGGGTGAGGATGCCCGACGGCAGCAGGTGCAGCGCGTACTTCTCGTCGCCCACGACCACCGTGTGGCCGGCGTTGTTGCCGCCGTTGAACTTCACGACGTAGTCGACGCGGCTGCCGAGGAGGTCGGTCGCGCGTCCTTTGCCCTCGTCACCCCACTGGGCTCCGATGATCACTACTGCGGGCATGGCTCACTCCTCGTCGGGGGCGGGTCGGTCGGTACGGGATCGGGTGGCGTGCGGTGGTGCGGGCGGTGCGGTGGGGCGGTGGATCAGTCCTGGCCGCGGATGACGATGGCCTCCGTGGGCGGGAGGGCGCCGGCGGTCGCGGCCTCGATGTGGCCGGCGGCCGTGGCATCGGCGTCGCGGAGGAAGGCGCTGAGGCGCGAGACTTCGTCCTCCTCGCCGATGGCGGCGGCCGCGCGGCGCAGCGCGTAGAGGGAGCGGAGGACGCCGCGGTTGGGCTCGTGGCTCCACGGCACGGGGCCCTGGCCCTTCCAGCCGGACTTCCGCAGCGAGTCGAGGCCGCGGTGGTAGCCGACCCGCGCGAAGGCGTAGGACGCGATGCGGTCCCCCTGCACGTACGCGGAATCCGCGAGCAGCGCCCAGACGAGCGACGACTGCGGGTGGTCGGCGGCGATGGCGCCGAGGGTGTCGTGATCGCCGTCGGCATTCTGGATGCGGGCGGCGACCTCGGGCTCGTCGGCCAGGCGCGTCTCGGGCACGCCGAGCAGGTTCTCTCCAGTCACACTCGATCCTACCGCGGGGGCCGAACGCCTCCTGAGGCCGGACGGCTATCCGCGGAGCGACGGCCGCCGCGCTCCCAGCACGCGCACAGGGGCCGTGGAGGGGGATGGAGACGCACCCAGCGAGAGGACATCCCCATGAAGACCTGGTTCATCACCGGAGCATCCAAGGGCTTCGGCCGCGAGTGGGCGGAGGCGGCGCTGGAGCGCGGCGACCGCGTCGCCGCGACGGCCCGCGACACGTCCACCCTCGACGCGCTCGTGGAGCGGCACGGCGACGCCGTGCTCCCCATCCAGCTCGACGTCACCGACCGCGACGCCGGCATCGCCGCCGTGCAGCAGGCGGCGGAGCGCTTCGGATCGCTCGACGTCGTCGTCAACAACGCGGGCTTCGGCCAGTTCGGCGCGATCGAGGAGATCACCGAGGACGAGGCGCGCGGCCAGTTCGAGACCAACCTGTTCGGCGCGCTGTGGATCACGCAGGCCGCGGTGGAGGTCATGCGCGAGCAGGGCTCCGGCCACGTCGTGCAGGTGTCGAGCATCGGCGGCATCAGCGCGTTCACCAACACCGGGATCTACCACGCGTCGAAGTGGGCGCTCGAGGGCCTCAGCCAGTCGCTGGCGCTCGAGGTGGCCGAGTTCGGGATCCACGTGACGCTCGTCGAGCCCGCCGGCTACAGCACCGACTGGTCGGGCGCGTCGGCCAAGCGCAGCGAGGAGAACCCCGCCTACGACGGCATGCGCGAGCGCCGGGCCGAGGGCTACAAGAAGACCACGCCGGGCGACCCGACGGCGACGCGCGACGCGATCCTCGCGATCGTGGACGCGGAGGAGCCGCCGCTGCGGATCTTCCTCGGCGACGGACCGCTCGCCATCGCGGAGAAGGACTACGCGTCACGTCTGGAGACGTGGCGGAAGTGGGAGGACGTGTCGGTCGCGGCGCACGGGAAGAAGGACGCGGCGGGCAGCTAGCCGGCGCGGCGGGCGGATGGCCCGGCGCGGCGGGCGGCTGGCCCGGCGCGGTCCGCGTGATCCGCGGGCGCCGGCCGGCCCGGCCGTGTCGGCGCCCTCGGGTAGCGTGACGGGCACCGCCGCTCGCCCCGAGGAAGGACCCGCGTGCGCATCCTCCACACGAGCGACTGGCACCTCGGGCGCACCCTCCACGGCGAGGACCTGCACGCGCATCACGCCGCGTTCCTCGACCACCTCGTGGACCTCGTTCGCGAGCGGGAGGTCGACGTGGTGCTCGTCGCCGGCGACGTCTACGACCGCGCGGTGCCGGGCGTGCCCAGCGTGCGGCTGCTCGGCGACGCGCTCGCGCGCCTGAGCGCGCTCGCGACGGTCATCGTCACGCCCGGCAACCACGACTCGGCCGCGCGGCTCGGGTTCGCGTCGGCGCTGCTGAGGGACGGGCTGCGGATCCTCGCGTCGGTCGAGGCGCTCGACGTGCCCGTGGTCGTCGACGACGCCGACGGGCCCGTCGCGTTCTACGGGGTGCCGTACCTGGATCCGGACGCCGTGCGCGCGACGCTCGCCGCCGCCGACGCCCCTCCCCTGCCGCGCTCGCACGAGGCCGTGCTGGGCGCCGCGATGGAGCGCGTGCGCGCGGACGCCGCCGGGCGGCCGGACGCGCGCGTGGTCGTCGTGGCGCACGCGTTCGTCACGGGTGCCGCGCCCAGCGAGAGCGAGCGGGACATCCGCGTGGGCGGGTTCGACCAGGTGCCGGCGTCGGTGTTCTCCGGCGCGGACTACGTGGCGCTCGGGCACCTGCACGGGGCGCAGGAGGTGCGGGCGGGATCCGCGCGGCCGCGGATCCGGTACTCGGGCTCGCCGCTCGCGTTCTCGTTCGGGGAGCGCATGCAGCGGAAGTCGAGCGCGCTCGTGGAGCTGGCGGCCGACGGATCCACCACGGTCGAGCTCGTCGACGCGCCCGTGCCGAGGCGCCTGGCGGAGGTCACGGGGACGCTCGCGGAGATCGTCGACGGGCGGCACGCCGACCTCGCCCACGCGTGGGTGCGCGTGCACGTGACCGATCCCGTGCACCCGCCGCACCTCGTCGCGCGCGTGCGGGAGGCGCTGCCGCACGCGCTCGTCGTGCTGCACGAGCCTGCGGGGCGGGTCGAGGGCGTGCGGTCGCGCGTGGTCGACGCCACGACGGATCCGCTCGAGGTCGCCGCCGACTTCGTCGCGTACGCGACCGGCGCGGCGCCCGCCGAGGCCGAGGCGCTCGCCCTGCGGCAGGCGTACGAGCAGGCGCTGGCCGCGGACCGGAGCGCCTGATGGACCTGCACCGCCTCACCCTGCGCGCCGGTCTCTGCGCCGTGCCGTTCCCGGACCGGAGCGCCTGATGGACCTGCACCGCCTCACCCTGCGCGCCGGTCTCTGCGCCGTGCCGTTCCCGGACCGGAGCGCCTGATGGACCTGCACCGCCTCACCCTGCGCGCCATCGGACCCTTCGCCGGCGAGCACGTGATCGACTTCGCGGAGCTCGGCCGGTCGGGGTTGTTCCTGCTCGAGGGGCCCACCGGATCCGGCAAGTCGACGCTCATCGACGCCGTGGTCTTCGCGCTCTACGGGTCGCTCGCGAGCGACGGGTCGAGCCGCGACCGGCTGCACAGCCACCACGCGGCGCCCGGCGTGGAGCCGTACGTGGAGCTCGTGTTCGAGACGGCCGCGGGGATCCACCGGGTGCGCCGGAGCCCGCAGCACCAGCGACCGAAGGCCCGCGGCACGGGCACCACGAACCAGAACGCGACCGCGACGCTCGTGCGGCTGTCGTCGCCGGATGCCGACGCCGGTGAGGTCGTGGGCACCAGCACGCAGGAGGTGGGCACGGAGATCGCGCGCATCGTCGGCCTGACGCGCGCGCAGTTCGTGCAGACCGTCGTGCTGCCGCAGGGCGAGTTCGCCGAGTTCCTGCGGTCGACGGGCGAGCAGCGGCGGCTCGTGCTGCAGTCGCTGTTCGGCACGGCCGTCTACGAGCGGACCGCGAGGCAGCTCGCCGAGATGCGCACGGCCGCGAAGGCGCGCACCGACGCCGCCGACGCGAGGGTCGCCGAGGCGCTCACCGGGCTCCGCGAGGCGACGCGGGTGGATGCGCTGGAGGTCGCCGACGCCCCTGACACCGTGCGGCTGCTGGCCGAGCTGGCGGACGCGGCGGAGGAGGCGCGGGCCGAGGACGAGCGGGCGCGGATCGCGGCGGCGGACGCGCTGGCCGACGCCGAGCGGGTGTCGCGGGGGCTCGATCGACGACGCGCGCTGATCGCGCGCGAGGGGGCCGTGCGCGCGGAGGCCGAGGACGTCGCCGGGCTCGCGCGACGCGCGGAGGAGGCCAGACGCGCGGCGGCGGTCGCCGGTCCCCTGGCCGCGCGCGACCGGGCGGATGCGGCGCGGGCCGCGGCCGAGGACGCCGACGAGGCGGCCCGCGCGGTCTGCCGCGCGGAGAGGCCGGCCCTGGCCGCCGCCGATGCCCCGGCGCTCGCCGAGCGGCGCGACGCGCTCGTGGCCGAGCTGACGACGCTGGCAGACGCCGAGGCGCGCGAGCGCGGGCTGCCGCGCCGCCGCGCCGACGTGCGGGCCGCCGAGGACGCGGTCGCGGCGCGCGAGGCCGCCGTGGAGGAGGCGGAGGCGGCGCTCCAGGAGCGGCCGGCCGGGCGGGAACCGCTGGTCGAGGCCCGGGACGCCGCGGCGGATGCGGCGGGCGGGGTCGACGCGGCGCGCGCGGCGCTCGCGGAGGCGGAGGCGATCCGGCGTCGCGTGACGGAGCTCCAGGAGCTGGCGGCGCGGATCCTCGCGGCGCACGATGCCCTCGACGCGCGCTCGGCCGCGGCGGCGACCGCCGTGCGCCATGAGGCGGAGCTGCGGCAGCGGAAGATCCGCGGGCTCGCGGGCGAGCTGGCCCGGGAGCTCGAGGACGGCGCGCCGTGCCCGGTGTGCGGCGCGGTCGACCACCCGCATCCGGCGCCGAGCGCGCCCGGGCACCCGGACGACGACGAGATCGAGCGGGCGGCCGAGGAGCGCGCCCGGGGCGAGCGGGCGCAGGGCGACGCGGTCGCGGCGCTCGCGGCGGAGACCGCGCGGCACGAGGTGGCGCAGGCGGCGCTGGGCGGGATCACCGAGGAGGCCGCCGACGCCGAGGTCGTCTCGCGCGCCGCGCGCCTCGCGGAGGCCGAGGGGGCCGGCGGCGCGCTCCGGGCGGCCGAGGCGGCGGTCGTCGCCCACGACGCCGAGACCGAGGGGATCCGCGCCCGCCGGGACGACGCCCGCGCCGCGCTCTCGGGGCTGCGCGAGCGCGTGATCCGGGCGCGGGAGCTCCTCGCGGAGGACCAGGCGGCCGTGCGCGCGGTGCTGGCCGAGCGGGAGGCGGACGCGCCTGAGACCGACACCGCCGACGGGGACGCCGCCGACGCGCCCCGCGTCGCCGCCCTGGTCGCCGACCGCGCCGCCGAGCGCGCCGTCGTCGACCGCCTCATCGCCCTCGCCGCCGCCCGCGAGCGCACGGCCGCCGACGCCGCCGCGCGCGCCGCGGAGCTCGCGCAGGCACTCGACGACCAGGCGTTCCCGACCGAGGCCGAAGCGCGCGCCGCCGCCCTCCCGCCGGCCGAGCTCGAGGCCGCCGCCCGGCGGGTCTCCGCGCACGAGCGCGAGCAGGCGGTCGTCGCGGAGGGGCTCGCGGATCCCGAGGTCGCGTCGCTCACGGGCGCCGAGGACCCGGATCCGGACGCCGCCCGCGCCGCCCGCGACGCCGCGCAGGCCGCCGCGCGCACGAGCGCCGAGCGCGCCGCCCGCGCGCGCGACCGCGCCGACCGCAGCGCGTCCGCCCTCGCCCGCCATGACGCCGCCCGCCGCGAGAGCGCCCGCGCGGGCGACCAGGCGCGCGCGACGATCCGCATGGCGGAGGTAGCGAACGCCATCACCCCCGAGAACACGCGCGGCACGACGCTCGGCACGTACGTGCTGCTGCGCCGCTTCGAGGACGTGGTGCGGGCCGCCAACGCGCGCCTGCGGGTCATGTCGAGCGGGCGCTACGAGCTGGAGGTGAGCGAGGAGCGGGAGGCGACGAGCCGGTCGCGCAAGACCGGGCTGGCGCTGCAGATCCGCGACCACGTCGTCGACCGCGTGCGCGAGCCCGCGAGCTTCTCGGGCGGCGAGACGTTCTACGCCTCGCTCGCCCTCGCGCTCGGCCTCGCCGACGTCGTGCAGGCCGAGGCGGGCGGGCTGCAGCTCGGCACGCTCTTCGTCGACGAGGGCTTCGGCACGCTGGATCCGGAGACCCTCGACGCCGTCATGTCCGAGCTCGGGCGCCTCTCCTCCGACGGCCGCACGGTCGGCATCGTCAGCCACGTCGAGGAGCTCAAGCAGCGCGTGGCGGACCGGATCGAGGTCCGGCGCCGGGCGGACGGGTCGTCGACGCTCACGTCGACGGTCAGCTGAACGGGTCGCGCCGCTTCGACGCGAGGTGCCGCCGCCAGTAGAAGGTCGCCCCGCCGCCGAGGCCCGCCGCGAGGACGAACGCGACCACGCCCACTATCCCGAGGCCGCCGCCCGTCTGCGCGGTGACGACGCCGAGGGCGACCATCACGAGGCACGAGCGCAGCAGGATGAAGGCCAGGGACCGGTCGCTCGTCATGCGGCGCCTCTCGGGAGTGCGGGTGCGGATGCGGTGGGGAGCCGACCGCGACGACGAGCCTAGGCGGCCCGGCCGTGCGGATCCGGTGCGCGCGCGGGGCGCCCGCGGTGCGTCGCCGGGGCGCGCGCAGGAGGTCGGCGGCCCGGCCCGCCGCAACCGCCCGGGGGACGCGCTTTCGCTCAGCGGATAGCCGCGGAGCGTCGACCCGCTCTCCGGCGGGGTCGCGCCGAAGGACTCTCACCTCGCGGCACCCCCGAGGGGCCCTGCCGCAGGAGCACCATGCATGATGAGCGGGAGGGCGGAGACGACCGACGCCCAGAGACCGCAGGAACATGACCACCACGCTGACCCCCGCCGGAACGAGGGATCCCTCGCGCCGCCCGCGCACGCCGCACGCCGAGACCGCCGCGTCCGACGCCGCGTCGCTCGTCGCGCCGTCGCCGACCGCCGCGTCCGCGCGCGGCTCCCTCGCCGACGCCGCGTCGACCGAGACCTCCTCGCTGGGCACCGGATCGCTCTCGCTCGTCGCCGGTGCCGGCGCCGCCGTCATGGGCATGGCCGCCGACGCGGCCGCCACCCGCAGCACCCCGTCCGCGAGCGTGGATCCCGCCCTGCTCGACGCACCCGCGGCAGCGACGGCGGCACCCGCAGCGCCCGCCGACACGGCCGCCGCCCCCGCGCCCACCCCCGCCGACGCCTCCACGGAGCCCTTCCTCCGCGCCGTCATGGCCGGCGCCGACATCGACGAGGCCACCGCGAGCTTCGGCGCCGTGCTCGAGGGGATCCGCTTCGCGCCCGACCGCCGCACGAACTCCTTCTCCTACCGCTACGCCGTCCTCGGCGGCGATCGCGTCACCCTCCGCACCTCGCGCATCGCGGGCACGCAGTGGGCCGAGAGCCCCCAGCGCCCGGAGCACGTGGTCACCTGGTTCCTCGAGGGGCAGGTCACGGTCGACCGCGGATCCCGCGCCGTCACCTCCCGCGGCCAGCTCCCCTTCCTCTTCCCCACCGGCCGCCCGTTCCAGTACCAGGCGAGCGCCACCCGGCAGAACTGCGTCCACCTCGATGCGGCCTTCCTGGAGCAGACCGCGACCGAGTTCCACCACGGACCCGCGCGCCCGCTGCTGTTCGAGCACCGCAGCGTGCCGACCGCCGAGACGGCGGCCGTCTGGCGGCAGGCGGTCGCCGCCGCGGCCCCGATCATCACGGATCCCGACGCGTCGCCCCTCATGCGCCTCGAGGCCGACCTGTCGCTGGCCCGCGCCACGCTCCGCCTCTTCCCCTGGGACGACGTCGAGCTGCCGGACGAGCTGCGCGCGCCGCGCATGGCCCACATCCGCGTGGCCGTGGAGTACCTGCACCACAACGCGCACCTGCCCATCACGCCCGCCGAGGCCGCGGCCGCCGCGGGCATCTCCACGCGCGTGCTCCAGCTCGCGCTCCGCCGCCACCACGGCCAGACGCCCACCGAGTACCTGCGCGGGATCCGCCTGCGCCGCGTGCGCGCGCAGCTCCTGGACGCGACGCCCACCACCACGACCGTCCGCAGCGTCGCCGAGGAGTGGGGCTTCGCGCACCTCGGCCGGTTCGCGGCGTCGTACGCGGGCGCGTTCGGCGAGCTGCCGAGCGAGACCCTGCGGAGCTGACCCGGGCGGGAGGGCCGACGCGAGCTGGGAGCTCGCCGCACTAAGTTGCACACGTGTGTGCAGGATCGCTAGCCTGGTCGCATGACGCCTCTCGCCTCCCCGCGCGCGCCCCGCAAGGACGCCGCGACCAACCGCCAGGCCCTCGTCGACGCGGCGGTCGTCGCGCTCGACCGCGACCCGGACGCCTCCCTCGAGACCATCGCCGCCGCCGCCGGCCTCAGCCGCCGCGCCGTCTACGGCCACTTCGCCACGCGCGACGACCTGGTGCGCGAGGTGCTGCAGCGCGGCGCCCGGCGCATCGTCGAGTCGCTGGCCGGGATCACGCACGACGACAGCCGGATCCACGTGGCGCTCATCGGCGCCCGGCTCTGGGCCGAGGTCGAGCAGGTGCGCGTGATGGCCCGGGTGGCCGTCCGCGGGCCGCTCGCGCGCGAGGTCGGCACCGAGCTGGCGCCGCTACGGGCCGAGCTGCAGCGGGTCGTCGAGCGCGGGATCGCGGCGGGCGAGCTGCGCGGCGACATCCCCGCGCCGACGCTCGCGCGCCTCATCGAGGGCGGCGCGCTCGCGGTGCTCGACGAGGCGACGCGCAGCGACATCGGCCGCACCGAGGGCCACTCCCTCGTGATCCTCACCTCGCTCGCCCTCTGCGGCCTCGACTGGCGCGCGGCGGGCGAGCTCATCACCGCCACCCCGGAGCTCCGCGAGGCCGCGCCGCGCGCCACCGACGCCGCTGCCCCTGCCACCGCCCGGACGGAGGCCGCGTCGTGATCGTCACGCTGACCGACGCGCGCGTCGGCGACGGCCCCGCGCCCGCCCTCCCTGCGATCTCGCTCTCCTACGGCGGCCCGGATCCGGTGGTCGCGATCGCCGAGACCGAGCTGCGCCCCACCGTCCTCTCCCTCGTGGCCTCCGGCCGCATGCGCATCGACGGCGGATCCCTCGCCCTCGACGGCGACGACTCGTCCGGGGTCGCCCTGCGCGTCGCCGAGCGGGTCGCGCTCGTGGACACCCCGCGGATCAACGAGCCCGCCGACGACGTCACGCTCCGCGCGGTCGTCGCCGAGGAGCTCGCCCTCGCCGGGCACCGCTCGGGCCGGCACGAGGTCGGCGTGATCCTCGACGACCAGGGCCTCGCCGACCTGGCGCGCGCCCCGTTCTCGGCCGTCCCCGCGGTCGCCCGGATCCGCCTCCTCACCACGCTCGCCGCCTCGCGCGCGGGCGTCGAGGCCGTCGTCGTCACCTCGCCCGAGCGGCACGGCGGCGCGGTGGCCGAGTGGATGCGCGTCCTGCGCGACCTCGGCCGCTCCGGCACCGGCGTCCTCGTCGTCACGAGCGAGGCCGCCGCGGAGGCCATCGCCGCGCTCCCCGCCGACGACCCGGTCGCCGCCCCCGACTCCCCCACCCCCTCGATCGACGGAACGCAGACCCGATGAGACTCATCCCCCTGGTGCGCGCCGAGCTGACGCGCCTCACCGCCACCACCATGTCCAAGGTCGCGCTCGTCGCGCTCGTGCTGGTGCCCGTGCTCTACGGCGGCCTGTACCTCTGGGCGAACCAGGATCCGTACAGCAGCCTCGACAGGGTCCCCGCCGCGCTCGTCGTCGCGGACCAGGGCGCGACCGTCGACGGGGAGCCGGTCGACTACGGCGCCGACGTCGCGAAGGACGTCCTCGACGACGCCTCGTTCGACTGGCACGAGGTCTCCTCCGCGGAGGCGCGCACGGGCCTCGAGGACGGCACCTACGACTTCACGCTGACCATCCCGGCCGGCTTCTCGGCGGCGCTCTCCTCCTCCTCGGGCACGGATCCGCAGCAGGCCCGCGTAATCATGGCCACCGACGACGCGAACAGCTACCTCGCGACGACCATCGCGCAGCAGGCCGGCGCCCGGATCACGAAGTCGGTCGCCTCGCGCGTCGGCACGGAGGCCGCGGGCAAGCTCCTGCTCGGCCTCGCGGACGTGCGCTCCAGCCTCGGCGACGCCGCCTCGGGCGCGCAGCAGCTCGTCGACGGGACCGCCACCGCGCGCTCCGGCGCCGACTCGCTGGCGGACGGGAACGGGAAGCTCGCGACGGGCGCCGACTCGCTCTCCTCCGGCCTCGGGCAGCTCCGCTCGGGCACCGCGCAGCTCCCCGCGCAGACGCAGCAGCTCGCGACGGGCGCCGACCAGGTCGCGGACGGCGCATCCACGCTCTCCTCCGGCGCGAACGACCTGTCCGCGGGCGCCGCCGCGCTCACCCCGGGCGCGCAGCAGGTCGCGGCAGGCGCGCGCCAGGTGGCCGACGGGAACGCGCAGATCGCCGCGCTCGGATCCACCGCCTCGCAGGGCGCCGACGACCTCGCGTCGCGGGTCCCCGCCATCCGCCAGGCCATCGTCGACCGGATGACCGCGGCGGGCATCCCCCAGGACCAGATCGACCGGGATCTGCAGGACCTCGACGGGCTCGGCACGGGCATCACGCAGGCCGCCGCGAAGACCGACGGCCTCAGCGCGCAGCTCACGAAGCTCGCCACCGGCAGCGAGCAGGTCGCCCAGGGCAGCGCGCAGGTCGCCGACGGCGCCGAGAAGCTGCAGACCGGATCCGCCGCGCTCGCCACCGGCGCGGGCACGCTCGCGTCCGGCAGCCGCCAGGTCGCGGACGGCGCCGACGCGCTGGCGAAGGCATCGCCCGCCCTCGCCGACGGGATCGCGCAGGCCGCCGACGGCAGCGCGACACTCGCCACCGGCGCGCACTCCGCGGCCGACGGCGCGACCTCGCTCGCGACCGGCCTCGGCACGCTGCAGGACGGCGCGACGAAGCTGCGCGACGGGCTCGACTCCGGGCTCGACCAGATCCCCGCGTCCACCGAGGCCCAGCGCGGCGCGCAGGCCGACACGATCGGCGACCCGGTCGCGCTGCGGCAGGACGCCGTGACGCAGGCCGGCGAGTACGGCGCCGGGCTCGCGCCGTTCTTCATCAGCCTCGCGGCGTGGATCGGGATCTACGCCCTGTTCCTCATCGTCAAGCCGCTGTCGCGCCGCGCGATCACGGCCCGGAAGGCGCCGCTCCGGATCACGCTCGCCGGCTGGCTGACGCCCGCGCTCCTCGGCGTCGTGCAGATGGCCGGCCTCTACGCGATCGTCGCCGGCGCGCTCGGCTTCCGCATCGCCCACCCGCTCGCCATGTACGGGACCATGGTGCTCGCCTCGATCACGTTCGCGGCCATCATCCTGGCGCTCAACGTGCTGCTCGGCAGCGTCGGCCAGTTCCTCGGGCTGGTGCTCATGGTCGTGCAGCTCGTCACCGCGGGCGGCACGTTCCCCTGGCAGACCCTGCCCGGCCCGCTCGCCGCGCTGCACCACGTGCTCCCGATGAGCTACGCGGTGGATGCGCTGCGGCAGCTCATGTACGGCGGCGACCTCGGGCAGGCGGCCCAGGACGCCGGCGTGCTCGCGCTGTGGCTGGTCGCGGGACTCGCGGTGGCGCTGGCCGGGGCGATCCGGATCACGTCGCACCGCACGCTGCGCGACCTCCGTCCGTCGCTCATCGGCTGATCCCGCGCTCGGCCCGTCGCCCGCCCGCCTGATAGACAGGTCGGGCGGGCGCGCCGGCGTCCGCGGAGAGGGCGGATCGTGTCATTCCTCGAGGACCGGGCGCCCTGGGGGTCGCCCGTCGTGCCGGGCATCCCGCTGCCGCCCTTCGCCGACGAGGCGGCGCACACGCGCTACGTGCGCATGCTGCAGACGCACCTCGCGCTCGTCGACGGCGGCGGGCCCGAGCTGCCGACCGTCGCGCTGGCCGTGGCGCTCGAGCGCCCGCGGTACCCCGCCCCCGGATCCGACCCCCGGCGCCTCACGCCGCTCGAGCTCTCGGTGAGCCTCACGTCGTGGTTCCCCGCGCCGTGGACGCCCGATGCCCTGGCGGACGCGCTCGTCGACGCCCCCTACGGCGGTCCGAGGCGCACGCGCGACGGCTGGCGCTGGATGGGCGATCCCGACTTCGCGGCCGCCCCCGCTCGCGGCGGCGGCTGGACCGTGACCCGCCATGAGCGCGGCGACGTCGACACCGCGCACCTCGCCGACGACCGCGACCTCGTGGTGCTCTGGCTGTCGCATCACCGCGGCCGCTTCGGCTACCCGCTTGCGCACGCGCACGACGACGCGGATGTCGCCGCGCTCGCCCCCGCCTCCCTCGCCGTGATCCGCAGCGACGCCGTCGACGCCGCGTTCCCGTACCGCGCGACGTGGCGCGAGGAGCGCGACCGGGCGCTGGCAGCGGCGCGCGCGGCTGACGGCGGCGGCGGCGCGCGCTAGATCGCGTCGAGCTCGCGCCGGTCGCGGCGACCGCCCACGCGGATCCCCGCCCAGAACGCGAGCGCGACCAGGCCGAGGGCCAGCACGCCGGCCGCGACGAGCGTGCCGGTCGAGAGGATGTGCGCACCCGGCGAGTAGACCTCCCCCGATTCCGGGGCGTAGCCGAAGAAGCCCAGGGTGACCGGCTGCATCAGCGACCAGATGAGCGCCACCGCCCCGCCCACCACGGCGAGCGCCGCGACCACGAGCAGCGCGGTCATGCGGATCCGGCCGCTCACGCGAGGCGCTC
The DNA here is from genome assembly GCF_021922925.1 of Clavibacter phaseoli. NCBI lineage: Bacteria > Bacillati > Actinomycetota > Actinomycetes > Micrococcales > Microbacteriaceae > Clavibacter > Clavibacter phaseoli. The sequence continues at coordinate 2,176,752 of NZ_CP040786.1, forward strand.
CAGCGGGTTCTCGGCGAGCTTCCGCACGAGGCCGCCGTCGACGAGGCGGCGGGCGGCCGTGTCGGGCTTCCGCTCCGCCTGGTCGCGCACGCACGCGCCGAACTCGGCGGCGAGCGCCCCGCGCGGGTGGGCAGCGAGCACCTCGCGGAGGAACGCCTCGGGCAGCGCGTCGGGCCGGGCGCCGGAGATGTCGAGGCCGGTCGCGACCTCCAGGAGGTGCCCCTCGACGTCGAGCTCGGGATCCACCGAGGGCCAGTTGTGCCGCACGATCGCGTCGAGCACGCGCTGCCGCCGCGCGGCGGGCCAGCCGGCGCCGGCCGTGAGCGCGACGCCCACGTGCCCGCCCGCGTGCTCGTACGAGACCGTGTGGTTGTCGAACTCGGTGACCGTGCCGATGTCGTGCAGCACGGCGGAGACGTAGAGGATCTCGTGGTCCACGTCCGCGAGCCCCTCGACCACGGCGAACGCCTCGGCCCACAGCCACGAGCGGATCCCGTGGGCGGTGATCGCAGCGGACTGGTGGGAGGTCGCGAGCTCGAGGGCCCCGCGGGCGGCGGCCGTGTCGGGCACGGGAAAGTCGGCGATGCGCATGGCCCATGCTGGCATGCCGGCGGATACGGTTCTCGCATGATCCGGCTGCAGAACGTCACCTACCTCGTCCGCGACCACGACGAGGCGCTGGCGTTCCTGGTCGACGCGCTGGGCTTCGTCGTGCGCCAGGACGAGACGAGCGCGACCGGATGGCGCCGCGTCGTGGTGGGGCCCGAGGGCCAGGGAGTCGGCCTCGTCCTGGCGCTCGGCGACGACCCCGAGCGCGTGGGACGCCAGGCGGGGGACGACGTCGCGTTCTTCCTCGAGACCGACGACTTCGCCGCCCAGCACGCGCGCATGCTCGCGCACGGCGTCGTGTTCCGCGAGGAGCCGCGTCACGAGCCCTACGGCACCGTCGCGATCTTCGAGGACCCGTACGGAGCGCCGTGGGACCTCATCCAGCCGCCCGTCGCGTGACCGCCCGTCCGCCCGCCGGACCGGGGGATCCCGCGCGCCGCGTCCGGCGGCTGCGCGTCGTCGCCGTCGTCGCCCTCGCGGTGGCGGCGTGCGCGGTGCCGGTCGCGTTCCTCCCGGTGTGGGGATCCGCGGGCGGGCGCCTCGTGCCGCTCGCGGTGGTCCCGCTCGGCGGCGTCGTGGCGGTCGCGCTCGCGGCGCGGCTGCTCATCGGATCCGCCCGGCGCGACGAGAGGTCGGCCCGGCCGGACGTCGCGCTGCTCCTCGCGGGCGCGTTCGCGGCGCTGGGCGCGGTGCCCGCGCTGCTCGGGGCGGTGCTGGTCGTCGCGGGGCCCTGACCGGATCGCGCCCTGGGCCGGCAACGCCGACGCCCCCGCCGCCGGCCGTCCATCCGGCCGCCGCATCGCATTCACCCGCCGGCCCTACCGTGATCGTCCGTGACCCAGGACCCGACGACGTCTCCCTCCTCCTCCGCGCTGTCCCGACGCGGCTTCCTCCTCACGAGCGGCGCGGCCGGCGCGCTCGGCGTGGCCGGCCTCGGCGGGGCGCTGCCCGCGACCGCCGCGACCGCCGGCGACGTCGCGGACGGCGCGACGGCGAAGGCGCCCGCCGCGCAGCAGGGATCCGGCGCGCGCTGGAAGCCCGACACCGCGTCGCCGCGCTTCACGATCGCCGTGCTGCCGGACACGCAGTACCTCTTCGACGGCGCGTCGATCCACCCGGAGCCGCTCGAGGCGTCGCTCCGCTACGTGCTCGCCGAGCGCGACCGCCACAACATCGTCTTCCTCGCGCACCTCGGCGACGTGACGCAGAACGGCGCCGCGAACGAGATCCAGGCCGCGAGCGCGCAGTTCACGCTGCTCGACAAGGCGGGCGCCGCGTGGAGCGTCCTCGCCGGCAACCACGACGTCGACGGCAGCACCGACGACCAGCGCGGCAGCACGCCCTACCTCGACGCGTTCGGCCCGAAGCGGTTCCGGAAGTCGCCGAGCTACCGCGGATCCAGTCCCGACGGCTACAACTCGTTCCACACCTTCACGGCGGGCGGCCGCGACTGGCTCATCCTCGCGCTCGACTGGCGGACGAGCGCCCGCGGCGTCGAGTGGGCGCGCGGCGTGCTGGCGGCGCACCCGACGCTGCCGGTGATCCTCACGGCGCACGACATCGTCGACTCGCGGACCGACGGATCCGCCGTGCTCGACGACTACGGCCAGGGCCTCTGGGACTCCTTCACCTCCCAGCACGACCAGATCTTCCTCACCCTCAACGGCCACTACTGGAAGCCCGGCCGCACCACGATGAAGAACCGGGCGGGCCACGACGTCGCGATGCACCTCGTGAACTACCAGGACCGCTACTACGGCGGCGCCGCGATGATCCGGCTGTACCACGTCGACCTCGAGCGGGACGCGATCGACGTCGAGACCCTGTCGCCCTTCATCCTGGGCGGCGGGCTCGGCACGGGCAACGAGCTCGCGGACGAGGAGGCGGCCCTCTCGGGCGACGTCGACCGGTTCACGGTGAGCGTCGACTTCGAGCAGCGCTTCGCCGGGTTCGCGCCCGTCCCGACGCGCGCCGCCCGACCGGCCGCGCAGATGCTCGTGCCCGGCACGGTCGCGTACTGGCGCTTCGACGGGCAGACGGACGGATCCGCGCTCGGCACGACCGCGCGCATCCCCGACGCGTCCGGCCGCGGCAACGACCTCGTCGTCGCGAACCGCGCGGGAGCGGCGCCCGGATCCCTGCGCTTCGGGTCCGCGCACCACGACGACCAGCCCGGCTTCGGCAGCCTCACGCTCACGGGCGGCAAGAGGTCCGGCGACTACCTGCGCACCGTCGCCGGCGCCCCGCTCGACGCCGCGACCTTCCGCCAGGGCTACACGGTCGAGGCGTTCGTCCGCATCCCCGCGGACTTCGACGGCGGCGCCGACGGCTTCAGCGCGATCCTCTCCCGCGCCGCCTCCGCGAAGGACGCGGGCAAGACGCCGGGCGACGCGGGCGACCCGGACGAGCCCGCCGCGACGCTCAGCGTCTCCGGCAGCCGCGAGATCCAGTGGTGCGTCTACCCGACCACGCAGCAGGGATCCCTCACCAACTGGTCGCACGAGCTGCCGGCCACGACATGGTGGCACGTGGCGGTCGTGAACGACAGCCAGCACACGACGATGTACGTCGACGGCTGCCCGGTGGTGCGGAACCCGACGACCGCGAACCGCGGGCTCGCGGCGGCGTCGCCCGCGACCTCGTGGCTCCTCGGCGCGAACCTCTACGGCGGCGAGCTCGACCACGTGCTCCCGGCGTCGATCGGCGACGTCCGCATCGTGGAGCGCGCGCTGAGGCCGTCGGAGTTCATGATCGCGTGACGGCCCGGACGACCGCCCGGGCCTAGAGCTCCGGGTGGTCGTCTTCGAGCAGGTGGAAGCGGCGGTCGCGGTAGATGAGCGGCGGGGCCGGCTCGCCGAGGATCACGTCGAGCACCTCGGCGACGACCAGCACGGATCCGCCGACCGGCACGGTCTGGATGGTGCGGCAGCGGAGGGCGGCGCGCGCGTCGGCGAGCAGCGGCTCGCCGGTCGGCAGCTCCTGGAAGCCCTGCTCCTCGGTGAAGCGCGGCGACCCGGACACGGCGAAGGAGCGGGCGAGCGCGGCGTGCTGCCCCGCGAGCAGGTGCACGACGTAGCTGTCGGCCTCGAGGATCGCGCCGGCGGATCCCGTGGCGCGCGTCACCGAGAACGAGAGCGCGGGCGGATCCACCGAGAGCGACGCGACGCTCGATGCGGTGAGGCCGGAGGGCCCGTCCGCGGTGCGCGCGGTGATGAGCGCGACGCCGGCCGGGTGACCGCGGAACGCGGCCTTGAAGAGGTCGGGGTCGGCGCTCACGCGGGCGCGCCCTGGCGCGGGACGGCGGCCACGACCGGGTGGTCGTACGCGACGGCGCCGACCTTGACGGCGCCGCCGGGCGATCCCATCTCGGCGAAGAACTCGACGTTCGCGGTGTAGTAGTCCGACCACTTCTCGGGCAGGTCGTCCTCGTAGTAGATGGCCTCCACGGGGCAGACGGGCTCGCAGGCGCCGCAGTCGACGCACTCGTCAGGGTGGATGTAGAGGGAGCGCTCGCCCTCGTAGATGCAGTCGACGGGGCACTCGTCGATGCAGGCGCGGTCCTTCACGTCGACGCACGGGAGGGCGATCACGTAGGTCACAGGGCGTCTCCACGGGTGGGGGCCGTCGTGACGGCGGGGCGGGTCATGCGCATGGTGTCCACGTTAGAACCTCACGTACCCTTGAGGTCAATCGAGGGGAGACGTCGTGGCGGATGCGCAGGCAGGGCCGCGGCACGCGCCCGGCGAGCTGCTCACGGTCGGCGAGATGACCCGGCGCACGGGCGTGGCGGCCTCCGCCCTTCGCTTCTACGAGGACCTCGGCCTCATCGCCGCCGAGCGCACCGCGGGCAACCAGCGCCGCTACGCCCGGCACATGCTGCGACGCGTGTCGCTGATCACGGTGGCCAAGCGCCTCGGGATCCCGCTCGCCGACGTGCAGTCCACCTTCGAGGACGTGCCCCTCGATCGGCCGCCGAGCCACGCCGACTGGCAGCGCGCGTCCCGTCGCTGGAAGCGCCTGCTCGAGGAGCGGCGCCAGGGCATCGAGCGGCTGGAGCGCGAGCTCACGGGCTGCATCGGCTGCGGCTGCCTGTCGATGAAGGCGTGCGGGCTGCTCAACCCGGACGACGCGCTGGGCGACCGCGGGGCGGGGCCGCGGCGGGTGCAGCTCGACTGATCCGCGGATCCGCCGATCCGGCGGGCGGCGACGCGGGCCGGCCCGCCGGCGCGCTCGACGGCCGTCCGCCGATCGCGCTCGGTAGCATCGGCACCGCCGTCACCCGGATGCGGCGCGACGGAGGTGGCCCGTGCGGGAAGGCGTGCTGAACGTGCGCGGCATGCGGCGCCGTGTCGAGATCCTCGCGGCGGCACGGGCCGTGTTCGCGGAGGCCGGCTACCGCGGCGCGACCATGGCCGCGGTCGCGGCGCGCGCGGGCGTCACGCACGCCGGGCTGCTGTACCACTTCGCCGCGAAGGAGGCGCTGCTCGAGGCCGTCCTTGCCGACGAGGCGGGGAGGCAGACCGAGCTGCTCCGCGTGGGTGCGGCCGACGCCGGCGCATCCCGGCGCGGACGCGCCACCGCGGACGACGGGCGGGAGGCGTCCGACGCCTCGGGGGACGCGCTCGACCGCCTGCGTGCCCTGGTCGCCCGCAACGAGGCCGAGCCCGAATGGGCGCGGCTTTTCTCGATGCTGCTCGGCGAGTCCGTGTCGCCCGACCACCCCGTGCGGGAGCGGATGGCCGAGCGCTACGACACGGTGTCCGACGCCCTCGCGCGCACGCTCGGCGACCTGGCCGTGGCGCTGGATCCCGACGCACGCCCCTCCGATGCCGAGCTGCGGGGTCTCGCCCGGCTGCTGCTCGCGGTGATGGACGGCCTGCAGTACCAGTCGCTCACCGGATCCGCCGTGGACGCCGAGCGCGAGTTCGCCCTCATGGCCGAGCTGGTCCGATCGCGCCTGGCCTCGGGCAGCTGAGCGCCCAGGCCGTCGAGGCCCGGACACACTTTCTTAAGTCCACTTGACACAATTCCCAGCTCGTTCCATGCTTCAGCGAGTGCCTCCGATGGGGGAGGCACGTCTCACGAAGGAGTGGACATGGGTGCATCCCGAGCACGGGCGCGCGGACGCCGGATCATCGGCCAGACGGCAGGCGGGGCGCTCATCGCCGCGCTGGCCCTGGGGACGGCGGGGGTACCCGCGGCAGGGGCCGCCGCGGAGCCGGCCGCGCAGCCGGAGCTCGAGTCGGCGGGATCCGCGCCGATCATCACCGTCGACGGGCTGCGCTTCCGCGACCTCGACAAGGACGGCGCGCTCACGCCCTACGAGGACTGGCGCCTGTCGTCCGGCGACCGCGCGGCCGACCTCGTCGCGCGCATGTCGCCCGAGGAGCGGGCCGGCCTGCTGATGCACGCGAGCCTCACGAACGTCGGCGACGCGTACGACCGCGCCGCCTTCGACCCGCTGCTCGCCGAGCGGCACATCACCACGTACATCTCCCGGCTCGGCGCCGACGCTCCCACGCTGGCGCGCGAGCACAACGCGCTGCAGGAGGCCGCGGAGGCCGAGCGCTGGGGCGTCCCGTTGAAGATCAGCACGGATCCGCGCCACGGCTTCACCGTCACCGAGGGCCAGACCGTGTCGAACGGCGACTTCTCGCCGTTCCCGGACCCGATCGGCATGGGCGCGGTCGACGACCCCGCGACGACGCTCGAGATGGGCCGCATCATCGCGGCCGAGTACCGCGCGGTGGGCATCACCGAGGCGCTCTCGCCGCAGGCGGACATCAGCACCGAGCCGCGCTGGACCCGCCAGGACGGCACGTTCGGCAGCGTCGGGGCCGACGTCGCCCCGCACGTCGCCGCGTACGTCGAGGGACTGCAGGGCGGGACCGACGGGATCACCTCCGACGGCGTCGCCACCGTGGTCAAGCACTGGGTCGGCTACGGCGCCCAGGTCGACGGATACGACAGCCACTACTACTACGGCCGCTACGCCGCGTTCCCCGGCGGGAACTTCGCCGAGCACATCACGCCGTACGAGGGCGCGTTCCGGAACCAGGCGGCCGGCATCATGCCGACGTACTCGATCCTCAAGGACCTCGACCTCGGCGACGGGGTCATCGAGCAGGTCGGGGCGAACCACAACGAGTACCTCCTGCAGGACCTCCTGCGCGGGCGCTACGGCTTCGACGGCGTGATCACGAGCGACTGGGGCATCGCGAACGACTGCCCCGAGGCCTGCCGCGAGAACCGGCCGCCCGCGTTCTTCGTGGGTCCGTGGGGAGCGGGCATGCCCTGGGGCGTCGAGGACCTGACGCTCCCGGCCCGCTACGCCAGCGCCATCTCGGCGGGCGTCGACATCATCGGCGGCAGCGACCAGCCGCAGTACATCCTCCAGGCAGTGGAGCAGGGCCTCCTCACCGACGCGCGTGTGATCGAGGCCGGGCAGCGGGTGCTGCAGCAGAAGTTCGAGCTGGGGCTGTTCGAGGACCCGTACGTGGATCCCGCCGCCGCCGACGCCATCGTGGGCAGCGCGGCATCGCGCGCCGCCGGGCTCGACGCGCAGCAGCGCAGCCTGACGCTGCTCAGCGACACGACCCCGGCGACCGACGCCTGGGCCCGCGACGCCGGTGACCCGGGAGCCCCCGCGCTGCCCGTGCGCGTCGAGCCGGGCATGACCGCCTGGCTGAGCGGGGTGCAGGCGTCGGCCGCCCGGTCCGCGGGCTTCACGGTCGTCGACGACCCGGCGGACGCCGACGTCGCGATCGTGCGCCTCGCCGACCCGCGCGGCGGCGACGACCTCACGGATCTCGGCTTCACGGGATCCGAGGCCGACTACCAGGCGCTCGTGCGGGCCCACGACGCGGGAGCCCGCACCATCGCGGTGCCGCAGCTCACGCGTCCGCTGATCCTCGGGAACGTCGTCGAGCACAGCGACGCGGTGCTCGCGTCGTACGGGGTGTCGGACGAGGCGCTGCTGAACGTGATCACGGGGGCCGCCGAGCCCGAGGGGCGCCTGCCCTTCGAGCTGCCGTCCACCATGGACGCGGTCGGCGCGCAGCTGTACGACGTGCCGAACGACTCGGCCTCGCCGCTGTTCGCCTACCGCGCGGGGCTGTCGTACGACGAGTCGCCGACCGAGCCGACCCCCGCGCCCACGCCCGGGCCGGTCGAGCCGACCCCCGCGCCGACGGCGGCACCCGCTCCGGGGCCCGTGCCCACGCCCGGCTCCTCGTCGGGCACGACGCCGGCGCCCGCGCCCGCGGCATCCGGTCGCGGCGGGCTGGCGATGACCGGCTTCGAGGCGCTGCCCTGGGTGGCCGGCGGCCTGACGCTGGCCGGCCTCGGCGTCGCGCTCACGCTGATCGGCCGCCGTCGGAGGGCCTGACCGCCGCCAGCGAGCCGCACGCGCGGAACACGACGGGGCGCCGGGAGACCGGCGCCCCGTCGCCGCGTCCGGACGTCAGCCCCGGTCGAACCGCATCCCGCAGGCCCGTGCGTCCGCATCCAGCGCGACCTCGCCCGTGCGCGCGAAGTCGGCCCATACCTGCCGCACCGCCCGCCCGCGCGCGGCGACCTCGGGCCATGACTCCGGCGGGACCAGGCGCATCCGGGTCCACGCCTCGCGCGCGCCGAGGATGAGCGGGACGTCGGCGGTGTGTCCCGCGCCGATGGGGCTGGAAGCCGGCGCCGCCCGGAGGACGTAGCGCACGGCTCGGCCGCCCGCGGCGCGGTGCCGCGCGGCGAATGCCCGGACGGGCCGCGCGTAGACGCGGCGGGTGGTCGGGCGCACGACCGCGCGCATCAGGATCGCCCGCAGCGCCCGGCCGAGCACGGGCACGCCGAGGAGCGGCGCGATCACCGGCAGCGCGGGCAGGTACATCGCGGTCTCGTCGCGCGTCGTGCCGATGAGGAGGTCGACCTCCGGCGCGACCGCCCGCCAGGCGGCGTCGCGGTCGGCCTCGGCGGGCAGCGGCGCGTGGCCGTAGCGCGGACCCCAGGGCAGGCCCGCGCGGATCCCGGACGCCCACGACGCGCGCTCCGCCCGCGCCTGCCGCCGCAGCACGGCGTCGAGCGACGCGTCCGCCGGGAGCGACCGCGTCACGCGCGCCATCGCGCGGAACATGCGCTCGCGCCCGCCCGTGATCCCCACCGGCGGGCTCTGCACGATCGCGCGCCGGACGAGGCCGCGGGCGCCGTCGCTGATCATGAGGTGCAGGATCGCGTCGCCGCCAGCCGACTGCCCCATCGCCGTGACGGATCCCGGGTCGCCGCCGAACGCCGCGATCGAGTCGCGGACCCAGCGCAGCGCCTCCAGCTGGTCGAGCAGGCCGAGGTTCGCGGGCGGGCCGCCGGGAGCCCCGCCGCCGAACCCGAGCAGCCCGAGCCGCGCGGTCACGGCCACGACGATCACGCGCTGCTCCACCACGAGCGCCCGCGGGTCGTGGATCGCGAGGTCGCCCGCGCCCGTCGTGTACCCGCCGCCGTGGAACCACACGATCACGGGCAGCACCTCGCCGGGCGAGACGTCGGCCGGCAGCGTGATCGAGAGCCGCTGGCAGTCCTCCGATCGGGCGACGCCGTCGAGGGCGCCCTGCATGAGCGTGTCGAGGATCCGCGACGACGGCTGCGGGCACGCGGGCGCCGGGTGCACGGCCCGCAGCACGACGGGCTCGCCGTCGGTTCCGCGGGCGGGCGTCGCGGGCACGGGCGACGCGCCCCGGCCGGCCGTCGCGTAGGGGATCCCCAGGAATCGGATCACGTCGCCGTCGACGAGGCCCTGCACCTCCCCGGATCGCGTGGGGACCGGAGCGGTGAGGTCGGGTGCGGTCATCCCGCCACGCTATCCGGCGGCCGAGGGAACTCCGGCGCGGTTTCGGCGGAACGCCCCGGCAGGCGTAGCGTCGAGGGGTACCGCATCCGAAGAGGGCGCGGCCGGATCGACCCGATCCCTCCCCTCCCCCACCGGACGTCTCTAGGAGAACCATGCGCACCGTCAACGCCTACGCGGCCACGTCCGCCACCGACCCCATCACCAAGACCACCATCGAGCGCCGCGACGTCGGCCCGAAGGACGTCTCCATCGACATCGCCTACTCGGGCGTCTGCCACTCCGACATCCACACCGTCCGCGGCGAGTGGGGCCCCATCCAGTACCCGCAGGTCGTCGGCCACGAGATCGTCGGCCGCGTCACCGAGGTCGGCTCCGACGTGTCCAAGCACAAGGTCGGCGACCTCGTCGGCGTCGGCTGCATGGTCAACTCCTGCAAGGAGTGCGAGCAGTGCAAGGCCGGCCAGGAGCAGTACTGCCTGAAGGGCAACATCCAGACCTACGGCGGCACCGACCCGGCCGACGGCACCATCACGCAGGGCGGCTACTCCGAGGCCGTCGTCGTCGACGAGGACTTCGTGCTCCGCGTCCCCGAGTCCCTCGACATCGAGAAGGTCGCGCCGCTGCTCTGCGCCGGCATCACCACCTACTCGCCGCTCCGCCACTGGAACGCGGGCCCCGGCACGAAGGTCGCCGTCGTCGGCATGGGCGGCCTCGGCCACATGGCCGTGAAGATCGCGCACGCCATGGGCGCCGAGGTCACCGTGCTCTCGCAGACGCTCTCCAAGAAGGAGGACGGCCTGCGTCTCGGCGCCGACCGCTACTTCGCGACCAGCGACGACGCCACCTTCGAGGAGCTCGCCAGCTCGTTCGACCTGATCATCAACACGGTCTCCGCGAAGCTCGACATGAGCAAGTACATCGGCCTGCTCGCGATCGACGGCACGCTCGTCAACGTCGGCGCACCGTCGGAGCCGCTCGAGATCCCCGCGTTCGCGCTCATCCCCGCGCGCCGCAGCTGGGCCGGATCCATGATCGGCGGCATCGCCGAGACGCAGGAGATGCTCGACTTCTGCGCCGAGCACGGCATCGTGCCCGAGACCGAGCTCATCTCGGCCGAGCAGATCAACGAGGCCTACGAGCGCGTCCTCAAGTCGGACGTGCGCTACCGCTTCGTGATCGACGCGAAGACCTTCGCGTAAGCGGCGACCCCACGTCGGAGGGCCCCGCGGATCATCGGATCCGCGGGGCCCTTCCGCGTCCGCGGAACCGCTCGTGCCGGCGTCAGGCGCCGTCAGTCCCGCGCACGAACGCGTGCAGCGACCGCGTCATGCTGGCGACGAACGCCTCCCGGGTGGCCTCGTCGACGAGGTCGAGCGACAGGTAGGGGTTGAGGTCCTCCAGCTCGACCAGCAGCAGCTCGCCCTCCCGCGTGCGGCACGCGTCCACGCGCTGGATGCCGTGCTCGACGTCGTTCCAGTCGACGAAGCGCTGCGCGAAGGCCCAGTCGGCGGCGGTGGCCGCGTAGGGCTCGAGCTGCCACCGCGCGGACGGATCCGGGGCGTACAGCGCGTACTGCGGCGTCCGGTCGACGAAGCAGAACGAGATCTCGTGCGCGAAGTCGATGCGGGGCTGCAGGAGCCGGCCCCCGAGGTCGAGCGTCGCGAGGTCGTCGCGCGTGACGAGCTCGATGCCCAGGGAGTCGGCGCCGAAGCGGGGCTTGACCACGAGCTCGTCGACGGCGGGCAGCCGATCGAGGTGGTCGAGGTCGTCGACCGTCGGGATCACCGGGTAGCCGGCGGCGAAGAGGTCGAGCAGGTACTGCTTGCCCACCTGGTCGGCCTTGCCGCGGAGGTCGGTGAAGACCGGGACGCCGCTCGCGAGCGCCGCCGCTCGGAACGCCTCGTACCCGGCCATGTCGTGGATCACCGGCCCGCTGTTGCGGACCACGACGACGTCGAAGCGGTCCATGAGCCGACGGGCGGCCGAGGGGTGGCAGATGGCGACGTCGAAGTCCCCGCCGAGGCGCGTCGACAGGTCGATGTCCTCGTCGCAGTACCGGCGCCCCTTCGCCGGGTAGCCCAGGTCGCTGACGTAGAGGAGGCGGGGTCGGCTCGCGGCGGCGGTCATCCCCGCACCGTATCGGCCGTGCCACGGCCTGCCCCGCGACTGACCGCGGGCCCCGACGCGTCGGCCCTCGGTAGCCTCGGGCCATGACCGACGTCCCAGCCGCCCGACGCCCCCGCGGGCGGTCGCCCTGGGTGTGGGCCGGCTACTGGGCGTCCGCCGCGCTCGGGCTGCCGATCATGACGATCGCGTGGACGTCGATCACGCTCGCCAACGAGGAGGACTCCGAGGCCGCCCGTCACGGCTTCGCCCCCACCGGACCGGCGCTCCTCACGATCGCCCTCGGCCTGATCGCCCTGGCGCACCTCGTCGGATGGGGCCTGCTGCGGGGCATCGCGCACGGCACGCCGGGCGGATCCCGTCGGCACACCACGCTGGCCATCTGGACCGTCGCCGCCGTGTCCGGCGTCGGCCTGGTCGGCGCGCTCATCCTGACGGACGGGCAGCTCTTCCTCCCGTACCCGAGGCCGTACGTGCCCTGACCCGCGATCGCGCGGCGCGAGAGGTAGGACGCAGGGTGGTCAGACGTCGATCGCCAGCGCCCGGCTGAGCTCCGCGATGCTCGCCTCGTCGCGCTGGTAGTGGGAGAACTGCCCGATGCGCGTGCACGTCACGAGCCCCGCCCGCTGCAGCACCGCCATGAACTGCGACGCGGTCGACTGCGAGACCTCCGCACGGGCCTGGATGTGCTTCAGGCACACGCCGACCTCCCCCGCCGGCCTGTCCTGGGGTGGGAACGACTCCGGATCCTTCAGCCAGCCGAGGATCGCCAGCCGCGTCGGGTGGCCGAGGGCCTTGAAGGCCGCGGCCAGGTCGAGGTCCGTCGATGCGCTCACGCCGTCATCGTATCCCAGTATCGCGATATGCCGATGATGCGCTAGACATGCATCGTCATATCACGATGAGACGATGGGAAGCCCATGGACGACAGGACGGCATTGGTCATCGGAGCGCGCGGCGTGATCGGCGGGAACCTCGTCGACCACCTCGCGGAGGTCGGCGGATGGGACGTGGTGGGGGTCTCCCGCCGAGGCGGCACGGATGCCGGCCGCGTGCGACACATCGCCGTCGACCTCCTCGACGCCGATCGGACGCGGCGGGCGTTCGCCGACCTCGGCGACGTGACGCACGTGTTCTACGCCGCGTACCAGGACCGGCCCACGTGGGCCGAGCTCGTCGAGCCGAACCTCCGGATGCTCACCCACGTCATCGACGCCATCGAGCCCGCGGCCCCGCGCCTCGCGCACGTCGACCTGATGCAGGGGTACAAGGTCTACGGCGCGCACCTCGGTCCCTTCGCGACGCCCGCCCGGGAGGACGACCCGCCGCACATGCCGCCGGAGTTCAACGTGGACCAGCAGCGGTTCCTCGAGGACCGGCAGGCGGGCGCCTCCTGGACCTGGTCCGCGCTCCGGCCGTCCGTCGTGGCGGGCGTGGGCCTCGGCAACCCCATGAACCTCGCCATCGTCATCGCCGTCTACGCGTCGATCAGCCGCGAACTCGGCATCCCGCTGCGGTTCCCCGGCTCCCCCGGCGCGTACACGAGCCTCATCGAGATGACCGACGCGGGCCTCCTCGCGAAGGCGGCCGTGTTCGCCGCGACGACCCCGAGCGCCGCGAACCAGGCGTTCAACGTCACGAACGGCGACATGTTCCGCTGGTCGTCCATGTGGCCGCGGATCGCCGCCGCCTTCGACATGGAGGTCGCCCCGCCCCTGCCGATGCGCCTCACGGAGGTGATGGCCGACAAGGCCGGCCTCTGGGACGACATGGTCCGCCGGCACGGGCTGCTCCCCACGCCGTACTCGGACGTGTCCTCCTGGGCGTTCGGCGACTTCGTCTTCGGCTGGGACCACGACGTCATCGCCGACACCTCGAAGTCACGGCGAGCAGGGTTCCACGAGTACGTCGAGACCGAGGCGATGTTCCTGCGGATCTTCGACGACCTCCGCGCCTCGCGCATCATCCCCTAGGGACGCGAGGCGGATCCGCGCGCGACCACGCTCGTAACGAGGCAGAGGACCACGATCACCGGCACCGCCACGACGACCGCGGCGTCGAGGCTCGTGGCCGTCGCGAGGGCGCCGACGAGGACGGCCGTCGTGCCCTGCGCGAGGTACGCGACCAGGTACATGGACGAGAAGGTGCTGGCGCGACGGCCGTCGTCCGCCGCGGCGGTGACGAGGCCGAGGCCGCCGTACATGAGGAAGCCGTAGCCGACGCCCGAGAGGAGCGCGGATCCGAGGAACACGACGAGCGAGTCCGCGACGCCGGCCACGAGCAGCAGCGCGAGGCCGACAGCCGCGACCACGCCGCCGATCCGCACGGCCGCGCTCGTCGGGATCCGGCGGGCGAGGAGCGTGGTCGGCACCACGACGAGCGGCCAGGTCGCGAGCGTCGCCGCGGCGTGGAACGCGTCGGCGGTGCCCACGACGTCGCGGATGATCTGCGCGCCGAGGGCGAGGAAGACCGCGCCGGTGACGAACGCGACCGTCACCGCGGCCGTGCCGACCGCGAACGGGCGCCGTCCGTCCCGCGGCACGGCGAGCAGCTGGCGGTGACCGACCGCGGCCGGCCGCGCGTCCGCGGTGCGCGCCGTCTCCGGCAGGAACAGCAGCGCGACGAGGAGCGCGAGCACGGCGGCGAGGAGGATCCAGAACGCCAGGTGGGTCGGATCCGCCGTGTGCTGCACCAGCCAGCCGCCCACGAGGATCGCGGCGGTCGCCCCGAGCGAGGTCGCCGCCGCGTTCACGGCGCTCGCGCGCGTGGGGTTCCCGGACCGGTCGTACTCCACGAGGGCGGCGCTCGCGGCGCTCATCGCGAGCCCCACGCCCGCGCCCTGCACGGTCCGGCCGGCGAACGCCCACGCGGGCGCGTCGGCCACCGCGAACAGGACGGTGCCGACGGCCACGACCGCGACGCCGGCGAGCATCAGCCGACGCCGGCCGAAGCGGTCGGACAGCCCGCCGCCCGCGACCATCACCACCACCAGCGCCACCGGGTAGACGGCGAACAGCGCGGTGGTGACCACGGGCCCCGTGCCCCAGAGGGCCGAGAAGGCGGGATACAGCATCGCGGGAGCACCGCTCGCCCCGAGCGACAGGACGAGGACGCCGGCCGCGACCCAGAACGAGGCCGCGGGCGAGAGGGTGGGGCGTCGCGACACGGCAGGGCCTTCCGGTGCACCGCGCGGAGCGGACCCGGGCGTGCTGCCAGCGTAGGGGCGGGCGCGGCCGGCCGTGGGTCCGCCGCGGCTCCGTCCGCCGCGCGACGGATGCGGCCGCGTGCGGGGCGTCGGTAGCGTCGATCCCATGGACATCCCCTCGATGATCATGGGCGCCGCGATCGCGTCCGTCGCCTGGATCGCCTTCTGGCCGTGGGCGGAGCTGAAGAGGCTCCGGGCCGTGGCGGCCGCCCAGGAGGCGGACGCGGGTCCGGGTTCGTCCTCGTGACCCACGGCGGAGGCACGGGACGGGTCATCATCAACCCGGGGCCGAGGGACAACCCGCTCCGCCCGTGGGTCGCGGGCGACGAGGACGGGGCCCTCAACCTGGGTCTCCTCGTGGGATCGCTGGGCGCCCGCGACGCCCTGGTCCGGCTGCATCGGGGAGAGCCGCTCGACGACCACGACCTCGCGTCGTTCGGCGTCGTGAACTTCCAGGCCTTCCTCATGACCTACGAGCCCGTCGTCGCGCTGCTCCCCGCGCCGAGGCGCCCCAAGCTGCACCCCGCGGTGATCGAGCTCCTCCCGGAGCTGGCCGACGGCCCCGCATCGCCGTAGCGACGACGCTCCGTGACCCCGCGAGCGGGACGCGTCCGGCCACCCTGCGTGCGCACGGTCTTTCGCATTGCTGGACGTGGCACCGGAACGGACACAGGCCGTGGGCACGCCCGTAGTTTGTGTACTAAGAGACCGCGACGCGGGCAGGGGACGCGATAGGCGACCCCGGCACGAGGGCCCGCCGACGCCGATCCCTCACCCGGACCGCACGCCCGCGTGCATCCTCCTCGTCCCGTCGCCTCGCGCGACCCGCACCCCGAAGGACTCCGATGCGCGACACAGCCACCTCGACCACCCGCCGACGACGCCGTCCGATCCGACTGGCGCTCGGCGCCGCGGTGGCCGCCGCGACCGTCGCCCTGACCGGCTGCGGCGCCGGCGCCGACGTCGGCGGGGCGGGCGTCGCCTGCGACATCCCGCAGCCCGACGCGAAGACCACCGTCAACGTGCTCTCGTACAACAGCCCGTCGACGAACCCCTTCACCGACGCGATCGCGACCGGCTGCACGGGCGGGAACCTCACGGTCAACGCCCCCACCACCGACTTCGGCGGCCAGAACCAGCGCGCCGTGCAGTCCATGTCGGGCACCAACCCGAGCTACGACCTCGTCGAGGTCTACGGCACCGTCTACCCGCTCTACGCGGAGCGCGGCTGGATCGAGCCGCTCGACGACCGCATCGCGGACGCGGGCGACGAGCTCGGCATCGACGACATCGACCCGACCCTGCTGGAGTCGCTGCAGTACGACGGCAAGCAGGTCGGCATCCCCACCTTCTGGGGCACGATCATCTTCATCTACCGCGAGGACATCCTCTCCGAACTCGGCATCGCGGTGCCGACCACGTTCGAGGAGATGTACGCGGCGGCCGACAGGATCCGCACCGAGACCGGCATGGAGAACCCGCTGGCGCTCCCCTTCAACGCCGCGGGCGACAACTCGAGCGCCTACAACCAGTACCTCGGCTCGCTCGGCGGCACGTGGTTCGAGGACGGATCCGCGACCCCGACGCTCGACACCCCCGAGTCGATCCAGGCGCTCGACACCCTCCGCGCGACGTACCAGCAGATGAGCTCGCAGTCGACCTCGTGGTCGTCGCCCGAGGTGATCACCCAGCTGCAGACCGGCCAGGCGGCCATGTCGATGCTGTTCGCCGGCCGCGTCTCGGCGCTCCTCGACGAGGGGCAGACGGAGAACTTCGACAAGTTCGCGTTCGCCGTGCCGCCGTCGGTCGAGGCGGGCGGCACCCCCGCGACCAGCCTCTCGGTCGACGGGCTCTCCATCGCCGCGAACTCGAAGGTCGACAAGGACCTCCTCTTCGACCTGCTCGGCGTCGCGACCGGCGCCGACGCCGCGACCGAGGCCGCCAAGGCCACGATCCCCGCCCGCACCGCCCAGGCGCAGGCCGCCGACCTCCCGTTCGAGGAGGCCGCGCGCGACGTGCTCGAGAGCGAGAAGCCGAACGGCCTGCCGCTCGTGCCCTACATGTCCGACGTGTTCGCCGCGATGGCGCCGATCCTCGCGCAGGTCGTCGACGGCACGCTCTCCTCGGCCGACGGCGCCGCCCAGCTCCAGGCCGCGGCCGTGCAGGCCATCGCCACGGCGGGCTTCGCGCCCTGATGCGCCGGACCCCCGCCGCCCTGTCCGGCCTCCGCCCCCGGGCATGAGGCTCAAGACCTTCGCCGCGTTCACGGCCCCCGCCATCATCCTGATGGCGGGGCTGCTGATCGTGCCGCTGATCACCACGCTCGTCTGGAGCTTCCAGAACGTGCCGGTCGGCCAGCCGGGTGTGTTCAACGGCATCGCCAACTACGTCGAGATCTTCACCGACCGGCGCTTCGGCCGCGACGCCGCCTTCACGATCACCTACGCGATCGTCATGACGATCGCGAAGCTCATCGTCGGCTATGGCATCGCGCTGCTGCTGAACCGCATCGAGCGCGGGCGCATGGTGATCCTCGGGCTCCTCATGGCGAGCTACGTGGTGCCCACCGTGATCGGCGCGCTCAACTTCTCCTGGCTCTTCAACGACATCTTCGGCGGCGTCGTGAACCAGGGGCTCGCCGTGTTCGGGATCCACGTGGACTGGCTGACGGAGACCGGGCCCGCCCGCGTGCTCATCGGCCTGCACGCGCTCTGGCACGAGACGCCGTTCGTGATCCTCGTCCTGCTCGCCGGCCTGCAGACGCTCCCCGAGGAGCCGCTCGAGGCCGCGCAGCTCGACGGCGCCGGCTGGTGGCAACGCCAGCGGTACATGATCGTCCCGCTGCTCGCGCCGCTGTTCTCCTTCGTGACGCTGATCAGCCTGATGGACAGCCTCAAGGTCTTCGACTCGATCCGGATCATCACCCCGGCCGCCGGCAGCGTGGGCACCGAGTCGCTCATGGTGTTCGTCTACCAGGTGGCCCTCGGGGAGTCGTACCGGCTGGGGGTGGCGAGCGCGGTCAACGTGGTCACCATCGTCATCACGCTCGTGCTGCTGATCCCGTTCCTCCGACAGACCTGGAAGGGGGCGCGGGCCGCATGACCGCTCCCACCCCGCTCGTGCCCGCCGGCCGCACCCCCCTCCCCGGCGACGTGCGCACCCTGACCGCCCGGGAGCGCCGCCGCCGTGAGGCGATCGGCTCCCTCTGGGCCGGGGCCGCGCTCGTCGTGATCGTGCTCATCTCCCTGAGCCCGTTCCTCTGGGCGCTGCTGACGGCCGTCAAGCCGTTCCAGGACGCCTTCACCAACCCGCCCACCTGGGTGTTCGAGCCGCGCCTCGACGCGTTCGTCGACCTCTGGCGCGGGACCCGCTTCGCGGCGGTGCTCGTGAACACCTTCATCGTGGCGCTGCTCACCGTCGTGGTGGCGCTCGCGGTCGGCGCGCCCGCGGCGTACGCGTTCGCGCGGTACGCCGGCGTGATCGGCCCGATCCTCCTCGTGCTCGCCGTCATCCTGCGCACGATCCCGCGGTTCGCCGTGGTGCTGCCGTTCTACGAGATGAGCCAGGCGCTCGGGATCTACGACACGAACATCGCGCTCACGGCCGCGCTCGTCGCGGTCAACATGCCCTTCACGCTACTGCTGCTCGTCGGGTTCTTCCGCGACATCCCGACCGAGCTCGACGAGGCCGCGATGATCGACGGCTGCAGCCGCTTCGGCGCGTTCCGCCGCGTGATCGTGCCGCTCATGGGCCCCGGGCTCGTGACCGCGGGCGTCTTCACGCTGCTGGTCGCGTTCCAGGAGTACCTCGTGGCGCTCACGCTGACGCAGAACCAGGCCGTCACGATCCCGGTGTTCATCGCCGCACAGAAGGGCGCCGACGACATCTCGACGTACCAGACGCTCGCGGCGGCCAGCATCGCGCTCGTGATCCCGGTGGTCCTCATCGCGGTCTTCGCCCGGAAGTACCTCGTGGCCGGGCTCGGCGGCGGCGCCGTCAAGGGATGACCGGCGCCGCCGGGTGGTGGCGCGGCGCCGTCATCTACCAGGTGCTCCTCCGCAGCTTCGCCGACGGCGACGGTGACGGCGTGGGCGACCTCGCGGGCCTCCGGGCCCGCCTTCCGTACCTGGCCGAGCTCGGCGTCGACGCGATCTGGGTGAACCCCTGGTACCCGTCGCCGATGGTCGACGCGGGGTACGACGTCGCCGACTACCGCGACGTGGATCCGGCGTTGGGCACCCTCGCCGACGCCGAGGCGCTCATCGTGGAGGCGCACGCGCTGGGGCTCCGGGTGCTGCTCGACATCGTCCCGAACCACACCTCCGACGCGCACCCCTGGTTCCAGGGGGCGCTGGCCGGGGACGCCGGCGACCGCGCGCGGTACCTGTTCCGCGAGGGCCGCGGATCCGACGGCGAGCTGCCGCCGAACGACTGGGAGAGCTGCTTCCGCGGGCCCGCGTGGACGCGTACGACCGACGCCGACGGGCGCCCCGGCCCCTGGTACCTGCACATGTTCGCCCCCGAGCAGCCCGACCTCGACTGGACGAGCCGCGAGGTGCGGGCCGAGTTCGTCGACGTGCTCCGCTTCTGGTTCGACCGCGGCGTCGACGGGTTCCGGGTCGACGTCGCGCACGGCCTCGCCAAGGCGCCCGGCCTCCCGGACGGCCTCGGCGCCGACCGGCGCACGGAGGCGCATCCGGGATGGGACCAGGACGAGGTGCATGACGTCTACCGCGAGTGGCGCCGCGTGGCCGACTCGTACGACCCGCCGCGCGTCTTCGTCGCGGAGGCGTGGGTCGCCCGGCCCTGGCGCCTGCCCCTGTACCTGCGGCCCGACGAGCTGCACACGGCGTTCGAGTTCGAGCCGCTGCACACGGCCTTCCGGGCCGCGCCCTGGCGGCGCGTCATCGACGACGGCCTGGCGAAGGCGCGGGAGTCGGGCGCGCCGAGCGCGTGGGCCCTGACCAACCACGACGTCGTCCGCCAGGTGACGCGCTACGGCCGGGAGCAGCCCGCAGTGCGCGCGTCGAACGAGGAGCAGCGGGCCCGCTTCGGGGTGGATCCGGTGGACCACGACCTCGGGCGCCGTCGCGCCCGCGCCGCCGTCACGATGACGATGGCGCTCCCCGGCGCCGCCTACGTGTACTTCGGCGAGGAGCTGGGTCTGCCCGAGGTGGAGGGCATCCCGGACGCGCGCCGGGTGGATCCCATCCACCACCGCTCCGGCGGCACCGACCCGGGGCGCGACGGCTCCCGCGTGCCGCTTCCGTGGTCGGGGACCGCGGCGCCCTACGGGTTCTCGACCGGCGGCGCGGACGCGCACGGCGGCGCCGAGCCGTGGCTGCCGCAGCCGGACGCCTGGGCGGAGCTGACCGTGGAGCGCCAGGAGGCGGACCCCGCGTCGACCTTGCAGCACTACCGGCGCCTGCTGGCGGCCCGACACGAGCTCGTCGACCCGTCCGCGCCGCTCGAGTGGCTGGACGCGCCGCCCGACGCGCTGGCCTTCCGCCGGGGCGACCTGCAGTGCTGGATCGCCTTCGGGACGGATCCGGTGCCGCTGCCGTCCGGTCTCCGCGTCGTCATCAGCTCGACCGGCGACATCGACGGGACGCTGCCGCCCGACACCGCCGCATGGCTGGTGCCCGACGGGTCGTGACGACGACGGCTCGCGCGACCGGCCACGCCGGCCGCCCGCCGCTCCCTCGCGATACCGTCGGGGCATGCGCCTGATCCTCATCCGCCACGGCCAGACCAGCTCCAACGTGGCGGGCGTCCTCGACACCCGCATCCCCGGCCCTGGCCTCACCGACCTCGGGCGCACGCAGGCGGCGGCGCTGCCGGAGACCCTGCGGGACGAGGGGATCGGCGCGCTGTACGTCTCCACCATGGTGCGCACCCACGAGACGGCCGCGCCGCTCGCGCACGCGCTCGGCCTCGCGCCCGTCGAGCGCGCCGGGATCCGCGAGATCGGCGCAGGCGGGCTGGAGATGCGCGGGGATCGCGCGGCCGTCGTCGAGTACCTGGACACGATGATCCGCTGGGTCGCAGGGGAGGACGAGCTGCGCCTGGCGGGCGGGGAGACCGGCCGCGAGTTCGCCGCGCGGTTCGACGCGGTCGTCGCGGAGGCGGAGGACGCGGGCCACGGCACGGTCGCGCTCGTCAGCCACGGCGCCGCCATCCGCTGCTGGTCGGGGATGCGGGCCCGCGGCCTCGACGCCGCGTTCGTCGCCGACCACCCCCTGGAGAACACGGGCGTCGTCGTGCTCGAGGGATCCGGCCGCGACTGGACCCTCGAGTCCTGGGAGGGCGAGCCCGCGAGCGGCGTGGGCGATGACGCACCCTCCGGCCCGACGGGCGAGCCGACGCACTAGGCGTCCGTCCCGGACGCGTCCCGTGGGGCCGCTCCGCCAGCCGGCCGAGGGAGCCGGTGGTCGAGGTCAGGCGTCGCGCACCGCGACGTGCTCCACCATCATCGACGCCCAGGAGCTGTAGACGCGGCCGTAGAAGGTGCCCTGGCCGTCCGGGGTCTCGAAGTCGTGGACCTGCTCCGACGGGAACGGGATGCACGTCGTGTTCGCGTACCGGCGGGCGGCGATGCGGGTCACGGCGTTGAGCGTCTGCACGTGCCTCCCGATCCGGGGCCGCAGGAACGCCGGCGTCTCGTGCGACAGCTCCAGGGGCGGGATCTCGGCGATGAGGATCACGGCCCCCGGATCGAGGTGGGCGCGGAGGTCCGAGAGCGCCGCGTGCATCCCGAGCCGCCAGATGCGCGGGGGCGTGAAGCGGATCGCGTCCCCGATGCCGATCAGCACCACGACGACATCGACCACGATGAGCTGCGGGTTCTCGCGGATCAGCCTCTGCGCCGTGCGGATCGTGTAGTCCGGCGTCGCCAGCGCCTGCCACCGCACTCCCCGACCCGTGCGCCGGGCGATGCGATGCGACAGCTGCGCGGCGACCGTGACATCCGCCGACGTGGTCTGGTAGCCGATGGCCGTCGCCTCGCCGATGACGCCGACCTGCACGGGTCGCGGACCCGGCAGGCCGCCCTCGCCGGCGTCCGAGGGGAACGGCGCCTCCTCCATTTGCCGACGCATGAGGCGGTACGGGACGTAGCCGAGCACCGCCGATCGCAGGGCCGCGCGGGCGTGGGAGAGGGCGGGCATGGTGGTGGCTCCCGGGACGTGGAGGGCCGCGGTGCGCGGACCCGTGAGGCCGAGCATAGGAGCGCGGGAGGCCGAGCACGCCGACGCTCCGTCGCGGGCGTCGCCAGGCGGCCAGGAGAGGACGCTCGGCGCCCGCCCGTTACCGTGGACGGATGATCTCCACGCTCCCGCCCACCGCCGAGCTGCACCTGCACGTCGAGGGGACGCTCGAACCGGAGCTGGTGTTCGAGCTGGCCGAGCGCAACGGCGTCGAGCTGCCGTACGACGGCATCGAGGACCTCCGCTCGCGTTACGCGTTCACCGACCTGCAGTCGTTCCTCGACCTCTACTACGCGTGCACCGCGGTCCTCCGCACCCGCCGCGACTTCCACGACCTCGCCGCCGCGTACCTGGAGCGGGCCGCGGCCGACGGGATCCGGCACGTCGAGATGTCGTTCGACCCGCAGGCGCACACGACGCGCGGCGTGCCGGTCGACGACGTGGTCGACGGCCTCCTCGACGCCCTCCGCGACGCGCGCGTGCGCCACGGCATCTCGGGTGGCCTGATCCTCAGCTTCCTGCGCGACCGACCGGTGGAGGAGGCGATGGCGACCCTCGAGTCCGTCGCCGACCGCGCCCACGAGCTGCTCGCGGTGGGGCTCGACTCCGCCGAGGTCGGCTACCCGCCGTCCCTGTTCGTCGACGTCTTCGCGCGCGCCCGCGAGCTCGGCCTGCACGCCGTCGCGCACGCGGGCGAGGAGGGGCCGCCGGCCTACATCCACGAGGCGCTCGACCTGCTGCGCGTGGAGCGGGTGGACCACGGGGTGCGCTGCCTCGAGGATCCCGCGCTCGTCGACCGGCTCGTCGCCGACCGGATCCCGCTCACCGTCTGCCCGCTCTCGAACGTGCGCCTCGGCGTGAACGGGTCGCTCGACGAGCACGCCCTGCCGGAGCTGCTCGCGCGCGGCGTGCTCGCGACCGTCAACAGCGACGACCCCGCCTACTTCGGCGGCTACCTCGGCGAGAACCTCCGGCAGCTGCGGCAGGCGCACGCCTTCGACGACGACGCGCTGGCGCTCCTCGCCCGCAACTCCTTCGAGGCGTCGTTCCTCCCCGACGACCGCCGCGCGGAGCTGCTCGCCGCGGTCGACGCCTGGCGGGCCTCCGCGCTCTGACCCGCGGCGGTCAGCCCGCCCGCGCCGCCCGGGCGCGGGCGAGGATCCCCTGGATCACCGCGGTCTTGGCGTCCGCGTAGGCGTCCATGGTCTCCCACCGCCGGGTCATGAGCTCCCGCTTCGTGCGCTCGTAGAGGTCGCGGTCGGCCGCGTCGGAGCGGAGACGGTCGCGGAGCAGCAGGTACGCCTCCACGGCGGGGTCGCCCTCCTCGTACACGTGCACGTGGACGTCCCGCGCGGGCGTGCGCACGAGGCGGTGCCCGGGCTCCTGGACCCGCAGGTCGTAGCCCGCGGCGACGAGCCGCTCGACGTGGTCCTCCTCGGCCGTGATGTCGGCGACCACGAGCACCACGTCGACGATGGGCTTCGCGGCGAGACCCGGGACGGACGTCGAGCCGATGTGCTCGACGGCGAGCGCCGCGTCGCCCACGGCCTCGAGGATCCGCCGCCTGTGCGCGATGTACGTCTCCGCCCACGCCGGGTCGTGCGCGTGCAGCCCGACCGTGAGCGGCGGCTGCCCGCCCACCACCTCC
Source organism: Clavibacter phaseoli (assembly GCF_021922925.1). NCBI lineage: Bacteria > Bacillati > Actinomycetota > Actinomycetes > Micrococcales > Microbacteriaceae > Clavibacter > Clavibacter phaseoli. Next base: position 2,200,376 of record NZ_CP040786.1, read on the forward strand.
ACGGTCGTCACGTCGGGTCGGCGGCGGTCGCGGTCGTCCATCACCGGGCCATCCTGCCAGGCACCGCCGGGCGGGTCAGTCGAACGCCACGTGCTGCGTGACCCACGCGTGCATCACGACCGCGGCGGCCGCCGACGCGTTGATGGAGCGGGTGGATCCGAACTGCGAGATCGCGACGGTCATGTCGGCCGCGGCCACGGCCTCGTCGCTGAGGCCCGGGCCCTCCTGGCCGAAGACGAGCACGCAGCGCTCGGGGAGGCGCGTGGTCTCGAGGAGCACGGATCCGTCGACGTTGTCGATCGCGATGATCGGCAGCCCCTCGCCGCGCGCCCACCCCACGAGGTCGGCGATGGTCGCGTGGTGCACGACGTGCTGGTACCGGTCGGTGACCATGGCGCCGCGCTTGTTCCAGCGGCGCCGACCGACGATGTGCACGGTGTCGGCCGCGAACGCGTTGGCGCTCCGCACGATCGAGCCGATGTTCATGTCGTGCTGCCAGTTCTCGATGGCCACGTGGAACGGGTGCCGGCGCTCGTCGAGGTCGGCGACGATGGCGTCCATGCGCCAGTAGCGGTACCGGTCGATGACGTTGCGGGTGTCGCCGCGCTCGAGCAGCTCCGGATCCAGGTGCGGCTCGTCGGGCCACGCGGCCGGTCCGCCGGGCCAGGGGCCGACGCCGTGCGTGCTGAGCTCGACGGTCGGCGTCGGCTCCGCGGCGCCGGGATCGCCGGGCGCCCCGGGCTCGCCCATCAGATGTAGATCCCCGGGTCGACGAAGAACGCCGGATCCACGTGCGCGTCGGGCGCGCGGCCGGCCCGCTTCCCCGTCTCCACCGCGGGGATGCCCGTGAGCACGGAGCCCGCCGGCGCGTCCTTCACGACCACCGCGTTCGCGCCGATGACGCTGCCCGCGCCCACTGTGATCGGCCCGAGCAGCTTCGCCCCGGCCCCGATGGTGACGCCGTCGCCGACCGTCGGGTGCCGCTTGCCGTGCACGAGGCTCTTCCCGCCGAGCGTGACGCCGTGGTACATCAGCACGTCGTCGCCGACCTCGGCCGTCGCGCCGATGACGACGCCCATGCCGTGGTCGATGAACAGCCGCCGCCCGATGCGCGCGCCCGGGTGGATCTCCACGCCGGTCAGCGCCCGCCCCGCCTGCGCGAGCAGCCGCGCCGCCAGGCGGATCCGCCGACGCCACAGCGCGTGCGACACCCGGTGCAGCCACACGGCGTGCAGCCCCGGGTAGCCGAGCACCATCTCCAGGTACCCGCGCGCGGCCGGATCGTGGGCGCGGGCGGTGCGGAGGTCCTCGACGACCCGGGCGACGATCCCCACGCCTAGTCGCGCAGGTCGTCGAACAGCACGGTCGAGAGGTACCGCTCGCCGTAGTCGCACACGATCGCGACGATGGTCTTCCCCGCGCTCTCCGGGCGCTTCGCGATCTCGAGCGCGGCCCACACGATGGACCCCGACGAGATGCCGCAGAGGATGCCCTCGTCGGTCGCGAGCGCGCGGGAGACGCGGATGGAGTCCTCGAGCGAGACGTCGACGACCTCGTCGTAGACCTCGGTGTCGAGGATCTCGGGCACGAAGTTCGCGCCGATGCCCTGGATCTTGTGCGGGCCGGGCTTGCCGCCGTTGAGGATGGGCGAGTCGAGCGGCTCGACCGCGACGATCTTGACGCCGGGCTTCCGCTCCTTGAGCACCTGGCCGACGCCCGTGATGGTGCCGCCCGTGCCGACGCCCGCGATGAACACGTCGACGCCGCCGTCGGTGTCCGCCCAGACCTCCTCGGCCGTGGTCTCGCGGTGCTTCTGCGGGTTGGCCGCGTTCGCGAACTGCTTCGCCCAGATGGCGTTCGGCGTGTCCGCGACGATCTGCTGGGCCCGCTCGACCGCGCCGCGCATGCCCTCGGGGCCGGGGGTCAGCACGATCTCGGCGCCGTACGCGCGCAGCACCAGCCGGCGCTCGATGCTCATGGTCTCGGGCATGGTGAGGACGACCTTGTACCCGCGCGCCGCGCCGACCATCGCGAGCGCGATGCCCGTGTTGCCGCTCGTGCCCTCGACGATGGTGCCGCCGGGCTGGAGCTGGCCCGACGCCTCGGCCGCGTCGATGATCGCGACGCCGATGCGGTCCTTCACGCTGGACGCGGGGTTGTGCGACTCGAGCTTCACCAGCACGGTCGCGTCGAGCCCCTCCGTGAGGCGGTTCAGCCGCACGAGCGGCGTGCCGCCGACCAGCTGGGTGATGTCGTCGTAGACGCGACCTGCCATGGGTTCCACCTTCGTCGTGATCCTGGTCGGTGCGGGGCGCTGCCGCGCGCACCTGCTCGACTTCGAGCCTATGCGAGCCCCAACCCCGCGTGTCGCGGCGGCATTCCGGCAGGCTGGATCCATGAGCGCGCGCATCGAGGTGGAGGGGCCCGGCGGGCCCGAGGTGATGACCCTGACGGACGGGCCGGTGCCGGATCCCGGCCCCGGCGAGGTGCGGATCCGCGTGCACGCCGCGGGCGTCAACTTCATCGACACGTACCGGCGCAGCGGCGTCTACCCGATGGCGCACCCGTACGTGCCGGGTTCCGAGGCCGCGGGCGTCGTCGAGGCGCTCGGCGACGGCGTGAGCGGCGTGCACGTCGGCGACCGCGTCGCGACCGCCGAGGCGTCCGGCACCTACGCGCAGCACGCGCTCGTCCGGGCGGAGACCCTGCTGCCCGTGCCCGACGGCGTCGCGATGGAGACGGCCGCCGCGCTCCCGCTGCAGGGCCTCACCGCGCACTACCTCGCGACGAGCTCGTACCCGGCCGGCCCCGGGGATCGCGCGCTCGTCCACGCGGGCGCCGGCGGCGTGGGGCTCCTGCTCACGCAGCTGCTCCGGGACCGCGGCGTCGAGGTGATCACCACCGTCTCGAACGAGGAGAAGGCCGCCCTCTCGCGCGCGGCCGGCGCGACCCACGTGCTCGGCTACGACGACGTGCCCGTGCGGGTCCGCGAGCTGACGGGCGGCCGCGGCGTCGACGTCGTCTACGACGGCGTGGGCCGCGACACGTTCGACGGCTCGCTCGCCTCCCTGCGGATCCGCGGGACGCTCGTGCTCTTCGGCGCCGCGAGCGGCCAGGTGCCGCCGTTCGACCTGCAGCGCCTCAACTCCGGCGGATCCCTCTCGGTCACGCGCCCCACGCTCGCCCACTTCCTGCTCGACGCCGAGGAGCGGCGGTGGCGCGCGGGCGAGCTGTTCGCGGCCGTGCTCGACGGATCCCTCGACGTGCGCGTCGGCGCGACCTACCCGCTCGCCGAGGCAGCGCGCGCCCACGAGGACCTCGAGGCCCGGCGCACCACGGGCTCGGTCGTCCTGATCCCCTGACCGCGCGCCCGGCACGAGCGCCTACCCTCGATCCATGCCCGCATCCGGTACCCCGCTGAAGCGCCTCGGCTTCCTCACCATCGGCACCTTCGACCCGGCGGATCCCGCGGCCGGCCACGAGACCACGCTGCGCGTCATCGAGCGGGGCGAGGAGCTCGGCTTCGACAGCGCGTGGCTGCGCCACCGCCACCTCCAGCACGGGATCTCCTCCCCCGTCGCCGTGTTGGCCGCGGCCTCGCAGCGCACCCGCCGCATCCAGCTGGGCACGGCCGTCACGCCCATCGGCGCGGAGAACCCGTTCCGCCTCGCCGAGGACCTCGCGACCGTCGACCTCCTCACCGGCGGCCGCCTGCAGCCCGGCTTCAGCGCGGGCGCGCCGATGTCGTTCGACCGGTACCGCGACGCCATCTACCCCGACACCCTCGAGCAGGAGGAGCTCGGCTACGACCGGCTCCTGCGCTTCCGCGACCACGTGCGCGGCGACGCCGTGAACGACCGCGCCGGGCGCGAGGGCCAGGAGGAGTTCGCGTCCACCGTGCAGCCGCAGTCCGCGGGGCTCGTCGACCGGCTCTGGTACGGCGCGGGCAGCACGCGCTCCGCGGTGTGGGCCGCGGAGAACGGCTTCCACCTGCTCACCTCCAGCGTGATCCAGGGCGAGCTCGGGAACGACTTCGCCGAGAACCAGCGCGCGCAGGTCGACGCCTACCGCGCCGCCCACCCGCACGGCGCCGAGGCCCGCGTCTCGCAGGGACTCGTCGTGATCCCGACCGACCGCGCGACGCCCGAGCAGGTCGCCCGCTACGAGGCGTACGCCGCGTCCCGGGCGCATCGCGTCGGCGTGCCGATGGGGCCCCGGAAGATGCTCTTCGCGGCGGACCTGGTGGGAACGTCCGAGGAGATCGCCGCGACCCTGCACGCGGACGCCGGGTTCCAGGCGGTCGACGAGGTCGCGTTCGCGCTGCCGTTCACGTTCGGCGAGGCCGACCTCGAGCAGATCCTCACCGACATCGCCGAGCGCCTCGGCCCGGCGCTCGGCTGGTCGCCGGCCGCCTGACCCGGCGCGCAGGCGCACCGCCTACCCTCGTGCCATGCCCGCACCCGGATCCCCGCCGACGCGCCTCGGCTTCCTCACCACCGGCCCCTTCGATCCCGCGGATCCCGCTCCCGGCCTGGAGGAGGCGCTGCGGCTCGTGGAGCTCGGCGACGCGCTCGGGCTCGACACCGCGTGGCTGCGCCCCGACCACCTCCGGCCCGCGATCTCCTCCGCCACGGCCATGCTCGCTGCGGCCGCCGCGCGCACGCGCCGCATCGCGCTCGGCACCGCGTCGATCCCCGTCCGCGCCGAGAACCCGCTCCGCCTCGCCGAGGACCTCGCGACCGTCGACCTCCTCTCCGGCGGCCGCCTCCTCCCCGGCCTCTCGGTCGGCAACCCGGGTCGCGTCGCCGCCCTCGACCGGGCGATCCACCCCGTCACCGCCGCGCACGAGGAGCCCGGCCGCGAGCGGCTGCTGCGCCTCCGCGACCTGCTGCGCGGCGGCCGGGTGCCCGGCGCGGACGCGCACGACGCGGATCCCGACGACGACGAGGCCGTGACGCCCACCGTGCAGCCGTCCTCCCCCGGGCTCGCCGACCGGCTCGGCTACGGCGCGGCGACGCTCCGCACCGCGGCCTGGGCGGGAGCGCACGGCTTCCGGCTGCTGGCGTCGGGCGTGACCGAGCGCGGATCCGGCGGCGGCTTCGGCGAGGACCAGCGCGCGCTCATCGACGCCTACCGGGACGCGCACCCGGACCCGGCCGCCGCCCACGTGACCCTCGCGCTCGTGGTGGTGCCCACCGACGGCGCGACGGCGGAGCAGCGCGCGCGGTACGCGGCCGACGCGGCGGCGCGCGCCGAGCGCTCGGCCCGCGCGGAGGGTCGACCGGGCGGCGCGAGCATGGTCCGCGCCGGCGACCTCGTGGGCCCGGCCGACGAGCTCGCCGCCGCCCTGCGCGCGGATCCCGCAGTGCACGCCGCCGACGAGCTCGCGATCGCGCTGCCCGACGGCCTCCGCCCGGACGACGCGACGCAGATCCTCACCGACGTCGCCCGCCGCCTCGGCCCCGCCCTCGGCTGGTCGCCCGCCGCCTGACGCCTGACCGCGGCCCGCGCACGACGACGCCCCTCCCGCGAGCTGCGGGAGGGGCGTCGTGATCCGGCGAGGGATCAGTGCATGCTGACCGCCTCGGCCGACGCGCCCTCGCGGAAGCGCTCGAGCGGGACGCGCACCATCGACCAGGAGATGATCGATGCGCAGGCCACGCCGATCGCCGCGGCCAGGAAGACCACGTGGTACCCGTCGACCTGCTGTTGCAGCGGGTTCGCCACGCCGTCCGTGACGGACGCGGTGACGGCCGAGGCGAACAGGGCGGTGAAGACGGCCGTGCCGATGGATCCGCCGATCTGCTGCGTGCCCGTGAGCGCCGCGCCGGCGACGCCCGCGTCGCGCGGCTCGATGCCGGACAGCGCGACGTTCTGCATGGGCACGAACACGCACGCGAGCCCGATGCCGAGCAGGATCTGGCCGGGCAGCACCTGCACGACGTACGCGCCGTCGACCGTGACCCGGCTGAACCAGAGGAGCCCGGCGGCCGCGATGAGCGGGCCGACCGTCATGAGGACGCGCGGGCCGACCTTCGGGAGGAGCCGCGCGATCTGCGGGGCCGTGAGCATGATCGAGGCGGCCATGGGCAGCGACGCGAGGCCCGAGATCAGCGGCGACATGCCGAGCACGATCTGGAAGTGCAGCGTGAGGTACAGCAGCCCGCCGAGGAGCGCCGCGCCCACCATCACGGAGGTCAAGTACGCGCCGCCGCGGGTGCGGTCGGCCACGACGCGGAGCGGCAGCAGCGGGTTGCGCGCCCGCGACTCCCACCACACGAAGGCGACCATGATCCCCACGCCGAGCGCCAGGAAGCCGATGGTGTCGGGCTGCGTCCAGCCGTTCTCCGCGCGGGAGAAGCCGTACACGATCGACGCGAGGCCGAGGGTGACGAGCAGCGCGCCGGGGACGTCGTAGCTGCGGTCGCCGTCGGCGCGGCTCTCCTTCACGAGCGGGATGCCCGCGACGATCGCGACGATCGCGATGGGCACGTTGACGAGGAGGCACCAGTGCCAGCTGAGGTACTCGGTGAGCACGCCGCCGAGCAGCAGGCCGACGGCCGCGCCGGATCCGGCGATCGTGCCGTAGACCGCGAACGCCTTGACGCGGTCGGGGCCGGACGGGAACGTCACCGACAGCAGCGCGAGCGCGGCGGGCGCGAGGAGCGCCGCGAAGACGCCCTGCAGGCCGCGAGCGATGAGGAGCATCTCGCTCGAGACGGCGAAGCCGCCGAGGGCGGAGGCGGCCGCGAAGCCGACCATGCCGAGGAGGAAGGAGCGCTTGCGGCCCCAGTAGTCGGCGATGCGGCCGCCCAGCAGGAGGAGGGAGCCGAAGGCGAGCGCGTAGACGGTGACGACCCAGGTGCGGTCGGCGTCGGTCATGCCGAGGTCGCGCTGGGCGGCGGGCAGGGCGATGTTCACGATCGTGCCGTCGAGCACGACCATCAGCTGCGCGAGGGCGACGACGGCGAGGAGGATCCACTTGCTGCGGGCGGACGGCGCGGCGGGGGCGGCGGGGCCGGACGGCGCGGCGGAGCCGGAGGTCGCGGCGGCGGACGTGGAGGGCGGTGCGTTCTCGGGGGTGCGTGCGTGCGAGATCTGGTGCTCCTGGATGGTCGTGCGGCGCCCGGGCGGGCGAGGACGGTCCAATCTAGGGCCGCGTCGGGCGCAGAGTCAAACGAACCGGTTCGTTTGACATACGCTGTTCACATGGCAGAGACGACGGGGTCCGCCCGATCCACCGACGAGAAGCAGGACGACGTCCGGCACCGCATCCTCCTGGCCGCGCGCGAGGAGTTCGCCGCCCACGGGCTGGCCGGCGCGCGGGTCGACCGCATCGCCCGCTCGGGCCGCGCGAGCAAGGAGCGGCTGTACGCGCACTTCACCGACAAGGAGTCGCTGTTCCACGCGGTGCTGAAGCTCAACGGCATCGAGTTCTTCTCCGCGGTGACGCTGGATCCCGCCGACCTCCCCGGCTTCGTCGGCCAGCTCTTCGACCACGCGTACGAGCACCCGCAGCACCGCCGGATGCTCGCCTGGGCCCGGCTCGACGGCGTCGCGCTCGACGTGCCGCACAGCGAGACGTCGCCGTCGGCCAAGGTGCAGGCGATCCGCCGCGGGCAGGCGGAGGGGCACATCGACCCGTCGTGGGATCCGCAGCGCCTCCTCACGATGCTGTTCGCGCTCGCGCAGGCGTGGGTGCAGTCGCCGTACCCGGCCATGCACGCGGACACGCCCCGGGCGCGCGCCGCCGACCGGGCGGCCGTCGTTGAGGCGGCCCGGCGGATCACGGCGCCGGCCCCGCGCTGACGCCCGTCCCTCCCCCTGTGCATCCGCGCCGGCATCCTGCGGATTCCCCGGGTGAGGGAGACGGTTCCCAGGGCCCGCCCGTAGCGTGAACGCATGTCCGACACCCTGACCCGCGAGTACGAGGCGGGCTCCAGCCACGCGCATCCGCTGCGGCGGTTCCTGCGCCGATGCCGGGCCTGGATCGAGCTGCACCCGAAGGCGCGCTGGCTGTACCGGATCCTCGTGGGGATCCTCGGCCTCGCCATCGTCCTCGTCGGCATCGTGCTCATCCCGCTGCCCGGCCCCGGCTGGCTCATCGTCTTCCTCGGGATCGCCGTGCTCGGCACCGAGTTCCCGGCCGCGCACCGCGTGAACGTGTTCCTCAAGCGCCAGCTGCACCGCTTCTGGGACGCCTGGCGTCGCTGGCGCGCCTCCCGCGCCGAGCGCCGCGCGGCCCGCACCACCCGCTGACCCGCGCGGCCGCCCTCCCGGCGGCCGCGGCATCTCCCCCTTCCGGTCGATCCGCCGGCCGCGCCGCGATCCGTAGGGTCGGGACATGCCCTCCCTCGCGCACGTCCCCCGCATCGGGTCCGCCCGTCGTGCCCGCGTCGTCGGCCGGGAGGCGGCCCTCGTGGCGCTGTCGCTCGTGGTCGGCACCTTCGCGTTCGGCGCCGTGCTCACGTTCCTCGCGGACGCCGGCGCCACCGGCACCCGGATCGGGCTCCTCCTCGTGCTCGACGCGGCCGCGGGGCTCGTCGGCATCGCGATCCTGCCGCTTCGCCGCCCGGCGCCCCTCACGGTCGCGGTGGCGCTCGGCGTCATCGCGGCGGTGTCGAGCCTCGGGCTCGTGGCCGCGGCCATCGCCCTCGTGTCGCTCGCGGCCCGACGCCAGCCGAAGCGGATCGCCGTCGCGGCCGTCGTGTGGATCGCGGCCGTCGGCGCCTGGGAGGGCGCCGGCCTCTCCTACCTGCCCGTGACCCCGGCGGAGCTGCCGCTCACGGGGGCGCTGATGCTCGTGGTGCTCGGCCTGCTGATCGTCGTGGGCCTCTACGTCGGCGGCCGCCGGGAGCTGCTGGCGTCGCTCCGGGAGCGCGCCCGGCTCACGGAGGAGGAGCAGGCCCTCCGGTCCGCGCAGGCCGCCGACCACGAGCGCACCCGGATCGCGCGGGAGATGCACGACGTGCTCGCGCACCGCCTGTCGCTCGTCGCCCTGCACGCGGGGGCGCTCGAGTACCGCGACGACCTCGACGCCTGCGAGGTCCGCGCCACCGCGGGCGTGGTGCGCGACAACGCCCGCACGGCGCTCACGGAGCTGCGCGGCGTCCTCGGCGTGCTGCGGGATCCGTCGGGCGCGCCCGCCGCGGCGCCCCCGCAGCCGACGCTCGCCGACCTGCCGGCGCTCCTCGACGAGGCCCGCGCCCTCGGCGTCGAGGTGCGCGCGGACGTCCACCCGGACACCCGGGACGACCTGGCGCTGCTGTCCGCGACGACGTCGCGGCACGCCTACCGCGTCGTCCAGGAGTGCCTGACGAACGCGCGGCGGCACGCGCCGGGCGTGCCGGTCGAGGTCTCGCTCGACGGCCGCCCCGGTGCCTCCCTCCGCATCGTCGTGCGGAACGCCGCGCCGCCGCCCGCCCCATCCGGGCCGCCCGCCGCGACGGCAGGTCACGGCCTCGCCGGGATCGCGGAGCGCGCCCGCTCCCTCGGCGGCACGCTTGACGTCGACCGCCGCGACGGCCGCCACGTGGTCGAGGCGGTGCTCCCGTGGACGGCGTGAGCGCGGGCGGTGCGGCCCTCCCCGGCGTCGTGCCCGCGGGCGGCCCGCCGATCCGCGTGGTCATCGTCGACGACGACGCGCTCGTTCGCGCAGGCCTCGCGATGCTGCTGGGCGGCGGGCACGGGCTCGAGGTCGTGGGCGAGGCGGCCGACGGGCTCGCGGCCGGCGCCGTGATCGCCCGCACCGCGCCCGACGTCGTGCTCATGGACATCCGCATGCCGGTCTGCGACGGGATCACCGCCACGGCCCGCGAGATCGCCCGCCGCCCGGACCTGCCGGTCATCGTCCTCACGACCTTCGACGCCGACGAGCTCGTGCTCGGCGCGCTCCGGGCGGGGGCCCGCGGCTTCCTGCTCAAGGACACGCCGCCGGTGGACCTCGTCCAGGCCGTGCGGCAGGTGACGGCGGGCCGGTCGATCCTCTCGCCGTCCGTGCTCGACACCGTGATCGGCGTGGCGGCGCAGCGCGACCGCGCCGACCGCACGGCCGAGCGGGAGCGCTTCGGGACGCTGACGGAGCGTGAGCAGGAGGTCGCGCTCGCCATCGCGCGCGGCTGGTCGAACGCGCGCATCGCCGCCGACCTGTTCCTCGGCGTGGCGACCGTGAAGACGCACGTGGGGCACGTGCTCGACAAGCTCGGCGTCGAGGGCCGCGTGCAGGTCGCCGTGCTCGTGCACGAGGCCGGGCTCGCTCCGTCGGAGTGAGCCCGGCCTCGGGCGGTGCCGGCCGGAGCCGGTCAGACGTCGCGGATCAGCTCGCGAGCGCCGGGTAGTCGGTGTAGCCCTCGGCGCCGGGGCCGTAGAACGTGGCCGGGTTCGGCTCGTTCGTCTCCGCGCCGGACTCCCAGCGCTCGACGAGGTCGGGGTTCGCGATGACCATGCGGCCGACGGCGACGACGTCCGCCGTGCCCTCGTCGACGAGCTGGACGGCCTCGTCGTACTCGGTCTGCACGCCGAAGCCGCTGTTGATCATGAGCGGGCCGCCGAAGGTCTCCCGGAGTCCCTGCACGAGCTCGCCCGCGGGCTCCGCGTGCAGGATGCTCACGTAGGCGAGGCCGAGCGGCGCGATGCCGGACAGCAGCGCCTCGTAGGTGGCGCGCGTCTCGTCGGCGTCCTCCTCGAGCACGTCCTGGATGTTGTGCGAGGGAGAGATGCGGATGCCGACGCGCTCGGCGCCGATCTCGCGGGAGACCGCGTGCGCCACGTCGATGCCGAGCTTCGCGCGGGCCTCCGGCGATCCGCCGTAGGCGTCGGTCCGCACGTTCGAGACGGGCGAGAGGAACTCGTGCAGCAGGTAGCCGTTGGCCGAGTGGATCTCGACGCCGTCGAACCCGGCGTCGACCGCGTTGCGCGCGGCGACCGCGAGCTCGTCGACGATGAGGGGGACCTCGTCGGTCTCGGGCTCGCTCGGCACGGGGTACGGCTTCTTGCCGGTGGGCACGTGCACCTCGCCCTGGATCGCGATGGCGCTGGGCGCGAGCAGCGGCAGGCCGCCCGTGATGTCCTCGTGCGAGACGCGGCCGCCGTGCATGAGCTGCATGACGATGCGGCCGCCGGCCTCGTGCACGGCGTCGGTGACGCGGCGCCAGCCGGCGATCTGCTCGTCCGTGACGATGCCGGGCTGGCCCGGGTACGCCTTGCTGCGCTCGCTCGTGAACACGCCCTCGGAGACGATGAGGCCGGTGGACGCGCGCTGCCGGTAGTACTTGACGACGAGGTCGCCGGGCACGCCGTGCTCGTCGGAGCGCATGCGGGTCAGGGGCGCCATGGCGACGCGGTTGGGGAGCTCGAGGGCGCCGAGGGCGACGGGGGAGAACAGCTTCACGTGGTGGATCCTTCGTCTCGCGGGTGGCCGGCGCGCGCCTCGACGGATCGCGTCGGGGAGGGCGGCGGGGCCAGCGGCCCCAGCGGACCGCCCTGGGGCAACCCGATGGCCCCGGGGCGGCATTCCTCCGCGGATCCTTCTCCCAGGCCCTCGTCAGGCTCCGGGCGTCCCGGGCGCGTCCGCGGACGCTCGCGTCAGTAGGAGGGGAACGCCTCGACGCGGCGCGCGAGCACGACGTCGTCGGCGGCCAGGTCGTGCCAGCCGCGGAGGAGGTGCCGCGAGTCCCAGCCGACGGACGCGTACGGCAGCCAGATCGTGAACAGCCAGCCGAGGACGAACCCGTTCTGCACCACGCCGCGGAGCAGGGCCCGGCCGAAGCCGAGGGTGCCTGGCTCCGAGAAGCGCTGCACGCGGATCCCGACCATGGCCTTGCCGGGCGTCGTGCCCTTCCAGCCCAGCCACCACGTGGCGATGAGGAGGTAGGCGAGGAGGCTGATGAAGGTGGCCAGCACGGCTCCACCGACGTGGGAGTTCATCATGTCGACGGCGGCCTCGCCGAAGAGCTGCAGGTCGTTGATCCGCTGCTGCGCGATCCCCTGCAGCGGGATGACGAACGCCCCCGCCGAGAGCCCGCCGACGAGGCCGAAGACCACCTGGTCGAGGATCCGCCCGGCCGCCCGACGGCCGACGCCGGCGAGGCGCCAGGCGGGGTCGATGTGCGCGGGGAGCGGACGCAGCGCGTGCGGCAGGAGGGCGAGCCCGTAGCCGGGCGGCGGGACGGCGCCGGGGTGCGTGGCCGGGTACGGACCGGCCGGGTAGGGGCCGCCCGGGTACGCGGCGCCCGGGTAGGAGCCGTCCGGGTAGGCGGTGTCGGATGCGGAGGAGGGCGCGTACGCCGGCGCGCCCTCCGCGTCGCCGGCTGCCCGTGCCTGCGCCTGGTCCGCGTCCGGCCGTCCGTCGTCGTGCGTGTCGCTCATCGCGTCTCCCCGTGGTCGCTGCGCCGCCGTGGCGCGGATCCAGCGTATCCAGCGACCGGGAGGACCGGGACGCGCGGAGGGCCCGGCACCCTCGCGGATGCCGGGCCCTCCCGATCGTGCTGGTGACGCGAGCGTCAGCCCTGGATCTCCCCGCGGGAGACGGCCTCGGCGTACTTGCGGAGGTCCGGCCCGGGCTCGAAGTCGATGAACCGGTCCTTCAGCTGCTCGAAGAGGCGCTGGTACACGGTCTCCCAGTCCTGGCCCTCGAGCTCCTTGGCCGCGGTCAGCACGGCCTCCTGGAGCACGCGGTCGCTGTCCGTGAGGATCTTGTCGCGCGCCTCCTGGTTCCAGACGATCTCGGACGTGTCCATGATCAGGCCTTCACGTCCCCGCGCCAGGCGCCGTCCTCGGTGCCGCGCTTCTCGATGAACTCCTTGAAGTTCTTGAGGTCGGCCTTGATGACGTGGTCGTCGACGCCGATCGCGGCGCCGACCTTCTCGACGAGGCCCTTGGCCTCCCAGTCCAGCTGGACGGTGACGCGGGTCTCGGTGTCGCTGAGCTTGTGGAACGTGACGACGCCGGCGTGGTCCTCGTCGCCGCCCGTGGAGTTCCAGGCGACGCGCTCGTCGGGGTGCTGCTCGGTGATGTTGGCCTCGAAGGTGCGCTCGACGCCGCCGATCTTGACCTTCCACTCGGTGAGCGTGTCGGTGACCTGCGTGATCGACTCCACGTAGCTGAGGAAGTTCGGGAACGACTCGAACTGGGTCCACTGGTTGTAGGCGGTGCTGACGGGGACGTTGACGTCGACGGTCTCGATTACCTGGGGCATTGCTTCTCCTCGTTCGGATTCGGTGCGTGGGGTCGGATCGTCGTGCGATCCGGGAGCCCGGGCGCCGGTGTGGACACCGGCGCGGGCACGTCTCTGACGCTACGCCGGGGCCCGACCGGGTATCCCGCACCCGAGGAATGCACAGGGAACGTTCAACCGGCGGTCACGCCTCGGCGGGCAGCCCGGGCTCGAGCATCCGGTGGACGAAGGCGCGCGACCACGAGGCGTAGACGCGGGAGGCCTGCGCGGCGTCCGGATCGCCCAGGTCGATGACGCTCTCGCCGGGGAACGGGACGGCGACGGCCTCGGGGCGGGACGCGACGATCTCGGCCGTGACGCGGTTGAGCAGCCGTCCGTGACGGGCGGCGACGGCGCGCCAGGCCGCGGGGATCCCGACGCTCTCGTTCAGCGGCGGCACCTCCGGGATGAGCACGCGCGCGCCGGCGGGGAGGCCCCGCGCGAGGTCCTCGAGGGCGGCCCACAGCAGCCTCCGCCAGGTGCGCTGCGGCGTGAGGCGGATGCTGTCGCCCACGCCCACCATCAGGAGCACCACGTCGACGCCGTCGAGGAGCGCCCGGTCGCGGACGGTGCCGGCGGCGGTGTGGATCGTGAGGTCGGAGAACGGGCGCGTCGCCCACTCGACGCCGCGGCCCGTGCGGCGGGCGAGCTGGCGGGAGAAGTGGCCGGCCATGCCGAGCTCGTGCGAGAGGACGCCGAAGCCGACGGCGGTCGCCTCGCCGATGACGAGGACGCGCTGCGGATCGTCGCCGGCCACGGCGCCGGATCCGGCATCGCGCGGGAACACCGTGCCCTGGAGGCCGGCACGGAGGGCGACGTACTGCACGAAGATGGCGGGCCGGGCCGCGGCCTGCGCGATGCGCCTGATGCGTCCCGTCATGCGTCGCACCCCCCGGTCGTGGACGCGTCCAGCGTAGTCCGCCGGTCAGACGCCGCGGGCGCGGAGGAAGGGCATGGGCGAGGTGGCGACGCCGCCCTGCCGGATCTCGAAGTGGAGGTGGCAGCCGGTGCTGAGGCCGGCGCTGCCGACCGCGCCGATCTGCTGGCCCGCCTGCACGGTCTGCCCGGTGCGGACCATCACGCCGTACGAGTACATGTGGCCGTAGACGCTCGTGACGCCGCCGCCGTGGTTGAGCGTGATCGCGTTGCCGAAGCCGCTGGATCCGCCCGCGAACTGCACCGTGCCGGCCGCCGTCGCGTAGATCGGCGTGCCGCAGCCGGCGCCGAAGTCGTCGCCGGCGTGCAGGCGCCAGTAGCCGAGGATCGGGTGGAGGCGCATGCCGTAGGACTGGTACGAGCCGTAGCTGCGGATGGGCATGGTCCAGCCGGACGACGAGGGCTGGCCGCCCGACGACGGCGGGCGCGGGGCGTTGGCCGGCGGGCGCGCCGCGGCGTTCGCGGCGGCGGCAGCGGCCGCAGCGGCTGCGCGGGCGTCGGCCTGTCGGCGGGCCTCCGCGGCCGCCTCCTCCTGGCGCTTCCGCTCGCCGATCGCGAAGCCCTCCTCGACGGAGATGCGGGAGTCGCGGAGCGTGGTCAGCTGCGCCTGGAGCTCGGAGCTGCGGGCCTCCTGCTCGGCGAGCGCCTGGTCCGCGCGGGCCTGCGCCGCCGACGCCTCCTGCAGCTTCGCCTCGGCGTCGGCGGCGAGCGCGGCGAGCGCCTCCTTCGCGACGGACGCCTGCTTGCCGAGCGACGCGGCCGTGCGGGCGGACGTGACGGCGGCGGTGAACGCGGTGTCCTGGCGGTCGGCGAGCTTGGTGGCCGTGCCCATGCGGGCGAGGAGGGCGTCGGCGTCCTCGCCGCCGCTCGTGAAGAGGCGGAGGGAGACGTCGCCGCCGCCGCCGCTGCGGGCGAGCTGGGCGACGAGCTGGCCGACCTGGCGCTTCGCGTCGTCGGCGTCGGACTGGGCCCGGGCGGCCTTGGACTCGAGGGCCTCGAGCTCGCCGGTCGCCTCGTCGAGCGCGTCCACCGCGGCGGCGTGCTCGTCGGCGCGCTGGAGGGCGAGCGCCGTGGCGGCCTCGACCTCGGCGGAGAGGCCGGAGATGAGTGAGGTGATGCGCGTGACCTGGTCGGCGGTGGCCTGCTCGCTGGATCGCGCGGCCTGCACCTCGGACCAGGTGGGGTACTCCTCCGCGGCCTGCGCCGACGGGACGCCGAGGCCGAGCAGGAGGGCGGAGGCGGCGAGGGTCGCGGCCACCCGCAGGCGCGGCGCGGTCGCGTTCCGCGGGCGCCGGACGGCGGGGCGGGAGGTGCGTGCGGTGCGGGAGATGGCGTGCCTCATCGAGGTCGGTGGAGCGCGGATCTTTCGACGGTAACCGAAATACGCGCGAACATCACCATCCACTTTCGTTTCCGTACCTGAGGAAATACCGCTCGACCCTAGGATCGGGGCGCAGGACGACCGGCGTCCGGT
This sequence comes from Clavibacter phaseoli, assembly GCF_021922925.1. NCBI lineage: Bacteria > Bacillati > Actinomycetota > Actinomycetes > Micrococcales > Microbacteriaceae > Clavibacter > Clavibacter phaseoli. The sequence goes on from NZ_CP040786.1 coordinate 2,215,999, forward strand.
CGGGAGCGCGCATGACGGTCATCGAGGCGCCCGGCGGACGGGCCCAGGCGCGCGGGGCGGGCATCGTCACCGCGGTCGTCGGCTTCGCCGGGACCTCGGCGGTCGTGCTCACCGGCCTCACGGCGGTGGGGGCGTCGCCGTCGCAGGCCGCGTCCGGGCTGCTCGCGCTGTGCGTCACGCAGGGCCTCGGGACCGTGCTCCTCGCCCACCGCTTCCGCCGGCCGATCACGCTCTCCTGGTCGACGCCCGGGGCGGCGCTGCTCATCGGGTCCGGCGCCGTCGAGGGCGGCTGGGCCGCGGCGGTCGGCGCGTTCCTGGTGTGCGGGATCCTCGTGCTCGCGACCGCGCTCTGGCCGCTGCTCGGCCGCCTGGTGCGCCTGATCCCGGCGAGCGTGGCCGCCGCGATGCTCGCGGGCGTGCTCCTCCCCCTGTGCGTCGCGACCGTGACGGCCGCGGTCGCCACGCCGCTCGTCGTCGTGCCCGTGGTCCTCGCGTGGCTCGTCGCCGCCCGCCTCGCCCCGCGCTGGGCGGCCCCGACCGCGCTGGCCGCCGCGCTCGTGGTGGTCGGGATCTCGCTCGCGGTCGCGGGGCCGGCGCCCGGATCGTCGCTCGACCTCGCGCACCTCGTGCCGCGGATCGAGCTGACGGCGCCCGTGTTCACGGTGGCGGCGGCGGTCGCGCTGGGGATCCCCCTCTTCGTCGTGACGATGGCGTCGCAGAACCTCCCGGGCGTCGCGGTGCTCGCGAGCTTCGGCTACGAGACGCCGTGGCGGGCCGCGATGACGACGACCGCGGCGGCCACGCTCGTGAGCGCGCCGTTCGGCGGGCACGCCGTGAACCTCGCCGCGCTGTCGGCCGCGCTCTCCGCGGCGCCCTCCGCGCATCCGGATCCCGACGAGCGGTGGCGCGCGGCGAGCACGGCCGGGTGGACCAACCTCGTGCTCGGGCTGGCGTCGGCCGCGCTCGCGGCCGTGATCGTGGCGGGTCCGGCCGGCGTCGTCGCGGCCGCCGCCGGGCTGGCGCTCGCGCCGTCGCTCGCGTCGAGCCTGGCGTCCGCGATGCGGGAGCCGGGGGCGCACCTGCCCGCGATCGCGACGTTCGTGGTGGCGGCCTCCGGGATCACGGTCGGCGGGCTCGGCGCCGCGTTCTGCGCGCTCGTCGCCGGCGTGCTCGTGCACCTCGCGCTCCGGACGCGCGCGACGCGGAGTGACAGACTCGATCGACACGAGGAGCGCGACGCCGCATGAGCCACGACACCACCCCCGCACCACCCGGAGCCGACGCCGCCGTCGCGCCCCGCGACCCCGAGCTGCAGAGCACGACCTGGACGCTGGTGCTCGCCCTGAGCGCCGAGCAGGTCTCGGGCGACGGCACGAGGTCCGCCCGCCTGGCCGAGGCGCAGGCCGCGTTCGAGCGCCTGCTGCCCGCCGACCACGTCGTCGTCCGCTGGACCCGCGAGGTCGGCCGGATGATGACCGAGGAGGCGCGCCTCTGGACCCGGTGGGAGCTGTTCACGCCCACGGTCGCGACGCCGCTGAAGCTGTGGTCGGAGGGCTACGTCGACGAGGCGTGGTTCGCGGAGCGGCTGGAGGACGACCCGTTCGTCCCCGTCGTGATGAAGGCGCCCGCCGACGTCGCCGAGGACGGGGCCGAGTCGTGAAGGTCCTCGTCACCGGATCCCGCGGCAAGGTCGGCCGCGCCGCCGTCGAGGCGCTCGTCGCCGCCGGCCACGACGTCACGGGCGTCGACCTCGTGCGTCCCGTCTTCGACGCGGGCGTCGTCGTGCCCGGCCGCTACGTGATGGCGGACCTCACCGACCAGGGCGACGCCTTCGCGGTCGTCGCCGGCATGGACGCCGTGGTGCACGTCGCCGCGATCCCGCAGCCCACCGGCAACCCGGCGCACGTCGTGCTGCAGACGAACCTCATGTCGACGTTCCACCTCATCGAGGCCGCCGTGCGCTTCGGGGTGCCGCGCTTCGTCAACATCTCGAGCGAGAGCATCGTCGGCAACTTCTTCCCGGAGCGGCCGTTCCTGCCCGACTACGCGCCCGTGGACGAGGAGCACCCGCTCCACCCGCAGGATCCGTACGCGCTCTCGAAGGCGTTCGGCGAGCAGCTGATGGACGCGGCCGTGCGCCGCTCCGACATCCGCGTGATCTCGCTGCGCCCGAGCACGGTGCACAACGACGACAACTACGCCTCGAACCTCGGCAAGCAGGTGCGGGACGCCTCCGTGCTCACCGCGAACCTGTGGAGCTACATCGACGCGGACGACCTGGCCGACGCGATCGTGCTCTCGGTCGCCTCCGACCTGCCGGGCCACGAGGTGTTCTACATCGCCGCCGCCGACAACGCGGGCGGGCACGACTTCGCCGCCGAGCTGCGCCGCCACTACGGCGACGCCATCGAGCTGCGCGCGATCGAGCGCGTGGACTCCTCGGGCATCTCGACCGCGAAGGCCCGCCGCCTCCTCGGCTGGGAGCCGAAGCGCAGCTGGCGCGACCACCTCGACGCCGACGGGAACGCGCTGCCCCGCTAGGCGGATCCGTCCGCGGGCGCGGGTCCCGTCGACGCGCGCGCGACGAGCGAGGTCGGCACCACCGTGGTGGCGGCATCGCCGCCGTCGAGCCGCTCGATGAGCCGGCGCGCGGCCGCGGCGCCGAGCGCCGTGCGGTCGACCGCGATCGTCGTGAGCGCCGGGGCGAGGAACCGGCTCGTGCCGAGGTCGTCGTGGCCGACGACGCTCACGTCGACGCCCATACGGAGCCCCGCGGCGTCGGCGGCCGAGTAGACGGCGGTCGCGAGGTAGTCGCTGCTCGTCACGATCGCGGTCGGGCGCGTGCCGGCGGGCTCGGCGAGCGCGCGCGTCAGCGCCTCGACCGCGGCATCGTGCTGCATGGCGCTCTCGATGACGCGGGGGACGAGGCCGCGCTCCCCCGAGATCCGGTGGAAGGCCGCCACGCGCTCGTCGTCGGCGCTGCGGTCGCGCGGCGCGGCGACGATGGCGACGCGCCGGTGGCCGAGGTCCGCGAGGTGCGCCAGCGCCTGCGCGACGGCCTGCTCGCCGTCGACGTGCACGCGGCTGGCGTCGATGCCCGGCGCGTGGCGGGCGCCGTTGATGAGCACGAGGGGCTTGGCCGTGGATCCGTCCCAGTCGGCCGCCGCGCTCCCCCCGCCGATCGGCGCGAGCGCCAGGCCGTCGACCCCGCGGGCCGCGAAGGTGGCGACGAGCTCGGCCTCGCGCGCGGGCGAGTAGTCGGCGGATCCGATGACGACGCCGAGCCCGGCCGCCGCGCACGTGGCGTCGAAGCCATGGATCACGTCGAGGAAGAAGGGGTTCCGCATGTTGCGGATGAGGAGGCCGACCGCGCCCGAGCGCCCGGTGCGGAGCGCGACCGCGGAGGTCGACGGGACGTAGCCGAGGCGCGCGGCGGCCTCCTTGACGCGCGCCCGCACGACCTCGCCGACCCCCGAGCGCCCGTTGAGCGCGAAGCTCGCGGCGGCCGCGGAGACGCCGGCCTCGCGCGCCACGTCGGTGAGCGAGACCCGGCGGCGCGGGGCGGGGTCGCGGGTCATCCGTCATTCCTAGCGGCTCGGGGCGGGCGCGGCGGGCGGGGCCGCGCCGGCGACCCGTTCGACCGCGGCCGTTCAGGCGGCGTTCACCAGGCGGACCGGAGCGGGCCGCGCACCGACTTTAACGTTTAAGCCATCCCCGACGAAAGGCCCATCCGCATGTCCTCGCTCCGCACCCGCGTCGCCGCCACGGCCATCGCCGCCGTCGCCGCGCTCACCCTGGCCGGCTGCACCTCGGCCAGCACCGGCACCGGATCCTCGGCCGCCCCGGGCTCCGGCGACACCTCCGCTGGCACGCTCATCACCTACAACTCCCCCTCCTCCTTCGCGAACTTCGGCGCGCTGCTCCAGCAGTTCGGATCCGAGCAGTCGGTCGCCGCGCCCAGCGACACCAAGAACTCCGGCCAGGCGCTCGCCGCGCTCGTGGCCGAGCAGGCCGCGCCCCAGGCCGACGCCGTCTACCTCGGGATCGCGTTCGGGCCGAAGGCCGTCGAGGCCGGCGTGACCGAGGCCTACGAGCCCGCCGGCTTCGACGCGATCCCCGACGGCCTCAAGGATCCCGAGGGTCGCTGGTTCGCCGTGCACACGGGCGCCATCGCCTTCATCTGCAACACCGAGGCGCTCGGCGACGTCCCCTGCCCCACCAGCTGGGCGGATCTGCTCGAGCCGGAGTACCAGGGGATGACCGGGTACCTCGACCCGTCGCAGGCCGCCGTCGGCTACTCGGTCGCCGCGGCCGTGAACCTCGCCATGGGCGGGACGATCGACGACTTCGGCCCCGGCATCGACTACCTGCGGCAGCTCAAGGCCAACGGCGCGGTGACGCCCGTGCAGACCGCCACGGCCAAGGTCGTGCAGGGCGAGATCCCGATCCTCATCGACGCCGACTTCAACGGCTACGCGGCGAAGTACAACGACGGCGCGCCGCTCGACGTCGTGATCCCCGCCGAGGGCTCCCTCCAGGTGCCGTACATCGCGGCGCTCGTGAAGGGCGCCCCGCACCCGGAGCTCGCCAAGGCGTGGCTCGACTACCTGCTCTCCGACCAGGGCCAGTCGACGCTCGCCGGCGGATACGTGCGGCCGATCTCGGGCGACGTGCCCGCGGACGTCGCGGACAAGGTCGAGAGCGCGGAGGACTTCGCGCGCGCGCAGGTCGTCGACTACGCCGCCCTCGCCGAGGCGCAGGCCGGCTTCGTCACCCGGTACCAGGCGGAGGTCCGCTAGACCGTGCCCACGCGACCCCTCCGGGTCGGCTGGGGCGGCCTCGTCGCCGCCCTCCCCGCCCTCGCGCTCCTCGTCTGGTTCCTGCTGCGGCCCCTCGCGGGTCTCGTGATCGACTCGCTGCACCGCACGGTCCTCGGGGTGCGCGAGGGCGGGCTCACCCTCGACAACTACGCGGCGCTCGTGACCGACGACCGGCTCCGCGCCTCCCTCGTCACCACGGTGCTGCTGTCCGTCGGCGTCACCGTCGTGACGCTCGCGATCTGCACGCCCGCCGCCATCACGCTCGCCCGATCCGGGCCACGCACGTCCGCGCTCGTGGACGCCGTGCTCGTCTTCCCGCTCGCGTTCCCGGGCATCGTCATCGGCTTCTTCGTCATCGTCATGCTCGGCCGCAACGGCCTGCTGTCGCAGGCGATCGAGGCGGTCACGGGCGATCCCGGCGGGCGCTGGGCCTACACGGCCGGCGGGCTCGCGGCGGCGTACGTCTACTTCTGCATCCCGCGCGTCATCGGCACGCTGCGCGGCGCCGCGTCGGGGCTGGATCCCGAGCTGACCGCCGTCGCCGCGTCGCTCGGCGCGTTCCCCGCCCGCGTCGCGTGGTCGGTGACGATGCCGCTGCTGCGCGGGCCGCTCCTCGCGGCGGCCGGCGTCTGCATGGCGACCTCGCTCGGGGCGTACGGCACGGCCGCGACGCTGTCCGAGGGGATCCGCGTGCTGCCGCTCGACGTGGCCGACGCGCTCTACAACCAGGGCGACCAGGGCCTCGCGGCCGCGCTCTCCGTGGTGCTCGCGCTGCTCGCGGTGCTGTCGCTCGTGCTGTGCGCAGTCGGGGCGCGGATCGTCGACGGGCGCGGTGCCCGGACCGGCGGCGCGTCGGACGCGCTGGTCGCGTCGGCCGCGCCGGTCGCCGTGCAGCCCGCCGCCTCCGCGGCGCCCACACCCGGTGCCGCCGCCGCTCCCGCCGCCGCCGGCCGGGGGATCCGGTGAGCCGCCGCCCCGGGCACCGCGACCGCGTCGGCCCCGCCGCCCTCGCGCTGTGCGTCGCGTTCGTGCTCATCCCGATCCTCGGGACCATCGCCGTCTCCGTCTCGCCCGACGCGTCCCGCGGGCCGCTCGTCGGCGGGATCACCGCGGACTGGTACGCGATGGCGTGGGAGCTGCTGCGCCCGCGCGTCGGCCCCACGCTCGCCGTGACCGCCGTCGTCCTCGTGCTCGCGCTCGTCGTCGTGCTGCCGCTCTGCCACGCGCTCGCCCGTCGGCTGGTGCCGGGCGGGGCGGTCGTGCGGCAGATCACGATGCTCCCGCTCGCGGTGCCGGGCGTCGCGCTCGGCCTCGCGCTCGCGGCGTCGGATCCCGCGCTCCGCTCGAGCGGCGCCCTCCTCGTGGTCGGCCAGCTGCTCATCGCGCTGCCGTTCCTCGTGGCCGGGCTCGTGCCGTCGCTCGCGTCACCGGAGCTCGTCGAGGCGGAGCGCGTGGCCGCGACCCTCGGCGCGGGACCCGTGCGGCGGCTCGTGACGATCACGCTGCCGGCGATCCGCCTCCCGCTCGCGGCGGCGCTCCTCATGGCCGCGGCGCTGTCCATCGGCGAGTTCAACCTCAGCTTCTTCGTGGTGCCGCCCGCGAACCAGACCGCGCCGTTCGCGCTCTACTCCGCCTTCACCACCCAGCGGCTCGAGCTCGGCGCCGCGGGATCCCTGCTCTTCGGCGTGGCCCTCGTGCCCGCCGCCGTCGCCGCCGCCCTGCTGGCGCGCAACGCCCTCTCCCGGAAGGAGGACGCATGACCCTCATCGACGCCCCGGCCGCCACCGCGACCGCGGCCGCCCCCGTCCCCGCCCTGCGGCTGGAGGGGATCGGGCACCGCTACGGATCCACGCAGGCCGTCGCCGACGTGAGCCTCGAGGTCGCGCCCGGCCGCGTGCTCGCGCTCGTCGGCCCGAGCGGCTGCGGGAAGTCGACGCTGCTCCGGCTCGTGGCGGGCCTCCTCACGCCGTCGAGCGGATCCCTCCACCTCGACGGCGAGGACGCCACCCGCCTCCGCGCCGAGCGCCGCCGCATCGGCTACGTGCCGCAGTCGTACGCGCTGTTCCCGCACCTCAGCGTGCGCGACAACGTGGCGTACGGCCTCCGCGCGCAGCGGGTGCCGCGCGCCGAGCGGGACGAGCGGGTGGATCGCGCGCTCGAGCTCACGCGCATGACCGCGTACGCCGACCGCTCCCCCGCGCAGCTCTCCGGCGGCCAGCGCCAGCGCGTCGCGCTCGCCCGGGCCCTCGCGATCCGGCCGCGCGTGCTGCTCCTCGACGAGCCGCTCTCCGCGCTCGACCCGCAGCTGCGCGACGGCATGCGGCGCGACCTCCGACGCCTGCTCGCCGAGGCCGACTGCTGCACGATCATCGTCACGCACGACCAGGCCGAGGCGCTCGCGCTGGCCGACGAGGTGGCCGTGATGCGCGACGGGCGGCTCGTGCAGCGCGACACCGTCGAGGGCGTGTGGAGCCGGCCCGCGGATCCGTTCGTCGCCGAGTTCGTCGCGGGCGCCGCGGCGCTCCCCGCGCGCGTGGCCGACGGGGAGCTGGTGCTCGCGGACGACTGGCGCATGCCCGTCGCGCCCTTCGCCGTGGACGGCGACGTGCCCGCCGACGGCGCGTGCTTCGCGGTGGTCCGGCCGGTCGGCGGCGCGAGCCTGCACGAGCGGCCGGTCGCGGGATCCCGGCCCGCCGTGGTCGTGGACGTCGAGCCGCGCGGGTCGTCGTGGGCGCTCCGGCTGCGGCTCGCGGGCGACGGATCCGGCGCGGTCGACGGCACCGAGCTCACCGTCTCGAGCGCCGTCCCGCACCTGCCGGGGCACGCCGTGCACCTGCGGCTCGACGCGCCCGGCACCACCGTGCACGCATCCCCCGCCGCGGCACCCGCATCCCCCTGGCCGCCCGCGCCCGCGCGCGGCCGCTCCCGCACGAGAGGACGACGCGCATGACCTGGACCCTCGACATCCTCGGCGTGGCCGCCACCGCGCCCGTCGCCGGATCCGCCGCCAGCGGCTACCTGCTGCGCGGCCCGCACGGCTCGGTCCTGGTGGACTGCGGCCCCGGCATCGTGCGCGAGCTGGCCGAGCGCGGCGCCCTCGACGACCTGGTCGCCGTCGTCGTCACGCACCGGCACGCCGACCACGCGCTGGACCTCGGAGCGCTCGCGTTCCGCCTGCAGTTCCCGCGGCCGCGCGAGCGGCGCGTGCCGCTGTTCCTGCCCGCCGAGAGCCTCGACTACGTGGACTCCTTCGACGCGCTCATCGGGATCCCGACCGTGCCGACGCTGCAGGCCCCGCTGGCGCAGGCCTTCGACGTGCGCGGGCTCGACCTCGCGACGCCCGCGCCGTTCGAGGTCGCGCCAGGCCTCCGGCTCACGGCCTTCGCCGCGCACCACGCGGTGCCGAGCGCGTCGCTGCGCTTCGAGGACGCGGAGACGGGCGCGACGATCGCCTTCTCGAGCGACACCTCCGACTGCCCGGGCCTCCGGGCCGCGGCGCACGAGGTCGACCTGCTCGTCTGCGAGGCCACCTACCTCACGGCCACGCCGCAGGAGCTCGAGGGGCACGGGCACCTGACGGGCCGCGGCGCCGGCGGGGTCGCGTCGGGCGCCCGGGTGGGCACGCTCCTGGTCAGCCACATCGCGGACCCGGCGCTCGCCCCGCGGATCCTCGCCGACGCCGTCGAGGCCGCCGGACCCGCCGTGGCGACGCTGCTCGCCCGTCCGGGCGCGCGCTTCCCGCTCGACCGGCGGACCCCGACGCGGGAGCCGTCCGCCGACCGCTGAGCGACGGATCCGCGGTCGGCCGTTCGGGGGCGTGCGCCTCCGGGCGGCCGGTCGCTAGCCTCCGGGGATGCCCGCCTACGTCCGCCCCGCCATCGACGCGCCGCCCGCGATCGCCGACGACGGCCTCCCCTACGGATCGCGCTGGGACGCCACAGGCACCCCTGCTGAGGACGCCTACACTCGCGTGTCGCACCTCGAGCGGTTCGCGCCGCTGCACGCGGTGGCCGACGCGCTCGTCGCGCACCTCGCGGCGACGCACGCGGTGACGGTCGTGGAGGGCGCGGACCCGTCCCTCGCGGATCCGCACCCCGACGCCGTCCGCTCCGTCCGGCTCGCGCCGCGCGACGGGGCCGGCCGGATCCTCACGCTCGAGTGGACGTCGTTCCCCGGCGTGATGCTGCACTCCGGCCGGCGCATGGCCGAGGCGTTCCCGCCCTGCGGCTGCGACGCGTGCGACGACCGGTGGGAGGACCTCGCCGACTCCCTGGAGGAGGCGGTCCTCCGGGCCGCGGGCCAGCTGCCGCCGCCGCCCGAGCCGTTCGGCGAGCTCGTCCACTGATCCGCCGGGCGGTCGCCGCGCACCCGGCCCGGTCGCCGCTCCCTTGCGTCGCTACGCTCGCGAGGTGACCAGCCCCGGAGACCCCGCCGACCCCGCGGGCGCGCACCCGGGATCCGCCCCCGGCACCACCCCGGCCGGCGTCGAGGCCGCGGTCGTAGACGCGGCGGGATCCACCGAGGCCGCCGCGCCGGATGCGCCGGGCGCCCGCGCCACCGCCGCGGGCGCCGCGCTGCAGGTCGGCACCATCGTGAGCGTCAGCCTCGGGTCGTCGCTCGCCGGGCTCGTGATCCCCGCGGTCGGCCCCGTCCTCGTCGTCGCCGCGCGGCAGGTCATGATGGCCGCGCTCGTGCTGCCCGTGGCGCGCCCCCGCATCCACCGCATGACGCGCGCGCAGCTCGTGCCCGCCGTGATGCTCGGCCTCGCGCTCTCGCTGATGAACCTCTCCTACTACGCCGCGGTCGACCGGCTCGGCCTCGGCATAGCCGCGACCATCGAGTTCCTCGGCCCGCTGTCGATCGCGCTGCTCGCGTCCCGCCGGCTGCTCGACGCGGCGTGCGCGCTCGTGGCGGCCGCGGGCGTCGTCGTGCTCACGGGCCTCGAGGGCCGGATCGACCTGATCGGCCTCGTCTGCGGCGCGACCGCGGCCGTCACCTGGGCCGGCTACATCGTCTTCACGCGGCGGGTGGCCGAGCGGCTGCCGGGCTTCCAGGGGATCGCGGTCGCCAGCATCGTGAGCCTCGTCGTGCTGGTGCCGTGGGCGCTCCTCACGCTCGACGTCGCGGCGCTCGACGGGCGGATCCTCGGCCTGCTCGTGGCGATCGGCCTGCTGTCGTCCGCCGTGCCCTACTCGCTCGACACCGTGATCCTCCGCCGCATCACCCCGCGGCTGTTCGCCGTGCTCACGAGCCTCAGCCCGGTGGTCGCGGCGATCCTGGGCGTGATCGTGCTGCGCGAGACGCTGTCGCCCGTGCAGCTCGGCGCGATCGTCGTCGTGTGCGTCGCCGCGGGCGTGGCCATCGCGACGCGGGCGCCGTCGGGACCCGCCGCGCCCCGCGCGCCGCGCGGACGCCGGACGCGATCGCGCCCGGCCGCGTCGTAGGGCGGCCGGGCGCGGATCGGGTCGACGCCGTATCGAGGTCAGCGCGCCCCGAGCTCCGTCAGCACCTCGGCGAGCTGGCCGACGGCCCAGACGAGGTCGTCCTCCTCCACCACGATGGGCGGCGCGAGCCGGATCGTGGAGCCGTGCGTGTCCTTCGCGAGCACGCCGCGCTCGGCGAGCCGCTCGCAGACCGCGCGGCCGGTCGCGAGCGCGGGGTCGATGTCGATGCCGGCCCAGAGACCGCGACCGCGCACCGCCAGCACGCCGTGGCCGACGAGGTCCGCGAGCCGCGCGTGCAGCACGGCGCCGAGGCGACGCGCGCGCTCCTGCGGCTCGCCCGACGCGAGCATGTCGACCACCGCGTGGCCCACGGCCGCGGCGAGCGGGTTGCCGCCGAACGTCGATCCGTGCTGCCCCGGCTGGATGACGCCGAGCACGTCCGCGTCCCCGACGACCGCGGAGACGGGCACGATGCCGCCGCCGAGCGCCTTGCCGAGGAGGTACAGGTCCGGCACGACGCCGGCGTTGTCGCACTCGAAGGTCGCGCCCGTGCGGCCGAGTCCCGACTGGATCTCGTCGGCGATGAACAGCACGTCCTCGCGCGTGCAGATCCGCCGCACGTCCTGCAGGTAGCCGTCCGGCGGCACGACGATGCCCGCCTCGCCCTGGATCGGCTCCACGAGCACGGCGACCGTGTCCCCGTCGATCGCGGCCTCGAGCGCCGCGGCGTCGCCGTACGGCACGGTCACGAACCCGGGGGTGAACGGCCCGAAGTCGGCGCGCGCCTCCTCGTCGTCGCTGAAGCTCACGATGGTGGTGGTGCGGCCGTGGAAGTTCCCGGCCATCACGATGATCTTCGCCCGGCCCGCGGCCACGCCCTTCACGCGGTAGCCCCAGGCGCGCGCGACCTTGATCCCGGACTCCACGGCCTCCGCGCCCGTGTTCATCGGCAGGACCATGTCCTTGCCCGCGAGCTCGGCGAGCGCCGTGACGAAGGGCCCCAGCCTGTCGTTGTGGAACGCGCGGCTCGTGAGCGTGATCCGCCCGAGCTGCTCGGTCGCGGCCCGCACGAGGTCGGGGTGCGAGTGCCCGAAGTTCACGGCCGAGTAGGCGGCGAGGCAGTCGAGCAGGCGCCGGCCGTCGAGGTCGGTGACCCAGGCGCCCTGCCCGGACGCGACGACGACGGGCAGCGGGTGGTAGTTGTGCGCGGCGTGCGCCTCCTCGGCGTGGATGGCCAGGGCGCCGGCGTCGGATGCGGCGGGGCGGTCGAGGGTGTCGGTCATGGCGGGCCTACTTCCGCAGCTCGAGCGTGCAGCACTTCACGCCGCCGCCGCCGAGCAGCAGCTCGGACAGGTCGACGCCGATGGGGTTGTAGCCGCGCTCCCGCAGCGACGCCTCGAAGCCGACCGCCTTCTCGGCGATGACGACGTTGAAGCCGTCGCTGTAGGAGTTGAGGCCGAGGATCGAGGCGTCCTGCTCGCTCACCTCGACGGCGTCGGGGTAGCGGCGCTCGATCTCGTCGAGGCTGTCCGCGTCGAACGCGCTCGGGAGGTAGGCGATGTTCGTGTCGTCGAGCACCGCGATCGCGGTGTCCAGGTGGTAGAACGACGGGTTCACGAGGCGCAGGGTCACGACCTCGCGGTCGAAGATCCGGGCCACCTCGGCGTGGCTGGTGCTGTCGCTGCGGAAGCCGGTGCCGGCGAGGATGGTGTCGCCGACGAGGAGGATGTCGCCCTCGCCCTCGTTGACCTGCTCGGGCACGCGGACGTCGAAGCCGGCCTCGCGGAACCAGTCCATGTACGCGGGGCCCTCGGGCTGGCGCTCCGGGTGCTGGAAGGCGGCGCCGTACGCGATGCCGTCGAGCGTGAAGCCGCCGTTGGCCGCGTAGACCATGTCGGGCAGGCCGGCGATCCCGTCGATGAGGTCCACCTGGAAGCCGAGGCCCACGTACGCGTCGTAGAGGGTCTGCCACTGGCGGACCGCGAGGGACGTGTCGGTCGGGACGGCGGGATCCATCCACGGGTTGATCTTGTAGACCACGTCGAAGTGGTCCGGCCGGCACATGAGCACGCGCTTCGCGACGGGTGTGCGACCGGGTGCGGTCTCGGTGGGCCGAGGGAGGGTGGAGGGCATGGTGCTCCTGCTTCGTGCGGCGCGCCGGGTGGCGCGGTCGTGGAGGCGGACGATGTCCCAGAGCCCCGAGGGGACGCCTTCCGGACAGCCTGCCACGCGGATCACGCCCGTTCACCCGGTGGCCACGCGGATTCCGCGCGTGGGGACCCGGTCGCACGCACGATCCCGCCGTAGGCTCGGCGCATGGACAACCTCGACCACCGGATCATCGACCTCCTCCGCCAGAACGGACGCGCGGGGTACGGGGACATCGGCGGGACGGTGGGCCTCTCGGCCAGCGCGGTGAAGCGACGGGTCGACCGGCTGGTGGCCGACGGCGTGATCCGCGGCTTCACGATCCAGGTCGACCCCGCGGTCGACGGCCTCAGCACCGAGGCCTACGTGGAGCTCTTCTGCCGCGGGACGGTCGCGCCCGACGAGCTGCGCCGGATCCTCCAGGGCGTGCCCGAGGTGGTGGACGCGGGCACCGTCACGGGCGACGCGGACGCCATCGTCCGGATCCGCTCCCGCGACATCCCGAGCCTCGAGGACGCCCTCGAGAAGGTGCGCCTCGCCCCGAACGTCGACCACACGCGCAGCGCGATCGTGCTGTCGCGGCTGGTGAACCGGACGCTCGAGTAGCGGCAGGCGCTAGGAGAAGAGCGCCACCAGGATCACGACGTAGATGACGACGAAGAGGGCCGGGATCACGTAGCGGATCAGGTTCGTGATGCCCTCGGAGGCGACGACCGCGCGGGCCGCGTGCGAGGTCGCGCCGAGGTCGCGCAGGTCGCGGGCGATGGCGATGGCCTGCGAGTTGACGGAGAACTGGACGGCGGATCCGAGCACGCCCGTCGCGAGCAGGATGAGCGCGGCCGCGAGGCGCGTGCCGAGGTCGGCGTCGGCGAGGCCGGTGCGGAGCAGGACCACCGTGGAGGTGAGCAGGAAGATCGGTCCGAGCTGGCTCGTGATCATCTGCTTGCGGGCGCGCGACCACATCGTGATCAGCTCGAGCTCGGACATGCGGATCCTCCCGTCGGCGGCCGGTGCGCCGCCCTCCCATCCTCCCCCGCCGAGGGCGTGCGCAGCGCGTGCCGCCGCGCATGTCGCGCCGGGGGACGCTCCGCGGATCGCTAGCCTCGGCGCATGGATCCCGCGCCCGGCTATCGCATCGACCCGGGCCAGGCGGCCCCGCCCTACGAGCAGCTCCGCGCGGAGATCGCGCGCCGGGCCTCCGACGGCGAGCTGCCGGTCGGTTCGCGGCTGCCGACCGTGCGGGCGCTCGCGGAGCAGGCCGGCGTCGCCGTGAACACGGTGGCGCGGGCCTACAAGGAGCTCGAGGCCGACGGGGTCATCGAGACGCGCGGTCGCGCCGGGTCGTTCGTCGCCGCGCAGGACGACGTGCCCGCCGCGCTCCGGGCGGCGGCGGTCGCGTACGCGCAGCTCGCCGGCCGCCTGGGCGTGGCGGACGACGAGGCGCGCCGGGTGGTGGACGCGGCGCTCGCGGCCGGCTGACGGATCCGCGGGGCCGGGCGGCGACGCCGGGTCGCCCGGATTCCACCTCCCGTTCACCCGGAGGCCCGACAGTGCTCACGCCGCCCGATCCGAACGGAGACCACATGCCCGAGTCCTCCCCGGAGGCGGCGACGCCGCACGACGACGCCCAGCGCGTGCTGGATCGGGCCGACGCCGTCACGCCGCCGCGCACGCTCGTCGACGTGCTCCGGGCGACGGTCGCCGCGCACCCGGACGCGTCCGCGATCCAGGACGCCGACGGCGCGCTCAGCTACCGCGAGCTCATGGCGCGCGTGGTGCAGGTGGCGGCGTCGCTGCGGGAGGCGGGCGTGGGGAAGGGCGACCGCGTCGGGATCCGCATGCCGTCGGGATCCCGCGACCTCTACGTCACCGTGCTCGGCGTGCTCGCGGCCGGCGCCGCCTACGTGCCGGTGGACGCGGACGACCCCGACGAGCGCGCCCACCTGGTGTTCGGCGAGGCGCGCGTCGCGGGCGTCGTGACGTGCACGGGCGAGTTCACGCCGCGCGCCGAGACCGCCGCCGCCGACTCTGCGGCCGCCGCGCTCCGGATCCTCCCCGCCGCCGCCGCGCACGCCTCCACCTCCGCGCTGCCGCTCGTCGCGCCGCCCGCGCCCGAGGACGACGCGTGGGTCATCTTCACCTCCGGATCCACCGGCACCCCCAAGGGCGTCGCCGTCTCGCACCGCTCGGCCGCGGCCTTCGTCGACGCCGAGGCGCGCCTCTTCCTCCAGGAGGAGCCGATCGGGCCGGGCGACCGCGTGCTCGCCGGCCTCTCCGTCGCGTTCGACGCGTCGTGCGAGGAGATGTGGCTCGCCTGGCGCCACGGCGCGTGCCTCGTGCCGGCGCCGCGCAGCCTCGTCCGCAGCGGCATGGACCTCGGGCCCTGGCTCACGACGCACGGCGTGACGATCGTGTCGACCGTGCCGACGCTCGCGGCGCTGTGGCCCGCGGAGTCGCTCGAGAACGTGCGGCTGCTCATCTTCGGCGGCGAGGCCTGCCCGCCCGAGCTCGGCCAGCGGCTCGCCACGGATGGCCGCGAGGTCTGGAACACGTACGGCCCCACCGAGGCGACCGTCGTCGCGTGCGCGGCGCCGCTCGGCGGGCCGGGTCCCGTGCGCATCGGCCTGCCGCTCGACGGCTGGACCCTCGCGGTCGTGGATCCGGAAGGCGCGCGCGTCCCCGAGGGCGGCGTCGGCGAGCTGATCATCGGCGGGGTCGGGCTCGCGCGCTACCTGGATCCCGCCAAGGACGCCGAGAAGTACGCCCCCTTCCCCGCGCTCGGCTGGGACCGCGCCTACCGCTCGGGCGACCTCGTGCGCTTCGAGGCGGATGGCCTCGTGTTCCAGGGCCGCGCCGACGACCAGGTGAAGGTCGGCGGCCGGCGCATCGAGCTCGGCGAGATCGAGGCGGCGCTGCAGGCGCTCGACGACGTGCAGGGCGCCGCAGTCGCCGTGCAGACGACGGGCGCCGGCAACCCGGTGCTCGTCGGCTACCTCGTGCCGCGGGATCCCGCGACCTTCTCGCGCGAGGACGCCGTGCAGCGCCTCCGCGTCGCGCTGCCGGCCGCGCTCGTGCCGCTCATCGGCGTCGTCGAGTCGCTGCCCACGCGCACCTCCGGCAAGGTCGACAGGGCCGCGCTCCCCTGGCCGCTGCCCGGCGCCGCGGGCGACGACGGCGCCGACCTCGACGCCGAGCTGCGCCCGCTCGCGGAGATGTGGTCGGCGGCGCTCGGCACGCCCGTCGCGAGCGCCGACGCGAACTTCTTCGACCTCGGCGGCGGATCCCTGTCGGCCGCCCAGCTCGTGGCCCGGATCCGCACCGTCGACCCCGAGTTCACGGTCGCCGACGTCTACGCGCACCCGCGCCTCGGCGCCATGCAGGCCGCCATCGCCGGGCGCGCGCCGCGGGCGGAGCGCAGCGGGCCGCGCGTGGACGTGACGCCGACGCCGCGTCGCACCCAGTGGATCCAGACCCTCCTCGGCGCGCCGCTCCTCGCCCTGCAGAGCCTCCGCTGGCTCGCGCTGCTCCTCACCGCGAGCGCGCTGCTGCGGCCGCTCGGCGGGTTCGACGCGCTGCCGTCCGTGCCGCTCGGCCTCCTCGTCCCGGGTCTCCTCCTGTTCGCGACGCCGTTCGGCCGCATGGCGATCTCCGCGGTCGCCGCCCGGCTGCTCCTCCGCGGGCTCGAGCCGGGCGACCACCCGCGCGGCGGCCGCTGGCACCTGCGGATCTGGCTGGCCGAGCAGATCGCGCAGCAGATCGGCGCGGTCGGGCTCGCGGGCGCGCCGTGGATCACGTACTACGCCCGGGCACTCGGCGCGCGCATCGCCGACGACGTCGACCTGCACACGCTGCCGCCCGTCACGGGCATGCTCCGCATCGGCAGGGGCGCCTCCGTCGAGCCCGAGGTGGACCTCTCCGGGTACTGGATCGACGGCGACACCGTGCGCGTCGGCGCGGTCCGCATCGGCGCGGGCTCCACGGTCGGCACCCGCTCCACGCTCCTGCCGGGCACGCGCATCGGCAAGGGCGCGGAGATCGCGCCGGGCTCGGCCGTGTTCGGCCGCGTGCCGTCGGGCCAGCGCTGGGCCGGATCCCCCGCCGCGCGCGAGGGCAAGGCCCGCGTCTGGTGGCCCGACCACCGGCCGCCGCGCAACACGCGCTGGGTCGCGGCCTACGGCGCCGCCTCGGTCGGGACCGCGCTCGTGCCCGTCGTGGCGTTCGTCGCGGGCGGCGGGATCCTCGCGGCGGCGATCCGCGGATCCGCCGACCTCGGCGACGCGTGGTGGCGCGGCCTCGGCGCGCTCGTGCCCGCGGTGCTCGTGACCGGGATCGTGCTCGCGCTGCTGGTGGTCGGATCCGTGCGCCTCCTCGGCCTCGGCGTGACCGAGGGCATCCACGCCGTGCGGAGCCGCGTCGGCTGGCAGCTCTGGACCACCGAGCGCCTGCTCGACCTCGCGCGCACCGTGCTCTTCCCCCTCTACGCCGGCCTCTTCACGCCCGTGTGGCTGCGGCTGCTCGGCGCGCGCGTCGGCAAGGACGTCGAGGCGTCGACCGTGCTGCTGATCCCCGCCATGACCACGATCCGCGACGGCGCCTTCCTCGCCGACGACACGCTCGTCGCCGGCTACGAGCTCGGCGGCGGGTGGATGCGCGTCGCCCGCGCCGAGATCGGCCAGCGCGCGTTCCTCGGCAACTCCGGCATGGCGGGCCCCGGTCACAAGGTGCCGAAGGACGGCCTCGTCGCCGTGCTCTCGGCCGCACCCACGAAGTCGAAGTCCGGATCCTCCTGGCTCGGCTCCCCGCCCGTCCGGCTCCGGCGCACCGTCGCCGCGGCCGACGACTCGCGCACGTTCCGGCCGCCGACGCGCCTGCGCGTGGCCCGGATCCTCTGGGAGCTGCTGCGCGTCGTGCCCGTCCTCGTGACCTGCGCGATCGGCCTCGCCGTGCTCGTGACGCTCGCCGCGCTCACGGAGGCGTGGGGCCCGCTCGTCGCGTTCCTCCTCGGCGGCGTGGTGCTGCTCGTGGCCGGGGCGGTCGCGGCGGGCATCTCGACGGCAGCGAAGTGGATCCTCATCGGCCGCATCCGTGCGGAGGAGCACCCGCTGTGGTCGTCGTTCGTGTGGCGCAGCGAGGTGTCGGACGTCTTCACCGAGATGGTCGCCGCGCCGTGGTTCGCGTCGTCGGCCGCCGGCACGCCCGCGCTCGTCTGGTGGCTGCGGAGCCTCGGCGCGCGCATCGGATCCGGCGTGTGGTGCGACTCGCACTGGCTGCCCGAGGCCGACCTCGTGACGCTCGGGGACGCGTCCACGATCAACCGCGGCTGTGTCGTGCAGACGCATCTGTTCCATGATCGGATCATGAGCATGGACACCGTCACCCTCGACGCCGGTGCGACCCTCGGGCCGCACAGCGTCATCCTCCCCGCGGCGCGCATCGGCCCGCAGGCGACCGTGGGGCCCGCGAGCCTCGTGATGCGCGGGGAGCTCGTGCCCGAGGCCAGCCGCTGGAGCGGCAACCCGATCGGCCCGTGGCGCGAGGTGACGCTCGGCCGCTACCTGCCCGCGACGCCCGGCGCGTCCGCCGCCACCGCTCCCGCCGACCCCGCCGCGCGCGCGACCGCCGGTCGCCGGTGAGGGCCGCGGCCGGCCCCGCGTCCGGCGACGACTACACCCCCGAGGTCGGATCCTCCGCGTACGCGGTCGAGCGCTACGACCTCGACCTCGACTACCGCGTGGCCCGCAACCGCCTCAAGGCGCGCGCCGTGATCACCGCGGTCGCGCGCGAGATCCTCCCCCGCTTCGAGCTCGACCTCACGGGCCTCCGCGCGGGCGACGTGCGCGTCGACGGCCGCCGCGAGACCCGGCACGTGCAGCGCGGCGGGCGCCTCGTCGTGACGCCCGCGGCGCCCATCCCCGCGGGCGCGACGTTCACGGTCGACGTCGCCTACTCCGGCGAGCCGGGCCCCCGCCGCACCGTCTGGGGCGAGCTGGGCTGGGAGGAGCTCGGCGACGGCGTGCTCGTGGCGTCGCAGCCGAGCGGCGCGTCCACCTGGTTCCCGTGCAACGACCGGCCGGACGACCGGGCCCGGTTCCGGATCCGCGTCGCGTGCGAGGTCGACTACTCCGTCATCGCGAGCGGCCGGCTCGTCTCCCGCCTCGAGCGCTCGGGCCGCGCGACCTGGACCTACGAGCAGGACGCGCGCACCGCGCCGTACCTCGCGACCGTGCAGATCGGCCGGTACGCCGAGCGGCGCGTGCCCGCGGGATCCACCGAGGCGGTCTTCGCGTACCCGAAGCCGCGCGAGGCCCGCGTGCTGCAGGACCTCGCGCTCGTGCCGCGCATGATGGCGTTCTTCGAGACGCTGTTCGGGCCGTACCCGTTCGGCGAGTACCGCGTGGTGGTCACGGACGACGAGCTGGAGATCCCTCTCGAGGCGCAGGCGATGGCGGTGCTCGGGGCCAACCACGCCGACGGCACGGGCGGATCCGAGCGGCTCGTCGCCCACGAGCTCGCGCACCAGTGGTTCGGCAACCAGGTGGGCCTCGCGTCGTGGCAGCACATCTGGCTCAACGAGGGCTTCGCCTGCTACGCCGAGTGGCTGTGGTCGGAGGAGTCCGGCGGGCCGACCGCGGACCAGCTCGCGCGGCAGCACCATTCGCGCCTCGCCCGCGACGGCACGCAGCTCGGCATCGGAGATCCGGGTCCCGAGTCGATGTTCGACGACGTGGTCTACAAGCGCGGCGCCCTCGCCCTGCACGCGCTGCGGCTGACGCTCGGCGACGCCTCGTGGCGGGAGCTGCTGCTCAAGTGGACGGATCCGGCGTGGACGGATCCGCGCACCACGGACGACCTCGTGACCGCGGCCGGCGACGCGGGCGCGCTGCTGCGGGCGTGGCTCGCGGACGGGCCGCTGCCGCAGCTGCCGCGGGTGGGGCGGCGCTGACGGGTCAGACGTCGGATCCGGGTCCGGCCGGGCTCGGGATCCGCACGTCGAGCTCCCCGAGGCCGCGTCGCGCGACCGCCGTGACCAGGCCAGGCCCGAGGTCCGCGTCGACAACGCGGTAGCGGGCGGGCTCGTCGTCGATCCACCCGACGGTCCCGTGCCCGTCGTCCTCGAAGTGGACGAGCGACGGCTCGACCCGGAGCCCGCGCCCGTCGGCCTTCAGCACGGCCTCGATCCGCACCCACTCGCCGAGCGGTGTCCCGGGCGGCGCCTCCCGGCCGCGGGGCTCGGCGTCGACCCCGATCGGCCCGCAGGCGCTGACCGCGACGACGACGAGGGCGCCCGCGTGCGCGACGCTCGCGTGCAGGGCGTCGAGCGCGCGGGATCCGCCGAGCACCGGCCGCCCGTGGTCGCCGCCGCACGTGGCGCAGCGGGCGCGGACGGTGACGTCGGCGGGATCCGCGCCCACGATCTCCGCGGCGAGCGCGCGGAGGGCGGCGCGGCCGGCGGCGGTGCGGGCGGCGGCGGTGCGGGCGGGGCGATCGGCAGACGCGTCGACAGGGATGCGAGCGACGAGCACGGCATCGTGCGTCATGATCCGCCGGGAGTGCCCGAGCCCGGCGGATCCGCGGGGAGCACGCCCTCGTCCACCTCCGACACGGTCGGTCGCGCCGGTCTCCGCAGCGCGTTCACCCATGCCAGCACGACCGCGGCGACCGCAAGCCCGATCACGGCGAGCGTGATCCAGCGCGTGAAGCCGCTCGTCGACGCCCCGAGCAGCGCCCCGACGAACGTCACGGCGACGTCGACGAGGAGGAGCACGACCGCGATGATCCCCACGACGAGGGCGTAGCCGTCCAGCGGGCCCGCGGGTCCCGGGAGCGGCCCCGGCGTCGGCGGAGTCGCCCTGCGCGACAGCAGCTCCCGCTGCACCGGGATCCGCGCCGCCAGCAGGCGTGCATCGTCCGGGATCGGCGCGGCGGGCAGGTGCAGGAACCCGCGCACGTCCCCGCCGACCGGATACGAGGCCGCGAAGAGCCGCGCGGTGCGGTCGCGCTCGTACGTGGTCGTCCAGCCGGGGAACACGATGCCCCACCGGCCGGCCTGGTCATGCGTGCCGTCGTCGCGGTACCACTCCGCGAGGAGACGCCGGGCGGCCCGCTCGTCGGGATGCGCCTCCACGCGCGACCGCAGCGACTGGATCCCCTTGGCGCGCTCGCCGTCGCTCCGCATCACCGTGGCGCGCGCGATCGCCCCGGCCTCGTCCATCCGCTCATCGTGGCAGGCGGTCGGCGCGAGCGCATCCGCCCCCCCGGTGCGCGGGACACGGCGCTCAGTCCAGGTCGCGCGCCAGCCTCTCGTCCGTCTCCGTCGCCTGCCGGGTGACGCCCGCGTCGTCGACGTACGCGTACGTCGTGGTCGTCGTCTCCCCCGTGCCGCGGTAGCCGAGCCGCCCGTAGAGCGCGCGGGCCCGCGGGTTGTCGAGGCCGACGCCGACCGCGAGGCGTCCGGGGGCGATGCGCTCCTCGGCCGCGCGGATGATCGCCGTGCCGATCCCCCGGCCGCGCTCCGCCGCGTCCACCTGCAGGTTCCGCAGCTCGGGCACGTCGCCGCGGAGGTCGAGCTGGCCGGCGCCCACGGGACGGTCGCCGTCCCAGGCCACGAGCAGCGTGGATCCGCCCGCCTCCTGCAGCGCCCACATCGCGCGCGCGAAGCCGTGGCCGGGCGGCTCGTCGCGTTCGAGCCGCCCGACCTCCGAGGCCGCGAGCGCGCGGACCTCGATCGCGGTCACCTAGATGACCGCCTCGCTCCAGTCGTCCGGGTTGCCGAAGCGGTGGGCCGTGATGCTGATGGCCTGCTCGCGCAGGAACGTGAGCATCTCGACGCGGCCGGCCGCCGTGACCTCGTCGGCGAAGACCGCGACGTCGGGCGTGCCGCGGAGCGCGTCGGACAGGGCCCGCGCCTCCACGAGCCGCGCGTCCCGGGCGGCGACGAGCCGCACGCGCTCCGTCGCGATCCCGGACGCCGCCACTCGGGCGAGCCACGCGTCGTCCGTCTCGATGGTCACGTGCACGCTCGGCAGGTCCTCGAGCACCTGGCCGAGGCCGGCCGGGAGGATCCCCGGCACCGACACGTGCATCTCCGCGCGCGCGAGGCGACCGGCCGCGAGCACGCGCAGCAGGTCGGCGAGCGCGCCCGACTCCGTGAGGCGCACCGTGACGGGCAGCGGACGGTAGCGGAACAGGTTCCGCTCCACGCCGAGGCCGCTCGGGTCCTTCACCTGGCCGAACTCCTCGTGCCAGGCGACCGCGTCGCTGAGCGCCGAGCGGCGGACGAGGTCGAAGTCCTCGTAGCGGATGGCGGGCTGCGCCGACTCGATCAGCTCCGTGACCCGCGGCGCGAGCCCGCGCAGGTGCAGCGAGCTCGAGTGCCGGCCCTCGTCGGAGACCCAGGAGCCGAGGCCCATGAGGTAGTTCGGGCCGCCGGCCTTGGTGCCGGATCCGACCGAGGAGCGCTTCCAGCCGCCGAACGGCTGGCGCTGCACGATCGCGCCCGTGATCCCGCGGTTCACGTAGAGGTTGCCGGCCTCCACGGTCTCGAGCCACTGCTCGAGCTCGCGTGCGTCGAGGCTGTGCAGGCCCGCGGTGAGGCCGTAGGGGATGGCGTTCTGGAAGCGGATGGCCTCCTCGAGCGTGCGGGCGCGCATCACGCCGAGCACGGGGCCGAAGAACTCGGTGAGGTGGAAGTACGACCCGGGCTTCACGCCGTCGCGGACGCCCGGGGACCAGAGGCGGCCGGTCACGTCCTTCGCCTCCGGCTCGACGAGCCACTTCTCGCCGACGCCCAGCTGCGTGAGCGCGTGCTTGAGCTTGCCCGCGGCGGGCTCGATGATCGGGCCCATCTGCGTGGTGGGATCCGACGGGTAGCCGACCCGCAGCGACGACACGGCGTCGGTGAGCTGCGTGAGGAACCGGCGCGACCTGCCGACCGAGCCCACGAGGATCACGAGGCTCGCCGCCGAGCACTTCTGGCCGGCGTGGCCGAACGCGCTCTTCACGACGTCGGCCGCGGCCAGGTCGAGGTCGGCGCTCGGGGTCACGATGATGGCGTTCTTGCCGCTGGTCTCGGCGAGGAGCGGGAGGTCGCTCTTCCAGGAGCGGAAGACCTCGGCGGTCTCGTAGCCGCCCGTGAGGATCACGCGGTCGACCGCCGGGTGCGAGATGAGGTGCTCGCCGAACTCGGCCTCGCCCGCGTCGACGAGCGCGAGCAGCTCGCGCGGCACGCCGGCCTCCCGGAGCGCCTCGACCAGCACGGCGCCGGAGCGGCGGGCCTGGCCGGCCGGCTTCACGACCACGCCGCTGCCGGAGGCGAGGGCCGCGAGCATGCTGCCCGCGGGGATCGCGACGGGGAAGTTCCACGGCGGCGCCACGACGGTCACGCGCGACGGCACGAAGCGGGCGCCCTGCACCCGGTCGAGGTCGCGGGCGCGCTCGGCGTAGTAGTGCGCGAAGTCCACGGCCTCGCTGACCTCGGGGTCGGCCTCGGCGATCGTCTTGCCGGTCTCCGACGCCATGACCTCGATGAGGCGCGCGCGGTTGCGCTCGATCGCGACGCCCACGCGGTGCAGGAGGGCGGCGCGCTGGTCTCCGGGGCGGGCGCCCCAGGACGCGGCGGCCGTGCGGACGCCGTCGATGAGGTCGTCGAGCTGGTCGGTGGAGTCGATGCGGGCGGCCTCGATGGTCGCGACGCCGAGCTGCGAGGCCTCGACGCGCGCCAGGATCTCGCGGCCCCAGGCGCGGTTCGTCGGCAGCGCCGGATCCGTGTCCGCCGCGTTGTGGAACGGCGTCGTGGACGCGTCCGGGTCGACGAGCGCGTCGGGCGTCAGCAGCGAGCCGCGCGTGAAGCCCATCACCACGCTCGTGAGCTGCGGGTCGACCTCCTCCTCGAGCTCCTCCGGCGTCTGGGGCTCGGCGAGCGGATCCACGTCGTCGAGCTCCGGCGGGAACCGTCGGTCCTGCGTGCGGTTCGGCGCCGGGATCGCGTCGTCGACGCCCGCGAGCGACGCCCGGAAGCGCGACTCCTCGCGCGCGAACAGCTCAGCTGACGTGCTCAGCTCGAACACCGCCGACATGAAGTTCTCCTGGCTCGCGTTCTCCTCCAGGCGGCGGATGAGGTACGAGATGGCCACGTCGAACTCGGTCGGGTGCACGACGGGCGTGTAGAGGAGGAGGCCGCCGACCGTGCGCTTCACGGCCTCGGCCTGACCGGTCGCCATGCCGAGCAGCATCTCGAACTCGATCCGGTCGGTGACGCCGCGCTCCTCGGCGAGCAGCCACGCGTAGGCGACGTCGAAGAGGTTGTGGCCGGCGACGCCGACCTTCACGGCGTCGGCCGCCGCGGGGGCGAGCGCGTGCTCGAGCATGCGCTTGTAGTGCGTGTCGGTCTGCTCCTTGGTGGCCCAGGTGGCGACGGGCCAGTCGTGCATGCGGGCGTCGACCTGCTCCATCGCGAGGTTCGCGCCCTTGACGATGCGGACCTTGATGGGCGCCCCGCCCGCCGCGCGCCGCTGCTGCGCCCACGCCGTGAGCCGCTGCAGCCCGGCGAGCGCGTCGGGCAGGTACGCCTGCAGCACGATCCCGGCCTCGAGGCCCTTCAGCTGCGGCTGGTCGAGCACGCGCGTGAACACCTCGATGGTGAGGTCGAGGTCCTTGTACTCCTCCATGTCGAGGTTGATGAACTTCGGGGTCGCGGCCTTCGACGCCAGCTCGTACAGCGGGGTGAGGCGCTCGACGACCTTGTCGACGGCCTCGTCGAACGCCCACATCGACAGCTGCGAGACGACGCTCGACACCTTGATGGAGACGTAGTCCACGTCGTCGCGGGCGAGCAGCTCGCGCGTGCCCGCGAGGCGGCGCGCGGCCTCCTTCTCGCCGAGGACGGCCTCGCCGAGCAGGTTGAGGTTGAGGCGGGATCCGCCCTCGCGCAGCTTGGCGATGGCCGGGCCGAGCTTCTCGCTCGTCGCGTCGACGATGAGGTGGCCGACCATCTCGCGCAGCACGCGGCGCGCGACGGGCACGACGACCTGGGGCAGGACGGGGCCGAGGATGCCGCCCGCGCGG
The DNA here is from genome assembly GCF_021922925.1 of Clavibacter phaseoli. Lineage (NCBI taxonomy): Bacteria > Bacillati > Actinomycetota > Actinomycetes > Micrococcales > Microbacteriaceae > Clavibacter > Clavibacter phaseoli. The sequence goes on from NZ_CP040786.1 coordinate 2,240,474, forward strand.
ATCGCGCCCTGCATGTACCAGGGCAGGAAGCCGGGGGTCTTGGCGGTGAGCGCGGCGAGGCTGTTGCCGGCGACCGGCAGGTCCTCGGGGCGGACGACGCGGTCGACGAAGCCGATGGTGAAGTCGAGGCCGTTCTCGTCCTTGAGGACGCCCGCGAGGCGCTCGGCGGAGGGATCCGCGGGGTGCTGCGCCGCCTCGGCGAGCCACGTGCGCACGAGGGCGACGGACCGGTCGGCGAGCGCCTCGCGGTCCGGGGCGGCGGGGGCGCCGTCCATCGTCGGGATCTGCGCGGTCTCGGGGGCGGATGCGGTCTCGGCGGTCATGCGGGAACCTCTTCGTCTCGGGTGGGCCGGAGCCCCGTCGTCGGCCGCGCTGCGGGCGCGTCCTCCCAGTGTGCGACCATGCTCTCATCGGATGCGCTGAACGTTTCCGATGATCATCGTGCGGCCCTGCCGATGATTCCACGCTCGGCCGCGATCCCCGGGAGGCGCACGTGCTCGAGATGCGACGCCTGCGGCTCCTGCGCGAGCTCAAGCTCCGCGGCACGATCGGCGCGGTCGCCGACGCGCTGTCGTTCAGCCCGTCGTCGGTGTCGCAGCAGCTGTCGCAGCTGGAGCGGGAGGCCGGCGTCACGCTCCTGCGCCGGGTCGGCCGACGGGTGGTGCTCACGCCGCAGGCCGAGATCCTCGTGGAGCACACGACGGCCCTGCTCGAGCGGCTGGAGCGGGCCGAGACCGAGGTCAACGCGTCGCTCGCGAACGTGTCCGGCACCATCCGCATGGCCGCGTTCCAGTCGGCGCTGCTCGCGCTCGTGCCGCCGGCGCTCACGATCCTGCGGGACGACTACCCGGACCTGCGGGTGGAGATCACGATGCGCGAGCCCGAGTCGGGCCTGCACGACGTGTGGGCGCGCGACCACGACCTCGTCATCGCCGAGCAGTACCCGGCGCACGCGGCGCCGCGGCCCGCTGACCTCGACCGCGAGGAGCTGTGCGTGGATCCGCTCCGCCTCGGCCTCCCGCCGGGCCGCGACGACGTCCGCTCCATCTCCGACGCGCGCCGCCTGCCGTGGGTGATGGAGCCCGCCGGCACGGCGTCCCGCCACTTCGCCGAGCAGGTGTGCCGCGTCGCGGGCTTCGAACCCGACGTCCGCTACGTGACGGCCGACCTGCAGGCGCACATCGACCTGGTGCGCGGCGGGCACGCCGCCTCCGTGCTGCCGGACCTCGTGTGGGCCGGGCGCGAGCCCGACGTGCGGCTGATCGGCCTGCCCGGGTCGCCGCGGCGCACCGTGTTCACGTCGTCGCGCGTGGGCAGCCTCGACCGGCCGGGGATCCGCGCGTGCCGTGACGCCCTGGCGCGCGCCGTCGAGGTCATGGGGCACGGCGCGGGCTGACGCGCGGTCGAGCGCGCAGCTGGGCGCGGACGACGACGGGCCCGGATCCGCTCGGGATCCGGGCCCGTCGTGGCGGGGCGTGCGGTCAGGCGGCGGGCGGGCCGCCCTCGCGCGGAGCGTCCCCGTCGCCGTCGCCCGTCACCGACGCCGCGGCGCTCGCGGCCGGCTTCCGCCGCCCGGTCACCACGATGAGCACGACGGCGGCCGCCGCGAGCACGACGATCCCGATGCCCACGCCGACGATGACGCCGAGGTAGGGCGCGATGCCCTGCTCCTGCCCGGCCGCGGTGCCCGGATCCGTCGACGACGAGCCGGAGCCGTCGGAGGTCGCGCCGGATCCGGCCGCCCCCTCCTCGGCCGCCGCGCAGCCCGGGCCGTCGGGCGTGCCCGCTGCGGCCGTCGCGCCCGCGGGCGCCTGGTACGTGAACGCGATGGAGTCGGAGACGGGGTGCCCGTCCGCCGAGACCACGCGCCACGTGACCGTGTACTGCCCGGATCCGCCGAGCGCGACGGGCACCGACACGGTGCGCCCGGAGTTCGTGGCGCAGCCGGTCTCGAAGTGCGTGCCCTGCGCGTCCGGTCCCGTCACCTGCACGATGGACGAGCCGCCCGCAGCGGACGCGGAGCCGGACGACGCGTCGCCGCCCGGAGCGCCGAGGTCGAGGATGACGTCGTTGAACGTCAGCGTGACCTCCGACGGCGGCGCGTCGACGGTGGATCCGGCCGCGGGCGAGCTCGACACGAGGTAGTCGTGCGCGGACGCCGGCAGCGCGCCGTCCGGGCCGCTCCCCTGCGCCAGCCCGACCAGCGCCAGCGCGCCCGTCGCGAGCGCGGCGCCGGCGACCGCCGCGGCGAGCCGCCGTCGCGCCCTCGCCGGACGCCCGGCGCCCGTCCGGATCCGTCCTCCGGGCGTCACGCCTGGCCGCCGCCCTCGCGGCGCACGCGGGTGAGGGCGAACACCGCGACCACGAGGGCCACCGCGCCGAGGGCGAGGCCGCCTACGGCGAGGCCGACCGCGACCGCGCTGCTCGTGGCGCTGGTGTCCGACGCCGCCGTGGTGACGGTCGCGTCGGGCGCCGCGGTGGTCGTCATCGCGCTCATGGAGTCGGCGGGCGGGGCGTCGTCCACGTAGAGCGTGGGCGCGGGGTGCTCCGGCTCCTCGCCGGAGGCCGGGGTCGCCTGGTCCCAGTCGACGACGGATCCGTCCGAGTAGCCCTGGTGCGCCGGGAGCGTGATGCTGCCGGTGTCGGGCACGGGTCCGACGGAGATCGTGAAGCGCTGGAACTCGCCGGCCGTGAGCCCCACGCCGTCGTCGGCCGTCCACTTGACCTCGATGGGCGCGTCCGTGATGGTCGCGTCGTCCGTCTTCACGGGGGTGTCGAGCTTCTCGGTCGTGACCGTGGAGGTCCAGCCGGGGACGGGCTCGGTGGAGAGGCTCGAGAACGGGGTGTCCTTCGGGAGGTCGACCGTGACGCTCGTGGTCGTCGCGGTCGCGGACTCGGTGGGGACCTTGAAGGTCAGCGTGCTGTAGCTGCCGGCGGCCGCCTGGTCGGGCGAGACGCGCACGTGCGCGGAGGCCGCGAGCGGCACGGCGACGGCGAGCGCGACGCCGCCGACGAGCGCGGTGGCCGAGCGGAGGATCCGGCGGCGGGGGGCGGGGGTGGATGAGCGGGTCATGGCATGTCCTGTTCCGGGCCGCGCGGGGCGGCCCCGGGAGCGGGCGCGGCGGTGCCGTCGCCCGGTGAGGGAGAGAGGTGGGGCGGGCGATGCGCGGGCATCGCGTCCGCGGCGCGAGCGGGCTCGCGCCCGGGCGGGATCGGGGATCCGGCCGGCGCGTCAGGCTGCGGCGAGCGCGTGGACGCGCGGCGGGCCGCGGTGCCGGAGGCGGCCGATCCGGGCGCAGCGGTCGCGCAGCGCGAGGGGCGCGCGGGCGGCCCGGGCCAGCGCGGTGGTGCGCCGCCCCTCGGGCCGGAGGAACGGGACCGCGAGGGCCAGCACGACCCGCACGCCGGACGCGTGGACGAGCGCGCGGACGGCCACCTCGCCGTGTCGCAGCGCGAGTACGGTGACGACCAGGGCGGCGCCGTGCGACAGGAGCATGACGGGGTCGAGCGCGCCGGAAGCTCCGACGGCGCCCGCGGCGGCCGGGTCGAGGCCGGGGAGCGCGAGTGTCGACGCGCCGTGCCCCATGCCCGCGTGCGGATCCGCCGCGACGGACGACCCGGACGCGTCGCCCGCCGCCGTGAACAGCCCGTGGAAGAGGAGCTGGCTGACGCCCACCGCGGCGACGAGGCGCCACAGGGAGGTTCGCGTGCCGGCGAGCGCGATGGCCGCGAGCGACGCGAGCGCGAGCCCGAACGCCACGACGCCCCACGCCGGCGCGGCTCCACCGCCGGCCTCGTGGAAGAGGGCGGCCACGAACGTGGCGGTGGTGGATGCGGCGAGCCCCCGGATCACGCGCTGGACGCGCGGCGGGATCGGGTTCGGGGACGGGGCGGGCATCGACGGCAGTGTAGAGGAGCGGCCCGGGAGGACGCGGCGACGGCGGCTACGCGCTGATTCGTCGCAGCGCGGGGATCAGGCGGCGGCCTCGTCGTCCGCGAGCGCGCCCGTGAGGCGCCCCACCACGTCGTCGAGCGCGTCGCGCAGCGCCTCGAGCTCGGCGATCGTCATGCCGGTGCGCGCGGCCGCCTGCGCGGGCACGTCCACCGCGCGCTCGCGCAGGTCGCGACCCGCGTCGGTGAGGGAGACCACGACGACGCGCTCGTCGACGGTGCTCCTGGCCCGGTCGACGAACCCGGCGCCCTGGAGCCGCTTGAGCAGGGGCGTCAGCGTCGCGGGCTCCAGCTGCAGAGTGGATCCGAGGTCCGAGACCGAGCGGTCGTCCCGCTCCCAGAGCGCGAGCATCACGAGGTACTGCGTGTGCGTGAGGCCGAGCGGCTCGAGGATCGGGCGGTAGACGGCCACCACGGTGCGGGCGGCGACCACCGCCTGGAAGCAGACCTGGCTCTCGAGCGCCAGGGGATCCGTCGTCGTCATCGCGTCCTCCTCGACCGGTGTCGTGCACTGCTCGGCACTTGGGGAAATGCTACGCACGCGAACGGCGGCGGCGCGCTCGTGCGCGCCGCCGCCGTCCTCGAGTCGCGGGTCAGCCGGCGACGACGAGCTCCACGTTGATGTCGTCCGGGTCCTGCACGGAGAGGATCGACATGCCCGTGGGGAAGTCCATGACCTCGCCATGCGAGATGCCGCGCTCCTCGAAGAGCGCGGCCGCGCGCACGAGGTCGTCGCGCGACCCGACCTGGAGGCTGACGTGGTCGAGGCCGCGGGTCGCGGGGTCGAACCCGGCGCCGTCGTCCGCGATCGGGCGGAGGCCGAACAGCTGCGAGCCGACGCCGTAGATGACGCCGCCGAAGTACTGGGCGGGATCCGCGAGCACGGCGGGGTCGCTGGGGTCGCCCTCGCTCTCCACGGCGGGCGAGAGGCCCAGCACGCCCTCGTAGAAGGCGCGCGAGCGGGCGAGGTCGGTGACGGAGATGCGCACGTGGTGCACGCCGGTGATGGAGTCGAGGGCTGTGGTCGCGCTGGTGTCGGTCATGTTCCGACGCTAGGACGGTCCGCGCCGGGCGTCCCGGGTCGCTTCGGTTTCCGACCACGGCTCCCAGCCGGCGTCCAGCCGGCCGCCGCCGCCGGGCTCAGTCGTGGAGGTCGATGCCCCAGGTGCCGGACCACTCGGATCCGGGCGCGAGCGTGATGAGGCCGTCGCCCGAGTTGAACGCGTCGGCCGGCGCCGTCATCGGCTCGACCGCGACGGCCCAGACGTGGCCGTCGGCGACGGGGTACCACGGCGTCACGAAGACCTGCCAGTAGGTGAACTCGCCGTCGGCCCAGATCTCGGTGCGGCGGCCGTCGGGCGCCTGGACGCCGTGCCGGGTGACGCCGTCGACCACGCGGGCGTCGGCCCACGCGTCGTCGAGCTGCGCGTCGCGGACGCGCACGCCCTGGCGCAGGTCGAAGCGGGTGCCCTCGACGGGGGTCTGGACGCCCGTGGGGTTGAGGCGCACGGGATCCACCTCGATGTGGGTGGGCGCGTCGATGACGACCTCGAGGTCCTCGGTGGGCACGTCGCCCACCCGCAGGAAGGGGTGCGTGCCCACGGCGACGGGCGCGTCCGCGGAGCCCAGGTTGCGGATCCCGTGCGTGACGCGGACGCCCTGCCCGGTGAGCTCGTAGCGCACGGTCGTCTCGAGGGCGAAGGGGTAGCCGCGCTGCGGGTGGACGTCGGCGGCGAGCGTCACGGAGACGTCGTCGCGCTCCACGAGCCGGTACGGGGCGTGCTCGAGCAGGCCGTGGATCGCGTTCTCGCGGTCGACCTCGGTGATGTCGAGCTGGTGCGTGACGCCGTCCTGCTCCCAGATGCCGTCACGGATCCGGTTCGGCCAGGGCGCGAGCACGATGCCGCTGCAGAAGGGGGGCCGGGCCTCGTCGGGATAGGACTGGACGAGGTCGGTGCCGTCCACCTGGAGCACGCGGAGCGCGGCGCCGACCTCCGCGATCACCATGCGCTGGGTGCGGCCGTCCACCTCCGCGACGAGCTCGTGCTGCTGGCCGGTGGGGAGGCGGGGTACGTACGTCACGTCGTCGGGCACGCGCCGAGCCTATCCGTACGTCGCGCTGTGGCGCCTCCCAGGGGCGCGGGCACGCCGATCCCTAGGATCGTGCGCATGGCCCGGCATGAGAACGAGAAGGTACGCGCGATCCGCGAGAAGGCACGCATCGAGAGGGCCCTCGACGACCGGCGTCGCAAGCGCCGCCGCCTCATCACCCAGTTCTCCGTCGCGGGCGGCCTCGTGCTCGTCATCGCGGCCATCGCCGGCGGCGTCTACGTCCTCGGCCAGTCGCAGGCGGCGAGCGCCGCGGGTCCCGTGCAGGACACGACCGCGGCGCTGTCCACGGGCGACCAGGTGCGCATCGCGACCGAGCCCACGGGCGTGAGCGTCGGCGCGGCCGACGCCCCCGTCACCATGGACGTCTACGAGGACTACTCGTGCCCCCACTGCGCGCAGTACGAGGCCGAGACCGGCCCGCTGCTCGACCGGATCGCCGCCACGGGCCAGGTGCGCATCGTCTACCACCCCATCCAGATCGTCACGAAGTACGGGCAGGTCGCGGGCAGCGCCGCCGCGTGCGTGCTCGCCGAGGAGCCCGACAGGTGGCCGGCCGTCCACTCCGCGCTGTTCGACAACCACTCCACGATCACCGACTCGTGGACCCACGCCGACTTCGTCACCTGGCTCACCACGCAGGGCGTCGAGGACGACGCGGCGCGCACGTGCGTGGCGGAGGGCAGGTACTCGTCGTGGATCACGGGGAACACGTCCGACGCGACCTCGGCGGGCGTCACGGGCACGCCGACCCTGCGGATCCAGGGCGACATCATCACGACCGTCGCCGGCCAGGACCTCGTGGACGCGCTCACGAAGGCCGGCGCGGACCTGCCCGAGGGCATCGCCGCCGACAGCTGATCCGACGTGCGGGCCGCCGCGCTCAGTGCGCGCGGTGGTCCTGCACCGTCATGCGCGGGCCGAACCGCGGCTTCCGGAACCCGCTCGCCTCGATGAGCCGCATCACCCGCTGACGGTGCCCGCGCCACGGCTCGAGCAGCTCCAGCATCCCGTCGTCGTCGACCGCGTGGCCGACGAGCGCCCACCCCACGGTGTCGTGCACGTGGTAGTCGCCGACGCTCACGGAGTCGGGATCCCCGTGGGCGCGCTGCGTGGTCTCCGCCGCCGTCCAGATCCCCACGCCGGGGATCGACCGCAGCCGGCGCGTGATCTCCTCGCTCCCCCGCCCCAGCGCGAGCGTGCGCTCGAGGCCCGCCGCGGAGGTCGCGACCGCGATGAGCGTGCGCGACCGCTTCGGATCCACGCCCGCGCGGTGCCACTCCCACGACGGGATGAGCCGCCAGCGCTCGGGCGACGGCAGCACGCGCATGCCGGTCGGCACGGGTCCGGGCGCGGGCTCGCCGTGCGCGAGGATCAGCTGCCGCCACGCCCGCCTGGCCTCGAGCCCGGTGACCTTCTGCTCGAGCACCGCGGACGCCATCGCCTCGAACACGTGGTTGGTGCGCATGAGCCGGAGCGCCGGCAGGCGGCGGCGCGCGTCGCGGAGGAGCGGATGCGCGGACACGTCGAGGTCGGACCAGTCGTCGCCCTCGCCGAGGAGCTCCGGGACGCCGGAGATCGCCCACTCGGCGCCGGGCCCCCAGGCGCGCGCCTCGACGCCGCCGTCGGCTCGCGGATCCAGCCGGAGCGACGCGTTCCCGAGCGGCGTGCGGGCCGTGCGCCAGACGCCGACGCGGCGGGAGCCGGGCGGGGCGGCGTCCCAGCGGCAGGTCGGATCCACGACGCCGCGGAACAGCGGACGCAGCACCAGCAGGAGGTCGACCTCGCGGTCGGGCAGGTACGTGGTGCGCGCGTCGGGGGTCGTCACCTCCGCGCCGCCCTGGTCCATCCTCTCAGGGTACGCACGGCCGCCGACCCTCCTCGGCCGCGCCGGGCGCGCGTAGCGTCGGCCGCATGACCGACACCACGAACGACCACCAGGACGACCGCGAGCGCGTCGCCGAGCTCGTGAAGAGCGCCCGCATCGCGCTCCTCACCACCGTCAACGCGCACGGGCAGCTCGTCAGCCGCCCGCTCGCCAGCCAGGAGCGCGACTTCGACGGCGACCTCTGGTTCTTCACGCAGGACCCCAGCGACAAGACCGCCGAGATCCGCGCCAACGACCAGGTGAACGTGTCGCTGCAGTCCGGCGACGGCTTCCTCTCGATCGCCGGCACCGCGGAGATCACCCGCGACCGGGCGCGCATCGACGAGCTGTGGTCGACCGGAGCCGAGGCCTGGTTCGAGGGCGGGAAGGCCGACCCCACGGTCGCGCTGATCCGCGTCCACGCCGACGCCGCCGAGTACTGGTACCAGGACACCCCGAAGCCCGTCGCGCTCATCAAGTACGCCAAGGCCGCCATCACGGGCGAGCGTCCGAAGGACGTCGGGGAGCACGGCACCGTCGAGCTCTGATCCGCGCCCGCCGCGCGCGCCGACGGCCCGGTCCCCGCGGGGTCCGGGCCGTCGTGCGTCCGGCGCCGGTCGCGCTAGCCGGCGACCGCCTCCGGGACGCCGGCGGCCGTCCCGTCGACCACGAGGTCGGCGCGGCCGCGGGTCGCCTCGATCATCACGGCGTTCGCCCCGTCGACGTCGCGGGCCCACGCCTCCGCCGCGTCGGGGGCGCGCCCGCCTGCCGTGTGCCGGTCGACGAGCCGGGTGAAGCGCGCGTCGGCGGGGGTCGCGCAGAACCACGCCTCGTCGAGCTCCGCGCGGAGCAGCCCCCACGGATCCTCGTCGACGAGCAGGTAGTTGCCCTCGACCACCACGAGCCGGGCGGCGGGCTCGACCGCGATCGCCCCGGCCACGCCCTCGTCGACGGCCCGGTCGAACGACGGCGCGTAGACGACGTGGTCCGTCTCGGCGCGGATCCGCCGCACGAGCGCGAGCACGCCCCAGCCGTCGAAGGTGTCGATCGCGCCCTTGCGGTCGTGGCGCCCGAGCCGGTCGAGCGTGCCGTTCGCGAGGTGGAAGCCGTCCATGGGCACGTACGCCGCGGTGCCCTCGCCCGCCAGCGCGTCGACGCGCGCCACGAGCGCCCGCGCGATCGTCGTCTTCCCGGCGCCGGGGCTGCCGGCGATGGCGAGGATCGCGCGGCGGCCGCCCTGCACGAGGCCGAGGGCGCGCCGCGCGAGGGCGTCGAGGTCAGACGCCGGCACGGCTGCCCTCCAGCCCGGCGCGGAGGAAGTCGCCCGCGTGGCGGGCGAGGGCCGGGCCGTCGTCCCAGAGGTTCCGCCAGATGGCGAGGTCGTTGGACAGCGTCGGCGAGACGACGGCGGACGAGAACGACTCGAACGTGATGGCGCCGCGGTAGTCGATCTCCGCCAGGGCGTGGAAGAAGGTCGTGAAGTCGAGGTGCCCGCTGCCGAGGTAGCCCCGGTGGTTCTCGCCGATGTGGACGTAGCCGAGCCGGTCGCCGACGAGCCGCACGGGCCGGGCGAGGTCGTCCTCCTCGATGTTCATGTGATAAGTGTCCAGGTGGATGAGCACGTTGTCCGCCCCGATGTCGTCGGCGAGCCGCAGCGCGTCCGCGGCGGTGTTGATCACGTTCGTCTCGTAGCGGTTGCAGATCTCGAGCCCGAGCGTCATCCCGCGCCGCCCCGCGTCCGCGGCGAGGTCCGTCAGCACGCCGACGACGTTGTCCCGCCCCTTCGCCGAGAGGGGCGCGCCGTACTTCCCGAGGGCGCTGTACAGCGCGCCCGTGAAGTGCGTGCCGCCGAGCGCCTCGACCACGTCGAGGCTGTCGGCGAGGAGCTGCGCGCCGCGCGCCACGGTCTCCGGGTCCTCGCTCGACACGTCGGCGGAGAACGCGAGGCCGCGCGAGCACACGATGCCGAGCCCCGCCGCGTCGAGGGCCGCCTTCGCGTGGGCGGTGTCGAGGTTCACCACGTCGTGCAGCGAGAGCTCGAGCAGGTCGAAGCCGGCCGCCTTCGTCTGCTCGACCGTGTAGGTGATCTCGTCCGGGGTCGTGCCGCCGGCGAAGACGAGGGCGTGCACTCCGAGTGCGTTGGTGGGCATGGTTCTCCTGCTTTCTGGGTGGATGGGGTCAGGCGCGGGTCGCGGCGGGTGCCGCGGCGGCGGCGTGCGGGACGGCGTCGAGCCGCTCCGCGAGGAAGCGGTGGCCCGCGGTCGCGACGGCGACGGGGTCCGACCAGAGCTCGCGCCACAGCGCGATGTCGTCGGCGACGGCCGCGCCCTGCACGGCCGGCGAGAACGTCTCGACGGTGAGGGGCCCCGCGAACGAGGTCGCACGGAGGCCCGCGAACAGGCGGTCCCAGTCGGTGCTGCCGGTGCCGAGCCCGCCGCGGTGGTTCTCCGAGGCGTGGACGTACGCGAGGTGGTCGCCGGCGTCGCGCACGGCGCTCGCGAGGTCGACCTCCTCCATGTGGGCGTGGAAGGCGTCGAGGTGCACGACGAGGTTCGTGGCGCCCACCTCCTCGATGAGCGCGACGGTCTGCGCCGCGGTGTTGAGGAGGTTGCTCTCGTAGCGGTTCACGTACTCGAGGCCGACGACGATGCCGTCGGCCGCCGCGCGGGCCGCGACGTCCCGGAGCACGCGGACGACGTTGGCCCGCTCGGCCGCGCCTCCGCGGTGGGGGTTCTTGCGCATGGCCGAGTGCGTGACGCCGCCCACGTACCCCGCCCCGATGCCGGCCGCGAAGCGCACGGCGCCGGCGAGCCGGGCCTCGCCGCGCGCCGAGACGGCGGCGTCGGCGGTGTGGATGTCGGAGTCCGCGTCGAGCGCCAGGGAGACGACCGCGTCGATCCCGTGCCCGTCGAGCAGCTCCGCCGTCCGTCTCGCGGAGGCCGACCCGTCGTCGACCCCGGGCGCGGGGATCTCGACGAGGTCGTACCCGATGCCGGCGGCCGTCGCGATCACGCGCGTGGCCGACGCGGCCGTCCAATCGGGTGCGAGGAGGCCGGCGTGCACGCCGATCGGCGAGGTCCGCGCGGGCGCCGAGCGGCGCATGCGGAGCGGCTCCCGCATCACGCGGCCTTCGCGCCGGTGATCAGCTCCACGAGCTCGGGTCCCGAGGTCTCGGCCGTCCGGCGCTCGGCGACCGCGAGGCCCGCCCGCATCACCCACACCTGGTCGCTGAGGCGCATCACCTGGTCGAAGTTGTGGCTGATGAGGAGCACGGCGACGCCCGAGTCGCGCAGCTTGAGGATGATCCTCTCCACGCGCGCGGTCTCCTGCACGCCGAGCGCCGCGGTGGGCTCGTCCATGATCACGATGCGGCTCCCCCAGCCCGCCGCGCGCGCGATGGCGACCGCCTGGCGCTGGCCGCCGGACAGGCGCCGCACGCGGCTCGTGACGGGCGGCACGTTCACGGCGAGGTCCCCGAGGAGGTCCTGCGCGGTCTTCCGCATCTTGGCCCGGTCGAGGAAGCGGAGGCCCGGGATCCCCGTCACGAGCTCGCGCCCGAGGAAGAAGTTCTGCCACACGGTGAGGTCCTCGACGAGCGCGAGGGTCTGGTGGACCGTCTCGATGCCGCCGTCGCGGGCCTGCAGCGGCGTGCCGAAGGACACCGCCTCGCCCTCCAGCGTGATGGTGCCGGAGTCCGGCGGGTGGACGCCCGAGAGGCAGCGCACGAGCGTCGACTTGCCGGCGCCGTTGTCGCCGATGAGGGCGGTGATCTCGCCGCGGCGCATCCGCATGGTCGCGCCCTTGAGCGCGTGGACGCCGCCGAAGGACTTCGTGATGTCGCGGGCCTCGAGGAGGATGTCGTCGGTCATGGAGGGGCTCACTTCTTCTGGTAGCGCGTGATGAGGGCGGCGAGGACGACCACCAGGCCGACCGCGAGCGGCTGGTAGAACTGCGAGACGCCGAGCAGGGTCAGGCCGTTCGTGAGGGCGGTCAGGAGGAAGGCGCCGATGATCGGGCCGACGATCTTGGCCTTGCCGCCCGTGAGGCTCACGCCGCCGAGCACGACCGCCGCGATGGAGTTGAGCAGGTACTGCGTGTTGATGGCGGGCTCCGCGGCGCCGACGCGGGCCACGAGGAGCAGCGCCGCGATCCCGGCGAGCCCCGCCGCGATGACGTAGACGGCGATGCGCACGCGTCCTGCCGCGATGCCGTTCGCGACGGCCGCCTCCTCGTCGCCGCCGACCGCCTGCACGTGGAGGCCGAAGCGCGTGCGGAACATGACGATCCAGGCGATGACGCCGATGACGGCCGCGAGGATGATCGGGTAGCCCACGATCCCGACGGACCCGGTGGTGAGGCGCAGCAGCTCGGTGCTCCCCACGGTGATCGGCTTGCCGTCGGAGGCGATGAGGGCGAGGCCCGTCGCCACGGAGAGCGTGCCCAGGGTCGCGATGAAGTCGGTGACCTTGCCCTTCGCGATGAGGACGCCGTTGATCACGCCGATCGCGCCGGCGAAGGCGAGGGCGGCGAGCGCCGAGGGCCAGAAGCCCCAGCCCGCACCCCAGCCGAGGCCGAACCCGACGGCGCCGACCGTCATGGTCGCGGAGATGGAGAGGTCGATGCCGCCGGTCGTGATGACGAACGACTGCCCGATCGAGAGGATCACGAGGATCGCCGCGGCGACGAGCATCGCCTTGACGTTGCCGAGGCTGAGGAACGTCGGCGTGAGGATCGAGAACACGATCACGAGGGCGACGAGGCCGATCGGGGCGGCGTTCTCGGCCCAGAAGCTGAGCTGGCGCAGCTGCGGGAGCCGGGCCGCCGGGGCGGTGTCGCTGCGCGGGGCGCGGGCGGGGGCGATGGTCATGCGGGTCTCCGTGGGGCTCGGCGGTGCGGGCGCGGCGCGGCGCGCCGGAAGGGGGATCGCCGCGCGGGGGCGGGCGGCGGGGCGGGTGCGGCGCTCCCCGGGGAGCGCCGCACCGGGTCACTTCGCGGGGATCAGCGAGGCGAGGGGGTTGTCGAACTCCTCGAACGGCTGCGGGAACGCGGCGATCGCGTCCGCGGCCCTGTCGGTCGTCACGAGCGCGGTGGGCGACTCGACGTCGGCGGGCAGGGTGCCGCCGGACGTCGCGACCTCGCACGCCTGGAGGCCGAGCTGGCCGATGGCGAACGGGTACTGCGCGACGGTCGCGGTGAGGCCGCCGGCCTGCACGCTCTCGAGGGCGTCCTGGTTGCCGTCGACGCTCACGACCTGGATCTGCCCGGTGCGGCCGGCGTTCTCCACGGCCTTGACGATGCCGAGGCCCATGTCGTCGTTCGCCGCGAAGAAGGCGGCGACGTCGGGCTCCGCGGCGATGATGTCGGTCGCCTTCGTGAGGGCGACCTCGCGCTTCCAGTCGGCCGCGGCCTCCTGGACGACGTCGAGGTCGGAGCCGATCGCGGCCGTGAACCCGTCGACGCGGGCGGCGCTCGTCACGTCGCCGGAGATCCCGCCGATGACCGCGACCTTCGCGCCCGCCGGCAGGGACCCCTTCAGGAAGTCGCCGGCCTTGCCGCCCGCGGCCTCGTTGTCCGTGCCGATGTAGGTCGCGACGTCGAGGCCCGCGGCCGAGACGGCGTCGGGATCGAGCGGGCTGTCGATGTTGACGATGGTCTTCCCCGTCGCGGCGGCGAGCGCCTGGACGAGGTTGGTGCCGCTGATCGGGTTGACGATGAGGCAGCCGAGGTCCTGGCCGGCGAGCGCCGTCAGCTTGTCGGCCTGCCCGGTGGTGTCGCCGATGTCGGCGGCGGCCTGGATGGAGACGTCGACGCCGTCGGCGTCGGCCGTGTCCTGGATCCCGTCCTCCATCGCCTGGAAGAAGGGGTTGTCGAGGCCCTTGATGACGGCGGCGACCTTCGTGCTCGAGCTGCCGCCCGCGGCGCCGGCGTCGCCTGCGGTGCCGCCGGAGCAGGCGGCGAGGGACAGCGCGACGGCCGTCACCGGGACGAGGAGCGTGAGCGCCCGACGCGCCGACTTGGTGTGGGTCATCTTCATCCTTGGAGATATGGGGCACCACTGCGTGCCGGTAGATGCAAACTAGCGACCCTTTCGTATCAGCGCAATACGAAAGTCGACGGATCTCGTGGCGCGGACATCGGAAAGGCTACGATCGGGGCAACGAAGCGGGGGATCCGATGAAGCAGACCGAGCAGGCGGCGCACCTGGCCGACGTCCTCGCCCTGTTCCGCGAGCACGGCGAGCTGTCGCGCACCGCGGTCATGGAGCGGACGGGCCTCAGCAGGTCCACCGTGAACCAGCGCCTGGCGACGCTCGTCGAGCGCGGGCTGCTCATGCCGACGTCCGGCGGGGCCTCCACGGGCGGACGCCCGTCCACCGTCTTCGCCGTCAACCTCGACGGCCCCGTCCTCCTGACCGCGGACATCGGCGCGAGCGGCCTCATCGCCGCCGCCTGCGACCTGCGCGGCACGCCGCTCCGCCGGGAGACCATCGAGGTCGACGTGTGGGACGGCCCCGAGGCCGTGCTCGCGCTCGTGGTGGCCGCGTTCCAGCGGCTCGTGTCGGACGGCCACGTGGTGGGGATCGGGATCGGCGTGCCCGGACCGGTCGAGTTCGCCGCCGGACGCGTGCGCAACCCCCCGATCATGACCGGCTGGGACGGGTTCGACATCGCCGGCTTCCTGCAGGGCCCCTTCCCCGACGCGCCCGTGGTGATCGAGAACGACGCCAACGCCCGGGCGCGCGCGGAGGCGCACCACCACGGCGCGGACGACCTCATCAGCCTCAAGCTCGGCACGGGGATCGGATCGGGACTCGTCTTCAACGGGCAGACGATCCGCGGCGCGGTCGGCGCGGCCGGCGACGTCGGGCACACGCGCGCCGTGGCGGACGGCGTCGACACGTCCCCGCTCCCCTGCCGCTGCGGCAACTCCGGCTGCGTCGAGGCGTACGCGAGCGGCTGGGCGCTCGTGCGCGACCTGTCCGAGGCCGACCCGTCGATCCGCCACGTGGCCGACGTCACCGCCGGCGTGCTCCGGGGCGACATGCGGGCGACGCAGGCCGTGCGCCAGGCGGGTCGCATCCTCGGCGAGGCCGTGGCCGACCTCGTCAACATCCTCAACCCGCGCATGATCGTCATCTCCGGCCAGCTCGGCGAGTGCGGCGAGGTGCTCATGTCGGGCCTGCGGGAGCGCGTGTACCTCCGGACGCATCCGCTCGCGACCCGCGAGCTCGTCATCCGCACGTCGGACCTCGGCGACCGCGCGGGGATCATCGGCCTCGCGCTCACCACGGCGGACCAGGTGTTCAGCCGCGAGCGCCTCGACCGCGGACCCGCCACCGCGCTGCCGGCCGCGGCGGCGACATGAGCGGCCTCGCGCCGGGAGGGCCGCATGCGGGGACCGTGCCCCATGATGGACGTGTGCGCATCGGAATCCTCACCTCAGGCGGAGACTGCCCCGGACTCAACGCGGTGATCCGCGGGGCGGTGCTCAAGGGAACGACCATCCACAAGCAGGAGTTCGTGGGCTTCCGCGACGGCTGGCGGGGCGTCGTCGACGGCGACGTCATGCCGCTCGCGCGCCGCGACATCCAGGGCATCGGCAAGCAGGGCGGCACGATCCTCGGCACCAGCCGCACGAACCCGTTCGAGGGCGACGGCGGCGTGGAGCGGATCCAGGAGAACCTCGACCGCCTCGGCATCGACGCGATCCTCGCCATCGGCGGCGAGGGCACGCTCGCGGCCGCGAAGCGCCTCACCGACGCGGGGCTGAAGATCGTCGGCGTCCCCAAGACCGTCGACAACGACCTCGACGCCACGGACTACACGTTCGGCTTCGACACCGCCGTGCAGATCGCGACCGACGCCATGGACCGCCTCCGCACCACGGGCGACTCGCACAGCCGCTGCATGGTGGCCGAGGTCATGGGCCGCCACGTCGGCTGGATCGCGCTGCACTCCGGCATGGCCGCGGGCGCGCACGCGATCCTCATCCCCGAGCAGAAGACGTCGATGGACGAGATCGTCGCCTGGGTGCGCTCCGCCTACGACCGCGGCCGCGCGCCGCTCGTCGTCGTCGCGGAGGGCTTCGTGCCCGAGCACGCGTCCGACGCGCACGGCGAGCGCGGGCTCGACGCGTTCGGCCGTCCGCGGCTCGGCGGCATCGGCGAGCAGCTCGCGCCCATCATCGAGGAGCGCACGGGCATCGAGACCCGCGCCACGACCCTCGGCCACATCCAGCGCGGCGGCACCCCGTCGTCCTACGACCGCGTGCTCGCGACGCGCCTCGGCCTCGCCGCGGTCGACAGCGTGCGCGACGGCCACTGGGGCCGCATGGTCGCGCTGCGCGGCACCGACATCGTGCACGTGGGCTTCGAGGAGGCGCTCGGCCGCCTCAAGACCGTGCCGCAGCAGCGCTATGACGAGGCCGCGATCCTCTTCGGCTGATCCCGTCGGGTCGCAGGCGCTCGCCCCGGCTCGCCGCCCGGGCGTAGCGTGACGCCATGACGTACCGCGCGCTCGTGGCCGAGCAGACCGTCGCCGACGACGGCACCAAGGGCATCGAGGTCGCGCTGCGCGACCTCCCCGACGAGCGGGCGACGGGCGGACCCGACGGTCCCGGCGACGGCGAGGTCGTGCTCGACGTCCTCCACTCGAGCGTCAACTACAAGGACGGCATGCTGCTCGGCGGCCGACCCGGCATCGCGCGCACGAGCCCGCTCGTGGCCGGGATCGACGCGGTGGGCACGGTCGCGGCGACGGGATCCGAGGACTTCGCCCCCGGCGACCTGGTCGTCCTGAACGGCGCCGGCCTCGGCGAGAGCCGCGACGGCGGGCTGGCCGAGCGCGTGCGCGTCCCGGCCCACGCGCTGGTGCGCGTGCCCGACGCGATCTCCGCGGCGCGCGCCGCCGCCATCGGCACCGCGGGCTTCACCGCGATGCTCTCGGTGCTCGCGCTCGAGCGCGGCGGCGTGGAGCCCGGATCCGGCGACGTGCTCGTCACCGGCGCGGGCGGCGGGGTCGGATCCGTCGCCGTCGCGCTCCTCGCCCGCCTCGGCCACCGCGTGGTCGCCTCCACCGGCCGCGTCGACGAGCTCGGGGACCGGCTGCGCGCGCTCGGCGCCGCCGACGTGATCGACCGCTCCGAGCTCGGCGAGCCCGGGAAGCCGCTGCAGAGCATCCGCTGGGCGGGCGCGGTCGACAGCGTCGGCAGCGCGACCCTCGTCAACGTGCTCGCGCAGACGCGCTGGGGCGGCGTGGTCACGGCCGCTGGCCTCGCGCAGGGGCCGGACCTGCCGGGCACCGTGCTCCCCTTCATCCTCCGCGCGGTCACGCTCGCCGGCATCAACTCCGTCGAGGCGCCGCCCGCGCTCCGCCGCGCGGCCTGGGCGCGGCTCGCGACCGACCTCGACCCCGCGCTCCTCGACTCCATCACCACCACCGTGCCGCTGGACGGCGCGATCGCCGCGGGCGAGCGGATCCTCGCGGGCGCCTCGAGCGGTCGCGTCGTGGTGGACGTCCGCGCCTGAGCCGGGCGCGGCGCCGACCGCGGGCCGGGCCGCCGCGCCGCGCTACCCTGGTCGCGATGCGGCACCCTGCCGCCGGGACGAGGGACCATGACCGCAGTAGCCGCCACCGGCACCATCTTCGTCGGGCTCGCGGCGCTGCTGCACGTCCTCTTCTTCCTCCTCGAGAGCGTCTGGTTCGAGAAGCCGTTCGCCTGGAAGCGCTTCGGCGTCGCCGACCAGGAGAAGGCGCTCGTCATCAAGCCGTGGGCGTACAACCAGGGCTTCTACAACCTCTTCCTCGCGCTCGGCGCGGGCCTCGGCCTGATCCTCTACTTCGTCGGCAACGTCCCCGCCGGCCTCACGCTCGTGCTGTTCACGACCGCGTGCATGGTGCTCGCGTCGATCATCATCGCGAGCACGGGCAAGAGGTACCTCATCCCCGCGCTCATCCAGGGCGTCCCGCCGCTGCTCGGCCTCGTGTTCTTCGCCGCCGCGTCCTGAGACGTCGCCGACGGGGCGCCATGACGGCCGTCGCCCTCTTACGCCCGACCGGCGGATGAGGTTAGGCTCACCTACATCATGACCGTCGTCCCCCTCACCGAGGCCCTCCGCGACCGCGCACGACCGCGCGCCGAGGCGCAGGACGCGGACGAGTTCATGACCGCGCTCGTCACTGGCCGCGGCTGCCGCGACGACTACGTGGCGCTCGTCGCCCAGCACTACTTCGTCTACCGCGCCATCGAGGCGGCGACCGAGCGCATGGGGGCGGATCACGTGGCCGCGCGCTTCATCAGCCCGCGCCTCACGCGCCTCCCCGCCATCGAGGCCGACCTCGACTTCCTCGTCGGCCCGGACTGGCGCGACGTCGTGCGGCCGCTCGCGAGCACCGCCGCGTACGTCGAGCGGATCGAGCAGGTCGCCTCGGTGTGGGTCGGCGGATTCGTCGCGCACCACTACACGCGCTACCTCGGCGACCTGTCCGGCGGGCGGCTCCTGCGCTCGCTCCTCCAGCGCCAGTTCGGCTTCGACACCAACGGCGTCGGCCTCTACCTCTTCGCCGAGATCGCCGAGCCCCGCCGCTTCTGCAGCACGTACCGCGAGGCCCTCGACCAGGTGCCGTGGGACGACGACGAGCGCGCCCGCGTCGTCGCCGAGGTCGAGAACGCGTACCGGCTCACCACGGACGTGTTCGCCGAGCTCGCGCGCGGACGCGCCACCGCTCCCCTCCGCCTGGCCTGATCCGCCGCCCGTCCGTCGAGGGCCGTGCCCCCGTCGTCCATCCGGCGGCCCGGTCGGGCGTCCGCGGCCGGGCATAGGCTCCGGACATGGACGGCTACGACCTCGACTTCCTGCCCCTCCCGCTCCCGCTGCCCGAGGCCCCGGCCGACGCCAGGCCCGTGCGGCTCGACTACCTCCACTTCACGGTGCTCATGGACACCGACCGGCGCCTCGCCGCGCTGACGGCCGTGAACATCGACGGCGCCCGCCTCGTGGACGTGGAGCGCGGCGACGACTGGCACCTGGATCCGCGCCTCCCCGAGGACCAGCAGTGCGGCCCCGAGCTGTACGCGCGCAACGACATCGACCGCGGGCACCTCGTGCGGCGGCGGGATCCGGTGTGGGGCGACATCGCCGAGGCCGCGCGTGCCAGCGCCGACACCTTCGTCTACACGAACGCGGCCCCGCAGGCCGCGGAGTTCAACCAGTCCAAGGAGCTGTGGCTCGGCCTCGAGGACTACGTGCTCGACAACGCCGACCTCGGCGACCGGCGCATGTCGGTCCTCACCGGGCCCGTCTTCTCGGACGACGACCCCGTCTACCGCGGCGTGCGGATCCCGCTCATGTTCTGGAAGATCGCGGCCTGGGTCTCGGGCGACCGGCTCGCGGCCACCGCGTACCTGCTCGACCAGGCGCCGGAGCTGGGCGACCTCGACTGGCAGACGGCCACCGCGGACGCGCCCGAGCTCGGGCCGTACCGCACGTACCAGGTGGCCGTGTCGGAGATCGGCGCGCTCACGGGCTACGACGTGGCGCAGCTCGCCGCGGCCGACCGGCTCGGCGTCCCCGCGACGGCCCGCCCCGGCACGCCCGAGGACGGCCGCGAGGGCTGGGTCGAGCTGGAGCGGTTCGCGGCGATCACGCTCTGAGGCGCTACGCCGGCGGGGTCGCCGCGGCGGCCGCGCGGGCGGCGGCGGGGAGGGCGCGGATCACTCGGTCGAGCGACGCCTCGTCCATGGCTGCCGACACGAACCACGCCTCGAACACCGACGGCGGCAGGCTGACGCCCGCATCGAGCATGGAGTGGAAGAAGGCCGGGTAGCGCCAGGTCTCCTGCGCCTGCACGGTGGCGTAGTCGGTGATCCCGTGCTCGGGCGGCGTGCCGAACGTGAAGCTGAAGAGGCTCCCCGCGCGCTGCACCGAGTAGGCGAGGCCGGCGCGGTCGAAGGCGAGCTCGACCGCGTAGATGAGGATGTCCGCCGCGATGTCGAGCGCGCGGTACACGTCGGCGTCCGCGAGGCGGAGGGTCGTGAGGCCCGCGGCGACCGCGACCGGGTTCCCGGACAGCGTGCCGGCCTGGTAGACGGGGCCGAGGGGCGCGAGGTGGTCCATCACGTCGGCCCGGCCGCCGAGCGCGGCGACGGGGAGGCCGCCGCCGATGACCTTGCCGTACGTGACGAGGTCGGGGGTCCAGGCGTCGGGGTGGTCGGCCGCGAGGCCGGCGTTGTCGAGGCCCCAGTAGCCGGCCGGGTGCACGCGGAAGCCCGTGAGCACCTCGTCGGAGATGAGGAGGGATCCGTTCTCGTGGGTGAGGCGCGCGAGCTCGGCGGTGAAGCCGGGCAGCGGCGGGACGACGCCCATGTTCGCGGCGGCGGCCTCGGTGATCACGGCGGCGATGCGCGGGCCGTGCTCCGCGAGGACGGCGCGCACGGCGTCGAGGTCGTTGTAGGGCACGACGATGGTCTGCGCGGCGATGGCCTCGGGGATCCCCGCGGATCCGGGCAGCGCGAGCGTCGCGACGCCCGAGCCCGCCTCGGCGAGGAGGCTGTCGGAGTGGCCGTGGTAGTGGCCGGCGAACTTCACCAGGAGGTCGCGGCCCGTGAACCCGCGCGCGAGGCGGATCGCGGTCATGGTGGCCTCGGTGCCGGTCGACACGAGGCGGAGCTTCTCGATGGGCCGGCGGTCCGGGGATCCGTCGACGCCCGCGACGCGCACGCGCTCCGTGACGAGCTCGGCGAGCTCCGTCTCCGCGGGCGTCGTCGCGCCGAAGCCGAGGCCGAGGGCGGCGGCGTCCTGCACGGCCTTCACGACCTCCGGGCGGGCGTGGCCGAGGATCGCGGGGCCCCACGAGTTGACGAGGTCGACGTACTCCACGCCGTCGGCGTCGGTCACGTAGGGGCCGGCCGCCTTCACCATCATGCGCGGGGTGCCGCCGACGGACCCGAAGGCCCGGACGGGCGAGTTCACGCCGCCGGGGATCACGTCGCGTGCGCGGTCGAAGAGGTCCTGGGAGTGGGTCACGGTGATGTCCTTCGGTGCCGGGCGGGGATCCGCTCGGGATGGGGGCCGGATCCGGGTCCGGCGAGGAGGAGGGGGGCGGCTCAGCGCCGCGCGAGGCGCTCGGCGAGCTCGACGGCCCAGTAGGTGAGGATCGCGTCGGCGCCGGCCCGCTTGATGCCGAGGACGCTCTCCTCGATGGCGCGCTCGCGGTCGATCCAGCCGTTCTGCGCGGCGGCCTCGATCATCGCGTACTCGCCGGAGATCTGGTACGCCCAGACGGGCACGCTGCTGGTCGCGGCGACGTCGGCGAGGATGTCGAGGTAGCTCATGGCGGGCTTCACCATGACGACGTCGGCGCCCTCCTCGATGTCGAGCTCCACCTCGCGGAGGGCCTCGCGGCGGTTGCCGTTGTCCATCTGGTACGTGCGGCGGTCGCCCTGCAGCTGGGAGTCGACGGCCTCGCGGAAGGGGCCGTAGAAGGCGCTGGCGTACTTGGCCGCGTAGGCGAGGATCGCGACGTCGTGGTGCCCGGCGTCGTCGAGGGCCTCGCGCACGGCGCCGACCTGGCCGTCCATCATGCCGCTGAGGCCGAGGAGGTGCGATCCCGCCTCCGCCTGGGCGAGGCCCATGGCGCGGTAGCGGTCGAGGGTGCGGTCGTTGTCGACCACGCCGTGCGCGTCGAGCACGCCGCAGTGGCCGTGGTCGGTGAACTCGTCTAGGCACAGGTCGGTCTGGACGACGAGCGCGTCGCCGACCTCCTCGACCGCGACGCGCGTGGCGACGTTGAGGATGCCGTCGGGGTCGCTCGCGCCGGAGCCCTCGGCGTCGCGCACGGACGGGACGCCGAACAGCATGACGCCGCCGATCCCGGCCTCGGCCGCCTCGACGAGCGCGCGGCGCAGGCTGTCGAGCGAGTGCTGGGAGACGCCCGGCATGGACGTGATGGGCGACGCCTCCGTGAGGCCCTCGCGCACGAACATCGGCAGCACGAGGTCGGCCGCGTGCAGGCGCGTCTCCGCCGTGAGCCGCCGCATCGCCGGGGAGGTGCGGAGGCGGCGCGGACGGTAGTAGGGGGAGGTCATTCGGTGGTGCTCCGATCGAGGAGGTCGGCGAGGCCGGTGAGCCCCGCCGTGTCGGGACGCGGCTCCTCGTGGCGCGCGATCTCGACCAGGGACTGGATGAGCGACGCGGCCGAGCGCTCCGAGGCGACCACGTCGACGCGCACGCCGGAGCGGCGCGCGTCCTTCGCGGTGCGCGGGCCGATGCAGGCGATGAGCACGCCCTCGGGCACGTCGCCCAGCTGCTCGTGCACCTGCTCCGCGACGCTGCCCGACGTGACGAGGATCGCGCGGACGCGGCCGGACGAGACGTCCTCGCGGATCCGGTCGCTGACGGGGACGCCGACCGTGCGGTAGGCGACGACCGAGCGCACGTCGTGCCCGCGCGCGATGAGTCCGTCGGTGAGCGTCGGCTTGGCGATCTCGGAGCGGAGCGTGAGCACGCGGCGGCGCGGGGTCCCGGCGGCCAGCTCCGTCCACTCCTCGAGGAGCGCCATGGCGGAGGAGTCGATGGAGGGCACGAAGTCGACGGTGTAGCCCGCGGCGACGAGCGCGGCGGCCGTGGT
This sequence comes from Clavibacter phaseoli, assembly GCF_021922925.1. NCBI lineage: Bacteria > Bacillati > Actinomycetota > Actinomycetes > Micrococcales > Microbacteriaceae > Clavibacter > Clavibacter phaseoli. The sequence continues at coordinate 2,263,028 of NZ_CP040786.1, forward strand.
CTCGCCGACGGCCGCGATGCGCGTGCCCTCGGGCACGACGGCGCGATGCGACGACAGCACGTCGACCGTGGTGGCGCTCGTGACGGTGAGCCAGTCGAATGACCCCGCGGCGAGGTCGGCGAGGGCGGACTCGAGCGCCTGCGCGTCCTGCGTGGCGGCGAAGTTGATCATGGGCGCGACGACGGGCGTGGCGCCCTGCGCGCGGAGGTCGTAGGCGACGCCGTCGCCCCACGGCCCGCCGCGGGGCACGAGGACGCGCCAGCCCTTCAGGGGCTTCTGGTCTGTCGAGGTCATCGGGTCCCTCCCAGCGGCGCGAGATCGGCCGCTCCGGCGTCGAGGAGCTCGCGGGACACGGGTCCCGAGAGCGCGGAGGCGGATGCGCCCAGCTGCGCGAGGTCGAGCCCCGCGGTGTCGAGCTCGTGGCTCGCGGCCATGCGCTGCGTGCCGTCGGGCCGGTAGACCATGGCGGTCAGGGCGAGGCGGCCGCTCGTGACGGTGGCCCAGGCGCCGATGGGCGCGGCGCATCCTGCCTCGAGGGCGGCGAGCACGCCGCGCTCCGCGAGGACGGCGGCGTGGGTGAACGGGTCGTCGACGGCCTCGACGGCGCGGCCGACGACCGAGTGCGTCTCGGCGTCCTCCGTGCGGATCTCGAGCGCCAGCGCGCCCTGGCCGGGCGCGGTGGGCCAGCGGTCGAGCTCGAGGTGCTCGGTGGCGGCGTCGATGCGGTCGATGCGCTCGAGCCCGGCGGCCGCGAGGACCACGGCGTCGAGGTCGCCCGCGGTCACGCGCGAGAGGCGGGTGTCGATGTTGCCGCGGATGTCGACCACGTCGAGGTCCGGGCGCTCGGCGAGGATCTGCGCGCGGCGGCGCGGGGATCCGGTGCCGATCCGGGCACCGCGCGGCAGGGTCGCCAGCGTGAGGCCGTCGCGCGCGCAGAGCACGTCGCGCGGATCCTCGCGCGCCGGCACCGACGCGACCGTGAGCCCCGCGTACGGCGCGGTCGGCAGGTCCTTGAGCGAGTGGACCACGAGGTCGCACTCGCCGCGCAGGAGCGACTCGCGGAGCGCGCTGGCGAACACGCCCGTGCCCCCGAGGCTCGACAGGGACTCGCGCGACGTGTCGCCGTGCGTGGTCACGGGCACGAGCTCGACCTCGAGTCCCGACGCGCCGGTGATCTCCGCGGCGATCGCCCGCGTCTGGGCCAGGGCGAGCGCGCTCCCCCGGGTCCCGATGCGGAGGGTCGTCGTCGCGGCCGGCGTCGTGGGACCGTCCGTCACGGTGCCAGCCCGGAGACGGCGGGCTTGAAGCCCAGCCGCACGTTCTCGCAGCAGCCCGGGCGGCACACGTCGTACCAGGGTCCGAGGTCGGTCATGTGGGGGCGGTCGGCCGCCTTCACGCCGTCGCGGCGCTCCAGCACGAGGTCGATCAGGCCGTCCACGTACGCGGCGTGCACGCCCGGCGTGGGCACGCGCACCGAGTAGAGGCCGTTCTCGGCGGCGGACTCGGTGGCCTCGTTGTCGAGGTCCCACTTGACCTCCATGTGGTCGCTCACGAAGCCGAGCGGCACGATCACGACGGCGCGGCGGCCCTGCGCGGGCAGCTCGCCGATGGCGTCGTTCACGTCGGGCTCGAGCCACGGCATGGAGGGCGGGCCGGAGCGCGACTGGTAGACGAGCTGCCACGGCACGTCCTGGTCGATGCCGAGCTCCTTCTTGACCTCGTGCATCACGACCTCGGCGACGGCCAGGTGCTGCGCCGCGTAGGCGCCGTCCTGGTCGAACCCGCGCTCGGCGGGGCCGGACTTGGAGGCGTCCGACGACGGGATGGAATGCGTGGAGAACATGATCTCGACGTCGGCGGCGAGGTCGACGGGCGCGCCCTCGGCCTCGAAGTGCGCGATCACGTCGCGGATCCCGTCGCGCGTGCCCTCGATGAACGGCGTGACGAAGCCGGGGTGGTCGAAGAACTGGCGCACCTTGTCGATGCGGACGACGCCCTGCAGCTGCGTGTCCTCGAGCGCGTCCGCGAAGTCCTCGCGGTACTGGCGGCAGGAGGAGTACGAGCTGTAGGCGCTCGTGGCGACGGCGATGAGCTGGCGGTAGCCCTTCTCCTCGGCCTCGCGCAGCGCGTCGTTGAGGTACGGGCCCCAGTTGCGGTTGCCCCACAGCACGGGCAGGTCGATGCCGCGCTCGGCGAGGCGCGCCTCGAGGGCGGCCTTCAGCTCGCGGTTCTGCTCGTTGATGGGACTGATGCCGCCGAACGCGCGGTAGTGGTGGGCGACCTCCTCGAGGCGCTCCTCGGGGATCCCGCGGCCGCTCGTGACGTTGCGGAGGAACGGGATGACGTCGTCCTGGCCCTCGGGGCCGCCGAAGGAGGCAAGCAGGATCGCGTCGTAGGCGACGGGCTCCTCCACGTGGGCGGGGCCCATCTTCGCGGCCTCGCTCGCGGCGGAGACGAGGGCGCCGGGCGCCCGGGGGGCGTCGGTGGCGGGGGCGGGCTTGCGACCCAGGTTCACTGCGGCCATTACTGGAGGACCTCCACGAGCTCGGCGGTGGTGATGCGGCGGCCCGTGTAGAACGGGACCTCCTCGCGCACGTGACGGCGCGCGTCGGTGTTGCGCAGGTCGCGCATCATGTCGACCAGGTCGACGAGCTCGTTCGACTCGAGCGGGAGGATCCACTCGTAGTCGCCGAGGCCGAACGACGAGACCGTGTTGGCGATGACGCTGCGGTAGGCCGCGCCCTGGCGGCCGTGCTGGGCGAGCATGCGCCCGCGCTCCTCGGGCGGCAGCAGGTACCACTCGTAGGAGCGGACGAACGGGTAGACGCAGAGCCAGTCGCGCGGCTCCTCGCCCCGGAGGAAGCCGGGCACGTGGCTGCGGTTGAACTCCGCGTCGCGGTGGACGCCCGCGGCGCTCCACGACGGGATGAGCGCGCGGATGAGGCGCGCGCGGCGGATCTCGCGGAAGGCCCACTGCAGGGTCTCCATCTGGGGGCCGTGGATCCAGACCATGAGGTCGGCGTCGGCGCGCATGCCGGAGACGTCGTAGAAGCCGCGGACGGTGACGCCCTCCACCTCGACGATGTGGACGATGCCGTCGAGCTCGTCGACGGCGCCGGGGACCTCGCGGCCGTCGAGGTCGTCGGGGCGGGCGGGATCGCGGCGGAGGACGGCCCAGAGGGCGTAGCCGCTGGGGGACGCCTCGGGGGTGGACCCGTCGTCAGGACGGGCCTCTCCGGGGGACTCGATCGGGGGGACCTGAGATGCCGCCGACTCGGCAGCCGGGATGCTCATGATCTCCATGGTACGTCTCGCGGGGACCCCGCCCACGCATCGGCCGGGCGGCCGTCAGATCATTCCCGGGCTACCGGGCGTCGCGGCCCGTCAGCGCGAGCAGCCGCACCTGCAGGGGCGCGTCCTCGGCGACGGGCACGGGCGACGCGAACAGCCCGCTGGCCTCGAGCGTGTCCTTCTGCGGGGCGAACACCGTCCACGTGGCGCGCACGAGGTCGTCGTCGATGCGCTCGTCGGCGCCGACCGCGCGCGCGAGGTCCCAGCCGTGGATCACGACGTCGGACAGCTGCTCGCGCAGGTACTCGCGGGCGGGCACGCGGTCGGTCGACAGGAGGACGGGCCGCTCCGGGTCCACGCCCTCCCACGCGGCCAGCGCCTCGCGGGAGTAGCGGCCCCACTCGGCCACGAGGTCGTCGTCGAGCGCGCGGATGTGCGGCTGCCCGGTCTCCGCGGTGTGGCCGGCGAGGAGGAGCGGCACCCACTGCTGCTCCTCGATGACGTGCGCCACGAGCTCGCGGACGTCCCACTCGACGTCGGGCGTCGGCGCCGACCAGTCGGTGACCGCGCCGAGGCGGTCGGCGAAGCGGTCGTGCGCCCGGCGGATCAGGTCGTGCCAGTCGAGGTCGGTGTCCATGGTCGAGCTCCCGTCGGTGGTGTCCCGGGGGAACGTCCGCGGCGGGCGCGCGCATTCCCGCGCGGGATCCGCCGTGTGGTCGCCGGTCAGGCCGGGGGCTGCCGGGCGGCGGAGAACTGGTGGCGCGGCGCGCGCAGGGCTCGGAACGGATCCGTGCCCGCGAGCCCCTGCAGCCCGGGCGCCAGCACCCCGAGGATCCCGACCACCGCGACCACGACCACGAGCACTCGCGGCCAGCCCGAGGCCACCGTGTGCACGACCGCCATCGGCTCCAGCAGGTTCACGCCGACGAGGAACACGGTCGCCGAGACCGCGAGCGACATGGCCGCGCCGTCCGCGATGCCGACGACGGCGAGGATCACGAGCACCCACAGGCCGTACCAGGGGTACACGACGGGCGACATCGCGACGATGCACGCGAAGGCGAGCGCGAGGCGCGCCTCCCCAGAGAGCGTCCGGGTCGTGAGGATGCACCACGCGGCGCCCGCGAACCCGAGCAGGATCCCCGCGGTCTTGATCCCGCCCTCGACCGCCCCGCCCGGCCCGCCGAGCGCCTCGACCAGGGGCCCGAACGCGCCCGCCGCGATGCCGAACGGCATGAACCACGAGACGACGGAGACGGGGCTCGACAGCGCGGAGATCCAACCGAGGCCGACGCCGAGCAGCTCGCCGGCGAGCGCGAGGAGGCCCATGGCGCCGATCGCGGACGCGGCCCAGGCCGCCCAGACGCGCGGGTCGCGCGTGGGCGGGCGGAGGCCGACGACGCCGCCGGCCGATCCGTCGACGGCCACGCCGTCCGGCGCCCGGTCGTCGACGCGACGGGCCCGCATCTCCGCGTGCACGATCGCGACGATGGGCAGGGCGACGAGCGCGATGGGCTTGACCGCCACCGCGCACGTCACGAGCAGCACGCCGAGCACGGGCCGGGAGTCGATCGCGGCGAGGAGGCCGGCGACCAGCAGGCCCATCATCAGCGCGTCGTTGTGCGCGGCCATCACGAAGTTGAAGAGGACGAGCGGGCTGGCGGCGAGGAACCACGCGGTCCGCACGGGGTCGATGCGGCGGCGGCGGGCGATGCGGAGCCCGCACGCGACCATGAGGACGACCCCGACGACGGCGACGCCGCGGGCCGCGAGGACGGCGACCTCGACGCCTGCGGCGTCGTCGATCGCGCCGATCACGCGCTCGACGGCGAGGAACAGCGGCCCGTACGGCGCGGGGTTGTGCGCCCACAGCGGGTCGACGCCCGTGCTCCGCCAGTCGGGCAGCACGGCGGGCCCGTGCTCGTAGGGCGAGAGGCCGGCGCCGAGCACGCGCCCCTGCGCGATGTACGAGTAGATGTCCCGGCTGAACAGCGGCGCGCTCACCAGGAGCGGGATGGTCCAGATCACCGCGAGCCGGAGCGTCGCGCGCAGCCCGGCCGGGCCGAGCCGCGGGAGCAGGGCCCCGAGGAGGAGCCACCCGGAGGTGAGCATCAGGCCGCCCACCACGACGGCGAGCGAGGCGATGCTCGTCGCGAGGGGCGACACCCGGAGCGCGCCGATGAGCGGGAGCTGCGAGAGCTCGGACTCCGCCGGCGCGTGGCCCACGACGAACGACGCCACGAGGAGGATCAGCGAGCCGGCGAGCCCGACGAGCCCCGGCAGCATCAGCGGATGCGCGCCGAGGGAACCCGGATCACGTGCCTCGCGGCGGCGTGGACGCACGGGCTCCCCCTGGGCCATGACGGACGCGGGAACCGCGGGTCAGCGGCGCGCGGCGCGGGCCACGGCCCAGACGACGCCGCCGACGACGACGACCGCCCCGACCCCGACGGCCACGAGGAGCAGCGGGTCCTCGTCGGCCGTGCGTCGGATCCGACGGCGGAGGTCGGCGATGCCGTCCTTCGCCCGGCGACGGACGTTCAGCTTCGCCTCGAGGGCGTCCAGCGTCGCGGAGATCTCCTCGCGCGTGTGCTGGATGTCGAGCTTCAGCTCGGCGCGGGACCGGGGTCCCGTGGGGCGGGGGCGGTCAGTGGTCATACTTGCCGGTCCCCTTCACCGCGTCGACGTCCTCCTTGAGGCTGTCCACCGTCCCCTCGGGCGTCGGCGGGACGCCCTTCTTGAGCCACCGGATGCCGAGCAGCGCCAGCACCACCGTGATGAGGAGGAAGACGCCCGCGACGATGAGCGCGGAGAGCCACGGCGAGAACGCCTCGGACAGGCCGAGGATCGCGGCGGCGACGAGCACCAGGAACGCGATGAACGCGAAGAACAGCGCCACGACGAGGAAGCCGGCACCGATCCCCGCGTGCTTGAGCTTCGAGACGAGCTCGTTCTTGAACGACTCGATCTCGTCCTTGATCAGCTGGACGATGAGCGTCGGCAGGTCGGCGACGAGCCGGACGAGCGAGCGCTTGCTCTTCGGATTGAGATCCTGATCCGTCATGCGGGTTTCCCTCCTGGGGATGGGCTTGCGGGTCAGCGGGTGGTGCCGGAGCCGTTCGGCTCCGGCGACGCGGGGTCCATGGTCGGGTACGTGGTGGTCGACGCGCTCGAGGGGGTGGAGCCGTTCGAGGAGTCCTTCTTGCCGCCGGTGACGGTGCCGACGACCTTCTTGGCGCCGCCGACGACCGCGTGCGCGACGTCGGGGGTGTGGTCCTTCACGAAGCCGGCCGCGTTGTCGACCTGGCGCTGCACCTTCGGGTCGTCCCAGACCTTCTTGGCGTTCGTTCGGATCTGCTCGTAGCGCTTGCGACCGGCGCGGGCGCCGAGGACGTAGCCGACACCGGCTCCGGCGACGAAGAGAAGCTTGCCTTTCATGGGAGATCTCCATTCGTTGAGGGGGCACGTGCAGCACACGTCCGTTCAGCGTATCCCTCCGGCGCACCCGCGTGGTCGGGGGCGACGGGGCGGGCGGTGCCCGGCCAGGCGGGGCCGCGGGCGCGCATCAGCGGCCCAGGACGCGGGCCGCGGCGGCCTGCGCGTCGGCCACCACGGAGGCGAGGCCGGTGCCCGCGACGGCGGATCCGGTGATCTCGAGGCCCGGGTGCTCGGCGGCCTCGTCGCGCACGGCCTGCACGCGCTCGCGGTGGCCGGAGGCGGCGAACGGGAGGGCGTTGGTCCAGCGCACGCGGGCGGATCCGGTGACGCGGCCGGCGAGGTCGACGCCGAGCAGCGCGGACGCGTCGCGCACCGCGACGCCCGTGAGCTCGTCGTCGGGCACGCCCCGGGTGTCGTCGTCGCCGCCCGCGCGCCCGTAGGAGAGGCGGAGGACGTGGCGGTCGCCCGCGAGCTCCTTCAGCCACGGCCACTTGGCGGTGGCGTGCGTGAGGGCCTTGGCGCGGATCCCCGGGGCGTCGGCCGCGACGAGCACGCCCGTGCCGCGGGGAGCTGCGTCGAGCTCGGGCGCGCGGACGACGAGCGTGACCAGCTCGACCGAGGACGGCTCGGGCCAGCCCTCCGTGACGGCGCGGGGCGCGAGGCCGGAGAAGAGGCGGATGAGGCCCGCCGCGGGGATCGCGACGACCACGCCCGCCGCGTCGACGCCGCGGCCGTCGGCGAGCTCGACGTGCCAGTCGTCGGACGCCGCCGCGCCCTCGTGCGAGCGGTGCCGGTGCACGGACTCCACGGCGAGCGAGGTGCGGACGTCGACGCCGAGGCGCGCGAGGTCGGCGACCAGCGCGTCGACCAGCAGGTGCACGCCGCCGACGATGCCGCTGACGGCGGATCCCGCGGGAGACGCCGCGCGCATGGACGCGACCGCCTTCCCGAGCGACCCCTGCTCGGCGAGGCCGGCGCGGAGGCCCGGCGCGACGGCGTCGGCGTCGACCTCGTCGGGGTGGGCGCTGTGCACGCCGGAGACGATGGGGGCGACGAGCCGGTCGACCACGCGGGCGCCCATGCGGGCGCGCACCAGGCCGCCGAGCGTGCGCTCCCGCGCGCCGACGGCGGCGGGGAGGAGGAGGTCGGCCTTGGCGCGGGCGACGCCGGCGCGGCCGATGGCGGTGGCGATGGTGGGGTCGAACGGGTGCGCGGGGATCCCGAGCAGGCCGGTGCGCGGCAGCTGGATGGCGCGCTCGGCGAGCTGCACCCACGCGCCGTCCGGGTTCGGCTGCACGATCCGGTCGGCGAGGCCGAGCTCGCCCAGGAACGCGGCGACCGTGCCGCGTCGCGTCGCGAAGCTCTCGGCGCCGCTGTCGAGGCGGAGGCCGTCGACCACGTGCGATCCGACGGTGCCGCCGAGCGCGGGCGACGCCTCCACGAGGATCACGCGCTTCCCGGCGAGCGCGCAGGCGCGGGCGGCGATGAGGCCGCCCACGCCGCCGCCGATCACCACGACGTCGGTCGGGTCGACCTCGCCGGCGGCCTGCCGCGGATCGCTACTCACGGACGAGGTCCACGATGCGCGTGAGCACGGTCGGGTCGGTCTCGGGCGGCACGCCGTGGCCGAGGTTGAGCACGTGCGCCGGCGCCGCCTTCCCGCGCTCGAGCACGTCGCGGACGTGCGCCTCGAGGATGGGCCACGGCGCCGCGAGGAGCGCCGGGTCGACGTTGCCCTGGACGGGCACGGATCCGCCGAGCCGGCGCGACGCCTCGTCGAGCGGGATGCGCCAGTCGACGCCCACCGCGTCGACGCCCACGTCGTGCATCGCGCCGAGCAGCTCGCCCGTGCCGACGCCGAAGTGGACGAGCGGCACCGTGCGGCCGTCCGCGGCGGTGATCGTGCGCACGTGGTCGAGCGCGAGCGCGGACGCCGGGGCGACGCGCTGCGTGTAGTCGGCGAGCGAGAGGCCGCCGGCCCACGAGTCGAACAGCTGCGCCGCGGAGGCGCCCGCCATGACCTGCGCGTGCAGGAAGACGCCCGTGATCTCGGCGCACCAGCGCATGAGCGCGTCCCAGGCGTCGGGATCCGCGTGCATGAGGCCGCGGGCCGCGATGTGGTCCTTGCTCGGGCCGCCCTCGACGAGGTACGCGGCGAGCGTGAACGGCGCGCCCGCGAAGCCGATGAGCGGGGTGTCGCCGAGCTCGGCGACCGTGCGCGCGACGGCCTGGCGGATGGGCTCGAGGGCGGCGGGATCCAGCGACGGCAGCGCGGCGACGTCGGCCGCCGTGCGCACGGGCCTCTCGAGCACGGGGCCGCGGCCCGCGACGATGTCGACGCCGACGCCCGCGAGCTTCAGCGGGATGACGATGTCGCTGAAGAAGATGCCCGCGTCGACGTGGTGGCGCCGCACCGGCTGCAGCGTGATCTCGCTGGCCATCTCGGGGTCGAGGCACGCGTCGAGCATGCGCGTGCCCACGCGCAGCTCGCGGTACTCGGGCAGCGACCGACCGGCCTGGCGCATGAACCACACGGGCGCGCGCTCGCCGCGGTGCCCGCGGTACGCCTCGACGAGGAGCGAGGACGCGGTGCGCGTGTTGAGCGGGTGCTCCGCGGGGAGCGGGACGGCGGCGGACGAGGGCGCGGGGGGAGAGGAGGAGGAGGGCGTGATCACGGGGGAGATCATCCCATCCCCCGCCTGCGCGCCCGCTCGGCTGGGGAGGCCGGCCGGACCTAGTCAGGGTGCCCTCACCGGCCCGGAGCACACGGCGGGGAGGTTTACCATGGGGTGTGCTCATATGTCTGACGGCGAGTCATCACAACGCCAGCTTCGAGGTCCTCGAGAAGCTGTCCGTGGCCGCACCCTCCGTCGCCGGCGCGCTCATGGAGCAGAACGACTTCATCGCGGGGGCCGTCGTCCTCGCCACCTGCAACCGCTTCGAGGCCTACCTCGACGTCGAGGAGCCCCTCACCGCGGCCCGCGCGCTGGCCGTCGAGGCCACGGTCGACGTGGTCAGCGGCGCCAGCGGCATCGCCCGTGACGACGTCCGCGGCAGCGTCGACGTCAAGTGCGGCGACGCGGTCGCCGAGCACCTGTTCGCCGTGTCCTCCGGGCTCGAGTCCGTCGTCGTCGGCGAGGGCGAGATCGCGGGCCAGGTGCGCCGCGCGCTCGAGGGCGCCCGCACCGGCGGCACCACGAGCACGGGCCTCGAGCGCCTCTTCCAGACCGCGTCCAACACGTCGCGCGGCGTCAAGACCCGCACGGGCCTGCAGAGCGCCGGACGCTCGATGGTGCGCCTCGCGCTGGACCTCGCCGAGAGCCGCATCGCCGACTGGTCGGCCACGCGCGTCCTCCTCGTCGGCACGGGCGCGTACGCGGGCGCGAGCCTCGCCGCCCTCCGCGACCGCGGCGTCGTCGACGTGCACGTCTACTCCCCGTCCGGCCGCGCGCACAAGTTCGCCGGCCCGCACGGCATCCCGGCCGTCGAGGGCCGCGACCTGCTGAAGGCGCTCGCCGCGTCCGACATCGTCGTCACCTGCAGCACCGCCCCCGCCGCCGTGCTGGCCGCGCACCACATGCAGGGCGCCGCCGCGGTGTCGGGCGACGGGCGCCGCCGCCTCGTCATCGACCTGGGGCTCCCCCGCAACGTGGATCCCGACGTCGTCACCGTCGAGGGCGTCGAGCTGCTCGACCTCGAGACCATCAGCCTGCACGCGCCGCTGCGCGACCTCACCGCCACGGACGACGCCCGCGAGATCGTCAGCACCGCCGCCGCCGAGTTCCGCGCCGCGAGCGCCGAGGACGAGGTCGCTCCCGCCGTCGTCGCCCTCCGCACCCACATCTTCGACGTCCTCGAGGGCGAGCTGGAGCGGGTCCGCAAGCGCGGCGACTCCTCCGAGGCCACCGAGAAGGCGCTGCGGCACCTCGTGAGCGTCCTCGTGCACCAGCCCTCCGTCCGCGCCCGCGAGCTCGCGCGCCAGGGCGAGGGGGCCCGCGTCGTCGACGCCGTGCAGGCGCTCTTCGGCCTCGACGTGGAGATGCCCGCCGCGGTGTCCTCCCCCGTCGCCGTCGCGCTGCCGCGCACGGCCGAGGCGGGCCAGGCGTCGTGAGGCCCCGCATCCTCCGCGGCCCGCGCCTCGACGCGCCGCTCAGGATGACGGAGCCCGTGCGCACCGAGCGACTGGTGCTCCGCCCGTACACGGCGGACGACCTCGACGACTACGCCGCCATCCAGCGCCGCCCCGACGTGGTCGAGTACATGTTCTGGCCGCTGCGCGACCGCGAGGCGTCGAAGCGCCACCTCGACGCCCGCCGCCGGAAGACGCGGCTCGAGCAGTCGAACGACTTCCTCGGGCTCGCCGTCGAGCTGCCCGACGAGCCGAGCCTGAACCCGCGCGCCGGATCCGGCCGCGTCGTCGGCGACGTGTCCCTCCTCCTCCGCAACGCGGCCTCGCGCCAGCTCGAGGTCGGCTGGGTCATGAACCCGGACTTCGCCGGGAAGGGCTACGCCACCGAGGCCAGCCGCGCGATGCTCGACATCGCCTTCCAGCGCGCGGGCGCCCACCGCGTCCTCGCGCAGCTCGATGCCCGCAACACCTCGTCCGCGCGCATGGCCGAGCGCCTCGGCATGCGCCGCGAGGGCCACTTCCGCGAGGAGCACCTCGTCAAGGGCGAGTGGGTCGACAGCCTCTACTACGCCGTGCTGGCCGACGAGTGGGCGGCCATGCCGCCCGCGACCACCTGACGGGGGGCATCCAGGTGGACGGCGACCTGCCCGCGCTCGACCCGGTCGAGGTGCGCGGTCCCGTCCGCACGGCGCGGCTCGTGCTGCGGCCGTTCACGCCCGACGACGTGGTGGCCCTAGAGGCCTACGCGGCGTCCCCGGGCGCGCGGCCGCACCTTGCCGGCTCCCGCTCCGACCCCGCCCGGATGCTCGCCGACCGCCTCGGCTGGACCCGGCTGGCGGACGTCGGCGACCGGCTCGCCCTCGCGATCGAGCTGCCCGCCCAGGGCCAGCGGTGGGCGCGCGTCGTGGGCGAGGTGCACCTGCTGCTGCGGGATCCGGGCGCCCGGCAGGCCGAGCTCGGCGTGGTCCTGCACGAGGACGCGCGGGGCGCGGGCCTCGCGGCGGAGGCGGCCGACCGGATCCTCGAGCTCGCGTTCGCCGAGGCCGGCGTGCACCGCGTCGCCTGCCGCGTCGACGCCGCCGACGCCACCGCGCTCGGGTTGGCCGGGCACCTCGGCATGCGGCGGGAGGCGCTGCTCGTGCACGACAGGTGGGCCCGCGGAGCCTGGGCCGATACCGTGGTCGTCGCGCTGCTCGACGTGGAGTGGGCGGCTCGGAAGAGCCTCGACGGACTGTAGGAGGACCGCGTGACATCGACCCCCGACCCGGCAGGACGACCGATCGCCCCGGTCATCGACGACGACGATGACGACGACCTCGACGAGCTGGACGAGCTCGACGCCGACGGCCCGGACGACGCCGCCCGTCGCCGCGGCCCGGACGAGCGCCCGCTCCGGGTGGCCGCGCTCGCCCTCATCCGCGACCGCCGCGTGCTGATGGTGCGCGTCCAGGGGCAGGACGTGCTCTACCTGCCGGGCGGCAAGATCGAGCCCGGCGAGGGCGCGCGGCAGGCGCTCGTGCGGGAGGCCGCCGAGGAGGTGGGGCTCGACATCGACCCCGCCACGATCGAGGACCTCTTCACCGTCCTGGCCGACGCGCACGGCGTGCACGCGGGGCGGCTCGTGAGCATGACCGTCTACCGCGCGGAGCCGCGGGAGGGCACGCGGCAGGAGCCGGTGCCGTCGGGCGAGGTGGCCGAGGTGGAGCTCGTGGGATCCGCGGACGCGGACCGCTGCCCGCCGGCCGGACAGGCCGCGCTGGAGCGCCTCGTGGCGCTCCGGCTCATCGACTGAGGGCGTCGTCCCCGGGCTTCGTGACGTCGGCCGCGGCCGCGGCCTCGGCCTCCGTGTGGGTTCCCGCGGCCAGCTCGGCCGTGCGCGTCGCGCGGACCTTGCGGCGCTGGTCGACGAACGCGATCGCGGCCACCACGGTCGCGATGCCGCCTGCCACGAGCGTACCCGTGACCTCGCCCAGGCCGTCCGCCTGCACGGCGGCCACGAGGATCGCGACGGTGAAGGCGGCGATGACGACCCCGACGGCGAGGATCAGCCAGGAGAGCAGGCCCTTCGCGCGGGCGTCGGGGGTGCGGGTGGCCATGCGCCCATCCTCCCACGGGCGGCGCGGGATCCCCCGGCGGCGCCCGCCCGTGCGTCCGGTGGGAGGGGGTGACGGCGGAAGCCGGCGGGCGTAGCGTCGGATGCGTCCCATCCACCGAACGAAGGAGCGCATATGAGTGCGGATGACAAGGCCCAGAACACCGGCGAGAAGCTCGCGGGGAAGGCCGAGGAGGCCTTCGGGAAGCTGACCGGCGACGACAGCAAGGTCGCCGAAGGCGAAGCGAAGCAGGCCGGGGCAAGCGCCAAGCAGGCCGGCGAGAACGTGAAGGACGTCTTCAAGAAGTAGGTCTTCCGGAGGGACGTCCCTCCTGAGAGGCGAGGGGCCGGGTGCCGAGCATCCGGCCCCTCGTCATGCCCGGAGCGGGTCGCGCTCCGGCGATGCGTCAGCCGTGCGGATCCGCGTCGGCCAACGCCCGCAGAGCCCGGCGGTCGGGCTTGCCGGACGGCAGCGTCGGCATCGCATCGATGCCGCGGACGACGGCGGATCCCGCGATGCGGCCCAGGCGAGCGGCCAGCTCGCGGCGCACGCGCTCCGCGAGCTCCGGGCCGACGGCACCGGGCGCGAACACGACCGGCCGCTGCCCCCATCCCGCGTGCTCGCCGGGCACCGCGACGGCCTCGCCGAGGCGCGCGTCCCATGCTGCGAGGGACCGCACCGCCTCCTCCACCGCGGCCAGCCGCAACTTCTCGCCCCCGGAGATCACGACGTCGTCGAGCCGCCCGGTGATCCGCAGCACGCCGTCGACGACCTCGCCGCCGTCGCCCGTGCGGTACCAGCGGCGGCCGTCGTGCTCGCCGAAGGCCGCGTCGGTGGCGGCCGGATCCCCGAGGTAGCCCTCCGCGAGCATCGGGCCCGCGAGCTCGACCTGGCCGTCGACGACCGCGACCTCGGCGGTCGCGACCGGCACGCCGTCGTACACGCAGCCGCCCGCGGTCTCGCTGGATCCGTAGGTGCGCACCACGCGCCACCCCAGCGCGGCCGCGCGGTCGACCAGGTGCGGGGGCGTCGCCTGGCCCCCGACGAGGATCGCGTCGAGGCGTCGGACGGCGTCGCGGACGCGGCGGGCGTCGTCGCCCGCGGCGCCGTCCTCCGCCGCCTCCACGAGGCGGTGGAGCTGCGTCGGCACGAGCGACGTGTACCCGGCGACGCGCGCGTCCATCGACGCGGCCAGCTCCGCGAACGCGCGCGGGTCGAAGCTCCCGGGCGCGAGCACCGCGGGCGCCGTGCCCGCCGCGATCGAGCGAACGAGCACCTGGAGGCCGGCGATGTAGTGGGTGGGGAGCGCGAGGATCCACTGCCCGGGCGCCCCGAGCGCCGTCTGCGACGCGGCGGCGCTGGCCAGCAGCGCGTCCGACGACAGCGCGACGCGCTTCGGCCGGGAGGTGGTGCCCGACGTCTCGACCACGAGCGCCACGCGGCGCTCGACCTCGGCGGGCGGCGGCGGATCCCCGGCGGCCACGACCGCGTCCACCGGGCGCGCGAGCAGCGCCGGGCCGTCGCCCGCGAGCGCCGCGCGGAGGAGCGGCACGACGTCGGCGCCGGACGCGGTCAGCCGTTCGAGGCGCCTCACGGGAGCGGGACCGCGCGGATCAGAACTGCCACGGGAACGGCGACCAGTCGGGCGCGCGCTTCTCGAGGAAGGAGTCGCGGCCCTCGACGGCCTCGTCGGTGCCGTAGGCGAGGCGCGTGGCCTCGCCCGCGAACACCTGCTGGCCGACCATGCCGTCGTCGACCGCGTTGAAGGCGAATTTGAGCATGCGGATCGCGGTGGGCGACTTCCCGAGGATCGTCTCCGCCCAGTCGAGCGCGGTCGCCTCGAGCTCGGCGTGCGGCACGACGCGGTTCACGGCGCCCATCTCGTACATGCGCTGGGCGCTGTGCTCCTCGGCGAGGAAGAAGACCTCGCGCGCGGCCTTCTGGCCGACCTGGCGGGCGAAATACGCGGATCCGTACCCGCCGTCGAAGGAGCCGACGTCGGCGTCGGTCTGCTTGAAGCGGCCGTGCTCGGCCGACGCGATCGTGAGGTCGCACACGACGTGCAGCGAGTGCCCGCCGCCGGCCGCCCAGCCCGGGACGACCGCGATGACGACCTTGGGCATGAAGCGGATCAGCCGCTGCACCTCGAGGATGTGCAGCCGTCCCGCGCGCGCCGGGTCGACGCCCTCCGCGGTCTCGCCCTCCGCGTACTTGTAGCCGTCGCGCCCCCGGATCCGCTGGTCGCCGCCGCTGCAGAACGCCCAGCCGCCGTCCTTCGGGCTCGGGCCGTTGCCGGTGAGGAGCACGACGCCGATGCGCGGATCCTGCCGGGCGTCGTCGAGCGCCTGGTACAGCTCGTCGACCGTGCGCGGGCGGAACGCGTTCCGCACCTCGGGTCGGTCGAACGCGATGCGCGCGATGCGGCCCGTGAGGTCGTGGTGGTACGTGATGTCGGTGAAGCCCTCCGCGAGGGGGACGTCGCGCCAGCGGGTGGGATCGTGGATGTCGGAGACCTGCTTCACCATGCGTCCAGCCTAGGCGGCGCCCCGCTCGCCGCCCGCGGGTGCGAGGCTGGATCCATGCTCCCCGCCCTGGACGACCTGCTCGCCACCGCCCGCGTCGTCGCCCTCCCCCTCCGCACGCGCTTCCGCGGCCTCGACGTGCGCGAGGCGGTGCTGATCGAGGGCCCGCTCGGCTGGACGGAGTTCTCGCCGTTCGTCGAGTACGACGACGACGAGTCCGCCGCCTGGCTCGCGGCGGCGATCGACTTCGGCTGGACGGAGCCGCCCGCTCCCCTGCGCGACCACGTGCTCGTGAACGCGACCATCCCGGCCGTCGAGGCCGCCCGCGTCGCCGGCGTGCTCGCCCGGTTCCCCGGCTGCCGCACCGCGAAGGTCAAGGTCGCCGAGCGCGGCACGACGCTCGCGGACGACGTGGCGCGCGTCGCCGAGGTGCGCCGCCTGCTCGGGCCCGAGGGCCGCGTGCGCATCGACGCCAACGCCGCCTGGAACGTCGACGAGGCCGAGCACGCGATCCACGCCCTCGCCGAGCACGACCTCGAGTACGTGGAGCAGCCCTGCGCGTCGGTGGAGGAGCTCGCCGAGCTGAGGGGACGGATCCGTCATCTGGGCGTGCCGATCGCCGCCGACGAGAGCGTGCGCAAGGCCGAGGACCCGCTGCGGGTCGCCCGGGCCGGCGCCGCCGACCTGCTCGTGATCAAGGCGCAGCCGCTCGGGGGGATCCACCGCGCGCTCCGGATCACGCAGGACGCCGGCCTGCCGGTGGTGGTCTCGAGCGCGCTCGACACGAGCGTCGGCATCGCGATGGCCGCGCACCTCGCGGCGGCGATCCCGGAGCTGCCGCACGACTGCGGCCTCGGCACGGTCTCGCTGTTCGTCGAGGACGTCGTCGCCGAGCCGCTGGTGCCGGTGGACGGCCGGATCCCCGTACGCCGCGTGGCGCCCGACGCCCGGCTCCTCGACGCCCACGCGGCCGACGCCGACCGCCGGGACTGGTGGCTCGACCGGCTCCGCCGCACGCACGCCGTACTCGCCCGCGCCTGACGCGGGCGGCGCCGACCGGCGGCTACAGCCCGCTGTAGGTGTGCAGGCCCTTGAAGAACACGTTCACGATGCCGAAGTTGAACATGACGGCGGAGAACCCGATGATGGCCAGCCACGCCGACCGCGACCCGCGCCAGCCGCGCGTGGCCCGCGCGTGGATGTACCCGGCGTAGAGCACCCAGATGATGAAGGTCCAGACCTCCTTGGTGTCCCACCCCCAGTAGCGGCCCCACGCGCGCTCGGCCCAGATGGCGCCGGCCATGAGCGTGAAGGTCCAGAAGATGAAGCCCACGATGTTGAGGCGGTAGGCCATCGACTCGAGCGTGACGGAGTCGGGCAGCGTCGCGAGGAAGCGCATCTTCGCGGCCCGCGCGTCAGCCGCGAGCGACTCCCGCCGGAACTGCAGCAGCTGCACGCCCGACAGCGCGAAGGCGAGGGCGAAGAAGCCCGTGCCGAGCGCGGCGACGAAGACGTGGATCACGAGCCAGTACGACTGCAGCGACGGCGGCAGCGGCGCCACCTCGACGCGGTACTGCACGACCGCGATGCCCAGCAGGATGAGGATGAGCCCGGTGACGAACGTGCCGAGGAAGCGCAGGTCGCGGCGCGTGAGCACGATGAGGTAGACGCTGAGGATGAGGAGCGTGCCCGTCATCGCGAACTCGTACATGTTGGCCCACGGCACGCGCGAGGCCGCGAGGCCTCGGAGCACGGTGGCCACCGCGTGCGCGACGAAGCCGACGCCGAGCAGCACCATGGCGACGTTGAGGCTGAGGGAGCGGCCGGCGGCGACGGGCGCGTCCGGCCCGGTCGCGGCCCGATCGCGACCCGACGATCCGGGCTCCCGCTCGAGGGTCGCGGTGGCGCCGCCTCGGCGGGCCGCGGTGGCGCCGACCGCGGAGGGCTGGCGCGCGGCGGCGGTGGCCGCGTCCGCCACGAGCGCGGAGCGCCGCGCGAGGTCGAGGGCGAACGCGATGAACGCGGCCGCGTAGAGCCCCATCGCGACGAGGAGCGCGATGAGGGAGACGTCGTCGAGCATGGCCGTGTTCACGAGTGGAGCCTAACTTCTGCATCTGACACCGCGGCAGGCCCGAGGCCCGCCACGTGCTTGTCCGCCAGGGCCGCGACGGCGGCCTCCAGCGTGGGGTCCTCGCCGCGGGCGAGCCCGGCGTACTCGAGGGTGGTGGATCCGTCGGCCTGCGGTACCGCCTTGACCCACACGCGCCGGCGCGGCACGAAGAGGGACGTGAGCAGGCCGCCGAGCACGAGGATGGCGAACAGCAGCACCCAGCGCTGCGTCGGGTCGTGGTGCACGTCGAAGGAGACGAAGCGCGGCACGGAGTCGAGGCTCACGGTGCCGAGGCCGTCCGGCAGGTCGGCGGTCTGGCCGGGCGCCAGCTCGATGGACTGGACGCCGGTCTTGCCGCCGGTGAGCTGCGTGAGGTCGTTGACGTCGAGCGTGTAGACCGACGTGGGCACTCCGCCGTCGATCCCGAGGTCGCCCGTGTAGACGTTCAGCGTCAGCAGCGGGTTGTCGAGGTCCGGGTAGGAGGAGAAGAACGGCGCCTTCTCCGCGCCCTGCGTCGGGTAGAAGAAGCCGAGCATGCCGACCTGCTCGCGGAGCCCGTCCGGCACCTTGACGACGCCGAGCGACGTGAGCTTCGCGTCCTGCGGGAGGAACGGCACGTCGGCGCTGTAGACGCTGTTGCCGTCGGGATCCCGCACCGTCACGTGCGGCGCGTAGCCGTTGCCGAGCAGGTACATGTCGGTGCCGCCGATGGCGAGCGGGTCGTTGACCTTGACCTCGCGCTGCTGCGGCTGGCCGCCGGGCACGTCGGCCGTCACGTCGGCCGTGAAGTCGAGCGGCTGGCCGATGGCGTTGGGGTTCTCCTGCTCGTACTCCACGTGCAGCGCGTCGAGCTTCACCCGGTACGGGGTGAGCGCGGAGTCGTCGAAGAACCGGCCCGGGTTGAAGGAGTCGAACGTCGAGAGCGTGTTGACGAACGACTGCCCCTCCACGAGCACCTTCTGCCCGGAGTAGCCGAAGCCGCCGCCGATGCCGACCGTGATGAGGATCCCCACGAGCGCGGAGTGGAAGACGAGGTTGCCGGTCTCGCGCAGGTAGCCGCGCTCCGCCGAGACGGAGAGCACGCCGCCCGCGGCCGACGCGTCGTCGACGAGGACCGTGCGGTACCGCTGGCGCTTGAGCAGCGCGCGGGCCTGGCGGATCGCGTCGACCGGATCTGCCGTGGTGGTCCGCGTCGTGTACCCGGCGAGGCGCGAGAGCCGCGCGGGCGTCTTGGGCGGCGCCTGTCGGAGCGCGTCGAAGTGGTGCTTGGCGCGCGGCACGACGCAGCCGATGAGGCTGATGAACAGCAGCAGGTAGATGGAGGAGAACCAGACGGAGCTGTAGGTGTCGAACACCTGCAGCTTGTCGAGGACCGGGTACAGGTCGGGGTTGTCCGTGCGGAACTGCGTGACGCCGTTCGGGTCGGAGCTGCGCTGCGGCACGAGGGATCCGGGGATGGCGGCGAACGCGAGCAGCAGCAGCAGGAACAGCGCCGTGCGCATGCTCGTGAGCTGCCGCCAGAACCAGCGGAGGGTGCCGACGAAGCCGAGCTTGGGCTGCGCGATGGGCGCCCCCTCGCGCGGCGCCTGCCGCGGGGAGTCGACGTGGTCAGATGGCCGGGACATACGAGGCGATCACCCCCTGGAGCTGGAGCATCCACGCCGACCAGAGGCCGGAGACCATGAGCACGCCGGTGAGGATCAGCAGCGCTCCCCCGACGAGGTTGACGGTGCGGATGTGGCGGCGGAGGAACCCGACGGTGCGCGTCATCCAGCCGAGGCCGAGGGCCACGAGCAGGAACGGCACGCCGAGCCCGATGCAGTACGCGACGCCGAGCAGCACGCCGCGGCCCGCGTCGGCCGAGGTGAGGCTCATGGAGATGACGACGGCGAGGGTCGGGCCGATGCAGGGCGCCCAGCCGATGCCGAACACGACCCCGAGCAGCGGCGCGCCCGCGAGCCCGGTCGCCGGGCGCCACGAGCTCTTCACCTGCCGCTGCAGGAAGCCGAGCCGGCCGGTGAACACGAGCCCCATCACGATGAGGACCACGCCGAGGATCCGCGTGACCACGTCCTGCCAGCGCATGAGCCAGAAGCCGGCCGTGGCCGAGACGAGCGTGGTGACGATGAAGACGGCGGAGAAGCCGAGCACGAACAGCGCCGTGCCGAGGAGCAGGCGGCGACGCGTCGCGGATCCGCCCTTCGCCTCGGCCATGCCGCCGATGTACCCGAGGTAGCCGGGCACGAGCGGCAGCACGCAGGGCGACGCGAACGAGACCAGGCCCGCGAGCAGCGCGAGCGGCACAGCGACGAGGAGCTGGCCGGAGAGGACGCTCTGGATCTGGTCCACCTAGCCCGCCGCCTCCGCGACGGTGTCCTTCACGAGGGTGCGCAGGACGCCGGGGTCGATCTGCCCGAGCACGCGGGACGCGACGCGCCCCTGGCGGTCGAGCACGAGGGTGGCGGGCACGGCGTTCGGCGCGATGGTGCCGGCGAACGCGAGCTGCATGGACGTGTCCTCGACGTCGAGGACGGACGGGTAGGTGATGCCGTACGTCTTGTCGAAGGAGTCGACGTTCGGCCGCTGGTCGCGGGTGTTGACGCCGAGGAACTTGACGCCGTCGGCCGCGTGCTCCTCGCTCGCGGCCTGCAGGTCCTTCGCCTCGAGGCGGCAGGGCGGGCACTCGGCGTACCAGAAGTTGAGGACCGTGACCGATCCGCGGTAGTCGGCTGAGGTGATCTCCGTGCCGTCCGACAGCGTGCCCGAGAAGTCGACGGGGGCCGCGCGCTCGGCGAGCGGGACCTCGGTGAACGTGCCGTCTCCCGCGATGTACCGCTTGTTGTCGCCGGCCCGGAACTCGGCGGCGAGCGGATCCTCGGTGCAGGCGGAGAGGGCCACGACGGCCAGCACGGAGGACGCGGCGGCGGCGAGGATGCTGCGGCGGGGGACGCCGGGCATCACACCGCCCCCTGGTCGACGGCGAGTTCGGACAGCCCCGCGGCGGCGTCGATGTAGCCGGTCTCGACGAAGCGGTCGCCGACGCGCTCGACCGTCGTGATGCTCGACAGGGCGCAGCGACGCTTGCGGGGGTCGTGGAAGAGGCGCTCGCCCGCGAGGGAGAGGTGCACCATCCAGATGGGCAGCTGGTGGCTCACGATGACGACGTCGCCGTCCGGCACGGAGCGGTGCGCGGCCTTCACGGCCTCCGCCATGCGCGCGGCGATCGAGCGGTACGACTCGCCCCAGCTGGGCTTCACCGGGTCGACGACGAGCGGCCACAGGCGCGGGGAGCGCGCGAGGCGCGCGGGCGAGGGGAAGCGGGATCCCTCGAAGCGGTTGGTGGGCTCGATGACGCGCTCGTCGGTCGCGACCTCGAGGGCGAAGCGCTCGGCCCACGGGGCGGCGGACTCCTGCGCCCGCTGGAGCGGCGACGCGATGATCCGGTTGACGGGAGCGCCCGACTCCTCGAGGGCGCACGCCGCGGCGTCCGCCATGCGGTGGCCCAGCTCGGAGAGGCCGTACCCCGGGATGCGTCCGTAGAGGACTCCGTGCGGGTTGTGCACCTCGCCGTGACGGACGAGATGGATTCGTGAGGCGACCACCCGTCAAGTGTAGGTGGCGAGGAGATGTACAACCGCCGAGGATCCGGCGCAACCCCCTGCGCTAATCGTTCGTCCCCAATACGATTGGGCGCACCGGTGGGGGCCGGCCTCGCGAGACCGGCTCTGACCGGATATTACGTGCGTATACGAACGTTTGGGCCCCAAAGGAATCGCACGCTAAGTTAGGTGCTCGAGGTCGTGATCCGGCCTCCCGGCGAGAGCCCCGTGGAGCACGGGACCTCGCAGAGACCCCCGTCGAACGGACGCGGGCCCGCATGACGATGCCGTCCGCGACGGCACGGAAGGAACGGGCACCATGACGATGACACCGACCAGGCCCACGGCCGCCGACACCACCTCCGACGCCGCCCTCGACCAGGTCGAGTCCGTCGGCCCCGTCGATCCCTACGCGGACTCCGACCTCCCCGAGCCCTCGCTCGTCACCCCCGGCGCCAGCACCGACGCCGTCAAGGACTACCTCCGCCAGATCGGCCGCGTGCCGCTGCTCACCGCCGAGCAGGAGGTGACCGTCGCCCGCCGCATCGAGGTGGGCGTGCTGTCGCAGGAGGTCCTCGACACCCGCACCGACCTCACCCCGGCCGAGCGCCGCGAGTACCAGACGCTCGCCCAGGACGGGATGCGCGCCAAGCAGCACCTCGTCAACGCGAACCTGCGCCTCGTCGTCAGCATCGCCAAGCGCTACACGGGCCGTGGCCTGCCATTCCTGGACCTCATCCAGGAGGGCAACATGGGCCTCGTCCGCGCCGTCGAGAAGTTCGACTACCAGGCGGGCTTCAAGTTCTCGACCTACGCGTCGTGGTGGATCAAGCAGTCCATCACCCGCGGCATGGCCGACACGAGCCGCACCATCCGGATCCCCGTGCACACGGTGGAGCACATCAACCGGATCAACGCCGTGCAGCGCGAGCTCGCGGTGGAGCTCGGCCGGGACCCCTCCATGGAGGAGATCGCGCGCGAGTCGGACACGCCCGTCACTAAGGTGCGCTACCTGCTCGACCGCGCGCAGGAGCCCATGTCGCTGCAGGTCCTCGTGGGCGGCAGCGGCGGCGACGGCGACACCGAGATGGCCGACCTCATCGAGGACGCCGACGTCACGCAGCCCATCGACGTGGTGACGCAGCAGCTCATGGCCGCGCACGTCATGCGCCTCATCGACGGGCTCGCCGAGCGCGACGCCGAGGTCGTCCGGATGCGCTTCGGCCTCGCCGGCCTCGAGCCGCGCTCGCTCGCCTTCGTGAGCCAGCAGCTCGGCGTGACGCGCGAGCGCGTGCGCCAGATCGAGAAGAAGGTGCTCGCGAAGCTCCGCATCCCGGAGCTGGAGACGTACATCCGCGGCTGATCCGCCGCGTCACGAGAGGGCCGTCCGCATCGCGCGGGCGGCCCTCCGTCGTGCGCGGACAGGGCGGATGTCCGCCGGCGCCCCGCGATCCTCCGGATCCGCCCGGAAGAACGTCCACTAGTCGTTAGTGCGCATACATTCAAGGTCCACCCCCACAGGGGCGCCGCGACGCGCACCCACGTCGCCGGCGACACAGCGCGGACTCGACGACGAGCCGCGGAGAAGGAGGAGCAATGGCTCTCACGCAGGCCGCACCCGGCCACACCGACATCCCCGGCATCAGCTGGTCCCCCGTCGCCGCGGGGCTCTGGGTCGCCCGACGCGGCGACGAGTTCGCCGGCATGAGCGAGGAGCGCTGGGGCGTGGGCTTCCACGTCACCGACCGCCTCGGCCGCGACGTGGGCGACTTCCCGACGCTGCAGGAGGCGCGCGGCGCGCTCGGCTGATCCACCCGGCCGGGGCGGGCGGCGCATGCCGCGCGCCCCGGCATCCGCTACCACCTCCGGGCCGTACCCGCACCCGGCCGACGGCCGCGCACGAGCGGGCCTAGGGTCGAGCAGGTGCCTTCCCCCGAGATCCACCCGCCCGCATCCGCCCCCGACGACCGCGCCGACGGCTTCGTCCGGGTGCGCGGGGCGTCCGAGAACACGCTGCGCGACGTGGACGTCGACATCCCGCGCGATCGGATCGTCGCCTTCACGGGCGTCTCCGGATCCGGCAAGTCGTCGCTCGCGTTCGGCACCGTCTACGCCGAGGCGCAGCGCCGCTTCTTCGAGTCGGTCGCGCCCTACGCGCGCCGGCTTATCCGGCAGGAGCAGACGCCGCACGTCGAGAGCATCACCGGGCTCCCGCCCGCGGTCGCCCTGCAGCAGCGCCGCGGAGCCCCGAGCACGCGTTCCACCGTGGGCACCGTGACCACCCTCTCGAACTCGCTCCGGATGCTCATGTCGCGCGCCGGCACCTATCCCGCGGGGCAGGGCCGGCTCGACTCCGACGCGTTCTCGCCGAACACCGCCGCCGGCGCCTGCCCGGTCTGCCACGGCCTCGGGGTCGCGCACACCGTGACCGAGGACTCGCTCGTGCCGGATCCGTCGCTCACGATCCGCGAGGGCGCCGTCGCCGCGTGGCCGGGCGCCTGGCAGGGCAAGAACCTGCGCGACATCGTCATCGCGCTCGGGCACGACGTGGACGTGCCGTGGCGCGAGCTGCCGCGGGACGCGCGGGACTATCTGCTGTTCACCGAGGAGCAGCCGGTGGTGCAGATCACGCCGCAGCGCGACCGCGTGGCGAAGCCCTACAACGGGCGGTTCTGGAGCGCGCGCTCCTACGTTCTGCACACGCTCGCCGACTCGGCGAGCCCGCGCCTGCGCGAGGCCGCGCTCGCGCACATGGTCTCGGGCACGTGCGAGCGGTGCGGCGGGAGCGGGCTGACGCCCGAGGCGCTGGCCGTGACCTTCGCGGGCCGCAGCATCCAGGAGCTCAACGCGCTGACGCTCGCGGACCTCGCGACGGCCATCGCGCCGACGGACGGCATGGGCGACGTGGCCGTGACGATCACGACCGACCTCGTCGCGCGCCTCGCCGTGCTCGTGGACCTCGGGCTCGGCTACCTCAGCCTCGGCCGCGTCACCACCACGCTCTCCCCCGGCGAGATGCAGCGGCTCCGACTCGCGACGCAGCTGCGGTCCGGACTGTTCGGCGTGGTCTACGTGCTCGACGAGCCGTCGGCGGGGCTGCACCCGGCCGACGCCGAGCCGCTGCTGGAGGTGCTCGAGCAGCTGCGCGACTCCGGCAACTCCGTCTTCGTGGTCGAGCACGACATGGACGTCGTGCGGCGGTCCGACTGGATCGTGGACGTGGGGCCCGGCGCGGGGCAGGCGGGCGGATCCGTCGTCTACAGCGGTCCCGTCGACGGGCTCCGCGAGGTGGAGGCGTCGGCGACCCGGCCGCACCTCTTCCCCGACCTCGCGCCTGCCCGGGTGGAGCGGACGCCGCGCACGCCCACCGGCAGCATCCGGGCGACGGGCGTGACGCTCCACAACCTCGTGGACCTCGACGTGGAGATCCCGCTCGGCGTGATGGTCGCGGTGACGGGCGTCTCCGGATCCGGCAAGTCGACGCTCGTGAGCCGCGTGCTGCCGGACCTGCTGCGGGCCTCGCTCACGCCCGACCGCGTGGTGGTCGAGGCCTCCGACGAGGCGGACGGCGACGACGACGCGTCGGGGCCCGCGCGGATCGCCCGGGTCGAGGGCGCCGACGCGGTCGACCGGCTCGTCTCCGTGGACCAGCGCCCCATCGGCCGCACGCCGCGCTCGACGCTCGCCACGTACACGGGGCTCTTCGACGCGGTCCGCCGCACCTACGCGTCCACCGACGAGGCGCGCGCCCGCGGCTACGGCGCCGGGCGGTTCTCGTTCAACGTCGCGGGCGGGCGCTGCGAGACGTGCCAGGGCGAGGGATCCGTGACCGTCGAGCTCCTCTTCCTCCCGGGCTCCTACGGGCCGTGCCCCACGTGCCACGGCGCCAGGTACGAGCCGGCGACGCTGGAGATCGAGTACCACGGGAGGTCGATCGCCGACGTCCTGGGCATGACGGTGGACGAGGCCCACGGCTTCCTCGCCGACGTGCCGCTCGCCGCGCGCGCCCTCGCGACCCTCCGGGACGTGGGCCTCGGCTACCTGCGGCTCGGCCAGCCCGCGACCGAGCTGTCGGGCGGCGAGGCGCAGCGGATCAAGCTGGCCACCGAGCTGCAGCGCGCGCCGCGCGGCCACACCCTCTACCTGCTGGACGAGCCGACGACGGGGCTGCATCCCGCCGATGTCGTGCTCCTCCTCCGGCAGCTGCAGGGGCTCGTGGACGCGGGCAACACGGTCGTCGTCGTCGAGCACGAGATGGACGTGGTGGCCGACGCCGACCGCGTGATCGACCTCGGGCCGTCGGGCGGCGACCAGGGCGGGCGGATCGTCGCCCAGGGCACCCCGCGGGAGGTGGCCGACACGGCCGGGAGCCGCACGGCGCCCTACCTCGCGCGGCGGCTCGACGCCTCCTGAGACGGGTCGCGCGGGACGGCGCGGGCCCAGCGCGACGTGGGTAGTCTGACCTCTTGCGGTCGCGCCCCGGCGCGTCCGACGCGCTCGCCTCCATCCCGCACGCCCCCTAGGAGCACCTCGTGACTGACTCGACCGGAACGCCATCCACTCCCGCGGGCTGGTACGCGGACCCCGCGGGATCCGACCGCCTGCGCTGGTGGGACGGCACGCGCTGGACCGACCACCTGGCCGACGCGCCTACCGCGGCGGCGTCGACGGCCGCGACCGAGCCCGCCGCCGCTCCCGCCTCCGGCCACGTCGCCCCCGAGGCGTCGGCCGCGTCCGCCGCGATGCCGCCCGCGTACGGGCAGCAGGCTCCCGGGCAGCCGTACGCGCAGCAGCCCTACTCCCCGCAGCCGTACGCGCAGCAGCAGTACACCCCCGCCACCCCGCCCCCGCAGGTCCCGGCGTCGACGCCGCCCTTCACCTGGGCGATCTGGGTGCTCGCCGCGCTGCCGGTCATCTCGCTCATCTCGATCCTGGGCCTCGACCTCCGCCAGACCATGACCCCCATGCAGTACGGCCGCGGCGCGATGCTCCCCGGCCTCGGCTACGTCGTGGTGCAGCTCGTGAGCTTCCTCGTCTACGGCGCCAGCGTCGCGGTCGCCTACTTCGACTGGCGCGACCTCGGCCGACGCGGGATCGTCCGGCCGTTCCACTGGGCGTGGACGTTCCTCGGCTCCGGCGTCTACGTCATCGGGCGCTCGGTCATCGTGCGCCGCCGCATCACGGGCAACCCGGGACGCGTCCTCGCGCCCCTCTGGCTCTGGATCGGCGTCACCGTCATCTTCCTGTTCGTCTTCACCGTCAAGTGGGTCGACGCCTTCATGGGGATGATGCAGATGTACGGCACCCGCGGCTTCTGATCCACCGGCGGCCCGCCCGCCGCACGTCCCGCGCCCCGGTCGGCGCGTCCGCTCACACGAAGCGGACGCGCTGGCCGGGGCGCAGCTGCGCGGCGAGGCGCACGTCGTCGCGCGCGACGACTCCGATCACCGGGTAGCCGCCCGTCATCGGGTGGTCGGCGAGGAACAGGATCGGCCGGCCCGACGGCGGCACCTGGAGCGCGCCCGTGACGACGCCCTCGCTGGGGAGCTCGCCGGGGATCCGCCGCTCGAGGGGATCGCCGTCGAGGCGGACGCCCACCCGGTCGGCCTCCGCCGTCACCTCCCACGCGCGGTCGAGGAGCGCGGCCCAGGACCCGTCGACGAACCAGTCGAGGCGCGGGCCGGGCGACGCACGGAGGAGCACCTCGCCGTCGGCGGGCGCGGAGACCGCGAGCGAGTCGACCGGGGGCACGGGCCGGGCGGGCGCGGATCCGACGGGCAGCACGTCGCCGACCGCCACGGGCGCGGGTCCCACGCGGGAGAGCAGGTCGGTGGCGCGCGAGCCGAGCACCGGGGCGACGTCGACGCCGCCGCGCACCGCGACGTACCAGCGGATGCCCGCGACGGCCGTGCCGATCTCGAGGGCGTCGCCGGCGTCGAGCAGCACGGCCTGGGCGTAGGGCGCGGGGCGGGATCCGCGGCCCACCGACCGCGAGAGCGGCCCGACGGCGCCCGTGACCGCGACCCACACGGCGGCCGTCGCGCGCAGCACGGCGCCGCCGAGCACGATCTCGAGGCCCGCGGTCCCGGGGTCGTTGCCGACGAGGAGGTTGGCGTCGGCGAGGGCGCGCGGATCCAGGGCGCCGGACGGCGAGACGCCGATGCCGCCGTGGCCCGGCCGGCCCGCGTCCTGCACGAGCATGAGCGGGCCGGTGCGCTCGACCACGAGGCCGGCCGCCGCGGTGGTCGTGGCCCGGCGTCCGCGGCGGGGAGCCAGCGCGTCGCTCACGCGTCGACCTCGCGGAAGCGCACCGTGGATCCGGGCTGCAGCAGCGCCGCCGGCTCCCGCTCCGGATCCCACAGCACCGCCCGCGTCGTGCCGATGAGCTGCCAGCCGCCCGGCGAGACGCGCGGGTAGATCCCGCTGAACTCGCCCGCCAGCGCGACCGCGCCGGCCGGGACCCGCGGCCGGGGCGACGCGCGGCGCGGCACCTCGAGGCCGGCGACGCCCGCCAGGTAGCCGAAGCCGGGCGCGAAGCCGCCGAACGCGACCGTCCAGACGCCCGAGGTGTGGCGCTCGACGACCTCCCGCGGGTCGATCCCGAGGAGCGCGGCGACGTCGGCGAGGTCCTCGCCGTCGTAGACCACGTCGATCTCGACGGGCGCGCCGCCGCGGGCGCCGGCCTCGTCGGCGGGGCGGGCGGCGAGCGCCCAGGAGCGGGCGGCGGCGAGCGGGAGCACGCGCGGATCCACCGTGACGAGGATGCTGCGCGCGCCCGGCACGATGTCGACGACGCCGCGGGGCCGCGTCGCGTCGAGCACGGCCTGCAGGCGCAGGACCTCGTCGAGCGAGTCGAGGTCGAGCATCACGGCGGCGTCGCCGCACGGCAGGAGCCGGAGGGTCACAGGGCGCGCCGGTCGCGGGCGGGGAGCGCGCGGCGCTCGGGCGAGGAGGCCGCGTCGGCGTCCGCGGCGTCCGGCACCGGCCGGATCTCCACGCCCGCCGCCTCGAGCGCGTCGCGCACCGCGCGCGCCAGCCCCACGGCGCCGGGGGTGTCGCTGTGCAGGCACAGGGAGTCGGGGTCGAGCCGCACCACGGATCCGTCGATCGCGACGACCGTGCCCTCCGTCGCCATGCGCACGGATCGCGCCGCGACCTCGGCCGGGTCGTGGATCACCGCGCCCTCCTGCCGCCTGGACACGAGCGCGCCCTCGGGCGTGTACGCGCGGTCGGTGAACGCCTCGACGCGCGTCGGCAGGCCGGCCGCCGCGGCCAGCCGGAGGATCTCGGAGCCCGGCAGCCCGAGCACGGGGAGCGTCGGATCCAGCGCCACGACCGCGTCCACCACGGCCTGCGCCTGCACGGGATCGTGCGCGATGCGGTTGTAGAGGGCGCCGTGCGGCTTGATGTAGGAGACCCTGGCGCCGACCGTGCGGGCCATGCCGCTGATCGCCGCGAGCTGGTAGAGCACGTCGCCCGTGAGCTCGGCGGGCGAGGCGTCGAGGTCGCGCCGGCCGAAGCCCGCGAGGTCGCGGTAGGCGACGTGCGCGCCGACGGCCACGCCGTTCCGGGCCGCGCGCTCGAGCGCGTGCAGCATGACGAGCGGATCCCCCGCGTGGAAGCCGCACGCCACGTTGGCGCTCGAGACGGCGTCGAGCATCGCGTCGTCGTCGCCGAGGGTCCAGCGGCCGAAGGACTCGGCGAGGTCGCTGTTGAGGTCGATCTGCATGGCGTCTCCCCTGCGGTGGTCGCGCCGCGTCGGGCGCCGGCGCCCGCCCGTCGCGTGGCCGTCCCACCAGGCTAGGCGGCCGCCGGGGCGCGCGGGGTGCCGGAGGCCGCGGATAGACTCGACGACCGTGACTACCCGCACCCTCATCAAGAACCTGGCCGCCCTCGACGACGGGGACGTGGCCGTCTCCGGCTGGGTCGAGACCGTCCGGGATCAGAAGAAGATCCAGTTCGTGATCCTCCGCGACGAGTCGGGCGCGGTGCAGCTCACCTACAAGCGCCAGGGCGACGAGGACCGGACCGCTGACACCATCTCGGGCCTCGCCGCGGGCACGTTCCTCACCGCCACCGGCACGCTCAAGCACGACGAGCGCGTGAAGCTCGGCGGCCTGGAGATCGGCCTGTCCGGCATCGAGGTCGCGGGCGCGGCCATCCCCGAGACGCCCATCGCGGCCGACTCCTCCATCGACAAGCGCCTCGACTGGCGCTTCATCGACCTGCGCGCGCCCCGCAACTCGCTCATCTTCCGCGTGCAGACCACGCTGGTCCACGCGCTGCGCACCTACTGGGTCGAGCACGACTTCATCGAGGTCTTCTCCCCCAAGCTCATGGCCACGCCCTCCGAGTCGAACGCCGAGCTGTTCAAGGTCGACTACTTCGACGGCGTCGCGTACCTCGCGCAGAGCCCGCAGTTCTTCAAGCAGATGGCGCAGTCCGCCGGCTTCGGCAAGATGTTCGAGGTCGGCCCGGCGTTCCGCGCCGACCCGTCCTTCACCTCGCGCCACGCGACCGAGTTCACCTCGGTGGACGCCGAGATCAGCTGGGTCGAGAGCCACGAGGACGTCGCCCGCCTCCAGGAGGAGCTCATCGTCGCCGCGCTCACCGCGGTGAAGGAGAAGCACGGCGACGAGATCCGCGAGCTGTTCGACGTGGAGGTGACCGTGCCGAGCATCCCGTTCCCGCGGATCCCGCTGCTCGAGGCCAAGGACATCGTCGCGAAGCGCGGCCACGTGATCGACCGCGCCGACGACGACCTCGACCCCGAGGGCGAGCGCCAGATCGCCGCCCACGTGATGGAGGAGTTCGGCCACGAGTTCGTGTTCCTCACCGACTACCCGTCGTCGATCCGGCCGTTCTACCACATGCGCAACGCCGAGGACCCGACGATCACGAACAGCTACGACCTCATCTGGAACGGCGTCGAGATCACCACGGGCGCCCAGCGCGAGCACCGCGTCGAGGTGCTCGAGGCGCAGGCCCGCGAGAAGGGCCTCGACCCCGAGGAGCTCGGCTCCTACCTCGACTTCTTCCGCTACGGCGTGCCGCCGCACGGCGGGTTCGGCATGGGCCTCAACCGCGTGCTGATGCTGCTGCTGCACCAGTCGAATCTGCGCGAGGTCACGTACCTGTTCCGCGGCCCGAACCGGCTCGCCCCGTAGGTCCCCGCTCCACCGGACGGCCCGATCCCCGCGCAGGGGGTCGGGCCGTTCCGCGCATCCGGGGGCGCGGCATCAGGGGCGCGGATCTACATCCCTCGGGGGAACCGCGGACGCCGACCCGGCCGTAGCGTGGCAGGCAGCGCCGATCCGACCGGGACGGCCCACGCCCCGACGCCGAGGAGCCCGCATGCGCCACGAGACGCGACACGACCGGCGCCTCGCGCCCGGCATCGCCCGGCACGGCCGGCTGCGGAGGCCGAGCGGCGCGCGCACCGCGGTGAAGGCCCTGGCCGCGGCGACGGCCGTGGTGATCGCGAGCACCGGATCCGTCGCCGCGTTCGCCGCGTGGGACCTGGCCCGCACCGTCGAGGCGAACTCGGTCGACATCTCGGACGGGCAGGCGCCGCCGCCGTCCATCGGCGGGATCGACGGGGGTGCGAACATCCTGCTGGTCGGCGGTGACACGCGCGAAGGCCAAGGCGACGGGTTCGGAACGGGTGTCGGCGTCGCGACGGGCAACCTCAACGACGTCACGATGCTCCTCCACATCAGCGAGGACCACACGCGCGCGACCGTGGTCTCCTTCCCCCGCGACATGCTCGTCGACATGCCCACCTGCGTCGGACCGGACGGCGCCGAGGTCGCCGCGTCCTCGGGCGTGCAGATCAACGAGGCACTCAAACGAGGCGGTCTCCCGTGCGTCGCGCGCGCCGTCGAGGCCATCACCGGCCTCGACGTCCCCTACGGCGGCGTCATCCAGTTCAACGGGGTGATCGGGATGTCGAACGCCGTCGGCGGTGTGCCGGTCTGCATCGCGAACCGCATCCTCGACCCCAAGACCGACCTCGACCTGCAGCCAGGCGTGCGCGTGCTCGAGGGGCGTCAGGCCGTCCAGTTCCTCCGCACCCGCTACGGCGTGGGCGACGGCAGCGACATCGACCGGATCAGCAACCAGCAGGTCTTCCTCAGCGCGCTGCTGCGCACCATCACGGCGACGGACACGCTGACGAATCCGGCCAAGATCTACGGCATCGCCCGAGCCGCGGTCGACAACATGGTGCTGTCGACCTCCTTGGACAGCCCGGCGGCGATCACCTCGCTGGCCCTCACCGTGAAGGACATCCCGCTCGACCGCTTCACCTTCGTGCAGTACCCGAGCATCCGTCTCGAGAGCCAGCGCGTGGCGCAGGACGTCGTGAACGGCGACGAGATGATCCGCCTCATCGCCGCCGACGCCGACTTCTCCCTCGCCCCGGGCAGCACCGGCAAGGGCGTGGCCGCGCCAGAGCCCACGACCGGCGAGACCCTCGCGCCCGCCGCCGGCGGTACGCCGTCCGCAGATCCCTCTGCCCCCGCCGTGCTCCCCGAGAACGCCACGGGCCAGACGGCCGCGGAGGAGACCTGCTCGAATGGCTGACGGGAGCCCACCCGCCCTGCTCCTGAACGGCACCTACGGCGTCGGCAAGAGCGCCGTGCTCGATCATCTCGGCGACCTGCTCGCCGAGGCCGGTAGGCCGTTCAGCCTGATGGACGTCGACTGGTTCCACCGGTCCTGGCCGCCCGCGCCGTGGGATCCCGAGAACGTCGCCGTCGAGGCGCGGGCGATAGCCGCGACGTGGGCGCTGTTCCAGGAGGCCGGTCCGCGGCAGCTCGTGGTCAGCGGGGTGGTCGAGGAGCGCGCCGACGTCGACCGGTACCGCGACGCGCTCGGGATCGACGTGCGGTGCGTGCTCCTCACCGCGTCGTCCGCGGTCGTCGAGGCGCGCCTGCGCACCCGCTACGACGACGACAGGCGCGCCGCACGCGACTGGCACCTGGCCCGCCACGCGGACCTGGCCACGCAGATCGAGACGTCCGACCTCCACGAGGCCGCGATCGCGACCGACGGCCGGACCCCGCGGGATGTCGCGCGGGCCGTGCTCGACGCGCTCGACGCCGCCGGCCGGTAAGCATCCGGCGACCCACGCGACGCCCACCCGCCGGGTCAGCTTTTCCTCTGTTGCCGTAATATCTGGACCACCACTCGATGCCCTCACCCGCGGGTCGCCGAGCCGTCCAGGCGGCGGGATCCGGAGGATCCGTGCCCGCGACGGGCACCAGGACGGGACACGGAGGAGGGCAGGGCATGGGCCAGCTGATCTTCGACAGCAGCACCCGCACCACCATCGACGACCGCGCGCTCGCGCACCTGCAGATCGTGATGCTCAACAAGCTCCGCCGCAAGGAGAGCTTCGCGTTCTCGTGGAAGTACCCGGCGTCCGAGGGCGACGGGCGCAGCACCGTGTGGGTCGCCCCCGAGCTCCCGCTGCACTTCCGGTTCTCGGGCAGCCGCCCGCCCGCGATCAACCCCGCCTGGGTGGACGTGCTGATGGACAGCGCGAACACCGGCTCCGGGCTGCACCTGCTGCCGGAGCCGCCGCCCGGCACGGGCTCGCACGCCGAGTCGCCCGACTGACGGGATCCGCCCACCCGGCGACCCGCCCCGACCACGCCCGCCCCGCACCCCTAGGACCCCCATGGCCCTCACCAACCTCCCCTACGACGACGAGGCGATCCTCGCCGCCACCGAGTCCGCCACCGTCCTCGCGAAGGAGGTGCGCGACGTGCAGGTCGACTTCGCGAGCACGAGCGTGTCCGACGACGCCGTCGCCCGCGTGACGGCGACGATCACGTGGACGGTCCCGGCGGCCGAGGCCCTGCGGATCCTCCAGGAGTCGCTGCCGCGCGACTGACGCGACGTCCACCCGCGTGCGTACGCGCATGGCCCTCGCGGCCGACGACCCGCCGCCGGAGCGCTGCGAGGCTGGACCCATGACCCGACCCGACGCGTCTCCCCGCCGCACCGCCGCCGCCCGCCCCACGCGCGGGATCCCGCGCCCGACCGTGCGCGAGGCCCTCCTGGCCGGCCTCCGCGCCACCGCGGTCGTCCTCGTCTTCAGCCTCGTCGTCGGAGGCCTCACCAGCCCCGCGCAGGGCTTCCTCCCGTCGTGGGTGAACTCGCTGGCCAACTCCGCCGGCGGCTGGAGCATGCTCGCCTTCGTCGCCGTCTGGCTCTCCCGCGCGCGCCCGCCCCTCGGGGCCGTGCTCGGAGCCCTGTCGTTCGTCGCGATGGTGGAGGCGTACGGGGTCGTGAGCCTGTGGCGCGGGCACTTCTTCGCGGAGCCGCTCTCCTCCATGTGGATCCCGATCGGCCTGGTCGCGGGCCCGTTCATCGGCGCGGCGGCGGCCCTCGTCCGGCACGCCGGGCGCGGGGCGACCATCGCGGGCGTCGCGGTGCTCAGCGCCGTCCTCGTCGCGGAGGGGATCTTCGGGCTCACGGTCGTCGCCGCCACCACGAGCCCGGTCTACTGGATCCTCGAGATCGTCCTCGCGATCGGCTTCCTCGCCGCGGCGGTGCTGCGCGGTCGGCGGGCGGTCGTCGCCGTGCCGGACCGGGCCGCCCGCCCCTAGCCCCGCGTCGCGGCGATCCGCCCCCGTGCGAGGAGGGCCGCCGCGAGGCCGAGCGGCAGCACGAGCGCCGCTCCCGCCGGGCCGACCGCCGCGACCGCGGACACGACGGCGAGCGTGGATCCCCCGGCCAGCAGGAGCGCGTCGGCCTGCCACGCGGCGATCACCAGGGCGGACGCGTCGCCCGCCGGCGTGACCACGGGCGCCATGACGGCCAGCGGCAGCGGCCCCTTCGCCGCGTCGAACGCGCGGACCACGACGAGCAGGAGCGCGACGGCCGGCGCGACGACGAGGGCGACGGGGCCCGCCCCGTCGACCACGGCGATCCCCGCCCCCACGAGCGCGCACGCGACCCCGGCCGCCGCGGGGAGCGCGGCGTGGAGGAGGAGCAGGCGCTCGGTCGGGATCCCGTAGAGCGGCGGCGAGGAGGCGACGTCGACGACGTGCCGGAACCCGTCCGCCCCCACGCCGAGCGCGAGGAACCCGACGAGCGCGGCGCCGAGGGCGGGGATCACGAGCCACGTGCCCGCGCCGTCGAGCGCCACCGCGATCAGGGCGCCGGACGCCGCGACCCCGAGGCACCCGGCCGTCGCGCGGACGGGCGTGCGGACCGCGCCGACGAGGTCCCGCCAGATGAGGAGGGTCACGGGGGACCGGCCGCGCACGGCGCCCCAGCCGCGCCCGATCCGCGGGACGGGACGGAAGCCGCCCGCCGCCATCGCCAGGTCGCCCGTCGTCGCGAGGGTCGTGGCCGTCTGCCAGCGCCGCGCCTGCGCGAGCAGCCCGGGTCCGCGGAGCCCGCGGAGGAGCGTCGGCGCGGCCGCGAGTACCGCGACGGCCAGCGCGGCGAGGACCCCGAGCGCCGAGCCGACGCCTGCGGCCGGCGGCCACGCACCGGTGCCCGTGTCCGCGGCGGGGAAGAGCGCGCGCACGGCGGTCCACGGCACGAGCGCCGTCGGCACGAGCACCGCGAGCGCGGTGGATCCGAGGAGCGCGGCTCCCCCGACAGCCCGCCCGACCGCGCCCAGCCGCTGGCCCGCGAGCCAGCAGCCCGCGAGGATCACGCCGACCAGCGCGCCGCCCGCGGTCCAAGCCGCGACCGGCCACGGATCCGCGTCGCCCGCGACCAGCAGCGCGAGCCCCGGCAGCAGCGCCACGAGCCCGGTGATCGCGGCGAGCCCGAGGGCGGCGCGCGCGAACGGCCGCCCGAGCACGGCCGCGCGCGGCAGCCCGCTGCCCGCGAGCGCCGCGGTGAGGAACGGGGACAGCAGCGCCGGACCGCGCGCGCCGCCGGCCACGAGGAGCGCCAGGGCGGCGAGGCCCGCGATCCCCGCCGCCGCGGTGGGCCCGTGCGCGCGGAGCGCCGCCGCCGCGACCGGCTCGGCGAGCTCGAGCACGATGGCGCGCAGCACCGGGATCCCGACTATCAGCACCGTGAGCGTGCCCGCGTACACGGTGTACGCGAGGTCCATCGGCGAGGCCCCGCCGCGCTCGAGCCGGAGGGACCGGACCGTGCGGAGGACGCGCCTCGTGCTCACGCGGCGTCGCCGACGAGCGCGATCGACCGGTGCGCCACCGCGTCGCGGAGCACCGGGCTGTGCGTCGCGAGCACGACCGTGCGCCCGTCGTCGAGCTCCGCGCGGAGGATCCCGATCACGAGCTGCAGCCGATCGGGGTCGAGCCGCTGCTCGGGCTCGTCGAGGAGCAGCACGTCGTAGGGCCGCACGGTGGCCATCGCGAGGGCCGCCAGCTGCGACTGGCCGCTGGACAGCTCGTGCGGGAAGCGCCGGGCGAGGGGCGCGAGCCGCCAGAGCTCGAGGTGCGCCGCCGCACGGGCGCGGGCTCCCTGCGCGTCCATGCCCCAGGTCGCGGCGATGACGGCGAGGTGCTCCGCGACGGTGAGGTCGCGCGCCACGGGCGGGTGGCCGATGGATCCGGACACCGCGCGCCGGAACGCCGGGTCGCGCTCGTCGACCGGCCGGCCGCGGACCCGCGCGGATCCCGCGCTCGGCCGGGTGAGCCCGGCGACGACGCGGAGCAGGGTGGTCTTCCCCGCGCCGTTCGGCCCCGTGACCGCGACGGCCTCGCCCGCGGCGACGGAGAGGTCGGTCGGTCGCAGCAGCGGGATCCCGTCGACGACCACCGACACCCGCTCGACCTCGACCGCATCGCCCATCCCGCCATCCTCCCGCACGGGCCGCGAGCGGCGGGCGGGCGACGGCGTGGGCCGGTCGGGCGGGCTCATCGGCCCGCGGAGGTCAGACCTCGAAGTCGACCGACGCCGCGGATCCGACGAGGCTCCGCACGAAAGCGGCGACGCGCTGGTGCTCCGGGTGCACGTCGTAGGCCTCGAGCGCGGCCCGGTCGTCGAAGTCGGCGATGAGCACGACGTCGTGGCTGCGCGCGGATCCGACCACGTCGCGCCCCACCTGGAACGAGCGGATGCCGGGCACGAGGCCGGGCAGCGTCCCGAGCGCCTCCGTGACGCGGCCGGCGTCGCGGTCGAGGGCGGCGGGATCGCGGTCGGCGAGCTTCCAGGAGACGACGTGGCGGAGGGTCATGCACCGACCCTATCCGCGGGCGGCGACGCGCGTCAGCGCGCGTCGAGCGCCCGGCGCAGCCGGTCGGCGTCGATGCGCCAGTAGTTGTGCACGCGCCCGTCGATGAGGAGCACCGGGATCTCCTCGGCGTACCGGTCGGCGAGCGCGCGGTCGTCGAGGATGCTGCGCTCCTCCAGGGTCACCTCGGCCGCGCGCGCGGGGTCGAGGCCGCCGAGCACGCCGGTCACGACGTCGCGCGCGTCGTCGCAGAGGTGGCAGCCGGGCTTGCCGACGAGGGTGAGGACCGTTGCGCTCATCCGCCCAGCGTAGGCGAGCGCATCCGCCCACAGCCCCGGCGCCCCGGCCCAGGAGCGTCGCCTACGCTGAGCCGATCATGGTCGACCAGGCGGGCACCCCGATCCTCGCGTTCTTCGACGTGGACAACACCCTCATCCACGGCGCGAGCGTCTTCCACCTCGTGCGCGGCCTCCGCGCCGCGGGCCTCCTCACCACGCGCGACATCGTGGGCGCGGGATGGAAGCACGCGCGCTTCAAGGCGCGCGGCGAGAACGACCGGCACCTCGCGTCGGCGCGGACCCGCGGCCTCGAGGTCGTCACGGGCATCACGGTCGCCGACATGGCCCGGCTCGCCGGCGACATCTACGAGCGGCACACCGCGCCGATGGTCTGGCCGGAGACGCTCGGCCTCGCGCAGGAGCACCTGGCGAACGGCCACCAGGTCTGGCTGGTCACGGCGTCGCCGTCGTTCCTAGCCGATGTGATCGCCCGCCGGCTCGGCCTCACGGGCGCGCTGGGCAGCGTGCTCGAGGTGCGCGACGGCGCGTACACGGGTCGCCTCGAGGGCGAGTTCCTGCACGGCGCCCACAAGGCGGCCGCCGCCCGGGAGCTTCTCGCGCGGACGGGCGCGGACGCCCGCGACTGCTGGGCGTACTCCGACTCGCGGCACGACATCCCGCTGCTCACGCTCGTCGGGCACCCCGTGGTGGTGAACCCGGACCAGGCGCTCGCCGCCCACGCGCGCGGATCCGGCTGGCCGTCGATGCGGCTCCGGCGCGCGAGCATCCGCGACGCCCGCAGGCGCGTGCGCCGCGAGGCCGCGTCGGCGGACCGCACCGCCGGGCGCTGATCCGCCGACCACGCCGCCCCGGGCACCGGACCGCCGGGCACCCCCGCACGCACGAAGAGGACGCCGCCCCGTCACCGGGTCGGCGTCCTCTCCATCACGTCCTGCGCCCTCGTGGACGCGTCCGCTCTACTTCTTGTTGCGGCGCTGGTGGCGCGTCTTGCGAAGCAGCTTGCGGTGCTTCTTCTTCGCCATGCGCTTGCGACGCTTCTTGATCACTGAACCCATAGGGGCACCTCATCTGTTGCCGGACGGAACACGCGGGTTCTGGTGACCCGCGGAAAATAGCCTCAGAGGAGTCTAGCCGACATCCGACATGCCAGAGTGACGCGACGCATCGCCGGGCTGGCCGGGCAGCGCGTTCGTCGGGTCGATCGCCGCGAGCACGGCGGACTCGGGCACGCGGAACGAGCGGCCGAAGCGGATGGCGGGCAGGTCGCCCGAGTGCACGAGGCGGTAGACGGTCATCTTGGAGACGCGCATCATCTCGGCCACCTCGGCCACCGTGAGGAATCGGACGTCGGACAGGTCACGCGACATGGGCGGATCGACTCCTCGTTCTGCGTGACCGGCTCACGGACCTCCATCGCCCCCGCGATGCGGGCGCTGGTGCGCGAGTCTAGGGGTCCGGATGGACGCGTGTCCATCGTGTCACATCCTGCATCACGCGTCCCGCGAGTTCCCCTGCTTCCGCCCGCGCAGACGGCCGAGCGACGCCTGGCCCGCCGTGCCCGCGACGCGCGTGGCGTCGTGCACGGCGGCGGCCGCCTGGTAGCGGGTGTCGGCCCAGATGCGCCCGAGCGACGCGGCGAACGGGTAGCCGGCCGGGTCGCCATCCTCGTCCGCGTCGGGATCCGCGGACAGGCCGCCGCCGAGGAGCCCCGTGTCGGGATCCGCGTGGCCGTCGTCGGCCTCCTCGCCCCGGCCGTCGTCGACGAAGGGCGCGACCCAGGCGTCCAGCGCCTCGAGCGGCGCGGGCTCCAGGCGGTAGTAGCGGTGCTGCCCCTCCTCGCGCACGGAGACGAGGCCGATGTCGCGCAGCACGCGCAGGTGCTTCGACACGGTCGGCTGGCTGATGCCGAGGGTCTGCACGAGCTCCGAGACGCTGATCTCCCCCGTCGGCGCCTCGGGCACCGCGCGTCGGTCGAGCAGCACGCGGAGGAGGTCGCGCCGGGTGGGATCCCCCACGACGTCGAAGATGTCAGCCATCCCCGAAGGCTATTCCGTCGCGCGCTCGCAGTACCATGACGATCCGGGGCGCTGCGCCCGGGAAGCGGACAGGGGACCATGCGCGTCAGGCCGGATCACGGGCGTCCCCTCCTCGGGCGCATCCGCGACTTCCTCGACTACTTCGCGCACTCGACGCCCGCCCGCTTCGCGATCCTCATCTTCGGGGCGCTCGTGCTCACGCTCACGACGATCCTCATGCTCCCCGGCATGACCTCGACGGGCGACACCGCGCCCTTCGCCGACGCGCTCTTCACGGCCGTCTCCGCGATCTGCGTCACGGGCCTCGCGACCGTCGACATGGCGACGTACTGGACGCCGCTCGGCCACGCGTTCATCGCGCTCGGCGTGCAGATCGGCGGGATCGGCGTGCTCACGCTCGCGTCGATCATGGGCCTCATCGTGTCGCGCCGCCTCGGCCTCAAGGCACGGCTGATGGCGGCGAGCGACAGCAACCCGCTGCGGATCCACCACGGCCCCGTCGCCGAGGGACAGGCCGTCAAGCTCGGCGAGATCGGCACGCTGCTGCTCACGGTCGCGATCAGCGCCCTCGTCATCGAGCTGTCCATCGCGGCGCTGCTGTTCCCGCGAATCCTGCTGGAGGGCATCCCGGTCGGCCAGGCCGCGCTCGACTCGTTCTACTACTCGCTCATGGCGTTCACGAACACGGGCTTCGTCTTCAGCGAGGCCGGGTTCGAGCTCTACCACCAGGACTACTGGTTCCTCAGCCTGCTCATGATCGGCGTCTTCCTCGGCAGCATCGGCTTCCCCGTCATCTACGCCGTGTACCGCGGCTGGCGGAAGCCGCGGCGCTTCTCCGTGCACGTGAAGCTCACGCTCTGGACGTCGCTCATCCTCATCGTGCTCGGCACGCTCGCCTACGTCGTGCTCGAGTGGGACAACAAGAAGACCTTCGCGCTCATGGATCCCGTGCAGCACGGCTTCCAGGCGCTGTTCCTCTCGGTCATGACGCGCTCGGGCGGCTTCTCGACGCTCGACATGGGCGACTTCGGCAACGCGAGCCTGCTGGTCACCGACATGCTCATGTTCATCGGCGGCGGATCCGCGTCCACGGCCGGCGGCATCAAGGTCACGACCCTCGCGATCCTGTTCCTCGCGGCGTTCGCCGAGGCGCGCGGCAGCGAGTCCATGGAGGTGTTCGAGCGCCGCATCCCGAGCGACGTGCTCCGCCTCGCGGTCAGTATCGTGCTCTGGGGCGCGACGACCGTGGCGCTCAGCAGCATCGTGCTGCTGCAGATCTCCGGCGAGCGCCTCGACTACGTGCTCTTCGACGCCATCAGCGCGTTCGCGACCTCGGGCCTCAGCACCGGGTTCACGGCCGAGGCCACGGATCCCGCGAAGTACGTGCTCGCGGCCACGATGTTCCTGGGGCGCGTCGGCACGGTGACCCTCGCGGCGGCCCTCGCCGCGAGCACCCGCCGGCAGCTCTTCCAGCGCTCCGAGGAGCGGCCGATCGTCGGCTGAGCCGGCGACGCGCACCCACCCACCCGTCCCATCCCGCACCGACCGGATCAGAGAGGCCCCCCATGGGCGAACGCATCCCCCACAACGCCCCCGTGCTCGTGATCGGGCTCGGCCGCTTCGGCGCCGCGACCGCCGGCCAGCTCGCGCGCCTCGACCGCGAGGTGCTCGCGATCGACGCGAGCGAGGGGCTCGTGCAGAAGTGGTCGGACCGGGTCACGCACGCCGTGCAGGCCGACGCGCGCAACATCGAGGCGCTGCAGCAGCTGGGCGCCAAGGACTTCTCGATCGCGGTCGTGGCGGTCGGGTCGTCCATCGAGGCGAGCGTGCTCATCACCGCGAACCTGGTGGACCTCAAGATCCCGCAGATCTGGGCGAAGGCCATCAGCCAGTCGCACGGCAAGATCCTCGAGCGCATCGGCGCGAACCACGTCATCTACCCGGAGGCGGAGGCGGGCGAGCGCGTCGCGCACCTCGTGTCCGGACGGATGCTCGACTTCATCGAGTTCGACGACGACTTCGTGCTCGCCAAGATGTACCCGCCGAAGCCGATCCGCGGGATGGCGCTCGCGGAGTCGTCGGTGCGCCGCCGCTACCGGATCACGGTGGTCGGCGTGAAGACGCCCGGCAAGCCGTTCACCTACGCGACCGCCGAGACCGTCGTCTCGAACCACGACCTCATCATCGTGTCGGGCACGTCGGCCGACATCGAGCGGTTCGCCTCGCTGTCCTGACCCGCGGCGCCGCCGGCGGCCGCGGCGGCCGCGCGCTCAGCCGGCGGCGAGCTCGCGGGCCCGGGCGAGGGCGGCGTCGGTCGCGCGGTCGAAGAGGCCCGACAGGTCCGCCGCCTGCAGCACCTCGACGGCCCGCTCGGTCGTGCCCTTGGGGCTCGTGACGCGGCGGCGGAGCTCCGCGGGCTCGGCGTCCGACGCGGCCAACAGCTCGACCGCGCCGCGGAACGTCCCCTGCACGAGCACGCGCGCCTCGTCCGGGCCGAAGCCCTTCGCCTCGGCCGTGCGGGTCAGCTCCTCGATGAGCAGGAAGACGTAGGCGGGGCCGGATCCGGAGATCGTGCTGAGCGCGTCGATGCGCTCCTCGGGCACCTCCACCACGTCGCCGACCGTCGCGAACACCGCGCGGGCGAGCGCGAGGTCCTCGGGCGTGGAGCGCGTGCCCGCGGCGAGGCCCGTGACCCCGCGGCCGACGAGCGACGGCGTGTTCGGCATCGAGCGGAGCACCGCGACGCGCTCCGGCAGCAGCGACTCGAAGGTCGCGATCGTCACGCCGGCCGCGACGCTGATCACGAGCGCGCCGGGATCCAGGTCGCTCGCGATCTCCCGCAGCAGGTCGGGCACCATGTGCGGCTTCACGCCGACGACCACGACCCGCGCGCCACGGACCGCGCGCCGGTTGGCGTCGGCGTCCTCCTCGACGCTCGCCGCCTGCACGCCCTCTCGCTCGCCGAGAGCGGCCGCGCTGGCCGCCGAGCGGGTGGTCACGCGCACGTCGCCGTCGACCTCGACGCCCGGCTGCAGCAGGCCGCCGAGGATGGCGCCGTTCATGGACCCGGTGCCGAGCATCGCGAGCGACGGGAGGCGGACGACCTCGGCGGGGACGGACGGGGCGGGGCGGGAGGCGTCGGGCATGGCTCGATCCTAGGGACCGGGCGTCGCCCGTTCGGGTGGTCGTCGGCGCCGGGCGCGTGGCTAGGCTGAGGCGACCGGGGCATGCGCGCCCGGGCGGCCCGAGCCGTCCCCGCCGGTCGAGGAGGTCCGGCCTTGAGCGAATCCCACGG
This sequence comes from Clavibacter phaseoli, assembly GCF_021922925.1. NCBI lineage: Bacteria > Bacillati > Actinomycetota > Actinomycetes > Micrococcales > Microbacteriaceae > Clavibacter > Clavibacter phaseoli. The sequence continues at coordinate 2,305,012 of NZ_CP040786.1, forward strand.
CAGCAAGGCGATCTTCGCCGCCCTCGCCGCCAACGTCGGCATCGCGATCACGAAGTTCGTCGCGGCCTTCTTCTCCGGCTCCTCGTCGATGCTCGCGGAGGGCGTGCACTCGCTCGCCGACTCCGGCAACCAGATCCTGCTGCTCATCGGCGGCAAGCGCGCCAAGCGCCTCGCGGACGAGGAGCACCCCTTCGGCTACGGCCGGGTCCGCTACGTCTACGCCTTCATCGTGTCGATCATCCTGTTCTCGGTCGGCGGCGTGTACTCGCTGTACGAGGGCATCCACAAGATCGAGCACCCGGAGCCGCTCGACGTGCCGTGGCTGCCGATCGTCGTGCTGCTCATCGCGATCGGCCTGGAGTCGTTCTCGCTGCGCACGGCCATCAAGGAGTCGAACCCGCTCCGCGGCACGCAGACGTGGGTGCAGTTCGTGCGCCGCGCGAAGAGCCCGGAGCTCCCCGTGCTGCTGCTCGAGGACACCGCCGCGCTCTCGGGCCTGGTGTTCGCGCTCCTCGGCGTCACGGCGTCGATCCTCACCGGCGACGGGATCTACGACGGCATCGGCACCCTGCTCATCGGCGTGCTGCTGGTGGCCGTCGCCGTGATCCTCGGGGTCGAGATGAGCAGCCTGCTCGTCGGCGAGGGCGCGTCGAAGCCGGACCTCGCGGCCATCCGCGCCGCCATCACCGCGGGCCACGAGGCCGAGTCGATCATCCACATGAAGACGCTGTACCTCGGCCCCGACGAGCTCCTCGTCGCCGCGAAGATCGCCATGCCCGCCACGAGCTCGCTCGGCGACGTCGCCGCGGGGATCGATGCGATCGAGCGCCGCGTGCGCGAGGCCGTCCCGGTCGCCCGCGTCATCTACCTCGAGCCCGACGTGCGGGTCGCGACGCGCTGACGCCGGTCGGCGCGCGGGCCGGTCGCCCGCGTCAGTCGCCCGGAGAGACGGCGCCGGCGTCGAGCCGGCGCGCGGCGAAGAACGCGTCCAGCAGCTCCGCGCACTCCCCCGCCGCCACGCCCGAGAACACCTCCGCGCGATGCGGCAGCCGCCGGTCGCGCAGCACGTCGTAGAGGGATCCGGCCGCGCCCGCCTTCTCGTCCCACGGGCCGAAGACCACGCGCGGCACCCGGGCCGCGAGGATCGCGCCCGCGCACATCACGCACGGCTCGAGCGTGACGACCAGCGTCGTGCCCACGAGGTGCCGGTCGCCGGTGGCCTCCGCCGCGGCGCGCAGGGCCTCCACCTCGGCGTGCGCGGTGGGATCCTGCCTGGCCTCGCGGAGGTTCCGCCCGCGCCCGATCACCACCCCGGACGCGTCGACCACGACCGCGCCCACGGGCACGTCCCCGGTGTCAGCGCAGGCCCGGGCCTCGTCGAGCGCCACGGCCATCCAGCGCTCGTAGTCGGCCGGCACGGGCAGGTCCAATCGCGATCCCCCTTGCTGATTAGATGGAGCCTATGCGAGTCCACGTAGCCGACCACCCGCTCATCACGCACAAGCTGACGGCGCTGCGGGACCGCACCACCCCCTCCCCCGTCTTCCGCAGCCTGGCCGACGAGCTCGTCACGCTGCTCGCCTACGAGGCCACCCGCGACGTCCGGGTCGAGACGATCACGGTGCAGACGCCGGTCGCGCCCGCCCAGGGACTCACCCTCAGCGACCCGAAGCCGCTCGTCGTCCCCATCCTCCGCGCCGGTCTCGGCATGCTCGACGGCCTGATGCGCCTCATGCCCAGCGCCGAGGTCGGCTTCCTCGGCATGGTGCGCAACGAGGAGACGCTGCAGCCGGACATCTACGCCGAGCGCCTCCCCACCGACCTCTCGAACCGCCAGTGCTTCGTCGTCGACCCGATGCTCGCGACGGGCGGATCCCTCATCGCCGCCATCGAGTACCTCTTCGACCGCGGCGCCGTCGACGTCACGTGCATCTGCCTCATCGCCGCCCCCGAGGGCCTCAAGGCCGTCGAGGAGGCGACCGCGGGCCGCGAGGTCACCATCGTGCTGGGCGCGCTCGACGAGCGGCTCGACGAGGTCGGCTACATCATCCCGGGCCTCGGCGACGCGGGCGACCGCCTGTACGGCACCGCCGCGCACTGACCCGCGCGCTCGACCCCGCGGCGCCCGCTCCCCTCGGGGGCGGGCGCCGCTGTCCGCGCACGCACGATTCCTGCGCGTCCCGCACGATTCCGCCCGCTCCTGTTGACAGGGGCGCACGGATCCGTGCAAGCTCTCCCCATGACTCTGAACGCGCACGTCCTGACCTCCTCCGAGGCCTCGGGAGTCGCCGGCATGATGATGCCCGGCCGTGTCGCGATGTCCTGTCGAATGTCGGCCTGAGCCGCCACCTTCGCCTGAGCGGTCCCGCGACGCCTCCGTCGCCGACCCTCCCCGCCGTCACCGGCGCATCCGCCCCCTGAGGCGTCTCGCACTCCCCTGAGGTCCCGCGCACTCCAGCTGCGCTGCACCCGCATCATCACAAGGACTCCCGCCATGTCGCTCGCGACCATCGATCCCGCTCGCACCGCCCTCCGCTCCGCTCCTTCCGCCCCCGTGCTCCGCGCGGCCGCGCCCCTCGCCCCGCCGGTCCGGCGGCCCCGGGGCGTCCCGGCATCCGCCGCGACCACCGCCGCCGCCGCCGCCCAGGATGCCGCGCCCGCCCGCCCGGCCCGCCTCCGCGCCGTGCCCGAGGGCACCGAGGCACGCGGCTTCGCCATCTACGTCGGCCTCGACGAGCTCAAGGCCGCCGCCGCCGGCACCGACCTCGGAACCGTCGTCGCCGCGCTCAAGCGCCTGGCCGCCGAGCTCGCCCCCGGCGTCGAGACGCACGCCGCGGTCGCCCTCGCCCCCGAGGGCGCGGGCGGCCGCGACATCGACGTGGTCCGGCTCGCCCTGCAGGATCCCGCCGCCGTCGCCCAGCACCGCGAGCAGCCCGAGGACGACGACCGCGCCGACGGCGGCGTGACGGTCGACCTGTCCCGCAAGCGCGTCGTCCTCGACGGCGAGACCGCCCCGCTCACCTACAAGGAGTTCGAGCTCCTGCAGTACCTGGTGCTCCGCGAGGGTCGCACCATCGAGCGATCCGAGCTCATCGCCTCGCTGTGGTCCGCCGCGGACGAGGACGACGTGCCCAACGAGCGCACCATCGACGTGCACGTCCGTCGGCTGCGCTCGAAGCTCGGCCGCTACGAGGAGATCGTCCGCACGGTGCGCGGTGCCGGCTACCGGTTCGACCGGCACGCGGACGTCGCCGTCAACCACGCCAGCACGCAGTCGCCCGACCTGTTCTGAGGCACCGGCGGACGACTCAGCCTGCCCTTGCGGAGCTGTCGGCGATCTCCCAGCAGATCGGGCCGGTTCGAGGTAGCGGGGCGTTACGGGATCGTTATACAGTCTTCTCGTCCCCACCGTTTGCTGTGGCGGTGGAGACGGAATGTGATTGCAGGACACTCCTGGTGCAAGGGAGAGGGCCGGCCCCATGCCTCTGGGGTCGGCCCTCAGTCATGTCCGGCGCGGGTCCGCTCGGGACGCTCCCCGGTGCGCCGCTCAGTAGACTCCCCCACGAGAGCGTGCGCCCGACGATCATCGCGATGCGCACCGGACGAGGAGGCCTGGTGGGCGAGACAGCGGACGCCGTGCGGGCATGGGAATCCCTGTTCCGCGCGCAGGTCAGCGTCATGCGCCGCCTCAGCGCCGAGTTCCCCAGCCGCGAGCTCTCCTTCAACGAGTACGACGTGCTGTTCAACATCTCCCGCCAGCCCGAGGGACGCCTCCGCCTGCGCGACCTCAACCAGCACGTGCTCCTGACCCAGCCGAGCGTGAGCCGCCTCATCGACCGGCTGGTGACGCGGGGCCTGGTCGTGAAGTGCGGCGACGAGAGCGACGGACGGGCCACCATCGTGCGCCTCACCGACGCGGGCGACGCGGCCTTCCGCGCGGTCGCGCGCGTGCACATGGAGTCCATCGCCTCGACCGTGGGCGGCGCGCTCACGCCGGACGAGCTGAACACGCTGCGCGAGCTGACCGACAAGCTGCGCGGCAGCGTCGCCGAGGCCTAGGCCGCGGATCCCGTCGTCGCACGCGGGCGGGCGAACGGCCCGCCGCGGGCGACGAGCAGCCGCAGCAGCGCCATGACGAGGTCGACCGCCGTCACCACGCACGCCGCCCAGCCGATCGCCGTCGTGAGCGACGCCGCCGCGGGCCCGCCGATACCGGCCACGGCGAGGACGGCGACGACGATCACGCCGAGGACGGTCGCGGCGACGGCGTCGACCACCGTGAACGGCGGCACGGTCTCGGCCGCGGCGGGGACGCGCCGGTCGCGGGGAGCCAGGCGGTGGAGGCCGTCGCGGATCCGGGAGACGCCGTAGGCCGCCTCCGCCGTCTCCAGGGGGAGGAACGTCGAACCGAAGACCACGTCGGCCGGGGTGCGCTCGCGGATGCGACGCAGGGTGCGGATGTGCAGGGGGAGCCGCACCACGACCGGCGCGGCCCACCACCAGGCCGGCTCCAGGATCCCCTGGATGCCCGCGGCGGCCAGGTACAGCGTCACCAGGGCGAAGGACACGAAGCGGAGGACGGGCCCGACGCTGATGCGCAGCGACGCCAGGCGGGCGCGGCGGCGGTCGGCGGCGTCGGCGGGTGCGCCGCCCCGCGTCAGCCGGCCGACGTGGGCGCCCCACCGGTCGCGCCGCTCGCGCATCACGCCCCAGGTGACCGAGGTGTCGACGCGGGCGCGGGCGTCGGGCACGACGGCGGACCGGTCGTCGCCGGCGAGGAGCGCCGTGAGGATCGCCTCGGACGACGCGGTCGAGGGCGAACCCGGATCGCGCGCGGGGAGGCGGAGGAGCGTCGCGGGAGCGAGCGGCACGGGCCCGGTGAGGCCGAGGTCGGTGCCGGTCTCGACGGCGCCCATCGCCCAGTGGCGCTGCAGGAGCCGGAGCGCACCCGCGAGGGGGCCGTGGGATCCGCTCGGCCGCGGGTCGAGGCGGGCCGACACCGCCAGGGCGCCCTGGTCCCGGTCGAGGGCGGCGACGAGGAGCTCGAGGACGCGGGGCTCGAGCGCGGCGTCGGGCGAGACGAGCAGCACGCGCCCCTCGTCGCCCACCAGCCGGAGGGCGAAGCCGTACGCGGACCGGAGCGAGCCCTCGCGCGGGCCGCGGTCGATGACCGTGACCGTCGTGCCGACGGGATCTGCGCCCGGGACGGCGCGCTCGTGGCGGCCGTTGAAGGTCCGCGCCACCGCGAAGGTGTCGTCGCGGCTGCCGGCGACCACGACGACGACCCGCTGCGGCGGGACGGTCTGCCCGAGGATCGACGTCAGCGTCGCCGCGATCGTGGATCCCGCGTCGCCCGCTACGACGACGGCCGAGACGGCGTCGCGCGATGCCGAGCCCGGGGGGACGGGCAGGGGCGTGCTCTCGTTGTCCATGGGCCTCTCGACGACGGCGGGTCTCGTGCGGCGGTCGGACCCGGACGGACGCGCACTGCCAGGTGCGATATTACGTGCAGCCGGGCTCCGCGCGCGCAGCGGGCACGGCCCGGTCGCCCGCGCGGCGCCGTCCTAGGCTCGATCCATGAGCGACGACGACGCCCCCGACCGCGGATCCGCCGACCGGGAGGGCGCCGACGAGGCGCACGGCCCGAGCATCGTGTGGCTCCGCGACGACCTCCGCGTGGCCGACAACCCGGCGCTGCACGCGGCCGTCGAGCGCGGCGAGCCGATCGTGGTGCTGTACGTGCTCGACGAGGAGAGCGACGGGATCCGCCCTCTCGGCGGCGCCGCCCGCTGGTGGCTGCACATGAGCCTGTCGCGCCTCGCGGAGTCGCTCCGGGAGCTCGGTTCCCCCCTCGTGCTGCGCCGTGGGAAGGCCGCCGAGGTCGTCGACGACCTCGTGCGGGAGGTCGGCGCGGGCGCGGTGCTGTGGAACCGGCGCTACGGAGGCGCCGAGATCGCGGTCGACACCGCCGTCAAGAAGGACCTCGGCGACCGGGGCCTCGACGTGCGCAGCTTCCAGGGATCGCTGCTGGTCGAGCCGTGGACGGTGACGAACAAGCAGGGCGAGCCGTTCCGCGTGTACACCCCGTTCTGGAAGGCCGCGCAGGAGCGGGAGGAGCCGCGGAAGCCGCTGCCCGCGCCGAAGGAGCTCGACGCGCCGCGGAAGGGGCCGCGCTCGGAGGACCTCGACGGCTGGGGGCTGCTGCCGACGACGCCCGACTGGGCGGCCGGGCTCCGCGAGGCGTGCGACCCCGGCGAGGCGGCCGGCCTGCAGCGCCTCGAGGACTTCGTCCACCACGAGCTCGAGGACTACGCCGCCCAGCGCGACGAGCCCGCCGCGATGACGACCTCGCGGCTGTCCGCGTACCTGCGCTGGGGCGAGGTGAGCCCATTCCAGGTGTGGCACCGGATCCAGCGCACGCGCGGCCAGAAGGTCGGCGGCGACGAGGTCAACGCCACCAAGTTCCTCTCGGAGCTCGGCTGGCGCGAGTTCAGCTACCACCTGCTGTACCACCAGCCCGATCTCGCGACCCGCAACTTCGTGCCGCGCTTCGACGCCTTCCCGTGGGACGAGCCGTCCGACGAGACGCTCGGCGCGTGGCAGCGCGGCGAGACGGGCGTGCCGCTCGTCGACGCCGGCATGCGCGCGCTCTGGAAGGACGGCCACCTGCACAACCGCGTGCGGATGGTGGTGGCGTCGTTCCTCATCAAGAACCTGCTGATCGACTGGCGTCACGGCGAGCAGTGGTTCTGGGACACGCTCGTCGACGCGGACGCGGCGAACAACGCGGCGAGCTGGCAGTGGGTCGCGGGATCCGGCGCGGACGCCGCCCCGTACTTCCGCGTGTTCAACCCCGTGCTGCAGGGGCAGAAGTTCGACCCGTCGGGCGAGTACATCCGCTCGTACGTGCCCGAGCTGGCGCACGCGTCCCGGGACGTGGTGCACGAGCCGTGGAAGGCGATGGGCGACCTGGTCGCGAGCGCCGAGGACGACGCCGACGACCAGGCCGACGGCGGCCTCGCGGCCTACCCGTCGCCCATCGTCGACCTCAAGGAGTCGCGCCAGCGCGCCCTCGCGGCGTACGACGTGATCAAGGACCGCTGACGCAGGAGGGCCCGCGCGTCGGTCGACGCGCGGGCCCTCCTGAGCGGACGGGGATACGGGTCAGGCGTGGTCGCCCTCGCCGCGCCCCAGGCGCTCCGCGCGCTCGTGGCGCTCGCGGATCCCGCGGCCGCGCTTGACGTCCTCGCGCTCCGCGGCGGCCTTCTTGTCGCTGACGGCGGTGTCGCGCGGCGGCAGCTGGAGCGTCTCCTCGGCGGCGATCCCGGCCTGGAGCTGGCGTCCGCGCTCGAGCTCGGCGTCGAACTCGGCGCCGAACAGCAGCGCGAGGTTCGCGATCCAGAGCCAGAGCAGGAACACCACGACGCCGGCGAGCGCGCCGTAGCTCTTCGCGTAGCTGGAGAAGTTGGTCACGTAGAAGGCGAAGCCGACGCTCGCGACGACGAGCACGACGAGCGCGATGGCGGCGCCCATGCTCATCCAGCGGAACTTCGGCTGCTTCGCGTTCGGGGTCGCGTAGTAGAGGATCGCGATGAGCAGCACGATCGCGAGGGCGAGCACCGGCCACTTGGCGATGGACCACACGATCTGCACGGTCGGGCCGACGCCGAGCGCGGCGCCGATGGCGTCGGTGACGGGGCCGGAGATCGCGATGATGAGCGCGCAGATCAGCAGGATCACGATGCCGATGACCGTGACGGCGAGCTGCATGGGCTTGAGCTTGAGGAACGGGCGGCCCTCGGGGATCTCGTAGATGCGGTTCATCGCGCGGGTGAAGGCGCCGACGTAGCCGGAGGCCGACCAGATGGCGAGCACGATGCCCGAGACGAGGGCGAAGCCGGCGGCGGGGGACTCGACGAAGCCCGTCAGGATCGGCTCGATGAGCGCGAGGGCGTCCTGGGGCGCGAAGCCGCGCAGCAGGTCGAGGACCGCCGTCACCGTCGACTGCCCCTGCCCGAACACCCCGAGCAGCGAGATGATGGCGATGAGCGCGGGGAACAGCGACAGCACCGCGTAGTAGGTGAGCGACGCCGCGATGTCGGTGCACTGGTCCGAGCTGAACTCGCGCATGGTCTTCCGGAGCACGTACTTCCAGGAGGGCTTCTCGATCTCCGTCGGGGAGTCGGGCTTGCGCGCGTCCTCCTCGTCGGGCCGGTCCTCGATGGTGCCGGCCGTGTCGCGTCGTGCCACTGGTGCCTCCGTGGGTGTGGTGGATCGGGTCCCCTCCCCAGCGTGGCCCCTGGTCGGCGGCGCGCCTAGCCCGCGCCCGGCCCGCGCCGGCCCCCGCGCCTCCGCCGCGGCCCGGGTCCGCCGTGCCCGCGCGCGTCTCGTACACTCGCCGAGGGCCTCGCGCGGCCGCGGATCCGGCACCCGCCGGAACATCCGCCCGCCCGCGCGCGTTGCCCACGTGATCGCCTCGACGATCACCGTGCTCCGCCCAGGCGCGCACGGACGCCGCCCGAGCAGAGGAGCACGCATGCTGCGCACCATGATGACCGCGAAGATCCACCGCGCCACGGTGACGCACGCCGACCTGCACTACGTGGGCTCCGTCACGGTCGACCGCGACCTGCTCGACGCCGCCGACATCCTCGTGGGCGAGCGCGTCAGCATCGTCGACGTGACCAACGGCGCCCGGCTCGACACGTACACGATCGCGGGCGAGCGCGGCAGCGGCGTTCTCGGGATCAACGGCGCGGCCGCGCACCTCGTCGACGTCGGCGACGTGGTGATCCTCATCGCCTACGGGCAGATGACCACCGAGGAGGCCCGAACGCTCGAGCCCCGCGTGGTGCACGTGGATGCCGGCAACCGGATCCGCGCCGTGGACGCCGACCCCACCGCCCCGCCCGCGCCCGGCCTCGAGCGCTCCCCGCTGGCCGAGCCGGTCTGATCGGGCGGATCCGAGCGAGCCCGCCGAGAGACGCGCAACTGTACTGGGTCCCCCAAACGACGGACACAGGCGCGCTCCCCCAAAACGGGGTACATTCCGGCCCGCGGCGGGGGATCACCAGGATGCGCGGCTACCGTGGAGGCATCCGGTACGGCTCTTCGGGTGAGCGGTACCGCACCAGCCGGTTCGTCTGCGGGTAACAGACGTTCACGTGCGCAGATCGGCCCGGGCCTCGAAGGTCCGGGCCGATCTCATTCCCCCGGCGGATCCGCCGGTCGACGGTCTCCTGTCAGCGCCCCTCCGCGCGACGCCGTGCGTCGCGCTCGGCGTCGGCCGCGGCCGCCTCCTCGGGCGTCGGCGCGGTGCCGCCCCGGTGCCGCGGCTGCCACCACGCGCCGCGGCCGTCCACCGGGTAGGAGGACTGCAGGTCGTCGACCAGCCGCTGCAGCTCCTCGCGCAGGGCGTCGGTGACCTCGCGCGGATCCGCGTCGGGCGCGACGGGGATGCGCTCCCCCACGCGCAGGTGCACGGGCACGCCGACGCGGTCGCGCATCCGGATGCGGCGGTTCTTGGTGAGCAGCCGGTGCCCGCCCCACACGGCGACGGGCACGATCGGCACGCCCGCCTCGGCCGCCAGCCGCGCGGCGCCCGTCTTCAGCTCGCGCACGCGGAAGGACGCGCTCACGCCGGCCTCCGGGAAGACGCCGATGAGCTCGCCCGCGCGCAGGGCCGCGACGGCGTCCGCGTAGGCGGCGGCGCCCGCGGTCATGTCGACCTCGATGTGGCGCATGCGGCGCAGGACCCAGCCGACGCCGGGCTGGTCGAACGCGCCCTTCTTCGCCATGAAGCGGATCCGGCGGCGGTTGTGCAGCCACGTCGCCCACTCGACGAGGGCGAACTCGAGGTAGCCGAAATGGGTCATCGCGATGACCGCGCCGCCGGTGTCCGGGATGCGGTCGCGGCCCTCGGCGACGAGGCGGAGGCGGAGGGATCCGAAGAGCGCGCGGCCCAGGATCACGGCGGTCCCGTACACGGGCTCGCGGGTGCGGGGGCTCATGCCCCGACCCTACGGGGGCGCGCTCGGCGCCGGCCGGGAGCCGACCCTCCGCGGATCGGTCCCGGCTCGCGGCTCGCCGCCTCGCGGCGGGGCCGATCGGGTCAGCGCCGGCGGCGGGCGGGATCCAGCCAGTAGTTCGCGAAGCCCGTGTCGGCCGGGTTCACGTTGAGGCCGGGCGGCACGATCTCGTCGATGCGGTCGAGCGTCGCGGCGTCGAGCTCCAGGGTCGCCGCGTCGAGCTGCGACTCGAGCTGCTCCATGGTGCGCGGGCCGATGATCGCGCTGGACACCGCCGGGTGGCGCAGCACGAACGCCAGCGCGAGGTGCACGAGCGGCACGCCCAGCTCGTCGGCGAGGGCCCCCAGCGCGTCCGCGGCCTCGAACTTCGGGTCGGCCGGGTCGTAGCGCGACGGGTCGCGGTCGTTGCGGTGCGTCTTCGGGATGTCCTGGCCCTTGCGGTACTTGCCGGAGAGCCACCCGCCGGCGAGCGGGCTCCAGACGAGCGTGCCCATGCCGTGGCGTTGGGTGGTGGGGAGGAGGTCGGCCTCGATGCCGCGGGTGAGCATCGAGTACGGCGGCTGCTCGGTGACGAAGCGCGCCGTGCCGCGCTCGCGCGCGACCCACTGCGCCTCGACGACCTGGCTCGGCTGGAACGTGGACGAGCCGATGTAGCGCACCTTGCCCTGCGTGACGAGGTCGGTGAGGGCCCCGAGGGTCTCCTCGATGTCCGTGTGCTCGTCCGGCCGGTGCATCTGGTACAGGTCGATGTAGTCGGTGCCGAGGCGGCGCAGCGAGTCCTCGACGGCGCGCATGATCCAGCGGCGCGACCCTCCGCGGTAGTTGGCCTCGGGCTTCATGCCGTTGAAGAACTTGGTCGCGAGGACGAGGTCGTCGCGGCGGCCGGACTGCGCGATCGCCCTGCCGACGATCTCCTCCGACTCGCCGTAGGCGTAGATGTCGGCGGTGTCGATGAAGGTGATGCCCGCGTCGATGGCGCGGTGGATCACGCGGATGGACTTCTCGTGGTCGGTCTCGCCCCAGGCGCCGAACATCATGGTGCCGAGGCAGAGGCGCGAGACCTCCACGCCGGTGCGGCCGAGGTACGTGGTGGGCTGGTCGGTGGACTGCTCTGTCATGAGCGCCACGCTACGCGCTAGGCGGTGGGGCGGCCGCTCTCGGCGGCGGATGCCACGTCGGACTCGGCGGAGGCGCCGGGCTCGACGGTGGCCTGCGCCTCGTCGTCCATGGTCTCCAGCGTGATGTCGGCCTCGGGGGCCTCCTGGCCGTCGGCGTCGAGCGGCACGATGTAGTCGCCGAGGCGACGGCGGGCCGCCTCCTCGCGCTGCACGCGGATCCGCTCGAGCTTCTCCTCGCGCAGGCGCAGGCGCTCGGTGTCGACCTCGACGCGGCGCACGGTGACGCCGCGCGTGGGGCCGGCGGCCTTGGCCGGGGTGGTCTTGCGGCTGGGCTCGCGCTTGGCGGCCTCGCTCGCGGGCTTCCGCGACGGGGCGGTTCCCGACTTCGCGGCCGCGGAGGCCGGCTTGGTCGACACCGCGGGCGGCTTCCCCGAACCCGGGCAGCGCTCGTGGTTGCGACCGTGGTCGAGGATGTTGCCCGTGGCCATGCCGACGGGGTTCGCCTTGCCGCAGACCGAGCACTTCGTCGCGGGGGTTGCTGCCACGTTCGATACCACTTTCCATCGCCGCGCCGTCGCCGGACCGAGGATGCCGGTCGGCCGGACGGCGCCTCCCCACGGTACCCGACGCGGGAGGTGCGGGGATACCGGGGTCCCCGACCGGGCGGGTCAGGCGGCGACGCAGGTGGTGCGCATCCGCACGACGACGGCTCCGTCGGCCTCCTCGACCTCGAGGTCGACCGTGACCGACGCGAGCTCATCGAGGCCCGCCAGGTGCGTGCCGCCGCAGGGGATCCGCGCGGTGCCGCCGGGCAGCTCGCACACCCAGGAGCGACGCGAGGTGAGCAGGTCGCCCTCGCGCTCGATCCGCGCGGCGGCGCCCGAGGCGACCCACTCCGCGAGCGTGGCGTCGACCCGGGCGCGCACCTCGTCGAGGCGGTCGAGGAGCGTCGCGGGCACGAAGCCCTTCTTCCGCAGCGACTTCCCGAGGCGGTACGTGTCGACGGACGACCACGGTCCGATGCGCGAGGTGCCGATGGCGAGCGCGTCGAAGCCCGGGGCGCCGAGCGCGTCGCGGGGCACGTCCTTGGTCCATGCGTCGGCGAGCGCACGGTCGAGGGCGAGGGAGGCGAGGTGGCAGCCCGTGTGGCCGGCGCTCAGCGCCCGGCGGTGCTCGGGATCCACCGCGACCTCGACGGCGTCGCCCACGCGGACGTCGGCGTCGCCCGGCACCACGTGGACGGCGACGAACGACCAGCCCTCCGCGCCCTTCTTCACCGGGACGTCCGCGCCGACGTGGAGCGCGGCGTCCTCCGCGGGATCCGTCGACGCCGCGCCGACGACGCAGTCGAGCACCTCGATGCCGGCGCCGCGCACCCGGAGGACCGCGCGGTCGGCGGGCTGGTCGGGCCAGGCCGCGTCGACCGGGTGGCACGCGGTCGCGTCGAGCACGACGGCGCGCGTGCCGTCGGCGAGGTCGTCGACGCGGAGCGCCTCGCCCTCGGAGGCGACGGATCCCGCCGGGTAGGTCACGCGCGTGGGCGGCAGGGCGACGGCGCCCGCGGGGGTGGAGGTCATGGCGGCTCCCGGCTCGGTGTGACTCGATCCTCGCAGACCGGGTGCGGCGGGCCAGCCGCGTGGATCACGCGGCCGCCGTCCCGCGGGAGGGCGCGCGGCCGAGCAGGCGCCGCAGCGCCGCGCGCTCGAGAAGGGTCCACGCGGCGCTCGACAGCAGGTACAGGGCGGCGGCGAGCGGGGCGACGCCCGCGAAGACGACCGTGACGAACGGCAGCACCCGCATCATCGTGGCCATGCCGGCCATGCCGGGGAGCGCCGGGTCGACGGGCGCGGGCTGCCCCAGGAACCGGAGGTCCGCGCGACGGCGGACCTCGATCACCACGGCGAGCAGCCCGAGCACGACGACCGCGACGACGAGCGGTGCGACGCCCAGCCCCGCGGACGCGAGCGCGCTCGTGCCGAGCGGGATCCCGGCGAAGGAGGCGGCGAGCAGCGCGTTCGCCTCCCCGCCGATCCGCGCGTGCGCGAACAGGGCGTAGACGGCCGCGAGCACGGGCGCCTGCGCGAGCGTCGGCAGGTAGCCGGCGAGCGGCGACGCGCCCTCGCGGGCGTACAGCTCCTGCATCGCCCGCGACAGCTGCTCGGGCTTCCCTGCGTGGCGGCGACGGAGCTCGGCGAGCGCGGGCGCGATGCGGCGGCGCTGGATCTCGGCGCGCACCTGCGCCACGCCGACCGGCACGAGCAGGGCGCGCACCGCGAGGGTCAGGAGGATGACGGCCACGCCGGTCGCGGAGGCGCCGGCGAGGGGATGGATCAAGTCGGCGAGCCCGACGACGAGCTGGGACAGTCCGTCGAGCACGGCTCGGACGGGGGCGATCGATGTGGGGTCCACGGGGTTCCTTGCGACGAGAGCGGAGGGGATCCGTCTGGTCGTCGCATGCGGGCGCGCGCCGGATCCATGCCGCGGGATGGCGGCGGTGGACCCCTGCGGGCCGCGGTCAGGCGGCCGGGAGCGGCGCAGGCACGACGACCCGCATCCGGCGGCCCGGTGCCCGGGAGCGCTCGTGCCCGTCCGCGTCCGGGTCGCTCGCCGAGACGAGCACCGGGAGGTCGACGTCCTCGTCCGGGAAGGCCGGGGGCGCGACGGATCCGAGGAGCCCGCGGGCGGCGGCGATGCGCACGAGCGCGACCGCGGCGGCCACGGAGGCGGCGCCGAGGAGGGCCGCGAGGAGGATCGCCGGCGAGACGCCCGCACCGCCGAGCACGACGTCGCCCACCAGGGCGAGCACGCGGCCGAGTGCCTCCAGGACGATGGGCGTGCCCGACGGTAGCACTGGGCCCGCGGCGAGCACGAGGGCGGGCGCCCGCCCCCGCCGTCCACGACGGGACGCGCCGCCATGCGCGGCACTCCGAGGTACCGCGCACTGCGTGATACTGTGCGACGCATGAGAGAGGTCGACTGATGGACACCACGCAGCTGCTGAAGGGCGCGCTCGACACCGCGGTGCTCGCCGTCGTGCAGCACGACGACGGGTACGGCTACGACATCGTCCGGCGCCTGCGCGACGCCGGCCTCGGGGACGTCGGCGACGCCTCGGTCTACGGGACGCTCCGCCGCCTCTACGCGGCCGGCGCGCTCTCGAGCTACGTGGTGCCCTCCGAGGGCGGACCGCACCGGAAGTACTACGCGATCAACCCCGAGGGCCGCGAGCTGCTCGCCGGGCAGCGCGCCACCTGGGCGGCGTTCGCCACGGCCATGAGCGGGCTCCTCGGCGAGCCGGCCGGCGCGCCGACCCATCGCACCCGGAAGGCCGGAGGCACCGGCGAGGGGCCCGTGCCCGCATCCGTGAACGTCCGCACGATCGGAGAGAAGCCGTGAACACCGCAGATCCCACCCTCGACACCCGCATCCAGGCCTTCGCCGCCGCCGTGCGAGCCCGGCTCGCGGACCTGGATCCCGAGGACGTCGACGACCTCACGGGCGGCCTCGAGGCCGACCTGCAGGAGGAGGCCGCGGATCACGACGGCGCCCTCGAGCTCGGCGACCCGGTGCGCTACGCGGACGAGCTGCGCAGCTCCGCGGGGCTGCCGGACCGGGCGGTCGACACGGCCCCCGCCTCCCCGCTGCACCAACTGCGCGACGGCGCCCTCGCGCGGGCCGGGGAGCTGCACGCGCGGATCCGCGCCCACCGCGAGCTCTCCGCGATCCTCGACCTCGTCATCGTCTTCCGCCCGGTGTGGTGGCTGCTCCGGGCGTGGGCGGGGTACCAGATGCTCGCCATCGTCGTGCTGGGTTCGCTCCGCGTGCTGCCGACGGACCCGATCAGCTGGACGGCGCTGATCGTCCTGACCGTGATCAGCGTGCAGTGGGGCCTCGGGAGGTGGGCGCGATCGCGCCCGGCCCGTACCCTGCGCGCCGCCGTGAGCGCGGTCACCGCGGTGGTCCTCGTCGCCCTGATCCCGAGCACGCTCGACGAGCTCGCCGTGCGCGGGTACGACGACTCCGGGGCGGCGTACCCCACCTCGTACGAGCAGCCGGGCCTCTCGCTCGACGGCGAGCAGGTCACCAACCTCTTCGCGTACGACGCCGAGGGGAACCTCCTCGACCGCGTGCAGCTCTTCGACCAGGACGGCACGCCCGTCACGACCATCGGCTCCTACGGGACGGACGGCATGGCGACCGACCCGACCACGGGCGAGCCGGTCACCCCGTCCGACGGGGCCTGGAACGTCTTCCCGCTCCGGGGCGAGGACGCCGCCCTGGTGACCGGGATCATCGACGGGAGCGAGGCGGTCGTCCGCCCGCCGTTCGCGAAGGCCCTGCCGCTCGGCGCGGACCCCGACGCGACCCCGTCCGCCACGACCGGTCCGACGGATCCGCCGGCGACGGACGACGATACCGACGGGACGCCCGCCCCCGAGGCCACCGCCACCCCGGAGCCGACCCCGTGAGCGCCCTCCTCGACCACGGCCACGCCGCCCACGGGATCGGCACCCACTCGGAGCTCGCGCGGCTGACGGCGCGCGAGCGGGAGATCCTCGTGCTCGTCGCGCGCGGCCTGTCGAACGCGGAGATCGCCGGCCGGCTGTTCCTCGCGCCGACCACCGTGAAGACCCATGTCAGCCGCACGCTCGACAAGCTCGGCGTGCGCGACCGCCTGCACGCCACGATCTGGGCGTACGAGAACCGCGTCGTGGAGCCGCTCGCGACGACGCGCTGAGGGCGGGATCCGGGACGCCACCCCACAAACGCGAACGGCCCGCCAGTGGCGGGCCGTTCGGCATCCTGTCTCAACCAGAGATGCGCATCCGAGGGATGCTGTGCGCCCGGAGGGATTCGAACCCCCAACCTTCTGATCCGTAGTCAGATGCTCTATCCGTTGAGCTACGGGCGCAGTCGTGCGGCGATGATCTCCGCGAGCGGCGATCAGGCCGGGAGACAGACTACATGCTGCGGGGCCGCCCCGCGAATCCGTGCCGCCGACGCCCCGCCGCGCCGCTCCCGCTGTCCCCCGGAGCCCGCCCGCCGATCGCCCCGACCCCCGCTCATTAGGCTGGATCGACCCGAACCGCGAGGAGCGACCCTTGGCATCCTGGACCGATCACGTCGTCTGGTGGCACGTCTACCCGCTCGGCTTCACGGGCGCGCCGCAGACCCGCGACGACCTCGCCGGGCCCGACGGCGGATCCCCCGCGCACGCCGACGCGCCGCCCGCCCACCGCCTCGACCGCCTCCGCGCGTGGCTCCCGTACCTCGTCGACCTCGGCGCCAACGGCCTGCTGCTCGGCCCGGTCTTCGACTCGGAGACCCACGGCTACGACACGCGCGACCACCTCGCGGTGGATCCGCGGCTCGGCGACGACGCCGACCTCGACGCCCTCCTCGCCGACGCCTCCGCGCGCGGCGTGCGCGTGCTCCTCGACGGCGTCTTCAACCACGTGGGCCGCAGCCACCCGCGCTTCGCGCAGGCGCTCGCCGACGGCCCCGGATCCGAGGCTGCCTCCTGGTTCCGCTGGGACGACGCCGGCGAGCCGGTCGGCTTCGAGGGGCACGGCGCGCTCGTCACGCTCGACCACGACTCCGAGGCCGTGCGCGCGCACGTCGTCGAGGTGATGATCCACTGGCTCGACCGCGGCATCTCGGGCTGGCGGCTCGACGCGGCCTACGCCGTGCCCGCGTCGTTCTGGGCGGCGGTGCTGCCGCGCGTCCGCGAGCGGCACCCCGACGCGTGGTTCGTCGGCGAGATGATCCACGGCGACTACGCGGACTACGCCGCCGACTCGACCATCGACTCCATCACCGCCTACGAGCTGTGGAAGTCCATCCGCAACTCCATCGCCGAGGGCAACCTGTTCGAGCTCGACTGGACCCTCACGCGACACGGCGAGCTGCTGCCGTCGTTCACGCCGCAGACCTTCGTCGGCAACCACGACGTGACGCGCATCGCCTCGGCGGTGGATCCGCGTCACCTCGGCCACGCGATCGCCCTGCTCCTCCTGCTGCCCGGCATCCCGTCGATCTACGCGGGCGACGAGCGCGGCCTCACCGGCGTCAAGGAGGACCGCGCGGGCGGCGACGACGCCGTGCGCCCCGCGTACCCGGCCTCGCCCGACGAGCTCCACGACGACGAGCACGCCACCCGGGTCCGCCGCCTGCACCAGGAGCTCGTCGGCCTCCGTCGGCGGCACGCCTGGCTGGTCGACGCCCGGATGGAGACGTCGGGCCTCACCAACACCGGGCTCACCGTCACGCTGCGGCCGTCGGGGACGGGTGCGGCCGGCGGCGTCGCGCCCGGGTCACCTGACGCCCTGCGGCTCGTGCTCAACCTCGCGGACGAGCCCCTGTCCGTCGCCGGTCCGACGGGCGACGTCGAGGCGGGCGACCTCGCGGGCGACGGACGCGTCCCCGCGCACTCCTGGGCGGTGCTGGCCGGCGCCTAGGCACCGGGACGGGAGCGCCGCGGCGACGGGACGCGCCTCAGATCGCGCGGTGCGGCCAGCCGTAGACCTCGGCGAGGAGCGCGGCACGGGCGGCGTGCGCCGCGGCCTCCTCCCGGGCCTCCCCGTCCGGATCCTCGTCCGCGGGCGCGAAGTGCCCGTCCGCGATCTCCGGCTCGTCGTCGTCGAACGGCCGGTGCGTGAGCGGCCACTCGACGACGGTGAGCGGGGGCCACACCGAGGGATCCGTGACGTCCGTCTCCCGCTCCCCCGGTTCGCCATCCGCGTCCGCGTCGCGCGCCTCGGAGCCGAGGAGCTGCTCGTCGGACGCGTCCGCCTCCACCGCGCGCAGCCCCTCCCCGTCGCCGTACGGCGCGAAGAGGAACTGCGAGAAGTGGCGGGTCACGGCGTCAGGCTAGTCGGCCGCGGCTCCCAGGAACGGGCGTCGAGCGGGGTTGTGGAAGGCTGCCCACTACCTGTCGGCGGACGACGCCCGCTCAGTCCCCGGAGCGCCCCGGCTGCCCCAGCGGCACAGCCTCGGGCCGTCCGACGGTGCTGCGGATCTCGCCCGTCGAGGCGGGGTCGAGGATCGCGTCCATGACCTCGAGCACGTGGAACGCGAGCTCCCCGGACGCGCGGTGCGGGACGCCGCGGCGGATCGCGTCGGCCATCTCCGCGAGGCCGCAGCCGCGGCCCGCGTCGACGAAGCCGGCGCTCGGCTCGACGTCCGCCCACTCGCGGTCGGCGGACGTGGCGACCTGCACGGCCCCGGAGAAGTGGTTCGGGTCCGGCACCGAGAGCGTGCCGGCCGTGCCGTACACCTCGATGTTCGGGATCCGCGTGGCCCAGACGTCGAAGCTCATCGTGACGGTGGAGACCGCGCCCGACTCGTGCGTGAGGACGGCGCTCACGTGCGTGTCGACGGTGACGGGGATCTCGCGCGACTCGGGGTCGGAGGCGGCGGAGCGCACGCGGTCGGAACGCAGCGACGCGCCCTGCACGCGCGTGATCGGGCCGAGCAGCGTCACGAGCGCCGTGAGGTAGTACGGCCCCATGTCGAACATCGGGCCGGCACCCGGCTGGTAGTAGAACGCCGGTGCGGGGTGCCAGAGCTCATGGCCGGGAGCGCCCCAGAAGGCGTTCGCGGCGACGGGCTCGCCGATCGTGCCGGCGTCGAGCACCTGGCGCGCGGTCTGGATCCCGGTGCCGAGCACGGTGTCCGGCGCGGATCCGACGCGCAGCCCCTTCTCCTCGGCCAGCCGCAGGATCGGCTCGGCCTCGGCGGGGCTCAGCGCGAGCGGCTTCTCGCCGTACACGTGCTTGCCGGCCTCGAGCACGCGGAGGTCGACCTCGGCGTGCGCGGCCGGGATCGTGAGGTTCAGGACGGTGTCGATGCGCGGGTCGGCGATGAGGTCGTCGACGCTCAGCGCGTCCACGCCCTGCGCCTCGGCGACCGTGCGCGCGCGGTCGAGGTCGAGGTCGGCGACCGCCACGAGCCGCACGCCCGGCAGGGTCTCGAACGCGGCGAAGTACTGCTCGCTGATCTTCCCGACGCCGATGATCCCGAGGGTCATGGCGTCGTCGTCGTGCTTCAGCGTGCTGCCCACAGGAGGCCCCTCTCGATGATGGTGCGGACGTTCGGGTCCTCGACGACCTCGATGCGGTGGCCGGGGGCGGAGACGAAGATGCGGCCCTCGCCCCACTGGCGGGTCCAGATGGCGGGCGCGGTGACCGGCCGGTGCCACGGATCCCACGGCCGCACGGTCTGCGTCGTGGTCGCGAGCACGTCGTTGTACTCGTCGCTCAGCACCCAGTACTGCTCGGTCACGAGGTCGAAGTCGGCGATCCCCTGCGTGATCTCGTGGGTGCGCCCGAGCTCGGTCATCTCGACCGTGTACGGGATGTAGTTGTCGGACTGCTCGCCCGTGCGCTCGGCCGGGTCCTTGCCCGCGTGGTGGGCGAACTGGCCGCCGATCATGTGCAGGTAGTCGGCCGTGTTGCGGTACGAGTCGGCGATGCCGCCGTGCCAGCCGGCCATGCCGGTGCCCGCGACGACGGCGGCGTACAGGCCGGCCATCTCCTCGGGCTCGATGGTCGTCATGGTGTTGGCCTGCATGATGAGGTCGGTCGCGGCCATGACGTCGGCGTCGGCGTAGACGGCCGAGCCCTCCTCGACACGCACCTCGAAGCCGTTCTCCTCGAGGAACGGGATGAACAGGCCCGTCGTCTCCACGGGCATGTGGCCATCCCAGCCCCCGCGGACGATGAGGGCCTTCCGGGCGGCGGTCACGAGCGCGCCGTCCGGGTCGGGCGACCGCGATGCGGACGGGCGGGCGTGCGGGGGATCTGCGACACGGGCGACTCCTTCGTCGGGCGCGGCCGGTCGGCTGCCGGGCGCCCCTCGAACGCTACGCACCCGCGGTCGGGCGGGGCAAGGAGGGCGCGGGCGATCGGAAACCTTTCACTCGGGCGACGACACCGCGTCCGCCGGAGCCGACGCGGGCGCCGCCGTGCTGCCGCGCACCACCAGCGCCGTCGCGAGGTCGAGCCGGGTGGGCTCGTCGCTCCGGCCCTCGCGGATCCGGAGCACCATGCGCGCCGCGGCCTCCGCCATCTCGCGCACGGGCTGCCGGACGGTGCTCAGCGCGGGCGAGACGATGCGGGCGAACGGGAGGTCGTCGTAGCCGAGGACGGAGAGGTCGTCGGGGATCCGGATGCCCCGCTCGCGCGCCGCCTCGTAGAGCCCCACCGCCTGCTCGTCGTTGCCCGCGAAGATCGCGGTCGGGCGCTCCGCGGCGTCGAGCAGCTCGCCGCCCGCGCGGAACCCGGCGGCACGGCCGAAGTCGCCCTCGACCTCGACGAGCGACACCGCGGGCCCGGCGGCCTCGAGCGCGCTGCGGAACCCGGACATGCGGGCGCGCGAGTAGAGGCGGTGCGGCGGTCCGCTGATCGCGCCGATGCGCGTGTGCCCGAGCCCCAGCAGGTGCTCCCCCGCGGCGTGGCCGCCCTCCCAGTTGGTGGATCCGACGGCCGGCACGTCCGCGGCGGGCGACCCCGCGGGATCCACCACCACGAAGGGGATGCCGCGGCTCCGCAGCTGCCGCTTCTGCGCGGGCGCGAGGTCGGAGAACACGAGCACGAGGCCCATCGGCCGGCGCTGCATGACGCCCGCCATCCAGTCGCCGTCGAGCTCCTGGTCTCGTTCGTGCTCCGTGACGATGACGCTCAGCCCGTGCTCCCGCGCGACCGCCGACACCCCGCGCAGCAGGTCGACCGAGAAGCCCGTGTCGAGGACCTCGAGCACGATCTCGACGAGCGCTCCGTGCGGGCGCTCGGCCCCGCGGCGGCTGTATCCGTGCAGCTCCATGAGCTCCTCGACGCGCGCCCGGGTCGCGGGCGAGATGCCATTCCGGCCGTTGAGGACCTTGCTGACCGTGCCGATCGACACGTTGGCCTCGCGCGCGATGAGGCCGAGGGTGGTGCCGGCGCCGTGCTCGGGGTCGGGCGCCCGTGCTGCGTCGGGAAACGTGTCGCTCATGATCGCGATGCTAGGCCGACGCGGGCGCGACGACCGGGTCGGCCGTCCGACGGGGCGGCTCGGGACGCGGATCACGAGGGAGACCGTCGGATGCGACGGCGAGGGGAGGCTCCACGAGGCGGGATGGCGGAGACGGTGGGATTTGAACCCACGGTACCCATACGGGTACTCCACCTTAGCAGGGTGGTGCACTAGGCCGAACTATGCGACGTCTCCAGACGTACCCGTCCACTGTACCGGACGCGGCGGCCTCCTCGACATCCCCGCCCACGGGTCGCCGGGCCCGAACGGGGGGTGCGGCGCGGTTGTCCCCCATTCGACGGACACGTAGTGTCTCTCTCGACGCGTGTGCCGGACCCGACCGGCTTACCCCCCGCGTGTCGATGTGTCAGCCCAGAGATGTCCCGCTCGCCCACGTGGCCGCGGCCCCGGATCCCCCGAACCGGCGCCGCTCACCCTCACGCACGCGACGACGTCGCGAGCCCCCCGGGGGCGAGAACGTGGATTCTCGTCCGGCGGAGGATTCGGGTCGAAAGCTGAACGAGATAGACGGGTCCTCGCTGCATAGGGTGTGCGGCGGGGCCCCGTCGCCCTCACCGCCCGCGGACCCGGAGCGTCACCCGAACGCCTTGGAGCACGTGACCGTGCCGGCGTCCGTGCCCGTGATCGCCTCGGGCAGCACCGTGGGCGCAGACGTGGCCGGCTGGGATCCGCCGCTCGCCGCTGGCGCGCTCGCCGACGGCGTCGGGGTGGATGCCGCGGGCTGCTCCGCGACCGCGCCGAGGCCGGTGTTGCCGGCCTTGACCTCGAACGGGGCGTCCGTCTTCAGCAGCTGCATGAGCTGGTCGCCGTCCGTCTTCAGCGGCTGGACCTTGCCGGAGTAGACGCCCGTGCCCGCGGTCGTGCCGGGGTACTGCAGGAAGCGCACCTGGTCGAGCGGGATGTCCTTGAGGGCCAGCGCCATGGACGCCATGGTCTGGTAGTCGAGCGAGGTCGAGCGCTGCATGTTGTCCACCGCCGCCTTGGCGAGGCCGTAGACGCGCGTGGGATCCGAGAGCGTGCTCGACTGCTTCATCGTGCGCACGAGCGCCGAGAGGAAGACCTGCTGGTTGCTGATGCGGGCCAGGTCGCTGCCGTCGCCGACCGCGTGGCGCGTGCGGAGGAACTGCAGCGCGTCCTTGCCCTGCAGGATGTTCTCGCCCGCCGGGAGGTCGAGGTCCGTCCGCTTGTCCTTGAGCGGGCTCGCGAGGCAGACGGGCACGCCGCCGACCGCGTTGGACATCTCGATGACGCCGTCGAACTCGATGAGCGCCGCGTAGGGGATGTCGAGCCCGGTGAACTGGGCGACGGTCTTGGCCACGCACGGCAGGCCGCCGTCGGAGAGCGCCGTGTTGAGCGGCGCGGCGGAGACGGCGGGCGCGGTGCCGGATCCGTCGCTGCGCGCGCAGGCGGGGATGGGCACGACCATGTCGCGCGGCAGGCTCACGACCGTGGCCTGCGAGTGGTCGGCGGAGACGTGCAGCACCATGTTGACGTCGTTGAGCGCGCCGTCGGTCTTGCCGTAGCCGTCTCCCTGGCCCTGGCGCGTGTCGGATCCCGCGAGGAGCACGTTGAAGCCGCCGTCGAGCGCGCCGACGCCGACCGTGGTCTGCTCCGTGCCGTCGCTGATGTCGACGGTGTTCGCCTGGACGGACCTGTTCAGATCCCAGGCGGCGATGGTGACGACGGAGAGGCCGCTGACCGCCAGCACGGCGAGCGCCATGGCGGTGCCCTTCAGCAGGGCGCGGCCCGCCGTGGACCGCCGCAGCCGGCCGTGCCGGGCGATGACGGGGACCTTCGCGGTGCGCCGGGGGCGCAGGGGCGCGTCGCTCATGCGGATCCTCTCCGGGCGGAGGGCGTGGGATTCGAACCCACGAGACATCTCTGCCCACCAGTTTTCAAGACTGGCTCCATCGGCCGCTCGGACAGCCCTCCCGATGCGCGCGCTCCCGCGGGCGGGCGACGTGCGATCGATGAGGAGCCTACCGGTGGCCGGTCGGCCCGCGGTGGTGCGGCCGGGTGGCCGCGCGGGATGCGCCACTCTCGCACGCGGAGGATCAGAGGCGGCTGAACTCTCCCCAGCTGGGGAATCGACCGCCGACGGGCGTCAGAGCCGGGCGAGGACCGCGGCCGCGCCGTTCTCGGTGATGGGACCCGTGACCTCGGTGGCGACCGCGATGACCTCGGCGGGCGCCTGGCCCATGGCGATCCCGCGGCCGTGCGCGCCGGCCCACTCCAGCATCTCGATGTCGTTGCGCCCGTCGCCCATGGCGATCACGTGCGTGCGGGCGATCCCGTGCAGTTCGCGCACGCGCTCCATCGCGGTGGCCTTGTTGACGCCGTCGGGCGCGATGTCGAGCCACGCCGTCCAGCCGATGGAGTAGCTCACGCGGTGCAGGCCCATGCGCTCGACGACGTCCTGGAAGTCCTCCATGTCGTGGCCGGGCGAGATGACGACCACGCGCGTCGCGGGCACGTGCAGCAGCTCCTCGAACTCGGCGTGGCGGCCGTTGGCCTCGAGCGCGCCGTCGGGGAAGTCGCCGCCGGAGTAGAGGTACACGCCCTCGGCGTCCTCGACGGCGTAGCGGCCGCTCGCGAGGTGCGGGCGGATCCGCTGCAGCACGTCCGAGGGATCGAACGTCTCGACGAAGCGGCGGCTGTACCCGGTGGGGACGTCCGCGTCGCGCTCGAGCACGATCGCGCCGTTCGAGCAGACCATGTACTCCGGGTGGATGCCCAGGCGGTCGACGATCGGCAGGGTGTCGGCGACCGAGCGGCCGGTGGAGGGCATGACCACGTGGCCGACCTCCTCCATCCGCCGCACCTCGCGGATGACCGACTCGTCGAGCGAGCCGTCCTCCCCGAGCAGGGTGCCGTCGATGTCGAGGGCGATGAGGAGGCGGTCGGCGTCGGGCACCCGCGGGGTCATCGGGCGGCCTTCGCCGTGGCGGGCTCCAGCGTCTCGAGGCCGCCGAGGTAGGGGCGCAGCGCCTCGGGCACGCGCACCGAGCCGTCGGCCTGCTGGTGGGTCTCGAGGATCGCGACGATCCAGCGCGTGGTCGCGAGCGTGCCGTTGAGCGTGGCGACGGGCGAGGTGCGGCCGTCCTCGCCACGGAAGCGCGTGCCGAGGCGACGGGCCTGGAACGTGGTGCAGTTCGAGGTCGAGGTGAGCTCGCGGTAGGCGTCCTGCGTGGGGACCCACGCCTCCACGTCGTACTTGCGGGCGGCGCTGGACCCGAGGTCGCCGGCGGCCGTGTCGATGACGCGGTACGAGAGGCCGAGGTCCTGCATCATGCGCTCCTGCATGGCGAGGAGGCGGTCGTGCTCCGCCTCGGCATCGGCCGGGTCGACGTAGGAGAACATCTCGAGCTTCTGGAACTGGTGCACGCGGATGATGCCGCGGGTGTCCTTGCCGTAGGAGCCCGCCTCCTTGCGGTAGCACGTCGACCAGCCGGCGTACCGGATCGGCCCGTCGGCCAGGTCGAGGATCTCGTCGGCGTGGTACCCGGCGAGCGCCACCTCGCTCGTGCCCGTCAGGTAGAGGTCGTCGTCGTCCAGGTGGTAGACCTCGTCGGCGTGGGCGCCGAGGAACCCGGTGCCGGCCATGATCTCGGGCTTCACCAGCGTGGGCGTGATGAGCGGCACGAGGCCGGCCTCGAGCGCGCGGGCGAGGCCGAAGTTCATCAGCGCGATCTCGAGCCGGGCGCCGATGCCCTTGAGGTAGTGGAAGCGGGCGCCGGAGACCTTGGCGCCGCGGCCCATGTCGATCGCGTCGAGGATCTCGCCGATCTCCAGGTGGTCGCGCGGGGCGAAGTCGAAGGACGGCTTCTCGCCGACCTCGCGCACGAGCGCCCAGTCGTCCTCGCCGCCGGCGGGCACGCCGTCGATGACGATGTTCGGGATCCGCCGCATGGCCTCGTCGAGCGCCGACTCGGCCTCCTGCGCGCGCTCCTGCGCAGCGGTGACGCGGGCCTTGAGCTCCTGCACCTCGGCGATGAGGCGCGGCTTGTCGGCCTTGTCGGCCTTCGCGACGAGCTTGCCGTGCGCGTTCTGCTCGGCGCGGAGGCCCTCGAACTCGGTGATCGCCTGCCGACGCGCGGAGTCGGCCCGGACCGCCTGGTCCACCACCTCCACGGACGCGCCGCGCAGCTCCTGCGAGGCGATGACGAGGTCGGGATGGTCGCGGAGGGTCTGCGGATCGATCACCCCGTCACTCTAACGAAGGGCGTCGGGCGCGTCCGGGCCGCGGACGGCGACGGCGACGCGTCAGGCGCCCGCGCCGGGCTCGGCCGACACGATGCCCCGCAGCCAGTCGCGCGCCTCGAGGAAGACGTCGTCCTCGTACCGGGCGCGGTAGGTGCTGGGCGTGCCGTCGGCGCGCGGGTACGAGCCGAGGAAGGTGACCCGCGGGCTGAAGCGGCGGATCCCGAGCAGCGCGTCGGCCACGCGCTCGTCGTGCACGTGGCCCTCGGCGTCGATGACGAAGCGATAGCGCCCGAGCTCGTCGCCGATCGGCCGCGACTGGATGAGCGTGAGGTTCACCCCGCGGGTCGCGAACTGCTCGAGGAGGTCGAGCAGGGATCCGGCCCGGTCGTCGGGCAGCTCCACGATGAGGCTGGTCTTGTCGGCGCCGGTGCGCGCGGGCAGCGCGGTGGCCCGGCCGACGAGGACGAAGCGCGTGACGGCGTTCGGGTTGTCGCCGATGCCCCGCACCGCGGCCTCGAGCGGCTGGCTCTCCGTGATCTGCGGCGGCGCGATGGCCGCGTCCGCGATGCCGCCGTCCAAGAGGGACAGTGCCGCGGCGACGTTCGACGACGCCGGCACGTGGCCGTGCGTCGGCAGCTCGCGCTCGAGGAAGCGGCGGCACTGGCCGTAGGCCACCGGATGCGCGGCGATCGTCCGCACGTCGGTGAGCGCCGTGCCCGGCCGCACCACGAGGTCGAAGGCGACGGGCACGAGGTGCTCGCTGAGGATCCGGAGGCCGGGGATGTTGGCGAGCGCGTCCTGCGTGGCCGTCACGCCGCCCTCGATCGAGTTCTCGATGGCGATCATGGCGGCGACCGAGGTGCCGGACACGACGTCGGCGAGCGCCTCCGACGCGTTGTTGACCGCGCGCCAGGTGCGCCCGCGGGCCGCGTCCACCTGCTTGAGCGCGGCCTCCGTGAAGGTGCCGGACGGGCCGAGGTAGCTGTAGGTCTCGTCGGGTCGCGGGGTCTCGGCCATGCCTGCACCCTAGATGGGAATCGGCGGGGGCCGGTGCCAGGATGGATCCATGCATGACCGCGCAGGCACCGCCGCCCTCCCGTCCGACCTCATCGACATCGACGAGCTGATCCGGGCGTACCACGACCTCCACCCCGACGTGGAGGACCCGGAGCAGAAGGTGGCGTTCGGCACGAGCGGCCACCGCGGCAGCTCGCTGAAGACCGCGTTCAACGAGGACCACATCCTCGCCATCACGCAGGCGATCGTGGAGTACCGGGCCGAGCAGGGCATCACCGGCCCCCTCTTCATCGGCCGCGACACCCACGGGCTCTCGAAGCCCGCCGAGGACACCGCGCTCGAGGTGCTCGTCGCCAACGGCGTGCGCGTGCTCGTCGACTCCCGCGACTCCTGGTGCCCCACCCCCGCCCTCTCGCACGCGATCCTCCGCTGGAACCGCGACGAGCAGCACGGCGACGACGACGTGGCCGACGGCATCGTCGTCACCCCCAGCCACAACCCGCCCGCCGACGGCGGCTTCAAGTACAACCCGCCGCACGGCGGCCCGGCCGACTCCGACGCCACCGGCTGGATCGCCGCGCGCGCCAACGCGATCATCGCGGGCGGCCTCGTCGACGTGAGGCGCGTGCCCCTCGAGGAGGCGCGCGGGCGGGTCGAGGGCTACGACTTCCTCGGCCACTACGTGGACGACCTCGGCTCCATCATCGACATGGACGCGATCAAGAGGGCGGGCGTGCGCATCGGCGCGGACCCGCTCGGCGGCGCGTCCGTCGAGTACTGGGCGGCGATCGGCGAGCGCTACGGCCTCGACCTCGAGGTCGTGAACCCCGAGGTGGATCCCGCCTGGTCGTTCATGACGCTCGACTGGGACGGGAAGATCCGCATGGACCCGTCCTCCTCCTCGGCGATGGCGAGCGTGCTCGCGCGCAAGGACGACTTCGACATCCTCACGGGCAACGACGCCGACGCCGACCGCCACGGCATCGTCACCCCGGACGCCGGGCTCATGAACCCGAACCACTACCTCGCCGTCGCGATCGACTACCTCTACGCGCACCGCCCCGACTGGCGCGAGGACGCGGCGATCGGCAAGACGCTGGTCTCCTCCAGCGTGATCGACCGGGTCGCCGAGTCGCTCGGCCGCCGCCTCTGGGAGGTGCCGGTCGGCTTCAAGTGGTTCGTGCCCGGCCTCATCGACGGATCCGTGGGCTTCGGCGGCGAGGAGTCCGCGGGCGCGAGCTTCCTGCGCATGGACGGCACGGTCTGGACCACGGACAAGGACGGGATCCTGCTGGCGCTGCTCGCGTCGGAGATCCTCGCGGTCACGGGCAAGACGCCGAGCGTCCTCTACCGCGAGCTCACCGAGCGCTTCGGCGACCCGGTCTACGAGCGCGTGGACGCGGCCGCCACCAAGGCGCAGAAGGCCACGCTCGGCAAGCTCGACGGCGACGCCATCGCGGCCACCGAGGTGGCGGGCGACCCGATCACCGCCAAGCTCAGCACCGCGCCCGGCAACGGCGCGGCCGTCGGCGGCGTCAAGGTCGTCACCGAGAACGCGTGGTTCGCCGCGCGCCCGAGCGGCACCGAGGACGTCTACAAGATCTACGCCGAGTCGTTCGTGGGGCTCGACCACCTGCATGCGGTGCAGGCGGAGGCCAAGCGGATCGTCGACGCGGCGCTCGACGCGTAGCGGGTTCCGCTCCCCGCTCCCCGCGGATGCGGCGTCGCGCTGGGCCCGTTCGCATCCGCGGTGCATAGGCTCGTGCCATGCGCCATTCCGGGGATGTGGACGCGTTCGTCTGGGACGAGCCGTCGATGCACCCCGCCGACGGTCCCGCGAGCGCCGCGCCCGTCGCCGACCCGGACGTGCGCCTTCCCGACGGCCTCGCGCGCCGTCGGATCGTGGCGCTCACCGCGCTCCTCGCGGTCGTCATCGCCGGCATGGTCGTCACGCACTCCGACGGCCGCGGCCTGTGGCCGGACGTGTTCTACGCGGCCGCGATCCACCTGGCGCTCATCGCCGTGATGCCGCGGGTCGACACGGTCGTGCACGGCGCGGCCGTGCTGGTGTGGTGCACCGGGATCGAGCTGCTGCAGATCACCGGGTGGCCCGCGATCTGGGCCCTGCACGTGCCGCTGTGCCGCCTGCTGATCGGCACCGGCTTCGACCCCGTCGACCTCGCGGCCTACGCGGCCGGCGTGCTGCTCGTGCTCCTCGTCGACCGGCTGCTGCGGGTCGGCCGGGGCGTCGGCGGGATGGGCTAGGCGACGCTCCAGAAGTGGACCTCGGCGCCCGGGTGCTCCGTGGTGATGGTCGCGTCGAGGTCGCGGTAGTCGTTGTCGAGGTTGTGGCCGACCATCTTGACGACGTTGCCGCCGTCCTTCGGCTCGATGGCGGAGACGATCTGCGTGTGGTCGGGCGAGGAGTTGCGGTTCCAGTCGAAGATGACGATGTCGCCGACCTTCAGCTTGTCCCGATCGGCCAGCTCGAGGCGCGTCACGCCGAGCGTGGACGCGTTCGCCGCGAGCCACTTGTCGAACGTGGGCACGTGGATCCACGCGTAGGTCCAGTCGGATCCGCCGCCGCGGTTGTGCCACTCCGTCGTCATCTCCCAGCCGCGCTGGATGAGGCTCTGGCTCACGAAGTTGACGCAGTCGCCGCCGGACGGGTTGAAGTTCCCGTACTCCTCGAGGTTGTAGGCGTCCCAGTGCGCGAGCGCGTACTGGAGCTGCTTGTCGACGGGCGTCTGGGCGGCGTACGCGGCGGTCGCGGCGGTGAGGGGCGCGTCGCCGGCCATGACTTCGATGTCGGCGGAGCGGTCCTCGTAGTCCGTGGAGCGGGGCGCCACGACCGTGACGGATCCGTCGCCCGCGACCTGGAGGTCGGTGCCCGCGGTGCCCGCGAACATGACGGCGGTGGCGCCGGAGAGGCCGGCGCCCGTGAGGGTGACGGTCTCGCCGCCGGAGACCGAGAGGGTCGCGGGCTCGACCGCGGAGACGGCGGGCGAGGATCCGGACGCGGCGGGCTGTCCGTCGGCGCCGCCGCCGAGGGTCGCGCGCGGCGCGGGCTCCTGGCGGGTGCACGCGGCGAGGACGGCGGTCACGGGGACCGCGAGCGCGGCGGCGAGGATGCTGCGGCGGCGGATGTCGGCGATCACGTGCTGCTCCGGGAGGTAGAGGGGACCCGGGTCCCGGGCTCGTCCAGGGTAACCCGGCCCCCTGCGGATCGACTCCGCGCGACACCGCGCATAGTGTGGCGGGATGAGCGTCGACGTGACCCACGACCCCGACGGCTCGCGCTACACGCTGTGGCTCGACGGCGAGCGCGCGGGCTTCGCGGACTACCTGATCCAGGGCGATCGCATCGTCTTCACCCACACGGAGGTCGACCCCGCGAAGCGGCGCGGCGGCCTCGGCGGCGAGCTCGTGCGGGCCGCGCTCGACGACGTGTGCGGCGGGACGCGCACGGTCGTCGCCGCGTGCCCGTTCGTCGCGGAGTGGATCGACGAGCACCCCGACTACCGGGAGCTGCTCGAGCGCGGCTGAGCGGGATCGCTCGCGAGGCGCACGCATGCGCCTCGCGAGTCCGCTCCCCCCGACGGGTCTCCCCGTCGCCCGCGGTCGCGAGCGGAGCCCCGCGAGGAGGTTCGATCGGACCGCCGTCGCCGCTCGGCCCCGCGGGGCCGGAAGGACGACGAGGTGACTCTAGGCGCGCGGATCCGAGAGGGAGCTGTCGGGATCGCCGGACGGACAGGCCCGACACGGAGCGGACATCGCCGCTTCGCCAGGCGGACAGCCCCTCGTTCAGGGGACGCGCGTGAGCCACTCCGGCGTCGAGAACTTGTCGTCCACCAGCTGCCGGGTCTTCGCCCACTCCTCGGCCGTGACCTGACCGGGCTTCCCGCCGTAGAGGCCCGTGAAGGTCTCCTTCATCCGGTCGATGATGTCCGCGCGGCTCATGCCGGTCTGGCTGCGGAGCGGGTCCACGCGCTTGGCGGCGCTCGTGATGCCCTTGTCGCTGATCTTCTCGCGGCCGATGCGCAGCACCTGCACCATCTTCTCGCCGTCCATGTCGTAGCTCATGGTCACGTGGTGCAGCACGGCGCCGGCACCCAGCCGCTTTTGGGCGGCGCCGCCGATCTTGCCGCTGGGGCTCGTGATGTCGTTGAGCGGCTGGTACGACGCGTCGATGCCGAGCGAGCGGAGCGCGGTGATCACCCACTCGTCGAGGTAGGCGTAGGAGTCCGCGAAGGTCATGCCCTGCACGAGGTCGACGGGGGCGTAGATCGAGTACGTGATGACGGCGCCCGCCTCCATGTACATGGCGCCGCCGCCGGAGACGCGGCGCACGACGTCGAAGCCGTGGGCGGCGGCCTGCTCGGCGTCGACCTCGTTGCGGAGCGACTGGAAGCTGCCGATGACGACGGCCGGCTGGTCCCACTCCCAGATGCGGAGCGTGGGGTTCCGGCGGCCGGCGCCGACCTCCTCGGCGAGCACCTGGTCCAGGGCCATCTGCTCGACGGGCCGGTAGGCGCGGTCGTGGATGACCTCCCACTCGTAGTCGCCCCAGTTCGTGGCGCGCGCGAGCGAGCGGCGGATCGCGACGGCGACGGCCTCGGGCGAGAAGCCGAGGAGCACGGCCTGCGGCGGGAGCGCGCGGCGGATGGCGGCGGCGATCGCGTTCGCGTCGCTGTCCTCCGGGAGGCCGTTGACGGCGCCGTCGATCGCCTCGAGCGCGTCGTCGGGCTCCAGGAAGAAGTCGCCCGCGAGGCGGAAGCCGGAGATGCGGCCGTCGGTCACGTCCAGGTCGACCACGACGAGCTTGCCGCCGGGGACCTTGTACTCACCATGCATCCGCCCAGCCTAGGCCGCGGGACGGGCCGCGGACGGTCCGCGGATCCCCGTCGCGCGGCCGATGTGGGACGGTGGGGCATGCGCATCACCTGGGCGGTCGTCCGCCTCCTCACCGCCGCCGCCGTGCTGGTCGCGGTCGTCAGCCAGTACGTCGTGAGCTCCTCCTACTGGCGGAGCATCGGCGTGGAGGGGATCTGGGGCAAGACGCTCGACTTCCTCCTCTACTTCACGATCGAGTCGAACCTGCTCGCGGCCGTGGTCATGGGGCTCGGGGCCGTGCGGCTGCTGCGACGCGCGCCCGCGCCGGGACGCGGCTGGACCACGCTCCGACTGGCCGCGACCACGTACATGGTCACCACCGGGATCGTCTACAACCTGCTGCTGCGCGGGCTGCCGACCATCCCCGGCGGCAGCCTCCCCTGGTCGAACGAGGTGCTGCACGTGGCCGTGCCCCTGCTCGTGCTGCTCGACTGGCTGCTCGCGCCCGACCGCCGGGCGCTCGGCTACGGCGCCGTCGGCCGCGTCGTGGTCTTCCCGCTGGCGTGGGTCGCGGTCACGCTCGCGCGCGGGCCGTTCACGGGCAACGAGGTCACGGGCGCGGCGACCTACTACCCGTACCCCTTCCTGGATCCCGCGACGGGCGGCGGCGGGTACGGGACGGTCGCCGTCTGGGTCGTCGTCATCGCCGCGCTGATCTGCGGGCTGACGCTGCTCCTGACGTGGGCCGGACGCCGCGCGTCCCGCCCCGTGGAGGCCTGACCGGGCTCTCCCCGGCGGGCCGGCCTTCGAACATGCGTTCGAACATCCGGGCTATGCTCGCGCCATGAGCATCGCGTTCCAGGCCTCCCTCTTCGACGACCTCCAGGCGGAGCCGGGCCTCGGCGCGCTCGGGGCGGAGGTCGAGCGGCTCGACCTCGGGCAGGGCGCGTGGCTCGACATCCGGCCCGGCTGGGTCAGCGACTCCGACGCGCTGTTCGAGCGCCTCGTGGAGGACGTGGAGTGGACGGCGGACACGCGGCTCATGCACGGTCGCACCGTCGAGGTGCCGCGGCTCCTGTCGTGGTTCGGGCCGCGCGCGACCCTGCCGGCGCCCGTGCTCGTCGAGGCGCGCGAGGCGCTCAACGACCACTACGACCGCCCGCCCGGGCAGGTGCTCGAGACCGCGGGGCTCTGCTTCTACCGCACGGGCGACGACAGCGTCGCCTGGCACGGCGACCGGGTGGGACGCGCCATCGACCGCGACACCATGGTCGCCATCGTCTCGGTGGGCGCCGCGCGCACGCTGTCGCTGCGACCGAAGGGCGGCGGCGAGGTGCGGCGGTTCCCCCTCGGGCACGGCGACCTCGTGGTCATGGGCGGCAGCGCGCAGCGCACCCACGAGCACGCCATCCTCAAGACGCAGAAGGCCGTCGGGCCGCGCATCAGCATCCAGTTCCGGCCGGTCTGGCCCGCCTGAGCGATCGCGGCGGCGGTGGGAACGATCCCGCTGTTCAGGAGGCATTCCGCGGGATGTCGCGCTGAGCGACGCGCTGTTCCCCTCGGCGGGGCAGGATCGCGACCGGCATCGACGCTCCCGGGCGCGACCCGCCGGGATCCCCCGCGTCGAGCCGAGCACGCGTCCGCGCGGGAGACCGCGACGGCGCGCGCCCTCCGCGTCGCCGTCCCGCGGGATCTCCCGCCCGCCGGGCCCGGCACGATCCAGGAAGAAGGACCGTCACCGTGAGCACCTCCAAGCCCGAAGAGCACGCCCCCGACGTCGACCTCGCGGCCGGCGTCGACGCCGCGCCGCCGCTCGACGCCTCCCGCCCCTACCGCACCGGGATCCGCCCGGGCGTCAGCCGCCGCACCGTCCTGCTCGGCGGCGCGGCCGCGATCATGGCCGGCGTCGCCGCGGGATCCGCCGCCGGGGCGCCCGGCGCCGCGACGGCCGCCGCGGCCACCCGCCGGAACCTCACCCGCAGCATCCGCGACGTCGAGCACGTCGTGATCCTCATGCAGGAGAACCGCTCGTTCGACCACTACTACGGCACCCTCCCGGGCGTCCGCGGCTTCGGCGACAAGCAGGCCGTGGAGCTCCCCGGCGGCGGCACCGTCTTCGCGCAGCCCGACGCGAGCCGGGTCGACGGCGGCCGCATGCTGCCCTTCCCGCTCGACTCGTCCCGCTACAACGCGCAGGGAGCCGGCGGCCTCGACCACTCCTGGAAGGGCGGGCACCAGGCCTGGAACCAGGGCGCCTGGGACAACTGGGTCGTCGCGAAGAGCGAGCAGACCATGGGCTACTTCACGAAGGACGACCTCCCCTTCCACCACGCGCTCGCCTCCGCCTTCACGATCGCGGACCACTACCACTGCTCGCTCATCGGCCCGACGACCCCCAACCGCCTCTACCAGTGGACCGGGACGATCGACCCCCGCGGGACGGCTGGCGGACCGGCCATCGACAACCCCGACGACTACGCCCCCGTCTTCGCCTGGACCACGTACCCCGAGCGCCTGCGGGAGGCCGGGATCACCTGGAAGACGTACGCGAACGACGAGGTCGGCGACGAGGGGACGCACCCCTACGTGGGCGACTACGGCGACAACCCGCTGTGGCTGTTCCAGCAGTACCACGACGCGCTCGCGTCCTCGGATCCCGCGACGCGCCAGCTCGCGCTCGACGGCGGGCTCCACGACGGGTGGCAGCCCGACTCCGGCAAGGGCCTCGACGTCACGCACCTGCTCGAGGAGTTCGGCCGCGACGCCGCGGCGGGCACGCTGCCGCAGGTGTCGTACGTCGTGGCGCCGTACGGCTGGAGCGAGCACCCGAAGGCCAGCCCCGACTACGGCGCGCACTACACGAACGCCGTGATCCAGGCGCTCATGAGCAACCCGGACACCTGGGCGCGCACGGTGCTCCTCCTCAACTACGACGAGAACGACGGCTACTTCGACCACCAGCTGCCGCCGCTCGCCGAGCCCGGCACGGCCGACGAGTACGTCGACGGCCTGCCCATCGGCTACGGCACGCGCGTGCCGCTCACGGTGGTGTCGCCCTGGAGCCGCGGGGGCTGGGTCGACTCGCAGGTGTTCGACCACACCTCGGTGATCCGCTTCCTCGAGACCTGGACGGGCGTGCACGAGCCCAACATCTCCGAGTGGCGGCGCACGATCTCGGGCGACCTCACGTCGTGCTTCGACTTCGCGCACCCGGACTTCTCGATCCCGTCGGCCCGGGAGGTGCTGCCGATGACCGCCACGCAGGCGCTCGTCGCGGCCGCCGACGCCGACATGGCGAAGCCGCCGGTGCGCGAGCCCGCCGTGGGCGCGCAGCGGATGCCCGAGCAGGAGGACGGCGCCATGCGGCACCGCCCGCTCCCCTACCGGCAGGACGCGGACGTCTCCGTCGACCGCGCGAGCGGCCGGGTCACGCTGACGATGCGCAACCGCGGCCGACAGGGCGTCTCGCACCAGGTGTTCCCGAACATCGCGCTGCCGTTCGCGTCGACGCCCTTCACCGTGGCGCCGCGCGGGACGGCCGCCTACGCGTGGGACAGCGCCGCGCATGCGGGCGCCTACGACTTCAGCGTCTACGGGCCGGACCGGTTCCTCCGCCGCTTCGCCGGCACGGTGGTCGCGGCGGGGAAGGCCGACGTGCCCGTGCCCCGGGTCACGGCCGAGACGATCCCGGGCGGCAAGGGCCTCCTGCGGCTCACGCTCGTGAACGACGGGAGCCCCTCGGCGCGCTTCGCGCTCACGGCCGACGACTTCATCACGCGCGAGCGGCACGAGACGGTGAAGCCCGGACGGAGCGCGACGGTCGACTGGCGCGTGGACGAATGGGGCTACTACGACGTGGTGGTCACCGCCGAGGGCGGCTTCCGCCACCGGTACGCGGGTCGCGTGGAGTAGCGCCGCCGGGCGCACGACGACGCCGGCCGGTCCCGTGGGGGCCGGCCGGCGTCGTCCTGCGCGGGGCGCGTCAGGCGCGAGGCGCGGAGCGCGTCAGGCGCGGGCGCGGTCCCGATCCGCGGAGGCGTCGTCCGCGTCGCCGCGCGCCGGCCCGAGGTGCGCCTCCGACGCATCCGGGCGGCCCTCCTCCACGAGCGCCAGGTCGAGCGGTCGGGCGGCGCGCACGACGACCTCGGCGTCGGCGAGCCCCAGCTGGGTGAGCAGCGGGATCCAGAGGCCGCGCAGCCGCTCGAGCTGGTCCCCGTCCGGCGCGCTGGGCGAACGGTACGAGAGCACGCCGAAGGTCGCGCTGAGCAGCACGTCCACGACGGCGTCGAGGTCGGCGACGCGGACGCCCTGGACCGCGAGCTCCGCCTCCAGGTGGGCCCGGGTGAACCGCCACACGTCGAAGCGGCGCTCGACGGCGAGGCCGAGGCGCGGCATGTCCTGCAGGAGGCGGATGGCGCCGGCGGCGACCGGGCAGACCTCGACCGTGCGCGCGGCGGTGAGGAGGAAGACGACGAGCTCGGGCAGCGCGCCCGGACGGTCGAGCGCCGCCTCGATGCGGAGCCAGCGGTCCTCCTGGTCCTCGACGACCGCGCCCGCGAGGCGCTCCTTGGACGCGAAGAGGTGGTACCCGATGGCGGACTTCGGCTTGCCCATCGCCTCGGCCACCCGCGAGAACGACGTGCCCTCGTAGCCGTGGGCCGCGAACTGCGCGCCCGCCGCCTCGACGATCTCGCGCCGAGCCCGGGAGACCGCCGCCTGCCGCTGGTTCATGTCGCTCCCGTCCGCTCCCGAACAGGAGTCGAGGGAGGCTACCCGCGCGGATCGACGGGAGGGCGACGCCCGGGTGAACGGACGGCGCCGCGTCACCCTCGCGCGAGGGCTCGTCAGACGAGCGTCTGACATGCACGCGGCGTTCACCGGGACGTAGGCCATCGACCCCGGAGCGTGGGGATCCCCGCCCTACCGTGCTCGCGGGGCGACGGTCGCCCCTCGATGCGGAAGGTCAGCCATGTCCCTCGCATCACCCGCAGCCCCGATCCGCTCCCGCCGCCCCGTCCGCCTGCTCGCCGCCGCGGCCACCGCCACCGCGGTCGCGCTGTTCGCGATGGGCGCCGGCGACGCCGCCCAGGCCGCCCCCGCCCACCTCGAGCAGTCGGTCGTGGCGTCCTCCCTCCTGGACGGCACGTTCGAGCACGGCGTGAAGAGCGGCAGGATCACCGCCGACCAGCTCGCCACCGTCGCGACCGAGGGCGTGGTCGTCGGCGGCCAGCGCATCGAGGCGTGGGCCGCGAAGGGCGAGAGCCACGCGCAGGTGGCCGCCGAGATCCGCGCCGAGATCGCCGACACCGCGCCGTCGCGCGCCCACGCGGTGGAGGACGCGGCGATCCAGCGGACCCTCGCCTCCCCGGACGGCCGACCCGTCACGAAGACGCAGGTCATCGAGGAGGGCGACGTCGGCGGCGTCACCGAGTCCACGTGGTTCTGGAGCAACCACTCGTGGCACATCTCCGGCGGCATCGTGAAGACGATCATCGCGGTGGGCCTCGCGGCGTACCTCGGCACGGTGTGCATCACGCTCGACCTGTCGAAGCTCTCCTGCGTCGCGCTCGGCGTGCTCGTCACGGGCCTCGGCGAGTACCTGAAGAGCACGAGCTGCGGCCAGGGCTACTGGTTCGACTTCCCGAAGGTGTGGAAGTCGCACTGCGGCGGATGATCGCCGACCCGGTCGACCGACCGGGACGTGGGGCGGCGGGCTGGATCTCCAGCCCGCCGCCTCGTCGCATGCGGCGGGCATGCCCCGTCCTCCACAGGTAGTGAGAACGATTCTCAATCAGGGATAGCATCCGCACGCGCCATCGCGCACTCCCCCTGAACCGAAGCTGGATCCCGCATGCCCTCACGCCCCTCGTCCCTCCCACCCGTCACGGCCCACGGGCCCGCTGAGCGCCCGCCGACGGAGGGCCGGATCCGCGCCCTCGCCCGATACCCGCAGTCACGTCGCGCACGCGCCGTCGCGCTCGGCACGGGCGCCGTCGCCCTCGTGGCCGTCGCGGCGCTCGTCGCGAACGCCCTGACCGGCACCGGATCCGCGTCCGCCGACGCGTCCGCGTCGGCCGACCCGGCTGTCGCCCGCGCCGCCTCCGGCCTCCGCGCGCTCGACGGGTCGGCCCCGTCGTGGCCCGCCGCCGCGTCCCCTGCCCGCATCGGCGACGCACCGGACGACGCGACCGTCGCGCTCACGGTGCTGCTGGATCCGGCTCGCCCCGACGCCGCGCCCGCCGTGGCGGCATGGCTGCGCGACCGCGGCCTCGACGTGGGCGACGCGCGCGGCGAGGTGTCGGCGCTGCCCGTCTCCGGCACGCTGGCGCTCGCCTCGCGCGCCTTCGACACCGCGTTCGCCCGGTTCCGCGTCGACGGCCGGGAGGTCGTCGCCCCCGAGCGGACCCTCGCCGTGCCGGCCGCCCTCGACGCCGTGCGCGGCGTCGCCGGCACCGTGCAGGGCGACGTGCTGATGCCGACGGACGCCGAGGCCGACGACGCGCAGGCGCCCGCCGACGCGCACGCGACCGACGCCGCGAGCCCCGTGCCGGCGCCGATCCCCGGGCAGGCATCCGGCGGATCCCCCGCCTCGTCCGCCGACGACGGCACGTGCGCCGCCTGGTGGGGTCAGCGCCTCACCGACGCGTGGCCCGCGTCCGTCGACGTGGCCCACCGCTCGAACTCGCTCTGCGGCTACGGCCCGGCCCAGCTGCGGCGCGTGGACGACGTCCCCGCCGAGGACCGCGGCGCGGGCGCGACCATCGCGATCGTCGCCGCCTACGACGACCCGGACACCCAGGCCGACACCGACACCTACTCCCGCGCGGTCGGCGAGCCCGCCTTCACGGCCGGCCAGTACCGCGACCACCCGTCCGCCTCGCCGCGCACCGGCATCTGCGGCGGCCCCACGGCCTGGACCGACGAGCAGCACCTCGACGTGCAGGCCGTCCACGCGATGGCGCCCGACGCCGCGGTCTCCTACTGGGGCGCCGACGACTGCACGAGCACGAGCCTCTACACGAGGATCCTCGACGCGGCCGAGGACGGGCCCGACGTGATCAGCCTCTCCTTCGGCGCGATGGAGGGCCTCGACACCGCCGACGACCGCGAGCTGCTGAACCGGGTGCTCGTGGAGGCCGCGGCCCGCGACGTGTCGGTCTTCGCCTCGACCGGGAACGACGGCGACTACAGCGGCGTCGGCGACCACGGCGGGAACGCCACCGTGGCGTCGCCCGCGTCGAGCCCGTACGTCACCGCGGTCGGCGCGACCAGCACCGGCCTCGCCGAGGACGGATCCATCGCCGTCGAGGCGGGCTGGGAGACGGAGACGCGCTTCGCCCGCAACGGCGCCCTGATCCCGCCGGGCTTCGCGTTCGGCGCGGGCGGCGGCCAGTCGGCCGAGTACGCGCGTCCCACGTGGCAGGCCGACCGGCTCGCCGTCGCGGGCACCGGCCGGCTCCTGCCGGACGTGGCCTCGCTCGGGGATCCGGAAACGGGCTTCATCACCTACGGCCCGCACAAGGGCCGCACCGAGTACGCGGCGCACGGCGGCACGAGCCTCGCGACGCCGATGGTCGCCTCCATGGTGGCGATCTCGAAGGCCGTGACCGGCCGCCGCTTCGGGCTCGCGAGCCCCTGGCTCTCCGCGCTGATGGGCACGAGCGCGCTGCGCGACGTGCAGCCCGCGTCCGCCGCGACATGGTCGCCGCGCGGCCCGTCGGCGGGGGCGCTGTGGCCCGAGACGCTCTTCATGTGGGACACGGGGAGGCAGGGGCTGCGCTCCGCCCCCGGCTGGGACGACGTGACCGGGGCCGGCGTGCCCGCGGGTCGCGCGTTCATCGAGGGCCTCGGCGCGGGAGCCGCGCGATGAGCCGGGTGACGCGCGGGTCGCGCTCCTCCCTCGGTCTCGTCGGCGCGACCGGCGCCGTGGCGCTCGCGGCGCTCCTCGCCCTCGGCGGCCTCGCGCCCCTCGCGGCGCACGCGGCCGACGTCGTTCTCGCGCGCGCCTCGGGCGTGGAGATCATCGACATCGACGGCGACACGCTCACCGCGGCCACGCCGCTCGCGGAGTGGACCTCGGGCGCCGCGGTGGCGCGCACCGCCGCCTCCACCGGCGACGTCCTGAAGCTCAACACGACGCGCACGACCGGGCTCTCGTCCACCGCCGGTCCCACCGGCGCGACCAGCGCCATCGCGAGCGGCGAATTCACCCTCCGGGACCGCCCCGCGATCGTGTTCTCCGGCCTCACCGTGGCGTGCACGCCCGGCGGCACTCCCGCCGTGCACCTCGAGCGGCTGACGATCGGCGGCGTGGACGTGACCGCGGACGCGAACACGACGCCGGGCTGGTCGCGCGACCTGCCGGAGTCGGTCTACGGCGCGACCCGCGTCATCGTCGGATCCACCGCGAAGGCCGACGACGGATCCGTGACCACCGTCGGCATCGACGTGGAGGCGGGGCCCGGGGCGTCGGAGATCTGGCGCGTCCGCGCCGGATCCGTGACGTGCGCGGGTGCGGCGGCGTCGATCCCGACGCCCACGCCGACTCCGACGCCCCGTCCCGCGCCGACGCCCGCGCCGCAGCCGACGCCGGAGCCCGACCCCACGCCCGCCCCGGATCCGACCCCCGCACCGGACCCCGCTCCCGCGACCGGCCGCGTCGCGACCGGAGTCACGGTCACGGCCCCCGACGGCACGCGCATCATCGACGGGCAGCCGCGCGTCGAGGGCCTCGACCGCAGGGCCTCCGTCGACGCGCTCGACGCGACGGACGGATCCGCGGACCACGCCGCATCCGTGCGCGTCGAGACCGGCGCGGACGGCACCACCACGATCGGCGTCGGCTCGTTCGAGCAGCTGCCCGGCGCGCGCGACGACCCGCTCGCCGAGTACCGCTGGACGGCGTTCCGCGTCTACGGGCTCACCGCCACGGTCACGCCCGCGGGCGGCGTCACGACCGAGTTCCAGGATCCGGGCAGCGCCGTCTTCGTCGACGGCCGCTGGATCGACACCACCACCGATCTGTACACGGGCGTCGACGAGCAGGGCGCGCCCCGCGTCACCGTCGCGTTCGGCGAGCACGAGACGGCGGCCGACGGCACCGTCACGGTCACCGCCGTGCACTACCGCGACCTCACGGGCGCGCACCCGGACGTGCGCCTCGGCACGGTCGTCGTGCCGCCCGCGGCCGGGCAGGTCGTGGGCGCGTACGGCGTCGGCGTCACCGCGGCCGACGGCACGGTGCTCGTCGCGCCGCAGCCGGCCGCGACCGTCGCCGCGCCGCACGCCGCGGCGGACGCCGTGACCGGGACGGGGACGGATCCCGACACCGCGTCGGCCGTCGCCGTCGACCTCGGCACGGGCGACGCCGCGGGCACCGCCACGGTCGACGTGGGCGCGTTCCGCCAGGTGCCGGATGCCTCCACGGATCCGCTCGCCGACTACCGCTGGCCGGCCCTCCGGGTCAACGGCCTGCACGCGGCGGTCTCCGCCGCGGGCGCCATGACCGTGTCCTTCGCGGATGCCGGGAACGCGGTCTTCGTGAACGGGGTCTGGATCGACACCACCACCGACCTCTACACGGGCGTCGACGAGACCGGGATGCCGCGCGTCGAGGTCCGTTTCGGCGAGCGGTCGGTCGCCGCGGACGGGACGGTGACGCTCACGGCGCTGCACTACCGCGACCTCACCGGCCGCCACCCCGAGGTGCAGCTGGGCGTCGTGACCGTGGCGGCGGGCAGCGGGACGGCTCCTGCGCCGGATCCGTCGCCGACGCCCGTCGTGATCGTGCCGGACACCGCGCCCACCGGCTGGTCGGCCTACGGGATCCGGGCGACCGGGCCGAGCGCCGTGGCGGCGACGCCCGTGGCGCGGCCGGACGGCGCGGTGGACACGGCGGGCACGTCCGCGGCTTCCCCGTCCGCTGCCTCGCCGTCCGCCCTCGCGCCCGACACGCTCACCACCCCGCACGCGGCGACCGCGTCCGGCGCGACGGTCGCATCGGCCGCCGCGGCCGACCCGGCCACCACCGCGGGCGACGGCGCCGCGGGCCAGATCCGCGCCTCGGGCATCCGCCTGGCCTCGAGCAGCGGATCCGGCAGCGCCGCCATCGACGACGTCGCGCTCTACCCGGGCAGCCGCCTGGCCGTCGCGATCCGGGGCCTCCGGGTCGAGGTCGCCGACGGCGCCGTGCGCGTCTCGAGCGACGGCGGCAGCATCGCGGGTGCCGCGCTCGCGGCCGGGAACATCGCCCCGGGCACGCGGTTCGCGCTGCCCGACGGCGGATCCGCGGTGCTCGCCGAGGACGTGACCGCGGGCCCGTCCCGCACGGTCACGGGCCTGCACCTGGTCGACGCGTCCGGCCTCGACGCGGACGTGTCCGCTGCGGTGGTCACGACGGCCGCGGTGGCGGTCGACCCGGCGGGCTCGGGATCCGGGTCCGCCCCGGGCGCGGGCACCGGCACCGGCACACCGTCCGGCGGCACGGCCTCCGCCGGCACGGGCGCGCTCTCCCCCGGCGCGCTGTCGGCCGACGGGTCGAGTCCTGCCGGCACGTCGGGCGCCTCCCTCCGCGGTTCGCTGCCGCGCACCGGATCCTCGCCCGCGTCGACGCTCGCCCTCGCGGCGCTGCTGCTGGTCGT
This sequence comes from Clavibacter phaseoli, assembly GCF_021922925.1. Taxonomy (NCBI): domain Bacteria; kingdom Bacillati; phylum Actinomycetota; class Actinomycetes; order Micrococcales; family Microbacteriaceae; genus Clavibacter; species Clavibacter phaseoli. The sequence continues at coordinate 2,346,886 of NZ_CP040786.1, forward strand.
CGGGTCCGCGGCCGCGCTCGATGCCCGACGCCGCCGACACGCGCGACTGACCCGCCCCGCGCGCGCCTGACCCGGCGCCGCGCACGACGCACCACCGCCGCCCTCCGTCCCGCGCCCGCGGGCCGGAGGGCGGCGTGCGTCACCAGCGCAGCAGCAGCACGTCGGATCCGCCCTCGCGCCCCACGGGCACGAAGCCGAGGGACTCGTAGAGCGCCCGGGCGCGGTCGTTGCCGTCCTCCACGCTGAGGCTGACGGCAGGGGCGCCGGACGCGCGCACCGCGTCGACCAGCGCCACGAGCATCCGCCGGCCGACGCCCCGGCCGCGCGCCGACGCGACGAGCGCCATCCCGAGCTCGGGGATGTCGGCCGCGACGAAGCCGTACCCGCGGTCGTCGTCCGCGTACAGCCGCGCCCACGCGGCGCCGACCGCATCCCCGTCCACCTCCGCGACCACGCACACGTCGCCCGCGCGCGGCCAGCCCTTGACGTAGTGCGCGAGCTGCGGGGTGGCGAGCATGCGCTCGCGGGTCATGGACCCGTCGCCGCGCCAGTCCATCGACGCCAGCAGCATGTCCTCGAGGAACGGCAGGTCGTCGGCGCGCGCCGGGCGGAGCGTCGCCTCGGGGAGCGCGCCCGTCATCCCGCGGCTCCGTCGTCGGCGGACGGCTCGGGGACGACCACGCGCGACTCCAGCCAGCTCCGCAGGTCCGCGACCACCTCGTCGCGGTTCGTCTCGTTGTAGATCTCGTGCCGCGCGCCGGGGTACACGATGAGCAGCACGTCGCTGAGGCGCGAGCGCCTGCTGTAGTCGCGCGCGAGCAGCTGCATCCCGCGGCGGCCGCCGAGCGAGTCCTCCTCGCCGCCCTGGATGAGCACGGGCAGGTCGGTCGCGAGCCTCTTGGGCGGGCGGCCCATGATCTGCACGGAGTCGCGCATCCGGTACGGCTTCAGCGCGTTGACGTCGAAGTTGCGGTCGTCGGCGCCGAACGCGCGCTGCGCCTCCGGATCCCGCGAGAGCCACTCGAAGCCCGACGCGGCCGGGTGCCGCCAGCGCTTGTTGAGGTCGCCCGTGTTGATCACGCCGGGCATCGCGAGCGACGCGCCGCTCAGGACGAGGCCCGCGTAGAGGTGCGCGGCGCGCGCGACGATGCGCTGCGCGAGGAGCGCGCCCCAGCTGTGGCCGAGGAGCACGAGCGGGAGGTCGGGGTGCTCCCGGCGGAGCTGCTCGCTCACGAGCTGGATCCCGTCGAGCGCCGCGAGGTGGCGCCGCGGCCCCAGCACGCCGATGCCGAGGTGGCCGAGGCCGGTGGCGCCGTGCCCGCGGTGGTCGTCGGCCGCGACCGTGAACCCCTGGGCGTTCAGCTCGTGCGCGAGCCGGACGTAGCGCAGAGCGTGCTCGCCGACGCCGTGCGCGATGTGCACGACGGCCCGCGGGCGCTCGGCCTCCCACACGTAGTAGTGGAGGGTCACGCCCTCCGCGTCCACGATGGTGCGGTGGTCGGCTCCGCCGGTGGGGCGCTCGTCGTCGGGCATGGATCCAGACTAGGGCCGCCCGCCCCGGCCGCCGAGGGTCAGGACTCGCGCGTGATCTCGACCCGCACGAACAGCTTCGACCGGAACGGCCCCGCGTAGATGCCGCGGAGCGGGGCGACGTCGCGGTAGTCGCGGCCGCGGCCGACCAGCACGTGCCGGTCGCCGATGTCGATGAGGTTGGTCGGATCCCAGCCGCGCCACTCGCCGCAGAACCACTCCACCCACGCGTGCGACTCGCCCGTGACGGTCTCGCCGACGGCCGCGTTCGGCTTCGGGTGCAGGTAGCCGCTGACGTAGCGGGCCGGGATCCCGACGTGCCGGAGCGCGCCGATGACGATGTGCGTGATGTCCTGGCAGACGCCGCGGCCCTGCTCCCACGCCTCGCGCGCGGTCGACTGCACGCTCGTGACGCCGGCCATGTACTCGACCCTCTCGCCGATCGCGCGGGCGATGTCCGCCGCGGCCTCGCACGGGGTGCCGGCGCCGCCCGCGATCTCCTCCGCGAGCGCGCGGACCTCCTCGTGCGGCTCGGTGCGCGCGGTCTGCGCGACCTGCTCCACGTGCTCGGTGGCGCGCTGCACGTCGACCGCGAGGTCGTCCCAGCCGAGCTGGTGCGGCTCGTGCGCGCGCGGCCGGACCTCGACGAGGCTCGTCGCCGTGAGCTCGAGCGAGCGGTGCGGGCTCAGGATCTCGAACGAGGAGACGCGGGTGCCGAAGTAGTCGACGTAGGTGTGGTGGCCCGGCTTCGGCTGGATGTCGAGGTTCGAGTAGAGGACGAACTGGTTCTCGCTCGACACGGGCAGCATGCGCGCCTCGTTGTAGGACGCGGTCACCTCGCCCTCGTAGTGGAAGCCGGTCCGGTGGGTGATGCGCAGGCGGTTCACGAGTTCTCTCCGACCCAGCTGGGTGCCGCGTTGGTGGGGAAGTAGCGCTGGCGGACGGCCTCGGAGGTGGCGGATGTCGCCTCCTGCACGGCGTCCATGAAGCGCGGGAGGTCGTCGAGGATCTCGGCGATGGGCCGGTACTCCAGGTCGCTCCGGATCTGCCCGAGCAGCCGCTGCGCCTGGTCGGAGACCCCGAGGCGGTCGGTGCGCGGCTCGATGTCGTGCAGGCACTGCTCGGCGCGGCGGATCGAGTGCGTGATCGACCGCGGGAACAGCCGGTCGAGCAGCAGGAACTCGGCCGCGTTGCGCGCGCTCGGCACGCCGCGGTACGTGCGCAGGTACGCCTCGTACGCGCCGCAGGAGCGGAGGATCGTGGTCCACGACGGGCCGCTCGCCTCGGTGAGGGCGCGGGTGGCGAGGAGGCGGGCCGTCATGTCGGCGCGCTCGATGGAGCGGCCGAGCGTGAAGAACTGCCACGCCTCGTCGCGGCTCGTGCCCGACTCGACGAGCCCGACCGCGAGGGCCGAGCGCTCGCGCACCCAGCCGAAGAACTCGTGCACGCGGTCGTTGGCGATCTTGCGGGGCATGCGGGCGCGCGTGGTGTTGAGGCACTCCCACAGCTCGCTCGAGACGATCTCGCGGGCGCGGCGGGCGTTCTCCCGCGCGGCGCCGAGCGAGTAGGCGATGGAGGCGGGCTGCGTGCGGTCCACGGCGAGGAGCGCGAGCACGTCGTCGCGGCCGAGCACGTCCTCGGAGGGCACGTCGCTGCCCATGACGCTGAGGAGGGAGCGGCAGGCGGTGTCCTCGTCGATCCACGGATCCTCCAGCAGGAGCTGCAGGTGCACGTCGAGGATGCGGGCGGTGCCGTCCGACCGCTCGATGTAGCGGCCGATCCAGAACAGCGACTCGGCGATGCGCGACAGCATGGGCATCAGCGGTCCCCCTCGGTGGTGTCGGCGGCGGGCGAGGCGGCTCGGGTGCCGGCCTGCTGCTGCTGCTGCTCGTGCTGGTCGCGGTTGCGCGGGGCGTCGTGCGGCGACTGGTCGGGCGCCTTCTCCCCGTTCGCGATGATCGGGATGGACGTGGTCACCGCGGCCTGGTCGGCCACGAGCGTCTGCACGCTGCGCTCGCGCGTCGCCGCGGGGAAGCCGCCGTCGCCGACGACCCAGGTGTCCTTGGATCCGCCGCCCTGGCTGCTGTTGACCACGAGCTGGCCCTCGGGGAGCGCGACGCGCGTGAGCCCGCCGGGCAGCACCCAGATGTCGCGCCCGTCGTTGACGGCGAACGGGCGGAGGTCGGCGTGGCGCGGGCGCATGCCGTCCTCCACGAGCGTGGGGATGGTGCTGAGCTGCACGACGGGCTGCGCGATCCAGCCGCGCGGGTCCTTGAGGAGCCGGGCGCGCAGCTCGGCGAGCTCGCCCGCGCTGGCGGCGGGGCCGACCACGAGGCCCTTGCCGCCGGATCCGTCGACGGGCTTCACGACGAGCTCGGGCAGGCGGTCGAGCACCTCCTCGAGCGAGTCGGGCTCCTCGAGGCGCCAGGTGTCGACGTTCGGGATGATCGCGTCCTCGGCCAGGTAGTAGCGGATGAGGTCGGGCAGGTACGTGTAGACGAGCTTGTCGTCGGCGACGCCGTTGCCCACCGCGTTCGCGATGGTGACGTTGCCGAGGCGCGCGGCGAGCATGAGGCCGGGCGAGCCGAGCATGGAGTCGGCGCGGAACTGCAGCGGGTCCAGGAACTCGTCGTCGACGCGGCGGTAGATGACGTCGACGCGCATGGGGCCGCCCGTGGTGCGCATCCAGACGCGGCCGCCGGAGCAGAACAGGTCGCGGCCCTCGACGAGCTCGACGCCCATGAGGCGCGCGAGCAGGGTGTGCTCGAAGTACGCGCTGTTGTAGACGCCGGGCGTGAGGACGACGACGTTCGGGTCCTCGACGCCGTCGGGCGCGCTCGCGCGGAGGGCCTGCAGGAGCTTGTTCGGGTAGTCGCCGACGGGACGCACGCGCATCGAGACGAAGAGCTCGGGCAGGGTCTGCGCCATGACGCGGCGGTTGGAGATGACGTAGCTGACGCCGGACGGGACGCGCACGTTGTCCTCGAGCACGCGCATCTCGCCGGCCTCGTCGCGCACGAGGTCGATGCCGGAGACCTGGATGCGGACGCCGTTGGCCGGGTCGATGCCGGCGGCCTGGCGGTGGAAGTGGCTGGACGAGCTGATGAGGCGGGCGGGGATCACGCCGTCGCGGATGGCGCGCTGCGGCCCGTACACGTCGGCAAGGAACGCCTCGAGGGCCCGGACGCGCTGCGCGACGCCCCTCTCGAGCCGGCTCCACTCGGCCTGCTCGATGACGCGCGGCACGGCGTCGAGCGGGAACGGCCGCTCCTCGCCCGCGAAGTCGAAGGTGACGCCCTGCGCGAGGTAGCTGGTGGCGAGCGCGTCGGTGCGGTCCTTCAGCTCGTCCTTGGTCATGCGGGACAGCGCCGCGTGGATCTCGCGGTAGGCCGCCCGGGCGACCGCCGGCTCGCCCGCGACGGGCGGATCCCGGAACATCTCGTCGAACGGCATCGCGCCACCGGAGGCGCGGCGTGCGGCCGCGAGCGTGCCGTATCCCTCGAACAGATCACCCATGTCGGGAGCGTAGCCGGGCCGTGTGTCCGGTTTGTTACCGGGCCCCGCGGACGGAGGCGACGCGGGTCAGGCGTCGGTGCGCTTGAGGATGTGCGCGGGGATGGCGATGGAGGCCGAGACGAGCAGGATGCCGGCGAAGAAGCTCAGCAGCTCGAAGCCCTCGATGTAGAACGCGAACGCGAACAGCGCCATGCCGCCCAGGAAGAGGGCGAACGCGATGATGAAAGCGACGATGTTCACGAGGGCACCTGATCCATTTGACGAGACTGTGGGCGACCGCCGCGCGGGGCGCGTGACGCGGTCACCCCCGAGTCTACGAGATCGCGGCGCGGGCGTCGCCCGGGCGGGACGACCGGCTCAGCGCGCGGCCTGCTCCGGGCGGATCCCACCGGCCAGCGCCTGGTACGCGCGCTGCGGTCCGGGCGACCGCGAGAGCGCGCCCGCGATGGCGTCGAGCATCGCCCGCTGCCCGCCGGACGGGTTCAGCAGCGCCTTGGCCGCGTGCCGCAGCTCGGTGACGGTCGCGACGTTCGGGGCCAGCGCGATCCCGAGCCCCGCGTCCTCGAGGGCCGCGGCCCCCGCGAACTGGTCGGTCGAGAGCGGCAGCACGAGCATCGGGACGCCCGCGGTCGCGGCCTCGGTGACGGAGTTGTTGCCGCCGTGCGTGACCGCGAGGTCGGCGTGGCCGAGCAGCGTCACCTGCGGGAGGAACGGACGGACGAGCCAGTCGGACGGGATGTCGCCGAGCGCGGACCGGTCGGTGGATCCGGTCGCGAGCGCCACGCGCACGTCGAGGTCGCGGAGGGCCGCCGCGATGCGGGCGAGCACGTCGTCGCGCACGGAGAGGAAGCTGCCGAGCGACACGTAGACGATGGGGTCGCCGCCGGCGTCGATCCAGTCCTGCACCTCGGCCTCGGGCGCCTCGCGACGCACGGCCGAGCCGATGAAGGCGTGCGGCGGCAGGAGCTCGGAGCGGTCGGGGTCGTGCAGCTCCTCGGGGTAGTTGAGCAGGAGCACGTCGCCGGCCTCCGCGAACGCGTCGCGGCTCGGGCGCATCGACGGCGCGAGCACCGCCAGGGCGTCGTTCCACTGCGCGGTGAAGCGGTCGCGGACGCGCACGCACAGCGCGTGCAGCTCGTCCAGGTCCTCCTCCTCGGGCTCGAACGCGGCGGGCCAGGCGGGCGGGAAGCCGTAGACCTCGTCGCCCACGGGCAGGGCGCTCGGGTGACCGAGCACGACGTCGGCGTGGCGCGTGCCCGAGGCGAGGAGCGCGAGGCGGGCGCTGAAGGCGAGGTGGTCGACGATGACGTGGTCGGGGCGCACCTCGTCGAGGATCCGCTGCACGGCGCGCGCGGTCTCCACCGGCTCCCACAGGAGGTCGTCGCTCCGGGCCTCGGCCTGGAAGCGCAGGGTCGCGACCATGCCGCGGCGCGTGGCGGCGAAGAAGCCGCGGAGGGCGTCGTCCTCGCCGGTCGGCTGCTCCTCGGCCTTGATGGTGCCGGGGTTGGATCCGCGGCCGAGGCGGAGGTCGATGCGCTCGAAGCCGGAGGCCTCGACGATGCCGGCGGTCGCGGATCCGGTCGCCACGACCACGCGCTCGCCGGCCTGCTGCCAGGCCGACGCGAGCGTGATGAGGGGGAAGAGGTGGGACGCGTAGTCCGGGCTGATGACGAGCAGGGTCATGAGGCGCTGAGCTCCCAGAGGGTTCGGTCGTCGGCTGCGGCGACGTCGCGGTAGACGCGGGACAGGGTGCCCGCCATGGCCTGGATGGTGAAGGTGCGGGCGACCATGTCGCGCGCGCGGTCGGCGGCGGCGTCGGCGCCGGGGCCGGCCGCGATGTCGAGCGCGCGGGCGATGCCGGAGGCGAGCTGCGCGGGATCCGCGGTGTCGACGAGGAGGCCGGTCACGCCGCCCTCCACGTAGGTCGCGGGGCCGCCCGACGCGGGCGCGACGACGGGCAGGCCCATCGACATCGCCTCGAGGAGCGCGACGCCGAACTCCTCCTTGATGCTCGCGCACGCGTACGCGCCGCCCGGCGCGGTGAGCCCGGGGCGGCCGTAGCGGACGGCGGCGAGCCAGCGGGTGACGGTGTCGTTGCCGCGGTGGCCGGCGAGGAGGAGGCCGTGCCGCGCGGCGTCGGCCGGGCCGTGCGCGTCGGGGACGGCGTCGAGGATCCGCGCGAGCTGCTCGCGCTCCTCGGGGCTCGGCGCGTCGAGGTCGCCGCCCACGATCAGGAGGTTGGCGCGGGAGCGGAGCGCGGGATCCGCCGCCCAGACGTGCGCGAGCGAGGCCATGCCCTTGACCCGGGCGAGGCGGCCCACGCTGATGACGAGCGGGAGGCCGCGGCGCTCCTCGGGCAGCGCGCGCAGCAGGTGGTCGAGCTCGACGAAGGCGCGGGCGGGGGCGCCGTCCGCGTCGGCGCCGAGCATGGCGTCGTCGCGCGAGCGCTCGATGGCGGCGACGTCGATGCCCTCGGCGACGACGCTGTGGCGCTCGGGGTGCGCGTCCACGTCGATGCCGACGAGCCGGCGCATGTCGCGCTTCAGCTCGGGGCGCGGGAAGAGCACGGTGTGCGCGGCGTCGGCGGCCAGGCGCTGCACGAGCCGCACGCGGAACCAGTAGTGCTCGCGCTCGTCGACGCCGCCGAAGCCGTCGCGGGTGAGGGCGCCGGAGCGGTCGAGCGCGTCGACCACGCCGTGCGGATCCGGCGCGACCGTGAAGACGACGGGGATGCCGAGCTCGCGCGCGACCGTGGAGGCGGCGAGAGTGCCGACGTCGGCCATGCGGAGGTGCACGGCGTCGACGCGGCCGGCGGCGCGCAGCACGCGGCGGATCCCCCGCTCGGCCTCGACGCGGTGCGGCCACGCCTCGGGCAGCGAGCGCGGGCCGCCGAGCATCGGGATGTGCGCGAAGACGTGGCCGTCGTCGCCGGCCGTGACGCGGGCGAGGGAGCCGAGGGCCTGGTCGGGGGTGCCGCGGGAGAGGGTGATGACGCGGTCGACCGGGCGGTCCACGGCGGCGGCGTCGGCGTCGGTCGCCATCGGGTCGCCGGCGACGGGGAGGCTCGTCGCGTCCGCGTGCGCTCCCGATGCGGCCGCGGGCGCCACGAGCGCGTCGCCCAGCCGCACCAGCAGCGTCGCGATGCCGCCGTTGTCGCCCGCGCCCACGTGCGTGAGGCCGGCGTCGATGTCGGCGTGCAGGAAGAGCTGGACGACCGTGAGGCCCGGGCGCGGGGCCGGCGCGGCATGGGATCCGTGGTCGCCCTCGTGCCGGGCGATGTCGAGCACGGCCAGGCGCGCGACCGCGGCCACCTCGTCGTCGCCGCGCGCGATGTCGGCGACGAGGGCGGCGATCGCCTCGCCCGCGGGCCGGTCTCCCAGCGCGGCGACCGCGGCGGACCGGGTGAGCGGGCCCTCGACGGCGGCCGGGGCGATGCGCAGGAGCACGCGCTCGGGGATCCGGCCGGGCACGAGGCCGATCGTCTCCACGAGGCGCGATCGGGCGTCGTCGCCCCTTACGCCGAGCAGCGCGTTCTCGAGCGCCAGCGCGACGTGGTCGGGCGTCGACCCCGCCCACTGCTGGAGGGTGCGCTGCGCGAGCATGCCGGGGAAGCCGCCCTCGACGACCATCGCGACGAGGCCGGACACCGCGTCGAAGCGCGGCAGGCGGGTGCCGAAGGCCCAGGCGGCGTGCTCGCGGATCCACCGCACGTCGTGGTCGAGGAGCGCCACGAGGGCGATGTCGGCGGCCTCGTCGAAGACCTGGGCGAGCGCGTGGATGGCGGCGACGGCCGTGAGCTGGTCGGCCGGGTCGGCGGCGGCGCGGGCGAGGAGGCGCACCGCGCGTCCGCCGCCGTCGCGGCTGGCGGCGACCGTGAGCTCATCGGCCTCCTGCATCACGTCGAGGATGCGCGCGGCCTGCGCGACCTGGTCGAGGCTCGTCTGGATCCCCATGCTCGTGCCCCTTCTCGGGTCGATACTCCTCGTGCGGAGCCGTGACGCGCCCCACGCGGGAGCGTTCGCTCCCGGGACAGCCTCCCGGCCCTCGCGAGTATTCCCCAGTCCGCTGCGAGAACCCAACGGCGCCTCCCGGATGATCCGCCCGCCCGGGCCGCGCGCGGCCCCGCGCGTACGCTGGCGGCCATGCCCCACTCCGCTCCGCCCGCCCCGCAGATCCGCTTCGGCATCGTGGGGAGCGGCTGGCGCAGCGCCTTCTTCCTCCGCATCGCGCGCGCCCTGCCGGACCGGTTCGCGGTCACCGGGCTCGTGACCCGCAGCGCCGAGACGGGCCGCGCGCTCGAGGAGGAGTGGGGGATCCGCACCTTCCGCACCGCGGCCGAGCTGCTCGCCGCGGAGGCGCCGTCGTTCGTGGTCGTCTCCGTGCCGCGGAGCGCCGCGCCCGACGTGATCGCCGACCTCGTCGACCGCGGCGTCGCCGTGCTCACCGAGACGCCGCCGGGCGCGACCGTCGAGGACCTCGAGCGCCTCGACGCGCTCGTCCGCCAGGGCGCGCGGATCGAGGTCGCCGAGCAGTACCCGCTCTCGCCGCTGCTCGCCGCGCAGCTCGCGATCGCGGCGTCCGGCCGGCTCGGGCGGATCAGCCAGGCGACGGTCGCGCAGTGCCACGACTACCACGGCGTCCGCGTGATGCGCCGGGCCCTCGGCATCGGCTTCGAGGACGCGACCATCACCGCGCAGCGCTTCTCGTCGCCGCTCGTGGCCGGGCCCGATCGCGACGGGGATCCCGTGCGCGAGGAGGTCGTGACGGCCGTCCAGACCACCGCGCGCTTCGACTTCGGCGACCGCCTCGGCGTCTACGACTTCGCCGACCGGCAGTACTTCTCCTGGATCCGCCGCAACCGGCTCCTCGTCCGGGGCGAGCGCGGCGAGATCGCCGACGAGCACGTGAGCTGGCTGCTCGACGCGACGACGCCGACCTGGGCCGACATCACGCGCGTCGAGACCGGCCAGGGCGGCAACCTCGAGGGCCACCACCTGCGCGGCCTGCTGCTCGGATCCGAGTGGGTCTACGAGAACCCGTTCGCGCCCGGCCGGCTCTCGGACGACGAGATCGCGATCGCGCAGTGCCTTGTCGAGATGCACGCGCACGCGGCCGGCGGTCCGTCGACGAACTCGCTCGCCGAGGCGTCGCAGGACCACCACCTCGCGCTCCTCATGCACGAGGCCGCGACCACCGGGCAGCCCGTCCGCAGCACGCGGCGGGCCTGGGCGGACTGAGCCGCTCCCCCTCTCCCCCGCTCGACCAGGAAGGCACGTCATGCGCATCGACCTCACCGGATCCACCGCCCTCGTCACGGGCTCCACCCAGGGCATCGGCTACGCGATCGCGGAGGGGCTCGCCGAGGCGGGCGCCCGCGTGATCGTCAACGGCCGGGGCGAGGAGGGCACGGCCGCCGCGCGCGACCGGCTGCTGGCCGCGCATCCCGGCGCCGAGGTCGAGGCGCTCGCCGCCGACGTCGCGACCGAGGAGGGCGCCGACCGCGCGGTGGTGGCCTTCCCCGAGGTCGACGTGCTCGTCAACAACCTCGGGATCTTCGGCTCGGCCGACCCGTTCGCCATCACCGACGACGAGTGGCGCCGCTACTTCGAGGTGAACGTGCTCGCGGGCGTCCGCCTCACGCGCGCCTACCTGCCCGGCATGATGGCGCGCGGCTGGGGTCGCGTGCAGTACATCGCGAGCGACTCGGCCGTCGCGACGCCGGCCGAGATGATCCACTACGGCGTCTCGAAGACCGCGCTCCTCGGTGTCTCGCGCGGCTTCGCGAAGGCGGCGGCCGGATCCGGCGTCACGGTCAACTGCGTCATGGCCGGCCCCACGCACACGGGCGGCGTCGAGGCGTTCGCGCGCGAGCTCGTCGGCGACGACCTGCCGTGGGACGAGGCGCAGCGCGCGTTCATGCGGGAGCACCGGCCGCAGTCGCTGATCCAGCGGCTCATCGAGCCGGAGGAGATCGCGCACATGTGCGTGTACCTGGCGTCGAAGCAGGCGTCGGCGACGACTGGCGGGGCGCTGCGGGTCGACGGCGGGTACGTGGACGCGATCCTGCCGTAGGACGCCCGCGACGCTGCCGGGCCTCGCCGGGCCTCGCCGGGTCAGCCCGCCAGGTGCCGCCGGATCGCCTCGACGCCGACCTCCACCTCGCGGAACGAGGTCGTCAGCGGGCTGAGCCCGAGCCGCAGGCCCGACGGCGCGCGGAAGTCGGGGATCACGCCCTCCTCCCAGAGCGCGCCGACGATGTCGCGGAAGCGCGGGTGGTCGACGCTGACGTGGCTGCCGCGGCGGTCCTCCGCGCGCGGGCTCGCGACGCGGGCGCCGAGCGGCACGAGGTCGCGGTCGACGAGATCCAGCGCGAAGCCGGTGAGGGCGAGGGACTTGGCGCGGATCGCGTCCATGCCCGCCTCCTCGATGAGGGCGATCATGTCCTGCATCGCGAGCATGCCGACGATGGGCGGCGTGCCGCTGAGGAAGCGGCGGATCCCGTCGGCCGGCTCGTACGTCGGCCCCATCGCGAAGACGTCGCGCGCGCCCATCCAGCCCTGGATCGGCTGCCGCAGCTCGGCCTGGAGGTCGCTCCGCACGTAGCCGTGGGCGGGCGCGCCGGGCCCGCCGTCGAGGTACTTGTAGCTGCAGCCGACCGCGAGGTCGACGCCCCACGCGTCGAGCTCGGTGGGGATCACGCCGACCGAGTGGCAGGTGTCCCAGAGCACGAGCGCGCCGGCGTCGTGCACGATGCGCGTGATCCCCGGCACGTCCGCGAGGAACCCCGAGCGGTACGCGACCTGGCTGAGCACGACGAGCGCGGTCCGCTCCCCCACCGCCTCGGCGACGAGCTCCGGCGTGACCCCCGCGTCGGGCGACACCTCGATCCACCGGATCGTCATGCCGCACTCCTCGGCGACGCCCTCGAGCACGAAGCGGTCGGTCGGGAAGTTGTCGGTGTCGATCACGAGCTCGTCGCGGCCGGGCCGCGCGCGGACGGCGGCACGCACGAGCTTGTAGAGGATCACGGTGGTCGAGTCGCCGACGAACGTCTGGCCGGCCGCCGCGCCGTAGGCCACGCGGCCGAGGTCGTCGCCGATGCGCGTCGGCATCGCGAGCCAGTCCTCGTCCCACCCGCGGATGAGGCGGCCGCCCCACTGGTCGCGCACGAAGTCCGCGACGCGGTCGACGCTCGCGCGCGTCGGCCGGCCGAGCGAGTTGCCGTCGAGGTAGGCGACCACGTCGTCGGCCTGCACGAACAGCTCGCGGAAGCGGGCGAGCGGGTCGCGGGCGTCGAGGTCGGCGGCCGACGGGATCGGGCGGGACGGTGCGGGGGCGGGGGCGGCGTGCGCGTCGGGTGTCACGCTCGCAGCCTACGAGCCGCGGGCGGCGGCGTCCGGGTCACCGGATGGCGAAGGCCGCCGGGTCGTCCTCCGTGTACGTCGTCAGCAGGAGCACGCCGCCCTCGACGGATCCGGCGGGCACCGCGAGCATCACCTGGACGGTCGTCGACGAGCCCGGGTAGATCGTCGGCAGGCGGCTGATACGGGGCCTCGGCGCCCACGCGTCCGTCGCGGAGGAGCCGATGACGGTGCCGTCCGGGGAGCGGAACGCGAGGTCGAGTCCGTGGACCGGCTCCGGCCCCGCGCTGCGGCCGGTGATGGTGACTGTTACCGCCACGAGCCGCTCGCCGGAGGCTAGCGCCCCGGCCGGCGCGGCGTGGGAGTCGAGGTCCGGCTCGCCCACGGACACCTCCCAGCGCGGGCCGACCTGCGGCCGGGTGAGCCACGACTCCCCCACCGGCACCGGGTCGGCGAGCGTGCCCGCGGCGGACGTGACCTGCGGCCCACGGTCGCCGAGATGCGTCAGGCCGTCGAGGATCCAGGTGCCGCCGACCGCGAGGATCGCGACGAGGACGGCGGCGACGGCCCCGACGAGGACGAGACGGCGGCGGAGTCGGCGGGGCGGTGCGGGCGGGATGGGATCGGTCGGCGGGGAGGGGTCGGTCGGCGGGACGGGGCCGGTCGGCTCGGCGGGGACGGGCCGGGTCGCCGCGCCTGCCGCCGGGACCGCTGGGCCGTACGGCGTGCCGGTCGGCACGGCCGCCCCCGGGGTCGCCGCGCCGGACGGCTCGTCGGTCACGCGCGCCTCCCCGTACCGGCTAGCCGACCCGGAAGTAGTAGGCGTCCGCGATCATCCCCGGCGCCGTGGCCCAGAGGCCGCCCTCGGCGCCGTCGATCGGGATCTCGATGACGACGTTGCCCGTCACCGTGCCCTGGGGCTCGAGCAGGTCCGCGTCGTCGGTGAAGGCGGGCGCCGGCGCCTGCACGAAGCTGTCGGCGGCCGAGTACTGCGAGCCGTCGGCGGCGAGGAAGCCCACGGCGAGCTCGGAGAGCGGATCGCCCGTGCTCGACCCGAGGTACGTCGCGGTGACCGGCACGACCGCGTACTGCATGCCCTCCGCGGGCGCCTCGTTGGAAGGATCCGCCGCGAGGACCGCCGCCGTGGCGTCCAGGGTCGGCGTGCCCAGCGTGACCTCCCACTCGGGGCCGTCGATGCCCTCGCCGGTGACCGGGGTGCCGATCGGCAGCGGGTCGTCGGGGCTCGTGCCGGGCTGCGCCGTCGCGTCGTCGTCGCCGAAGGGCTCGGACGGATCCGGGCTCGCGAAGCCGGAGTCGGTGCCCGCGGACTCCACGGCGTCGGAGACCGAGCTCACGAACGCGAACGTGTAGACGACCGCCAGCACGACGCTGAGGACGAAGCCGACCGCGCCGAGCACGATGCCGGTGACCGCGAGCGGCTTGCCGTCCATCCGCCGCGCGAGCGAGACGATGCCCAGCACGACGGCCACGACGGCCGGCACGAGCATCACGTAGTTGAGGAACGGGATCAGCGCGCCGAGGAACGTCGCGATGCCCACGACGAGCGCCGCGATCGCGAGGCCCTTGCCGCCGCGCGGGCGGGGCGGCTCGCCGGAGACGTACGGCGGTGCGGCGCCGTAGGGCGGCACGGCGGCCGGCGGCGCGTAGCCGGCGCCGGGTGCGCCGGCGGCGGCGTATGCGGTCGCCCCGGCCGCGTCGTATCCGGACGCACCGGCGGCGTCGTATCCCGCGGGCGGCGCGGGTGGCGCGGGTGGGGTGAGCGGCGCGGGAGCCGCGGGCGGGGTGAGCGGCGTCGGCGGCGCCGGCGGGGCGGGCGGCGCGGCGTGCGGGTCGCGCGCCCGCGGAGCGTCCGCGGCGGTCCCCGGGTCCACCGCGTCGGCGTCGGTCGTGGGCGCGGGCGCGGGCCCGTCGGCGGGATCCGCGACGGCCGGCGGACCGTAGGGGCTGACGGGCTCCGCCGGGGAGGCGTCCGATGCGGTCGCGTCCGCGCTCCCCGGGGTCCGGTCCCGCGGCTCGTCGGGGTGGGATCCGTCGGTCCGGCCGGGGTCGCGGTCATCGCTCATGTGACGTTCCTAGCGGAGGGCGCGACCCGAGCGGCAGCGCCGCGGGCGAACCGCCCCGAAATGGGGGCGCGGCGCCGGGAAGGCGCCCCGCTCCGGTGCGCGCGGCCCGCCCTCCGAGGTCCGTTAACCTCGGGGCGTGCCCCTGCCCGCGTGGACCCCCGACGGCCCCGACCTCGTGATCCACGCCGAGAACCTCGAGGCCGTCCGCGCGCTGCCCGACGGCGCCTTCCAGCTCATCTACCTGGATCCGCCGTTCAACACCGGCCGCACGCAGGAGCGCCAGAACCTCACGGTGACGCGCACGCCGGATCCGGAGGCCGAGCCCGAGGACGGGTCCGCCGGAGCCGCAGCCGCCCCGCCCGCCCTCGCCCCCGCGAGCACCGCCACCCCCGAGCCCGTCCGCCCGCCCGGCGCCCGCCTCGGGTTCCACGGCCGCAGCTACGACTCCGTGAAGGGCATGCTCTACGGCTTCGACGACTCGTTCGCCGACTACTGGGACTTCCTCGAGCCGCGCCTCATCGAGGCGTGGCGCCTCCTGGATCCCACCGGCACCCTCTACCTGCACCTCGACTACCGCGAGGTCCACTACGCGAAGGTCGTGCTCGACGCGCTCTTCGGCCGCCGCTCGTTCCTCAACGAGATCGTGTGGGCGTACGACTACGGCGCGAAGTCCCGCCGCCGCTGGCCGGCCAAGCACGACACGATCCTCGTCTACGTGAAGGACCCCCTCCGCTACCGCTTCGACTCCGAGGGCGTGGACCGCGAGCCCTACATGGCGCCCGGCCTCGTGACCCCCGAGAAGCGCGAGCGCGGCAAGCTGCCGACGGACGTCTGGTGGCACACGATCGTCTCGCCCACCGGCCGCGAGAAGACGGGCTACGCGACCCAGAAGCCCCTCGGCGTGCTGCGCCGCATCGTGCAGGCGTCGAGCCGGCCCGGCGACTGGGTGCTCGACTTCTTCGCGGGATCCGGCACCACGGGCGCCGCGGCCCGGGAGCTCGGCCGCCGCTTCGTGCTCGTGGACGAGAACCCGCAGGCCGTCGACGTGATGCGCGCCCGGCTCGCGGGCGGCGGCACGCTCTTCGTCGGGCCGGAGACGGATCCGGATCCGGATCCCGTCGCCGGCTGACCGAGGATCGCCCGGCGGCTACCCCTGCTGCGCCAGCGCGAACGGCAGCACGCGCGTGGCCCCTGCCTTCCGCAGCAGCCGGCCGGCGACCGTGAGCGTCCACCGGGTGTCGACGAGGTCGTCCACGAGGAGCACCGGGCGCGGATCCGCCGCGAGGTCGTCCGCCAGATGCGCCGGCACCTGGAACCGCGGGTGCACGCGCCCCAGCCGGTAGACGCTGTTGCCGCGCGCGGCGCCGGGTGCCCCCGGATCCACGAGGTCGAGGGACCCGAGGAACGGCAGCCGCCCCACCTCCGCGATGCGCTGCGCGAGGCTCCCGACGAGCTGCGGCCGGCTCGCCGACGGGACGTGCACGACCGCGCGCGGTCGCTCCGCCCAGCCCCACTCGGCGAGCACCCGCACGCACGCGGCGACGAGCGCGTCGTCGACCGGGGCATCGTCCGCGCCGGCCGCGAAGACCGTGCGGAGGCGCCCGCCCCAGCCGAGGTCGGTGAGACGCGCGAGGGCGCGCCCCTCGTCGACCTGCTCGCCCGCGGCGATGGCTCCGCTGAGCGGCACGCCGACGCTCGACGCGCCCGTGGGCCAGCGCAGCCGCGGCTCGATGGGCAGCCCGACCTTGTCGAGGGCCTGCGACGCCGTGGCCGACGCCTGCTGGTCGAGGGAGGACGGGTACCACGCGCCCGCGCACCGGTCGCAGCGGCCGCAGGGGGCCGCGGTGTCGTCGTCGAGCTGGCGCTGGAGGAACTCCATCCGGCAGCCGAGCGTGGTCTCGTAGTCGAGCATCGCCTGCTGCTCGCGCACGCGCGCCGCGGCGACCTGCTCGTACCTGGCGCGGTCGTAGACCCACGGGACGCCGGTGGCCGACCACCCCGACGTGTCCCGGCGCACGGCGCCGTCGACGTCGAGCACCTTGAGCAGGAGGTCGAGCCGGCTGCGCGAGAGGCTGACCCGCGACTCGAGCGCCGGCACCGACAGCGGCCGGTCGCTCTCGCCGAGCGCCTGGATGACGGCGGCCGCCTGCTGCTCGTCCGGCATGGAGGCGGTGGCGAAGTACTGCCAGATGTCCGGGTCCTCGCGGCCGGGCAGGAGCAGCACGTCCGCGTCGGCGGATCCGCGCCCCGCGCGCCCGACCTGCTGGTAGTACGAGACGGGCGACGACGGCGCCCCGAGGTGCACCACGAAGCCGAGGTCGGGCTTGTCGAAGCCCATGCCGAGCGCGCTCGTGGCGACGAGCGCCTTGACCTCGTTGCGCTGCAGCTCGCCCTCGGCCTGCTCGCGGTCGGCGGGGTCGTCGCGGCCCGTGTACGCCTTCACCGCGTGGCCGGCGTCGCGCAGCAGCCGCGCGGTGTCCTGCGCGGCGGAGACGGTGAGCGCGTAGATGATGCCGCTGCCCGGCAGCTCGTCGAGGTGGCTGAGGAGCCAGCCGAGCCGGTCGCGGCTGCTCTCGAGCCGCAGCACGCCGAGGCGGAGCGACCGGCGGGCGAGCGGCCCGCGGATGGTGACGACGGGCACGCGGTCGGTCTCGACGACGCCGGCGCCCGCGGATCCCACGCTCAGCTGCTCCTCGACGTCGGCGACGACGCGGGAGTTCGCGGTGGCGGTGGTGGCGAGCACGGGCACGCGCTCGTCGACGGAGGAGATGAGGTCGCGCAGGCGCCGGTAGTCGGGCCGGAAGTCGTGGCCCCAGTCGGAGATGCAGTGGGCCTCGTCGACCACGAGGAGGCCGAGCCGGGCGCGGAGCGCGGGCAGCTGCTCGTCGCGGAAGCGCGGGTTGTTGAGGCGCTCGGGTGACACGAGCAGGAGGTCGACCTCGTCCGCGTCGAGCGCGCGCAGCAGGTCGTCCCACTCGTGGGCGTTGCTGGAGTTCATGGCGACCGCGCGCACCCCGGCGCGACGGGCGGCGGCGACCTGGTCGCGCATGAGCGCGAGGAGCGGCGACACGAGCAGCGTGGGGCCGAGCCCCTGCTGGCGGAGGAGCAGGGTGGCGACGAAGTAGACGGCCGACTTGCCCCACCCGGTGCGCTGGACGACGAGGGCACGGGAGCGGTCCTGCACGAGGGCCTCGATGGCCTCGAACTGCCCGTCGTGGAAGTCGGCGCCCGCGACGCCGACGAGCCGCGAGAGGTGCTCGCGGGCGGCGGACCGGAGGTCGGAGAGCGCGGCGGAGGAGGGCGGCGTGGCGGTGTCGGGCATGCGGCCATGCTCCCATCCGCCCCCGACCGCGGCGTCCGGCGGCGACCCCATGGAGGGACGGATCCGTGACGCCCGAGCTGGGGAGGGCTACCGCTCGGGGGCGGATCCCGGCTCGATGGCCCGCGGCGCCCGGGCGGGTCCCGCGGCGCGGGCGGCCTGCACCGCCTGCTCGGCCTGGAGCTGCTTCATCCGGGCGAGCGACGCGTAGTGCCGCTCCTCCTCCTCGAGGTCGGCGAGCTGCTGCTCGGTGCTCCGGACCCGACGGTCGACGGCCGTGGCGGCGCGCTCGTACGCGGCGCTCCGGTCCGGCGGGCCGACGGGCTCGCGCCGCGCGTCCCAGTCGTGGCCGACGCAGAACCAGACGATGCTGCCGATGAGCGGCAGGAAGACGATGAGCAGGATCCAGACGAGCTTCGGCAGGTGCTTGACCCGGTCGTCCGGGCGCGTGATCAGGTCGACGAGCGCGCACACGGCGACGAGGAGGGGGAGCAGCCCGAAGAGGATCACGGTCACGGAGCCTAGGGGCGGAGCCGTGCCGGCGGAAGGCCCTTGCGCGAATGGGGACGCGGGTCCGGCGACCCCGCGATTCGCTCAGTGGACACTCACCTCGCATCTGTCAGGTGTTCAGGAGCCCCCCGTCCTACAGTCCAGGCGAGGGCCGCACCCGGTGGCCTCAGTGAGGAGGAGATCATGGGTCTCGACGACAAGATCAAGAACGCTGCTCAGGACATCGCGGGCAAGGCCAAGGAGGCGCTCGGCGACCACAAGGGCGACGAGAACCTCAAGGCCGAGGGCCAGAAGGACCAGGCCGCCGCGTCCGCCAAGAAGGCCGGCGAGGACGTCAAGGACGTCTTCAAGTAGAGCCAGACCAGCAGCGCCAGGAGAGGCGGCGACCCCACGGGTCGCCGCCTCTCCTCATGTCCGGGCCGTCACGGCGCGGCGGGAGCCCCCGACGCCGCCATGATCCGCTGCACCAGCTCCGCGTCGAGCACCGCGACCTCCTCGCCGTCGCCCTCCGCGTGCGCGCGGACCACGACCGAGGTGACGCCGCCGTCCGGCCGCACGTCGACCACGAGGAACCCGGATCCGCGCACGATGCGCTCCGTGCCCGGCTCCGCCGCCACGTCCGTCTCGTTCGCGACGCCCGGCGCCACCAGCACGGGCACGCCCGCGAGCGACCCCACGATGTGGTGGTGGTAGTGGCCGGAGAGGATCACGCGCACGTCGCTGCCGCGCACGATGTCCGCCAGGCGCTCCGGCCCCTGCAGCGCGAGCGACTCGTGCAGCGTCGTCGGCGCGGGCACCGGCGGGTGGTGCAGCACGAGCACCGTCCCGTTCTCGGCCGGGGTCGCGAGCAGCTCGCGGAGCGCGTCGAGCTGCTGCTCGCGGAGCGCGCCGTACCCCCTGCCGGGCACGGAGGTGTCGAGCGTGACGATGCGCCAGCCGTCCACGATCGTGACGCCGTCGATGGGCGGCACGGCCGCGGGATCCCGCCCGTCGTCGGTGCCCGGGCCGCCGTGCCCGTCGCCGAGCACGAGCCGGAAGCCGGAGCGGACGTCGTGGTTGCCGGGCGAGAGGACGACGGCGGCGCCGCGGCGGGCGGCCCACGGATCCAGCCGCTCGCGCAGGAGCGCGTACGACTCCGGCGTGCCGTCCTCCGAGAGGTCGCCCGAGCCGACGAGGAGCCGCACGTGTGGGACGCGGTCGGCCTCGACGAGGACGCGGTCGAGGGCGGCGCCCGTGTCGACGACGCCCTGGTGCAGGCCGCCGTCGCGGAGGAGGTGGGTGTCGCTGAGGTGGACGAGGCGCAGGGATCCGGGAGGCAATGCGTGCATGCGCCGACCCTACGGCGGTCGGCCGACACCGCGGAGGACGGCCGGCGGACATCGGGTGACGCCGCCGGCTGCGCCCTGCTGCCGCGCATCCCCCGGCGGTAGCCTCGTCTCCACGACGAGAGGGAACCCCATGGCGACGCGCGACGAGATGGACTGCTGGCTCACCGACATGGACGGCGTGCTGGTGCACGAGAACCAGGCGCTCCCGGGCGCGGCGGCCCTCATCCAGCAGTGGCAGGACCAGGGCAAGCCCTTCCTCGTGCTCACGAACAACAGCATCTTCACGCCGCGCGACCTCTCCGCCCGGCTCCGCGCGTCCGGCCTGCACGTTCCCGAGGAGTCGATCTGGACCAGCGCGCTCGCGACCGCCGCGTTCCTCGAGCAGCAGATGCCCGGTGGATCCGCGTTCGTCATCGGCGAGGCCGGCCTCACCACCGCGCTCCACGAGGCGGGCTTCATCATGACCGACACGAAGCCCGACTTCGTGGTCATCGGCGAGACGCGCAACTACTCGTTCGAGGCGATCACGCGGGCGATCCGCCTCATCAACGGCGGCGCGCGCTACATCGCGACGAACCCCGACGCGACTGGCCCGAGCGCCGAGGGCGTGCTGCCCGCGACGGGCGCCGTGCTCGCGCTCATCTCGAAGGCGACGGGCAAGGAGCCGTACATCGTCGGCAAGCCGAACCCGATGATGTTCCGCTCGGCCCTCAACAAGATCGGCGCGCACTCCGAGAGCACCGGCATGATCGGCGACCGCATGGACACCGACATCATCGCGGGCATCGAGGCGGGCCTGCACACGGTGCTCGTGCTCACGGGCATCAGCGACCGCGCCGAGATCGAGCGCTACCCGTTCCGGCCCGACGAGGTGCTGTCGGGCGTCACCGAGCTGCTGGATCCGGAGCCGGTCGAGTCCGAGCTCTGATCAGCGGGCGGCTCCCCGGGCGGCCAGCCGCTAGGGGACGACGGGCGGCTGCGGGACGCCGATGCTGGCCGTGAAGGTGCCGCCGCCCGCGCGCGAGACGAAGCAGTAGACGTCGCGGTCGCCGGCCGTCCACTCGTCCTGCGTGATCGGGTACGCCGACTGGTACTGCACGTCGTCGTAGGCGCGGGCCGCCGCGTAGTCGATCACGGTGTCGGCGATGCAGAGCTCGTCGGCGGAGTCGCGCACGGCGTCCTCGCCGGGGAAGGCGTCGCCCGTCTGCGGGAGGGCGACGCGCGCGACCATCTGCGCGTGGTGCTCGGAGCCGCAGTCGACGACCGTGAACTCCTCCTCCCACGGCGTCGCGTACGGGTCGATGCACTCGCCGCCGAGCAGCGCGTCCCACGCCTGGACTCCGGCCGCGGCCGGGCCCTGCACGGGATCCGTCGGGGTGGGCGACGGGGTCGGCGTGGCCTCGGCGGTCGCGGTCGCGACGGGGGCCGCGTCCGGCGCGGAGCCGGATCCGAGCCGCTGGCCCAGGTAGAAGAGGCCGACGAGGAGCAGCACCAGGAGGATCGCGCCGCCGACCCACAGGCCGGTGCGCCGCGGACCGCGGGGCCCGCGCGGAGGCGCGGCGGCGGGAGGCGCGGGGACGCGGGGCGCGGGCGGGGCCGCATAGGGCGGCGGGACCGGCGCGGGACGCGGGGAGGCTGCCGGGACGGCGACCGTCGGGGCGTCGCGGTCGGGGCGCGGGGCGGCGGCGGCCGCGGCGGCAGCTGCTGCCGCCGCCGCACCGGCGACGGGAGCGGCCGCCGGGAGGACGCGCGTGCGGTCGTCGTCGGTGTCGTCTTCGTGGGAGTCGGCGGACCGGTCGTCGGCGTCGGGATCCGCTGCGGCGGGGGCACGCTCGTCGCCCTGATCCGTCGCGACGTCGCCGAAGAGGAGGGCGATGGCGTCGATCGGCTCGGCGTCGGGGGCGTTCGACGGCGCCTCGTCGGTCGGGTCGGCGGCGGGACGGGCGCCGGGATCGGTCGGCGGGATCTCGTCGCGCGGCTCGGCGTCGCGCGGCTCGGCGTCGCGATGGGGCGCGCGGTCCGGGTCGGACTCGGGCTGGGGCTCGGCGATCGGCGAGGACAGCACGGCTGTCTCGGGCGACGCCGCCGGCTCAGCGGAGGGCTGCGGCGAGGACTCGGCCGCGGATTCGGGCTCGGGCTCGGGCGCGGCCTCCAGGCGATCCGCGTCCGGTGCCGCGTCGACCGGCTCGGTGGACGCGGCGGCGGGGGCGGCGGCAGCCGGTGCGGCCGCAGCCGGGGCGGATCCTGACGCCCACGCCATGGCGGCGGCGCGCGCCGCGGCGGCCGCGGGGGCGAGCGGCGCGGGGGCCGCGTCGTCGACGATCTCGGCATCGGCATCGGCATCGGCCGACGCGTCCACGTCGACGTCCTGCTCAGCCCACGGCTCCACGGCCGGCGCGGGGGCGAACTCGCTCGCGTCGGGCTGGACGGGATCGTCGACGACCTCCGCGTCCTCGTCCATCTCGTCGTCGCGGAGCGGCGTCAGCTGCACGGAGTCGTCGGGCTCGTCGGGCCCGGCCTCGGCCTCGTCGGCGGGCTCCTCGACGAGCTCGGCGTCGACCACCGGCGCGTCGGAGGGGACGACCGGGAGGGCCACGTCCTCCCGCGCGTCGTCGACCGGCTCGAGCACCAGCTCGGCGGGGGCGTCGTCGAGCGGCGCGGGATCCGCCTCGACCTCGCCGGACAGCACCTCGCCCGTGAGCGGCTCGCCGGGTGCGTCATCCGCGGGGGCGGACACGTGGTCGGGATCCGGCTCGCCGGGGAGCTCGACGTCGCCCGCGACGACGGGCGCGTCCGCGATGCCGGGCTCGGGGGCAGGCGCCTCGGGGTCGGCGTCGGCGTCGTGGGGGTCCGCGCCGGGATCCATCTGGTCGAGCGGCGCGACGCGCGCGTCGTCCTCGGTCGGGTCGAGCGGGACGATCCCCGCGAGGATGTCGCCGTCGGCGGGCGGGGTCGGGTCGGCGGGCGCGGGATCCACGCCGGCGTCCGGGGCGTCGACGTCGACGTCGGACGCGTCCCGCTCATCGGGCGCGGGGTCAGCCGACCGGCCCCAGCCGATCGGGGCGAGCGGCCGCGCGGGGCGCTCGCGGTCGGCGTCGGTCGCGGGTCGGATCGCGAACGGGTCGTCGTCGTCGCGACCGCTGCCGGATCCGCCGCCCGGCGCCTGCCCGCTCACTAGGCCAGCCCCAGGTCCTCGAGGCCGATCGCGTACAGGTAGCGGTGGCCGGCGGCCTCGATCACCTCGCGGGCGTCGGTCGAGCGGTCGACGACCACGGCGACCGCGGCGATCTCGGCGCCCACCTTCTCGAGCGCCTCGATGGCCTTCAGCGGGGATCCGCCGGTGGTGGAGGTGTCCTCGACGACGATGACGCGCTTGCCCTGGAGGTCCGGGCCCTCGACCTGGCGGCCGCGGCCGTGGTCCTTGGGCTCCTTGCGCACGACGAACGCGTCGTACCCGCGACCGACCGCGGCGCCCTGGTGCAGGATCGCGGCGGCGATGGGATCCGCGCCCATCGTCAGCCCGCCGACCGCGGCGACGTCGGGGACGTCCGCGATGAGGTCGAGCATGACCTGCCCGATGAGCGGCGCGACGCGGTGGTCGAGGCTCACGCGGCGGAGGTCGACGTAGTAGCTGGCCTTCTTGCCGCTCGTCAGCGTGAAGTCGCCGTGGAAGACGGCGTCCCGCTTGATGTGGTCGATGAGCTGCTGGCGCGCGTCGGAGGTCGTCACGCAGCCGATCCTACGGGCGGGGGACCGCGCCGCCCGGTGCGACGGGCGGGCGGGCCGCCGACCGGATCAGGCGTCGGGCCCGGTCGGCAGGCCGAAGACCGTGCCGACCGCGGCCACGTCGTCGCCGCCGTGGCCGGCCGCGGACGCCTCCGCGTACGTCTCGCGGAGCGCCTCGAGCATCGCGGTGTCGAAGTCGTGCGCGTCGGCGCCGTCGAGCGCGGCGAGCATCAGCGTCACGTCCTTGAGCAGGCCGTCGAGCGCGAACGACGGCGCGAGCTCGCCGGACAGCATCGCTCCGCCCTTGAGGTGCGCGTACGGGGTGTCGGCCGCGCCGCCCGCGATCGCGTCGAGGAAGAGGCGCGGCTCGACGCCGAGCAGGCGCGCGAGGCCGAGCGACTGGCCGGTGGCCGCGGTGATGGAGGCGATCCAGGCGTTGCACGCGAGCTTGAGGGCGGATCCCGGTCCCGCGTCGGTGCCGGCGACCACGGTGCGCGAGCCGGTCGCCTCGAGGACGGGGCGGGCGACGGCGAGGTCGTCCTCGGATCCGGAGACGAGGTGCACGAGTAGGCCCTGCTCGGCGGGGCCGCGCGTGCCGAGGACGGGCGCGTCGACGAAGCGGAGGCCGTGCTCGGCGGCGAGCGCGGCGATCCGGCGGGTGCCCTCGACGCCGACGGTGGAGGACTGGAGCACGACGGCGTCGGCGCGGAGCGCGGGCGCGACCTCGGCGAGGACCTCGAGCACGGCGTCCTGGTCGAACAGCATGACCACGACGACGTCCGCGTCGCGCACGGCGTCGGCGGCGCTGTCGGCGACGGTCGCGCCGTCCTCGACGAGGGGCGCGGCCTTCTCGGCGCTGCGGTTCCAGACCGTGAGCGGCAGGCCCGCGCGGAGGATCGAGCGGCTCATGCCGGATCCCATGACGCCGGTCCCGAGGAGCGCCACGCGGGGCGGTCGATCGGACGTGGGAGCGGATGCGGATGCGGGCACGGCAGCGGTGTCGTCGGTCATCCCCCGACGGTACGCCCGCCGGATGCGAGCTCCCGGGACGCGGCGCGGGATGGACCCCCGGCGGCCCGCGGACGCCGCGGACGCGACGACGGGCCGCCCGTCACGAGGACGAGCGGCCCGTCTGGGACAGCGCGATGGATCAGACGGCGGGCGCCTCGACGGCGTCGTCGTCGGATCCCTCGCCGGGCAGCACGATGTCGGCGACGGTGACGTCGACGCGCGTCACCGGGCGGCCGACGAGCTCGGTCACGGCGTCGGAGATGGCGGCGCGCACGTCGGCGGCCACGTCCTGCAGCGGCACGCCGTACTCGGCGACGAGGGTCACCTGGAACGAGACGCCCGCCTCCTGCGCGTCGACGGCGATGCCCTGCGTGAGGTCGGTCTGGCCGATGCGGTCGCGGAGCTGGCCGATGACGCGGGCCGCGCCGCCGCCCAGCGCGTGCACGCCCGGGATGTCGCGGACGGCGAGGCCCGCGACCTTGGCGATGACGCCGTCGGTGACGGTGGTGTCGCCCTCGGCGAGGACCGCTCCCGTGATCCCGGTGCTCGCGGGCGCGACGCGGGTGACGTCGGCGGGGGTGCTGGTGTTCTGGTCGCTCATGCGGTTCCTCCTCGTGGGTGCCCGTCTGCGGGGCGCTGCTGTGGTACTCATGGATGCGACGGACGGACGACGGCGATCGTCACGGATGGATCGCGGATCCACCTCGTCTCCCAGCGCACACGGAGGTACGGCATGGCCCTCTCCTCCTCCTTGACGGACGCGGGCGACGGGATCCTCGCCGAACGCGCCGCCGACGGCGACGCCCGGGCCTTCGAGGTGCTGGTCCGCCGGCACGCCCCCTACATGCGCGCGTTCGCGATCCGCCTCACGGGATCCCGCGCCGACGCCGACGACGCCGTGCAGGAGGCGCTCATCACGGCGTGGGACCGCCTGCCGACGCTCGAGAAGCCCGACCGGGTCAAGAGCTGGCTGCTGCAGATCGTCAGCCGCAAGTCCATCGACCGGATCCGCGCCCGCCGCCCCGCCGACGACATCGACGACCACGAGATCGCGGACCGGCTCACGTCCCCCGAGCGCGACGCCGAGACGTCGTCGCAGATGCGCGCGCTGGCCGGTGTCCTCGATGCGCTGCCCCGCGAGCAGCGCGAGGTGTGGATGCTGCGCGAGGTGGGAGGCTTCTCCTACGAGGAGATCGCGGAGAGGCTGGGCGCGACGCCCTCGACCGTGCGCGGCCGGCTGTCCCGGGCGCGCACGACGGTGATGACGAGCATGGAGGCATGGCGATGAGCGGCATCGGACCGGGCGGGGGACCCGCGGTCGACGCCGACGGCGAGCCCCTCGACATGGCGGCCCTGGCCGACTACCTCGACCGCGGGCGCACCCCGCGCGTCGCGGCCTACGAGGACGACCCCGAGATCCGCAACGCGCTGCGCGCCCTCGAGCACATGCGCGACCTCGGCCGCGAGCTCGTGGAGATCGAGGCGGAGGAGCAGGACGCGCCGGGCGACGACTTCTTCCGCGGCGTGCTCGCGCACATCAGCCGCGAGTCGCGCGCGGGACGCGACATCCCGCTCTCGCACCCGGATCCGGCCGTCCACCTGGCGCTCACCGAGGGCGCCGTGCGCACCCTGGTGCGGCAGGCCGGCGACGAGGTGCCGGGCGTCCTCATCGGCCGCTGCACGCTCGACGGCGACGTGACGCGCGCCGGCGAGCCCGTGCGGGTGGCGCTCACCATGAGCGTCGTGTGGGGGGATCCGCTGCCCGAGCTCGCGCAGCGCGTGCGGGAGCGGGTCCACGCGGCCCTGCTCCGGCACACCGAGCTGCGCGTCGAGGGAATCGACGTGACCGTGGTGGACGTGCAGGCGCGTCCCGTGCAGGAGGAGGCCGGAGATGACCCTCGACGATGACGCGCCGGCCGCCGTGGCCGCGCCCCTGCCCGGAGCCGCCCCCGTGCCCGTCCCGCTCCCCTCCCCCGGCGACCTGTCGCGCGACCTGACCGCGGTGCTCCGCGGCGTCGCGGGCGTGGCCGACGTCTACGCGCCGCGCTCCCCGATCCTGCTGGCCGCCCAGCAGGTGGTCGAGGGCGTCGTGGCCGGATCCTCCACGGCCGCCGAGCAGCTCGTCACCGTCGAGAGGGGCGAGGGCACGGTCGACGTCGAGGCGTCCATCGCGGTCGACGCGTCGAGCCGCGCGAGCGACACCGCGCGGGCCGCCGTCGACGCGATCCGCGCCCGCCTCGCCGAGTCCGTGGGCGAGGACGCCGCCGCGCGCGCGGCCGTCACGGTGCGCGTCGGCAGCATCGGCTGACCCGCCCGGCGGACGGCCGCCCCGCCCGCTCCCGGTACCGTTGACGCATGCGCGTCGCCACCTGGAACGTCAACTCCATCCGCACCCGCGTGGGCCGCGTCGTCGACTGGCTCGTGCGCGAGGACGTCGACGTGCTGGCCATGCAGGAGATCAAGTGCAAGCCCGAGCAGTTCCCGATGGAGGCGTTCGAGGAGGCTGGCTACGAGGTCGCCGTGCACGGCCTCAGCCAGTGGAACGGCGTCGCGATCGCGAGCCGGCTGCCGCTCGAGGACGTCGTGACGACGTTCGAGGGGATGCCCCGCTTCGGCAAGCCCGACGCCTCCGGGCGGTCGCCGCTCGAGGCGCGCGCGATGGGCGCGACCGTCGCGGGCGTCCGCCTCTGGAGCCTCTACGTGCCCAACGGCCGCGCGCTCGACGACCCGCACTACTCCTACAAGCTCGAGTGGCTCGGGGCGCTCGCGGCCGACACGCGCGCCTGGCTCGCCGCGGATCCCGCCACCCCGCTCGCGCTCATGGGCGACTGGAACGTGGCGCCCCTCGACACCGACGTCTGGGATCCCGCGCTCTTCGAGGGCAAGACCCACACCTCCGAGCCCGAGCGCGCCGCCTTCGCCGCGTTCCTCGACGCCGGGCTCGCGGACGTCGTGCGGCCGTCGATCCCCGAGGGCTACACGTACTGGGACTACCAGCAGCTGCGGTTCCCGCGGGATGAGGGCATGCGGATCGACTTCATCCTCGGGAACGACCGGTTCGCCGAGCTCGTGGACGCGCCGCGGATCCACCGCGACGAGCGCAAGGGCGACGGTCCGAGCGACCACGTGCCGGTGGCCGTCGACCTCGACGTGGAGACCGAGCTCGACGACGACCGGCCGATGATCTTCTGATCCGCCGCCTGTCCGCGTCGCGGTCGCGACCGGACCTCCCGCCCCGGCCGATTCCGGCCCCGCGGGACGCGACCCGTAGTCTCGTGCCGTGACCCCCGACGACGACGCGACCCCGGAGCGCGGCCGCCGCGCCGCCCGCGGACGCCGCTCCGCCGCCCCGACGGCCCGACGCCGCCGCCTGCCGGAGGTCCCGCGGATCGCCCTGCCGACGCTCCCCCGCGGACGCGGACGCGGACGCGACGCCTCCGACGACGACGACGCGCCCCGCGGCGCACGCGCCACGCGCGATCGGGAGGCCCGCGACGACGATCCCGCCGGCCCCGACTGGCTGCCCCGCTGGATCCGCCGGATCGACCGCCGCGTCCTCGTCACCACGCTCGTCTCGATGCTCGTCGCCGCGATCGTCGGCGGCAGCATCGCCGCCCTGGGGCTCGGCCTCATCTTCGTCACCGACGCGTGCGACGTGGACGCGTACGTCTGCGACGACTCCCTCTTCACCATCGGCTACGCGCTGTCGGTGGCCGGCCCGCTGATGCTCACGGGGATCGCCGTCATCGTGGCGCTCGTCGGCATGATCCGCGGGCGCACCCGGCCCTGGCTGGTGCTCCTGATCGGCGTGGGCGCGTCGCTCGCGGCCTACATCCTCGGCGCGGTGCTCGTGCTCGTCGCCGTGCCCGGGTCCTCCCCCCTCACCTGATCCCGCGCGTCCGCCCGGCGGCCCGCCGCCGCGGGGGAACGGCCTCGGCGGTCCGCTAGCGTGGGAGGTCCGGCGCGCCTGACGCGGATCCGGGGTACGGCCGCGCATGCGGCATGCGAGGGGGCGGTAGTGGACAGCGGACGTGTGGCTCTGGTCATCGAGGACGACGGCGACATCCGCCAGCTGCTCGAGGTGGTCCTGCGCCAGGGCGGCTTCGAGGTGCACTCCGCCGGCACGGCGACCGACGGGGTGCGGCTGGCCGAGGAGGTCTCCCCCGACGTCATCACGCTCGACGTCGGCCTGCCCGACTTCGACGGCTTCGAGGCCGCGCGCCGCATCCGCCTCGTCAGCGACGCCTACATCGTGATGCTCACGGCGCAGGGCGAGGAGGTCGACACCCTCCTCGGCCTCGAGGCCGGCGCCGACGACTACATCGTGAAGCCGTTCCGCCCGCGCGAGCTCCGCGCCCGCATCTCCGCGATGATGCGGCGACCGCGCGGCGGCGGGGAGACGACGGCGACGCCCGCGGCCGGCGTGCCGGCGGCCCCGGACGCCCCTGCCCCCGGCGCGGCCCCCGACGCGGACGAGCCCGTGCAGCCCGCCGCCTTCGCGACCACGACCGTCGTCGCGCCCGCGATGCCGACCGAGACCGCGCCGACGGACGACGACGTCCTCCGCCACAACGGCCTCGAGCTCGACGAGGGCACCCGCCACGTCACGGTCGACGGCGAGCCGGTGGACCTCACGCGCACCGAGTTCGACCTGCTCGCGTCGATCCTCGCGAGCGGCGGACGCGTGCGCACCAAGGGCGACCTCGTGCGCGACATCCGCAGCGGCTCCTACGCCGTCTCCTCCTCCACCGAGCCCGAGGAGCGCGCGGTCGAGGTGCACCTCGGCAACCTGCGCCGGAAGCTGCACGACGACCCGCGCGAGGCGCGGTGGATCCAGACGGTGCGCGGCGTGGGCTACCGGCTCGCGCCGCCGCGCGGCTGAGGCGTCGGGCGTCGCGGGCGCTCGGAGCGATCAGGGGCTGCCGGCTGCCGCGGGACCGTCGGGTCCCGCGGCAGCTGCGCCGTGGAGCGGGCTCCCCTCGGGTGGGATCCCGGTCCGTCGATCCGACCGGCCTGTCGCGGGGGCCGGTCGGGCGTGCGCGTCGGCCGTCGGGTCGGACGCGCGCACGGGTCTAGTCGGGCGGGTGTCCCGCCTCCGCGCGGATCCAGGACCGCATCGCGTCCATGCTCCGCTCGCCCACCTCGTGGAGGTCCGGCAGCATCGCCCGGGCGCGGGCGTGGTCGGCGGCGCGGATCGCCCGCTCGAGCTGCCCGGCGACGTCGCTGAGGCGGAGGGCGCCGACCATCGCGGCCGAGCTCTTCACGCTCAGGACCGCGTCGAGCGCGGCGGGACGGTCGCCGGCGCGGACGGCCGCGTCGAGGCGCTCCCAGCGGGTCGGCCACAGGTCGACGAAGAAGCGCAGGAAGTCGACGCAGGCGTGCTGCCCCGCGGTGAGGGCGCCCGGGCAGCGCGGCTCCGGCTCCGACTCCGACGGGGACGTGGTGGGGGCGCCGGCCGGACGGGGGGATCCGGCCGGCGCCTGCCCGCGACCCGGTGCGGGGGCACCGCGGGTCGCGAGGCGGTCATCCGGTCGGGGGGAACCGGACGACGGGGTCCCGCGGCGCGGCTCGGGGTGGCCGCGCGGCGGGGTCACGCGCCCCGGCGCGGGAACGCCGGGGGGCGGAGCGGGGATGCCCGTCGGGGGGACGACGGACAGTCGGGCGGGGCCGGGCTCGTCCGACAGCTCGCCCAGCAGCTGCTCCAGGACGCGGACGTCGAGGAGCGGGGGGAGCTGCGGGACACGGGCGGCATGGGCGCTCACGCCCGGCCGCCGACGAGACGATCCGAAGGACCGGGGAGGTCGCCGTCGGGTACCGGCCGCGCATCCGTGGACCCCGTACGGCACCACGTGCGCGCGGCTCGGGTGCCGCTCGCCTGGTGGTCGTGGGGGGTCATCCGGTCCTTCGATCGCTCGTGTCGGACGGGCTGGCCCCGTCGTCATCCGAGCGTGTCACCGCCGCATGCGGGATCGGATCAAGGTGGGGACAAGATCAGCTCAAGTCGGGCGCGATGTGGCAGGCCCGACGCGCAGCGGGAGGCGCACGCGCATCGTCGTGCCCGCGCCCAGGGCGCTCTCCACCTCGATGGACCCGTCGTGCGCGTCCACGATGGAGCGGGTGATGCTGAGGCCGAGCCCCACGCCCGCGACCGTGCTCGCGCGGGCGGTGCTGGTGCGGAAGAAGCGCGTGAACAGCTGCGCGGTGTCCTCCGCCGACATGCCCACGCCGTCGTCGCTGACGCAGAGGCGCAGGTGGTCGCCGTCGACGCCCACCTCGGTGGTGACCGTGCCGCCCTCGGGCGTGTACTTCACGGCGTTGCTGAGCAGGTTGTCGAGCACCTGGCCGATGCGCACGGCGTCGACCTCGGCGACCAGCTCCTCGTACTCCGGCTCGACCAGCGTGACGCCGTTCGCCTTCGCGTGGGGGCGGATCACGTCGAGCGCGTTCTCGACGATCTCGCCGACGTCGACGAGGTTGCGGTTGACGGCGAGGCGGTGCTGCGCCGCCGTGAGGAGGTCGCCGATGAGGCCGAGGAGGCGCTGCGCGTTGCGCTCGACGATCGCGAGGCGAGCGGCCGTGATCCGGTCGTCGATGTCGTCCTCCACGAGGTCGTCGGCGATGAGCTCGACGTAGCCGAGGATCGAGGTCAGCGGCGTCTTCAGCTCGTGGGAGACGCTCGCCACGAACTCCTCGCGCTCGGTGACCGCGAGCGCGAGCGCCGTGACGTCGGTGCTGACGACGACCGTGCCGAACATGCGCCCGGACGCGTCGACGAGCGGGGACAGCGAGGCGAGCACGGCCTTCTGCGCGCCGCCGTCGCCGACCCAGTAGACCTCCCGCCCCACCACCTCGCCCGCGCGGGCCCGCGCGACGAGCTGGCGCTCGGTCGGGACGGCGGTGGTGCGGTCCTCCTCGTAGACGTGGATGCCGAGCATGGGGTCGTCGACGTCGGCCGGGCCGGCGAGCGCCATGAGCTCCTGCGCGGCGCGGTTGCGCAGCATGATCCGGCCCGTCGCGTCGAGGACCACCACCGTGTCGTCGATCGCGTCCAGCACGCCGTCGATGATCGAGTTGCGCTCCTGCAGGTCGACGAGCGTGCCCGTCAGCTCGAGCTGCATCTCCTCCAGGCGCGCGTGCTGCCGGAACAGCTGCTGCGCGAGCAGGTTCACGGCGACGGCCACGAGGAGCATGACGACGGGGAGCACGACGAGGTGCGACCAGCCGACCGTGCCCTCCGGCATCGTCCCCGTGCGGAGGTACGGGAGCGCGAGCACGGATCCCGTGCCGAGGGCGCCGAGCCAGAGCACGTGCAGCTTGAACGCGTAGGCGAGCCAGACGACGGGGAAGACGAGGAGGACCGCGGTCGACGGCACGTCCTCGGAGATCGCGTCGTGGCAGAGGGCGAGCGCCGCGAAGTCGAGCATGGGCAGCACGGCGACCCAGTCGGAGTCGATGCGGTCCCAGGGGATGACGGCCGCGGCGATCGTGACCAGGGCGGCGATGACGGTCCCCGCGACGAACCCGGGCTGCGCGACGGCGTCGAGGTCGCCCGTGCCCGCGACGATGCCGACCACGGCGAGGCTCAGGATGAAGGGCAGCTGCGCGTGCAGCGGCTTCGAGAGCGTCATGCTGCGGAGCACGGCCTGGGCGCGGGATCCCGGTCCGCGCCGCACGTCGGAGGGCTCGATCTCGCCCACGTGACCCCCCGGATGCGGACACCCCGTGCCGCTCATCGATACTAGCGACGAGTGGACGGTCCGCCCCGGGTCGGCGTACCCCGTGCTATGGCCCGCGTACGATTCCCGGATGGCCGACCTCCCGCACGAGCACCGCGTGGAGATCGCGTTCCTCGTCGCCTCGCCCGTGCACCGGCTGGAGGGACGCCCGTCCGACGGCCCGCGCGACGAGCCGGGCGAGCCGCCGTCGCGGGCGTCCGTGCGCGTGCGCGCCGGCCTCGGGATCGTCGGCGACCGCTACTTCGGGCAGCGCGCGCACCGCACGGCCGCCGTCACGGTGATGGCCGTCGAGTCGGTGGAGCGCGTGGCGCGCGAGCTCGGCGTGGAGCCGGGGCTGGATCCCGTCGACACGCGCCGGAACGTGCTGCTGCGCGGCGCGGACGTGGATCGGCTGCGCGGCATGCGCTTCAGCATCGACTCGGGCGACGGGCCGGTCGAGTTCCAGGGGCACCGGCCGGCGAACCCGTGCGCGTGGATGGACGTGATGCTCGCGCCCGGCGCCTTCCGCGCGCTCCGCGGCCGCGGCGGGGTCCGCTGCGAGCCGCTCGGCGACGGGATCCTCACGGTCGGGCCGGCCGTGCTCCGCACCGAGCGGCCGCTCGTCGACGGGGACGGGGACAGGGACGGGGCGCGCCTGTTCTGACGCGCCCCGCCGCGGATCCGACGTCCCGGGTCAGTGGACGGGCGTGCCGCCGGTGACCGCGATCGTCTCGCCGCTCGTGAAGCTCGACTCCTGGCTCGCGAGGAACACGTAGGTCGCCGCGATCTCCGCGGGCTGGCCGGGGCGGCCGTAGACCGACTGGGATCCGAACTCCTCCACGTCCGACGCCGACTGGCCGACGGGCTGCAGCACGGTCCAGAACG
Source organism: Clavibacter phaseoli (assembly GCF_021922925.1). NCBI lineage: Bacteria > Bacillati > Actinomycetota > Actinomycetes > Micrococcales > Microbacteriaceae > Clavibacter > Clavibacter phaseoli. The sequence continues at coordinate 2,379,871 of NZ_CP040786.1, forward strand.
GGCCGGGCGCGACCGAGTTGACGCGGATCCCCTTCGGCGCGAGCTGCTGCGCGAGCCCCTGCGTGAAGTTGCGGATCGCGCCCTTGGAGACGGCGTAGTCGATCTTGTCCGGGCTGGGCTGGTACGCCTGCGAGGAGCTCGTCGTGATGATGCTGCCGCCCTTCGGGAGGTGCGGGATCACGGCCTTGCTCAGCCAGAACAGCGAGTAGACGTTGGTCTTCATCGTGCGGTCGAGCTGCTCGGAGTCGAGGTCGAGGATGTCGTCCTCGTTGCGCTGGTAGCCGGCCACCATCACGAGGCAGTCGAGCCCGCCGAGCGCCGCGACGGACGCCTGCACGATGTCCTGGCAGGCGGTCTCGTCGGAGATGTCGCCGGGGACGAGCGCGGCGGTGCGGCCGTCGGCCTCGATGGTGGACGCGGTGTCGCGCGCGTCCTCGAGCTCCTCGTCGAGGAAGTTGAGCGCGATGTCGGCGCCCTCGCGCGCGAACGCGATGGCGACGGCCTTGCCGATGCCGGAGTCGGCGCCCGTGATGAGCACCCTGCGGCCCTTCAGGCGGCCGAAGCCGACGTAGCTGTCCTGGCCGTGGTCGGGCGTCGGCTCGAACTTCAGCTCATCACCCGGGCCGGTCTGCTCCTGCTGCGGGAACGGCGGGGACGGGTACTGCGCGATCGGGTCCTGGATCTCGTACTGGTTGCCGCCGTTGCGGATCTCGCTCATGCGATGCGCCTTCCTGGGTCGGTCGTGGGGTCTCCTCCAGCCTGGCCCGGCGGGCGCGCGGCGTCCGAGGCGCGGCTCCTACGATCGGGGCATGACGACGCCCGACGCCGACCTCCCGCCCGTCGAGCTCGCGTTCCCGGGGCCGCTGCGCGACCGGCTCGTCGCGGCCATCGCGTCCGGCGCGAAGACCTCCACCAGCTCGCTGCTCGTCGGGTACGCGGTCGACGACGAGGAGCTGCCGGTCGTCGGATCCCGCGGCGCCGTCATCGACTCCGCCGGGCGCCCGGTGCTCGTGGTCGAGACGACGGCCGTGGAGGTCGCGCGCCTCGCGGACGTGCCGCTCGCGCACGCCGTGGACGAGGGCGAGGGGTTCGCGACGGTCGCGGAGTGGCGCGCCGGGCACGAGGCCTTCTGGACCTCGCCCGAGGTCGTGGCGGAGCTGCCCGCCGGCTTCGCGCTCGACGACGACACCGAGGTCGTGCTCGAGCGGTTCCGGGTGGTGGACGGCCGCGCCTAGGGTCGGGTGATGCGTCCCCTCCTCTCCGCCGCCCTCGTGACCGCCGCCCTCGTCGCCCTCTCGGGCTGCGCGTCGGCGGCTCCGCGGGCCGGGTCCGCGGCGTCGGGAGGCGGTCCCGGCGCCGCCGCCGCGTCCGGCGTGCTGGCCTCCGACGCGAGGGCCGCCGTCACCCTGCCGCCCGTCGGCACGGGCTTCGACTACCAGCTCGGCGGCGCCTCGGCGGTGCCGGCCGGGGTCGGGATCGTCGTGCGCGACAGCACGGACGAGCCCGCCGCGGGCGCGTACGGCGTCTGCTACGTCAACGGCTTCCAGACCCAGCCGGGCGAGACCTGGCCCGACGACCTGCTGGTGCAGGGCGACGACGGCCCGCTGGTGGATCCGGACTGGGACGACGAGTTCGTCCTCGACACCTCGACCGCGCCCAAGCGCGCCGCGATCGCGGCCCGGCAGGCGGCCACGGTCGACCGCTGCGCCGACGCCGGCTTCCAGGCCGTCGAGTTCGACAACCTCGACTCGTGGAACAGGTCCGAGGGCGCCCTCGACGCGGACGACGCACTGGCCCTCGCGACCCTGCTCGTGGATCACGGGCACGGCCGGGGCCTGGCGGTCGCGCAGAAGAACACCACCGACATCGGCTCGCGCGGGCGCGACGAGGCCGGCTTCGACTTCGCGATCGCCGAGGAGTGCGACCGCTGGTCCGAGTGCGCCGACTACACCGCGGTCTACGGGCCGCACGTGCTCGACGTCGAGTACGCCGACGACCTGCTCGAGACGACCGAGGTGGCGTGCGCGCGGATCCTGGCGCTGGATCCCGCGCCCCGCGCCATCGTGCGCGACCGCGACCTGGTGCCCGCGAGCGGGGACGGGTACGCGTACGCGGCCTGCTGAGCGGGATCGCCCGCGTCGGCCGCGCGACCGGTGCCGGTGAGCGGCCTGCGTCGCCGCGCGGACAGGCGGTCGCCCCGGCGCCGGGTCGGCGTGACACCATGCGGCATGGACGACGAGCGGCGCGCCGAGATCGCGGAGCTGCGGCGCCGCGTGTTCGGACCGGGCCGCGACCCCGCGGACGCCGCGGCGCTCGCCCGGTTGCGCGAGCTCGAGGGGCGGGGTGAGGGCGAGGCGGGCTCAGCGGCGATGCCCGGGCCGGCGCCCGACTCCGCGCGGGACCGCGCAGCGCCCATCCCGGATCGCGCCGCGTCCCCCGCGCTCGGCGACCCGCCGCGCGCAAACCGGCGCCCGCGCCCCCGCCAGCGGATCGCGCTGCTATGGGCCGGCTCCCTGGTCGCGGTCGCGGTGGCCTCCGCGGGGATCACCGCCTGGTCCCTCGACGCCGACCGCGGCACGCTCGCGGTCCTCGCCCTCGACCTGCTGCCGGCGCCCGACAACGCGACCTACCTCTCGGTCGACACGGGATCCGTGGTCCCGGGCACCGCCGTCGCCGACTTCCACGGGCTCACGGTGGCGCGGGTGCCCGCGGCCGGGTCCGACGCGCCGCCGGCCACGTCCGCCCCCTCCGCCTGGTCGGTCCCCGCGCCCGGCGTGCCCTCCGGCGCGTGCCTCACCGTGGGCGCCTCGAACCCGGACGGGTCGGTGGACGGGCCCACCGAGTGCGGCGCCGGATCCGTGTTCGCGCGCGTCCTCGTGGTCGTGGCGTCCGAATCGCCGCAGGAGCTGCGGGACGCGTACCCGCTCGGCACGACGCTCGTGTTCGAGGACGAGGGCGGACCCGTCCGGGTGCGCCTCGCCGACGGCTGACGCTCCCTCCCCACCCGCGCCCGGACGCCGACGTCCCGAGCGCGACGGCCGGCGTGCGCGGACCCGGCCGGATCGGCTAGGTTGTCATCCGTTCGGGGAGCGCACCTATCGGGGTGCCTCGTCTGGTTCGATTTCCGGAGCTCTCCACCACTCGCGTCACGCGGCATCCGCTGCCCGTCCACCGCGCCTCCCCTAGGCTCGACGACCATGCCGTCCTCCTCTTCCGTGCGCCGCGCCCTCATCCTGGGCGGCACGGGCGCGATCGGCGGCGCGACGGCCGGGCGCCTGGCGCGCGACGGCTGGTCGGTCGACGTGACCGGCCGCGACCCGCGCATCATGCCCGGCGAGCTCCGGGACCTCGGGGTCCGGTTCCACGCGCTCGACCGGTCCGACGCCTCCGGGATCGCACGCCTCGTCGGCGACGGCGTCGACCTCCTCGTCGACCTCGTCGCGTTCACCGCCGCCGACGTCGAGGCGCTCCTCCCGGCGATGCGGGCGAGCGGATCCGTCGTCGTCGCGTCCTCGCGCGCCGTGCACGTCGACGACGCGGGCCGGCACGTCAACGGCGACGAGCCGCCCCGGTTCCCCGTCCCGATCCCCGAGGACGGCCCGACGCTCGCGCCCGCCGCGCCCGGCACCGACCCCTTCACGCGCGAGGGCTACGCGCCCTCCAAGGTCGCCGTGGAGCGCGCGGCCCTCGACAGCGGGCTGCCGGTCACGGTGATCCGCCCCTCCAAGGTGCACGGCCGGTGGGCGCGGAACGCCCGCACGCGCGGCATCGTCGAGCGGATGCTCGCGGGCGAGGAGACGATCGAGCTCGCCGACCGCGGCGCGTCCGTCGACCACCTCACGGCGGCGGCGAACGCGGCGGCGCTCATCGCGTGGGTCGCCGACGTCCCGGGCGCGCGGATCCTCCACTCCGCCGACCCGGATCCCCTCACGGCCGCCGAGCTCGTCGCCGTGATCGCCGACGAGCTCGGCTGGGGCGGGCGCATCGTGCCGCTCGAGCCGGGCGTCGCGGGCGGCGCGCACCCGTGGGCGGCCGCGCACCCGATCGTCCTCGACACGCGCGCGTCCCTCGCGCTCGGCTACGCGCCCGTGGGCCCCGGCGCGGAGCTGCTGCGCGCCGAGGTCGCGTGGATCCGCGACGGATCAGCCACGGTACCGGGGATCATGGGCGGATGACCGCACCGCTGCGCATCGTCTCGCTCGTCTTCCCGCACGTGACCCAGCTCGACCTCACCGGCCCCCTGCAGGTGCTGTCCCGCCTGCCCGGCGCGGTGGTGGACCTCGCGTGGCACCGGGTCGAGCCGGTCCCGACCGACAGCGGCTTCGCGCTCCTGCCGACGACCTCGTTCGCCGACGCCCCGCAGGCCGACGCGCTCCTCGTGCCGGGCGGCCGCGGGGCGTTCGAGCTCATGGCGGATCCCGCGGCCCTGGCCTTCATCGAGCGCCAGGCGGCCGGCGCGCGGCACGTGCTCGGCGTCTGCACGGGGGCCTTCGCGCTCGGCGCCGCGGGCCTGCTCCGCGGGCGCCGCGCCACGACCCACTGGGCCTCGCATCCGCTGCTCGAGCGGCTGGGCGCGATCCCCGTGGCCGAGCGCGTCGTCCGCGACGGTCGCCTGATCACGGGCGGCGGCGTCACGAGCGGCATCGACGCGGCGCTCGTGCTCGCCGCGGAGATCGCGGGCGACGCCGAGGCCCGCGCGATCCAGCTCACCCTGGAGTACGACCCGCAGCCGCCGTTCGACGCGGGGCACCCGTCGCGCCCCGACGCGGATCCGACGCAGGTGGCGCGCGCCATGGACGACGCCCGGCGCAGCCGCGGGCCGCTGGTCGCGCGGGCGGCGGAGCGGCTCCACGACGGGCGCTGACCACCACGGCCGCCACGGCCCGGCGCGCCGCCCCTGGCCGTTCCCCGCCGCATCCGCCCCGATCCCGGTCGCGCGCGCCCGGACCTGGCAGGGTCGAGAGGTGCAGGTCCGCCGATCCGCGCAGATCCCCCGAGGAGAACCATGCCGCTGATCCGCTTCCTGTTCGTCGCCGTCCCCGTGATCCGCAAGTTCCTGCGCAGCCGCCAGGGCAAGGCCGCCATGGCCAAGGGCAAGGCCCAGCTCGCCAAGCGCTCGCAGAAGCGCGCCGCCCAGCGCGGGGCCGCCGGACGCCGCTGACCCGTCGCCGCGAGCGCGCCGGCCGTGAGCGCGCCGGCCGCGAAGGCCCCGGCGGCTAGGTCCCGGGCGCGAGCAGCGCCGCGATCACCAGCAGCACCGGGATCGACGCCACCGTCGTGATCAGCACGGTGTCGCGCGCGAGCACTACGCCGCGCTCGTAGCGCGACGCGAAGTTGAAGATGTTCTGCGCCGTCGGCAGTCCCGCGATGACGGTCGCCGCGAACGTCTGCGGCGCGTCCAGGTGGAACGCGAACCGGGCGAGCAGGAACGCGGCGAGCGGCATGACCACCGTCTTGATGACCGAGGCGACGATGATCTCGCCGCGGCCGGAACCGGGCGCGAGCGGCTTCCGCCCCACGAGCGACATGCCGAACGCCATCAGGACGATGGGGATCGCCGCGCCGCCGATCAGCCGGAACGGCTCGTAGACCGCGTCGGGCACCTGCAGCCCGGTGATCGCGATGACGATGCCGAGCATCGACGCGATGATCATGGGGTTCCGCAGCGGCTGCGTGAGGATCCCGACCACCGACGCGGACCCGCGGCTCGAGATGTCGAGGACCGTGAGCGTCGTCGGCGCGAGCACCAGCAGCTGGAGCAGCAGCACGGGCGCGACGAGCTGCGCGTCGCCGAGCACGTAGATCGCCACCGGCAGGCCGATGTTGTTCGCGTTGACGTAGCTGGCCGAGGCCGCGCCGATGGTCGTCTCCGCGACCGGCCGGCGGAAGAGGATCCGCGCCACGATCAGGTAGAGGATCGCCGCGACGGCCACCGCGCTCGCCGACGCCAGCAGGAACGACGAGAACACGACGTGCAGGTCGGCCTTCGCGAGCACCGTGAAGAGCAGCGCGGGCGTCGCGACGAAGAACGCGACCCGGTTGAGGGAGTGCTGAGCGCCCGGCCCCGCGATCCCGGAGCGGCCGACGCCGTAGCCCACGGCGATGATGAAGCCGATGATGGCGAAGCCGGTCAGAACCCCGATCATCCGACTCCCCTCGCGCGCGTCCTCCCACCCTACGGGCGGCGCGCGGGCACGGCCGACGCCCGCCGCACCGGCCGTTCAGCGCCGGGACACCGCCGCGTCACGCGATCCGCCTAGGTTCGGCCCCGTCGCGCCCGCGACCGACCCGCACCGCCGCCGCGCTCCTCCCGCGCCGCGCCCGCTCCGCCAGGAACCCATGCGCCTCCGCACCCGCCGCCGCCTGTCCGCCTCCGTCGCGCTCGCGCTGGCCCTCGGGATCGCCGGCGGATCCGCCCTCCCGGCGCTCGCCGCCTCCGGCACGGGCACCGGGACCGGCACCGGCACCGCCGACCGCCCGTACTACAGCAGCAAGACCCCCTACGCGCCGCGGGGCACCGCGGCCGACCTCGCGCCCGCGCCCGCCGGCTTCGCGCCCGTGTACACGGAGTCGGTGGCGCGCCACGGATCCCGCGCCCTGTCGAGCTTCAAGTACGACTCGCTCACCACGCAGGTGTGGGAGCGGGCGCGCTCCGAGGGCGCGCTCACGTCGCTCGGCGCGACGCTCGGCCCGGAGGTCGCGAAGCTCACCGCCGCGAACCGGAAGCTGGGCTACGGCAACCTCACCGGCCAGGGCGCCGACCAGCACCGCGGCATCGGCGCGCGCGTCGTGGAGCGGCTGCCGTCGCTCTTCGCGGGGATCGACGCGGGATCCGACACCGTCGCGCTCGAGAGCTCCGGCGAGGCGCGCGCCACGGCCTCGGGGAAGGCGTTCGCGGAGGGGCTGAGGACGGCGGATCCGCTCCTCGCCTCGCACCTGCCGAAGGACATCGCGAAGGACCCCGACACGCTCTACTTCCACAAGTCCGACGCGAACGCCGACTACCAGGCCTACGAGGACGGCCCCGCCGTGACGGCCGCCGTCGACGCGATCACCGACCAGCCGCGCAGCCACGAGGCCGCGCGCCACCTGCTCGAGCGCCTCTACACGCCGGCGTTCGTCGACCGCCTCGCCGCGGGCGACTACCACTTCGTCGACGGCGGCGACGGGAAGACCACGGTCGACGACGAGGTCGACGCCGCGATGATGCTCTACAACCTGTACATCATCGCGCCCGACATGACGGAGGAGGTCCAGGTCGACTTCGACCGGTACCTCGAAGGCGCCGACGCCGAGTGGTTCGCGTACCTGCTCGACGCCGAGGACTTCTACTCCAAGGGCCCGGCGTTCCAGGGCAGCGACATCACGTACCGGATGGCGACGCCCCTGCTCGACGACTTCCTCGACTCGATGGACGCGCGGCTCGCCGGGTCCTCCACGGCCGCGACCTTCCGCTTCGCGCACGCCGAGACGATCATCCCGTTCGCGGCGCTGATCGGCCTGCCGGGCTCGACGCAGCAGGTCACCCCCGAGCGGCCGTACTCCTACGCGACGAACGACTGGCGCGGCGAGACCGTCACGCCCATGGCCGCGAACGTGCAGTGGGACGTCTACCGGGACGCGAGGGGCCGCGCCATCGTGCGCATGCTCGACGACGAGGAGGCGATCCCGTTCCGCGCGGGCTGCACGCCCGTCGCGCCCGGCTCGCTGTTCTACGACGCGGGCGAGGTGCGCCGCTGCCTCACGGGGGCCGCCGCGGTGGATCCGGGCACGACCTCGCCCGGGGCGTCCGACCCCGCCGCGCTCCCGGGCTCGCCCGCCGAGCTGGCCGCCGCCGACGCCTCCGCGGCGCGGGGCGACACGCTCGCGGCGACGGGCATGTCCGCCGACGAGCTGCCGTTCCTGGCGGTCCTCGCGTTCGCGCTCGGCGCGGCGGGGATCACCGCGGTCGGCATGGTGCGGCGGCCGCGGCGCCACTGACGCGTCAGGCGCTCGGCGCGACCAGCCCGTCCATCACGTCGAAGAAGGCGCTCCAGCCCTGGATCGTCCGCTCGCGCTGCTCGGGCGTGAACTCGCCGGCGCGCTGCGTCATGGTCATGCGCGTGGCTCCGCCCGCGACCTCCTCGAGGTCGACCGTGAGCGGCTCGCCCGCGGGCTGGTCGGGCCGGTCGGTCATGGTCATCGCGATGCGCGACGGCCGGTCGAGCTCGACGTACTCCCCCGCCCAGTCGATGGCGTTCCCGTCGGGAAGGCGCATCACCGCGCTCCACGCGCCGCCGACCCGCACGTCCATGCGCAGGGTGTCGAGCGGCACGTCGACCGCGGCGGTGCCGAACCAGGCGGAGAAGTCGGCCGGCGTGGTCCACGCGTCGAAGACGCGCTCGCGCGGGGCCGAGAACGTGCGGGTGATGACGATGGGCTCGCTCACGGCGACCTCCGATGGTGTGCGACCGACGGGACCCGCAGCCGGCCGGCCGACGCGGGAGGGCCGCCGCCTCCGCGCGGAGACGGCGGCCCTCCCGCGATCCGACCAGCCGGGGCCGGCCGTGTCAACGGATCGTGCGGCGGTGGGATGCCCGGATCAGCTGCCGGATCCGTCCCGCGCGTCGCTCGACGGCACCGCGATCCGCGACGCGTCGTCGGCCGCATCCGGTCCGGTCGCCTCCGCGGGACGCGCACCGGCGCGGACGCCCGCGCGCTGCTCCGCCTCGAGCCGCTCGGCCTCCTCGCCGCCCACCGCCTCGCCGCGGGCGACGAGCCCGGCGACGTCCGACAGCGGGATCTGCTTGAGCACGAGCGAGAGCACGAACGCGATCGCGATGAACGGCACGAGGTACCAGAACACGGGCGCCAGCGCGTCGGCGTACGCGTCCACGATCCCGTCGCGCACCGCGTCCGGCAGCGCGTTCAGCGTCTGCGGGTCGATGCTGCTGGCCGAGGCCGCCGCGTCGCCCGGCGCCGCGCCCGCCCCGGCGAAGACGGTCGTGAGGTTCTCGGTGAGGCGCGTCGTGAACAGCGTGCCGAACACGGCCGTGCCGAGCGCGGCGCCCACCTCGCGGAAGTAGTTGTTCGTGCTGGTCGCGGTGCCGATCTGCGCGGCGGGCACCGCGTTCTGCACCACGAGCACCACCACCTGCATGATCAGGCCGAGCCCCAGCCCGAAGACGAACAGGAAGACGCAGATCAGCCAGACGGGGGTCTCGGCGGTGAGCGAGGTCATCAGCACGAGCGCGAGCATGGTGAGGAGCGTCCCGACGATGGGGAAGATCCGGTACCTGCCGGTGCGGCTGATGAGGATGCCCGACGTGATCGACATGCCGATGAGGCCGACCATCATCGGCAGGAGCAGGAGCCCCGAGACCGCGGCGGAGGTGCCGGTGGACATCTGCAGGAACGTCGGCACGAAGCCGATGGCCGCGAACATCCCGATGCCGAGCGCGAGGCCGATGGCGGTCGCGTTCACGAACACGGGGTTCCGGAAGAGGCTCAGCGGGATCACCGGGTCGTCCGCCCGCGACTCCGTGAACACGAACAGCGAGGCCGCGACCACGAGCCCGAGGCCCCAGGCCCAGGTGAGGAGCGAACCCCAGCCGTACGCCTTGTCGCCGCCGAAGTCGGTGAAGAAGATGAGGCACGTCGTGGCGATCGAGAGCAGCACGACGCCGGCCACGTCGATCCGCTTGGTCGCCTTCTTGCTCGGCAGCGTGAGCGTGATGAACGCCACCACGAACGCCGCGATCCCGATGGGGATGTTGATGTAGAACGCCCACTGCCAGGTGAGGTGGTCGACGAAGAACCCGCCGAGGAGCGGGCCGCCGACGGCCGAGAGGCCGAAGATGCCGCCGAGCGGGCCGAGGTACTTGCCGCGCTGGTTGGCCGGCACGATGTCCGCGATGATCGACTGCGACAGGATCATGAGCCCGCCCCCACCGAGGCCCTGCGCCGCGCGGAAGACCACGAACGACCAGAAGTCGCCCGCGAACGCGCAGCCGACGGAGGCGAGCGTGAAGATCGCGATGGCCGCGAGGAACAGGTTCCGTCGACCGAGCACGTCGCCGAACTTGCCGTAGATGGGCATGACGATCGTGGTGGCGAGCAGGTAGGCCGTGGTGATCCAGACCTGGTGGTCGACGCCGCCGAGCTCGCCGACGATGGTCGGCATCGCGGTGGAGACGATGGTCTGGTCGAGGCTGGACAGGAGCATGCCGGCGATGAGGGCCGAGAAGATGATCCAGATGCGCCGCTGCGTGAGCAGGAGGGGCGCGGGGGCGGTGGCGGTCATGGGGTCCGTTCGTGCTGGCGGGTGGTCACGGTGGTGGGGGGATGCGCGATCTCGCGGAGGGCGTCGAGGCGCCGCCGCAGGATGAGCTCGATGGGGTCGGCGTTGCCGGGGACGAGGAACTCGCGCGCGCTCGCCCGGCCGAGGGCGCCCATGGTCTGGACGACGACGGCCGCGCGGAGGTCGCCGGCCGGCAGCCCCTCGCGGCGCTCGACGAGGAGCACGTCCTTCGCCTCGTCCTCGATGGCCGCCTCGAGGGCGCGCACGAGGAGGCCGGGCTCGCGCCGGAAGGCCGCGTGCATGTCCTGCATGGAGGTGCCGTCGGTGTCGAGGCGGGCCCAGCGCTCGAGGCACAGCTCCGCGAGGTCGTCGAGGAGCGTCGGCGAGAGCGCCGGATCCCGCGGGTCGCCGGCCGCGACGAACGCGTCCTCGAGGTCCTGGGTGTCGACGCGGGCGGAGCGCCCGAAGAGCGCGTCCTCCTTGGAGGCGAAGTAGTTGAAAAAGGTGCGGCGGGAGACGCCGGCCTGCTCGCAGACCTCCTCGACGGTGAAGCCGGCGAGCCCGTGCTCGGCGGTGAGGCGTCGGGCGAGCGTCGTGAGCTTCGCCGAGGTCTCCACCCGGCGACGCTCGCGAAGTCCCGTTGCACTCATCGTCATGGAGTGCATGTTTGCACCATCGGGCACTCAGTGCAAGTGCGGCGCCCCTGCCCGGGTCAGATGCGGAAGCCCTCCGGCCAGCCGTGCGCCTCGAGGTACGCCCGCACGCGCTCGATGTCCTCGTCCGACGGCATCTCGGAGGTGACGCCCGCGATGGCGGAGGCGACGTCGAGCCGGCTGGCCGGCAGCCCTCCCTCGGACGCGAGCCGGGCGCTCACCTCCTGCACCTCCTCGTCGCTGAGGCGGCGCCGGAGCAGCGCGAGCAGCGGCACGAAGTCCTGCTCGGGGAGACCGGCGGGGTAGCCCGCGCGCAGCCACGTGACGATGCGGGAGACGAGGCCCGTGCGCTCGGTCGCGCGCGCGTCGGCGGCGTCGGGCGCGTGCAGGTCGTCGGGGGATCCGAGCGGCCAGCCCGCCGCCGCCAGCCGGGCCGAGACGCGCACCAGGTCGTCGGGCATCGCGGGGCCGAGCAGCAGCTCCTCGACGCGCTCGCGGAGCCGGCTCCGGCTGACCTCCTCGCCCGCCGCGTGCGCCTGGACCGCGTCGTCGACGAGCTGGTCGACCACCTGCTCGAGCTCCTCGGGGGTGAGGCTGCGGCGCAGGATCCCGAGCAGCGGCACGTAGTCCTGGTCCGGCACGCCGGACGGGTAGCCCGCCCGCAGCCAGCCGACGACGCGCTGGACGATGCCGCGGTCGGGGCGGGCGGGGACGACGACTCCGGTCGTTCCGTCGCCGGGCACGCCGTCCTCGGGTGCGCTGCCGGTCACGGTCAGGCCTTCGAGGTGAAGGTCGGGATGACGTGCTCGAAGCTCACGGTCTGGCCGAGGCCCGTCGCGATGATGAGCGTGAGCCCGGCGACCACGGCGAGGACCACGACCGCGAAGCAGAGGACGCCGGCCGCCTGCAGGACGACGGGCGGCGTGCGGGGCGAGCTGTCGGATCCGGCGACGCGGCCGCTGGTGTCGGGGCTGGCGAGCGCGAAGGACCGCACCCCGAGGGCGAAGAGGGCGGGCAGGCCCGCGCCGAGGACGAGGGCGACGAGGGCGACCTGGCCGACCGCGGAGAGGAAGAGGGGGAGCATGGCGGGATCCTTCAGGCGTCGGCGGGCTGGGGGGCGGGGCGGGCGGCCTTCTCGTCGGACCACTCGTCGTTCACGTTGTGCGCGCCGACGTCGTCCTTGCGCGAGCGGACGTAGACGGTGATCGCGACGGCGACGAGCACGAGCGTCATGGCGATGCCGCCCGCCGCCCCGCCGATGAGGTGGCCGAGCCACCACATGACCGCGCCGACCAGGGCCGCCGCCGGGAGGGTGATGATCCACGCGACGACCATGCGCAGCGCCACGCGCCAGCGCACCTGCGCGCCGGGCCGGCCGACGCCGGAGCCGAGGATGGATCCGGTGGCCACGTGCGTGGTGGAGAGCGCGAAGCCGAGGTGGCTGGAGGCGAGGATGACCGCGGCCGACGAGCTCTCGGCGGCCATGCCCTGGTGCGTGTCGATCTCGACGAGGCCCTTGCCGACCGTGCGGATGATGCGCCAGCCGCCGATGTAGGTGCCGAGCGAGATGGCGAGCGCGCAGCTGATCTTGACCCAGAACGGCACCGACTCCGTGTCCGTCCAGCCGCCCGCCGCGATGAGCGCGAGCGTGATGACGCCCATGGTCTTCTGCGCGTCGTTCGTGCCGTGCGCGAGCGAGACCAGCGAGGCGCTGCCGATCTGGCCGATGCGGAACGTGCGGTCGAGCCCGCGCCCGGCGAGGTTGCCGATGATCCGGAACACCAGCCAGGTGCCGACGGCGGCCACCGCCCCGGCGAGGATCGGCGACATGAGCGCCGGCAGGATCACCTTGCCCACGACGCCGTCGAGCTTGGATCCGTCGCCCGCCCAGTTCACGCCGTTCACCCCGAGACCCGCGAGCGTCGAGCCGATGAGGCCGCCGAACAGCGCGTGCGAGGAGCTCGACGGGAGGCCGAGCAGCCAGGTGAGCAGGTTCCAGACGATGCCGCCGATGAGGCCGGCGAGCACGATCAGCAGCAGCGCGGATCCGCCGCCCTGCAGCAGCGCCGGGTCGGGGGCGCCGGACTTGTCCTGGATCTTCACGACCGCGTTCGTGACCGTGAGCGCGACCTCGATGCTGAGGAACGCGCCGACCAGGTTGAGCACGGCGGAGAGCGTGACGGCGACCTTCGGCTTCAGCGCGCCGGTGGCGATGGAGGTCGCCATGGCGTTCGCGGTGTCATGGAAGCCGTTGGTGAAGTCGAAGGCGAGCGCCGTGATGACGACGAGCACGAGGAGAATGAAGGGATCCACGGCGATGAGCATGCGCCCTGCTCGCGGGTCCCCTCTACGGGGGACCGGCGGGTTCACCCGCTGTTCACCCGCGCCCGTGGAGGATGGGGGCCGCGGGCGACGCGGCCCGCCCGACCCCGAGGACCCGGATGATCACCGAGCTGCACGCCTCCTCCGACCTCTCCCCCGCCGATCGGGCCGCCACCGCCGCGCTCGGCGACCTGGCCTTCGCGCTCCCGCCGGACGACCCCGCGAGCCGCATGACCTGGTCCGACGCCGACGAGACCGTGATCGCGCGCGGCCCCGACGGCGGCGTGGCCGCCATGGTCGTGGTCGTGCACCGCGACGGCCTGCTCGACGGTCGGCCCGTCCGGCTCGCCGGGATCGGCGGCGTCGCGAGCCACCCGTCGGTGCGCGGGCGGGGCTACGGTCGCGCGGCGCTCGACCGGGCCATCGCGGCCGTCGACGCGCACGACCCCGACCTCACGCAGCTGATCTGCGCGCCGCGCATGGACGGCTACTACGCCCAGGTCGGCTTCCGGCCGTTCGCCGGCACGACGTGGATGCGGCAGGGCGGCGCGCGGGTCGTGCTCGACTACCAGCCGACGCGGATCCGCCCCGGCCGCCTGCCCGCGCCCGTCGACGGCGAGCTCGACCTGTGCGGCGCGCCGTGGTGAGCGCGGATCCGCGCGTCACGCTGGTGCCGGTGGACCCGCACGCCGACGCGGACGACCTCCGCGCGTTCCTCACCTCGAACGCGTTCCCCTTCCACATGCGCCCCCGGCCGACCGCGGCCGACGTCGACGCCCGCATCGCGGACGGCGACTTCGCGGGGCCCGAGCACGAGGCGCTCTGGATCGACGCGGAGGGGCACGGCCGCGTTGGCCTCGTCGTGCTCGACGACCTCGAGGATCCGGGCGTGCTGTTCGACCTGCGCCTCGCCGAGGCGTCGCGCGCCCGGGGGCTCGGCGTGCCCGTGGTGCGCGCGCTGACCGCGCACGTCTTCGGCGCCCACACGCACGTCACCCGGCTCGAGGCGCAGACGCGCGACGACAACCGGGCGATGCGCCGGGTGCTCGTCCGCGCGGGCTTCGTGAAGGAGGCGCACTACCGCGACGGCTGGCCCGTCGCGGGCGCCGAGCCGCGTGCATCCGTCGGCTACGCGATCCTCCGCCGCGACCACGAGACGGGGACGACGACGCCCGTGCCGGACGACGACGAGGCGTAGCCCGCACCGCTCGCGCACGCATGCTGCGTGGGCGCCCGGATCCACGCGCGGATCCCGCACGCGGGACACGATCTGGCGCCGAACCCGCCGTTACGGTGGAGGGACCGCACGCACCCGCACGATCGGAGGTCGATCCATGTCCAGCGCCGCAGCCCCCGCAGCCGTCATCGGCGAGCCCGAGGTCGTCGAGGACGTCGCGCGCGTCGCCTCCTCCCCCGCCTGGCTCGCCCTCAAGGACGCCGCCGTCGCCCTCCAGCCGATGCAGGCGAAGGACGGATCGGTCCCCGACGCCGCGCAGCACGCGGAGGCGACCCGCCTCGTCGCGGTGATCCGCGACGCCGTCCGCGCGCTCGCACCGCTCTTCCCGCATGACGCCGCGTACCTCGCCGCGCTCGACGTGGACTTCGCGCGCTGGGTCGACGCGGGCCTCGGCGTCCCCGACTTCCTCGACTCCCTGAACGCGTTCCAGCCGCAGCGCGACCGCGTGGACGGGATCCGGCACCTCGTCGTCTTCCCGATGACCACGCAGAACGGCAGCTCCAGCAGGCTGGTCGAGGCCGTGCTCATCGAGGTCGTCTGGCCGGAGTTCGTCGCCGAGCTGGAGGCGGGCGACTACGGCAACGCGCTGTTCGTCCCGATCCGCTTCGTCGACTTCACGCCCGGCTACGACACCAACTCCGCGGTGCTGTTCCCCGAGACCGTCGCGATGCGCGAGATCCCGACCTTCACGTGGGGCGCGATCTTCGCCGACCGCGAGGCCGCGCGGTTCCGGCGCGTGGTGCGCCACGCCGCCGAGGTCACGAAGCTCGAGCTGCCGGAGGACGCGCGGCGCCTGCTGGAGGACCAGCGGCTCGCGGAGGAGACCTTCGTGATGTGGGACCTCATCCACGACCGCACGCACATGCGCGGCGACCTGCCGTTCGACCCGTTCATGATCAAGCAGCGGATGCCGTTCTTCCTCTACTCGATCGAGGAGCTGCGCTGCGACCTCACCGCGTTCCGCGAGGCCGTCGCGATCCAGCGCCGGCTCGCCGCGGTGGATCCCGCCGAGCGCACCCCCGCCGACGACGCGCTCCTCGAGCGCGCCGGGATGGTGCAGCACGCCGTGATCTTCGACCGCATCTTCCGCTTCGCCATCACCGGATCCCGCGTCCGCAACTACGACGGCCTCGGCGGCCAGCTGCTGTTCGCGTGGCTGCACCAGCACCACGTGCTGCACTGGACCGACACGCGCCTCACGATCGACTGGGACGACGTCGCCGACGTGGTCGTGGCGCTCGCCGACCGGGTGAACGACCTCTACTGGCGCTCCATCGACCGGCCGAAGACCGCGCACTGGCTGGCCGCGTACGCGATGGTCACCGAGACGGTCACGCCGCACCCCGCGTCCACCTGGGCGAAGGGGCCGGACGCGCTGCCGCTCGACGGGCCGCCGAAGGGCCTCACCGACCTCGTGCTCGACGACGAGTTCCCGCTCAGCATGTTCTTCGAGGCGCTGGAGAAGAAGATGCGCGACGTCATCGGATCCACCGCCGGGATCACCGGGCAGGCCGCGTGAGCGTCGACGGCCGCGTGGTCGTGGTCGCCGGCGCGTCGAGCGTCGCCGGCCGGGCGGTCTGCGCCGAGCTGACGGCGGCGGGCGCGCGCGTCGTCGCCGTCGGCACGGACGCCGGGCGGCTTGACGACGTCGACGCGTCCCGGCGCGAGGTGTGCGACCTCGCCGACCACGCGGCCGTCGTGGAGCTGGCCGCGCGGGTCCGGGCCGACCTCGGCGGCGTCGACGGGCTGATCCACCTGGTCGGCGGCTGGCGCGGCGGCAACGGCCTCGAGGGCCAGACCGACGACGACTGGGACTTCCTGCACGAGCGGCTCGTCACCACGCTGCGCAACACCACGCGCGCGTTCGACGCCGACCTGCAGGCGTCCGACGCGGGCCGGCTCGCGATCGTCTCCTCCACGGCCGTGCAGCGCCCCTACCCCGGCGGCGCGAACTACTCGACCGCGAAGATCGCCGCCGAGACGTGGGTGCGCGCGGTCGACCGGGGGTTCTCCAAGGCCGGATCCCCCGCCCGCACCACGATCTTCGTCGTCAAGGCGCTGGGCGGGCTCGAGCGCGCGCTCGGCCGTCGCGTCGTGGAGCTGTGGACCTCCGTGCCGCCCGAGCGCGACCTGATCGAGGGCTGACGCGGCCGCTGCCGTAGCACACCCGCGGCCACCCCGGAGAGGGGTCGCATCCCCCCTGCCGCGGTCGCCGGAGCGCGGTATACGTTCACGGGGTGACCCCGCACGCCAGAACCGCCGAGCACGACGCCTTCGGGCCGTGGATCGACACCGTCCGCACCGCCGACGAGATCCCCCGCCTCTACCGCCCGCACGGCGTCGACCCGTTCGCCGCGCGTCTCGTGCTCAAGGTCCCGCGCGACATCCCGCGCCGCGACACCGACCCGACCATGGACCTGTACGACCACCTCCTCGTCGTCGGCGACCGCGACCTGGAGGTGCTCTCGCGACAGGGATCCGCGTTCACGGCCCGGCGCATCCCCTTCGCCGACCTCGTCGCGGTGCGCGACCGCGTCGACCTGCTCGACGGCCTGCTCACCGTGCACACGGCCGACGGCCAGGGCCTGCGGATCCCGTTCAACGGCGCCTCCGCCGACGTGGTCGTGGAGCTGACCGAGCTGCTGATGACCCTCGCGGGCGAGTCCGCCGGGGTGCGCCGCAACTGCCCGACTAGTACCCCCCGAGCGACGCCGCGCATCGACCTCGGGCAGGACGAGGCCGGCGTCGCCGCGGCGTACTGGGACCTGGCGTCGCGGGATCCGCAGCTCCGCTACCTCTCGTCGCGGCCGCGTACACCGCTCGTGCCCACGGCCGACGGCCTCATGGGCGCGCTGCAGCGCCTCCGGCCGATGAGCCTCGCCGGCCTGGTGGCGGCCTGCTCGCCACGCGAGCTGCTGATCCTCACCCGCCGCGACCAGGTCATCCGCCGCCGCACCGCGACGCTGTCGATCGACCGGCTCCGGATCCTCCGCCACGCCATCTCCAGCACCACCGCCGAGCCGCACCCGCGCTGGGTCGGCATGTCGACGGTCACCATCCGCGCGGGCGCCGCGTCCTTCGAGGTCGTCGCGGCATCCGCCGACGAGCTCGAGTGCGACCTGGTCACGGGCGGCTGCTGAGGCGGTCCGCCTCGTTCTGGGGGCGCGGCGCGGACCCGCGCGCGGCACGACGATCCCTAGCGTGGGGGCATGGAGCCGCCCCTCGTCGTCCTCGTGGTCCTCGTCGTCGCCGCGCTGCTCGTGGCCCGGATCCTCATCCGCCGCCGCGCCCGGGAGAAGGCGGAGCGCGAGCCGCAGGTGCCGACGATGCCCAAGGTGATCGCCGCCGCCCTCCTCGGCGCCGCGTTCCTCGCCATCGGCGTCTCGATCCTGGTGACGTCGCCCGACCTCTCCCAGGGCGACGGATCCGGGCGCTACGGCTGGATGCCCGCGTGGATCCAGGCGGCCGTGCTCCTGATCGGCGGCCTCGGCTTCGAGTACCTGGCCGTCGCGAACCTCCGGAAGCTCCGCGAGCGCCGCCGGCGGGGCGCCGACGCGGCCGCCTTCGACCCGCTGGCGGCCGACACCGACGTCGTCGACGAGCCCCGCCCGTAGGCCGGCCGCGATGACCGACGCCGTGATCCTGACCGGCACCGTCGGCGCGGGCAAGACCACCACGATGCACGCGCTCGGCGCCCTCCTCGCCGAGCGCGGGGTCCCCCACGCGCTGGTCGACATGGACGCCGTGCGCCTGCTCCACCCCGCCAACCCCGCGGATCCGTTCCAGCAGGAGCTGGCGCTCCGCAACCTCGGGGACCTGTCGCGCAACTACCGCCAGGCCGGCGCGCGCGTGGTGGTCGTCGCGACCGTCGTCGAGCGGGCGGGGGACCTGCCGCGCCACGTCGCCGCGCTCGGATCCCACGAGCCGCTGCTCGTCCGCCTCGCGGTCGACGCCGACATCGTGCGGGCACGGCTCGACGCCCGTCACCGCGACGACGCCGCGGCCCTCGCGTGGCACCGCGCACGCGCGCCCGAGCTCGCCGCGATCATCGACGCCGCGGACCTCGGCGGCGTCGCGATCGACACCACGTCCCGCACCCCGGCCGAGGTCGCGACGCTCGTCGCGGAGCGGATCGGATGGTGAGCGCCCCTAGGGTCGGATGGTGACCGACGACCTCCCCCTCGACTTCACCGCGCCGCTCTGGGCCTGGGAGGCGCGGCGCGAGCTCTGGACGTTCGTGTCGCTGCCCGCCGACCTCGCGCCGATGCTGAGCGAGATGGGACAGGCAGGGCGCCGCGGGTTCGGATCCGTGCCCGTCCGCGTGCGCGTCGGCACCACGACCTGGCGCACGTCCGTCTTCCCGCAGGGCGACGGCACGTGGATCCTCCCGGTCAAGCGGGCGATCCGCGACGCCCACGGGCTCGCGGTCGGCGACGACGTGCACGTCGACCTCGAGCCGCTGCCGTGAGCGGCGACCTCCTCCTCCGGCGCGCGCGCGTCTGGGCGCGCCCGGGCGCCGGCGTCACGGAGCCGCGCGACGTGTTCATCCGGGCGGGCCGCATCGTCGCCGTCGGCGCCGACCTCTCGGCCGAGGCCTCCGTCCCCGAGCTCGACCTCGCCGGTCGCGTGGTCGCCGCCGGCTTCTGGAACTGCCACGTGCACCTCACCGAGCGCGTCTGGAGCAGGGCCGCCCGCGACCCCGCCGCCGCCCAGGCCGCGATCGACGACATGATGCTGAGCCGCGGCTTCACGGGCGTCGTCGACCTCGGGTCACTGCCACGGACGACGAACGGGATCATCCGCCGCATCGGATCCGGGGAGCTGCGGGGCCCGCGCGTGCTGACGGCGGGCATCGGGGTCCGCCCCGTGCGCGGAATGCCGTTCTACATGCGCCCGATGGTGCCCTGGTTCGCGCGATGGATGCTGCCGATGCCGGCGACCCGACGCGGAGCCCGCCGGGTGGTCCGCCGTCAGCTCGCCGGCGGGGCGAGCGTCGTCAAGCTCTTCACCGGGTCCTACGTGACGCCCGAGCGGGTGAAGCCCATGCGGCGCGCGGTCGCCCGGGCCGCCGTCGCCGAGGCCCACCGCCGCGGTGCCCGCGTGCTCGCGCACCCCTCGGATCGACGGGGCACGTCGGTCGCGATCGACGCGGGCGTCGACGCCCTCGCGCACGTGCCCGACGAGACGGAGGGCACGCGAGAGCTCCTGGCCGAGGCGGCCGCGCGCGGGATCCGCGTGGTCCCGACGCTGCACATGTTCGCCGCGACCGTGCGACCCGACGAGTCGTACACCGGCCCGATCCGCGCGGCCCTCGCGGGCTTCGTCGCCGCGGGCGGGCGCGTGCTCTTCGGCACGGACGTGGGCTACATGCCCGACCGCGACACCGCGCCGGAGCTCGAGGCGATGGCGCGCGCGGGCCTGTCCGTCGACGCGATCCTCGCGTCGCTCACCACGGAGCCGGCAGCGTTCCTCGGTGCCGACGTCGCGGGGTCGGGCGTCGTCGAGCCGGGAGGCCGCGCCGACCTGACGGTCCTCGACGTGACGCGCGCGCCGCAGCCGGCCGACCTGGCCCGGATCCACGCCGTCGTCCGCGACGGCGTGCCGATCTGGTCGGCCGGCTGAACGCGCGACGCGACTAG